>JBFMGT010000011.1:0-203884 GCA_040752555.1 Actinomycetota bacterium | reverse complement strand
CTGAGTGAAGGGGCTCCAATCGTGGCAGTCAACATCAAGCCACTCGAGGACAAGATCCTCGTACAGGCCAACGAGGCCGAGACCACGACCGCTTCCGGTCTGGTCATCCCCGACACCGCCAAGGAGAAGCCGCAGGAAGGCACCGTCGTCGCAGTTGGCCCCGGCCGCTGGGATGAGGATGGCGAGAAGCGGATTCCTCTGGACGTGTCTGAGGGCGACGTGGTCATCTACAGCAAGTACGGCGGCACCGAGATCAAGTACAACGGCGAGGAGTACCTGATCCTGTCGGCCCGCGACGTGCTGGCTGTCGTCTCCAAGTAAGCGAATCGTGTTCCGCCCCGGACGTTCCCGCATAGACGGGTGATGTCCGGGGCGGTGCGCGTCATACCCGCCTTGAGGGAAAGAAACTTATGAGCAAGCAAATTGAGTTCAACGAAACCGCGCGTCGCGCCATGGAAGTCGGCGTCGACAAGCTCGCCGACGCGGTCAAGGTGACGCTGGGCCCGCGCGGTCGCCACGTGGTGCTCGCCAAGGCTTTCGGAGGCCCCACGGTCACCAACGACGGCGTGACCATCGCCCGTGACATCGACCTCGAGGATCCGTTCGAGAATCTCGGCGCCCAGCTCGTCAAGTCTGTCGCCACCAAGACCAACGACGTCGCCGGTGACGGCACCACGACCGCCACCGTGCTGGCCCAGGCCATGGTCAAGGCCGGTCTGCGCAACGTGGCCGCCGGTGCCAACCCGATCGCTCTCGGCTCGGGCATCAGCAAGGCCGCCGACGCTGTCTCCGAAGCGCTGCTGGCTGCGGCCACCCCGGTCGCCGACAAGAAGGCCATCGCTCAGGTCGCGACCGTGTCCTCGCGTGACGAGTTGGTCGGCGAGCTGGTCGGTGAGGCCATGACCAAGGTGGGCACCGACGGCGTCGTCACCGTCGAGGAGTCCTCGACGATGAACACCGAGCTCGAGATCACCGAAGGTGTCGGCTTCGACAAGGGCTTCATCTCCGCCTACTTCGTCACCGACTTCGATTCGCAGGAAGCGGTTCTCGAAGACGCGCTGGTGCTGCTGCACCGTGAGAAGATCAGCTCGCTTCCCGATCTGCTGCCGCTGCTGGAGAAGGTCGCCGAAGCAGGTAAGCCGCTGCTCATCGTTGCCGAAGACGTTGAGGGCGAGGCTCTTTCGACGCTGGTGGTCAACGCGATCCGCAAGACGCTGAAGGCCGTCGCCGTGAAGGCGCCGTTCTTCGGTGATCGTCGCAAGGCGTTCCTCGACGACCTCGCGGTCGTCACCGGGGGGCAGGTCGTCAACCCCGATGTGGGTCTGGTTCTGCGTGACGTCGGCCTCGAGGTGCTCGGCACCGCGCGCCGCGTCGTCGTGGACAAGGACAGCACCGTGATCGTCGACGGCGGTGGCACCGCCGAAGCCATCGACGGCCGCAAGGCGCAATTGCGCTCGGAGATCGAGGCATCCGATTCCGACTGGGATCGCGAAAAGCTCGAGGAGCGGTTGGCGAAGCTCGCCGGCGGTGTCGCGGTGATCAAGGTCGGTGCGGCCACCGAGACCGACCTCAAGAAGCGCAAGGAAGCCGTCGAGGACGCCGTGGCGGCCGCCAAGGCTGCTGTCGAGGAGGGCATCGTCGTCGGTGGCGGTGCCGCGCTGGTGCAGGCCCGCAGCTCCCTCGACAAGCTCCGCGCGGAGCTCAAGGGTGACGAGGCGCTCGGCGTCGGCGTGTTCGCCGCCGCACTGTCCTCGCCGCTGTACTGGATCGCCACCAACGCCGGCCTGGACGGTTCGGTCGTCGTGAACAAGGTCGCGGAACTGCCTGCAGGACAGGGCTTCAACGCCGCGACGCTGGAATACGGCGACCTGATCTCCGAGGGCGTCGTCGATCCGGTCAAGGTCACCCGCTCCGCGGTCGTCAACGCCGCATCGGTGGCACGCATGGTGCTGACCACCGAGACCGCCGTGGTCGACAAGCCGGCCGATTCGGAGGATGACGGACACGGCCACTCGCACGGCCACGGTCATCACCACCACTAGGTAGTGCTACGAAGCACCCCCGGTCCCGATGGGCCGGGGGTGTTTTCGTTCAGGCCGGCTTGCCCGCGGGATCGATGGGTGTGTACGAGGACTCGCCGTCGAGGACGTTCTTCCACGCAAGCCCCATCTGCACCAGTTCTTCGGCTGCGGCGAGATGTTCCTCCGGCATCTGCGGACGATGTGCGATGACCTCGGCGGCGGCGAGATGCCGCGCTTCCGTCCGCGAGTCTTCGGCAACCGCCGACAGCCACCGCTGCCTCGCCGAATCCTCGTTGTCGGTGTCCTCCTGCACATGTTCGGTGTGCGCGCCCTCCGGTGAATCGCTCATACCGCCATTGTGCTCTCCGGCGCATCACTGAAACTGCCGTGGGCGAATGCGCTCCACTGCCTCCGAAGCCGCACCGCCAACTCGTCGTCGACGCCCGTGCTGCCCAACATCGGGGCATCGGACCACGTTTCGCGAGACCCCAGCAGCAGAGGGATCTCGATGCAGTGGCACGCGCCCAGCGGGCCGGGCGACCAGTCGATCCGGTAGGTGTGGGCCCGCCCACCGACCGCACGCCACGACTCGGCCAGTGCGAGCGCGGGAGCGCCGAACGTCCGGCGCGTGAACGCCCGGGCCGCCAGGGACGTCGCTGCGCGGCCGAAGCCTCCCAGCCGGCGCAGCCGCGCACCGCGTGCATCCAGCATCGTGAACGGCAGTGCGTCGTCGCGGGTGTAGCCCACCAGGATCTCGACGCGCGAGGCAGCGCTCGTCGTCTCGGCTCCCATCGGTGCCTGTCCCAGCATCGGTGCGAACGCCATCTTGCCGATCAGACCGAATGGCGCGGCAGCAGTCAGTGCCGCCACCTGCGCCTCCAGCAGCAGACCGATGTCGGCCGTCTCCGGGGCGGCGCCGGACAGTCGGGTCAGCGCGGCCTCCCGCATCGCCGCGAACAACGCGCTGCGGTCGACACCGTGGACACCCAGCGGCGCACTCTGCAGAATCGCGCGGGAGAACAGCCCCTCCGTTTCCGGGCTCATCATCAGCGCCAGCGCCGAATCGCCGCCAGCGGATTGACCGAACACCGTGACACGTCGCGGGTCCCCACCGAACGCGGCGATGTTGACCTGTACCCACTGCAGCGCAGAAATCTGGTCGCGCAGCCCCAGGTTCGGGTTGTCCGCATCGACGAGGTTGAGGTAACCGAGGATGCCGAGCCGGTAGCTCACCCGCACGACGATCACGCGGCCCTCGCGCACCAGCGCATCGGGATCGTATTTGGCGGCTTCGCCGCTTCCCGATACGTAGGCCCCGCCGTGGAACCACACCATCACCGGCAGGGCCTCGGCGTCGGCGGGCGCCGTCACACTCAGTACCTGGCAGTGTTCGCTCATCGGGAGTGCGTCGATCACCGGACCGGTGACGAAGGCCAGCCGGGACGGCAACTGTGGGCAGGCCGGCCCGCGTTCGGTGGCATCGAGGACCTCAGACGTCGCGGCGACGGCGACCGGCGGCGCGAATCGCTCAGCCGTCGCGTAGGGCACCCCGCGCGCCTGGATCAGGCCGTCGACCTCATCGACCTGTAGTCGGCCGCTCGTCGACTCGATCAGACGCGTCGCCACGCGACCACGATAGGCGGATGTGCCCACACTCACCTCGCGAGGCCCTTTTCACCAGCGCAGCCATGAGTAAAATGAATTTTGCTCATGACCTTCGATAGCTGAGCACAATCCACTCGACCAGGAGGGCACAGTCGTGGGCGCGCAGCCACGTCAGCGCGGGCTTCTCAGTCGCATCGTGCGGGAGACCGACCCGCCGACCGGCGCCATGCCCCGCCTTCCGGCGTCGATGGCGGAGATCGACGACGCCTATTACGCGCGCGTCGGCGAGGTGCTCGACCTGGCGGGCAACATCGGCGCGCTCCTTATGGCGTCCGGCACCCCGGCCACCGCCACCATGGATCAGGTCACCGCGATCACGTCGGCCTACGGCGTCGAACGCTGCGAAGTCGACGTCATCAACACCACCATCCACCTCTCCGCCTATCGGGGCGCGTCCTCACCGGTCAGCACATTCCACATCGTGCAGTCACGGTCGATCGACTTCAGCAGGCTGGCTGCCGTCGACCGGCTGATCGGCAGGATTCGCTCTGGTGACATCTCGCCGACGGACGCGCGTGCCGAACTGGACGCGATCATCGTCGCCCCGCACCCGTATCGCCGATGGATCGCCACCCTGGCGTGGGGTGCGTTGGCTTTCGCCACCGCCGGCACGCTGGGCGCGAGCTGGCTGGGCTGCGTGGTCAGCGCGCTGAGCACGATGACCATCGACCGGGTCAACCGGCGACTCAACCGGCACGGCCTGCCGTTCTTCTTCCAGTACGCCGTCGGCGGTGCGATCGCCGCCGCGCCGCCGATCATCCTGTACTGGCTCGGCCCCCGGCTGGGACTGCACTTCGAGCCGACCGTGGCCATCGCGGCCGGCCTCGTCGTGCTGCTCGCGGGACTGTCGCTGGTCGGCTCGGTCGGCGACGTCATCAGCGGTGCACCGGTCACCGCGGCCGGACGCTTCTTCGAACTGGTGATGATGACGGGCGCGACGATCGCCGGGGTGGCGCTGGTACTGCACCTGGCGAACCGGTTCGGTGCGCCGTTCGTGGCCATCGATGCGCACGCGCCGCCCGCCCTGGCCGAGTTCCCCGCGCGCGTCGCGTTCGGCGCTGCCAGCGCGGCGGCCTACGCGCTGGCCTGCTACGCCGAACGTTCGGCCGCGATCGCGGCGGCCTTCGGTGGGGCGGCCGGCACCATCGCGTTCCTGCTGGCGCAGGGCGCCGGTCTGGGCGCCGTGGTCGCGTCGTTCGTGGCGGCGGTTCCGATCGGCCTCGTTGGCCGGCTGATGGAGCGCCGCAACCTGGCGCCGCCGTTGGTCGTGTCCATCGCGGGGATCGTGCCGCTGCTGCCGGGTCTGGCCCTGCTGCACGGCATCTACGCCATCCTCAACGACCAGAGTGCGGTCGGTTTCGCGTCGGTGCTCAGCGCCTTCGCGATCGGCACCGCGCTGGCGGCGGGCGTCACGCTGGGCGAGTGGAGTTCGTGGAAGGTGCGTCGACGCCGGCTGCAGGCGCGGCGCGCCAATCGCAGCCTGAAGCTGCCGGGACGCTCCGCTGTCAGCTCTGCGGACTAGACGGCCTCCAGGCGCGCCCGTACGGCGGCCATCCGCTGCCGCAGGTCGGTCTCGGAGATCACCCCGCGCGCCAGCAGTGAGTGCGCGAGCGCGACGAGCTGGTTCTCGGGGTAGGGCAGATCGGCGTAGGTGGTCGCCACCAGGGCATCCTCCTCGTCGCGCCGCTCGGTGAACGTCGGCACGTTCGCTGCGCAGCCGGCGCGATCCAGCGCGTCGCACAATCCGTCCAGACTGGTCTTCCACGGTGGTATCGGATTGTCGACGCCGTACTTCGCCGCCATGCGGGGCCACACCTGATTGCGTTCGATGATGTCGCGCAGCGCTGAACTGTCCATGGTCACTCCGCGATCGGGTGCAACGCAGGTCGGGTCTGCGTGACGACATTGGTGGTGACGCCGGGTTTGGGCAGCGCCACGCCGATCAAGCAATCCCGGGTGACGATCTCGGCGAGTTGGTCCTCGGTCCAGCCATCGGTGCCGTCCGGGCGCATCGGCATCACCATGAATCGGTGCTTCTGGTTGGAGTCCTGCACGCGGACCTCGACGTCGTCGGACAGATAGAGGCCGAACTCGGCGAGCACTTGCCGAGGCCAACGCACCAGCCGACGGCGATAGTTCGGGGTGCGGTACCACTCGGGCGAATTGCCGAGAATCGGCCGGGGATAGCACGAACACAGAGCGCACACGATCACGTGGTGCACCTTCGGGGTGTCCGCGAGGATCTCGAAAGCTGTGAAATCGCTGGGTGTTCCGAAGCCGGTCGGTTCCATCCAGTCGACGCCGACCGCCTTGCTCGCCGTCATCGGCTCGGTCAGCGCGAGGTGTTTGAAGTCCGCGTCCAGCCACGCCCGCGCCACCAGGTGCGCGGCGGGTGTCGGCCCGATCTGCTCGGCGAACTCGGTGAACCGTCGGTGATCCTCTGCGGTGAAGATGCCCTTCTCGATGCACAGCTCCCGCAGGGCGATCTCGAGCACCTCGAAATCGGTGATCTCGTCGACCATCGGCTTGACGGTGCGGTCGTGGTCGTGCTCGTGATCGTGCGAGTGATCGTGCGACACGTCGATTCCCCCTCGGACAACGCAATTCAGCGTGGCGCCAGCCAGCGCTCGGGCAGCTCGGTACGCAGCGTGTCCGAGTTGGTGCCGGTGTAGCCGTCCCAGAGCTCACGCTGGCTGAACTCGACGACGTAGAACCATTCGGGACGTGCGTCGCGCCGATCCCAGGTCTCGTCTTCGGCTGCCGGGCTCTCGTAGGCCACGGTCGCGATGCGCCCGGGGGCGCCGCGGACGTACTCCGGAGTGCGGGTGTAGAAGATCACCGGCAGATCGCGCACGACCACGGGATCGCCGACCGCGAAGCGCGGCTCACCGGCCAGTCCGGCGTACACCTGCGGGTCGCCCTTACCGACGGCGTGCCGATGATGGGAGTTGCGCGCAACGTCGGAGCCGTCACCGTGGGATTTCGGTTGCGCCTCGGGTAGCCGTCCCGCCAACCCGCCCGCATACCGCTGTGCCACCTCGGCCATGCGTTCGCTCAGCTCACCGAGGCCGATGTGGTGTTTTTCCACCAGCACGCGCGCCACTGCCAGCAACCACCGCCCGTAGTAGGGCAGCCCCAGGTATTCGGCTCGGCCGACGTCGACGTTGCCGATGCGGCGGCGTTCCTCCGACAGCCAGATGCCGCGCCAGGCGAGCACCTCGCACATGACGTAGGTGAGTTCTTCCCACTGCTCGTACTGCTTGTTCTCGTACTTCATCGGCGCGTCGGGCTCACCGCCGACATCGTGAACGGGCTTGAGATAAGCCTTGATTCGCGCGGGATCGAGCAAATCGGGCGGGGGAGCGTCGGGCAGCTCGGGGAATGCGGACTTCAACCGCGCGACCAACTCGAGTTGCGCGGCGCGTTCAGCGGCCGTGCTCACGGCAGCAGATTAACGCCGGAACACGCCTGCCCGGGTCGTTTTCCCGTATACGACGAGAGATAACGCCGATCAGGCGGAGCGGCGAATACCCCGCTTGAGTAGGAGTTCGCGCTCGGACTCGCTCAGGCCACCCCAGATGCCGTAGGGCTCTCCGACAGCCAGTGCGTGCGAACGGCACTGCGCGATCACGGGGCAGCTGCGGCACATCTCTTTGGCGCGCATCTCACGCTGTGCGCGGGCGCGGCCACGTTCCCCGTCGGGATGGAAGAACATCGCGGAATCGACACCTCGGCAAAGGCCCTGCATCTGCCAATCCCAGATGTCGGCATTCGGACCGGGAAGCTGCTGCGGCTGTGGCATCGCGAAACCCCTCTCTGCACATCCTCTTCCACGCTTTCTGCGCGGCTCACGGATGAGTCAGTCGTGGAACAGATCCGAGCACAGTCGCCGATGACCACTCGTGCACACAACGTAGAAGGGCTTCGGATTTTCCGTCAATAGCCGTCCCGTGTGCGAAAGTGCATACGCTCAGCGCCAGATTTAACATCACGTTCATCGGTGCGACTCCTTCGCAACGCCAGGGGTGATAGGCGTTGGCGATCCACGGCGCACTTAGGCGCCGTTTGTCCCGGTCAGTTAATTTCCCGCTGCGCGAACGTAACTCGACACCCGTCTATCAGTTTTCCTGTTCGTAACATGGCCACCACGAACTGTTAACTGACGCTCGCAACAGATCAGCCGCTGTTGATAGCGTCAGCTCTCGACATGGGCTTCGACGAGGGCGCGGCAGCGTTCGGCAGCAACCCCGGCGCGTGGCCGCTGGCGACCGCCGCCACCCCCGAGGCGTTGTGGCTGCGCGCCGTCGCCGCCGGCGGACAGGGCCGGTATGCGGCCGCGGACGCGGACCTGGATCAGCTGCTGCGCACCCGCGTGGGCGGCCCCCTCGCCTCGCTGGCGCTGAGCACGCGCGGCTCCTTCCGCCGTCAACTCGGGTGGCATGACCGCGCCCGCTCGTTCGACGGTGCGGCATGGCGGCTGTCGGAGGGACGGGGGGTGGCCGGTGCGGATGCGCTGATCGGGTTGGCCGCCGACGCCTTGGGTGTCGGCCGGTTCGCGGCGTCCGAACGGGCGCTGGCCCGGGCGGCCGATCTCGTATCCACCGCGGCGTCGACCCGCCTGCCGATCCGGCTGGCGTGGGTGTCGGCGGAACTGGCGATGGCGCGGGGCGAGGCCACCGCACTCGGCCACGCCGAACGGGCCGTCGCACTCGCGGCGCAGACGCCCTCGGTGCGGCATCGGATCAAGTCCCTGCTCGTACGGGCCGCCGCACGGTGTGCGTCAGGTGAGGTCGACGCCGCACGCGCCGACGGCGATCGCGTGCTGGCGCAGGCGGCCGAGCACTGTCTGATTCCGCTTCGCTGGGCCGCGGCCGCGCTGCTGACGGGGATCGGCAGTGCGGAGTTCTCCGAAGGGCAGATCACGGAGATTCGCCGCAGTTGCGCCGAAACCGTGATCAGACGGGGCGGCGTGTGGCGCTCGCGCTAACGGGGTTGCGCGCCGGGTGGTCGTTATTGTTTAGCTGAGCCACACACTGACACCTCTGATCCGGTGTCCCTGACGTAACGCTGGAGAGCCTGCTCACGATGACAATTTCGGGAGAACGTCTCGATGCTGTCGTGGCAGAAGCCATCGCCGGCAATCGGGATGCACTCCGGGAGGTGCTGGAGACCATCCGTCCCCTCGTCGTCCGCTACTGCCGGGCGCGCGTGGGAACCGCGGAACGCAGCGGTCTGTCAGCTGATGACGTTGCTCAGGAGGTGTGCTTGGCTGCCATCACGGCGCTGCCGCGGTACAAGGATCAGGGACGACCGTTTCTGGCCTTCGTGTACGGCATCGCAGCGCACAAGGTTGCCGACGCACATCGGGCCGCCGGACGTAACAAGGCGGACCCGATGGAGGTGGTGCCGGAACGGTTCTCCGGTGAGGCCGGTCCCGAGCAGATGGCGATCGACTCCGAGTCGTCGGCCAGGATGAACGCCCTCCTGCAGATCCTTCCCGAGAAGCAGCGCGAGATCCTGATCCTGCGGGTGGTCGTCGGCATGAGCGCCGAGGAGACCGCCGAAGCAGTGGGCAGCACGGCGGGTGCGGTCCGGGTGGCTCAGCACCGCGCGCTGTCCCGCCTGAAGACGGAGATCATGGCGACGGGACGTGGCCATGCCTGACTTCGGACGCTGGAACAACAGTGGTGGTGACCCGTCACTGAACGAGATCAACCGCACCGACCAGTTCCTCGACGCACTGGCCGGGCAGCAGCCCGTCTACGCCACCGACCGCGGCGAGGCAGAGTTGGCCCAGCTGCTCGCGGGCTGGCGCGACGACGTGCGCGAGACACCGATCAACGACGTGATGACGCTGAACGACGCCGCCGCGGCGCTCGATCGCGTGACCTCCCCGGGTCGCCGGCGTCGCGTGTCGCTGGCGGTGGTCGGCTCGGCCGCGGCCGCGGTGCTGTGCCTGGGCGGTTTCGGCGCTGTGATCGCCGGCTCCGGCCCGGGCGATGCGCTGTACGGCCTGCGCACCGTGCTGTTCGGTGAGCAGGCGCAGACGCGCGACGACGCGGTGGCGCTGGCCGCGCAGACCGAGATGCAGCAGGTGCAGAAACTGATCGAGCAGGGCGACTGGCAGGGTGCGCAGGCCAAGCTGCAGGCGGTCACCACGACCGTCGCCACGGTCGGCGACGATCAGCGCAAAGCCGAGCTGGTGTCTCAGTGGCAGGAGCTGACCGTCAAGGTCGAAGCGCAAGACCCCGCCGCGACGGTGGCGCCCGGTGCGCCGCTGCCCACCTTCCCGGCGATCAGCGTCGACCCCAACACCTTCACGCTGCCCTCACCGTCGGAGACGACGTCGGTGACCGCCCCGTCGGAGACGACGTCGGGGACGCCTTCGGAGACACCGTCGGGGACCACGTCGGCGACGACATCGGAGTCACCGGCTCCGACCAGCGCGTCGCAGACCACCACCGCAGGGGCCGCGCCGAGTTCGTCCGTCGAGGCGACCCCGTCCGCCACCCCGGCGCCGTCGTCGACGGTGCAGCAGACAACCCCGACTCCCGCGCCCTCGACGTCCGCCGGCGCCGCACCGACCACGACGACGTCGGCGGTCGTTCAGCAGTCGTCAGCGGCCGCCTCGAGTTCGGTGGTGACCACGACGACGGTGGCACCGCGCACGAGCTCGGCAGCGCCCACTTCGGCGCCCACCTCGGCCCCCACCTCGGCCCCCACGTCGACACTGCCGGTCTCCACCGTGGCCACCAGCGCTCCGGCGACGACCGTGCAGTCGACGCCGACCACCACCACACTGCCTGCAGTGCCGGAGGAGCCCCGCTGAGGGGCGGACGGTTCAGCCCTCAGCGATAGCCGTCGGACTCCGAGGCTGCCTCGTTCAAGGATGCGTCGGCGTAGCCGCGGCAGTAATCCCAGGTGACGTAGGAGTCGGGTTCGGGATCGTAGGCCGGCTCGTGCGGACGCACGGTGCCGTCCACCAGAAGCTGCAACAGGTTGGCGCGCAGCATGTCCCAGTCGTGATAGTGGTCCTGCTGGCACTCGTCACAGCAGACGACCAAACCGCGAATTCCCTTGTGCGCCAGCAGCGCTTCATAGACAGCCAGGTCGGCCAGGTCGGCCTCGACGGCGGTGCGTTCCTGCGGATCCAGCGGCTGGCCCGGCTCGAGCGCATCGAGTGCGGCCGACGGGTCACTCGGGTCGTCGGCGAACGGGTCAGGCGGCAATCCTGGCGGCAGGTGGTCTCGCACGACACAAGACTACGCAGCCCTGCGGGTATCGCGCCAGCACTCGCGCGGCACGTCATGGTGAACGGAAATGCCGAGCTTGATGCCGATAAGATGGGCTTTCAGGTCGCGTTCGGTTCTCGATCGCAGGGCCTGTCCCGTGTCTGGTTACAGGAGGCTCCCATGTCGATCGCCGAGAGCAGCATTCCCCTGGCCATGCCGGTGCCCACCGGTGGCGATGATCCGACCAAAGTGGCCATGCTGGGTCTGACGTTCGACGACGTCCTACTCCTGCCCGCCGCCTCCGATGTGATCCCCGCCACGGCGGACACCTCGAGCCAGTTGACCCGCAAGATCCGCCTGAAGGTGCCGCTGGTCAGCTCGGCCATGGACACCGTGACCGAATCGCGCATGGCGATCGCAATGGCGCGCGCCGGCGGAATGGGCGTGCTGCACCGCAATCTGCCGGTGGCCGAGCAGGCCGGCGCGGTGGAGACCGTCAAGCGGTCCGAGGCCGGCATGGTGACCGACCCTGTCACCTGCTCGCCGGACAACACGCTGGCCGAGGTCGACGCGATGTGCGCCCGATTCCGCATCTCGGGCTTGCCGGTGGTCGACGCGCAGGGTGCGCTCGTCGGGATCATCACCAACCGCGACATGCGCTTCGAGGTCGACCAGTCCAAGGCCGTCTCCGAGGTCATGACCAAGGCGCCGCTGATCACCGCCCAGGAGGGCGTGTCGGCAGAGGCGGCGCTGGGACTGTTGCGCCGCAACAAGATCGAGAAGCTGCCGATCGTCGACGGGCACGGCAAGCTCACCGGTCTGATCACGGTGAAGGACTTCGTCAAGACCGAACAGTTCCCGCTGGCCACCAAGGACAGCGACGGCCGGCTGCTGGTCGGCGCGGCGGTCGGCGTCGGGGAGGACGCCTGGGCGCGTGCGATGACCCTCGCCGATGCCGGGGTGGACGTGCTGATCGTCGACACCGCCCACGCCCACAACCGTGGCGTGCTCGACATGGTGCACCGGCTCAAGGTCACCATCGGGGACCGCGTCGAGGTCGTCGGCGGCAACGTCGCCACCCGCGCAGCCGCAGCCGCGCTCGTCGAGGCGGGCGCCGATGCGGTCAAGGTCGGGGTCGGCCCCGGCTCGATCTGCACCACCCGCGTCGTCGCCGGCGTCGGCGCACCGCAGATCACCGCGATCCTCGAAGCCGTCGCCGCCTGCGCGCCGCACGGTGTTCCGGTGATCGCCGACGGCGGGCTGCAGTACTCCGGCGACATCGCCAAGGCGCTGGCCGCAGGCGCGTCGACGGCCATGCTGGGCTCGCTGCTCGCCGGCACGGCGGAGTCTCCGGGTGAGCTGATCTTCGTCAACGGCAAGCAGTTCAAGAGCTATCGCGGCATGGGCTCGCTGGGCGCGATGCAGGGCCGGGGCGCGGGTGGCAACCTGCGCGGCTCCTATTCCAAGGACCGCTACTTCCAGGACGATGTGCTCTCCGAGGACAAGCTGGTGCCCGAGGGCATCGAGGGCCGGGTCCCGTTCCGGGGGCCACTGTCCCAGGTGATTCACCAGCTCGTCGGCGGGCTGCGGGCGGCCATGGGCTACACCGGCTCGGCCACGATCGAGCAACTGCAGCAGGCGCAGTTCGTGCAGATCACCGCGGCGGGGCTCAAAGAGAGCCATCCCCACGACATCACGATGACGGTGGAAGCCCCCAACTACACCACCCGCTAGGGTCGTCGCGGGACCAACAGGGGAGTGGAGAACATGCGAGACATGGTCGAGATCGGTATGGGCCGAACCGCGCGCCGTACCTACGAACTCGGCGACATCAACATCGTGCCCTCACGGCGCACGCGGTCGTCCAAGGATGTCTCGACGGCATGGCAGCTCGACGCCTACCGATTCGAGATCCCGGTACTGGCCCACCCGACCGATGCGCTGGTCTCTCCTGAATTCGCCATCGAGCTCGGCCGCCTCGGCGGGCTGGGAATCCTCAATGGCGAAGGCCTGATCGGTCGCCACGCCGATGTCGAGGCCCGCATCGCCGAAGTCGTCGATGCCGCGGCCAAGGAGCCCGACCCGTCGGTTTCCATCCGATTGCTGCAGCAATTGCATTCTGCGCCAATCGATCTCGATCTACTCGGCGCCGCGGTCTCGCGCATCCGGGAGGCCGGTGTCACCACCGCGGTGCGGGTCTCGCCGCAGAACGCGCAGGCGCTGACGCCGACGCTCGTGGCGGCCGGGATCGACCTGCTGGTCATCCAGGGCACGATCATCTCGGCGGAAAGGGTCGCCCAGGACGGCGAGCCGCTGAACCTCAAGACGTTCATCTCCGAGCTCGACGTACCGGTGGTGGCCGGCGGCGTGCTCGATCACCGCACCGCGCTGCACCTGATGCGCACCGGGGCCGCGGGCGTCATCGTCGGTTACGGCTCCACCAGCGGGGTGACGACCTCCGACGAGGTGCTGGGAATCAGCGTCCCGATGGCCACCGCGATCGCCGACGCCGCGGCCGCGCGCCGGGAGTACCTCGACGAAACCGGCGGCCGGTATGTGCACGTGCTCGCCGACGGTGACATCCACACCTCGGGCGATCTGGCGAAGGCCATCGCCTGTGGCGCCGACGCCGTGGTGCTGGGTACCCCGCTCGCCTCGGCCGCCGAGGCGCTGGGCGGTGGCTGGTTCTGGCCGGCCGCGGCCGCGCACCCGTCGCTGCCGCGCGGTGCGCTGCTGCAGGTGGCGGCCGGAGAGCGGCCCGCGCTGGAGCAGGTGCTCGGCGGCCCGTCCGACGATCCGTTCGGCGCGCTGAACCTGGTGGGCGGGCTGCGCCGCTCGATGGCCAAGGCCGGGTACTGCGACCTCAAGGAATTCCAGAAGGTCGGGCTGACGGTCGGCAACTGACCCCAGGCCCGGGTCGAGTGTGAAGGTGTCTTCACGCTGGACGGCGCACGCGACGCGCGCGCGCCGCACGGACGCGGCGCACCACGTCGACAGCATCGTCTCCGGCCAGAACACGCACCACGATCCAGCCGCGGCGCGCCGCCAACTCGAGCCGACGCACGTCCCAGCGGTACTGCGATCGGCTGCTCCGGTGCTGCTCACCGTCGTATTCGACGGCGACCATGAGCTGCGGCCAACCCATGTCGAGGTACGCCACGACGTTTCCGGTCTCGCCGAGCACGGGAATCTGTGTGACGGGTGGCGGCAGCCCGTCGTCGATGAGCAGCATCCTCAGCCATGTCTCCTTCGGCGACTGCGCGCCGGCGTCGGCCACCTGTAAGACCCCTCGGGCGGTCGCGCGCAGGAGGGCATCGACGGCAACCGTCGCGTCTAGCCGCGGGTACCAGCACGCCAGATCGAGCGCTGTGCGTGCGGGCGTCGTCACGGGCACGCCGTCGATGACCATGATCTCGTCCTCGCCGACGCTGTCACTGTGAACCTGCAGGCCCGGCAGCCTGTGGCGATTCTGGTGAATCAGCTCGACGGGATGATCCGCCTCGATCCAGGCGCTGCCGGGGAGCGCCGCCGCCGAGCGGCCGGCGACGATCGCCGCACCCCCGGACCACAGCCAACCGGCACGTGCCCGGATCGAGGCCGTGATGTCGGCATCAGCGGCGACGTAGACGTCGCGGAACAGCCGCACATGGTGGCGCCGCAGCTCGCCCCACGTCATGCCAGTGGAGACGCAAGTCTGCTGACGCGTTCCGACAAGGAGCCGAATGTGAAAGTGTCGTCACGCTGGGGGTCGAGTGTGAAGACACCATCGCGCTCGGAACGGGCCTCAACCAGATCTGCTTTACAAATTAGGCCAGCCTGTCTAGAAAACTACCGATCGGTAAGTTCATAATGGGTCTCATGAAGCCTGACTACGACGTCGTCATCATCGGTTCGGGGTTCGGCGGCAGCGTCAGCGCGCTGCGACTCACCGAGAAGGGTTACCGGGTGCTCGTCCTCGAGGCGGGCAAACGCTACGCCGACCCGGACTTCGCCAAGACGTCGTGGAATCTGCGCCGCTTCCTGTGGGCGCCACGGTTCGGCATGTTCGGCATCCAGCGCATCCACCTGCTCAACAACGTGATGATCTTGGCTGGTGCCGGCGTCGGTGGCGGCTCACTGAACTACGCGAACACGCTGTACGTGCCACGGGAGCCGTTCTTCAACGACCCGCAGTGGCGCGACATCACCGACTGGCGCTCCGAGCTCCTCCCGCACTATGACCAGGCGCAGCGAATGCTCGGCGTGGTGACGAACCCGACGGTCACCGATGCCGACCGCATCATGCAGGAAGTCGCCGAGGACATGGGGTGCCGGGACACCTGGGTGCCCACGCCGGTCGGGGTGTTCTTCGGCCCCGACGGGGAGAAGACCCCCGGCGAGCTCGTTCCCGACCCCTACTTCGGCGGTGCCGGTCCGGCGCGCACCGGCTGCATCGAGTGTGGCTCGTGCATGACGGGCTGCCGCTACGGCGCCAAGAACACGCTGGTCAAGAATTACCTTGGGCTTGCCGAGCGGGCGGGTGCCCACATCGAGCCGATGACCACGGTCACCGATTTCAGCGAGCGCCCCGACGGCACCTGGCAGATCCGCACCGTGCGCACGGGAAGCTGGGTGCGCCGCACTCGCCGCACGTTCACCGCCAACCAGGTGATCCTCGCTGCCGGCACGTACGGCACACAGCGGCTGCTGTTCAAGATGCGCGACACCGGCCGGCTGCCGAAACTGTCCGACCGCCTCGGCATGCTCACGCGCACCAATTCCGAGTCGATCGTCGGGGCCGGTCGCTTGCGGGTCAGCGACGATTTGAACCTCACCCACGGCGTGGCGATCACGTCGTCGATTCATCCCACCTCCGACACCCACGTCGAACCGTGCCGCTACGGCAAGGGCTCCAACGCGATGGGTCTGCTGCAGACGCTGATGACCGACGGCGCCGGGCCCGAGGGCACCGACGTTCCGCGGTGGAAGCAGTTGGTGCGCACCGCCCGTGAGGATCCGAAGGGCACGCTGCGGCTGCTGAACCCGCGGCGGTGGAGCGAGCGCACGATGATCGCACTGGTCATGCAGAATCTGGACAACTCGATCACCACGTTCACCAAGCGCACCCGATTCGGCTTCCACCGCTATCTGAGCAAACAGGGCCATGGCGAGCCGAACCCGTCGTGGATCCCGGTGGGTAACGAGGTGACCCGCCGTATCGCCAAGAAGATCGACGGCGTGGCGGGCGGGACGTGGGGTGAGCTGTTCAACATCCCGCTCACCGCGCACTTCCTCGGTGGCGCGGTCATCGGTGACGGGCCCGAGCACGGCGTCATCGATCCCTATCACCGGGTCTACAACTACCCGACGCTCTCAGTGGTCGACGGCGCGGCGATCTCCGCGAATCTCGGTGTCAATCCCTCTCTTTCGATCACCGCGCAGGCTGAGCGCGCCGCCTCGCTGTGGCCGAACAAGGGTGAGGAGGACCTGCGGCCCGCGCAGGGCGCGCCGTACCGGCGACTCGATCCCATCGAGCCCGCGCATCCCGTCGTACCCGCCGGTGCGCCCGCGGCACTGGACTGGGGGGTGAGCGCCGAAACCGTCAACCGGCGCGACCCCACCACCGCAGAAGCGCAGGGCGCCTGACCCGGGAGTCGGCCCACTAGACTGTGCGGGTGAATTCTGCTGCTCCCCGCCCGGTGCTGGTGGTCGATTTCGGTGCCCAGTACGCCCAGCTGATCGCGCGGCGGGTGCGCGAAGCGCGGGTGTTCTCAGAAGTCATCCCGCACACCGCCACTGTCGACGAGATCAAGGCGCGCAACCCGCGGGCGGTCGTGCTGTCCGGCGGGCCGGCCAGCGTGTACTCCGAGGGCGCGCCCCAGCTCGACCCTGCGCTGTTCGACCTCGATGTCCCGGTGTTCGGTATCTGCTACGGCTTCCAGGCCATGGCCCAGGCGCTCGGCGGCACCGTCGCACACACCGGCACCAGTGAGTTCGGCCGCACCGAGCTCAATGTCGTTGGGGGCGACCTGCATTCGGATCTGCCGGCCACCCAGCCGGTGTGGATGAGCCACGGCGACGCCGTCACCGAGGCGCCGGCGGGATTCGACGTGGTGGCCACCAGTTCCGGTGCACCGGTGGCGGCCTTCGAGAACCGGGCGCGCGGGCTGGCCGGTGTGCAGTACCACCCGGAGGTCATGCACAGCCCACACGGGCAGCAGGTGCTCAGCCGGTTCCTGCACGAGTTCGCGGGAATCGACGCGGCCTGGACGCCGGCCAACATCGCCGATGCCCTTGTCGAACAGGTGCGCACCCAGATCGGCGACGGGCGGGCCATTTGCGGGTTGTCGGGCGGCGTGGATTCCGCGGTTGCCGCGGCGCTGGTGCAGCGTGCCATCGGTGACCGGCTCACGTGTGTGTTCGTCGACCACGGCCTGCTGCGCGCTGGGGAGCGCGCGCAGGTGCAGCGCGACTTCGTGGCAGCCACCGGGGCCAACCTCGTCACCGTCGACGTGGCCGACCGCTTCCTCGAGGCGTTGTCGGGGGTGACGAACCCGGAGGGCAAACGCAAGATCATCGGCCGCGAGTTCATCCGCGCGTTCGAAGGTGCCGTGCGCGATGCGCTGGGGGCGGCCGACGGGGACGTCGAGTTCCTGGTCCAGGGCACGCTGTATCCCGACGTGGTGGAATCCGGCGGCGGCGCAGGCACGGCGAACATCAAGAGCCACCACAACGTCGGCGGGCTACCAGGAGACTTGAAATTCAAGCTCGTCGAACCGTTGCGGCTGTTGTTCAAAGACGAGGTCCGCGCGGTCGGCCGTGAGCTCGGTCTGCCCGAGGAAATCGTTGCCCGGCAACCATTTCCAGGGCCCGGCCTAGGCATTCGCATCGTCGGAGAGGTCACCGCGGACCGGCTCGACACGCTGCGGCGCGCCGACGCCATCGCCCGCGAGGAGCTGACCTCGGCGGGGCTGGACCATCAGATCTGGCAGTGCCCGGTGGTGCTGCTCGCCGATGTGCGGTCGGTGGGGGTGCAGGGTGACGGCCGCACCTACGGCCATCCGATCGTGTTGCGCCCGGTGTCGAGCGAGGACGCGATGACCGCCGACTGGACCCGCGTGCCGTACGAGGTTCTCGAGCGGATTTCCACGCGCATCACCAACGAGGTGCGCGAAGTGAACCGCGTTGTGATGGACATCACAAGTAAGCCTCCCGGCACAATCGAGTGGGAGTGAGGTTGCTCGCATCGCTGATCTTGTAATAATTCCGTCATGATCAAGCAGACGCGCGGGGGCGCGGCTATTGCTGTAATGCTCGCTTCACTCCTTTCTCTGCTGGGACTGGCGGTCCCGGCGCACGCGCAGCCCGAAGGGGCGCACATCACCGGCATCGAGAAGGTCAACGACCGCTGGGACAAGGTCTCGGTGTTCTCGCCGGCGATGAACAAGGTCGTGGTCAACGACGTGTTCAAGGCGGCGAAGACGGGTGCGCCCACCTTCTACCTGTTGCCCGGTATCGACGGCGGCAACGACCTGGACGGTCCGCGTGCGCCGGGCACCAAGAGCTGGTTCGGAATGACCGACATCCAGGGGTTTTTCGCGGACAAGAACGTCAACGTGGTCTCACCGCTGGGTGGGCCGTTCAGCTGGTACACCGACTGGGTCGCCGATCCGAGCAAGCAGTACCAGACCTACATGACCAAAGAGTTGCCGCCGCTGATCAACGCGCAGTACAAGGCGAACGGCAAGAACGCGGTCGGCGGGCTGTCCAGCACCGGCGGCACCGCGGTCGACTACGCCGTCCAGGTGCCCGGCCTCTACAGGGCGGTCGGTTCCTACAGCGGATTCCTCACGCCGGCCGACAACGCTCAGCAGGTCGCGCTGACGTTGGGCAGCGGCGGCGCCAGCGCCGATGCGATGTGGGGTCCGCCGGGTGGGCCGCTGTGGGTGGCCCATGACCCGTCGAAGAACGTTGCAAAACTGGCCGGTACCGCGGTTTACGTCGCCGCGTCGGGTTCGGGCAACGTGGGTTCGGTGGATCGGTTGCCGGAAGGCTTCGGGCCCAACATCACCGGCGGGTTCATCGAGCGCATCGTCGCCGACAGCACCCGCGTGT
This sequence comes from Actinomycetota bacterium, assembly GCA_040752555.1. Taxonomy (GTDB): domain Bacteria; phylum Actinomycetota; class Actinomycetes; order Mycobacteriales; family Mycobacteriaceae; genus Mycobacterium. Next base: position 184,872 of record JBFMGT010000011.1, on the reverse strand, counting down.
TCGCCGACGCGGCCAACGCTGCCGGCATCCCGGTGACCTACGTCGTACGACCGGATGGCTCCCACACCTGGGGCCTGTTCGAGTCGGAGATGCAGGAGTCCTGGAACACCACGATCGGTCCCGCGCTGGGCGCCTGATCAGTCGCCGGAGGCGGTTTTCTCGACCAGGTCGCCGAGCATCTGGGCGACGGTGGTCTCGACCGCGGACTCGATCGAAAACGCCAGCGTCGCACTGACAGCGCTGACCGCCTGAGTGCGGAACCGCACCAGCGTGGTGATGAGTTCGGCGACCTTGACATCGTCGGGCATCGCGGCGCCGGGGTTGATCTTGTCGACGACCTCCTCGAGGCCGGCCTGGACCAGGATCGCGCTGATCTGATCGAGCAGCGGGCTCACCTGTTCGTGGATGTCGATGAGCTTGTCGTAGGCGACGCCGTAGCGGTGGATCTCGGTGAACGCCTCGACCAGCGTCGGCCGCACCACAGTGGCGTGTTCGCCGTCGACCCGGATGATGTCGAGGGCCACCATCCGGTCGAACGCAGCATCGTCGCCGACGGTGTCGCGAGCGTCGGCAAGCGTCTTCCGCTGGGGTTTCTCGGTGGCCCAACTGCCCGCGATCGCCGACTCCAACCCGAGCATGTCACCGAGATCTTTGCCCTGCTCCCATGTCGAGAGCATCTCGTTGACATGCGCGAGGTTGTAGCCGCGGTCCAGAAGGGAGGTGATCAGCCGCAGCCGGGTGAGGTGGGTGTCGTTGAACAACGCGATCCGCCCGACCCTCAGCGGCGGGTGTAGCAGACCGCGGTCCCGGTAGACACGGATGTTGCGGGTGGTGGTGCCCGCCAGCCGGGCCAACTCGTCGATGCGGTATTCCCCGGACTCGGCGACTCCGTGCGGTTGGACTGCAGCGTCGAACAGTTGGGATACGGCGGCTTCGACGACGTCGCGGGAACCGCGGCGCAGGCGTCGCAGGATCGCCGGGATCGGCCCGCCGGGCTTGGGCGCAGACATCGCGCTCAGGCAGTGGACGGCACGGCGCGCACTCGCGCGTCGTGTGCCACCGCGGCATAGTCGTCGAACCGGAATTGGCGCATCTGTCGAAGATACTGCGTCGCCAGTCCCGGGTACATCGACGCGTTGAAACCGTCGGCGGTCAGATACCAACTGCGGCATCCCGACATCCAGGTGGTCTTGGCCAACCGCTGCTGGAGAGCGGCGTTGTACCGGCGTTGGACGTCGGCGCGAACGTCGAGGTACCGCAGGTTCTCACCCAGGATCGTGGTGATGCCGGCCACCGCGTAGTCGATCTGCCCTTCGATGTAGACGAGCAGCGAGTTGTGGCCGGGCCCGGAGTTCGGGCCGGTCATCAGGAACAGATTCGGGTAACCGTGCACGCTGGCACTCTTGTGTGCTTCGGCGTGTGCTGCCCAGTCCTGTTGCAGCGAGCGACCATCCAATCCGGTGACGGGGAAGGGCGGCCCGGACAGATGGACGTCGTATCCGGTGGCGAACACGATGGCGTCGAGATGGTGCTCGATGCCGTCGCTGGTGCGGATACCGGCCGGACTCAGCGTGGCGATCGGCCAATCGATGAGTTTGCAGTTGTCCCGCTGCAGAGCGGTGTAGTAGTCGTTGGAGATCAGCATCCGCTTGCAGCCCGGAGTGAAGTCCGGGGTGAGCTGGCGGCGCAGCCACGCATCCTTGACCCGGACCCGCAGGTGAGCACGGCCCAGCGCCGCCACCAACCCGCTGAGCGGGGTGTTCCACACCAGTGCGGCCGCGCAGGCTTCGTGCCCCCAGAACAGCGCCTGGCGCGTCGCCCCCTGTGTCGCAGGAACTTTGGCGAACAGCTGCTGGATCGCGTCGGGGATTCCGACGTCGGGCCGGGGAAGTACCCAGCCGGGGGTGCGCTGGAAGACCTTGACGAAGGCGGCGTCCTTCACCAGTTCCGGGACGATCTGCACGGCGCTGGCGCCGGTACCGATGACGCCGATGCGCTTGCCGGAGACGTCGAAATCGTGGTCCCACGAGGCGCTGTGGATCTTCGTGCCCGCGTAGGTGTCGATGCCGCGGATGTCGGGCAGGCTGTGATCGGCCAGCGGGCCGGAGGCCAGTATCACGGTACGAGCCCTGATCTTTGACCGGCGGTTAGTCGTCGCCGTCCACACCCCGGCGTCCTGGGCGAAACTCAGGCCGGTGATCTCGGTGCCGAACCTGATCAGCTGCCGCAGACCGTGCCGAGTGGTCAGGTCTTCGATGTGGGTGCGGATTTCTCTGCCGGACGGGTACATCCGCGACCAGGCGGGGTTACGGGCGAACGAGAACGAATACAACATCGTCGGGATGTCGCAGGCCACGCCGGGATAGGTGTTGTCGCGCCAGGTTCCACCGACGTCGTCGGCGCGTTCGGCGATCACGACGTCCTCGATGCCGGCCTGCCTGAGCTTGATGGCGGCACCCAGCCCGGTGAAACCTGCGCCGACGATCAGGGTGTCGTGGACGTGTGCGTCGGCCATCGATCAGGCCGCCGGCTCGTGGGTGAGCTCTTTGAACCAGCTGGGGATCGGTTTGAGCAGTGTGCGCGGATAGTAGTCGGACAGCCGCACCATCGAATTCGCGAGTAGATGGTAGGGGTGGCGTGGGTTCACCACCATCGCGGCGTGCCGCTTGAGGAGCTGGTAGGTCGGCACCCGCCAGGTGTTCTCGCCCCGCTCGCCGAGAGACTTGAAGCGCAGCATCGCCTGGTGCAGACGCTCGGGTTCCAGTCCCATCGCCGCGATCTCCTCGACCACCCGGTTCAGCAGCGGCATGTACATCAGTGCGCCGATGATCAAGCTGGGGGAAGCCACGGTTCCGACGAACTCGATGGCCAACCGGCGCGCGCTGGCATGGCCGATCATGTCGAGGACGGCGAAATCAACGACCAGATGCCGGGATTCGTCGTTGTTGATCTTCTCGAACACCTGATGGCACACCGGGTCGTCCACCTCTTCGAGAAGGAACTTCAGCAATGCGCCGTCGAGGGCGACCTCCAGCATCGGGATCACGGTGCCCAGGATCGACAGTGACATCCCGTCGGCGTAGCGGTCCAGCCAGTCCATCGCGAGCCGGATGTTGACGTTGGGCTCGGGCATCTCGCCGTCGTCGAGCATGCCCCACCGCTTCATCAGTGCCAGTTCAGCATTGGCGTGGCGTTGCTCTTCGGCGTGGAAGTAGCGGTAGATCTCGGCGATCGTCGGGGTGGGCGCCTTCTTGGCCAGCGCGGCGAAGCCGCGGGCGCCGATGTTCTCGATCCAGCACAGATCAGCCATGAACGCCTTCAGTTTCGGGCGTTGTTCGTCGGTGATCCGCTCGGCACCCGGTGCGGCCCAGTCGATATCGGCCAGCGCCCACTGCCGGTCCTTGATCTTCGCCAGCATGGCGTCCATGTCGATCGATGCGGTGGCCATGGCGGTCCTTTCAGGTGGTGACGCGGGTGATGAGGCCGGCGGCGCGGGTGTACACCGTCGGGGTGAAACGTTTGATGCCCCAACCGATCCGAGCCTCGGGCTGCGGCATGCAGTACAGGCCGCCGCGGTCGAGGGTGTCCAGGCAGGTGCGGGCGACACGGTCGGGAGAGAAACCGATCCAGCGCATGAGATTGTCGGCGAGATGGGTGGAGCGGTCGGAGATCCGACCCGAGCTGACGATGTTGGTCTTCACGAACGTGGGACACAGCGCCGTGACGGTGACACCGGTGCCGGCGAGTTCGGCCGACAGCGTCTCCGACAGCGAGAGCGTGCCCGCCTTGCTCACGTTGTAGGCCGCCATCCCGGGTGCGGCGCCGAACGCGGCGGCGGAGGCGACGTTGATGATGCCTGCCGGCCGGTCTGCGTCACGCAGGATCGGGGCGAACACGTGACAGCCGTGGATGGGGCCCCACAGGTTGACGCCGAGCACCCACGCCCAGTCGGCGAGGTCGATCTCACCGATCGGGGCGCCTCCGGCGCCGACACCGGCGTTGTTGACCACCAGGGTCGGCGCGCCGCCGAAGAACGAGTGCGCCGCATCGGCGAGCCGGTACACGTCGTCGACGTCGGTGACGTCGCAGCGGACCGCCGACGCCTCGGTTCCGCGGCGCCGCAGCGTGTCGGCTGTAGCCGTGGCGGCGTCGAGGTCGATGTCACTGCACAGCACCCGTCCGCCGCGGCGGGCCAGTTCGGTGGCGAAGGCGGCGCCGATTCCGCTGCCCGCGCCGGTGATCACGGCATCGGCGTGGTGACTGCGTTTCGTACCGAACAGACCCATCTCAGCCGGCCTGCTCGATCATGGTGTCGGCCAGGACGTCGGCGATGAAGCCGGCCACGTCGCGCATCGCGGGCACGGCTTCGGGGGTCAGGCGTGGGAGGGCCTGGAAGACGTGGACCTGATCGGGCCAGATCTGCAGATGAGCCTCGCCGCCGGCGGCACGCAGCCCCTCGGCCAGCGCGATCGCATCGGCGGCGAGCATCTCGGCTCCACCGGTCTGGATGAGGGTCGGAGGCAGCGTCCGGCCACCGGCGACATCGAGTTTCAGCCTGGGATGGGTGGATTCGACGCCGCGGCAATACAGATCGATCAGTCGGGCGGCGTGGCGCGAGCGGATGGTGGGGTCGGGGTGGGTGCGCTCCCGCGAGCGGGCCAGCGCGAACGTGAGATCCAGCAGCGGGGAGAGCAGCACCAGGCCCGCGGGGTGGCGGACACTCGGCTGGAGAAGCAGGTCGACGGTGAGGTGGCCACCGGCCGAATCGCCGGCGATCACGACGCGTTCGGGCGCGATGCCGCCGGATTCGGTCAGCCACTCCCAGCCGCGCCGGACATCGTCTGCGGCGGTGGGGAATCGGTGGTGGGGTGCCAGCCGGTAGTCGATGCTGAAGACACCGATTCCGGTCAGCCGGGACAACCAGGACACCAGCCGCCGGTGGGTGCGGGTCGAACACAACGCGTAGCCGCTGCCGTGCACGAAGTAGATCGCCCGGGTGGCATCCCGGGAAACGCCTCTGCCCCAGACCCATTCACCGACCACCCGGTTGCCGTCCGAGGTACGGACGTCGACGGACTCCACCCGTGTTCCGGCAAGTGAGGGGCCGAACGTGTCCATCAGCCGGGCGACGATCTGGCGGGAGGTCCACAGCCCCCACGGCTGGTCGGGCGGAAGCACCGCACTGAGCTGACGCAAGGTCAGGCCGGCCAGGGTGGCGGCGCCGCGGGAGCGCGGGGAACCGCGATGGGGCATCTCTCCGATGAGCACGGACGAATACAACATCCAATGCTGACATTTGTCAATGACACTATTTGTCGATGGCAGCGTCGATTGGTTGACGATGTCGGTGGGCGGGTGTTTACTGGCGAAGTCGAACAAACATTCGAACACTGGTGAGGCGGAAGATATGCGCGGTGCTGTTGTGACAGGGGTGAAGGCGGTGAATCGATGCCCTGTCACCCGTGCTGAGCAGCTGGAACAGCTTCGTCGGCAGATGGCGTCGGTGTCGGGAAAGGTGGGGGTCAGTCGCCGCCCAGCGCCCGCGGCGGCCCCCGAAGTAGGTGATCCAGGGGCGGCAGATTCTTTGCTGGAGATGGCCGATCTGGGGGCCTCGATACCGGTGCCACGAGGAACCGTGGCGGTGGTGTCGGGTGCGCGGTCGCTGGAGTTGAAGATCGTCGCGGCCGTGACGGCCGAGGGGGGCCACGTCGCGATCATCGGTCAGCCGGACGTGGGCCTGCTCGCGGCGGTGGAGATGGGGGCGGATCTGAGTCGGATCGCGGTGATCCCGGAACCGGGGGCGGACCCCGTCGAGGTGGCCGCGGTCCTGATGGACGGGATGGATCTGGTGGTTCTGGGCCTGGGGGGTCGGTCGGTGCCGCCCTCCCGGGCCAGGGCGGTGGTGGCCCGTGCCCGGCAGCGAGGGTGCACGCTGCTCGTCACCGATGGCGCCTGGCAGGGGGCCTCCACCCGGCTGGAGGCCACGGTCAGCGGGTATGACATCGCCGGCCCGGGGGGTGAGGCACCCATCCCGGGCTGCGGGCGGATCGGTCGGGTGCGGTTGGCGATGCGCGCCCGGGGGCGGTCGGTCGGGCCGGGGGTGCTCAACAGAGTGGTGAACGGTTAGGTGGCCACCTCCCGATCATCGGGCAGGGTGCTGGCGCTCTGGTGCATGGACTGGCCTGCGGTCGCCGCGGCAGCGGCAGCCGGTCTTCCGCCGACAGTGCCGGTGGCGGTCACACTGGCCAACCGGGTGGTGGCATGTTCGGCGGCAGCCCGCGCGGCAGGAGTGCGCCGCGGGATACGACGACGGGAGTCGCAGGCCCGGTGCCCGGAGCTGCATGTTGTCACCGCCGATCCGGCGCGCGACGCCCGGTATTTCGAGCGGGTGACAATGGCCGTCGACGATCTGGTGCCCCGGGCGGAAGTGTTGCGACCTGGTCTGTTGGCGCTGTCGGTTCGCGGGGCGGCCCGGTATTTCGGGTCGGAACAGGTGACGGCCGAGCGTCTGGTCGACGCAGTGGCCGCGGTGGGCACCGAGTGCCAGGTCGGCATCGCCGACCAGCTGGCCACCGCCGTCTTCGCCGCCAGGGCCGGCCGGATCGTCGACCCGGGTGGGGATGCGCAGTTCTTGTCCGGGTTGTCCATCCGGGCGTTGGGCACCGAACCCAGCCTGGCCTCCACGACGCGGGCAGACCTGGTGGATCTGTTGTGGCGCATGGGCATTCGGACGGTCGGACAGTTCGCCGAGTTGTCCCGCAGCGATGTGGCGTCCCGGTTCGGGGCCGACGCGGTGGCTGCCCATCAACTGGCGCGCGGCGAGCCCGGCCGTGGTCCCTCGGGGCGTGAACCCGACCAGGAACTCGACGTCGACATGGACTGCGACCCGCCCATCGAGCGGGTGGACGCGGCTGCTTTCGCGGGGCGGGCGCTGGCCGGTCAACTGCATCGCAGCCTGGAGGCTGCGGGTGTGGGCTGCACCCGGCTGGCCATCCATGCGGTGACGGCGACGGGGGCCGAGCTCGAACGCGTCTGGCGCTGCGCCGAACCCCTGACCGAAGACGCCACCGCCGACCGGGTGCGCTGGCAGCTCGACGGGTGGCTGAACCGCCGGCGGGCAGGAGCGGAGCGACTGGGGGATGAGCACCGGCGGGAAGAAGAGCGCCCTGGGGCGCCGATCACGGTGCTACGGCTACGCCCGGTGGAGGTGGTCTCGGCCGAGGCGCTGCAGCTTCCGCTCTGGGGTGGGATCGGGGAAGAGGACCGGCTGCGCGCGCGGCGGGCGCTGGTGCGGGTGCAGGGGTTGCTCGGTCCCGACGCGGTGAAGGTTCCGGTTCTCAGCGGGGGCCGGGGCCCCGCCGAGCGGATCACGCTCACTCCGCTCGGCGACGAGCTCGTTCCCCAGGCCGACCCCGGGCAGCCGTGGCCCGGCCGGCTTCCCGAGCCGTCACCGTCGGTGCTGCTCGACGATCCTGTCGAGCTGCTCGACGAACAGGGCGATCCGGTGCGGGTCACCGCGCGGGGGTTGTTCTCCGCCACCCCCGCCCGGCTCACCGCGCCCGGCCGGTCCGGTCGGTTGGCCTGGTGGACCGGGCCGTGGCCCGTCGACGAACGGTGGTGGGACACCGCGGCGGCCGGCAGCGGCCGGACGGCGCGCGCGCAGGTGCTGCTCGGCGGAGATCGGCAGGAGGCGCTGCTGCTGTGCTACCGGCAGCGCCGGTGGTATCTCGAAGGCCGGTATGAATGACGCCACAGTCGATTGTGCGCAATTCAATTTTGCCCTACGGTTCAAGAGGGTCACGACCCTGCTTCACGCACACCGAAAGGGAGACGCATGAAAACGCTCTACACCGCAGAAGCGCTGGCCACCGGAGAAGGCCGCGACGGCCACGGGCGGTCGTCGGACGGCCGGCTCGACTTCGATCTCGCCATTCCCCAGGAGATGGGCGGCAGCGGCAACGGCACCAACCCCGAGCAGCTCTTCGCGGTCGGCTACGCGGCATGCTTCCACTCCGCGTTGCGTCTGGTGGCCCGCCAGGACAAGGTCGATGTCTCCGATTCGGCCGTCGGTGCCCGGGTGTCGATCGGTCAACTCGACAACGGTGGTTTCGGTTTAGCAGTCGAGCTCGAGATCACACTGCCCAACGTCGACGCAGAAACCGCACGGCAGGTGACCGAGAAGGCCCATCAGGTCTGCCCGTACTCCAACGCCACGCGCGGCAACATCGACGTCACGCTCACCGTCACCGACGACTGAGCGTTCGGGCGAACGCGCCCACCCGATCGATGAAGTGGTCGAAGAACGCCCCCGGGTCGACCTCGATACCGATCAGCGCGTTCGGCTCCCGCCCCCAGTGCCCGCTCCAGTCCGCGATCGTCATGCCGCGCGTCAGCGTCCCGGTGAGTTCGACGTCGACGGGAGCGGCGCGGTAGGACACCAACGAGGGGTCGAGTGCCACCGCCGCGGCCAGCGGGTCGTGCAGGTGGGCCAGATAGCCCTCGCCCTGGTCGTGGTGGAACTCGAAGTAGAACCGCATCGCGTCCTCGAGCACCCGGATCACCGGATTGTCGGCCGTCGAGGCCGTGCCGCGCGGGTCGCGCACCGACATCGGTGCCGACGGCGCACCCGCGGCCTCGGCGAGCCGGCCCAGCACCTCGGGCGTCATCGCGATGTTCTCGGTGACGTTGAGTCCCAACACAATCGGCAGAGTGTCAGCACGGCTGAACGCAGCGAACACCTCGGCCGCGGACTCCGGGTCCACGCTGGTGTTCCACTCCGCGACCGGTGTGGTGTTCCCGCGGTAGTCGAACGCCCCACCCATGATCACCAGCCGGCGCAGCAGCCGCGGCAACTCCGGTTCCGCGCGCACTGCCAACGCCAGGTTGGTCAGCGGTCCGGTGGCCAACCCGATCAGCGTGCCGGGGTGGGCGTGCGCGGCCCGCACCCAGGCCTGCGCGGCGTCGTAGTCGGTGAGGCTCGCGGTGGCGGCCGGCAGCTGCGCATAGCCCAGACCGCGGGGCCCATGCGTGTCCTCGGCGGTACGCAACGGGGCTGCCAGCGGGGCATCGGCCCCTCGTGACACCGGCACTTCGGTGATCCCACACAGTTCGAGCAGGCCGAGGTTGTTCTCGCACACCTGCTGCACGCCGACGTTCCCCGCCGTCGAGGCGATGCCCACCAGCTCGGCCTCCGCGCTGCCGAACAGGTAGACCAGTGCCATCGCGTCGTCGACTCCGGTGTCGGTGTCGCAGAGCACCGGCAGGCGTGGGGAACTCACCAGTGCACGCCGGGCACCAGTCGCACCGCCCGCCTGACGGGCCGCGGCACCCGCACCGACGGCACGGTGCGGCGCGGCCGCCGCGACGGACGGGTGGGAACCGGCCGTTGCTGGGCGACACCACGGGCGGCGGGCGAATCCGGGTAACCCAGATACAGCTGATGGAGGACCCGTCTCGACAGGCGGGGGGTGAAATAGTGACCGAAATCCGAGAGCGTGCCGACCGGGGTGTCGATGCGTGCGGGCTTGTCGACCAGCCCACGAACCACCATGGCAGCCGCGTGTTCGGCGGAGATCGGGGGCATCGGGTTGAGCCTACGCGACGGCGCGATCATCGGCGTCGCGACCAGCGGCATGTGGATGTTGGTGAACGTGATGTGGTCGGAAAGTGTCTCGGTACCAACGACTTCGGAGAACGCATCGAGTGCGGCCTTGCTGGGGATGTAGGCGCTGTACTTCGGGCTGCTCGCCTGGACTCCGGCGCTGGAGACGTTCACGACGTGACCGAACTTCCGTTCGCGCCAGTGGGGCAGCAGGGCCAGCACCATGCGCACCGGACCGAAGTAGTTGACCGCCATCACGCGTTCGTAATCGTGCAACCGGTCGGTCGAGGCGATCACCGACCGGCGGATCGACCGACCGGCATTGTTCACCAGGTAGTCGACGTGTCCGAAGCGCTCGAGGATGTCTGCCACAGTGCGCTCCACGGCGACCGAGTCGGTGACGTCGCAGCAGAATGCATGTGCGTCCCCGCCGGCGGCTCGGATCTCAGCGACCACTTCGTCGAGCGCTTCGGCGTTGCGCGCCAACGCGAACACGGTCGCGCCACGGGCGGCCACCGCGACCGCCGAGGCGCGGCCGATTCCGCTGGAGGCGCCGGTGATGATGACATGCCGGCCCACCAGCGGATCGTCGCGCCGTGCCCGGTTCGGATCCAGATGCTGCACCCAGTAGCGCCACAGCGCCGGTGCGTAGTCGCTGAACTCGGGCACCGCGATCCCGGTGCCGCGCAACGCCTCCTCGGTGTTGGTCCGCGTGAAGGTCGGGGCCAGCTCGACCACGTCGAGTATCTCGGCGGGCAGCCCGAATTGGGTGGCGGCCATGTCGCGCAACACCTTTGCGCGTCCGCGGGCGCGCAGCAGCGGGGTGGCCGTCGCACGCGGAAGTGACCCGACGAGCGGCGGCAACCCGGCCGCCTGCGCGACGCCCCGGTAGATGCCACGCAGGCCGGTCGTCGTCGGTGCGGTCAGGTGGAAGGTCTGGCCGTCTCGTCCGTCGAGATGGCTCAGTTCGGTGATCGCGTCGACCACGTAGTCGACGGGCACGAGGTTGGTGCGACCGGCAGCGGGCAGCATCATCGGGGTGAAGCGAGGTAATGCGGCCAGTGCGGCCAGGATCGGGAAGAAGTAGTACGGCCCATCGATCTTGTCCATCGCACCGGTGCGGGAATCGCCCACCACGACTGCGGGCCGGTAGATGCGGTAGCGCAGTCCGGGCGCGGACCGCACCAGCAGTTCGGCTTCGAACTTGGTCTGGTGGTAGGGCGTCGGCAGATGCTGTCCGACGTCGAGATCGTCCTCGGTGAACTCGCCGCGGAACGTGCCCGCGACGGCAATGGACGACACGTGGTGCATTGTGGCGTCCAGGCGCCGGGCCAGGGCGATGACGGATCGGGTGCCGTCCACGTTGGCCGCCCGCTGCTGCTCCTCGGGTGCGGTAATGTCGTAGAGCGCCGCGCAGTGCATGACATGGTCGACGCGGCCCAGCTGCGCGAGCTGTTCATCGCCCAGGCCGAGCGCGGGCGCCGTCAGATCACCGACCAGGGGGCGCACCCGTTCGTCCCAGTCTTCGGCCAGGCGCGCGAACCGGTTCAGGGATCGGCCGCGCACCAAGACGTGGACTATGTCGGTGCCCGGACGGGCCAACAGCCGGTCGATGAGATGACGCCCCAAGAACCCGGTACCGCCGGTAACGACATAGCGCATGCGGGACATGGTCACCTGCCGCCGTTAATACGTCAACCGTCTAGGTGATCGACCACATCTCCAGTAGCGTGCGCAACGCCGCAACGAGGCTCAGAGGCTGATCGACCATCGGATGGTGGCCGGCCGCGGCCAACTCGATGAACGGTCCGCGCAGCTGGAGCACCGACTCGATGCGCTGCGCCATCTCCGCAGCCAAGATGCCCCGTTCGCATCGGATGAACCCGGTGCGGCACGGCATGCCCGCGAACATCTCCTCCAACGGCTCCTGGTCGGTGGGCCCGAAGTTGCTCTCCGACAGCGCGAAAACCCGCGGATCGAACTTCCAGAACCATCGCCCGCCCCGTCGCTGCACCGACTCGGCTGCGATGTGGTCCGAGACGAACCACAGATCGCCGTCCTGTGCCGGCACGGTCCGGAACCTCGAGATGATGTCCTCGCGGCTGCGATAACCCACGGGGTTACGCCCGACGTTCTGCATCCGTCCGCCCTCGGGGGCGCGATCGCGCAGGGGAGAGTCGATCGCGACGATGCCCCCGATGTCGCCCCCGTCGTGGACGGCGGCAGTGGCGGCCACCCAGCCGCCCATGCTGTGGCCGACCAGTAACGGTCGAGCGTCCGAGTCGTGGGCGGTGCCCACCGCGAGTGCCTCTCGAGACCAGGTGCGCAGCGAGTACTCCGGGCGACGGTCGCTGTCACCGTGACCGCTCAGATCCGGCGCGATGACATAGTGCTGTCGGGACAGCAACGGTGCGATGTGGTCCCACCATCCCGAGTGCGCGCCACCACCGTGGATCAGCACCAACGCGGGTCTGTGTGCGTCGCCCCAGGTGCGATAGTGCACGCTGCACCCTGCTACGACGATGCTCGACTTCCGTGGCTTGATGGCGAGGGCGTCGGTGAACCAGGTCGGCGGGTCGACGGATTCGCGCAGAGCGGCCGGTTCGGTGCCGGTGGCCGTGCGGTTCACCCATGACCGAAGCCCCACGCGGGGATCGTACTTCCGACACGGACTGAGACGACGAGTAGCACGGGCGAAACAATCGCCGCCTAGCGTGTCGCCATGCCGTCCCGCCGACGGTCGGCCCTGCTCGACAAGCTCGTCGTCGAGCAGCCAGGCCGACCCCAACACGCGATCCTCGACGAGCTGCGTCGGGTGATCCTCTACTGTGCGGTGCCGCCGGGCACGCCTATCCCGCTGGCCGATGTCGCGGACCTGTTCGGCGTGAGTCAGATTCCGGTGCGGGAAGCGCTCAAGACGCTGATCGGCGAGGGGTTGGTGGCGCACCGCAGCAACGCCGGGTACACCGTCGCGCAGCTCACCCGTCAGGAGTTGCGCGAAATGTACATCGTGCGAGAGACATTGGAGTCGGCATCGCTGGCTGCGGCGATCGCGAACGCCACCGACTCCGATCGCGCCGCCGTCACCGCCGCCAACGACGTTCTGCACCAGGCGCTGCGCGCCGACGATCCCGCCGCCTATCATCGGCAGAGCCGCGAATTCCATCTCGCGCTTGCCCGTCCGTCGCGCATGTACCGGCTGCTGCACATGCTCGAATCAGCCTGGAACGTCACCGAACCGGTTCAGTCGATGGTGCACGTGCGTCCCGCCGACCGCGCCGATCTGCACGCCGACCACTGCCTGATGGTCGACGCCTTCCTCGCAGGCGACGTGGAGGGACTGCTCACGGCGTCCGAGGCCCACTCTCAGCGGCTCAATGCGCTCATCGCGGCGCTGCCCACTGACGTCGGCCTGCTGGAGGCGGATATATCTTCGCCGCAATAACGGGGTGTTTCCACCGAAACATCGACGCAATACACCGTGGCTACGTTCCGCGCATGACCGAGATCGACACTCCGCAGACCGTCAAGGATCTCCCGCCCGGCGCGGTCGTCGGCGCAGGTGACATCGTCGAAGCATCCGGTCACCCCGTCGGGGGTGGCGTCATCAAGCCCGGCTACGACCCACGGCTGACCAACGAGGACCTGGCGCCGCTGGGCAAGCAGACATGGTCGTCGTACAACATCTTCGCGTTCTGGATGTCCGATGTGCACAGCGTCGGCGGATACGTCACTGCCGGCAGCCTGTTCGCGCTCGGGCTGGCCAGCTGGCAGGTCCTCGTGGCGCTGCTGATCGGCATCGTGATCGTCAACGTGTTCTGCAACCTGGTCGCCAAACCGAGCCAGGCCACCGGCGTGCCGTATCCGGTGATCTGCCGCAGCGTGTTCGGTGTGCTGGGGGCCAACATTCCCGCGATCATCCGCGGACTGATCGCGGTCGCGTGGTACGGCATCCAGACCTACCTCGCCTCGGCGGCGCTGGATGTGGTGCTGCTCAAGCTGTTTCCCGGTCTCGCGCCGTATGCCGACGTCGACACCCACGGCTTCCTGGGCCTGCCCCTGCTGGGCTGGGGCAGCTTCATCCTGCTGTGGATCCTGCAGGCGTGCGTGTTCTGGCGGGGCATGGAAGCGATCCGCCGCTTCATCGACTTCTGTGGTCCCGCAGTCTATGTCGTGATGTTCCTGCTGTGCGGTTACCTGATCTACAAGGCGGGCTGGGGGGCGATCGACCTCAACCTCGGAGAGGTCACCTACACAGGTCTGGATTCCGTGCCGGTCATGCTCGGCGCCATCGCGCTGGTGGTGTCCTACTTCTCCGGCCCGATGCTCAACTTCGGTGACTTCTCCCGCTACGGCAAGTCATTCGACGCCGTCAAGCGGGGGAACTTCCTCGGGCTGCCGGTGAACTTCCTGGTGTTCTCCCTCCTGGTGGTCGTCACCGCGTCGCTGACGGTGCCGGTGTTCGGTGAGCTGATCACCGATCCGGTCGCAACCGTCGCGCGGATCGACTCGACCTTCGCGATCATCCTGGGGGCGCTGACGTTCACCATCGCAACCATCGGCATCAACATCGTCGCCAACTTCATCTCCCCGGCGTTCGACTTCTCCAACGTCAGCCCGCAGCGGATCAGCTGGCGCGCCGGCGGCATGATCGCCGCTGTCGGGTCGGTCCTGATCACCCCGTGGAACCTGTACAACAACCCCGAGGTGATCCACTACACGCTGGAGACGCTGGGTGCGTTCATCGGACCGCTGTTCGGTGTGCTGATCGCGCACTACTACCTCGTGCACAAGCAGCGCGTGGCGATCGATGACATGTTCACCCTCGACGAGAACGGAAAGTACTGGTACACCAAGGGATACAATCCTGCCGCGGTCATCGCGACCGTCGTCGCGGCCGTGGTGGCCGTGATTCCCGTCCTGTTGGGCGGATCGGTGACGGGCATGCACACCGCCGCACAGTACAGCTGGTTCATCGGGTGCGGCATCGGCTTCGGGCTCTACTACCTGCTGGCCACCCGCACCACCAAGTTCGCCGTCGCACCGATCGCGTGACGCTGATCTGGGTGATCAACCCGAACATCACCGAGGCGATGACCGTCGCGATCGCCCGCAATGCCCGCGCCGTGGTCGCTCCCGGCACCACGATCGCCGGAATCACTCCGCACTCGGGTCCGCCGTCCATCGAGTGCCACTACGACGAGGCGATGAGCGTGCCCGGCGTGCTCGCCGCGATCAAGCAGGGCGAAGAGGAGGGAGTCGACGGCTATGTCATCGCCTGCTTCGGTGATCCGGGCCTCGAGGCGGCTCGGGAGGTCGCCCGCGGACCCGTGATCGGCATCGCCGAGGCCGCCATGCACACTGCCAGCCATCTGGGCCGGGGCTTCAGCGTCGTCACCACACTGGCGCGCACGATCGGCCGGGCAGCCGATCTGGCCGAACACTATGGGATGCAACGGTTCTGCCGCGGCATACACGCCTGCGAGCTACCGGTGCTCGAATTGGACACCAATCCCGACGCCGTGAAGATCGTCACCGAGGCGTGCCGCCGGGCGGTGGAGGCCGACGGGTCCGATGTGGTGGTGCTCGGCTGCGCGGGCATGGCCGACATGTGCGCACCGGTGTCGGCCGAACTGGGGCTGCCGGTGGTCGACGGTGTCACCGCGGCCACGTTGACCGTCCAGTCGCTGATCGCCCTGGGACTGCACACCTCGAAGCGGGGCGAGTTCGCGCCGCCGCCGGCCAAGGTTCACCGCTCGGCAGGGTGAATCTCGCGCCAGTGCTCGGCGATCTCGATGCGCCGCGCCAGCCACACGCCGTCGTGGGACAGCACATGGTCGAGGAACCGCTCCAGGGCTCTGCTACGCGCGGGCCGGCCGGCCAGGCGGCAGTGCAGCCCGACCGACAACATCTTGGGCGCTCCGGCGAGTCCTTCGGCGTAGAGCACGTCGAACGCGTCCCGCAGGTGGGCGAAGAATTCCTCACCGTTGGAAAACCCTGCGGGAGAGGCGAACCGCATGTCGTTGGTGTCCAACGTGTAGGGCACCACGAGGTGATTCTCACCGTGCACGCGCACCCAGTAGGGCAGGTCGTCGGCGTAGGAATCGGAGTCGTAGACGAACCCCCCGTGCTCGACGACGAGGTCACGGGTGTTGGGGGAGTCCCGGCCGGTGTACCACCCCAGCGGCGCGGCACCGGTCAGCTCGCGCAGGATCTGCACGGCCTCGGCCATGTGCCGGCGTTCGGTGTCTTTGTCGATGCGTTGGTAGGACGTCCACTTCAGCCCGTGACAGGCGATCTCGTGGCCCAGTTCGGTGAACGCGGCAACGGCCTGCGGGTTGCGTTGCAGGGCACGGGCGACGGCGAAGATCGTCAACGGGATTCCGCGACTGGAGAACACGTCGAGCACTCGCCACAGCCCGGCGCGGGAACCGTACTCGTAGAGCGACTCCATGCTCATGTGCCGGTCCGGGAACGCCTCGGCAGGCGTCATCTCCGACAGGAAGGTCTCCGAGGCCGGATCTCCGTCCAGTACCGAATTCTCGCCGCCCTCTTCGTAATTGAGGACGAACTGGACGGCGATCGCGGCGCCGCCCGGCCATCGGGGGTCCGGCGGCGTGCGGCCGTAACCGACCATGTCCCGGGGATATGTCATGCCAGCCGACCGAACAACCGCAGGCGTGCCATCCCGCCGTCGGGGTAGATGTCGAGCCGGGCCTCGGTCACCACCGCGTCCGACTCGATCGGGAACCGGTGCCGCGTGTCGGGGAGAAGCTCTGTGCGCGGCAACAATTCGACCCAGCTGCCATCGGCGGTGCGCCCCGACAAGCGGGCCGCGCCGGGACTGTTTCCGATGAAGTAGCTGGTGTCGAGTTCAGCCATGCCGATCACGCCCGGCCCCGCGAGGCGAAGGTGCACCCAGTCGTTGCCGTCGTCGCGCCGTCGTGCCGTCTCCCACCCGTCACCCATCACCGAGGCCACTCCGGGAAAGATCAGGTTCTGCGGCGAGCTGTAGAACCGGTTCGAACAGTTCAGCACGAGGCCGCCGTTCTCCAACGCCGCCAGGTCCAGTCCGGGCACATCGGCGTAGCGGCGGTCCGGGCGGCCCTCCCCGTGGACCCGGAAGCGCGCCACCCCGCCGTCGGGGTAGATGCTCAACCGGGCGTGGGTCCATCGCTGCGGTGAGGACACCTCGAAGGTGTTTCGGGTGTCGCCGTAGACCCGGGACCGTTCCACGATCGTCGTCCAGGTGGCGTCGCCGGCCAGCGTCTCCGCGGGTGGATATCCGTCGATCTCAACGGCTTCGACCGAGATCTCCGGGGGAAAGTTGCCGGTGAAGAACGCGGTGTCGACGACCACGCCGCGAATCACCCCGGGCACCCCGAGCCGCACGATGGCCTCGTCGTGGCCCGGCTCGCGCCGACGGCGGGTCTCCCATCCGTCGTAAATCTGCCCCTTGTGACCGAATGATGCCGGCCGATACGACGCCGGTCCCGGGTTGATCAGGTTCTCCTTCTCGGCGAACGTCTCGTCGTTGGCCCAGACCACCGCGCCGCCGAGCGGGCGCAAGGCGAGGTCGGGCAACCAGGTGAAGTCCGGTTCCGCATCGGCCATCCGATCATCGTCACAGAAGCTGCGTCCGTCGGCGCGCCGAGCGCACCGGCCAGGCTTGCCAACCCACGTCGCGATGACATAGGGAATGACCCATGCCGATCGATCCCAACGCCGTAGGCGTCACCACCCCGCCGCAGACCTTCCGGTGGAAAGACCGCGACACCCTGCTCTATGCACTCGGCGTCGGAGCGGGCACGGCGGACCTCGCGTTCACCACCGAGAACAGCCACGACATCGCCCAGCAGGTGCTGCCCACGTACGCGGTGATCGCCTGCTCGCCATTCGCCGCGGCCGGTGTGATCGGCTCGTTCGATTTCTCCAAGCTGCTGCACGGGTCGCAGAGCATTCGACTGTTCGCGCCGCTGCCTGCCGCCGGTGAGCTCAGCGTGGTCAACGAGGTCGCCGACATCCAGGACAAGGGCGAGGGCAAGAACGCCATCGTCATGCTCAAGGCCACCGGCAGCGATCCGGCCACCGGTGCCGCGGTCGCCGAAACGTTAACCACGCTGGTGATCCGCGGTGCAGGCGGCTTCGGCGGACAACCCGGACAGCGGCCCGCCGCACCCGAGATTCCGGACCGCGAACCCGACGCGACGGTCTCGCTGCCCACTCGGGAAGACCAAGCTCTGCTGTACCGGCTCTCCGGCGACCGCAACCCGCTGCACAGCGATCCCTGGTTTGCTGGACTGGCAGGTTTCCCGAAGCCGATCCTGCACGGGCTGTGCACGTACGGCGTGGCGGGGCGAGCGCTCGTGGCGGCGCTCGGAGCAGGCGATGCCACACGCATCAGCGCGATCTCGGCGCGCTTCACGTCTCCGGTGTTCCCGGGCGACACGCTGTCCACGTCGATCTGGCGGTCCGGTCCGGGCCGCGCAGTGTTCCGGACCGAGGCGGCGAACCCGGACGGTACCGACGCGCGCCTGGTGCTCGAGGACGGCGACGCGGAGTTCGTCGACTAAAAGGGTTGTCGCTCCTTGGCTCAATGCAGTGGGCAGGTATTTGCTGCGCTGGTAACCTTCGCCTGTGGGTGGGGGTTGTGACCTGAGCCGCTGCAAAGCTCAACGGGGGTGCGCGCATGCTTGATCGTTTGCGCGTTTCGTGGTCGGGCGGAGTCGGTCCTGCGCTGTGGGGTGCCGATCACTACTACTGGTTTACTGCCGTGCTCGCCGCCCGCGGGATGCAGACCGCCACCTGCCGGCTGGTGGCGCTGTGCATCGCGGCGCTCGGCGTGATCCCGGTCGGTCTGCTCGCCAGTCCGGCGGGCCCGCGCGGCACGCTGGGGCAGTCCGCCACGGTGCTCATCGCCGTGAGCTGCTTCGGGTTGGCGCTGCTGTGGCTGCGATCCCATTGGCCGACGCGGGCGCAGTCGCTGCTCTGTGTGATGGTCGCGTCGGTGGCGATCGGGGTGTCTGTGCTGATCCAGACCAATCCGGTGGTCGGGTTGACCGGTGCGGCCAATTACGCGGTGTTGACCGCGTTCGTGGTGAGTTTCCACACCCCGCGGTTGCTGGCGGCGGTCTGGTCGGTGGGTGCGGTGACGCTCGGGGTACTGATCGTCAGCCTGGCGGCGACCGATCTGGCGCTGGCGCTGTGCGCGGTCGGGATGATCATTCTGCTCAACGTGTTCGTCGCGTTCGCGTGCCGGGCGATGCTCGCGCTGATCCAGCCCGACACCCACCACGGCGACATCGAACAGCTGACCGGTCTGCTGCACCGCGATGCGTTCTATCAAGCGGTGGCCACTCTGCTCGCGTCGCGCAGCCGCAGTGACGACAGGTACCTCGTCGTCGTCGCGGTGAACATCGACAGCTTCTCGTTGCTGCTGGGGTTGAGCGGGGCCAGCGGAGGCAATCGGGCGCGGGTGACGGTCGGGCAGGCGCTGCGAGAAACCGTCAGGCACAACGCGATCGTCGCGCACGTCTCCGACCACGACTTCCTCATCGCCGACACATTCACCACGGCCGACGCCTCACCTCTGGTCGAGCGGATTCGCGGCGCGATCGCCGCGACGCCGCAACGGCTCACCGCCAGCATCGGGGTGGTGTGCACGCCGTTGCCGCCCCTGGCGGCCGAGCCGCCCGACGATGTGCTCGACAAGCTGATCGCCATCGCGACCCAGGCCATCGAGCAGGCCCGGATGGCGGGCGGCAACCAGGTCCGCTATGTGCTGCGGCCGACGCTGGACGAAGACCCGGACGGCAACGGGGACGATCCCCGGCCCGACAGCGGCAGGATCGCCTGACGCCTCGAACGCATGTTCGATAGACTGGCTGGGTGGGTTGGCACAATGGTCCGCCGGGCTGGGGCGAGATGGAGCGCGTCCTCAACAGCAAGCCGCGCCGCGCCGGCTGGCCCATCGACGAACAGGTCGGTGACGGCGGTGACAGCCCGGCCTGGTCGCGCAAGCGGGGGGAGTACCAGCCTCCGGACGCGCCGACCGGACCGCGCCCGTCCCCGCACTCGGCCCCGCGTTCGGCCCCGCACTCGTCGACGCCGTACGCCGAACTGCACGCCCATTCCGCCTACAGCTTCCTCGACGGCGCGAGCACACCCGAGGAACTCGTCGAGGAGGCGGCCCGGCTGGATCTGCGGGCCATCGCACTGACCGACCACGACGGCCTGTACGGGGTGGTCCGGTTCGCCGAGGCGGCCAGGGACCTCGACATGGCGACCGTGTTCGGTGCGGAGTTGTCCCTGGGTGGGGGGAGCCGCACCGACGACCCCGACCCGCCGGGGCCGCACCTACTGGTGCTGGCGCGGGGGCCGGAGGGGTACCGGCGGCTGTCGCGGCAGCTGGCCGCCGCCCACCTGGCCGGCGGGGAGAAGGGCGTGCTGCGCTATGACTACGACGCGCTGACCGAGGCCGCGGGCGGACACTGGCAGATCCTCACCGGATGCCGAAAAGGGCACGTGCGCCGGGCGCTGTCCGCCGGTGGACCCGAGGCCGCGGCCGCCGCGCTCGGCGATCTGGTCGACCGGTTCGGCCGCGACCGGGTCACCGTCGAGCTCACCCACCACGGCCACCCGGGTGACGACGAACGCAACGCCGCACTGGCAGCGCTCGCGCCCCGCTTCGGGGTGAGCGTCGTCGCCACCACCGGTGCGCATTTCGCCGAGCCGGGGCGGGGCAGGCTCGCCATGGCGATGGGCGCGATCCGGGCCAGGAACTCGATGGACGAGGCCGCCGGATACCTGGCCCCGCTCGGGGGTGCGCACCTGCGCTCGGGGGAAGAGATGGCACAGATGTTCGCCCACTGCCCTGAAGTGGTCAGTGCTGCAGCTGAACTCGGCGAGCAGTGCGCGTTCGGCCTGGCGCTCATCGCCCCGCAGCTGCCGCCGTTCGACGTGCCGGCCGGCCACACCGAGAACAGCTGGCTGCGGCATCTGGTGATGCAGGGGGCGCGGGAGCGTTATGGCCCGCCGGAGCGCTCGCCGCGTGCCTATGCCCAGATCGAGCACGAACTGCGGGTCATCGAAGCACTGAACTTTCCGGGCTATTTCCTCGTGGTGCACGACATCACCCGGTTCTGCCGGGACAACGGCATCCTGTCCCAGGGTCGGGGATCGGCGGCCAACTCGGCGGTCTGCTATGCGTTGAAGGTCACCAACGTCGATCCGGTGGCCAATGACCTTCTGTTCGAACGTTTTCTGTCGCCCGCCCGCGACGGCCCACCCGACATCGACATCGACATCGAATCCGACCTGCGCGAGGAGGCCATCCAGTACGTCTATCGGCGCTACGGCCGGGAGTACGCCGCGCAGGTCGCCAATGTGATCACCTACCGCGGCCGCAGCGCCGTGCGCGACATGGCACGCGCGCTCGGGTTCTCCCAAGGCCAGCAGGATGCGTGGAGCAAGCAGCTCAGCCAGTGGGGCAACCTGGCCGACGTCACCCACGTCGAAGGTATCCCCGAGCAGGTCATCGATCTGGCACAGCAGATCTCGAATCTTCCGCGACACATGGGGATTCATTCCGGCGGCATGGTGATCTGTGATCGACCCATCGCCGATGTGTGTCCGGTGGAATGGGCCCGCATGGAGAACCGCAGCGTCCTGCAGTGGGACAAGGACGACTGCGCGGCCATCGGGTTGGTCAAGTTCGACATGCTGGGGCTGGGCATGCTCTCGGCGCTGCACTACTGCATCGACCTGGTCGCCGAACACAAAGGCATCGACGTGGATCTGGCCACCCTCGACCTGTCCGAGGCCGCGGTGTACGAGATGCTGCAACGCGCCGATTCCGTCGGGGTGTTCCAGGTGGAATCCCGCGCGCAGATGGCCACCCTGCCCCGCCTGAAACCGCGGGTGTTCTACGACCTGGTGGTCGAGGTGGCGTTGATCCGGCCCGGGCCGATCCAAGGCGGGTCGGTGCACCCGTACATCAAGCGGCGCAACGGTGAGGAAGAGGTCACCTACGACCATCCGTCGATGGAGTCGGCGCTGCGAAAGACGTTGGGGGTGCCGCTGTTCCAGGAGCAGCTCATGCAGCTGGCGGTGGACTGTGCAGGCTTCTCGGCTGCTGAGGCCGACCAGCTGCGCCGCGCGATGGGGTCGAAACGCTCGACCGAGAAGATGCGCCGGCTGCGTAGCAGGTTCTTCGACGGGATGGCCGAGCTGCACGGCATCACCGGGGAGGTGGCGCAGCGTATCTACGAGAAGCTGGAGGCGTTCGCGAATTTCGGCTTCCCCGAGAGTCATTCGCTGAGCTTCGCGTCACTGGTGTTCTATTCGTCGTGGTTCAAGCTGCACCATCCGGCGGCGTTCTGCGCGGCATTGCTGCGCGCTCAACCGATGGGGTTCTACTCACCGCAGTCGCTGGTCGCCGACGCCCGCCGCCACGGCGTGGTGGTGCACGGGCCCGACGTCAATGCCAGCCTCGCCCACGCCACGCTGGAGAACGCGGGTACCGAGGTGCGGCTGGGGCTCGGCAGCGTCCGGCACATCGGCGACGAGTTGGCCGAGCGGCTGGTCGGGGAGCGGGCCCACGGCCCGTTCACTTCGCTGCTCGATCTGACCGGCCGCGTGCAGTTGACTGTGCCGCAGACCGAGGCGCTGGCCACCGCCGGTGCCCTGGGCTGCTTCGGCATCACGCGACGGGAGGGGTTGTGGGCGGCCGGCGCGGCCGCTGCCGAGCGGCCAGACCGGTTGCCCGGAGTGGGGTCGTCGTCTCATGTCCCGTCGCTGCCCGGCATGACGGAGTTGGAGCTGACCGCCGCCGACGTGTGGGCCACCGGGGTGTCGCCCGACCGGTACCCGACCGAGTTCCTGCGCGAGAACCTCAACGAGATGGGGGTGGTGCCGGCCGACCAGTTGCTGTCGGTGCCCGACGGCACCCGCGTGCTGGTCGCCGGCGCGGTGACCCACCGGCAACGGCCCGCGACCGCGCAGGGGGTGACGTTCGTCAACCTCGAAGACGAGACCGGGATGGTCAACGTGTTGTGCATGCCCGCGGTGTGGGCGCGGCACCGCAGGCTGGCCCAGACCGCGGCGGCGCTGGTGGTGCGGGGCATCGTGCAGAACGCCACCGGGGCGGTGACCGTGGTGGCCGACCGGATGGGTCCGCTGAGTCTGCGCGTGGGCTCGAAGTCCCGCGACTTCCGCTGAGCCCCTTCCTTCCTCGCCGGCAGCGGTGCAGGCGGCGAATGTACCCTCGGCACGGTGACATTCCAGACGCTCAACCTCTCCGCCGATGACGTCCTGACCACCACTCGCTCGGTGCGCAAACGCCTCGATTTCGACAAGCCGGTACCCCGCGAGGTGCTGATGGAATGCCTCGACATCGCACTGCAGGCGCCGACCGGATCCAACAATCAGGGCTGGCAGTGGGTGTTCGTCACCGATCCCGACAAGAAGCACGCGCTGGCCGAGATCTACCGCACCAACGCGACGCCGTACCTGAACCAGGCCAAGCCCGAGCACGGCGACATGCGCGACGAGCAGCGCCCCCGGGTCGAGGACTCCGCGCGCTACCTCAACGACAACCTGGAAAAGGCCCCGGTCATGCTGATCCCGTGCCTGGCCGGCAAGCCGGCGGACACCGTGTCGGGCGCCAGCGCGGGATATTGGGGCTCCCTTCTGCCCGCGGTGTGGAGCTTCATGCTGGCGCTGCGCTCGCGGGGGCTCGGCTCGGCATGGACCACACTGCACCTGCTCGGCGACGGCGAACGCCAAGCCGCCGAGCTGCTCGGCATCCCGTATGACTCCTACAGTCAGGCCGGACTCTTTCCGATCGCGTACACCAAGGGCACCGACTTCAAGAAAGCCAAGCGGCTGCCGGCCGAGCAGCTCACGCATTGGGACACGTGGTGAGTCTGACCCGCTGAATCAAACGCTGCCCGCGAAATCGTGCTGACGCCACGCCTCGTAGACCGCGACGGCCGCGGCGTTCGACAGGTTCAGTGACCGCCGTCCGCTCAGCATCGGGATGCGCACCCGGGTGGTGACGTGCGGGTCGGCCAGTGTCTCGGCGTCCAGGCCTGTCGGCTCCGGCCCGAACAGCAATACGTCGCCGGGACGGTAGGCGATGTCGGCGAACGACGCGTCGGCGTGCGCGGTGAAGGCGAACACCCGGGCCGGCATCACCGCCGTCCACGCGGTCTCGAGGTCGGGATGCACCGTGACCGACGCCAGGTCGTGGTAGTCGAGTCCGGCGCGGCGCAGCTTCGGCTCGGACAGGTCGAAGCCCAGCGGCTCGACCAGGTGCAGTTCGCACCCGGTGCCTGCCACCATGCGGATCGCGTTGCCGGTATTGGGCGCGATACGCGGCGAGTAGAACATCACCCGAAACACCCTTGGCAGGGTAAACGGGGTCAGTCCAAACAGGTCTCGTAGCTCGCGATCGAGATCAGACCGGCGAGAGTGTCGATGTCGACCATCTCGCTGCTCATCGCTCGCATCAGGGGTGAGTCGCCGATTTCAGAAGCATCGGCGAGTAGGGCCATCTCCACGCCATTGTGGGTCATGCGCACTCCTCGGGTTGGTCACCATCGATTGTGCCTGGTGAATACCCCTGCCAGCGCTGCTGACACGCAACGGGTCAGCCACGAAATCGCAACGCCCACAACGCACTCGCCGGTGCCTGCTTTGCTGCTTTTGCAGCGCCGCGTCGAAGTCTGGCGACCGGATGACCGGGCTGGCATACTCTTCGCATCGCCAGGCGCTTCACGCCCGCCCGCCGAGGGCGCCATCAGCCAGGATGCCTCATGAACCACGCTCGATCTCCGATCCAGCGGCCGCCGCGGTTGGCGCTGTCCAACTGGCCCGTCCGCGTCAAGGTCGTGGCCATCGCACTCGTGCCCCTGCTGTTGGCCGGCGTCTTCGGCGGGTTGCGCATCCACGCCGCGGCCGTCGCCGCCCAGGATCTGCGCGTCGCGGCGGCGCGCGCGGACATGGTGCCCGCGGTGGGGCAGTACCTGGCCGCATTGGAAGCGGTGCTGGTGAGCGCCACCGACGGCGGTGACGTGCCGGCAGCGGTCAGCGCCTACGAGTCGCGCGCGGGCGAGCTCAGTCGGCAACTCGAGGGCACCGACGTCGACGACGCGGTGCGCCTGGCCGTGAACACGCTGGTGGACTTCGGACGCGATCTGGTCGGCAAGCTCACCTCAGGGGCGGTCGATCTGCGCGGGCGCGTGATGGCCTACGCCCCTTTGTTGATCACCGCCGAGACGGCGATCACCGGGCTGGTGGCCGGTGACGACGAGGAGGTGCGCAACGCGGGCGAGGCGCTGGCGCGGGCTCTCGGGGCCCGCGGCCAGATGACCATGCAGCAGATGCTCGTTGACCGGGGCGTTGATTTGCCCGAGCCCGAACTGCGGTCGTCGATGATCACGCTGGCCGGGACGGAGCCGTCGACAGTATCGGCGATGGGCGCCTACCTCGGCGGGTCGACCGACGCGGCGGCGTCGCTGCGGTCGGAGATGGTCAAGCGGATGTCGCTGCTCTCCGACCCCGCGGTCGTGCTGCCGAACAACCCCGACCTACTGGCATCGCAGCGCGTCACCCGCGGCATCGCCGACGGTGTCATCACCGACACCTCCCGCATGATCCCGGCGACGGTCTCCGAGCAGGCCGGCGCCGCCCGCACGGCGGCTATCCGTGATGCCGCGCTCGTCGGCGCCGCGATCGTCCTCGCGCTCCTTGTGGTGACGTTGGTGGCGCGCAGCTTGGTGCGGCCCTTGCGCACGCTGCGGGACAGTGCGCTGAAGGTGGCTCACGAGGATCTCGCGCGGGAGGTCGAACAGGCGCGCATCGACGGGAAGACGCCCACCGTCGCACCGATCGGCGTGCCGACGTCCGAAGAGGTCGGTCAGGTCGCGCATGCCGTCGATGAACTCCACGAGCAGGCGGTCCTACTCGCGGCCGAGCAGGCGCGGCTGCAGATGCAGGTCAGCGACATGTTCGAGACGTTGTCGCGGCGGAACCGGTCGCTGGTGGACCAGCAGCTGGCGTTGATCGACCGACTGGAGAACGACGAAGAGGATGCCGAACGCCTGCAGAGCCTGTTCACCCTCGATCACCTGGCGGCTCGGATGCGGCGCAACGGGGCCAACCTGATGGTGTTGGCCGGCGCCCGCGTCCCGCGGGAGAACGCCGAACCGGTCGCCGTCGTCGCGCTCGTGCACGCCGCGGCGTCCGAGGTCGAGGACTATCACCGGGTCAGCGCCGAGGGCCTGCCCGACACCGCGGTGGCCGGTGCGGTCGCCGGCGACCTGGTGCACCTGCTGGCCGAACTCCTCGACAATGCGCTGCGCTACTCCCCGCCGGCGGCTCCGGTGCGGGTATCGGCGGTGCACACCGGTAACGGCGGGCTCGTCCTCGAGGTCGCCGACACGGGTCTCGGCATGAGCGAATCCGATCTGCGGGTCGCCAACACCCGGCTGCAGTCCGGTGGCGAGGTCAATCCCTACACCGCCCGGCACATGGGGTTGTTCGTGGCCGGCCGGCTCGCCGGCCAGCACGGACTGGTGGTGCGGCTGCGCAGCACCGTCGCAGGACGGCCGTCGTCGGGCACCACCGCCGGTGTCTACGTGCCCGCCGAGCTGTTGTCCGCGCCGGTATCCCAGCCACCCCCGGCGCCGGCCCCGGCGCCCACCCCAGCCCCTGCACCGCGGCCGGCCCCCCGGCCGGCTCCCGCTCCTGCCCCCGCGCCCACTCCGGAACCTGTCGTCGTCGCCGCGCCGCGCAACGGACACTCACGCGAGGATGGGCACACCCGCGCGCGGCACGCCAGAGACGAGTCCGACGACGACTCGATCTACCAGACGATGCTCTCCGAGTGGCTCGTCGACCCGCACGAGCTGTCGCACAGCACCGACCTCAACTGGCAGACCGTGTGGGATCACGGCTGGTCGGCCGCGGCTGCCGCACAGGCCGCACCGGTGCAGGAGCGCACCGCCGAGGGGCTGCCCATCCGGCGTCCCGGCGCCCGGCTGGTGCCCGGCGCCGCCGACGCAGAGGCTGTGCCCGGCAACTCTGCCGTCCGCGACCCGGCGGCGGTGCGGGCAGGGATCGCCAGTCACTTCGGCGGGGTGGCAGCCGGGCGACGGCACGCCCGCCAGGAGCGAGAGGACTGGGAGGAGTGACCGAGTCACTCGACTGGCTGGTGTCACGATTCGCGCGCGAGACGCCGGGGGTGTCGCACGCGATCCTGGTGTCTGCCGACGGCCTGCTGACTGCGGCCAGCGAGCACATGCCCGCAGAGCGAGCCGACCAGATGGCCGCCGTCGCATCTGGGCTAGCGAGCCTGTCGGCGGGTGCTGCGCAGCTGTTCGACGGGGGGTACGTGCTGCAGTCGGTCGTCGAGATGGAGAACGGTTTCCTGCTGCTGATGCGGGTGGGCGACGGCTCCAACCTCGCCGCGCTGGCCGCCCGCGGCAGCGACATCGGCCAAATCGCCTACGAGATGGCGATTCTCGTGGAGCGGGTGGGCGCCGCGATCACCTCGCCGCGGCGCGACCCGTTGCGGTCCTGACTCACCGATGACCGACGACGCGATACCGGCGCCGCGGCTGGTGCGCCCGTACACGCTGACCGCGGGCCGCACCGATGCGCCGGTCGATCTGCCGTGGGAGGCGCCGGTCGGGCCCGCGACGCCGCCGCAGCCCTGGGATTGGCCGAGCGCCGACGTGCGCGCACAGATCATGACGATGTGTGGCGGCCTGCCGTCGGTCGCGGAGATCGCCGCGCATCTGCGCCTGCCGCTCGGCGTGGCGCGGGTCGTGGTGGGGGATCTGGTGGTGCAGGGTTATGTGACGGTGCACGACACCCTGTCGGCGACGACGTCAGCCGACGAACGACGGGACTTGATCGGGAGGACGCTGCGTGGTCTCAAAGCGCTCTAGGACCGCCTCGACGAAGATCGTCGTCTCCGGCGGGTTCGGCGCGGGCAAGACCACCTTCGTCGGTGCGGTGTCCGAAATCGTGCCGCTGCGTACCGAGGCACTGCTGACCGATGCGTCCCAAGGGGTCGACGAACTCGCCGGGCTGCCCGACAAGACCACGACGACCGTGGCGATGGACTTCGGTCGCATCAGCCTGTCCGACGATCTGGTGCTGTACCTGTTCGGCACCCCCGGCCAGCGCCGGTTCTGGTTCATGTGGGACGACCTCATCCGGGGCGCGATCGGGGCGATCATCCTGGTCGACGTCCGCCGGCTGGACGACAGTTTCGCCGCTGTCGACTACTTCGAGGCGCGCGATCTGCCGTTCCTGGTGGCGGTCAACGAGTTCGACGGGGCGCCTCGCTACCCGCTCTCCGCGCTGCGCACCGCGCTGGCGCTTCCCGAGCACGTCCCGCTGATCACCGTGGACGCCCGCAACCGGGACTCGACGAAGTCGGCGCTCATCGCGGTGACCGAGTACGCGTTGAGCCGGTTGGCGACCGCCGGCTGACCGCGATGGACGATCAGGTCGACACTCACTTCTCCGGCGCGGACTTCCGCGACGAGGACCTCAGCCGGTTGCGTACCGAGCGGGTCGTCTTCGACGCCTGCGACTTCTCCGGCGTCGACATGTCCGAGTCCGAGCACAACGGTTCGGCCTTCCGCAACTGCACCTTCCGTCGTAGCACGCTGTGGCACAGCATGTTTCGGCACTGCAGTTTCCTCGGATCGACGTTCGTCGAATGTCGGATCCGGCCGGTGACACTCACCGAGTGCGACTTCACGCTCGCCGTGATCGGGGGAGCCGACCTACGCAAAGTGGACCTGTCTGACAGCCGCTTGCGCGAGGCGGGGCTCGTCGGCACTGATCTGCGCGGCGCGGTGCTCGCCCGCGCGGACCTGAGCGGGGCCCGCGTGCAGGGTGCCCGGCTGGACAACGCGGACCTGCGCGGGGCGCGCGCCGATCCGACTTTCTGGACGACAGCAGCGCTGCGGGGCGCCAAGATCGACCTCGAGCAGGCGCTTGTCTTCGCCGCCGCTCACGGTCTGGACATCCACGGCGGCTGATCGGCGCAGGTCCAAAAACCGCACGTCGCGTGGTGTTTGACGGCACAGCCAGAAAAGTCGCATCTTCGACGCGCAATTAATAGCGTCACAGACATGCAGCTCACCCGGTTCACCGATCTCGGATTGCGGGCCATCATGCTGCTCGCGGCCGGCGACGCCGACGGGCGGCGCGTGACCACCCGGACCATCGCCGCCGGCGCGAACGCGTCTGAACACCACATCGCCAAGGCCGTCTCCCGGCTGTCAGAACTGGGGATGGTGCAGGCGCGCCGGGGCCGCGTCGGCGGCCTGACGCTGACCGAACAGGGCCGCACGGCGTCGGTCGGCGGCTTGGTGCGGGCTCTCGAAGGCGACAGAGAGGTGATCGAGTGCGGAGGGGAGAACCCGTGCCCGCTGCTCCCCGCATGCCGCCTGCGCCGAGCCCTGGCCGAAGCCAAAGAGGCGTTCTACGCAGAACTGAACCGCTACACCGTCGCCGACCTCGCGCGCACCCCCAACCTGCCTGTGCTGCTCGGTGCCCCGCAGCTCACCCCGACTGTCAACGCAGACACCACCGAAAGGAACCCCCGATGACCCTCACCACCGCGCCGGTCACCCTGGCACCCGCGCACGCGCAGCTCGTGTCCGCGACGCTCCCACTGATCGGTGCTCACATCGACGAGATCACCACCGAGTTCTACCGCCGGATGTTCGCCGCGCACCCCGAGCTGCTGCGCAATCTGTTCAATCGGGGCAACCAAGCGCAGGGCGCACAGCAGCGTGCGTTGGCCGCGTCCATTGCGACGTTCGCCACCCACCTCGTCGACCCCACGCTGCCGCATCCGGTCGAACTGCTCTCCCGGATCGGACACAAGCACGCCTCGCTGGGGGTGACCGCCGATCAGTACCCGATCGTGCACGAGCATCTCTTCGCCGCGATCGTCGCGGTTCTGGGCGCCGAGACCGTCACCGCCGACGTCGCCGAAGCGTGGGACCGGGTGTTCTGGATCATGGCGGACACGTTGATCGACCTGGAGCGTGCGCTTTACCGCGAGGCAGGCGTGGCCGACGGCGACGTCTACCGGCGGTCCCGCGTCGTGTCGCGCGAGGACGACCCGTCCGGCGCCGTGCTCATCTCAGTGCGGTCGGTGGGCGAGCCGTTCGGTGGCCCCAGAGTGGGCCAGGCTGCCGGACAATACCTCTCGGTCGGTGTGACGCTGCCCGACGGCGCGCGACAGCTACGCCAGTACAGCCTGGTCAACGCGCCGGACGGGACGGAACTGACCTTTGCGGTGAAGGCCGTCGCCGCCGCCGACGGCCGGCCCGCTGGTGAGGTGTCCAGCTGGATCACCGACCACGTCCGGGTCGGCGACCTGCTCGACGTCACGGTCCCGTTCGGGGATCTGCCCGTGCCGTCCGGCCGCGAGCCGCTGTTGCTGATCTCCGCCGGCATTGGCGTGACCCCGATGGTCGGCATCCTGGCGCACCTCGCCGCAACGGCGCCGCGCACCGTGGCGCACGCGCTGCATGCCGATCGCAGCGAGCAGACGCATCCGCTGCGCGAGCGGCATCGCCAGCTCGTCGCCGCCCTGCCCAACGCCACGCTGCAGACCTGGTACGAAGACCGAGGCCTGCTGGACCTCGATGGCATCGACATCCCGGCCGACGCCCAGGTCTACCTCTGCGGCAACACCGGATTCGTGCAGGCAGTGAGGGCGCAGCTGATCGCCAAGGGCGTCGAGCTGGCCCGGGTGCACTGCGAGCTGTTCGCGCCCAACGACTGGCTGCTCGGCTGATCAGGTGCTGGTGCTGACCGCGCGCGTGACCAGATCGGCGATCGCACGGCAGTAGCCGGGCTCAACCGGCCCGCTGCTGTACAGCGCGGAGGTCTGCAACGGCGCGGTCAGCAACTGCAACACCGTGATGGGCCGCACCTCGGTCCGGAACTCACCGCGCTCGGTCGCGCGCGCGACGATGGCGTCCACCACCTCGAGGTGCCGGTACCAGAACAGCTGGCGGGTCTCGTCGTCGACCGTGTGCGACTTGCTGTCGATGACCAGCATCCGGGCGATGCGGCGGCCGACCGGGTCGTTGAGATACACCCCCACCGACGCGGCGAGCTCGGTGAGGTCGCCGGCGAGACTGCCGGTGTCCGGCATGCGGATCGTGGTCGAGGTCGAGGTGACCAACGCATCGATGATCAGCTCGCGCGGGTCCTGCCAGCACCCGCGGATCAGTGCAGCGTCGAGCTGGGAGCGATGCGCGACACCCTCGATGCTGAAGCGGTCCACGCCCCACTGCTGCAACTCCAGCAGCGCCGCATCCAGTGCTGTGGCCCGAACCGCCGCCTCGTCGTCGCCCACCTGATCGTCCCCCTCGCAGAACCCGGTCCGAGTCTATTGCGTTCGAAAGGGTCCGCCGTGCAGGGATTTGGGGCTCAGGCGGCTCGAAGCCGGATCCTCCACCTCACGAAGCCCACATAGACCACGCTGATCAGGACCAGCATCGCCATGTCGAAGAGCCACGCTCCTGACGTGTGCTTCCAGTGGTCGTCCTGCGGGGTGAGCGGTCCGGGCACCAGTCGGATCAGGTCGATCGTCGACGCCGACGCGGCGAAGCCCCAGCGCGCCGGGGTCGCCCAGGACATCTGGTCGAGCACGATCCGGTCGGTCACCGGGATCATGCCTCCGGAGAACACCAGCTGGCTCATGATCGCGACCACCAGCAGCGGCATGATCTGCTCGGCCGAGCGCGCCAGCGCCGACAGCGCCAGCCCGACCATCGCCGCGGCGACCGTGGTGATCGCGATGTCGACGAAGAGCTCGAGGCTGCGGTTGCCGATCACCGCGCCGGACTCCACGGCGCCGGGTCCCCACCCCTTACCCACGATCGCGATCGCGGTGACGATGGCCGACTGCACCACCGCGAACGCGGTGAACACCACCATCTTGGCCAGCAGATACGCCGACGTGGACAGCCCGACGGCCTGTTCGCGCCGGAAGATGGCACGTTCGCCGATCAGCGCGCGGATGGTCAGCGCGGTGCCCATGAAGATCGCGCCGACGTTGAGCATCACCAGGATCTGGCCGGGTTCGTTGGGGGCCTCGCCGCCCTCCAGTGCCGTCCGTGGCACACCGAAGCCGACGTCTCCGGGGACCGACAGCGAGAGCACACCCATGATGAAGGGCAGGAGCATCAGGAACGCGAAGTAGCCGCGGTCGGAGATCACCAGCCGGATCTGTCGTCGCGCGATCGTCGACAACTGCCTGCGCAGGCTCGTGCGGGTCGGGTTGCCGAGCTCAGAGGGCGTCAACGCCGGCGGCTGCGGCGGCGGCGGGCCGTGCTGGGCCAGGTAGCGCTGCGCGGCCGCCTCGGGGTCTCCGGCCACGGTGGAAAAGATGTCGGCCCAGTTCGTGGTCCCCATCGACGGGCCGATCTGGTTGGGCGGTCCGTAGAACGCGGTCTTGCCGCCGGGTGCCAGCAACAACACCTGATCGCACACATCGAGGTAGGTCAGCGAGTGCGTGACGACGAGGACGACGCGTCCGGCGTCGGCCAGCTGACGCAGCATCGTCATGACCTGCCGGTCCAGCGCGGGGTCGAGGCCGGAGGTCGGTTCGTCGAGGATCAGCAGCGACGGGCCGGTCAACAGCTCCAGCGCCACCGAGGCGCGCTTGCGCTGGCCTCCGGAGAGCTTGTCGACGCGGGTGTCGAGATGCTTGGTCATCTCGAGTTCCTCGAGCACCTCGTTGACGACCTGCTCGCGGTCGGCCTTCGTGGTGTCCGGCGGAAGACGCAGCTCCGCGGCGTACATCAGGGCCTGCCGCACCGTGAGCTGACCGTGCACGACGTCGTCCTGGGGCACCATCCCGATTCGGGAGCGCAGCGAAGCATATTCGGCGTGGACGTCGTGGCCCTCGAAGGACACCTGGCCCGTCGTCGGATGGGTGTAGCCGGCCACCAACCGCGCAAAGGTCGACTTACCCGCGCCCGACGGGCCGATGACGGCGGTGAGCGTGCCCGGCCGCGCGGAGATCGAGATGTTGTCCAGCAGCGTCTTGTTGTTCTCGATCGTCCAGGTCACGCCGTGCACGTCGAGGCCGCCGGTCGCGGTGGCGGCTGCCGTCTCGGTGCGCCGGACCAGCGTGCCGTCCCGGAACACCAGGTCGACGTTGCCGATGGTGACCGTGTCGCCCTCGGTGAGCAGCTGGGTGTCGACGCGCGAGCCGTTGACGAAGGTGCCGTTGATGCTGCGGTTGTCCCGGATCTCGGTGCCGGCCGGCGTCGAGACCAGGGTGGCGTGGTGGCGGGAGGCCAGCACGTCGGGGATGACGATGTCGTTGTCGCTGGCCCGGCCGATCTTCACCGAACCCGGCGGCACCTCAGGCGCGCGACCGGGTCGCAGGATCTTCAGCATGCTGGTGGCGAGGTTGTTGTCGCCACCCGAGCGCGGGGCGGCCGCGGGCCCCATCACGGTGACCGACTCCATCGCCGGTGACGAAATGGGTTGCTGCGGCACCGGGCGGGACGGCGGTGGGGGATAGCCGGTGCGCGGGCCGGTGGGTGCGGTGCGGGCGGTCGGTGGGCGGGTGGCCGGAGCGGGATGGCTGACGGGTTGGCTCGGCCACTGCGCGCTCTGCCGGCTCGGCACCGGCACCGCAGTGGTGGGCGGCGGTGTGCCGGCCGACCCCTGATGCCGACCGACTTCGAACGTCAGCAGTGGCCCGTCAGGATTGCCGATGTGGATCTGTGCGCCGTCGTTGATGTCGACGACCGGCACCCGGCGGCTGTTGACGAACATCCCGTTGAGCGAGCCGTTGTCGATCGCGAGCCAGCGGCCCTGGTCGAAGCGCAACACCAGATGCGCGCGGGAGATCAGCGGGTGGGCGATCCGGACGTCGGCACGCAGATCGCGGCCGACGACCACGTCGTTGCCTGCCGCGAAGGTGCGCGTCGACCCGTCGTAGCGCACGGTCAGCGCAGGGGGTGCGGGTCGGGTCACAGAGCCGCTCCGGCGGCGACATCAGACATCGCGATAGGCATCGCGGTCACTCTATCGGTAGACCTGTGGTACCGGAGATCCAGCGTGACGAAAACGGCGGAACGTGAAGGAGATGTGGGCGATCTGTTGCCGTGCCGTTATCGCACCGTTCCCCATTCGAAGCGACACGCCCGTGCGGACGCGGCATGAAAAGCACTGTGCATGACCGCGATAACGCGCGGCCGGCGGCAAGCGCTGCATTTTAGAGGATTCTCTCTACTTTAGGGTGGAGCAATGCCGCGTCCTGCCCGATACACCGTCGACGTCCTGCTCGACGCAGCGGCGGATCTGTTGGCCGCCGACGGGCCGGTCGCGGTCACCATGTCGGCGGTCGCACGAAGCACCGGGGCGCCGAGTGGCTCGGTGTACCACCGGTTCCCGACCCGCGCGGCGCTGTGCGGGGAACTGTGGCTGCGTACCGAGGAGCGCCTCCAGGAGGCCCTGCTGGCTGCCCTGTCCGGTGACGACGACCCCACCCGACGCTGCGTGTCCGGCGCGCTCAGCGTCCTCGGCTGGTGCCGGGCCCATCCGGTCGAGGCGCAGGTGCTGCTGGCCGGTCCCGATCAACTCGGGCTCGGCGAGTGGCCCGACCATCTCGTCGGCCGCCGGAAACGTTTGCAGCGCAGGCTCAAGAAGGTGTTCGCCGAGATTCCGGAGGACGCTGCCCGCGTCAGCGCAGCGGTGATCGACGTGCCGTACGCGATCGTCCGGCGCCACCTACGAGCGCGTCAATCGATCCCCGTGGGTGCCGATGCGATCGTCACCGACTGCGCACGGGCACTCATCGGCCCGAGCTGACTGGCGAGGGCGACCCCGTCACGACGCAGTGCGTGTGGCTGTAGATCGTCGCCATGCACTGATTGCAGTGGGTGCACAGTGATGTGACCGCCGCACCTTCGGCCCGGATCCGGTTGATCAGGTCCGGTTCGGCGAGCAGCGCCCGGCCCATCGCGACGAAGTCGAACCCCTCTGCCATCGCCAGATCCATGGTCTCGCGATTGGTGATACCGCCCAGCAGGATCAGCGGCATCGACAGCTCCGCGCGAAACAGCCGAGCGTCGCGCAGCAGATACGCCTCGCGGTAGGGGTAGGCGCGGAAGAACTTGTTGCCCGTCATCCGAATGCCCCATCGCAGTGGCGGTTTGAACGCGCCGGCGAACTGCTTGACGGGCGCGTCACCGCGGAACAGGTACATGGGGTTGACCAGCGAGCTGCCCGCGGTGAGCTCGATGGCGTCCAGGCCGCCGTCTTCTTCGAGCCACTTCGCAGTCTGCAGCGCCTCCTCGGTCGAGATGCCGCCCCGAACACCGTCGCTCATGTTCAGTTTCGCGGTCACCGCGATCGGGGTGCCCGCCTTCTCGACGGCGCGGCGGACGGCGAGCACCGTGCCGCGCGCGACTTTGGCCCGGTTGGCCAGCGAGCCGCCGAACTCGTCGTCGCGCCGATTGATCAGCGGTGAGAGGAACGAGCTGGCGAAATAGTTGTGGCCCAGGTGCACCTCGACGGCGTCGAAACCGGCGTCGATGGCCATCCGGGCGGCCTGGGCGTGCGCCTCGGTGATGTCGGTGATGTCGTCGCGGGTGGCCCGCTTGGCGAACCGCATCGACAGCGGATTGAAGAAGCGCACCGGCGCGTAGGCCTTCGTGCCGTTGGACCGGGAGTTCGCCACCGGGCCGGCGTGGCCGATCTGCGCGCTGATCTTCGCGCCCTCGGCGTGCACCGCGTCGGTGAGTTTGCGTAGGCCCGCCATCGCCTCGGGCCGCCAGTAGATCTGATTGCCCTCGGTGCGACCCCCCGGCGCGACCGCCAGATAGGCGACTGTCGTCATGCCGACGCCGCCGGCCGCGGGCAGCCGGTGGTAGGTGATGAGGTCCTCGGTGACCAGAGCGTTCGGCGTCGCGGCCTCGAACGTCGCGGCTTTGATGACGCGGTTGCGCAGCGTGATGGGGCCTAGCGTGGCTTCGGTGAACACATCGCGCACGGTTGTCATGTCAGAGAGCCTGTCACAATGTTCGCCGTGGGTGCGATCACTTTGGACGGTAAGGCCACGCGCGACGAGATCTTCGTCGACCTCTCTGCGCGCACCGCGCGCCTCGTCGAGGCCGGGCACACCCCGGGGCTGGGCACCGTCCTGGTCGGCGACGACCCCGGATCGCAGGCCTACGTGCGCGGTAAGCACGCCGACTGCGCGAAGGTGGGCATCACCTCGATCCGCCGGGACCTGCCTGCCGACATCAGCCAGGCCGACCTGCTGGCCACGCTCGACGAGCTCAACGCCAACCCGGAGTGCACCGGCTACATCGTGCAGCTGCCGCTGCCCCGACACCTCAACGAGAACGCCGCGCTGGAACGGATCGACCCCGACAAGGACGCCGACGGCCTGCACCCGATGAACCTCGGCCGGCTGGTACTGAACGAACCCGCTCCGCTGCCGTGCACGCCGCGGGGGATCGTGCACCTGCTCCGGCGCTACGAGGTCGAGCTCGCCGGTGCGCACGTCGTCGTGATCGGCCGTGGCGTCACCGTCGGCCGACCGCTCGGGCTGCTGCTCACCCGTCGCTCGGAGAATGCGACGGTGACGCTCTGCCACACCGCGACGCGCCACCTCCCGCAGATCACTCGCGAGGCCGACATCATCGTCGCCGCGGCGGGAGTGCCACACATGGTGACCGCCGAGATGGTGCGGCCCGGCGCCGCCGTGGTCGACGTCGGCGTCAGCCGCGACGACGCAGGCAAGCTCGTCGGCGACGTGCATCCCGCTGTCTGGGACGTGGCCGGGCACGTGTCGCCGAACCCGGGCGGTGTCGGCCCGCTCACCCGCGCGTTCCTGCTCACCAACGTCGTCGAGCGCGCCGAGGCTGCCGCGGCGTCGTGAGGGCTACCCGCAGGCTGTTCACCGGGCAGTGGCCGATCCTGGCTGTCGGTCTGTCGCTGCTGGCCGCCTTCCTGTTGGTGGCGGCGGGGTATTGGCGCCGCGGCGCGCTGGTGATGGCGATCGGTGTCGGGATGGCCTCGGCTCTGCGGCTGACGCTGCCCGAGGACCGGGTGGGGTTGCTCGCGGTGCGCAGCCGGACGGTGGACGTCGTGACCACCGCCGCCGTCAGCGCGGCGATGCTCTACATCGCGTGGACCATCGATCCGTTGGGCACCAGCTAGCTGACCCGCTCGATCGCGAACGCCACCAGGAACCCGATGGTGGTGATCAGCCCCGTGAAGACGTGGGTCTCCTCGAACGCCTCGGGCACCATCGTGTCGGCGATCATCGCCAGGATCGCGCCGGCGGCCACCGCGGTGATCACGGCGATCAGTGACGGTGCGGCACCGTCGAGCAACAGGTAACCCACCAGGGCGGACAGCCCGCTGATGAGCGCGATGCCGAGCCAGACGCCGAAGACGTAGCGAGCACTGCGGCCGGCCTGTTTCATCCCGGCGGCGCTGGACAGTCCCTCGGGCAGGTTCGAGATGAACACCGCCGCGAGCACCGGCAGGCCCACGCCCTGGCCGCCGATCAGCGAGATGCCGAGCACCACCGATTCGGGGACACCGTCGAGCAGCGCCCCGATCGCGATCGCGGCCCCGCTGCCGTTCGCCTGCTGCTCGCTGGGCTGGCGGTCGTGCGAGCGCTTGCGGTGTCGCGCGCCACGACGGGACAGCGCCGTATTGGCGAGCACATAGGCGAGCGCTCCGCCGAGGAAACCGCAGGCGGTGGGCAGTAGTCCACCGCTGCGTTCGGCCTCGTCCATCAGGTCGAAGGCCAGCGCGGAGATCAGCACGCCGGCCCCGAAGGCCATGACGGCTGCGACCACGCGTGTCGGCACCTGCACCGTCCACGCGATCGCCGCACCGATGACCAAGGCCGCACCGGCGAGCAAGCCCCAACCGCCCGCCGCCAACCAGCCGGGGATGAGCTCCTGGGTGTTCACGAGCACCAGTCATGCCCTGTCTCGGGCGGACTATGCCCGGGATGACGGCGCAGCATGAGCCCCGCCGGCGACACCGTCACCAGCGGTTTAGTTACCGGCCAGTAGGGATACTCCCGAAGCGTCCTCACGCTGTGACCGCAGTCACAGCGAATACCGCAGAGCGCACAGGGGTGAGCGATGGCCGGACTTGTCAAGACGGTGGCGCGGTGGTCCAAGGCGCCCGCCCGAGACGTCGAGGCGCCCAGCGGGGGCTGGGTCAACATGGTGCGTGGGCTCGCGGCACGCGCCACCACACCGCTGCTGCCGGACGACTATCTGTCTTTGCTCAACCCGCTGTGGTCGGCACGCGAACTGCGCGGCGAGATCGTCGCGGTCCGCGCCGAGACCGACGACTCGGCAACCGTGATCATCCGTCCCGGCTGGGGCTTCGCCCGGGACTACCGTCCCGGCCAGTACGTCGGCATCGGCCTGCGGGTCGACGGTCGGTGGCACTGGCGGTCCTACTCGCTCACCTCTGTCCCCGAGCAAACCGAAGGCGAGATCTCGATCACGGTCAAGGCCACCCCCGAGGGGTTCTTGTCCACCCACCTCGTCGACGGCGTCGAACCGGGGACCATCATCAGGCTCGCCGCCCCGCAGGGTGAATTCACGCTGCCCGATCCGCCGCCGGAATCGCTGCTGTTCATCACCGCGGGCAGCGGCATCACCCCGATCATGGCGATGCTGCGCTCCCTACGCGCCCGCGGACAGGAGCCCGACATCGTGCACATCCACTCGGCGCCGTCGGCTGAGTCGGTGATCTTCCACGACGAGCTACGTGAACTGGAGAGCCGGCAGCGCGGGTACCGACTGCACCTGCAGCTCACCCAGGAAGACGGGAAGGTCGAGCTGACCGAACTCGACCAGATCGTGTCGGACTGGAAGACGCGTTCGGCGTGGGTGTGCGGGCCCTCGGCGATGCTCGACGCGGCCGAGGAAGTCTGGGAATCCCACGACGTGGCCGACCAGCTGCACATGGAGCGGTTCACCATCGCCGCCACCGACAAAGGTGGCGAAGGTGGCACCGTACGCTTCGGCATCTCCGACAAGTCCGTCGAAATCGACGGTGCCACAACCATTCTGCAGGCCGGCGAAGACGTCGGGATTCAGATGCCGTTCGGCTGCCGAATGGGCATCTGCCAGACCTGCGTGCTCCCGCTCGAAGAGGGGCACGTCCGGGACATCCGCTCCGGGCAGGAACATGGTGCGGGCGACCGCATCCAGACATGTGTGTCCACCGCCTCCGGTGACTGCACCATCAAGATCTGAGGAGACTCCCCATGGCGATCACCGACATCAAGGTCTACGCACACCTGACCGAGGAAGACGTCGACAACCTCACCGCTGAGCTCGACCAGATCCGCGCCGACATCGAGGAGTCCCGCGGTGAGCGCGACGCCCGCTACATCCGGCGCACCATCCAGCTGCAGCGGGCACTGGCGGCGGGTGGCCGTATCGCGCTGTTCGCGAGCAGTAGCCGGATCGCCCGGGTGGCAGGGACGGGGATGCTGGCGACGGCGAAGATCATCGAGAACATGGAACTGGGCCACAACATCACTCACGGCCAGTGGGATTGGATGAACGATCCGGAGATCCACTCCACCGAATGGGAATGGGACACCACCTCACCGTCGGTGCAGTGGAAGAAATCCCACAACTTCGTCCACCACAAGTACACGAATGTCGTTGGGCTCGATGATGACATCGGCTACGGCATCATGCGGCTCACCCGGGACCAGCGCTGGGAGCGGTGGATGATCGGCAACCCAATCTACAACCTGCTGCTGGGCACGTTCTTCGAATGGGGGGTGGCCCTGCACGGCGTCGAGGTGACCAAGTACCGCAAGGGTGAGAAGTCGAGGGGCGAGGTACTCAGAGACCTCAAGGTCATCGGCCGCAAGGTCGGCAAGCAGGTCGGCAAGGATTACATCATCTTCCCGGCGCTGACCGGAACCAACTGGAAGCACACGCTCAAATGCAATGCGGTGGCCAACTTCATCCGCAACTACTGGGCGTACATGGTGATCTTCTGCGGTCATTTCCCCGACGGCGCAGAGAAATTCACCGAAGAGGAGTTCGAGAACGAGACGCGTGGCGAATGGTATCTGCGGCAGATGTTGGGATCGGCCAACTTCCACGCGGGCCCGGTCATGGCGTTCATGAGCGGTAACCTCTGCTACCAGATCGAGCACCACCTGTTCCCCGATCTGCCGAGCAACCGCTACGCCGAGATCAGCGTCCGGGTGCGTGAACTGTGCGAGAAGTACGACTTGCCCTACACCACAGGGCCGCTGCTGCGGCAGTACTGGCAGTCCTTCTGGACCATCCTCAAGCTGGCGCTGCCGGACAAGTACCTGAAGGCCGACGCCGACGATGCGCCGGAGACGGCCTCGGAGCGACGCTTCGGCCGTGTCAATCCCACGCCGGGAACTCCGAAGCGCGGGCTGCGCACGGCAATTCGGGAACGCGCAAAAGCGGCGTGAGGTTCGCCGACGTCAGCCCAGGGCAGCCCGCACGCACACCGTCACGTAAGGCAGTGCCAGCCCCGTGCTGTTCGCCAACGCGGGGTGGGTGGCCAGCAGCTCCCGCACCCGATCCAAAGTGCGCGTGCGCACCTGCTCGGGCGAGGTGATGCAGTAGCTGCGGGAGGCCACCAGGTCGATCAATGCCTGCGGTGTCAGGTAACTGGTCCACTCGACCTGATGGCGGGAGGAGTCGGTGAACGGTGCAGGCAGGTCGACGGTCTGGGAGAAAGGATCGACTTCGTGACCGATGATCTGGCCGAGATCCTTGACCCAGCCCAGTCTTTCGTCGCGGTTGTTCCACACCAGGCCCAGTCGGCCACCGGGCCGCAGGACGCGCGCGATCTCCTCGAGGGCGCGTGCCCGGTCGAACCAGTGCCAGGCCTGGGCGACCAGCACCGCGTCGACGCTGTCGTCGGGTAGCGGGATCTCCTCGGCGGTACCCAGCAGCGCGGGGGTGCCGGGAAGCGAGGTGCGCAAGAGCTCCAGCATCTCCGGGATGGGATCGACGGCGACGACGTCGAGCCCGCGCTCGACGAGGCGCGTGGTCAGCTTTCCGGTGCCCGCGCCGAGATCGAGCACCGTGTGGGCGTCACCGGGCAGCAGCCAGTCGATGGCCTCCGGCGGGTACGACGGCCGGCCTCGCTCGTAGGCCGCGGCTTCGGCGCCGAACGACAGCGACCGCTGCTGTGCCGAGCTGCTCACCGGCTGGCCAGCTCCAGCGTGCGCCGGATCAGCTCTCCCACCGCGTCGGTCTCGACCAGGAAACCGTCGTGCCCGAACTTCGACTCCACGACATCGAGTCCGTCGCAGCCCGGCAGGAGGTCCGCCAATTCCTGTTGCAGCCGCAGGGGGTACAGCCGGTCGGAGGTGATGCCGCCCACCACGGTGGGTACCGGGCACCCGCTCAGCGCGGCCGCCACACCGCCGCGACCACGACCCACGTCATGGCTGGACAGCGCGTCGGTCAATGCGACGTAGGTGCCGGCATCGAAGCGCGCCAACAACTTTCGGCCCTGATATTCGAGGTAACTCTGCACCGAGTATCGGCCGCCCGAGGTGGGGTCCTCGCCGGGCTGCGCAGAATTGCCGAACCGTTCGTCGAGCTCGGTTTCCCCGCGGTAGGTCAGGTGGGCGAACCGGCGGGCGATCTCCATGCCGACATCGGGGGAGCGACCGGTGTCGTGGTAGTCGCCGTTGCACCAGTTGGGGTCGGAGGTGATGGCCGCCACCTGGGTGCTCTGCGTGCCGATCTGGTCGGCCGTGGCGCGTGCTCCGACCGCGAGCACGAGCGCGGCGCGCACAGTGGTCGGATGGCTGACGATCCACTCGAGGGCGCGAGCGCCGCCCATGGAACCGCCGATCACGGCGGCCACCTCGGTGATGCCCATCCGTTCGAGCACCGCGACGTCGGCGGCCACCTGATCGCGCACCGTCGTCACCGGAAACCTTGAGCCCCAAGCTTTTCCGTCCGGGGCGATGCTGCTGGGCCCGGTCGAGCCACGGCAGCCGCCCAGCACGTTGGTCGAGATCGCGCACCAGCGGTCGGTGTCGATCGGGGCACCGGGACCGGCCACCCCGTCCCACCACCCCGGTGTGGGGTGGTCGGGCCCGGCGGGACCGGTGATGTGCGAATCGCCGGTCAGGGCGTGCAGCACCATCACCACGTTGTCCCGCTCGGGTGAGAGTTCACCCCAGCGCTGCACGGCGATCGAGACGTCGTCGAGCACGGCGCCGTTTTCGAGGGTGAGCGATCCGATGTCGACGATGCCGATCTCGCCTTCGGGCGGCAGCGCCACGCGATCGTTCACCACATCCATGATGGTCACGTCTGCACCTCGAGCAGCTGCGGGTCAGCGGTGCTGCCGACACGCTGCGCCGCGGCAAAGCCTCGTTCGAGGTCGGCGAGGATGTCGTCGATGCCCTCGATGCCGACCGCCAGGCGCACCAGCCCGGGCGTGACACCGGTGGCGAGCTGTTCCTCGGGCGAGAGCTGCTGATGGGTGGTCGACGCCGGGTGGATCACCAGCGAGCGCACGTCACCGATGTTGGCGACGTGGCTGTGCAGCGTCAGCGCATCGACGAACGCTTTGCCCGCGGGCACGCCGCCGGCCAACTCGAACGCCAGGACTGCGCCGGTTCCCTTGGGCGCCAGCTTCTTTGCGATCTCATGCCAGGGTGAGCTGGGCAGGCCCGCGTAGTTGACCGAGATGACGGCGTCGTGGCCGGCCAGGTATTCGGCCACGCGCGCGGCGTTGGCGACGTGGCGCTCCATGCGCAGGCTCAGGGTCTCCAGGCCCTGCGCGATCAGGAACGCGTTGAACGGCGACGCGGCCGAGCCGAGGTCACGCAGCAGTTGCACGCGCGCCTTGAGTGCGAAGGCGGGCGCACCCAACTCGGCGAACACCACGCCGTGGTAACTCGGGTCTGGTTCGGTGAACCCCGGGAAGCGGCCGTTGGTCCAGTCGAAGGTGCCGCCGTCGACGATGACGCCGGCGATCGTGGTGCCGTGGCCGCCGAGGTACTTGGTGGCCGAATGCACCACGATGTCGGCGCCGTGGCTGATCGGCTGGATCAGGTAGGGGGTGGCAATCGTGTTGTCGACGATCAACGGGACACCGTTGTCGTGTGCCACCGCGGCGACGGTCGGGATGTCGAGCACGTCGATCTGCGGATTGGAGATCGTCTCGGCGAAGAACGCCTTGGTGTTGGGCCGGACCGCTGCCCGCCACGACTCCGGGTCGTCGGGGTTGTCGACGAAGCTGACCTCGATGCCCAGCTTGGGCAGGGTGTAGTGGAAGAGGTTGTAGGTACCGCCGTAGAGCCGCGGGCTGGACACGATGTGATCGCCGCTGTTGGCGAGATTCAGGATCGCGAACGTCTCTGCTGCCTGCCCGGAGGCCACCAACAGCGCCGCGACCCCGCCTTCGAGCGCTGCGATGCGCTGCTCGACGACGTCCTGGGTGGGGTTCATGATCCGGGTGTAGATGTTGCCCGGCTCGGCCAGGCCGAACAGCGCTGCAGCGTGGTCGGTGTCGCGGAATGCGTAGCTGGTGGTCTGGTAGATCGGCAACGCCCGCGCCCCGGTCGCCGTGTCGGGCGCCTGACCGGCGTGCACCTGTTTGGTCTCGAATGCCCAGCGACTGGTGGGATCGTCAAATTCATCGAGGCTCATCGATGTCTCCTCCGTGAACGGGGGGCCCGTTCACAGCGGACCCGCGCTTGCCTTATAGCCGTATTCGGCTACTCAACCTGGTCGTCACCCGGGGCACCCCACCGCGGTTGGAGGGTTGCCGGCCAGCAAGCCGGGGCTGTGCGCTGGCACTCAGAACCGTGTCGAAGAATAACGCACCCGGCGGACCGGGTGCCACCGGGTTCAGCCGATGGCGCGCTGCGGGCCGGTCTGCTCGTCGAGGAACTCTCGGATCACCTGGGCGATCCGTTCCGGGGCCTCGAACATCGGAATGTGCCCCACCCCGTCGAGTTCGGTGTAGCGCGTGGACTGCGGCAGGTGCTTGCGGAAATGCGCGGTGAACCGCGGGTGCGGCAGCACGCGGTCTTTCTCGCACACCACCAGATAGGTCGGGGTCTTGGTGTCGGCCAGCTCCATCAATCCCGGCATCAGGAGGGCTTTGACCAGGAGCTGGTAGTAGGCCGGGCAGTGCCGGACGTCGTCGATGATGTCGAGGATGTCGGCGTCGCTGATCCCCTCGGGCCGCGCGCTGACCGGGACGCTGGTCAGGAAGCGGGCGCCGGGTACCCGCGCTGCCCGCGGGCCGAGCAGCTTGGCCACCAGCCACACGGGCATGCCGAGCACGAACTTGAAGACGATCTCGTACTTTGCGGGTGTCCAGCGGTGCCATCCGCCGGCCGGGGCGATGCCGACCAGCGACCGGGCCCGTCCGCGGCGCTCGAGTTCGAAGGCCACCCAGCCGCCCAGCGAATTGCCGACGATGTGGGCGGTGTCCCAGCCGAGCTCGTCGAGCCGGCGTTCGATGTCGTCGGCCAGCGTGCCGCTGTCGAGCAGCCACGAGCGGTTGGGGGTGCCCCCGTTGTGGCCGGCCATCGTGGGCGCGAACACCTCGTAGCGGCCGGTGTCGGCCAACGCCGGCGCGACGTTCTTCCACACGTTGTTCGACATCATGAACGGGTGCAGCAGCAGGACGGGCTCTCCGGAGCCGAGGTGGATCGGCGCGCGTTGGCTCATAGCGCCCGACCCTAAAGGTGATACCGGCGGTACTGCAAGGACGGCCGCTAGGGTCGACGGCCGTGATGATCAGCACCGTCAACGTCAATGGCATCCGCGCGGCGATCAAGCAGCGCTCCGAGGACAACCGGGGGTTGCTGGCGTGGTTCGCGCAGAGCAGCGCCGACGTGGTGTGCCTGCAGGAGACCCGCGCCGACGACGAGCAGGTCGCCGAGGCGCTGGCCCCACTGCTCGCCGATGGCTGGCATCTGGCCTCGGCCGCTCCCCACGTCAAGGGCCGCAACGGCGTCGCGGTGGTCTCCCGCAATGCTTTCGACGATGTGCGGATCGGTTGCGGGGCAGAGGAATTCGCCGAACACGGCCGCTACATCGAGGTGGATGTCGCCGGCGTGACGGTGGGCAGCGTCTATTTCCCG
The DNA here is from genome assembly GCA_040752555.1 of Actinomycetota bacterium. Classification (GTDB taxonomy): domain Bacteria; phylum Actinomycetota; class Actinomycetes; order Mycobacteriales; family Mycobacteriaceae; genus Mycobacterium. The sequence continues at coordinate 140,083 of JBFMGT010000011.1, read as the reverse complement.
ACCGGTGAGGCCGGCACCGAGCGGCAGCGAGAGAAGGAGCGGTTCATGTCCGCGGTGGCCGATCGGATGGCTGCGCTGCTGGCCGACGGCCGGGACGCGGTGCTGTGCGGTGACTGGAACATCGCCCACACCGAGTGCGACATCAAGAACTGGAAGGGCAACGTCAAGAAGGCGGGCTTCCTGCCCGAGGAACGGCAGTGGTTGACCGATCTGCTCGCCACCGGATGGGTCGACGTGGTGCGCGCCGCCCACCCCGGCGTCGCCGGGCCCTATGCCTGGTGGTCGTGGCGCGGCAAGGCGTTCGACAACGACGCCGGCTGGCGCATCGACTACCAGCTGGCCACCCCGGCGCTGGCGGCGCGCGCCGTCGCGGTGCACACCGAACGTCCCGCGGCGTATGCCCTGCGGTGGTCCGACCACTGCCCCGTGACGGTCAGCTACAGCTGACGCTCAGCAGCCGGTGCGGGTCGGCGTGGCCAGCGCGCCGTCGGCGTCCTCGATTGCGCCGCGCACCACGTCGAACACCCGCGGATCCCATGTCATCCCGGTGTCCCACGGCAGGCCGACGGAGTCCGACACGTAGATGCTGTGCGTGTCGTCGAAGGTCACGCACCGCCGGTGCGGCAGCACCCGGTCGCTGATGTCGGCGGCCACTGCGCTCCGCGTGGCCACGATGCCGTCGTTGGGCCACACCATCGGAGTGGCCGGCGCCGAATGGGTGAAGCGGTTGCCGCCGACGAGGACCACCGGGATCTGGTCCAGTACGCCGGCCTGGTATTCGTTCCAGCCCTGGGGCCCCATGAGATAACCCTGGTTCACCTCGCGGCCCGATCCGGTCTGCAGCCGCGCCACCTCGTCGGCCATGGCCAGCGACGCCTTCTCGCAGTAGCTGTCGCCGGCGCAGTCTGCCAGGGTCGTGATGCCGTTGGCGTAGTCCGACAGGAACGATCCCTCCCACGGGGTGCCCAGCGTGGTGAGTGAGCGGACCCGGATCGGTGAGCCCAGGCTCTGCAGCACCCGGAACGCGGCCCGCGAGTACAGGCCGCCCATCGAGTGCCCGACCACATCCACGACGTCCACGCCGCGGGTGTCGTGCAGATAGGTCAGGAACCGCGCCAGACGTTCACCGGCCAGGTCGATCGACGCTGTGGAATCCACGGTCATGATGTCCGGCAGCGTGATCGGGCAGTCGCCGAAGGCGCCGAACCCGTCCTGGTCGGTGACGGGGCCGCGACCCGCCATCGCCGGGGAGGTGTACACGGTGTGCCCCGCCGCGAGCAGGTTGTCCCGCAGCGCCGTATCGGTGTTGCCCGCAGCAAGGCCCGACCGGCAGGCCTCCTCAGGCGTGGTGAACGGGCTGACCGCGTCCCCACCGGAGACGATGACGACCGCGCGGCCGGGTGCGCTGTGCGCAGGTCCGGCACCGACAAGTGCCCCGATCACCAGCATGATGACGACGATGACCGGCCCCCGCATGCGCGAAGGCTACCGCGCCGGGACCCGTCGGAGGACGCGCATGAAAAACTGGACCCACCATGAGCACTTCAGCCAAGCCCGTCGTCTTCTCCGGTGCGCAACCGACGTCCGACTCCCTGCATCTGGGCAACGCGCTGGGCGCGGTCGCTCAGTGGGTCGGCCTGCAGGACGGTCACGACGCGTACTTCTGCGTCGTCGATCTGCACGCGATCACGTTGGCCCAGGATCCCGCGACGCTGCGGCGGCGCACCCTGGCCACCGCCGCGCAGTACCTCGCGCTGGGCGTCGACCCGTCGCGAGCGACGGTGTTCGTGCAGAGCCACGTTCCCGAGCACACCCAATTGTCCTGGGTGCTCGGGTGTTTCACCGGCTTCGGGCAAGCATCGCGGATGACGCAGTTCAAAGACAAGTCGGCCAAGCACGGCGCTGACGCGCAGACGGTCGGCTTGTTCACCTACCCGATCCTGATGGCCGCAGACGTTCTGCTCTACGACACCGAGCTGGTGCCGGTCGGCGAGGACCAGCGTCAGCACCTCGAGCTCGCGCGCGACGTCGCGCAGCGGTTCAACGCGCGATTCCCCGACACGTTCGTCATCCCTGAGCCGATGATTCCCAAGGCCACCGCGAAGATCTACGACCTGGCCGACCCGACGGCGAAGATGAGCAAGTCGGCGGCCACCGATGCCGGGTTGATCAGCCTGCTCGACGATCCCGCGCGCACGGCGAAGAAGATCCGGTCCGCGGTCACCGACAGCGACCGCGAGATCCGGTTCGATCAAAACGCCAAGCCCGGGGTCTCCAACCTGCTGACCATTCAGTCGGCCGTCACCGGGACCGCGGTCGAGGCCCTGGTCGAGGGCTACGCCGGCCGCGGATACGGCGACCTGAAGAAAGAGACCGCCGACGCCGTCGTCGAGTTCGTGACCCCGATCAAGGCGCGGGTCGACGAGTACCTCGCCGATCCCACCGAACTGGAGAACATCCTGGCCGCCGGGGCGCAGCGCGCGCGCGAAGTGTCTGGCAAGACGGTGGCCCGGGTATACGACCGCCTGGGATTCCTCGCACCGCGGTAACGGGAGGCTGACGATGACGGCGCCGGACGGCTCGGCCGCCCCGGAAAGACCTGCGGCAAAACCCGGCTTCCTCGACCGGCTGCGGGCCCGGATGCCGTGGTTCGACCACGTGATGCGCGCGCAGCAGCGCTACAACGACAGCAAGGGCGATTTCTACGCAGCGGGCGTCACCTATTTCACGATCTTTGCGTTGTTCCCGCTGCTGATGGTCGGTTTCGCGATCGGCGGGTTCGTGCTCACCTGTCAGCCGGAGCTGCTCGACGAGCTCAAAGCCAAGATCGCGTCGGCGCTCAGCGGTGACCTCGGCGAGCAGGTCGTGCAGTTGATGGACTCGGCGATCGAGTCGCGCGGCACCGTCGGCATCATCGGGCTGGCGACCGCTGCGTGGGCCGGTCTGGGCTGGATGGCCAACCTGCGCGAGGCGCTCAGCCAGATGTGGGGTCTCTACCGGGAAGAGCAGCAGCTGGGGTTCGTCAAGACCAAGCTGTCCGACCTGCTGGCGCTGCTGTCGACATTCGCTGCGATCGTGGTGACGGTCGCGTTGTCGGCTCTGGGTAACTCCTCACTGATGGAAAACCTGCTGAACTGGCTCGGTTTCCCGGACTCGACGGTGCTCAGTGTGCTGCTGCGCGCCGCCTCGATCGCGGTGTCCATCGGGGTGTCGTGGCTGCTGTTCACGTGGATGATCTCGCGGCTGCCGCGGGAGTCGGCGAGCTTTCGCAGCAGCGTGCGTGCGGGCCTGATCGCCGCGGTCGCGTTCGAGGTCTTCAAGTTGGTGGCTTCGATCTACTTGAAGTCGGTGCTGACGGGTCCGGCGGGTGCGACCTTCGGGCCGGTGCTCGGGCTGATGGTCTTCGCCTACATCACCGCGCGGTTGATCCTGTTCGCGACGGCGTGGGCGGCGACGACGCCGGAGAACATGGCCGAAGCGCCGGTCCCGGCGCCGGGGCCCGCGGTGATCCGCAACCGCATCATCACGCGGCCCGGGCTCGCGCCGTGGCAGGCCGGCGTCGCTGCGGCAGTCGGCGCGCTGGGGGCCCTGAGCTTCTCCCGGCGCCGCAAGCGCTAGCGCTTCCTCAGTGTTGTGGTCTGCGGTTGAGTGCGCGGGCACCCATGATCAGGCTGAACACGATCACCGCGCCCACCACGCCGACGCCAACGCGCACCGGCATCGCGTCGACCTCGGGCAGGCTGGCGCTGGCCTTGCTGGTCGTCGCGGCGGCGGCCGGGTCGTTGCTGGGGGTCCGTAGCGAGGGATCGGGTTCGACGAGCGTGCCGACCTTGGTGCCGGGGGCGGTGGCGAACCCGTAGTCCAGCAGGTGCGCGGCCTGCTCCCACGGCGCGATGGGCTGCCGGGTGCCGCGCATCAGCACCGCCACCAGACGTCGTCCGCCGTGGTCGGCGGCACCGACGAAGGTCTGGCCGGCGTCGTCGGTGTACCCGGTCTTGCCGCCGAGCGCGCCCGGGTAATTGGCCAGCAGCTTGTTGTCGTTCTCGATCGGGTAGCCGCCGTCGCCGCGCCCGGGGAACGGAAACTCCTTGGTGGCCACGATGTTGGCGAACGTGGGGTTCTGCCAGGCGTATCGGTAGAACAGCCCCACGTCGTAGGCCGACGTGCTCATGCCCGGCCCGTCCAGTCCGGAGGGGGTCGCCACCCGGGTGTCGCGTGCCCCCAGCTTGTTGGCCAACGCGTTGAGCTTGGTCAGGGTGGCGTCCATGCCACCCAACTGCATCGCCAGAGCGTGCGCGCTGTCGTTGCCCGAGTGCATCAGCAGACCGTGGAGGAGGTCGTTGATCGAGTAGAAGCCGCCCTCGCCGACACCCACCTTGGTGCCCTCGGCGTTGGCGTCTTCCTGAGTGCCCGGCACCACCTTGTGCAGGGGCAGGTCGCGGATGGCCTGCATCGCGACGAGCACCTTGATGATGCTGGCCGGTCGGTGACGGCCGTGCGGATCGCGCGCGGCGATGACGTCGCCGGAGTCGAGGTCGGCCACCACCCACGCCTCGGCAGACACATCGCCGGGGAGCGGGGGAGTGCCCGGCGCGGTGATCACACCGCACCCGGACAACGCGTCGCCGCCCATGGGCTTGGCCGGAACGGGCAGCGGTGCGGGTGGATCGCCCGACTCCGGCACCTCCGATGCGTCGACGGCCGGCGGCGTGGATTCCCGATAGGGGCACGCGCTGGCCTCGGGGACGGGCTGGGCCGCGGCGACCGGAGCCAACGCCAGCATCGCCGCTGTGAGCAGCGCAGACACCCGCATCGGGAACTTCGTCAAGGTCGCCATCGGGGTTGAAGAGTAGGCGATCACACGATCCGGATCGGTGAGGCACGCGGTGACGGATGTGATGGGAGTTTCAGAAGTGACTCAGCCGGGAAGGGGCTCAGCGCCGCTCACTAGGCTGGCGGGACCGCCCGAGCCCAGAAAGTGACCCATGTTCCTCATCGTTCTCGGCTCGATCCTCGGGTTGATGACCGGCTATGTCTGGTTCCGTGTCGTACGGACCACCACTCGCCCGGGGCGGACGCGCCGGGTTCTCACCGCGGTGCTGCTGATCCTGACCGCGCTGCTCGTGGCGGCGCTGGTACTACCGCGCGTCGCTGGTGTCCCGGCAGCGGGCTGGTTCGCCTGGCCCGGCTATGTCTGGTTCGGCCTGCTCGTGTACCTGGTGCTGGCGCTGGCGGCACTCGAACCGGTCCGGCTGATCGGCCGGCTCAACCGGCGCAGACGCCCGGCCGAGGAAACGACGGACCTCGAGCGGCGGCGCTTCCTCGCCCGCGCGGGTGCAGTGGCCGCGGGTGCCGCGGCGGTCGGGGTGACCGGTGTGGGCGTCGCGACCGCGCTCGGGCCGCCCGATGTGCTGCGGGTGCCGGTGCGGCTGCCCCGGCTCGGCGCGGAATTCGACGGCTTCCGGATCGCGGTGGTGTCCGACATCCATCTCGGACCGCTGCTGGGCCGCTCGCACACCGAACGAATCGTGCGGATGATCAACGAGACCGAGCCCGACCTGGTCGCGGTGGTCGGTGATCTGGTGGACGGTACGGTCGCGCAGCTGGGACCGGCGGCCGCGCCGCTGGCCGACCTGGTTTCCAAAGAAGGCACGTTCTTCGTGACGGGCAACCACGAGTACTTCGTCGACGACACCGCGGAATGGCTGCGCGAACTCGACGGGCTGGGCTTGCAGGTGTTGCGCAACGAGAACACCCGCATCCGCCGGGGCGCCGCGGCGTTCGACCTGGCCGGCGTCAACGACCTCGCCGGTCGGTCGCAGGAGCAGCCACCCGACTTCGACCGTGCGCTGCGCGGCGTCGATGCGCAGACTCCGACGGTTCTGCTGGCGCACCAGCCGATCCAGGTGGCCGAGGCTGCCCGGCGCAACGTCGACCTGCAGCTGTCCGGGCACACCCACGGCGGACAGATGTGGCCGTTCCACTACGCGGTGTCGCTGGCCCAGCCCTCACTCGCGGGCCTGTCCGAGGTGGGGGGCACGCAGCTCTATGTGTCCCGCGGGGCAGGCTTCTGGGGGCCGCCGGTGCGTGTCGGCGCACCGCCGGACATCAGCGTGCTCACTTTGCGCAGCTGAGCGTGTTTATCCCTCCCGACAGCCGGTTACTTTCTCATCAGATTCACGGCTAACACTGACGAGATCGCTCAGGTGGGCCGGGCACGCTGAAGGAATCGAAGCGATTCAGCGGAAGGGCGTTGACATGGCACTGAAGACCGGGAACAGCGGAAACGTCGTCGCGGCGGGTGTGGTCGACCTTCGAGCGCACCCTGCGTTCAACGCCGCAGAACGCCGTGCCCTCGCGATGGAAGAGGCGATGCGCAGACATCCGTCCTTCCAGTCCCGCACCGCGGGGACGCCGCTGCACTCCATCTGACCTCGCCGGCATCTGACCCCACGAAGAAGGGGCACCTCCGTACGGAGGTGCCCCTTTTCGTCTGTGTACTGCTCAGCGCACGTTGACGTAGACCGTCTGGTTGCTCACCGAGCGGGTGTTGTCACCGTTGGAGGTGGCATTCGGTACCGCCTGGCGGACGTCGGGCCCGCGGGTGACGGAGACGACCGAGGCCTCGTCGAGCGGAGCGCTGCTTTGCCGGTTGACCACGACGCGGTTGCCCTGGGCTTCCAGCGCGCTGATCGTGTCGGCGGCACTGCCGGCACCGGACGGGGCGGCCAGCGCGGGGGCGGCCAACCCGACCACGCCCGCGGCGAGCGCGGCGGCGGCAGTGGTGATCGTGAGTGTCTTCATGGGTGCTCTTCCCTTGGTCGGGTCGGAGCCGTGGAGCGAGTCGCGCGGTTCTGACTGTGTGAAGTTGTTCGGGCGGTATAACCCCCGTGCCGCCGTCATTCATTCCCGGTGCGGCGCACTGTGTCTCACAACACGGCTGCGGTGAGCGCGATACTGGCCAGATGCGGGCCACCAATGCTGCCCAGCCACAGCCGCCCGTTGCTCTCCACCATCCCGGTGATCATGCTCACCTGCGGATGGGTGGTGCGCATGCCGGCGACGGGGGCGCCGTTGTCGGGGTCGAAGGCCACCACCCACACCACCGCTGCGGGTTTGGGTTGCAGCCGTTCGGGCAGGCGCCAGATCAGCGTCCGCAGCAGCGGCGGGCCCGCGGCGAGCCGGTCGGCCAGAGGATTGGCCGGCGTCACCATCGCACACCAGATGCGTCCGTCGGCTCCGGTGGACAGGTTGTCCGGCATCCCGGGCAGATGCTCGGCCAGCGGCCGTAACGTCCCGGCGTGCGGGCCGGCCAACCAGTACTTCGACAGGCGCCTGCCCTGGGTCTCAGCCACCACTAGCGCCGTGCCGTCCGCGGTGGGGGTGACGCCGTTGGCGAAGTACAGGCCGTCAGCAACGGTCGTCACCGTGCCGTCGGGGTCGAGCCGGTGCAGCGCGCCGCGGCCGCGCGCCTCCAGGATCGCCCCGAGGTAGTTCGCGACGGTGAAGTGTGACGTCGACTCGGTGAAATAGATTGTGCCGTCGACAGTTTCGGTGACGTTGGAGCAGAACTGCAACGTGCGCCCGGCGACCGTGTCGACCAGCGTCTCGATCCGACCGGTGGCCGGGTCCAGCGCGAGCAGTCCGCGCGGACTGTCGCAGACGAGAAGTCGGCCGTCGCGGGCGAACGCCAGCCCCAGCGGCCGGCCGCCGGTGTTGGCGACCACCTCGGGGGCGGTGCCGTCGGGTTCGAACCGCACGATGCTGCCGTCGAGTGCACCGGTCCACAGGCGTCCGGCGGCGTCGACGACGACATCCTCGGGTTCGCCACCCGGCACGGGGATCAGCGTGATGTCGGCAGCCGGGAACGCCGGCAGGGCCCCCACCGGGGGCGCCTGCCAGCGGACGGGATCAATCGGCGGTTTGGCCACGCCGCCCAGTCTCGCCGAAACTGTGCTCCACGCGCCGCTTTCGTCGAAACGGCCGCACGGAAAGCAGTTTCGGCGAGAGGGAACCGGCTACATCCGGCGACTGGCCTCGGCCAACACGCTGCTCAACACGTCATAGATCGCGTCGAATTCGCGCTGCCCGCTGATCAGCGGCGGCGCGAGCTGCACGACTGGGTCGCCCCGGTCGTCGGCGCGGCAGTACAGCCCGGCATCCCACAGCGCCGGAGTGAGGAAGCCGCGCAGCAGCCGCTCGCTTTCTTCGTCGTCGAACGTCTCCTTGGTGGTCTTGTCCTTGACCAGCTCGATGCCGTAGAAGAAGCCCTCGCCGCGCACGTCGCCGACGATCGGCAGGTCGTAGAGCTTCTCCAGCGTCGCCCGGAACGCCGGCGCCATCTCCTTGACGTGGGCGTTGATGCCTTCGCGCTCGAAGATGTCGAGGTTGGCCAGCGCGACCGCCGAAGACACCGGGTGTCCGCCGAAGGTGTAGCCATGGCCGAACACGGTGTGGCCGTCGTTGAACGGCTCGAAGAGCCGGTCACTGGCGATCATCGCGCCGATCGGGGAGTAGCCGGAGGTCAGGCCCTTGGCGCAGGTGATGATGTCGGGCACGTAGTTGAAGTCGTTGCACGCGAACATCGACCCGATCCGGCCGTAGGCGCAGATGACCTCGTCGGAGACCAGCAGCACGTCGTATTCGTCGCAGATCTCTCGGACCCGTTCGAAGTATCCCGGCGGCGGCGGGAAGCAGCCGCCGGCGTTCTGCACCGGCTCGAGGAACACGGCGGCCACGGTGTCGGGGCCTTCGAACTCGATGGCCTCGGCGACCCGATTGGCGCAGTACTCGCCCCAGGCCTTGATGTCGGTGTCGTACGGTTCCGGCGCCCGGTAGAAGTTCGTGTTGGGCACCCGGAAACCACCGGGGACCAGCGGCTCGAACGGCGCCTTGAACGCCGGGATGCCGGTGATCGACAGCGCGCCCTGAGGGGTGCCGTGGTAGGCGACCGCGCGCGAGATCACCTTGTGCTTACCGGGTTTGCCGGTCAGCTTGAAGTACTGCTTGGCCAACTTCCAGGCGCTCTCGACGGCTTCGCCGCCACCGGTGGTGAAGAACACGCGATTGAGATCGCCGGGGGCGTAGCCCGCCAGCCGCTCGGACAGTTCGATCGCCGAGGGCGTGGCGTAGGACCACAGCGGGAAGAACGCGAGCTGCTCGGCCTGCTTGGCGGCCGCTTCGGCGAGTTCCTTGCGGCCGTGGCCCACCTGCACGACGAACAGGCCCGAGAGTCCGTCGATGTACTGCTTGCCCTTGTCGTCGTAGATGTGTACGCCCTCGCCGCGAGTGATGATCGGCGGGGTGATGTCGGCGCCGTGCCGGGCGAAGTGGCCCCACAGGTGTCGCTGCGCTGTCGCGCCGAGCGTGGTGGCGCTCTGCTGGTCGGATTCGGAAATGATGGTCATCGAGTACCCCAATTGTATTGCTGCTTAACGAGTTTCAGGTAAACAAGGGTTTCTGTGGATATCACTCCCGGCAACGCGCGGATCTGGGTGTTGAGCAGTTGGAGAAGATGGTCGTCGTCTTCGCAGACCACCTCGACGATCGCGTCGAAGGAGCCGGCCGTGAGCACCACGTAGTCGACGGACTCCAGGGCGGCGAGCTTTTCGGCGATCTTGGTGGTGTCCCCGGTGCAGCGCACGCCGATCATCGCCTGGCGCGCGAACCCGAGCTGCATCGGATCGGTGACCGCCACGATCTGCATGACCCCGGCGTCGACCATGCGCTGAACGCGCTGGCGCACGGCGGCCTCGGAGAGGCCGACGGCCTTGCCGATCCCGGCGTAGGACCGTCGGCCGTCCTGTTGCAGCTTCTCGATGATCGCCTTGGACAGCTCGTCGAGCTGGAAGGCGGCACCGGGTCGGGACTGGTTCACGCGGAACGAGACGGGGCCGACGGCGTGCGGGACCCCCGGGTTGACCATGCCTGTGATTGTGCACGGAATCCGTCGTCTCAAGCAACCATCACCATGAAATCACTTGTTGCGGGTTGTTGACGATGCCGTAATGCGTAGATTTCCCCTGGGTCGGGTTGGTAGCTTTGGCCCATGACTGTGCTTTCCGAGACGGATGTGGCCGGCAGCTGGATCGACGGGGCACCGGTGCGGACCGGCGGCCCCTCACATCGCGTGATCAACCCGGCGACCGGAGCGCCCGTCGCCGAGATGGCGTTGGCGACACCGGCGGACGTCGACCGCGCTGTGGCCTCGGCGCGGGCCGCGCTGCCGGGCTGGGCCGGCGCCACCCCGGCCGAACGCTCCGCCGTGCTGGCCACACTGGCCAAGCTCGCCGACGCGGCGGCTGAGACGCTGGTCGCCGAAGAGGTCAGCCAGACCGGTAAGCCGATGCGGCTGGCGCGTGAGTTCGATGTGCCGGGCAGCGTCGACAACATCGACTTCTTCGCTGGAGCCGCCCGCCATCTCGAGGGCAAGGCGTCCGCCGAGTACTCCGGCGATCACACGTCGTCGATCCGCCGCGAGGCGGTCGGGGTGGTCGCGACCATCACGCCGTGGAACTACCCGCTGCAGATGGCGGTGTGGAAGGTGCTGCCCGCGCTGGCCGCCGGTTGCAGTGTGGTGATCAAACCCGCCGAGATCACCCCGCTGACCACGGTGACGCTGGCCAGGTTGGCCGGTGAGGCCGGGCTGCCGCCCGGGGTGCTGAACGTGGTCACCGGTGCGGGCGCCGATGTCGGCACCGCGCTGGCCGGCCACGCCGACGTCGACATGGTCACCTTCACCGGCTCGACCGCCGTCGGACGCAAGGTGATGTCGGCGGCCGCCGTGCACGGGCACCGCACCCAGCTCGAACTCGGCGGCAAGGCCCCGTTCGTGGTGTTCGACGACGCCGACCTCGACGCGGCGATCCAGGGCGCGGTCGCGGGGTCGCTGATCAACACCGGTCAGGACTGCACCGCGGCGACGCGCGCGATCGTCGCCCGCGACCTCTACGACGACTTCGTCGCCGGGGTCGCCGAGGTGATGAGCAAGATCGTCGTCGGCGATCCGCAGGACCCCGACACCGACCTCGGCCCGCTGATCTCGATGGCGCACCGGGCCAAGGTGGCCGACATGGTGGCCCGCGCCCCCGGCGAGGGCGGACGCATCGTGACCGGCGGGGTGGCGCCCGAGGGCCCGGGGTCGTTCTACCGACCCACGCTGATCGCCGACGTGTCCGAACAATCGGAGGTCTACCGCGACGAGATCTTCGGCCCGGTACTGACGGTGCGTTCGTTCACCGACGACGATGACGCGATCCGGCAGGCCAACGACACCGCCTACGGGCTGGCGGCCTCGGCGTGGACGCGCGACGTGTATCGCGCGCAGCGCGCGTCGCGGGAGATCCACGCCGGCTGCGTGTGGATCAACGACCACATCCCGATCATCTCGGAGATGCCGCACGGCGGGTTCGGCGCGTCGGGCTTCGGCAAGGACATGAGCCAGTACTCGCTCGAGGAGTACCTGTCGATCAAGCACGTGATGAGCGACATCACCGGCGTGGTCGAAAAGGACTGGCATCGAACCATTTTCACCAAGCGCTGACCGCGCACGCGGATCTACTCGTCGCGCGGCACCACGATCACCGGCACGTCGACGCCGGCCAGGATGCGTGAGGCCGTCGACCCGAGGAAGATGCGCCGGGGCGCGGCGAAGCGCGACGAGCCGACCACGAGCAGGTCCCCGTCGTCCCACTTGAGCTTTTTGAGCGCCGACTCCAGCGTCATGCCGTCGGCCACCAGCGATTCGATGTCCGGTGCGTCGGGCAGCGCCCGCGCGGCCACCGCCAGGTTCTCCTCGGCGGCCGCCACCTGCAGCTGGCGCACCTCCCGCGCGCTGCCCGCCTCGGCGAGGTTCTCCGCCGACACCAGCGACAGCATGCGGATCCGCAGGCCTGCGGCACTGGCCAACGTGATCGCGAACGGCAGCGGGTTGTCATCGCCCGGCCGGGTGGGCACCGCCGCGGTGACCGCGGCGAACCGGTCGTCGGGGTCCTCGGCATAGCCCCGCGGCGCCAACGCCACCGGCAGCGGTGAGGAATGCAGCAGCGCCCCGGTGACCGGGCCGATGGTGTGCCTGCCGAAGAACCCGTCTCGCGCGCCGCCCACCACGATGAGGTCTGACGACTTCTCCAGGGCGACGTCGACGAGCGTCTGCGCGAAGGATTCGCCCACGATCACCGACGAACCCGCCTGGACCCCGTCGCGGGCCAGGGCCGTCACCGCCCGCGCCACCCATTCCTCACCGCGTTCGAGGAGAAGGCGCTGGTATTCCTGTCGGCCGGGATGGCCGTCGGGCAGCTCCTCGCGCACCACGAGAACGACGTCGACGGTCGCACCGAATGTGGTGGCGAGCGCGCTGGCCAGTGCGACGCCGTCATCGCCGGTCGGCGTGGCCAGATAGCCCACGGTCAGGTGCATGGCGATTCCTTAGTAGACGTCGGGGACCTGGACTTGAGTGCCTGCGTTGAGCGTTTCGCCTCGGAAGAACCGCTTGGTGCCGAACGCGAAGCAGGCCAGCATCAGCGGCACGCCGAGCACCAGCATGCCGACGCCGAGGACGAACACGCCGCCGATCGGGCCGAACGCGGTGTAGCCGTAGTCGGGCGAGATCATGTCCTTGGCGCTGATGACGAACGCAGCCGTCATCGCCGCACCGCCCAGAAGCGGAAAAATGCCGCGGAAGAACAGGTTTCGCGCCGAGCTCAGCAGCGTGCGGCGGAAGTACCACACGCAGGCGAAGGCGGTGATGCCGTAGTAGAAGGCGACCGCGAGTCCGAGCGAGGCCACCGAATCGGCGAGTGCGTTCTCGGACAGCAGTTTCAGCAGAAGGTAGAAGAACAGCGCCGACAGGCCCATCACGATGGTGCCGAACGCCGGTGTCATGTAGCGCGGGTGCACGTTGGCGAAGCGGCGCGGAATCGCTTCGTAGACGGCCATGGACAGGGTGCCGCGCGCGGTCGGCAGGATCGTCGTCTGCGTCGAGGACAGCGCCGACACCGAAACCGTCAGCAGCAGCGCCGACGCGGCGATGGTGCCGGCCACCGGTTCGCCGAGCACAGTGAGGACGTCGTCGGTGTTGTTCGGATTGTTCAGCCCGATGCCGACGTCCCCGAAACCCGCGAAGGACTGCAGCGCGTAGGCCACGAGCACGTAGGTGCAGACCAGGATCAAAGTGGTGATCACCGCGGCGATGCCGGGGGTCTTGCCGGGGTCCTTGGTCTCCTCCCCGACGGCCAGGCAGGCATCCCAGCCCCAGTAGATGAAGATGCACAGGATCACCGCGGCCGCGATCGAGGAGACGTCCAGCCCGCTCGGCCACAGCCACGACCATTGCGGTGTGATCGCCTGTGCACCTGCATTTCCCGAGAACACCCGGACCAGCGCGATGATGCTGACCACGATCAGCACGCCGAACTGGATCGTGATCAGGATGTTCTGCACCCGCTCGCTCACCACGATGCCGCGTGCCGAGATCAACGTCATCGCGATGATGAAGAAGCAGCCGAGCGAGACCGTGGCGACGGGATTGTCGGCCAATCCGTCCAGCCCCAGGAAGTTGTACAGGTAGATCGCCGCGATCTCGGCGACGTTGGCCAGCACGATGATCGCCGACACCGCCAGCCCCCAGCCGCCGATCCAGCCGATCCATGGGCCGAACGCTTTGGTGCCCCAGGTGAAGGTGGTGCCGCAGTCGGGCGTGTCCTGGGACAGTTCCTTGTAGGCGAAGGCAACGAGCAGCATCGGGATGAACGCCAGCACGAACATCGACGGCGCCTTCTCGCCGACCTCGAGGACGACGTAACCGAGCGTGGCGGCCAGGCTGTAGGCCGGGGCCACCGCAGCCAGACCGATCACCACATTGCCCACCAGACCCAGGGCGCCTGCCTGCAGACCCTTGCCGCCGACAGCGGGTGTCGGTTCCTCGGTGATCGCCATGGGCGAAATATACGGTCCGACCGCGTCGTCGGCAGGGGAGTGAAAAAACGTGGTCGCACGGGGTATGCGGCGCCTGACTCGAGGAGAACACTCGTGTTCATGCATGGCGGCGCTGAAACGGGTACTGGTTGAAGCATGAGCGGTGTGTCCGGCGCCACTGTCACAGGTCGTTGGGAGACCAATCCGGCGCCGGGCCGGCAACGAATGGGTGGTGACTAGGGCGGCCGAGCAGGACGCACACCAGGAGGAGTCAGCTTGAGGGACGGGGAGTTGGCGGCGTCACGTCTGGTGATGTCGGGTGCACGAGCGCCCGCGGCCACGCTGGCGGCGTGGCGTGACCAGCTGCGCGCCGGCGTGCGGCGGCACCTCGCCGATTTCGTGCACTCGGAGTGCGTCGGGCGTCTCGCGGCCGCGAACGTCGACATCGCGGGCGGGCTGCTCGCCGATTTCCTCGACGGCGGCAAGTACGTGCGCTCGACGTTCATGTACATCGGCTGGCTCTGCGGTGCCGGCGAGAGCGATGCCGCCATCCGCGCGTCGGCGAGCCTCGAGCTCCTGCACGCCTTCGCGCTCATCCAGGACGACGTGATGGACAGCTCGCCGCTGCGCCGCGCCCGGCCCGCCGCGCACGTCTCCTTCAGCCGGTGGCATCGGGAGCAGGGCTTGGCCGGCTCTGCCGATCGCTTCGGAGAGTCGGCGGCGGTTCTGCTCGGTGATCTGTGCCTGGTGTGGGCCGAGCAGATGCTGCGGCACAGCGGCATGGGTCAGTCCGAACTCGCTCGGGTGTGGCCGCGCTATGACGACATGAGAACCGAACTGGCGATCGGACAGTTCGCCGATCTGGTGAACAGCTCTCACACTCTGCCGACCCTCGAGGAGGTTCTCGACGTGCTGCGTCGAAAGTCCGGCAACTACACCGTGCGCCGGCCGCTGGAGATCGGGGCCGCGATGGCGGGCTGCGACGACGACGTGGTGGCTGCGCTGTCTTCCTACGGCGCCGCGATCGGCGAGGCGTTCCAGCTGCGCGACGACGTCCTCGGGGTGTTCGGCACCCCGTCGCTGACCGGGAAGTCCGCCGGCACCGACATGGAGGAACGCAAGGCGACCAGCGTCATCGTCGCCGCCTACCAACTGGCCGAGCCCCCGCTGCGCGAGCAGCTCTTCGACCTGATGAACCGGCCGCACATCGATGCCGCCGCCGCCGAGCACTGGCGCAACCTGATCGTGGCCAGCGGCGCGGTGCAGTGGATCGAGGAGTTGATCGCAGACCGGCACACTCAGGCGCTGCACCACCTCGACGGGGTCGACCTGCCCGACTTCGCCCGCGCTGCGCTGGCCGACATGGCCGTCGCCTGCACCCAGCGGGCGGCGTGATGCGCACCGTCACCGGACGCACCGATCGCGTCGTCATCGTCGGAGCCGGTCTCTCGGGACTCTCGGCAGCCCTGCAGTTGGCCGGCCGCGGCCGCCAGGTCACCGTCGTCGAGCGCGGCGCCCATCCCGGCGGGCGGGTCGGCCGAGAGGACATCCGCGGCTACCGCATCGACACCGGACCGACGGTGCTGACGATGCCCGACATCATCGACGACGCATTCGCCGCCGTCGGGGACACCCTCGCGGCTCGGCTGCCGCTGGAACCGGTGAACCCGGCGTACGAGGCCCGCTTCGCCGACGGCAGCGCGGTCCACGTGCACACCGATGCCGCCGCGATGGCGGCCGAGGTGGAACGTTTCGCCGGGCGCGAGCAGGCGGACGGCTACCTGCGCCTGCGGGAGTGGCTGACCAAGCTGTACCGCGCCGAGTTCGACGGCTTCATCGGCGCGAACTTCGACTCACCGTTGTCGCTGCTGACCCCGCAGCTGGCCCGGCTGGCCGCCCTGGGCGGCTTCCGCGGCTGGGAGCGCATGGTGCGCCGCCACATCACCGACGAGCGGCTGCTGCGGGTGTTCACGTTTCAGGCCCTCTACGCGGGCGTGCCGCCGCAGAGCGCATTGGCCGCCTACGCGGTGATCGCCTACATGGACACCGTGGCCGGCGTGTACTTCCCCAAGGGTGGGGTGCGCGCGCTGCCCGACGCGATGGCCGCCGCCGCCTCAGATGCAGGTGTCGAATTCGTCTACAACGCAACGGTTTCCGAACTCGAATTCAGCGGGTCCCGAGTCACCGCGGTGCGGACCGCCGAGGGTGTCCGGGTGCCCGCCGACGCGGTGGTGCTGACCACCGAGCTGCCCGACACCTACCGCCTGGTGCGTCGTACCCCGCGCCGACCGGTGCGGCTGCGCGCCGCGCCGTCGGCCGTCGTCGCGCACGTCGGCTGCGAGGCGGTCGGAGAGGCTGCCGGGCATCACACGATCCTGTTCGGCGACGCGTGGCACCAGACGTTCGACGACATCATCGACGAGGGCCGCACCATGCGGGATCCATCACTGCTGGTGACCCGGCCGACCGCCGGTGACCCGTCGCTGGCGCCCGCTGGACGCGACCTGCTCTACGTGCTCGCCCCCGCGCCGAACACCGATGTGGGCGTTGTGGATTGGGACGCCATCGGACAGTCCTATGTCGAGGACATGATCGACACGGTGCGCAAGCGCGCGCCCGGTGTCGCCGACGACGCCGAGGTGCTGCACGTCGTGACCCCGGCCGACTGGGGCCGCCAGGGTATGGCGGCGGGCAGCCCGTTCGCATTGGCGCACACGTTTTCTCAGACCGGCCCGTTCCGGCCGGCCAACACGGTCCGCGGCGTCGACAACGTCGTGCTCGCGGGATCTTCGACCGTCCCCGGGGTCGGCGTGCCGACCGCGATCCTGTCCGGGCGGCTCGCCGCCGACCGCATCACCGGGGTACACGCCAGCCAGCCCACCTCGGAGGTCAACCGCTCATGATCCACACCGAGCTCGACGCGGCGGGTGTCCGCGACCCGTCACTACGTGACGCCTACCGGCAGTGCCGCAGCCTCAACGCCCGCTACGGCAAGACGTTCTTCCTGGCCACCCGCCTGCTGGCGCCGCGGCAGCGGCCCGCCGTGCACGCGCTGTACGGCTTCGCCCGGTTCGCCGACGACATCCTCGACGACCTCGACGATCCGCGCACCACCGAGCAGCGCGCCGAGCAGCTGCAGCAGCTGTCCACGCGGCTGTTCAACGCGCTGGTCGACAAGCAGCCGTGCGGGGATGACCCGGTGTTGACCGCGGTGGTGCACACCGCCCGCAAGTACGACATCGGCTGGGATCTGTTCGACGACTTCCTGACGTCGATGCGGATGGACCTCACGGTGACCGACTATCCGGACCGCGCCGCGCTCGAGAAGTACATGTACGGCTCCGCCGAGGTGATCGGGCTGCAGATGCTTCCGATCCTGGGCACCGTCGGCCCGCGGCAGGAAGCCGCCCCGTACGCCGCCGCGCTGGGCAAGGCCTTCCAGCTGACCAACTTCATCCGCGACGTCGACGAGGATCTGCACCGCGGGCGGGTGTACCTGCCCGCCGACGAACTCGCTGCCCACGGCGTGGACCGGGATCGGCTGCGCTGGTGCCAGGCCAATCGGCGCACCGACAGCAATGTGCGCGCGGCGCTGGCCGAACAGCACGCCATCACCCGGCAGGTCTACGACCAGGCCAGGCCCGGAATCGACAAGCTGGCCCCCAGCTCGCGGCCGTGCGTCGCGGCCGCTGCGACGCTGTACTCGGAGATCCTGGACCGCGTCGAGGCCGCCGACTTCGAGATCTTCGGTCGGCGCGCCACTGTCGGCAAGCCGCGGCGCGCGGCCGTCGCCCTCGCGGGCCTGGGCAAGTCGTGGGCGGCCCGGGCCCGGCACGGGAGCGTGTGACGGAGTGGCTCGTGACTGACCGCCGTCGGCAGATCTGGCCTGCCCACCCGGGGCGCACCTCGGTCGACGACGCGGGCCCCCGGCCGCGCGTGGTCGTGGTCGGCGCCGGTATCGCCGGCCTTGCCGCCGCCACCGGGCTGGCCGAACGGGGCGTCGCGGTCGACGTCGTCGAGCGTCGCGACTATCTCGGCGGTCGGGTCGGTGGCTGGACCGAGACGCTGGCCGACGGATCGCAGACCGGGATGAACCGTGGCTTCCACGCTTTCTTCCGGCAGTACTACAACCTGCGCGCGCTGCTCAGCCGTACCGACCCCGAGCTGTCCATGTTGACCCCGGTCGCCGACTACCCGCTGATCGACGGCACCGGCCGGGTGGACACTTTCCGGGGGCTGCCGCAGACGCCGCCGCTGAACGCCCTGGCATTCGCCTTGCGCAGCCCCACCTTTCGGCTACGTGACCTCGTCCGGATCGACGCGAAGGCGGCCGCGCCGCTGGCGGCGGTGTCGGTGCCTGACACCTACCGTCAGCTCGACCGGCGGGACGCCGCAACGTTCCTGCGCGACATCAACTTTCCCGACGCGGCGCGGCATCTTGCCTTCGAGGTGTTCGCGCGCAGCTTCTTCGCGCGGCCCGAGGCGTTGTCGG
Source organism: Actinomycetota bacterium (assembly GCA_040752555.1). Classification (GTDB taxonomy): domain Bacteria; phylum Actinomycetota; class Actinomycetes; order Mycobacteriales; family Mycobacteriaceae; genus Mycobacterium. The sequence goes on along the minus strand of JBFMGT010000011.1, from coordinate 121,677 downwards.
CCGGCGAGCTGGTCACGATGTTCCACATCTATTTTCTGGGCTCCAGCGAGGGGCTCATCTTCGACGTGGCCGCAGCGAACTTCGACGCCGCACTGTGGAATCCGCTGCGCGACTACTTGTCGGCCCGCGGGGTGACATTCCACACCGACACCGCCGTGGACGCGGTGACGACAGAGCACGGCGTCGCGGTGCGGACGACCGGTGGTGACGCGTTGGCCGCCGACGGCGTGGTGCTCGCCACCGATGTGGCCGCACTGCAGCGCATCGTCGCGGCCTCGCCCGGCCTCGGCGACGAGGCGTGGCGCGATCGGGTGGCGGCGATGGGCACGGCGCCACCGTTCGTGGTGCTGCGGCTGTGGCTGGATCGTCCAGTGCGCGCGGACCGGGCGGCCTTCGTCGGGACGGGCGGGCGCGAACCGTTGGACAATGTCAGCGTGGTGGAACGCTACGAACGGGAGGCGGCTCGGTGGGCGGCTCGCACGGGAGGGTCGGTGGTGGAGCTGCACGCCTACTCGGTCGGTGAACCGTCGGACTCGGTGCGCGACGCGCTGATCGCACGTATGCACGAGCTCTACCCTGAGACGGTGACCGCTTCCATCGTCGACGAGCGGCTGCTGCGCCGCGACGACTGCCCCCGCTTCGCGCCGGGAGACTTCGCCGAGCGCCCCACCGTGCGGACACCCGACTCGCGAATCACGTTGGCGGGAGACGGGATTCGGATCGACCTACCGGTCGCGCTGATGGAGCGGGCGGCGACGACGGGATTCGCTGCGGCCAACGAGCTGCTGCGCGGATTCGGAGTGGCCGGACACCCGCTGCACACGGTGCCCAACCAGGGACGCTCGGGACTGCTGCGGCGCCTGGCATCGGCGGGCGCGGGCGGATGAGCGAGCAGTCGGGCTGGCGCGCAAGAGTCGCTGCGGCATGGCCGTTCGAGGTGCTCCCGGCGCTCGCCTGGGCCGCCCAGACACCGACCTACGCCGACGCGAGCCCAGCACTGATCACCGCCGCGCTGCGGCGGGCGCAGCGTAAACCCGGTGGCAACTGGTTCGCCTTCGCCGAGAGTTCGTCGATCACGTCCTCGGCCATGGGTGCGACGGTCGCAGGCCGCGAGGTGGTCGCGTGGCGCGGGGCCGACGGCGCTCTGCTGGTCGCGCCGCGCGCCTGCCCGCATCTGGGCGCCGATCTGGCCACAGCGCCGGTGGAATGCGGCACGTTGGTGTGCCCGTGGCACGGCCTGCGACTCGGGGAGCGCAGGCACGGAACCTGGAAGCCCTACACCGCTCACGACGACGGGGTGCTGTGCTGGGTGCGGTTCGACGACGCGGTCGATCCGCAGTCCTCACCGGTGTCGGACACCCCGCCGCCGATGCCGCGTCCCGGCGAGCCGGCACTGGCGGCAGTGACCCGCCTCGAAGGCACCTGCGAGCCCGCTGACGTGGTGGCCAACCGGCTCGACCCGTGGCACGGGGCATGGTTTCACCCGTACTCGTTCACCCAGCTCAAGGTGCTCAGTGCGCCGCCCGCCGACGAGGACCTGCCCGAAGCGCTCGACAGGTTCGTCGTCGACGTCACGTTCCGCATCGGCCGCCTCGGTGTCCCGGTGATCGCGGAGTTCACCACGCCCGGCCCCCGCACCGTCACGATGCGCATCATCGAGGGCGAAGGGCAGGGGAGCGTGGTGGAGACCCACGCCACGCCTCTGGGGCCGGGCCGCGACGGGCGGCCCAGGACCGCTGTGGTGGAGGCGGTGATCGCCCACTCGGACCGGCCGCACTTCGGCAAGGGGATGGTGGCCGGCCCGTTGCTGCGGCCGTTGATGCGGCGCGCCGCCGCCAGATTGTGGCGTGACGACCTGGCGTACGCCGAGCGGCTCTACGAGTTGCGCGATTAGCTGCCGCGGCGGATGCCTGCGGCGTCGAGCAGCGGTATCTGCTCGGCGGCCCAGGGGCTGATCGCCCAACCCAGGCGGGCCGCGGTGACGGCATGCTCCCAGGGCGCCCACTCGTAATCCATCACTTCGTCGGGGTCGGCGCGCACCGGCCCTTCGGCGCGCCCGCAGTACACCGGGCAGAGCTCGTTTTCGGCGACACCGTCGGTCGCTACGGCGTAGTAGCGGAAGTCGGGCAGCACGCAGGTCAGCTCGGCGATGCCCACGCCCAGTTCTTCGCGCACCCGCCGGCGCACCGCATCGGACATCGACTCGCCGGGCGCCGGATGGCCGCAGCAGGAGTTGGTCCAGATACCCGCGAAGGTGCGCTTGTGCAGGGCCCGCCGGGTCAGCAGCAGGTTGCCGGTGCGGTCGAACAGGTAGCAGGAGAACGCCAGATGCAGTGGCGTCGACTCGTGATGCACCTGCGCCTTGGGTGCGGAACCGAGGTGTCGGCCGTTGTCGTCCACCAGCACAACCAATTCATTCGGCATGCCCGGCATTCGGCGCCGCCCCCGCGCCGGATGGGTTCGTTCGGTGAGCGGCGCCCTCACTCACTCGCCGCGCGTGCGCTGGTAGTGCCGTCTGGCCTTCATCCGGTTGCCGCAGATCGCCATCGAGCACCATCGCGCCGTGTTCGGCTTGCTGCGATCGAGCAGGAACAGGTGGCACTCGTGGTTGGCACACGGCCGCAGGCGGCCGGGGCTGTTGATGCGCAGGCTGTCCCAGGCGAGCACGGCGCGGGTGGCCGCGTCCGCCCCGGCCACCTGCCAGTCGAACCCCTGTTCGGTGGCGACCGGTGTCAGGGCAACGGCGTCGAGGAAGGGTTGCAGCGCCGACGGGGACCGCTCGCCACGCACGACGGCCTGCAACGCGTCCCGCGCAGCGGTGAGGGCGGTCAGCTGGCTCTCATCGACGTGGTGCTCCGCCAGCCATCCGGGGTCCGTGAGCAGATCGAGGCGTTCGCCGTCGACGACCGGAGTGGTGTTGAGCAGGTCGAGCAGCAACGCCTCGTCCTCGGGACGGGCAACCGACAACTCCACACTAACCTCCTAAAAACTATTGACAGGTTACACCTACGCCGGTTCACTATGACTAACCATCAAAAACAACTTTGGGAGTTAAACGATGAACGTGGTCCATCACCGCTACGCCACCGTCGCCGGCCGCCAGATCTTCTACCGAGAGGCGGGGGACCCCGGCGCGCCGACGATCGTGCTGCTCCACGGCTTTCCCACCAGCTCGTTCATGTTCCGCAACCTCATCCCCGAGCTGGCCGACCGCTACCACGTGATCGCTCCCGACTACCTCGGCTTCGGTTACTCCGACGCGCCGCCCGTCGAGGAGTTCGACTACACCTTCGACGCGCTGGCCGATCTGACCGCCGGGCTGCTGGAGCAGCTCGGAGCCGCCTCCTATGCGATGTACGTCCAGGACTACGGCGCCCCGGTGGGCTGGCGGCTGGCGCTGCGCAACCCGCAGGCGGTCACCGCGATCATCACGCAGAACGGCAACGGGTACGACGCCGGCTTCGTCCCGGAGGGTTGGACCGCGGTCTGGGATTACCAGCGCGACCAGACACCGGAGACGGCCGCAACGCTGCGCGAGTTCCTGTCGTTCGAGGCGACGCGGATGCAGTACGTCGCCGGAGTGCCGGATCCGAGTGTCGTCAGCCCCGACACCTGGCACCACGACGCCGCGCTGCTCGCGCGTCCCGGTAATGACGCCATTCAGCTCGCCCTGTTCCTGGATTACAGCAGCAACCCTCGGCTCTACCCACAGCTGCACGAGTACCTGCGCGCCAGTGCGGTGCCGGTGCTGGCGGTGTGGGGGGACAAGGACCCGTTCTTCGGCCCGGACGGGGCGCGCGCGTTCGCCCGGGACGCCGTCGATGCCGAGATCCACCTGCGCGATGGCGGTCACTTCCTGCTCGAGAGCGACCTCGCGGCGGTGACCGCACTGATCCGGGATTTCCTGTCCCGCCGATGGCGATAAACGCGCGCGGATGGGTAGAAGGGGCGGATGGACCGCGGACAGGTTTACAACAGGCATCTTCAGTCTGCAGCGAGTGCAGCGGTACGTCTCGTCGCGGTCGCCGCGGCGCTGTGGGTGTTCTCCTGGGTCATCGGCAAGACCTGGGTGATCCTGCTCCCCGTGGCGCTGGCGTTGATCGTGTGCACGGTGCTGTGGCCGCCGGTGCGCTGGTTGCGCGGCAAGGGGCTGGCGCCGGCGGCCGCTTCTCTGTTGGTTCTCGTGGCGGGGCTCGCCGTGCTGGCTGGGATTCTCGCGGCGGTCGCACCGGCAATCGTCGATCAGGTCGTCGAGCTGGCCAAGCAGGCCACCGCCGGTGTCGACAAGGTGCGTGACTGGCTGAGCGGGCCGCCGCTGAACATTCATGATGCGCAATTGAATTCAGCGGTCGGCGCCATCAACGACGCGCTGAACACCAGCAGTTCCACGATCGCCGCCGGGCTGTTCACCGGTGTCGGCGCCGTCACCTCGGCGCTCGTCACCGTGTTCACGGTGATCGTGGTGGTGTTCTTCTTCCTCAAGGACGGGCCGCGTTTCCTGCCGTGGTTGCGCCGCACCGCGGGCATGCCCGCGGCCCCGCATCTGGCGGAAGTTCTGCAGCGCATCTGGGCCACCCTCGGCGGATTCGTCAGGACCCAGGCACTGGTCAGCCTCGTCGATGCGGTGCTGATCGGCATCGGCCTGGTGATCCTCGGCGTGCCCTTGGCCTACGCGCTGGCGATCCTGACGTTCATCGGCGGCTTCGTACCGATCGTCGGCGCCTTCGTCGCCGGCGGCCTGGCGGTGCTGATCGCGTTGGTCGCCAACGGTCCGGTGACCGCCCTGATCGTGCTGGCCATCATCGTGGCCGTGCAGCAGCTGGAGGGAAACGTGCTGCAGCCGTGGCTGCAGTCGAAGTCGATGAAACTCCACGCGGTGATCGTGCTGCTGGCGGTGACGCTGGGGGCGTCGACCTTCGGGGTCATCGGCGCGTTCCTGGCCGTCCCCGTGGCCGCCGCCGTCGCGGTGATCCTGCGGTACTACGACGAGCAGGTGGCCGCCCGCGCCGGCGACGAGCCACGACCTGCTGAGGATCCCGAGGACGAGGACTCGGAGACGATCAACGCACCGTGAACACCGGTGTGGTCGTCATCCGCGGTCTTGACTGACGTCACGCAGTGATGGATCGTCGATCGCAGGACCCACTGGGGGGTGGTGGCCGATGTCATTGTCGATCGTCATCGCGGCCGTGCCCGCGCACGGTCACGTCACGCCGTTGCTCACGGTCGCTGAGAACTTCACCGCGCGTGGTGACCGGGTTCGCTTCCTCACCGGGGCCCGTTTCGCTGCTCGGGTCGAGGCCAGCGGCGCCCGTTTCGTGCCGCTTCCGCCGGAAGCAGATTTCGATGAGTCCTTTCTCGACGACTTTCCCGAGCGGGCCCGTCTGACAGGGGTCAGGGCCGTCGCCTTCGACATCGAGCACGTGTTCGCACGGCCCGCGAGGGCGCAGTACAACGCCTTGCTCTCGGCGATCACCCATGAACCCGCCGATGCGGTCCTCGCTGATCCGGTCTTCATGGGCGCGGCCTTCCTCCTCGCCCGGCGACGGCCCCTGCGCCCAGCGGTCCTCATGTGCTGCGTCATTCCGTTGTGCATCGAGAGTCGCGACACCGCTCCCTTCGGGATGGGCCTGCCGCCCGCCCGCCTACTGAACAGACCGCGAAACGCGGTGTTGGCGGCCGTGAATCGTCGAGTGTTGCATCGTGCCCACCGGATTCTCGACGACTACCACCGTGAGGTTCATGGCACGCCCATGCCGTGCAGCCTCGCTGACTGGGGTCGCCGGGCGGATGCGATCCTGCGATTCGGGGTGCGCTCGTTCGAGTACCCGCTCACCGATGCACCGCCGCAGCTCCACTTCGTCGGGCCGTTGTGCGCCACGGGTTCTCGAGCGCCGCGGCCGTCATGGTGGTCCGATCTGGACGGGCCGCGACCGGTCGTCCACGTCACCCAGGGGACGGTCGCCAACGTCGACTACCGCCAGACCATCGCGCCCACCGTGTCTGCTCTGGCAGACGACGACGTGCTGGTGGTGGTGGCGACAGGTGGCCGGCCGCTGCACACATTGCCACCGCTGCCGGCCAACGCCCGTGCGGCGGAGTTCCTGCCCTACGACGAATTACTGCCGCGCACAGCCGCGTTCGTCACCAACGGTGGCTACGGGGGAGTGCAGTACGCGCTCCGCTACGGCGTTCCCATCGTGGCCACCGGGGGTAAGGAGGACAAACCCGAGGTCGGTGCGCGGGTCGCGTGGACCGGCGTCGGCCGCCGCATCAGAAGCGAGCATCCGACACCGCACTCGCTGCGCCGCGCCATTCGTGCAGTCCTCGACGATCCGCGCTACCGCGTCGCCAGCCGGCGCGTCGCTGCCGACATGGCGGCCTCTGCCGGCTTCGACGGAGTGGCCGACGCCGTCGACACGTTGATCGCGCCGGTCTAACGCGCGAACATCAAAGCGCGCTTGACCTCTTGGATCGCCTTGGTCACCTCGATGCCGCGCGGGCAGGCCTCGGTGCAGTTGAACGTCGTGCGGCAGCGCCACACCCCGTCGACGTCGTTGAGGATGTCCAACCGCTCGGCGGCGCCCTCGTCACGGCTGTCGAAGATGAAGCGGTGCGCGTTGACGATCGCCGCCGGGCCGAAGTACGAGCCCTCGCTCCAATACACCGGGCAGCTGGTGGTGCAGCACGCGCACAGGATGCACTTGGTGGTGTCGTCGTAGCGGGCCCGGTCGGTCTGGCTCTGAATGCGTTCCCGCGTGGGCTGATTGCCCGACGTGATCAGGTACGGCTTGATCGCGCGGTAGGCGTCGAAGAACGGCTCCATGTCGACGACGAGGTCCTTCTCCACCGGCAGGCCGCGGATCGGCTCGATCGTGATGGTCAGCTGCTTGTTCGGGTTCTTCGGCAGCATGTCGCGCATCAAGACCTTGCATGCCAACCGATTCACGCCGTTGATGCGCATGGCGTCCGAGCCGCACACCCCGTGCGCGCACGAGCGGCGGAACGTCAACGTCCCGTCGAGGTACCACTTGACGTAGTGCAGCAGGTTGAGCAGCCGGTCACTCGGAAGGCACGGCACGCGGAAGCTCTGCCAGCCGGCGTCATCAGGTGCCTCCGGGTTGAACCGGGCGATCTTCAGGGTCACCATCACCGCGCCCTCGGGCACGGGGGGCGTGTCTTGCTTGTCCAGAACAGGCGCGCTCATGAATCAGTACTTCCGTTCCATCGGCTCGTACCGCGTCTGGACCACGGGCTTGTAGTCCAGCCGGATATCGCTCAGCAGGTCGCTGCCTTCCTTGTAGGCCATGGTGTGCCGCATGTAGTTGGTGTCGTCGCGGTTCGGGTAGTCCTCGCGGGCGTGTCCGCCGCGGGATTCCTTGCGGTTGAGCGCACCGACGACGGTCACCTCGGCCAGCTCGAGCAGGAAGCCCAGCTCGATGGCCTCGAGGAGATCGCTGTTGTAGCGCTTGCCCTTGTCCTGCACGGTGATTCGGGCGTAGCGCTCCTTGAGCGCGTGGATGTCGGTGAGCGCCTGCTTGAGCGTCTCCTCGGTGCGGAACACTGCGGCGTTGTTGTCCATCGACTGCTGCAGCGCGCCACGGATGTCGGCCACGCGCTCGTTGCCGTGCTCGGAGAGGATGTCGCCGACCCAACCGACCACCATCTCGGCGGGTTTGTCGGGCAGGTCGACGAAGTCGTGTCCGAGTGCGTAATTCGCGGCGGCGATGCCGGCGCGGCGGCCGAACACGTTGATGTCGAGCAGCGAGTTGGTGCCCAGACGGTTGGCGCCGTGCACCGACACGCAGGCGCATTCGCCGGCGGCGTACAGCCCCGGCACGACGGTGGTGTTGTCCGAGAGCACCTGACCGTTGACGGTGGTCGGGATGCCGCCCATGACGTAGTGACAGGTCGGGTAGACCGGCACCAGTTCCTTGACGGGGTCCACACCGAGGTAGGTGCGGGCGAATTCGGTGATGTCGGGCAGCTTGGCCTCGAGCACGTCCTCGCCGAGGTGGCGCACGTCGATGTAGACGTAGTCCTTGTTGGGTCCGGCACCGCGGCCCTCGAGCACCTCCAGGACCATCGAGCGGGCCACGATGTCGCGGGGTGCCAGGTCGACGATCGTGGGTGCGTAGCGCTCCATGAAGCGCTCGCCCTCGCCGTTGAGCAGCCGGCCGCCCTCGCCGCGCACGGCCTCGGAGATCAGGATGCCCAGCCCGGCCAGGCCCGTCGGGTGGAACTGGTGGAACTCCATGTCCTCCAAGGGAAGTCCCTTGCGGAAGATGATGCCCAGCCCGTCGCCGGTCAACGTGTGCGCATTGGACGTGGTCTTGTACATCCGGCCCGAGCCGCCGGTGGCGAACACGATCGCCTTGGCGTGGAAGACGTGGATGTCGCCGGTGGCGAGTTCGTAGGCGACGACGCCGGTGGCGACCGGACCCGACGGGGTGTCGGTCATCGTGATGTCGAGCGCGTAGAACTCGTTGAAGAACTCCACGTCGTGCTTGACGCAGTTTTGGTAGAGCGTCTGCAGGATCATGTGGCCGGTCCGGTCGGCGGCGTAACACGCCCGGCGCACGGGCGCCTTGCCGTGGTCGCGGGTGTGGCCACCGAAGCGGCGCTGGTCGATGCGGCCCTCGGGGGTGCGGTTGAACGGCATCCCCATCTTCTCGAGGTCGAGCACCGCGTCGATGGCCTCTTTGGCCATGATCTCGACGGCGTCCTGATCAGCGAGGTAGTCGCCGCCCTTGACGGTGTCGAAGGTGTGCCACTCCCAGTTGTCCTCTTCGACGTTGGCCAGCGCGGCGCACATGCCGCCCTGTGCCGCGCCGGTGTGCGAGCGCGTGGGGTACAACTTGGTCAGCACGGCCGTGCGTACGCGCGGGCCGGCCTCGACGGCGGCGCGCATGCCGGCGCCGCCGGCACCGACGATCACGACGTCGTAGCGATGTTCTTGAATCATCGTGAGCTCCCGATCAAGAGATGGACGCGTCGAACGTCAGCAGCACGTAGGTGCCCAACACCAGCGTGAACACCATCGACAGGGCCAACAGCGTGTTCAGCCAGAAGCGGGTGGAATCCTTGCGGCTGTAGTCGGCGATGATCGTGCGCATGCCGTTGCCGCCGTGCAGCTGAGCGAGCCAGAGCAGCAGCAGGTCCCACGTCTGCCAGAACGGTGAGGACCAGCGCTGCGCGACGTAGTTGAAGTCGATGCGGTACACGCCGCCGTCCCACATCAGCATGATGAACAGGTGGCCCAACGCCAGGAAGACGAGCACGAGGCCGGAGAAGCGCATGAACAGCCACGCGTATTTCTCGAAGTTGGGCATCCCGCCGGCGCGTCGCGGCGCGCGGGGGTTGTCGAGGCTGGCCGGCCGGTCGTGGCTGCGCTGCATCACCGGCGCGCTGCCGCCGCGGTCGCTGATGTGGTCGTAGGGGTTCTCGGGCATTACAGGAACCTCTCCGCCATGTGCATACCGATGACGCCGACCGAGGCGATCAGCACGGCGATGAAGACGCCGGCGACGACCCACAGCATCTTTCGCTGATGACGAGGTCCCTCCGACCAGAAGTCGATCAGGATCACCCGGATGCCGTTGAGGGCGTGGTAGAGCACGGCCGCGACCAGACCGATCTCCATCAGGCCGATGATCGGCGTCTTGTAGGTCTCGATGATCTCGTTGTAGGCCTGCGGGCTGACCCGCACCAGCGCGGTGTCGGTCACGTGGACGAACAGGAAGAAGAAGATCGAGGCGCCGGAGATGCGGTGCAGCACCCACGACCACATCGCGGGATCGCCGCGATACAGGGTTCGTCGGCGCGACGGCTGCGAGCGCGGTGCCGCAATGTCGTCCGATGATGTAGCCGTACTCATCTGACCCCTCCAACGCCATCGGTGGATGCCCGGAGACCTGCCCGTCGGCGGGTTCACCGAACCTCGGGGCGACTCTAATCTCCTTTGTACGGTCGAACGAACTAGCCTGTGGCCGTATGCCCTCGCAAGAGGCTGCTTATTAGGGTTACCTATCTGATACTGCTGGTCTCGGGTCGGGGGGTTCGGAATGGATTCAGAATCAGCGGGAAAGGCCTGACGTGAGCGCCGATATCGATTGGAACATGTTGCGGCGCAAGGCAATCGATGTTTCAGTCCACGCCTATGCGCCGTATTCGAAGTTCCCGGTCGGGGCGGCCGCGCTGGTCGACGATGACCGAATAGTGACCGGGTGCAATGTGGAAAATGTCTCATATGGCCTGGGTCTCTGTGCGGAGTGCGCAGTGGTCTGCGCCCTGGTTTCCGGCGGCGGCGGACGCCTGATCGCGCTCTCCTGTGTCGGACCCGACGGGGCGGCCCTGATGCCATGTGGGCGCTGCCGCCAGGTGCTGCTCGAACACGGCGGACCGGATCTGCTCATCGACCATCCGGCGGGCCCCCGCGCACTGCACCAGCTGTTGCCCGACGCGTTCGGACCTGACGACCTCGCCCGCACGGCCGGGGAAACGCCGTGACCCAGAACACCTTCGACGCACGGGGCCCCATGTCGCACCTGGACGCTCCGTCGGTCATTCGGACCAAGCGGGACGGCGGGGCGCTGTCCGATGCCGCGATCGACTGGGTGATCGACGCCTACACCCACGACCGCGTCACGGACGGACAGATGGCGGCGCTGCTGATGGCGATCTTCTTGCGCGGCATGTCCGGCCACGAGATCGCCCGCTGGACCGCCGCGATGGTGGCATCGGGGGAGCGGTTCGACTTCTCCGATGTGGGCCGTCCCACCGTGGACAAGCACTCCACCGGTGGCGTCGGGGACAAGATCACGATCCCGCTGGTGTCGGTGGTGATGGCGTGTGGAGGCGCGGTCCCGCAGGCCGCCGGCCGCGGCCTGGGGCACACCGGCGGCACCCTGGACAAGCTCGAGTCCATCGCTGGCTTCACCGCCGAGATCACCAAAGCGCAGATCCACCAACAACTTCGCGAGCTCGGGGCGGCCATCTTCGCCGCCGGCGAGCTGGCGCCGGCCGACCGCAAGATCTACGCGCTGCGCGACGTCACCGGTACCACCGAGTCGCTGCCGCTGATCGCCAGTTCGGTGATGAGCAAGAAGATCGCCGAGGGGGCGGCGGCGCTGGTGCTCGACACCAAGGTCGGCTCCGGCGCGTTCCTGGCCACCGAGGCGGAGTCTCGAGAGTTGGCGGCGACGATGGTCGCGCTCGGCCGCGAGCACGGGCTGACGACCCGTGCCCTGCTGACCGACATGGAGGTGCCGTTGGGGCGCACGGTCGGCAACGCGGTCGAGGTGGCCGAGTCGCTGGAGGTGCTCGCCGGCGGCGGGCCCGACGACGTGGTCGAGTTGACGATCGCGCTGGCGCGCGAGATGTGCGATGCGGCCGGTCTGGACGCGGTGGATCCCGCGCAGACGTTGCGCGACGGGTCGGCCATGGACAGCTTCCGCGCGTTGATCGCCGCGCAGGGCGGTGACCTCGCGGCTCCGCTCCCGATCGGTGCGCACAGCGAGACCGTGATCGCCCCGCACGGTGGCACGATGGGGGACATCGACGCGATGGCGGTGGGACTGGCGGTGTGGCGGCTCGGGGCGGGCCGCTCGGCGCCGGGCGAGCGGGTGCAGTTCGGCGCCGGGATGCGCATTCACCGCCGACCCGGGGAACCCGTCGCTGCCGGGGACACGCTGTTCACCCTCTACAGCGACACCCCGGAGCGCTTCTCCGCGGCGCTGTCCGAACTCGACGGCGCGTGGCGGGTCGGCGACCAGGCACCCCCGCGACGACCGCTGATCATCGACCGGATCACGTGAGGAGAGCCAGATGACGACACCGTTGACGCTGGACAACATCCGCCAGGCGCCCAAGGCGTTGCTGCACGACCATCTCGACGGTGGGCTGCGGCCGCAGACGGTGCTCGAGCTGGCCGAGGAGACGGGCTACGACGAGCTGCCCGAACACGAGGTCGAGGCGCTGGCGACGTTCTTCCGTACCGCCGCGCACAGCGGCTCGCTGGTGCGCTACCTGGAGCCGTTCGCCCACACCGTCGGCGTCATGCAAACCCCTGATGCGCTGCATCGGGTGGCGTTCGAGTGCGTGGAGGACCTCGCGGGCGACAACGTCGTCTACGCCGAGATCCGGTTCGCCCCCGAGCTGCACATCGACGGCGGGCTCTCGCTCGACGCGGTCGTCGACGCGGTGCTGGCCGGGTTCGCCGAGGGGGAGAAGGCCGCTGCGGCGCAGGGCCGGCCCATCGTGGTGCGCTGTCTGGTGACTGCGATGCGGCACGCCGCGCGCTCGCGCGAGATCGCGGAATTGGCGATCCGGTTCCGGGACCGGGGTGTCGTCGGGTTCGACATCGCCGGCGCCGAAGCGGGCTACCCGCCCACCCGTCACCTCGATGCGTTCGAGTACATGCGGAATAACAACGCGCGCTTCACTATTCACGCGGGCGAGGCGTTCGGGCTGCCGTCGATCCACGAAGCCATCGCGTTCTGCGGCGCCGACCGGCTGGGCCATGGCGTGCGCATCGTCGACGACATCACCGTCGATCCGGACGGCACCGCGCGGCTGGGCAGATTGGCTGCTCTGCTACGCGACAAACGGGTGCCGTTCGAGATGTGCCCGAGCTCCAACGTGCAGACCGGCGCGGTGGACAGCATCGCCGAGCACCCATTCGACCGGCTGGCCCGGCTGCGCTTTCGCGTGACGGTGAACACCGACAACAGGTTGATGAGCGACACCACGATGAGCCAGGAGATGCTGCGGTTGGTCGAGGCGTTCGGCTATGGGTGGAGCGATCTCGAACGGTTCACGATCAACGCGATGAAGTCGGCGTTCATCGCGTTCGACGAGCGGCTGGCGATCATCGACGAGGTGATCAAACCCCGCTACGCCGTCCTGATCGGTTAGCGCCCGCCCACGAGCCGGAGGCTGTCGCGAGGTGCTGCGGACATCACTCCGAGCGCAGGCGTGACTCCACGAAGCGCTCCAGCGACTCCCACTGCGTGACCGCCTCGGCGTACGGCGCGCTCGGCCGCGACACCGAGCCGGGGTCCAGTGCGTAGGCGATCAGCCGGCCCAGCGCCGTGCCCTTGTCGAGCTTGGCTGCGACGCTGGTGTCCTCGGCGTACTCGGCGATGTCGCCCAGCAGCTCGACGGCCAGCTCGAGCTGGTCGCGATCGAGCGCGTCGGGCCCCTCGGCGAGGTCGTCCACGATCCCCGACAGCACGTAGATGTTGTCGTCGGTGACCTCCACCCGCAGCGACCCGTCGGTTGCCGCGGTGCGAATGTCGTCGTAGGTCGCCAGATCCGACAGGTCGTGATCGTGCTCGTCGGCCAGATAGCGCGCCAGCGCCCGTTCCGAGCCGAACACGCTGATTCGGCCGTTGCGGCCGAGGAAGATCGGCCGGTCGTCGAGGTAGCAGCGCAGCGTGAAGAACGTGCCGCCGCTGGTCATGATGCGAATCGGGTCGATGCCGACCCGCACCCAGAAGTCCTCGTCGCTGCCGAGCACCTTGTCCTCGGCGGCCGCGGCCAGCTCGTCGGCTTCTTCTTCGGTGTCCACGATGTCGTCGATGACGACCTCGTCCTCGTCCGGCTCCGGCGCCGGCGCGTCGAGTTCGGCCTGCGCCTTCTCGACGGCGGCGCTGTCCACCTCGGGCTTGGTGATGATCTCGTCGATGGATTCGATGACCGCATCCCAGCCGCGATTGATGATCTTCTCGATCTCGGCCCAGCGCTTGCGCCCGGCCCGGCCGGCATACGCCTCGACCCCGCCACCGACGGTGCCGAGGACCGGGTTGCCGTTGAAGAACTTCGTGACCGCGGGCAGCTCGCACACCGACCCGATCGACGACACCACCGACAGGGCGCGGTGCAGTGTGCGCACGCTGTCCTCGGTCGGCTTGTTCGACAGGATCTCCTCGAACCCGGCGAGGTCGTAGGAGTGCTCCTCGTCGGGCACCAGCGAGTGCGCGTTGGCCGTGGTCAGCTTCTCCCACGCCGGGTGGTCGGTGAGGTCGTTGTCGTTGTTGGTCCGCACGAAAGCGGTCAGGTCAGCTACGGAATCGAGCACGTAGAGGTCCTCGTCTTTGCCGAGAAATGCCTCCCACTCGTCCCCGTCGGCGCGCCACCGCGGTGCCCACAGTGTGTACACGTCGCCCTTGGTCAAGCTCAACCCGATCGGCACGATGTCTGCAGCCATGCGGCACAGCCTAACGACAGGCCTCTACGCCGTCGGCCGCCAGAACCCCTGAAAGCCTTGACCGGCGTTCGACGTCCTGATCGGCGAGAGTTTGACCGGATCGCCGGCCTCGATCATGGTGCCGTCACCCACGATCATCGCGACGTGACCGTCCCACACCGCGAGGTCGCCGGGCAGCAGCGCGCCCGGCGCCACCGCGCGGCCGACGTCCTGCTCCTGCGCCAGCCGCGGAAGGTCCAGGCCTGCTTGGTGGTAGGCCCACTGGGTCAGGCCGCTGCAGTCCAAGCCCTGGCCCGGCGTGGTGCCACCCCACTGATAGGGAACCCCGAGCTGAGTCAGCGCGTGGCGGACCGCGCTGGCGGCGACCGCATTGGGCGCCATCACCACCGTGCCGTCGGGCAAGCGCACCGCCACACCCTCGCCGAACGTCGCCGCGTCGGGGGTGTCGATTGGCGCCTCGGCCGCGGTGAACGCCGCCGGCTGTGCGGTGGGGCCGCCGCCTGAGAACCCGCCGCCAAACCCGCCGCTGGGGACCCCACCCCCGGCTGAACCGCCTCCCGCCGGCCCGGCCCCGCCCGACCAGCCCGCGGGGTGGGTGGCCGCGGGTGGCGGTCTGGTCTCGACTGCGGCGGCATGCCGGTCGAGTTCGGCGAGCAGTTCCTCGACGACGGCAATCGCACGGCCCAAGGCGTCGCGCGCCTCGGTCAACAACTCCTTGGCCACCCCCGGCGATTCCAACCGCGGTTCGAGCGCTGCCGCCGTGGCTTCGAACTCCTCGACGATGTCCTGCAAACGACGGTGAGCCGCGGCCACGGCGCCGGCAGCGTCGCGCGCCACCGAGCCCAGCCGCCCGGCCCGCTCCGCCGCACCGTCGATTGCGGCCGTCGTCGTCGCCGCGAATTCTGCCGCCGCGTCGGCACCTGAGCCCGACCAGTCCGCCTCGGCCTCGCGCCACGCCTGCCCGGCGGCGTCGGCCACGTCGGTCAGCGTGTCGCGGACCCCGGACAGCACCGTGGCCGGATCGCCGGCGGGGTCGCCCGACCAGCCCGGACCCACCAGCGCCTGCACCCGCCGCAGCGGGGCGGCCAGCGCGCTGACCAGTGCACTCGTCATCAGGACATGATCCGGAGGGCGGCTGCAGCGTCTGCGGTGTCATAGGACTGCGCCGACGCGCCGGCAGCTGCGCGTGCGGCCGCCAGCGAGGCGCCGAGGGCGGTGAGGGCGCCGGCGTCATCGCCGGCCGCCCGGGCCAGGGCGGCGAGGAAGCGCGCCCCGACCGGCCCGTAGCCGCCACCTGCGTTCGCGGCGGCGGTCAGGTGGGCCGCGGCGCTGTGCAGCGCCGCGGCATGGGCGTCGGAGGCGCGGCCGTAGGCGCGGACGGCGTCGGTGTCGACGGACAAACGAGCGAACACAGACAGTTAGACGTCGGGAAACGTCACCCGGTTCCCACTAAGGTCCAATCTCATGGATGTGCGCGTTGTCGACCACCCGCTGGCCGCGGCGCGGCTGACCACCCTGCGCGACGAGCGCACCGACAACGCGGCGTTCCGCGCCGCCCTGCGCGACCTGACGTTGATGCTCGTGTACGAGGCGACGCGCGAGTCGCCCGTCGAGACCATCCCGGTGCGCACGCCGATCGCCGAGACGGCCGGTGCGCGCCTGGCCAATCCGCCGCTGCTGGTGCCGGTGCTGCGCGCCGGCCTCGGCATGGTCGACCAGGCGCACGCCCTGATCCCCGAGGCGCAGGTCGGGTTCGTCGGGGTGGCGCGCGACGAGGAGACCCACCAACCCACGCCGTATCTGGAGTCGCTGCCCGCCGATCTGAGTACTCGGCCGGTGATCGTGCTGGATCCCATGCTCGCGACCGGAGGCTCGATGGTGCACACCCTCGAGCTGCTGTTCGCCAGGGATGCCGTCGACGTGACCGCGCTGTGCGTGGTGTGTGCGCCGGAAGGTGTTGCGGCGCTGGAGAAGGCGGCGCCTCAGGTGAAGCTGTTCACTGCCAGCATCGACGCGGGCCTCAACGACGTCGCCTACATCGTGCCGGGTCTGGGCGACGCCGGCGACCGTCAGTTCGGGCCGCGCTGAGTCAGGTCGCGGACCTGCTCGGCCAGCGTGGCCTGCAGTTGCGCGGCCCGGGTCCGTGCCGCGGCAAGCTCGCCGTCGCATCGAACTTCGAGGTAGCACTTGAGCTTCGGTTCGGTACCCGACGGCCGGATCACCACCCGAACCGACGTCGACGCGTCACCGCCGACGCCCACCAGCGCATCGGTGCGTGGTGAGAGATCGGTGACCTCGACCGGGAAGGACGCCAGCTGTGCCGGTGGTCGAGCGCGTAGGTCCGTCATCAATTCTGCTGCGGCGGAGGCGGATTCGACGCGGCGGGTGATTGCCGAGGTGGTGTGCACGCCGTGGCGGCGCGCCAGCTCGTCGAGCGCGTCGGTCACCGACATCCCGCGCGCACGCAGCGCCGCCACCATGTCGCACGCGAGCACCGCGGCGCTGATGCCGTCTTTGTCGCGTACCGCCGCCGGATCCACGCAGTGTCCGATCGCCTCCTCGTAGGCGTAGAGCAGGGTCGCGTCGAGCCCCTCGTCGGCGCGCGCCAGCCATTTGAACCCGGTCAGCGTCTCGACGTGCCGGGCACCGTAACCGGCGGCGATGCGTGCCAGCATCCGGGACGACACCACGGTGCTGGCCACCACTGCGTGCGCGGTGTCGGCGTGCGAGAGCAGGTAATCGCCCAGCAGCCAGCCGGTTTCGTCACCGGAGAGCATCCGCCAGCCCTGAGGTGTAGGCACCCCGATCGCGCACCGGTCAGCATCGGGGTCCAGGGCGACGGCGACGTCGGCGTGGACCTCGCCGGCCAGCGTCAGCAGCGCATCGGTCGCTCCGGGTTCCTCGGGGTTGGGAAACGCGACGGTGGGGAAGTCCGGATCGGGCGCGAATTGCGCGTCCACCACGTGGACGTCGGAGAAGCCGGCCAGCGCCAGGGCGTCCAGCGCGTAGTCGCCACCGACGCCGTGCATCGGCGTCAGGGCCACGCGCACCGATCCCGCGGACCGCCGGACGCTCGCTGCCCGTTCGACATACTGCTGCACGTACTCGCTGCCCGATGGGGCGACGGGACGGCGAACGATCTCGTCGGCCGGCGGCGCCGCGGCGATGGCGGATTCGATCTCGGCGTCGACGGGGGCGACGATCTGCATGCCGCCTGCGAAGTACACCTTGTAGCCGTTGTCGGCCGCCGGGTTGTGGGACGCGGTGATCTGCACGCCCGCGGCTGCGCCGGTGTGTCGGACGGTGAACGCCACCACCGGTGTGGGCACCGGGGCGAACATCAGCGTCACCGAGAAGCCCTGCGCGGCAAGCACTTCAGCGGCCCCGCGCGCGAACTCGTCGGAGTGGTGCCGAGCGTCGTAGCCGACGATCACCTGCTCGCCGCCCCGGCCGTGGCGCCTCAGCACGGTGCCCAGCGCCCATGTCGCGCGCAGAACCACCGCGAGGTTCATCCCGTTGGGTCCGGCTCGCATGGGGCCACGCAGTCCCGCCGTGCCGAATGTCAGTGTGGCGCCGAAGCGGTCGGCCAGTTCGGCGGTGCTGCAGGCGGCCAGTTCGGCGGCGGCCCCGGGGTCGGGATCGTGGGCGAGCCAGTCCCGGACTGCGGCGTGGAGATCGGACGTCACTTACGTCAGTGTGCCCGCCTCGGCGTCGGCGATCTTGCGCAGGATCGGCGCGACGAGCATCAGCAGGTCGAACTCCAGCGTGGAGAGTCGTTCGCGCATCGTGGTGTGCAGCCACGCGTCGCGTTCGGCGCGATCGGCGTCGAGCAGCGTGGTCCCGTCGGCGGTGATCTCGACGAGCTGGCGTCGCCGATCGGCCGCGTCGGGCCTACGGGCGATCAGGCCACGCGATTCGAGCTCGTTGAGCGCATCGGTGAGTGACTGCACCCGCACGCCCAGCCGCACCCCCAGCTCGGCCGGGCTGGTCACACCGGCGCGGCTGATCTCGCCGAGCAGCTGCATCTGACTCAACGTCAGGCCGTTGTCCGGCCGGTGGCGGCGCAGCTGCCGCGTCACCGCCATCATCGATTCCCGCAGCTCGGTAGCCGCAGACGCCTCGATACCCATTACCAAGTTATACCTTGGCAAAACTTCGGAGTCACGTGGCGAAACGCCACATTGAGATCATGAATTAGTAAGTGCATACTTGTCATCACGATGAGGTGGTGGAAACTGGGGCTCAGGTGGGCGGTGCTGCTGGGGGCGACCATGGCCGTCACCGTCCCGCTCACAGCCCTCGGGGTACCCTCCGCGGCGCTGTTCGCCGCGCTGGTCGTCGGGATCGCGCTGGCCCTGGCGTCGGCGGGGCCGGCCGGCGTGCCCCGAAGGCTGGGTGTCGCCGCCCAGGGGGTGCTCGGCGTCTACATCGGCACGATGGTGCAGCAGGACTCGCTCGGCAGCCTGGGCGGTGACTGGCCCGTCGTCGTCGGCATCGCGGTCGGCACGCTGCTGCTCAGCGTCGTCGCCGGTGCACTGCTCGGGCTGCGCCGCGACGTCACCGCGTTGACCGGCTCGCTCGCGCTCGTCGCCGGTGGTGCCTCCGGACTCGTCGCGATCGCTCGCGAACTCGGTGGCGACGATCGCGTCGTGGCCGTCGTGCAGTACCTGCGCGTGGGGCTCGTCACCGCGTCGATGCCCGTCGTCGTCACGCTGATCTACCACGCCGACAAGTCCCGCGCGGACGCCGCCGCCGCGCCCCCGGGCCACGCCCCCTGGTACCTGAGCCTGGCGATGCTCGTCGTGCTGGTCGTCGTGGGCGCGACCGCTGGGCGGCTGATCCGGTTGCCCGGCGCCGGTCTGCTGGGACCGCTGGCGCTGACGGTCGGCCTGGAGGTCAGCGGCTTCTCGTTCGGTCTGTCGGTGCCCACGCTGCTGGTTCAGGCCGGGTACATGCTGATCGGCTGGCAGGCGGGCCTGGCGTTCACCCGCTCGTCGCTGCGGGCGGTCAGCCGGTTGCTGCCTGCGGCGGTCGCGCTGATCGTCGCGATCGGCGTGGCGACCGCCGGCCTCGGCGTGCTGTTGGCGCATCTGACCGGCCTGACACCGTTGGAGGGATACCTCGCGACGAGTCCCGGCGGGGTGTACGCGGTGTTGGCGACGGCCGTCGAGACCGGTTCGAACGTGACGTTCGTGATCGCCGCCCAGGTGGTCCGGATACTGCTGATGCTGTTCGCGGCACCGCTGATGGCCCGCGGTGTGGTGTGGGTGAGCCGGCGCCTCGGCCGCGATCAGAGCCGGGAGACCACCGCCGAGAGCAGGGAACCCATCCGCGTCGCCGACTGACGGCCGGCCTCGAGCACCTCGGCGTGGCTCAGCGGCTGCCCCGTCATCCCGGCGGCCAGATTCGTCACCAGCGACACCCCGAGCACCGCGGCGCCTCCGGCGCGCGCGGCGATGGTCTCGTGCACCGTCGACATCCCGACCAGGTCGGCGCCCAGCGTGCGCAGCATCCTGATCTCCGCAGGTGTCTCGTAGTGCGGCCCCGGCAGGCCGGCGTACACACCCTCGGCCAGCGTCGGGTCGATCTCGCGTGCCAGCACTCGCAGGCGGGGCGCGTAGGCGTCCACGAGATCGACGAACTGCGCGCCCACCAGCGGCGACCGCGCGGTCAGATTGAGGTGGTCACTGATCAACACCGGCTGACCGACGCTGAACTCCTCACGCAATCCGCCGGCCGCGTTGGTCAGGATCACCGTGTGCGCGCCCGCCGCGCATGCCGTCCGCACGGGGTGCACGACGTGCCGGAGGTCGTGCCCCTCGTAGGCGTGGATGCGCCCCAGCAGCACGAGAACCCGGTGCGGACCGATGCGCAGTGACAGCACCTGCCCGCCGTGGCCCTGCGCGGTCGGCGGGGTGAAGCCGGGCAACTCGGCCATCGGGACGACGACGGTGGGTTCGCCCAACTGCTGCGCCGCCGGTGCCCACCCCGAGCCGAGGACCACCGCGACGTCGTGGCGTTCGACGCCGGTGCGCTGGGCCAGAGCGCGGGCCGCTTCCTGCGCGAGCGAACCGGCATCCTCCACGACCGGCAGCTTAGTGCGGGTATCGCGGCAGTGAGATACTTGCCCGCATGCCCACCGCCGCCACCGCGTCCGTCGCCGACGTGATCAGCAGCCGTCGCGGTGACCTGGTGGAGCTCTCCCATCAGATCCACGCTGAACCCGAATTGGCGTTTGCCGAGCACCGCAGCGCCGCCAAGACGCAGGCGCTGGTCGCCGAGCGCGGTTTCGCGTTGTTCACCCCGGTCGCGGGCCTGGACACCGCGTTTCGTGCTGTTTACGGCAGCGGGGCACTCGTCGTCGGGATCTGCGCCGAATACGACGCGTTGCCCGGCATGGGGCACGCCTGCGGGCACAACATCATCGCCGCATCGGCGGTCGGCACCGCGCTCGCTCTGGCCGAGGTGGCCGACGACCTCGGGTTGACGGTCGTGCTGCTCGGCACTCCCGCGGAGGAGTCCGGGGGAGGCAAGGCGCTGATGCTCGACGCCGGCGCATTCGACGACATCGCCGCGACGGTGATGCTGCACCCCGGCCCCGTCGACATCGCCGCGGCGCGCTCACTGGCGCTGTCGGAGGTCACGGTTCGCTACACCGGTCGGGAGTCACACGCAGCGGTCGCGCCGTATCTCGGCGTCAACGCGGCCGACGCGGTGACGGTCGCGCAGGTGGCGATCGGCTTGCTGCGCCAGCAGCTGGCACCGGGGCAGATGTGTCACGGCATCGTCACCGACGGTGGACAGGCCGCCAATGTCATTCCCGGCCACACCGAGATGATCTACACGATGCGGGCGACGAACTCGGAGTCGTTGCGCGCGTTGGAGGCTCGCATGGCGGGCTGCTTCGCCGCCGGTGCGGTGGCGACCGGATGCGAACACGAGGTGCACGAGCCCGCGCCGGCGTATGCCGAGCTGAAACCGGATGCCTGGCTGTCGTCGGTGATCCGTGCGGAGATGCTGCGGCTGGGTCGCACCCCGATTCCCGAGGAGGTCGAGGCGTCAGTGCCGTTGGGCAGCACGGACATGGGCAACATCACCCAGGTGATGCCCGGTATTCACCCGGTCGTCGGCATCGACGCCGGCGGCGCGTCGATCCACCAGCCGGAATTCGCCGCCGCGGCGGCTGGTGAGAGCGCCGACACCGCGATCATCGACGGCGCGATCATGTTGGCGCGCACGGTCGTTGCGCTGGCCACCGACGCCGGGCAGCGCGAGCGGGTGCTCGAACTCCAGCAACGGCGGGCCGCATGAGCGTGTTGGCGCACGCCGCGGCGCGTTTCCTGTCGGCCCGGTACGACGATCTGGTCGCCTGGCGGCGGCATCTGCACATGCACCCGGAGCTGGGCCGCCAGGAGTTCGCGACGACGCAGTTCGTCGCGTCGATCCTGGCCGACGCGGGGCTGAACCCGAAGGTCCTGCCCGGTGGCACCGGGTTGACGTGCGACCTCGGTCCCGATGACGGTCCACGCGTGGCGTTGCGCGCCGACATGGACGCCCTGCCGATGACCGAGCGCACCGAGGCGCCGTACGCCTCGGTGGTGCCGGGTGTCACGCACGCGTGCGGCCACGACGCACACACCGTGGTGCTGCTGGGCGCAGCGTTGGCGATGGCGTCGGCGCCGGAGCTGCCGGTGGGCGTGCGGCTGATCTTCCAGGCTGCTGAGGAACTCATGCCCGGCGGCGCGATCGACGCCATTGCCGCGGGCGCGCTGAGCGGGGTCTCCCGGATCTATGCGCTGCACTGCGATCCGCATCTGGCCGTCGGCCAGGTGGCGGTCAAGCCGGGTCCGATCACGTCGGCGGCCGATCAGCTCGAGGTGGTGCTGCATTCGGCGGGCGGGCACACGTCGCGTCCGCATCTGACCGGCGATCTGGTCTACGGGATCGGCACGCTGATCACCGGCCTGCCGGGCGTGCTGTCGCGGCGCATCGATCCGCGCAACAGCACCGTGATGGTGTGGGGCGCGGTCAACGCCGGTGTGGCGGCCAATGCGATCCCGCAGACCGGCACGCTGGCCGGGACCATCCGCACCGCCAGCCGTGAGACCTGGGTCGGCATGGAAGACATTGTCACCGAGACGATTTCGTCACTGCTGGCGCCGCTGGGCATCGAGCATGTGGTGAACTACCGGCGTGGCGTGCCGCCGGTGGTCAACGAAGAGGTGTCCACGCGCATCCTCACCCACGCGATCGAGGCGATCGGTCCCGACGTGCTCGCCGACACTCGGCAGTCCGGCGGCGGTGAGGACTTCTCCTGGTATCTCGAGGAGGTGCCCGGCGCGATGGCGCGGCTGGGCGTGTGGAGCGGACAGGGCCCGCAGCTCGATCTGCACCAGCCGACGTTCGACCTCGACGAGCGTGCACTCGGGGTCGGGGTGCGGCTGCTCACCAACATCATCGCCCACAGCGCCTGAGCCCGCCGAGACTGCTCACAGATCGCGAAACAGCGCCGAAAGGCGATCTCCCCGCAGTCTCGAACGGCCGGCCTCAGCCCCCCGGGCCCGGGCCGATGTTGCTCGACGGCCGCGTGCGCAGGTCGTAGACGTATTCGGCTGGTGCACCGGCGATCTCAGCTGCTTCGGCCATCACCCCCAGGTAGCGCGCCGACGGGATACCGCCCTCCCACGCGTCCACCACATACAGCCACGCCAGCGCCGGGTCGGTGTCGGTGTCGGACGAGGTGCGTTCCACCCGGCAGCGGATCTTCTTGTGGATGCCGAGCTCCGAGCCCTCCCAGCGGTCGAGGTTCTCCTCGTCCTCCTTGGTCACGTCGTAGAGCACGACGAAGACCTTCGAGTCGGGATCCTCGACGATCGTCGCGAGCGCGCCTTCCCACCCGATGTCCTCGCCACCGAAGGTCAGCCGCCACCCGTGCAGCCACCCGGTACCCGCCATCGGGGAATGAGGAGCGCGCTGCAGCATCTGCTCGGGATGCATGTTCGACCCATAGGCGGCGTAGAGCGGCACGCGAGAAGCTTAAACGTATCTGTGTGCAATAGGTTGGTGGCGTGGTAACGCGGATCGTGATCATCGGCGGAGGGCCGGCGGGCTACGAGGCGGCACTGGTCGCGGCGAGCCGGGGGCGCGACGTCGCACAGGTGACGGTGGTCGACTCCGACGGCATCGGCGGCGGGTGCGTGCTCTATGACTGCGTGCCGTCGAAGACGCTGATCGCCTCGACCGGCGTGCGCACCGAACTGCGCCGCGCACAGGGGCTGGGTTTCGACATCAGCATCGACGACGCGACGATCTCGCTGCACGGCATCAACAATCGCGTCAAGACGCTGGCCGCCTCGCAGTCGGCGGACATCGGGAGCCAGCTGCTCAACCAGGGCGTGACGATCATCGGGGGCCGCGGCGAGCTGGTCGACGACATCGCGGGCATGGCCCATCACCGCGTCAAGGTCACCACGCCGGACGGCAAGGTCGGTGTGCTCAAGGCCGACATCGTGCTGATCGCCACCGGTGCCAGCCCACGGGTGCTGCCCAACGCGGTGCCCGACGGCGACCGGATCCTGACGTGGCGGCAGGTCTATGACCTCGAGGCGCTGCCCGAGCACCTGATCATCGTCGGCTCCGGGGTGACCGGGGCCGAGTTCTGCAACGCCTACACCGAGCTCGGCGTCACCGTCACCGTCGTCGCGAGCCGCGACCAGATCCTGCCGCACGAGGACTCCGACGCGGCCGCGGTGCTCGAGCAGGTGTTCAACGAACGCGGCGTCACGCTGGTCAAGAATGCCCGCGCCGATTCGGTGACCCGCACAGAAGAGGGGGTCCGGGTCGCGATGGCCGACGGTCGCGTCGTCGAGGGCAGCCACGCGCTGATGACGGTCGGTTCGGTACCCAACACCGCCGGTCTGGGCCTGGACCGCATCGGTGTCGAGCTCAAGCCCGGCGGCTACATCCCCGTCGACCGGGTGTCGCGCACCCCCGCGCCGGGCGTCTACGCAGCCGGTGACTGCACCGGGTTGCTGCCGCTGGCCTCGGTCGCGGCGATGCAGGGCCGGATCGCGATGTACCACGCGCTGGGCGAGGGGGTTTCGCCGATCCGGCTGCGCACCGTCGCCTCGGCGACGTTCACCCGGCCGGAAATCGCCGCGGTCGGTATCCCGCAGTCGGCGATCGACGACGGCAGCGTGCCCGCCCGCACCTTGACGTTGCCGCTGAACACCAACGCGCGGGCGAAGATGTCGCTGCTGCGGCATGGTTTCGTCAAGATCTTCTGTCGGCCGGCGACCGGTGTGGTGATCGGCGGCGTGGTGGTCGCGCCGATCGCCTCGGAGTTGATCCTGCCGATCGCGCTGGCCGTGCAGAATCGGATTTCGGTGACCGACCTGGCGCAGACGCTGTCGGTGTACCCGTCGCTGTCGGGTTCGATCGTGGAGGCGGCGCGGCGATTGATGGCACACGACGATCTGGACTGATGCCACGTACCCTGGACTCCGTACTGACCGGTAACAAGGAAGGTGCACGTGAGCACCCAGGACGCGGACGACCTCGGCCCCGACCAGCGTTCCCGAGCGTGGCAGCAGCTCGGTAGCGAGCAATTCGACGTGGTGGTGATCGGCGGGGGCGTCGTCGGGGCCGGCGCTGCGCTGGACGCCGCGACCCGCGGGTTGAAGGTGGCGCTCGTGGAGGCCCGCGATTTCGCGTCGGGCACATCCAGCCGCAGCAGCAAGATGTTCCACGGCGGCCTGCGCTACCTCGAACAGCTGGAGTTCGGCCTGGTGCGCGAGGCGCTGCACGAACGCGAGTTGTCGCTGACGACGCTGGCACCGCATCTGGTCAAGCCGCTGCCGTTTCTGTTCCCGCTGACCAGTCGCTGGTGGGAGCGGCCCTACATCGCGGCGGGCATCTTCCTCTACGACAGCCTGGGTGGGGCGAAATCCGTTCCTGCGCAGAAGCATCTGACGCGCGCGGGCGCGCTTCGCCTGTCGCCGGGACTCAAGCGCAGCGCGTTGATCGGCGGAATCCGCTACTACGACACCGTCGTCGACGACGCGCGGCACACCATGATGGTGGCGCGCACGGCCGCGCACTACGGGGCGGTGGTGCGGACGTCGACGCAGGTGGTCGCGTTGCGTCGGGAGGGGGACCGGGTCACCGGCGTGCGGGTGCGCGACTCCGAAGACGGCTCGGTCACCGATGTGCGCGGGCATGTCGTGGTCAACGCCACCGGGGTGTGGACCGACGAGATCCAGGCGTTGTCCCGGCAGCGCGGCAGGTTTCGCGTGCGCGCCTCCAAGGGTGTGCACATCGTCGTGCCGCGGGATCGGATCGTCAGCGAGGTCGCGATCATCCTGCGCACCGAGAAGTCGGTGCTGTTCGTGATCCCGTGGGGGACGCACTGGATCATCGGCACCACCGACACCGACTGGAATCTCGACCTGGCGCACCCGGCAGCCACGAAGGCCGACATCGACTACATCCTCGGCACCGTCAACACCGTGCTGGCCACGCCGCTGAC
The DNA here is from genome assembly GCA_040752555.1 of Actinomycetota bacterium. Lineage (GTDB taxonomy): Bacteria > Actinomycetota > Actinomycetes > Mycobacteriales > Mycobacteriaceae > Mycobacterium. The sequence continues at coordinate 95,941 of JBFMGT010000011.1, read as the reverse complement.
CCACGACGACATCGACGGCGTATACGCGGGGCTGCGCCCGCTGCTGGCCGGGGAGAGCGAAGAGACCTCGAAGCTGTCGCGCGAACATGCGGTCGCGGTGCCGTCGCCGGGTCTGGTCGCGATCGCCGGCGGCAAGTACACCACCTACCGGGTGATGGCCGAGGACGCGATCGACGCTGCCGCCGAGTTCGTGCCGACCCGGGTCGCGAAGTCCATCACCGAGAAGGTGCCGCTGATGGGTGCCGACGGCTACTTCGCCTTGGTGAACCAAACACAAAGTGTCGGAAAGCGTTACGGTTTGCACCCGTACCGGGTGCGGCATCTGCTGGACCGGTACGGCTCGTTGATCGACGAGGTCCTGTCGATGGCGGACGGTCAACCCGAACTGCTGGAACCGATCACCGATGCGCCGGTCTACCTCAAGGTGGAGGCCGCCTACGCCGCTGCCGCGGAAGGGGCCCTGCATCTGGAGGACATCCTGGCCCGGCGCATGAGGATCTCGATCGAGTACCCGCATCGCGGGGTCGATTGCGCGCGCGAGGTCGCAGAAATCGTTGCGCCGATCCTGAATTGGACGGCGCAGCAGGTGGACCGCGAGGTCGAGACGTACCGGGCCCGGGTGGAGGCCGAGGTGCGGTCCCAGACGCAGCCCGACGACGAGTCGGCTGACGCGCTGCGGGCTGCGGCGCCGGAGGCGCGCGCGGAGATCCTCGAGCCGGTTCCGTTGAATTGAGGCGCCCTGCACCGTTGCCCGTGCGTGACGGGGTCGGGCCGGCGCGGGTGCGATTGCGTGGCGGTGCGGTGCTGGTCGAGCTGGCCGACCGGTTCGGTGAGCCGGCGGCGGCGAAAGTGCTTGCCGGAGAGGTGTTCTGCGCGGACGGCAGCGTAGTGTCGGCGTCGACGGTGTTGCCGCCCGGTGCGCACGTGTACCTCTATCGGGAGCTCCCCGACGAAGTGCCCGTCCCGTTCGACATCCCGGTCCTGTTTCGCGACGACAACCTCGTCGTCGCCGACAAGCCGCACTTCCTCGCCACGATGCCCAGGGGCGGGCATGTCGCGCAGACGGCGCTGGTGCGCCTACGGCGGGAGCTTGATCTGCCGGAGCTGAGTCCGGCGCACCGGCTGGACCGGCTCACCGCCGGCGTGTTGGTGTTCACCACCCGCCGCGAGGTGCGCGGCGCCTACCAGACCCTGTTCGCGCGAGGCGAGGTCGCCAAGACCTACCTGGCGCACGCGTCCGAAACCGACGTCGAGTTGCCGATCACGGTGCGCAGCCGCATCGTCAAGCGGCGCGGTGGCCTGCAGGCGGTCGAGGAGCCGGGGGAGCCGAACGCCGAGACGCTCATCGACCGGGTCGGGCCGCTGTACCGGCTGACGCCGCGTACGGGCCGCACGCACCAGCTGCGGGTGCACATGGCCTCACTGGGTGTGCCGATCACCGGGGACCCGCTGTATCCCGAGATCATCGACGTGGCGCCGGACGACTTCTCGACCCCGTTGCAGCTGCTTGCGCACAGTCTGGCGTTCGAGGATCCGTTCACCGGGCGGCGACGGTGCTTCACGAGCGCCCGCGCGCTGTCCCACCCCTAGTGTGCGCCCAGATCGCAACTCCCCTCGGACTGCGATACACGGCTGCGATCTGAACGCCCACTATGCGGCGCCGAGGCCGCACCACGAGAATGTACGACATCGTCAATGAGTTCGCTGGTCGAATACTTGAAAACAGCAAAAAACGCTCGACGAGCACTTCTGCCCGTAGTTTCGCCGCGGCTTGGATTTGCTCGGCTCCGTTGAAGAACCGCTACGACTTGCCGGTTCGCCGGCGCGGTCGCGGCGGCGGGCATGCGCTGTGCCGATGTCCGGCGGCGCGACGCCAACGGCGCATGCTGGCAAATTCGGCCGCAGGCACGACTCGCCGACGTCGGGCGCGTTCTTCCGCGCAGCGGTGTGCGGACTGCCACAATCGACGCAGATCGGCGGCGTTCCGCCGGGCAGGAAGGGAGTGCGCATGCGCATCAGCTGGCTCGTGGCGACGGTGGTGACGGTGGGGGCGAGTCCCTTGCTCGTGCCATCACCGCCAGCCCATGCGATCTGTGGCTCGGTGGGCGGCCGGTGGGTCGACGTCAGCGGGTGTTCGGACCCGCTGTGGGAACTCAACGACGTGCTGACGCCGCCGCCTCCGCCGCCTCCGCCGCCCCCGCCTCCACCGCCCCCGGGCGCGCCGCCCCCGCCGCCTCCTCCTCCTCCGCCTCCACCACCGCCACCGCCGCCGGTGGTGTGGACACCGAACGTCAGTGTGTGCGCCGACGTGGGCCGACGGATCAGCGTGAGTGGGTGCGTGTAGTGGATCGACCGACGTTCGACCGGCTCTTCGACATGGCCGGTCGGACGGTGATCGTCACCGGCGGCACCCGCGGCATCGGGCTCGCGCTCGCGCAGGGTTACGTGCTCGCCGGCGCCCGCGTGGTGGTCGCCAGCCGCAAGGCCGAGGCCTGCGAGCAGGCCGCGGCTGGGCTGCGGGAACTCGGCGGTGAGGCGATCGGTGTCCCCACCCATCTCGGCGAGGTCGACGACCTCGGCGCGCTCGTCGAGCGCACGGTCGCCGAGTACGGCGGGGTGGACGTCGTCGTCAACAACGCCGCCAACGCGCTGGCCCAACCGCTCGGCCAGATGAGCGTCGACGCGTTGACGAAGTCCTTCGAGGTGAATCTGCGGGGCCCGGTGTTCCTCGTGCAGGCGGCACTGCCGCACTTGAAGGTCAGCGAGCACGCCGCGGTGCTGAACATGGTCTCGGTGGGGGCGTTCATCTTCGCCCCGATGCTCGCGATCTACGCGTCGATGAAGGCGGCGCTGATGTCGTTCACGCGGTCGATGGCCGCAGAGCTGGTGCACGACGGGATTCGCGTCAACGCGCTGGCCCCCGGACCGGTCGACACCGACATGATGCGCAAGAACCCGCAGGAGGCGATCGAGGAGATGGTCGGCGGCACGTTGATGCGCAGGTTGGCCACGGCCGACGAAATGGTCGGCGCCGCGCTGCTGTTGACGTCGGATGCGGGCAGCTACATGACCGGGCAGGTCGTCATGGTCGACGGCGGCGGGACGCCCCGCTAGGTCTTGCGCAACACCTTGGCCGCCGCCTCGCGCATCTCGCCACTGGTCGACGCGAGGATCTGACTGCGGTTCTCGAGGTGCAGCGCGGCTTCCAAGCTGCCGGCATCGAGGTTGGCCCACAGCACCTGCTTCGTGGATTCGACGCCGAATTTGCCGTAGCCACACAGCGTTTCGGCGATCTCCAGGGCTGCGGCGAGGGCGTCGTCGGCCAGCCGGGACACCAGGCCGAGGCGCAGCGCCTCCTCGGCGTCGACGACCCGTGCGGTGAGGATGAGGTCGAAGGCCTGGCCGGCGCCGACGATGCGGGGCAGTGTGTAGCTGACGCCGATGTCGCAGCCGCCCAAGCCCAACTTGATGAATTGCGTGCAGAACCGGGCGGTGGGGGCGGCGACGCGGAGATCGCACGCCGCCGCGATGCCGAGCCCGCCGCCGTACGCGACGCCGTTGACGGCGGCGATCACCGGCTGGCGCAACCGATGGATTTTCCCTGTCAGGTCGGCGATGCGTTCCTGCCAGCGCATCCCTGAGCGAGGGAACTCCGTGCCGCCGCCGGCCTGTTCGGGGTTGGTGGTGCGCAGGTCCAGGCCAGAGCAGAACCCGCGGCCGGCTCCGGTGAGCACCACGACGCGGCAGGTGTTGTCGGCCGCCACGGCGTCCAGTGCTGGATGCAGCGCCTCGACCAGCTCGTAGGACAGCGCATTGAGCGAGTCGGGCCGGTTGAGGGTCAGCACGGTGATCTCGGGCTCAGGGTGTGTCACTTCGAGAACGGACGCCATGGGCGCCACGCTAGCTGCTGCGCCACCCCGAAACGCCGATGGTGATCATCCGGAGCTGTTTGATCGCGATCCGGCGGATCTCGGCGACCGCCACCGGATCGGTGGTGTCCTCGAGCGCCTCGGCGATCGAAATCATCGAGTTCACGAACACGCTGGCCAAGATGTTGAGATCCTCGCCGCTCCAGGTGTTCAGCCCGGGGAAGCGGGCCAGGTCGATGGCGAGCTCGGAGGTGATCAGGCGGATCTCGGTGCGGATCGCATAGCGAAGCACCGTGACGCCGCTGGAGCGTTCCCTGCCGATGAACAGCCAGTGTTCGCGCCGCGCCTGAACGCCCTCGATGAGGATGTCGACCGATGATTCGATGACGCGGCTGGGGTCGAGCTTGCCGGCGCGTCCGCCGCGCAGCATGTCGCGCAGCGTGCGGAAGGATTCGTCGATCAGCACCAGACCGAGCGCTTCCATCGACTCGAAGTGACGATAGAAGGCCGCCGGCACGATGCCGGCCTCCCGGGTCACCTCGCGCAGGCTCAGGGCGCTGAAGCTGCGCTCGGCGAGCAGGTGCAGCGCGGCATCGACGATGGCCCGCCGGGTGGCCTCCTTGCGCTCTTCGCGCGTCAGGCCGGAGCGGTCGTCGCCCCTGGTCCGCGACGATTCGCGTGACCTGCTCGACCGTCCTGACCGGTCGGCGTGTGATCTGGGCGTACGACTGTTCACTGTGTGTGAAACCTACCACACGCTGCGGCAATCTCTTGACGGAGGGCGCGCGAACGGCGCACGGTATACACATGTTCACTGAAACTCTGACCACGCGGGTGCGGCGGTCGAGGCTGCTGGATCTCCTGACGGGACCGCACGGCGTCGACCGGTACACCGAGCTGGTCGACCCGACCTGGACGCGCGGCGACGCCCGTGCGCGGGTCGTCGCGGTGCGCAGAAGCACCCCGCGCAGCGTGACGTTGACCCTCGCGCCCAACCGCGCCTTCTCCGGGTTCCGGGCCGGCCAACACATCAACCTGTCGGTGGAGATCGACGGCCGGCGTCGCACCCGGCCCTACTCGCCGGCCAACGCAGAGACCGACCGGCACATCGAACTGACGATCGGCCGCCACGACGGCGGGCTCGTCTCCACCTACCTCTACGAGCACGCCCGTCCCGGCATGGTGGTGGGACTCGACTCCGTGGCCGGCGATTTCACCATGCCGCAGCGCCTGCCCGACCGGATGGTGTTCATCGCCGGCGGCAGCGGTATCACGCCGCTGATGTCGATGCTGCGCACCTTGCGTGCACGCGGCCACCAAGGGGAGGTCGCGTTCGTGCACTACGCGCGATCGGCCCAGCAGGCCTGCTATCGCGATGAACTCGCCGAGATCGCGGCGACGATGCCGAATGTGACGGTGCGCCACGGCTTCACCCGCGACACCGCAGACTCGCAGCTCGCCGGGCGGTTCGGTGCACACCATCTGCCGTTCACCGACCCGCAAGCGGTGTTCGTCTGCGGCCCGCCGGCGCTGGTGGACGCGGTGCGGGAGGCATTCCCCGACGCGGCGCACGAGAGCTTCGTTCCGCCGGTGTTCGACGGTGAATCCTCCGGCGGGCAAGTCACATTCAGTGAAAGCGGCATCGAGGTGACCGATGACGGCCGCCCGCTGCTCAACCAGGCCGAGGACGCCGGCCTGACCCCGGAGAGCGGCTGCCGGATGGGCATCTGCTTCTCCTGCACGCGGCGCAAGACCAGCGGCGTGGTGCGCAACGTCGTCACCGGGGCGGTGTCGTCAGCGGAGGAGGAAGACGTGCAGATCTGCGTGTCCGCTCCGCTCGGCGACGTCGACATCTCTTTGTAGAACACCCGAGCACTCCGAACCATCCGACCGAGTACGTCAACTCTCCGCGAAAGGAAATGAGATGACCGAGACTTTGGACACCACACCGACTTTGGATACCACCGCACCCCCGGCCAAGACGCTGTCGAAGACCGTCGGGGGTCGCACCGTCACCATGACCCCCGAGCAGGCCGAGGCCTTCGGCCGGGAACTCGACGCGCTGAAGGAAAGCGTCATCGCCGACCTCGGTGAGCGCGACGCCACCTACATCCGGCGGATGATCAAGGCGCAGCGTGGCCTCGAAATCGGCGGCCGGGCACTGCTGTTCGGTGGAATCATCCCGCCGTTCTGGCTGGCCGGAACGGCGATGCTGGGTTTGTCGAAAATCATCGACAACATGGAGATCGGCCACAACGTCATGCACGGTCAATATGACTGGATGGGTGACCCGGCGATCTCGTCACGCGGATTCGAGTGGGACACCGCCTGCCCGGCCGATCAGTGGCGGCACTCGCACAACTACATGCACCACACCTACACCAACATCGTCGGCATGGACCGCGACGTGGGCTACGGCATCCTGCGGATGAGCGCCGACCAGAAGTGGAAGCCCTACTTCCTGGGCAACCCGCTGTGGGCCTTCCTGCTGATGGTGCTGTTCCAGTACGGTGTCGCGCTGCACGAACTCGAAAGCGAGAAGATCGCCTCCGGCGAGATCTCGCTGCGGGACAAGCGTGACATCCTCGAAGGCATCTGGCGCAAGACCAAGCAGCAGACCCTGAAGGACTACGTGGCCTTCCCCCTGCTGGCTGGTCCTTTCGCGCCGTGGGTGTTCGCGGGCAACATGACCGCGAATCTGATGCGCAACGTGTGGGCCTACATGATCATCTTCTGCGGTCACTTTCCCGAGGACGTGCAGGAGTTCTCGATCGAGGAGACCAAGGCCGAGACCCGTGGTCAGTGGTACTTCCGGCAGGTGCTGGGCTCGGCGAACCTGACCGGTGGCAAGCTGTTCCACATCCTCAGCGGCAACCTGAGCTTCCAGATCGAACACCACCTGTTCCCGGACATCCCGGCGTTCCGCCACGCGGAGATCGCGCCGAAGGTGCGCGACATCTGTGAGCGCTACGGCGTGCCCTACAACACCGGCCCGCTGCCGCGGCAGTTCGCGACCGTGGTGCGCAAGATCGTCAAGCTCGCGATGCCCTGGAACTGAGCTCCCAACGCCGAAACTGTATTCCGCGCGTGCTTCATGCCGTTTTGGGCACACGGAATGCAGTTTCGGCGTAGGCGTAGGCGTATGCGCGGCGAGGGATCTGGATGCTGCCTCGCCAGCCACGGGAGGTCATCACCTCGTGAAGACGGCGGAGGACAGCCACTGGGTTGTCCTCCCGCACCACGCCGATCACGTGCCATCCCAGGCGGTGCAGTACCGGCATCACCGCCCGATCTTTGAGGTACTGTGCGCGGTCCTGCTGGTGGTGTTCGCCGTCGTATTCCACTGCAACGCCGTAGCGCCGCCAGCCGAAATCGAGCCGACGGACATGACCGCCGAATTCGTCGGTGACGTCGATCTGCGTTTCTGGCGTGGGGAATCCTGAAGCGATCACGAGGTGGCGCCACCAAGACTCGCGCGGTGATTCTGCGCCACCGTCAACCAGCGGCAGGACAGCCTTCAGGCGCGCGAACCCGCGCGCGCCGCGATAGCGTTCGGCGAGCATCATGACGTCCGCGGTGGAGAAGGGCCGGGCACGCATCAGGGCGTCAAGGCGGGCTAGCGCGTCGTGGCTTCGAAAGCGGCCGAGATCGAACGCAGTTCGCGCCGGCGTGGCCACTGCGAGATCTCCGATGCGCTGCCATTCGTCTGCGGTGATGCGCTCATTGCGTGCGATGATCCCGTGCGGGGGCCGCGTGCAGTTGAACACCAGCTCGATGTCGACCGCGGCGTCCACCCAACTCGCCCCGTGCAGCGCCGACGCGGCCATGCCAGTCAGGACGCCGGCGCGTCGGCTCCACAGCCATGCGCCTTCGGTGCGGTCCCGCAGAGTGGGTTCGATTCCGCTCGGCGCGTGCACGTTCGGGAAGAGAGGGCGGTAGCGACTTCGGAGCTGATGGCTGGTGATCAAACCATTGGCGACGGCCTCGGTGCCGATGATGACGGTGCCCATGACGAGAATGATGATGAGGGACTCCGACACAATCGGTCGAGATTGCGCGCAGCGCGGTGGTTATCCCCAAACGAGCGCGCGGAGTACAGCTTCGGCGCATAGGTCAGCGTTGGCAGGTGGGGCACCAGAAGGTGACTCGATCGCCGTCCTTATCGGTCTCGATACGCGTGCCGCAGCGTCGGCAGGGTAGTCCCGCCCGGCCGTACACCCAGACGTCCTGGCCGGGTCGGGTGTTGCCGGTCGTGGTGCGGTTGACCCGTAACCTGTTGAGCCACAGCATCTGCTGCGCGCGGGTGACCACCCGCAGCGGGTCGGCGAGTTCGCCGACCGGCGTGGTCGGCCGCAACCCGAACACGAACGACATCTCGTTGGCGAAGACGTTGCCGACCCCGGCCATCACCCGCTGGTCGAGAAGCGCCTCGGCCACGGGACGGGTCGGGTCGGCGACCAGGTTGGACGCGGCCACTTCCGCCGACCAGTCGTCACCCAGCAGGTCGGGGCCGAGGTGCGCGACGGCATCCATGTCATGATCACGCTCGAGTACTTCCAGCACTCCGAGGTCGATGCCCGAGGCGACCGAATCCGCGGTGCCCAGAATGATCCGGATCTTGTAGGCGGGCACCCTGACCCGACCGATCACCCACGCGCCCTCCATCTTCAGATGCGAATGGATGCTCGCCTGGCCCACGCGGATGAACAGATGCTTTCCGCGGCTCAGTACCTCGTCGACGACCTGCCCGGTCAGGTCCACCGCGGCGTAGCGGGGAACCCGCACATCGCAACGCGTCAGTGTCTTGCCCTGCAATGCTTTTCGCAATTTGTCGGCGGTACGGAAGACGGTGTCACCCTCGGGCATCAGCGCAGCCGCAACCCGCGCGGTGTCCGGGAAAACCCCGCCTGAACCAACGCTTCGACGACGGTGGACTCTCTGCTCTCGAGCACCGGGGTACCGTCGATGCGCTCGACCAGCAGCGCCGGAACGCGTTGTCGAGACACCAGTTCGGCCAGCGCGGCTGCTGCGACATGGTGGACGCCGGCGTCATCGGTGAAGCTGAGCAATGATCGGCCGCCGCGTTCGACGAACCACGCCAGCTCACCGTCGACGAGCACCACCAGCGCGCCCGCCTTGCGGCCCGGCCGGTGAGCGCCATCCCCCTGACTGGGCCAGGGCAGCGCCGCGCCGAACGGGTTGGCCGGGTCGGTGGCCGCCAGCGCGATCGCGCGCAGGCTCTGCTTCTTGTCGTCGATGCTGTCAGCGTGGCTGCGCAGGCGGTCGACCGTGCTGGCGGTAGCGAACTGCGCCCCGCCGAGCGACTCGACGAAATACCCGCGCTGACACCGTCCGGCCTCTTCCATCATGCTCAGCACCTTGTACATCGACGCGAACCCGCCAGCGATGTTCTCCGCCGCCACCGCGCCCTTGGTGAGTACACCGTGCCGCGCCAACAGTTGGTCGGCCTGGTAGGAGGCCCGCATCGTGGTGTCGACTTCGGCGGTCGGCAGCGCGGCCCACCGGCCCGCCACCGTGGGGTCGGTGTCGCGGTGCGCACCCAGTCCCGCGGAGCTGATGCTGTATCGGCTCAGCCGTGGCGCTCTTCGGTGCCGGTGCGACGGCGCCGCGGACCGGCGGGCTCCTGAGCCACGCGTGCCGGCCAGGAGTGCACGCACTGGCGCGAAGGTGTCCCCTCCGATGTAGCCGGCCCAGATCAGTTGCCAGAGCGCTTCTTTGAGTGACTCGTTGCTGACACCGTCGACGCTCAACTGTCGGAAGAAATAGGCGCCACCCCCGCTGAGCGCCCCGAGTATGGCGTGGTGGGTGTCGGTCAGGTCGAGTTCGCCGGGCGGAGCCAACGAGAGCGGGGCCGTGTCGGCGGGATGGAACGTCACCCAGCCATCGGCCGACGACAGCGCGCCCGCGCCGGACCACAGCACCTCGCCGGAGGCGAGCAGTTCGTCGAGCATGCCGGGCTGATAGTCACGCACCCGCTGCCCGAAGATCAGCGGCTCGACCGCCGACGCCGGCATCGGCACACCGGCGAGTTGATCGATCACCGACGCCAAACCGTCGACCCCGGACACGCTGTCGCTGCCCAGTTGCTGCCAAGCCGGCAGGAAACGGCCCAGCGCCGCGGTGCTCACCGGTTCGATCTGCGCGCGCAGCGCGGCCAGCGAGCGGCGGCGCAGGATGCGCAGCACCTCGGCGTCGCACCATTGGTCGCCGGTGTCGCCGGGCACATCGGTGAACTCGCCGCGAACCAGCTTGCCGTCGGCGGCCAGCCGACCCAGTACATCGGCGGCCACGCGCACGCCGAGGCCGAACCGGGTGGCCGCCTCGGCCGTCGTGAATGGTCCTCTCGTGCGGGCGAAACGCGAGAGCAGTTCACCCAGTGGGTCCATCACCGGTTCGAGGAACGCCACCGGCACGCCGACCGGAACCGCCACGCCGACACCGTCGCGCAACCGGCCGATGTCCTCCACCGACGACCACCAGGTGCGTCCCGCGTAGGAGACGGTGACCAGCCGCTTGGCGGTCAGCAGGCCTTCCAGCCAGCCGCCGACATCGTCGACGGTGCAGCGCGCCACGATCTCCTCGACGGTCAGCGGCCCGAGCATTCGCAGCAGGTCGGCCACGCCCTCGGCGTCACGCGCCTTCCGCTCCTCGGTGAGGTGTTGCAGCTGCCGGGTCGTGCTGGCGATGACGTCGGCGTCGAGCAACTCGCGCAGCTCGACGCGACCCAGCAGTTCGGCGAGCAGGGTCGGGTCCAGCGCCAGGGCGGCGGCGCGCCGCTCGGCCAGCGGACTGTCGCCCTCGTACATGAAGGCGCCGACGTACCCGAACAGCAGTGACGCGGCGAACGGCGACGGGGTCGGCGTCTCCACCTCGAGCAGGCGCACCCGGCGCTGCGCGATGCGGCCCATCAGGTCGGTCAGCATCGGGACGTCGTACACGTCCTGCAGGCATTCCCGGACGGCTTCGAGGACGACGGGGAAATCCGGATAGTTGCGCGCGACATCGAGCAGCTGGGCGGCGCGCTGGCGCTGATGCCACAGCGGCGAGCGCTTGCCGGGGTGGCGGCGCGGCAGCAGCAGCGCCCGCGCCGCACATTCGCGGAACCGGGAGGCGAACAGGGCCGACGAACTGACCTCCGTGGTGACCAGCGGCTCGATCTCGTCGGGCTCGAAGACGAAAATGTCGGCGCCGGGTGCGGTGTCGTCGGTGTCGGGCAGTCGCACGATGATGCCGTCGTCGGACGCGGTGGGCTTCTCGTCGATCCCGAAGCGCTCGTAGAGCCGCTTGCCCACAGCGAGCGCCAGCGGACCGTGCACCCGCAGGCCGTAGGGGGAGTGCAGGATTATCCGCCAGTCGCCGAGCTCGTCACGGAAGCGTTCCACCACCAGCGTCGTATCCGAGGGCACCGCGGAGGTCGCGGAGCGCTGTTCGTCGATCAGCTGCCACAGGTTGTCGGTCGCAAAGGTATCGAAACCCACGTCGGCGCAACGTTTCTCGAAAGCCTCGCGGTCCAGCCGGGCGAGTTCGCCGGCGAAGGCGCCGATCGCCGCACCGAGCTCGGCGGGGCGCCCCACGCCGTCACCACGCCAGAACGGCAACCGGGCCGGCTCGCCGGGGGCGGGGATCACCAGGACCCGATCGTGAGTGATCTCGGTGATCCGCCAGCTCGTCGCTCCCAGCGAGATCACATCGCCGGGGCGGGATTCGTACACCATCTCTTCGTCGAGTTCACCGACACGCGAAGGCTTTTCAGAGTCGGCACTGGAGGCGAGGAACACCGTGAACAGTCCGCGGTCGGGGATGGCGCCCCCGGAGGTGACCGCGAGCCGCTGGGCGCCGGGACGTGCGGTGAGGGTGCCGGCGTCACGGTCGTAGACGATGCGTGGGCGCAGCTCGGCGAACTCCGTCGACGGGTACTTGCCGGACAACAGGTCGAGCGTGGCTTCGAAGGCGCTGCGGGGCAGGGTGGCGAACGGGGCGCTGCGCCGCACCGTGTCGAACCACGCCTCGACGGTGATCGGTTCCAGGGCGCACGCCGCGACCGTGTGTTGGGCGAGCACGTCGAGCGGATTGGCGGGAACGCGCATCGTCTCGATCTGCCCGCCGAGCATGCGTTGCACGCTGACCGCGCAGCCGATCAGGTCGGTGCGGTGTTTGGGAAACAGAACTCCCTGGCTGATCTCGCCGACCTGGTGGCCGGCGCGGCCGATGCGCTGCAGGCCGCTGGCCACCGAGGGGGGTGTCTCCACCTGGATCACCAGGTCGACGGACCCCATGTCGATACCCAGCTCGAGGCTCGACGTCGCGACGACCGCCTTGAGCCGCCCGCTCTTGAGTGCTTCCTCCACGTCGGCGCGGGCTTCCTTGCTGACCGAGCCGTGGTGGGCGCGGGCGAGCAGCGGCTCCGCGCCGTAGGTCTGTCCGCTGCCCATCAGGTGGGCGGGGGCGCCGCCGGCCACCCCCGGATTGGGGCCGCCCAGCTCGATGCCCGCACGTTCGGCGTGGATCTCGTTGAGCCGCGCGGTCAGTCGCTCGGCCAACCGGCGCGAGTTGGCGAACACGATCGAGCTGTTGTGCGCCTCGACCAGATCGACGATGCGTTCCTCGACGTCGGGCCAGATGGAGTTGTTCTCCAGGTTGGCCATGTCGGGCACCGGAACCTGCACGGTGAGATCGAACGTCTTGGCCGCAGGGGGCGCCACGATCGTCGTCGGGGCGGCGCCGGACAGAAACCGTGCGACTTCCTCGGGCGGACGTACCGTCGCCGACAGCCCGATCCGCTGCGCGGGCCGTTCCAGCATCGCGTCCAGCCGCTCGAGGGAGACGGACAGATGGGCGCCGCGCTTGGTGCCCGCCACCGCATGCACCTCGTCGACGATCACCGTCTGGACCCCGGCCAGCGTCTCCCGCGCCGCGGAGGTGAGCATCAGGAACAGCGACTCGGGTGTGGTGATCAGGATGTCCGGTGGCTTGGTGATGAGCTCGCGCCGCTTGGCCGGGGTGGTGTCGCCGGAGCGCACGCCGACGCTGATCTTCGGCGGCTCGTGACCGCCGCGCTCGGCGATGCGTGAGATGCCGGTCAGCGGGGTGCGCAGGTTGCGTTCGACGTCGACGGCCAGCGCCTTGAGCGGGGAGACGTAGAGCACCCGTGTCGCAGGTTCGGCCGACGGGGACCGGGCCAGGCCGTCGATCGCCCAGAGAAACGCCGCCAGCGTCTTGCCGGAGCCCGTCGGGGCGATGACCAGGGTGTTGTCCCCGTCGGCAATCGCTGTCCAGGCCTGCGCCTGCGCCGGTGTGGGCTCGACGAACGTGCCCGCGAACCACTCACGCGTCAGCGCGCTGAAGCGCACGAGCGGATCTGTGGTCGCAGGCATGAGTCCATGGTGCCAACTTCCACCGACAACCTGCGGCGCTCGAGGCCGAAAGCACTCATCGCCACAGGTCAGTGGCTTGCGGTTCGGGCGGCGGCTAGCGCTGCGACGCGGCCACCGCCTCCGCCAGCGTGGCGGGAATCCCGCCGACACGGCCGACGGCGTCCATCAAGGCGTGAGCGCACAGATCGGCGATGAAGTCGCGGTCCAGTGACGGATCGGCCAGGCGCTGCCGGCACATTTCGAAGGTGAACGCCAGCCACCCGTAGACGGTCGCGCGCAGATCCCGTTCCACCTTGGCGTCCAACGGTTCTCCGACGACCGCGGTCATCCGACCGAGGATCCGTTCGGCTTGTCTGTCGTTGTCGACGTCGGAGATGCCGCGAAGCACCGGATCGGCGAGTCCGGTACCCATCGAGGCGGCCCAGGCCCGGTGCGGATGCTCCTCGTCATACCGCAGGTAGGCCAGTACGCCGGCGCGTACCTGCCAGAACACGCTCTGCCCGGGCATGGGTGAGGTGTTGGTGGCCTCGAACAGTCGCTCGCCCTCGGCGCGGACCACGGCGGCGAAGAATGCGCGCTTGTCGGGGAAGTAGTGGTACATCAGTGCGCGGGACACCCCTGCCCGCTCGGCGATCTCGTCGATGCGCACTTCGTCGTACGGGCGCTGGCCGAACACTTGCGCACCGAGCGCCAGCAGTTCCGTGCGGCGCGCATCAGGGCTCAGCCGCCGGCGTGGTGCCGCCATGGTTGTTGATACTGACACACGTCCAACGACGCCCTGTGGGCGCACCGCCGTCGCGTCGACTCAGCGGGACCGGGCGGTGGCCGCTTCGTACGGTTCCTCCCCGGTCGGCCCGAACTGCGCGCCGGTGCGCTCGAGTCGCCGCTGGAACAGCCGCTGCAGCGGGGTCGCCACGAACGTGGTGATGATGGTCATCACCGCGAGGATGGTGTACAGCTTGCCCGAGATCAGCCCGGCTTCCAGACCGATGTTGAGCAGGATCAGCTCCATCAGCCCGCGCGCGTTGGCCAGCGCCCCCATCGAGCCGGCCTCATACCAACTCATGCCCTGCCAGCGCGCGGCCAGCCCGACCGCCCCGAATTTGGCGGCGAACGACACCACCAGCACGATGCCGGCCATCAGCAGCGTGGACCTGTCGAGGATCAGGCTCAGTTGGGTGTTCAGGCCCGAGTAGATGAAGAAGGCGGGCAGTAGCAGGTAGGCGGTGAGCGGTTCGAATCGATCGCGGATCGTGTCCAGGAGCGCGCCGCGCGGCATCATCAGTCCGGCCACGAATGCGCCGAACACCGAATAGATTCCGACGAGGTCGGTGAACCAGCTCGCGGTCAGCACGACCAGCAGGACGATGCTCAGTTTCGCGATCGGTATCCCGCCGGTGCGTTCGGTGTCGCGGCCGGGAGTCCAGGTGTCGAGGCGCGCCAGCAGGGGCCGGCCGAGATAGACCATGAACAGCAGGTAGGCGAGGCCGCCGCCGACGGCGATTAACGCGCCGAGCACACTGCCTTTGGCGGTTGCGACGACCGTGGCCAGCAGCACCCACGAGCAGGCGTCGTCGACGGCCGCGCACGACAGGGACATCGTGCCCAGCCGCGTGTTCAGCAGCCCGGAGTCGTAGACGATCCACGCCAGCATGGGGAATGCCGTGATGGCCACCGCGGCTGCGACGAACAGCCCGCCCTGCCAGTGCGCGACCTTGTCGGTGAAGTAGCCGCCGGAATCGACCATCCACCAGCCGACGACGCCGCCGAGGACCAGGGGGACGCCGATGCCGGCGGCAGACGTGGCGCCTGCTTGGCGGGTGTGGGCACCGAGGATGTCGAGCTTGAACGACGCCCCCACCAGGAACATGTAGAGCACGAGGCCGAGTTGACCGATCACGTAGATGGCGATCAGGTTGGGGTGCGTGATGGTTGCCGTGCCTGTTTCGGTACCGATGGTCAATTTCGTCGGGAACAGCCAGTGCTGAGCCTGTGGCCACACCGACCCCAATACCGAAGGGCCGAGCAGGAACCCGGCAACCATGATCGCAACCACCTGCACCTGCCCGAGGCGGCGCAGCAGCGGCCACAGCAGCCGGTAGGTCGCCAGGATCACCACGATCTGCAGGAAGAAGTGGTAGGTGATGGTGAGCAGCGGCGGCATGTCAGCGCTCCTCGGACCAACGGAAGGCGCGCAGGCAGGCCAGCAGTCCGATGACCGTCCACGCGGCGAGCACCCAGAAGATGCGGCCGTGCTCCCAGCTGCCGGCCGGTTCGTTGACGACCATCTCCGGCGGCAACAGCACGGACCGGAATCCTTGCGCCATCCACTTCACCGGGAACAGGGACCCGACGACGACCATCCACGTCGGCAACAGCATCAAGGGGACGTAGGTGCCCGAGACGAACTGCAGGCCGACCGCGGGACCGTTGGTCAGCACGGCAGCCGACACGGCGTTGTTGGCGATGTTGCTCACCAGGATGCCGAGCAGCGAGCAGCTGGTGATGCCCAGCGCGAACACCCATGCCAGCGTGAGCCATTCGGCGATTCCGGTGGGCAGCCGCAGACCGAAGATGAACACCCCGACCAGCAACAGGATCACCGCCTCGGTGACGCTCGCGATCGCGACGAGCGCGATCTTGCCGACGAAGTACGACGTCGCGGTGGCCGGGGTGCCGCGCAGCCGCCGCAGCGCACCGGTTTCGCGGTCGGCGGCGACGCTGATGCCGAGGTTGATGAACGACGTGGAGAGAATGCCGTAGGCCAGCATGCTGGCGGCGATCACCGCGCCGGTGGAGGTGTCGGTCCCTGGAACGTTCGTCGAGAAGATCGATCCCAGCAGCAGGCAGATGACCGCGGGCATCGAGAACGTCAGGACGAGCTGCTCCGGGCGCCGGTAGAACATCTTCAGTTCCGGGACGATGCGCGAGAATCCGATGCGCAGCGGTGAGGGCAGCGCGACGGTCGAGCGGGAGCTGTGCCGGGCACGCGACGAGGTCGTCATCACGTCGGCTCGATCAGGTGCAGATAGGCGTCTTCCAGGCTGGGGCGGGTGACCGTGAGCGCGGTGAGTTCGCCACCGGCGGCGGCCCGTTGCCGGATGAGTTCGGTGGGACGCTCGGTGCGCACGACGCGTTCTTCTCCGCGTTCGATCCAGCGCACCGTCGCCGTCGAATGTGCTGCAGCGGTGAGCCGGTGCGGCGTGTCGACGGCCACCAGCCGGCCGGCGGCGATGACGGCGACCCGGTCGGCCAGCGCTGCAGCTTCCTCCAGGTAGTGGGTGGTGAGCACGATCGTGGTGCCGTCGGCGGCGAGTAGCCTGATCAAATCCCAGAATTGGCGTCGGGCCTCGGGGTCGAAGCCGGTGGTGGGTTCGTCCATGAACAGCAACTCCGGGGTCGCGAGGATGCCCAACGCGACGTCGAGCCGGCGACGCTGCCCACCCGAAAGCGTCCTCACCCGGGCTTCGGTCTTCGCCGACAGCCCGACGAGTTCCAACACCTCATCGAGAGGGCGGGCTGTGCCGTAGCACCCGGCGAACATGCGGACGGTCTCGGCGACGGTCAGTGTGCCGAAGTCGCTGGCGTCCTGCAGCACGATGCCGATGCGCGCCCGCCAATCCCGATCGGCGGTGCCGGGGTCCTCACCGAGCACCCGCACCTCGCCGGCATCCCGGGTGCGATGCCCCTCGAGGATCTCGATGGTCGTCGACTTGCCCGCACCGTTCGGTCCGAGAATCGCCACCACCTCGCCGTAGGCGACATCGAGATCGACCTCGCGGACGGCGGCCACCCGCCCGTAGGACTTGCTCAGTCCGCGGATGTGCACGGCGGGCGCGAGATCTGCTGCGGTCACCGCGCCGGGCCGTTCCCCTCGATGTCGGCCAGCAGCGCCCGCAGTTCGGCGTCCGACAGCGTGGCGATGAGATGGTCGAGGTCGGCGGGGCCAGGCTCGGCTTCGACCTCGGCTTCGACCTCGGCTTCGACCTCGGCTTCGACACTGTCGGCGTGAATCTGCCGCAGCTCGGCGAGAATTCGCCCGGCCAGCGAGTTCACCGTGACGCCTCGCAGGATTTCGAGCACCGGCAGGTCGATCGAGAACATGGTGTTGATGCGCACCCGGAACTCCATGGCCATCATCGAGTCCAGTCCCAGGTCGTCGAGCATCGCGTCGGGCTCGACATCGTCGGCGGCACAGTCGAACACCGAGGCGACGATGCCGCGGACGTGCTCGCTCACGACAGGCAGCCGGTCGGGGTCGGGCAGAGCTGAGAGCGTGTCGAGGATCGACGCCGCGGCAGCATCGCCGGAGGCGTCGGCGCCGGTTTCCAGGTCCCGGTAGATCGGTGGAAGACGCGAACCGAAGCCTTGTCGGGCGCGGTTCCAGTCGGCGGTGATCGCGACGACGTGGGCGACCTTCTGGGACAGCAACCTGTCGAGGATCCGGACGCCGGCTGCCGGGGTGATCAGCTCGATACCCCGGTGGGCGTAGATCTTCTCAAGCTTGAGCTCTTCGACCATGCCGACCGACCACGGTCCCCAACCGATGGTCAGGGCAGGCAGTCCCCGGGTACGCCGGTAGTGGGCGAAGGCGTCGAGGAAGGCGTTGGCGGCGGCGTAGTTGGCCTGCCCCGGCGAAGCGATCACCGAGCCGGCCGACCCGAACATCACGAAGAAGTCGAGATCTTCCTTTTCGAATGCGTTGTGCAGCAGCCGGGTACCGACGACCTTCGGTGCCATCACGTCTGTGAAGTCTTCCTCGGTCATGTTGACCAGCAGGCGGTCGTCGACGGATCCGGCGGCGTGCACGATGCCGCGGATCGGTGGGCCACCGGCGCGGTCGTGGTCGTCGCGCCAGCGCTCGATGCTCTCCTCGCCGGTGATGTCGACCGCGGCGCAGCGCACCGCCGCACCGAGCCGCTCGATGCGGCGAATCGTCTGTACGGTCGCGTACGCGGCGTCGTCGGCGCTCAGGTGTGGCCAGCGGGCCCGCGGCGGGAGGTCGCGGCGACTGAGCAAGGTGATGTGCCGCGCCCCCCGCTCGGCGAGATGCAGAGCGACGCTGCGCCCGAGGGCTCCCGTCCCGCCGGTGACCACATAGGTCGCGTTGGGACTCAGTTTGGTGGGGAAGGGTTTGGTGAGGTTGCCGCACGGGAGGAGCCGGGGCACCAGGGTGCGCTCGCCGCGGAGCGCGACCTGGTCTTCGGCGTCCTCGTCGAGCAGGTGCGCACACAGCCGGCCGGCGGTCAGATCCGGGTCGTCGGCCTCGTCGATGTCGACCAGGCTGCCCCACATCTCGGGAAACTCCTGATGGCCGATCACGCGGCCCAGCCCCCACACGGTGGCCTGGTCGACGGCCAGGTCTTCGGTGCCCAGCGCCGGCTGTGCGTTCGCGGTGACGATGTGCACCCGGGGGGCCGGGCCGTCGCCGGCGGCGAGGGCCTTGACCACGTGCAGCAGGGCGTGCACTCCGAGGCGGTGATCCGACCCGGTGTAGATGTCGACGGGCCACAGATCCACGACACCGGTCAGGGCCCCGTCATGGGCGCGCAACCGTTGGATCAGCTCTGGAAGGTGTTCTCCGCGTTGCGGATCGACGGCATGGCCGACATCCGTCTCGGTGATCGCGGCAACCGACTGGTGGGCCACCTCGACCACGCTGTGTCCCCGCGCGCTCAGGTGCCGCGCCAGCGCCGACCCGACACCGACGGTGTCGCTGAGGATCAGCCAGGACCCGGCGCCGACTGCGGGAGCATGATGTGCCGGGGGCCGGTCCTGCCATTGCACACTGTAGAGGCCTCGGTCGATGCGCTCGGTGGACATCGCCGACGATGCGCTCAACGATTGCACGGTGAAGCCCTGCAGCACGGCCAGCGTCTGGCCGAGGCGGTCGACGACGGTGATGTCGCTTTCGATCTCCTCGCGGGTCGCGGCGACGACCCGCACGTGCACGGTCATGTCGGGTTCGGGACGCCCATAGACGGCGAAGTGCCGGATACGGGTCGGCAGATAGGTTGCCTGCGTGGCATTCTCGGCGACTGTCGAGGTGCCGAACAGGCTCTGCAGTGCACCGTCGAGCAGCGCGGGATGGAACGAGAAGGCGTCGACGTCGTCGGAGACGGCGGCGGGGATCCGCAGGTGCGCCCGTGCCCACCCGTCGCCGCCCGTGACGCCCTGCACCGGGCGGAAGGCGTCGCCGTAGGCGAACCCGAGAGTGGTGGTGCGCGCATAGAACTCATCGGCGTCCAGTGCCCCGGAATGGTCTCCGGCTCCGTGGTCATGGGCGGGCGCCTGAGGCAGGATGTTCAGTTCGGCCGTCGCGGTGACCGTCCACCCGAAATCGCCGTCGCCGATCGCGCTGAAGGCGGTGAACTCGATCGTGCCGGTGTCCTCGTTGAGCGTGGTCCGCACCAGCGGATCGCAGGTGTCGTCGAGCAGCAGTGCGCGGTGCAGTACGAGTTCGTCGACGCTGCAGGGTGTTCCGTAGGTCTGTGAGGCGGCGGCCAGCGCCATTTCGAGGTAGACGGCACCGGGCACCACGACGGCGCCCTGCACCTGGTGGTCGGCCAGGAAGGGCAGCGCGACGGTGCTGAGCTCGACTTCCCAGGTGGGGTGTGCGGCGGTCACGGGTTGACCGAGCAGCGGGTGCACCGGCGTGTAATGCAGATCCTCTGCCGCTTCCCGGGTTTCGTGCCAGAAGCGCTTCGACTGCCACGGGTAGGTGGGCAGCCTCACCAGCCGGGCGTTGTCGCCGGGATGTACTGCCTGCCAGTCGATGTCGTGCCCGTGGCTGTACAGCGCGGCCACGCTGCCCAGTAGGGTGCGGGCGTCGTCCTCGCCGCGCCGCTGCGTCGCGACCACCGCGATGCCCCGCGGGCCGGCGATCTCCATGAGCGACGACGCGAGTACGGGGTGCGGGCCGAGTTCGACGAAGTGGGTGTAGCCGTCGTCGAGCATGCGCTGGGCGGCGGCTTCGAAAAGTACGGTGGCACGGGTGTTCTGCCACCAGTAGGCCGCACCCGCGGCGTACTCGGTGAGGCGTTCCCCGGTCACGGTCGAATACAGCGGCAGGCGCGCGGGCGCCGACGACAGGG
The DNA here is from genome assembly GCA_040752555.1 of Actinomycetota bacterium. Lineage (GTDB taxonomy): Bacteria > Actinomycetota > Actinomycetes > Mycobacteriales > Mycobacteriaceae > Mycobacterium. The sequence continues at coordinate 75,583 of JBFMGT010000011.1, read as the reverse complement.
CGTCGAAGGCGCTGAACAGATCGTCTCGGACGAGATCCATGTAGTGCGTGTGATACGGCACCTTGACCGCGAGGTAGCGGTTGAAGACCTCCGCTGCGTCGAGCTGGGCCACGATGTTTGCGAGCACGTCCTCGTCGCCGGCGATGGTGACGGCGAACGGGCTGTTGATCGCGGCGATCGACACGCGGCGCCCGAACTCGCCAGTGGCGTCGTCGTTGAGCGTCTGCATCAACGCCTCGGCGCTGAGTCCGACGGCCAGCATGCGCCCCATGCCGGTGGTGCGCTGCTGGAGGCGGCTGCGGTGATAGATCACCTCGACGGCCTGTTCGAAGGTGAGCAGACCGGCGAGGTGATGCGCGGCCACTTCGCCGGCACTGTGTCCGACCACGGCGTCGGGCACGATGCCGTAGTGGGCGAGCTGGTCGGCCAGCGCGACCTGGACGGCGAAGTTGGCCGGCTGGGCCACCTCGGTGTCAGCCATCCGCGAGTCGTGTTCGTCGCGGCGGAGTTCTTCGATCAGGGACCAGCCGGTGTGGCGGGCGAGTTCTCGATCGGTGCGCTCGATGCTCGCCGTGAACACGGGACAGACGTCGAGCAGACCGCGGCACATCTTCCACCACTGGGGACCCATCCCGGTGCACACGAAGGCGAGCTTCCCGGTGTCGGTTCCGGTGCGGACGGTCGCCGCCTGTCCACCGGACTCGGCGAGTGCCTGTAGCTGCTCGCGTGCCTCGTCGATGCTCCCGACCGCGAGTGCACGGCGATGGCTCAGATGGCTGCGGCGCCGGCCCAGGGTGTAGCCGAGGTCGGCCAGGGTGAGTTCGGGTCGGGCGCTCAGGTGCTCGGCGAGGTGGCCTACCGCGGCGGTCAACGCCTCGGGGGAGCGGGCGGACACCGGGAGCAGGGTCAGCTCCTCGCTGTTCGTGCGAGTGTCGGATGGGGCTGGGGGAGTGGGTGGTTCAGCGAGCACGACGTGCGCATTCGTGCCGCCGAAGCCGAACGAGTTGACCCCGGCGATGCGGCGCCGTCCGGGTGGGTAAGGCCGCGTCGTGCGGGGGACGTCGAGGTGCAGATCCTCGAGCGGGCTGCTGGGAGTCCTCAGGTGCAGGCTCGCCGGGATCTGGCCGTGCTGCAGGGTCAGCGCGGCTTTGATCAGACCGGCGACGCCGGCGCCGGCTTCCAGGTGACCGATGTTCGTCTTCACCGAGCCGATCAGCAGCGGATCCTCGGGGGCGCGTTCGGCGGCGAGTGCGCTTGCCAATGCCCGTGTTTCGACCGGGTCGCCCACCGGGGTACCGGTGCCGTGGGCTTCGACGTAGCCGATGTCGGTGGGTTGCACGCCGGCGCGGCGCAGTGCAGTGGTGATCGCGGTGCGTTGGGCGTCCTCGCTCGGCACGGTGATGCCGTCGGTGTGGCCGTCCTGGGTGACCGCGGTGCCGAGGATCTGAGCGTAGATCCGGTCACCGTCGGTGATCGCCTGCTGCAGGGGTTTGAGCACGACCACGGCGCCACCCTCGCCGCGTGCGTACCCGTCGGCCGACGCGTCGAAGGCCTTGCAGCGTCCATCGCTGCTGAGAAAGCCGCTCTTGGACTCCGCGATCGCGGTGTTCGGCCCGACGATGACGTTCACGCCGCCGGCCACCGCGAGCCGACAGTCGCCGTTCCAGATGCTCTGGGCGGCGAGGTGAACGGCCACAAGCGAACTGGAGCAGGCGGTGTCGACCGCCATGCTGGGCCCGCGGAAGTCGAAAGCGTAGGAGATGCGATTGGCGAGCATCGTCATCATCATCCCGGTCGCCGAGTGCGGCTTGAAGCGGAATCGACTGGTGCGGCCCTGATTCTGCAGCAGCTGATAGTCCAGCGTGAACCCGCCGATGAAGACCCCGACGTCGGTGCCGGCCAGGGTGTCGGCGGGGATGCCGCCGTCTTCGAAGGCTTCCCAGGTGGCATGCAACAGGAGCCGCTGCTGGGGGTCGAGCAGGTTGGCCTCGCGCGGGGAGATGCCGAAGAACGCGGCGTCGAACTGGTCGATCTCCTCCAGGTAGCCGCCCCTGCGGGTCACCATCTTTCCCGCCTTACCCGGCGCGGTGTCATGGAATCGCGCGGCGTGCCATCGACTTTCGGGCACCTCGCGGGTCGCATCGACCGCACCGAGCAGCAATTGCCAGAAGTCGTCGGGGGATTCCACGCCGCCGGGCAGCCGACACCCGATGCCGACGATCGCCAGTGCTTCGCGGTCGGGCTGGTCGGGTGGGGTCATCGGGCTGCCGCGGTGCACAGCACCCAACCCGTGGAGATGGGATCGATCTGCTGCTGCTCACGATAGACGCTGCGCAGTTCCCGCAGCAGCCCGTCGCGCTGCCACGCCTGCGCCTGCGCCATCACGTCGTCGTCGGAGAAGCGCGACGCCTTGTCGGTCATCACGGTGTCGATCACCTGGCCGGCGACCTGGCGCAGCAGAAGGGCGTTGGCATCGAACTGTTCCCGGACTGCGGCCGAGGTCCCCATCATCGCGTGGTGCAGCGTTGCCATGAAGTTCAGCGGGACATAGAGATCGACGAATCGGGCCGGTGCGGGATCATGCTCGACGGCGGCCCACTCGCGGAAGAACAGCTGCATGCGGTTGCTCAGATCGATGAGGCCCTGCAGGTAGGGCACCAGTTCGGGATCGTCGGCCACCTGGGTGAAACGGTCGTTGCTGTACAGGAATCCGATGAAGCCCCAGTAGAACGCGATGTCCCAGATGACCTTCACCGACATCACCGTCGGTGAGCCCATCAGCACGTACTGGTCGCGGTAGATGTTGCACCACATGTCGGTCAGGGAGCGGAACAGCGAGTCGGCGATCGCGGCACGGGCGACGACGTCGGAGCCGTCGAGTTCCCGGGTGATCATGTCGGTGACCAAGCCGTTGCCGATCGCAACCAGATCCAGCCCGGAAGAGTACAGCGGATCGAGGAAGACACCCGCGTCACCGGTCAGGCACCAGCGGGCCTGCCCGTCGTAGACCTTCTCGACGGTGTGGCTGTACTGCTTCATCACCCGGAAATCCTTGATCAGGCCCGCGTGTTCGTCGAGGACCGCAGCGCACTGCGGTTCGTGCTCGCGCAGCCACAGCAGGGCCTTGTCGAGAGTGTTGAACCCGTCGAAGGGGTGGAAGGCCGGGTCGGCGACGATGCCGACGCTGGTCGCGCCGGAGGCCAACCGGATGAGCCACACCCAATAGCCTTCGCCCATCAGATGATTGGTCGAGTATTCGCGTCGCCCCTCAGAAAGGCGGGCATGCCACGCGGGGTCGTCGCTCCACTGCCCCAAGTCGATTTCGGTGGCGATGCGCAGCCAGGCCGCGTTGCACTGATGTCCGTTGGCCCGCTTGAGATCGAGCTCGCGGGGCAGCAGCCGGTTGCGGCCCGACGCGTCGACGACCCAGTGGGCAGTCGTCTCGACGACGTCGTCGTCGCGCTGGATCGTCACTCGGTGTGGCGCCGTGTCGCTGCCGAACGCGACCGATCGCACCCGGCCCATGATGAAGTCGATGCCCGCCGCCAGGCAGCGACGGTGCAGTTCGTTTTCCAGCCTGCCGCGGTCGATCTGATAGGTGGTCTGCGGGACGAACGCACTGCTGCCGACCTCCACGCGCTGACTGATGTCGGTGTTGTCGTCCTGGCTGAAGAACATGCGCAGGCCCATCTTGCGGATCTGGGCGTTCTGCAGGTGGTCGGCCAGCCCGAGCCGGTCGCGGAGATAGTGCGCGGAGATCTCGACGGTCGACTCTCCGACGGTGTGGGTGATCTCGGGGACGGGATGGGCGGTGGGTTCGACGACGAGGATGCGGGTGCCGGGGCGAGCGGATCGCAATTCGAGCGCCAAGGTGAGGGCCGCGACGCCGCCACCGACGATCGCGACGTGGTGATCGCCGGTGTGGTCGTTCGTGTCGGAGTCGCGTGCGGCCAGCCGGGTCTTGATGCGGCGCGCGAGGGCGTCGCGCGCCGTCTCGTCGAGTTGCGACAGTTGCGCTCGAACGTCCACATTCGCCCCTTCCTCGTGGCGCGCAAACAGGTGTCCAGAGTTCGGAGGTTACACGCGGCGGGGGGCCCGTCGGCGGGGATGAAACGACCCGAGTGATCAGCACGCAGGGGCTGCGGCGGTGTGTTGTGCGCGCCGCGATGCGCTGGTCCCGTGCGGTGTAGGCGTAGCCCCGGCAAGGGATTTGCCAGCGAGGTCAGGTAGTGGATTGAGCTGCGGCGACGCGAACAAGGCGGCTTTGCGACGGAGGGGGCTCGGGCGCGCGGTCGTGTGCATCGCCGGCGGGCGGAGCCAGCTATGACGTGATTCTTACGTTTCGCCCTGGGCGCGCAGCGCCCGTTGGTAACGCCGCATCCCGGAGATCCAGCGGTCGTAGTCGCCGCCCTTGTGTCGGTACATCTCCAGCAGTTCGGGGTGTGGCAACACCAGGAAGCGGCCGGCGAGCATCGCGTCGATGGTGGCGGTGGCGACGTCGTCGGCGCTCAGTACCGCCGCAGACTGCTCGATCGACGAGGCGCCCAACCGCGCGTCGGGATCGTCGGTGCTCCGAACTGCTTGCAGCAGTGGGGTTTCCACCCCCAGCGGGCACACGCAGCTGACACCGATGCCGTCGTCGCCGTAGCTGATGGCCAGCCACTCGGCGAACCCGACGACGGCATGCTTGCTCACCGCGTAACCGGCCGCGCCGAGCTGGGTCAGCAGTCCCGCCGCCGACGCCACCGAGACGAAATACCCCGAGCCCTTCGACTGCCAGTGCGGCACAAGCAGTCTCGCTGCTCTGATGTGCGCGCGCAGGTTGACGTCGAGGATGGTGTCCCAGTCGTTCTCGGTGCCGAGCCCGGGCCGGCCGATGACGCCGGCGTTGGCGATGTAGATGTCGACGGGATCGAATTCACGGCTGGCGAGCGTGATCATGCCCTCGATGTCGACGACGTCGGCTGCGTCCGCGCGCAGTCCGATCGCCTGCCCTCCGGTCGACCGGATCGCCTCGGCCGTCGCATGTGCACCCGCCTCGTCGAGGTCGCCGATCACGACCCGGACGCCGCGCGCGGCCAGCCCGGACGCGAGCGCCGCTCCGATGCCCGACGCCGCGCCGGTGACGATCGCGACCTTGCCGTCTAGTTCCATGCCGACGATTCTCGACCGCGAGCGCGCGCAGAATGAACGCCCGGCGCGGCGTGTCGGCGTACAAACCAGCTCGCTCGCGGGATGAATCAGCCGAAGTGGACGCCCTGGGCCAACGGGAGCTCCGAGGAGTAGTTCACCGTGTTGGTGGCCCGGCGCATGTACGCCTTCCACGCGTCGGACCCGGACTCGCGGCCGCCGCCGGTCTCCTTCTCGCCGCCGAACGCGCCGCCGATCTCTGCGCCCGAGGTGCCGATGTTGACGTTGGCGATGCCGCAGTCCGACCCGTCGGCGGCCAGGAATCGCTCCGCCTCACGAACGTCGAGGGTGAAGATCGCCGACGAAAGACCCTGTGGTACCGCGTTGTTCAGTGCGATCGCCTCGTCGAGGGTTTCGTAGGTGAGCACGTAGAGGATGGGAGCGAAGGTCTCGCGGTGCACCACTTCGCTCTGCGCGGGCATCCGGACCACCGCGGGCCGGACGTAGAACGCACCCTCGTCCGCGACGTCCACGCGCTCGCCGCCGATCACCTCGCCGCCCTCGGCGGCGGCCTGCTGCAGTGCCCCGACCATGTCCCGGTAGGAGGTCTCGTGGATCAGCGGCCCGACCAGTGTGCCCTCGGCGGCAGGGTCGCCCACCGGCAGCTGCGCGTAAGCCGACACGATGCGCGACACCAGCTCGTCGGCGATCGACGAGTGCACGATCAGCCGGCGCAGGGTCGTGCACCGCTGGCCCGCCGTGCCGGCGGCGGAGAACACGATGCCGCGCACCGCGAGGTCGAGGTCGGCCGACGGTGTGACCACCGCGGCGTTGTTGCCGCCGAGCTCGAGCAGCACCTTGCCGAAGCGCTGCGCCACCCGCGGGCCGATCTCGCGGCCCATCCGCACCGAGCCCGTCGCCGACAGCAGCGCGACGCGCGGATCGTCGACCAACTGCTCGCCGACCTCGCGGCCACCCTGCACCAGCTGCGAAACCCCCTCGGGCGCACCCACGTCGGCGCACGCCCGGGCCAGCAGCGCATGGCACGCGATCGCGGTCAGCGGGGTCAGCTCGGAGGGCTTCCACACCACGGTGTCTCCGCACACCAGCGCGACTGCGGTGTTCCAGGCCCACACCGCGACCGGGAAGTTGAACGCGGTGATCACGCCGACCACGCCGAGCGGATGCCAGGTCTCCATGAGCCGGTGCCCGGGCCGCTCGGAGGCGATGGTCTTGCCGTAGAGCTGGCGGGAGAGGCCGACGGCGAACTCGCACATGTCGATCATCTCCTGCACCTCGCCCAGCGCCTCGGAGGTGATCTTGCCCGCCTCGATCGTCACGAGCGTGGCCAGCGCGTCCTTGTGCTCGACGAGCAACTGCCCGAGCCGGGCCACCAACGCGCCCCGCACCGGTGCCGGTGTGGTCCGCCACGTGCCGAACGCGTCTGCGGCCGCCGCGATCGCCGCGTCGACCTGCTCGGGGGAGGACTCGGCGACGGTGAACAGCACGTCGCCGTTGACCGGGGAGCTGGCGGCCAGACCGCCGGCGTTGGGCGCGCCCAGCGGCACGCTGGCGCCCACCGCGGCCAATGCCTCCTGTGCGCGGTCGCGCAGGGCGTCGGAGCTCGGCAGGAGAGTGACGGTCGAGGTCATGAGGAGGCGACTTTCTCGTAGAGGTGATAGGGGTCGTGAATGTGGTGGCCGATCGTGGCCGACATCCAGTCGCGGCTGTAGTCGGTGTGGTCGGCACCCTCCGTGCCTTCAATGGCCGGCGCATCGCCGTCGAGGTTGGAGCGGAAGATGCCGGCCGCCGAGGCGGGCAGGAAGTCCTCGTAGACGACAGGTCTGCTCGGGTCGCCGCCGTGGTAGTAGGCCAGTCGCGAGGCCGCGAGTTCGGCGTCGGTGCCGGGGAAGTAGGTGTCCCACACCGCCGCGGGGTCCGGGGCGGCCATCGCCGCGTCGTACTGCCGACGGCCCAGCGGGGTCAAGGCGACGCCGCGCTGCTCGACCTCGCCGAAGCGCACCCGCAGTGCCCCGTCGACGACGGCGCCGTCGGGTGCCAGGAACCGGCGCGGCTCGGCGAGCGCGCGGAACGAGGTTTGGCGCAACAGCACCTGAGGTCCGGCGGTGGCGGGCGGCCCCTGGATGTGGTCGATCATCGTGATGCCGCGCGCGGTCATCCGCTGCTGCAACGCGTCGATGTCGAGCACCCGCGGCGTCAAGTGGTTGATGTGCGTGGACCACACCCCGGCGATGTCGGCGGCCACCGCGGAGACCGTCGACAGCTCGTCGTACCAACCGCGATCGATCGGCTCGCGCGAGAGCGCGAACGCCGAGACCGCGGCCGCGACGAAGTCCTGCGCATCGGCCGACGGGCACGCGCCGTGCGCGGCGATACGGCGAGCGGTCTCGATCAATGCGGGATCGAAGAGCTGCCGTGCGTCGAGGAAGCGGGTGACGCGCCCCGCCAGGTCCGCGGAAAAGAATCGTCGGTCGTCGACGGCCAGCATCGAGGTGAACACCCGGAAAGGATTGCGGGCCAGTTCTTCATGATCGATCGGCCGGAACGCGGTCGACACCACCGGCACGGGGGACGCGGCCTCGCGCAGGTCGTAGAAGCCCACGGGCAACATGCCGAACGCGGAGAACAAATCGGCGACCTGAGCCAGCTCTGCGTCGTTGCCCACGCGGATCGCGCCGTGCCGTTCCGCGGTGACTCGGTCGAGCGAACCGAGCCGCACCGCGTCGTCGTCGGCGGCGGCGACGTCGCGGTTCACCTCGGTGCTGACGTCGACCAACGTGTGGTAGGCGGGTACCTCGGCGCCGTACATGGCAGACAGCCCGGCGGCGAATTGCGCCCGCAATTGCCAGGTTTGGATGTCAGTCACGGGGTCTCCGATACAGTTCGGCAATGACCGGGCCCGAAGAATGCCAGCCGCTCGACGAGATCGACCGGGTGCTCACCCGCGAACTGATCGCCGATGGCCGCGCCACGTTGGCGCATCTCGCGGCGACGGCGGGCCTGTCGGTGTCGGCGGTGCAGTCGCGGGTGCGCCGACTCGAGTCGCGTGGGGTGGTCACCGGGTACACAGCCCGGGTCAATCCCGAGGCCGTCGGCCACATGCTGTCGGCGTTCGTCGCCATCACCCCTCTCGATCCGTCTCAGCCCGACGATGCTCCCGCCCGGCTGGAGCACATCCGTGAAATCGAGTCGTGCTATTCGGTCGCCGGGGATGACAACTACGTGCTGTTGGTCCACGTGGCGTCGGCGCGGGCGCTGGAAGGACTGCTGCAGCGGATCCGCACCGCAGCCGACGTGAAGACCCGCAGCACGATCATCTTACATAAATTCTACAGCGATAGGCGCTACATACCGGATTAGTCACGGTCAAGACTGGTGTAAACGGGAAAAATTCCGTTAAGATTGCGACATGACTGATGTTTTGCCGGCACCTTTGGCTGTCGCGTCGACGATCACCCCTGCCGACGTCCGCTCCGTGTTGGGCCGCAGCATCCTGGCCGACGGGCTGGACCTGGTGCTCGATGTGGAGCGCTCGCACGGGTCGTACCTGATCGACGCGCGGACCGGCCGCGGCTATCTCGACATGTTCACGTTCTTCGCCTCCTCGGCGTTGGGCATGAACCACCCGGCGCTGGCCAACGACGACCAGTTCCGCGCCGAGCTGACCGCCGCCGCGCTGAACAAGCCGAGCAACTCCGATGTGTACAGCGTGCCGATGGCGCGGTTCGTCGAGACGTTCGCTCGTGTCCTCGGCGACCCTGCGTTGCCGCACCTCTTCTTCGTCGACGGCGGCGCCTTGGCCGTCGAGAACGCGCTCAAGGTGGCGTTCGACTGGAAGAGTCGGCACAACGAGGCCCACGGCCGCGACCCGGAACTGGGCACCAAGGTGCTGCACTTGCGCGGCGCGTTCCACGGCCGCAGCGGCTACACCATGTCGCTGACCAACACCGACCCCAACAAGGTCGCACGCTTCCCGAAGTTCGACTGGCCGCGTATCGACGCGCCCTACCTCCGTTCGGCAGCTGATATCGATGCCCTGGAGCGGGAGTCGCTGCGGCAGGCCCGCGCCGCGTTCGAAGCGGCGCCGCACGACATCGCCTGCTTCATCGCCGAGCCCATCCAGGGCGAGGGCGGCGACCGTCACATCCGCCCGCAGTTCTTCGCCGCGATGCGTGCGCTGTGCGACGAGTTCGACGCGCTGTTCATCTTCGACGAGGTGCAGACCGGCTGCGGTATCACCGGAACAGCCTGGGCCTACCAGCAATTGGGCGTGCAGCCCGACATCGTCGCATTCGGCAAGAAGACGCAGGTGTGCGGCGTGATGGCCGGGGGCCGGGTCGACGAGGTGCCCGACAACGTGTTCGCGGTGAGTTCGCGCATCAATTCGACGTGGGGCGGGAACCTGGTGGACATGGTCCGCTCGCGCCGCGTGCTCGAGGTGATCGAGGCCGACGGGCTCTTCGAGCGTGCTGCGGAGAACGGGCGCTACCTGGTGGAGCGGCTGGAGGAAGTGGGCGCCGCGTTCCCCACGCTGGTGCACGACGTGCGCGGCCGCGGGCTGATGTGCGCGTTCAGCATGCCGGGTGCGGCGCAACGGGACACGCTGGTGGCCCGGCTCTGGGATGCCGGGGTGATCATGCTCGGGTGCGGTCCGGACAGTGTCCGATTCCGGCCGGCGCTGACGGTGTCGCGCGCCGAGATCGACGCTGCCGTCGACGCGGTACGCGCGGTGCTCAGGTCGATGTCGGTTCGATCGGTCGGGTGAGCCGGCGGATCGTCGAGCGTAGCCGAGGGAGTTCCTCGCCGCCGACGAGTTCGCATCCGTGCAGTTCGGCGAGTTTGCGTGCCGCCGGGGTGAATTGGTGATTGGTGACGACCATGGTGCGGGTGCAGTCCTGCATCGGCGCCCCGGCCACCACCTCCTGCACGGCGCCGGTGCCGACTGGGCGTGACTGCCGTTTGCACTGCACGGCCAACCGGTGCGGTCGGTGGCCGACGATCAGGTCGACACCCCAGTCGCCGGACAAGGGCGTCATGATCACGGGCACCCCGACCGAGCGCGCGATCCGCGCGACGTAGTCCTCGAACTCGGTGCCCGACATCTCGTCTCGCGCGTCGGTCTCCCGGGCGCTGGGCGTGGCCGCGCCGACGACGATGGCCGCCACGAACCGGGGGACCAACGGCGTGAGGACCGCGACCGCCAGACACCACCACGGCGGCACGCCCGACCACAGTGCACCGACCCCAGCGGCGACGCCGAGGGCCACCGCCCATCGCCAGCGCGTCCACATCACACCGGGATCGTAGGGGCCGTGCCCGACATCGGGGTTTACCGGCGCAGGTCACAGGGAAGTCACGGTGGCATGACGGACCTGTCGGGGCATGACCACCGGTCGGACGTCGGCTACGACGACCGTGGTGTGCGTGATGCGCTGCGTACCGGGTTGGGCTTCGCCGTGGCAGGCCTGCTGTTCTTTCTGACCGCGTCTCTGTGGATGAGCACCTGTACCGGGTCGACCGTGGACGCCCTGGCGTGCGGCGCCCCGCAGCGTGCGGGCGCCGCGGTCGGTGCGCCGCTGATCCTGCTGGTGGGCGCTGCGGCGTCGCTGCTGCGCAGCGTGCGGACGCCACGCGAGACGCCGGCCTGGTGGGCCTGGCAGGGCGCCGGGTGGACGTTGATCGTGCTGACGGTGATCACCGCCGTCGTGGCGCTGCCCTAGCCCGTCGCTCAGACCATCTCCACGAGAACGCCATTCGTGTCCTCGACTCCCAGCGTGGCGAGCACGCGCAGCGCATGAGTGTCGGGCGCAATCGTCGCGCACACGATCCCACATTCGCCGCGGTCGACCTTGCGCGCCAAGACCGGCGAGCGCTGCGTGAGCTCCAGGCCGGTCTCGACGATGTGGGCCGAGGTCACCGACTCCACCGAGTCGGCTGCCGCGCCGCGGCGCACCACCGACAGCAGCGCGTGCTCCACCGCGGCACGCATCGCGCCGTCGGGCAGCTGGGCCTGCTGCCATGCCCGCAGTGCGGCGTTCATGGCGGGACAGTCGTCATGGCCGAGCACCACCACGAGCGGAAGGGCGAGCACTTCCACCGCGTACTCCAGGCTGGCCAGCACGCTGGTGTCGACGGTGTGTCCCCAGGTGCTCACGTCGAGCAGTGCACCGGCGGACTGCCCCAACACCGTCTCGTTACTGAGGCGGGCGTCGGCGCAGCGGAACACCGCTGCCACCGGTCCGTCGGTGGGTTCGTGCACACCGGCTTTCAGCCGCTGCCAGGTGGTGGTGGCGTCACGAGCGTCTGTGCTCATGTTCTTTCCTTTCGTGGGGTGGGTTAGCTGAAGTACTCGGGGCGGCTGACGTAGGTCTCGGTCACGAACAGCACGCCGGGGGAGGCGTCGAGCAGGCGGCGCAGTCCGGCCAGCAGCGCCTCGACCTTGTCGTCGGGCACCACGGTGATGATCAGTTCCAGCGTCGCCTGCTGGTTGAACAGCAGGCGGCCCTGGTGGTAGCCGTGGTGTCCCAGGCCGGACACCCCGGAAAGGCTGGTGTACCCGGTGGCGCCGACGCCGGCGATCAGGTCACGCACCGCCGCGGCATCCTGGCCGGACACGACGACCTCGATCTTCGTCATCCGGGTGAGGGTGGGTGTCATCGGATCATCTCCTTGTCTTCGGTGGTCGGGGAAAGCGAGTCGTGCCAGCCGCGCCATCCCGTGCGGGTCCAGCGCCGCCAGCTGTCATGGGTGTGTTCGCGCGCGGTCACGGCGACCCAGTCGTGGTCGAACAGCTGCCGCAGCAGCGGGTTTCGCTCGATCACGGTGTCGATCCGCGACAACGGAGCCTGGATGACCGCCAGCAGCCGTAGTGGTTCGTGGACCAGCTTGTCGCCGAACCGAATCGACTGGCGGGGCAGGCCAAGGCGCAGATCGCCGACATGTCCGGAGAGCACTCCTGCATCGCCGACGACGTTGTGGATGGTCTTGGTGCCCGCGCCGAACACGTCGGGCGCCACCGTCGAGAAGTAGTACTGGCAGTTGATCCACTGTGCGACGACCAGCGGTGCGGTCATGATGGTCTCCAGCGCGGTGCCGTCGGTGTCGACATCGGCGTCGTAGGAGTGCAGGAAAACCCGACGCCCCAGGTCGATTCCCGCGCTGACTTCGCGGGGGGCGATGAGGAACGCGGCGTTGCCGGCCAATCCCCACTCCGGGTACACCTGCGCCCAGTCCACGGATCTCGATGCGACATGGCGCGCGGCCTTCGCCGGAGAGCGCCGCCGTGGTGCGCCGGGGAGATCAGCGCATCGTTCGGCGGCCAGCGCGTCGCCGGCGTGCGCGAGATCGGCTTCCAGCCGGGCGATGTCGGCGCGATGACTGGCCGGGACGAGGTGCTTGTCGAGCACCGTGACGCGGTCGGTGGCGGTGTCATGTCTCGCCGCGACGACCAGCGTGTCAGCGGGGATGTCGACACCGGCGCCGCGCAGTTCGTCGCGGACGGCGGGGTCGTTGAGGATGAGCGCGGCAGTGCGTGCGTTGGGGCCGCCGCCTTGCCCGCCACATGCCCCGCAGTCCAGCGACGCCTGGTACGGGTTGTTCTCGGTGGTGCTGTGGTGCCCGCAGAGCACGACCAGGCGGCTGAAGTCACCGATCATGCCGATCGACTGGAGAACGGTGTGGGCGAACAGGACTCGTTCGGGCAGCGGCATCCCGTCGATCGCCAGGACGGTCGGTGTCGGCGGGGCGATGACGTCGCGCAGTCGGTGCCGGACCCGTCCGACGGCGGCCGGTGTCGCGGTCTTGGCCGCGGCGAGCGGCGCGGCGAGCCAACCGGCCGCCTCGGCGAGCGTGAAGGACGCGGTCAGCGAGTGCTTGGCGGTGTGGAATGCGTTCTCGGCGGCGGCCAAACCCGTGGCACCGCGGATCTGGCGGCTGGGGTCGCCGGCGGGGTGCTCGCCGACGTCGTGGTTGGGGGAGATCAGCACCGGACACAGGTCGGCCGGTGCACCGCCGAGCAGCCCGGTGAACCGGATCGCGACCGCGAAGAATCCGGCGAATCCGAAAGTCTGGTAGCCACCGCACTTCTCGAGGTGCCTGCGCAACCCTTCGGATCGGGTGTCGATGCAGGTGACCAGTTGGGTGTGCGCCGCGGTGCGCGCCGGCGCCGGAGCCTCAGTCAGGGCGGTGAGCAGCCGGTCCTGATAGTGGTGTTCGAATGCCTGCTGCCACACCATCGCACGGGCAGCCACCGGCAGGGCGGCCAGAACCCGTGCCGCCGTCGCCGATTCGGCCTCTGTGGGGGTTCCCCCGGTCGAGGCGGCCAGCAGCTGGACTGCGCGTTCTCGCGCCGTGGGTGTCGAGTTCTCTCGCGGTTGCTCAGGTGGCGCCGGGGCCGCGCCCACCACGAAGGCGGCCTCGTAGCTCAGCCGCATCGCCAGGTACTGGAGCAGGTCGATACCCGCCGCGCGGTCGGCTCCCCACTGGATGTGGGCGGCCCACCCCGGGAGGCGGGTGAGATGAGCCTGCAGGTAGGTGACCCGTTCGTCGTCGCCGACGCCGAGTGCGTCGAGCGCATGCAGCGCGGCGTCGTCGGCGCACTCGGGGAGGGCGCGCAGTCGCCGACGGACGGCCCGCGGCAACGTGTGTTCCGCGCGGACCAGTACGCGCCACGCCGGATAGAAACCGTTGTCGCGTCCCGGCATCGGCCAGCTGCCGCCGCCGAGGAATGCCGCGCACCACGTGGCGGCGTGGCTGTCGATGTCGGTGGCGAGGCGGGCCGACTGCCGTTCAGCGTGAGTGGTGAACCGGCGCACCGGTTCTGGCGCGGCGTGGCCGTGGAGCATATCGGCGCGCAGCAGGTCGATCGCCGTCATCGTGCGTCCGGCCAGCCGGAGCTCCGGCTCGTCGGCCAGGTTGGGGTGGCGCCGCACGAGCACGGCATCGAGGTCCGTGTCGGTGATGCGGCCCTGGCGGTACAGTGCGCGGAAGTCCTCCTCGGACAGGGTGCCGCGCATGCCGTACACGTCGCTCGCGCGGCGTACGGCCTGCTCGAAGGGCATGGTTTGCAGGCCTGCGAGCGGGTTCACCGCGATGAACGTGCCGAGCGGGTAGTGGGTCGGCAGCACGCGGGCCGCAAGCCGGATGTCGGTGCGCAGCTGCGCGCGCCGGGAGGCGATGGCAGTGGTCATCGGTGGGCTCCTGTCGGGTGAAGGGTTCCGGCGGTGATCGCATGGGTGTACAGCCGAGGCGATGCGCGCAGCCTCGCCATGGCTGCCAGCACGATCAAGGCGGCGGCGATGACGGCCCACACGGTGGCCGGCGATGTGGCCGGCGTGGGCAGGTCGGGTTGCAGGTACCGGCTGAAGACGCTGATCGCGACGACGTAGCAGAGGGCTGCGGGGGTCAGCACCGCCAGCGCGCTGACGACACCGCCGACCGTGGGCTGGCGGCGGAGCCAACCCCACGTCGCGAACGACCCGGTCACCCAGGCGAATACCAGCAGTGCGAGCTCGGCGGCGTGTCCGTCCTGCCAGGCCGGCACCGTGACGACGCCGATGGCCAGGGCGAGCGGGGGTAGCAGTGTCGCGGTGGTGGCGATCGCCCAGCGGCGTGTGCGTGGGAGTTCGCGGGGCGGCGCGAGCTGTCGGTCGCGGCGGTGCCGGGCGATCGCCGACCCGGAGGACAGGAACAGTGTCGCCTTGTAGAAGCCGTGTCCGATCAGGTGGATCACCGCGGCGGCCCACAACCCGAGCCCGCAGGTCAGCATCATGAAGCCCATCTGCGCCATCGTCGAATAGGCCAGCGCGCCTTTGATGTCGGGTCGCACCAGCATCAGCACCGCGCCGTAGACCATCGACGCACCGCCCGCGGCGATGACGATGCCTGCGGCCAGCGGAGTGCCGAGTGCGCTGAGCTTCACCAGAAGCACGCCGCCGCCGTTGACCACGCCGGCGTGCAGCAGCGCCGACACCGGTGTGGGCGCAGCCAACGTAGCGGGCAGCCAGCGGTGGAAGGGTATTTGCGCCGACCGGGAGAGCGCGGCAATGACGACAAGTACGGCGATCAAGGGTTCCGTTGTGCGGCCGGTGAACTCGTGAAGTGCGACGGCGAGCCACAGTGCGCCGTCGCCGATGCCGAAGGCCAGTGCGGTGCGGCGGACACCGTCGCGGGCGGGCAGCTCGCGGTACGTGCCCAGCAGCAGGCACAGCGCGAGTCCGACTGCAGTCCAGCCGATAGCGAGGCCGATCATCGTCGTCGCGGTGGCCATTACTGTCGATGCTGATGTGAGAAGCGTTGCGCCACAGGTGAACCAGGAGGCTCGATTGTCACCGGCCAGATAGTGCACCGCGAAACCCTGGGCAATGGCGCTGACTCCGAAGATCAGCAGCAGTAGGGCCGCGGCGAGGTGGTCCTGTGCTGTCGGCACGTTGACCACTGCGAGCAGCAATCCGCCTGCCGCGGTGGCGGTGCCGAGGCGCCCGACGAAGACGGGAGCGCGCCGCCCGACGGCCGCGGACACCACTGCGACGATCGCGGGACCGACGATCAGGGTCGGCAGGAGGGGGATCGCTGACGCGTGCCACATGCGAAGTAAATTACGTGTATTACGTATCGCGTGTCAAGGTTCGTATTTGAAGACGTGCCGCGATTGCCGAAATGCACTACGCGAATCCCTTATGCTGTGGTCGATGCCCGCCACACGGAAAAGCCCTGGCAAGCTGGCACCGCGCAAGGCGGCAGCCCGCCCGGCCGCACGTGCCGCGGCACCCACGCGCACATGGACGTTCCTGACGAACCACGCGCACGTGCTGCTGTGTCTGGCTCAGGGAAAGTCGCTGACGGCGCGCGAGCTGAGCGTGCTGATCGGGATTACCGAGCGTTCCGTTCAGGCGATACTCGCCGACCTGATCGCCGACGGTTATCTGACGAAGTCGAAGGTGGGTCGGCGCAACCACTACACGGTCAACCCGGAGGGGCGGCTGCGGCACCCGTTGGAATCGGCGCACAGCGTCGGAGAACTCATCGACGCGCTGACCTGACGACCCCTCTGTCGGACGCTGCAGCCGAGATTGCCGTCAGGGCTGTTCCAGCGCCTCGGTGTGGTCTCGCGGAGAAGGGATCATCGCGGGGCGAGCGGCCGCTGCCCTGCACGGGGCCGCGTGGATCGACGACCAGGTGCCGATCGGCAGCATCGACGAGGTGCAGACACCGGCTGCACACCGCGCTGGCTTTCGAGCAGCAGGGGTGTCAGCCGCGCCCCGGCCAGGTGAGGCTGCGTTGACCGACACTGACGACGATGGGCCCGACCGGACATGCCGGTCGGGCCCATCGTCGAGATCGCTCTACTGGTTGGCTTCTTGGCGCTTCTCGGCCGCCTTGGCGCCGGCACGGGCCGATTCGGCCTCGGCTTCCTTCTGGGCGACATCGCGCTCTGCCTCGGCCTTGTCCTGCTGGGCTTTGCCCTCGCGCACCATGTCGTCACGGCCGGTGACGGTGCCGATCGTCTCCTTGGCCTTGCCCTTGACGTCCTCGACGACGCCCTTGATGCCCTCTTCGGGACCGCTGTTCTTCTCAGTCATGATCACCTTTCGGATGGGTTCGCTCCGGCTCCGCGCCGGCTGGGGTGAGGCTTCCCGGCGCCCCGAACGGCTAAACGGGTGACGCGGGTCTCACCTGGAACGCACAGAATTGCGTCCGCACAACGCATTTCGGTCCTGAGTTTGCAGATTTGTGGGCCGGGGTATGGAACCCGAACCATGTCAGCAACAGGTCATCGACGACGCGCACGCATCAATTCGACGCCCGTCGGGACGGGCCGGAGCACCCGTGGGTAGCGGCAACGCCACCTGGGGTAGTCTCTCGGGGAAGTTTTCGGGAGGTCAGATGGCGCAGGGCGCGAGCCACGTCAATGGAAAGCGGCACAGCGCTCAGTCCGTTGAGCTGCGGGTGGCCGCCACGCTGGAGAATCTCGCCGTGTTGCGCACCTTGGTGGCAGCCATTGGCACCTTCGAGGATCTCGACTTCGACGCTGTGGCCGATCTGCGGTTGGCGGTCGACGAGGCCTGCACCCGGCTGATTCGTTCCGCCGTTCCTGACTCGACCCTGCTGCTGATCGTGGATCCGCAGCCGGAGGCGCTGGTCGTGCACGCGTCGACCACCTGCGACAGCCCCGACATCCTGGCTCCCGGCAGTTTCAGCTGGCATGTTCTCAGCTCCCTGACCGACGAGGTGACCACGTTCTCCGATGGTCAGCAGGCCGAGGGTCAGGTGTTCGGTATCTCGATGACGACAAGGCGAGCGAGTTCGTTGCAGTGACCCGGTCGTCCTCCCAGGGTTCATCTTCGCGATCGAGCTCTGAATATGCGGACGTGGTCGACATGTTCCGGAAGCTGGAAGGGCTCGAACAGGGGTCGGCTGCGTTCCAGCGGCAGCGTGACTCCATCGTCGAGCGTTGCCTGCCCCTGGCCGATCACATCGCCCGCCGATTCGACGGTCGCGGTGAGCCCCGCGACGATCTGGTGCAGGTCGCCCGGGTGGGCTTGGTCAACGCGGTGATCCGCTTCGACGTGAACGCGGGCTCGGATTTCGTGTCGTTTGCGGTGCCCACCATCATGGGCGAGGTCCGCCGACACTTCCGGGACAACAGCTGGTCGGTGAAGGTGCCCCGCCGGCTCAAGGAACTCCATCTGCGGCTGGGTGCGGCGACTGCCGACCTGTCCCAGCGTCTGGGCCGTGCGCCGACAGCCACCGAGCTGGCCGCCGAGCTGGAAATGGACCGAGACGAAGTCATCGAGGGTCTCGTCGCGGGCAGCTCCTACAACACGCTGTCGATCGACAGCGGCGGCAGCGGCAACAACGAGGACGCCCCGGCGATCGCCGACACCCTGGGTGACTTCGACATGAGCCTCGACCAGATCGAGAATCGCGAAGCCCTGCGTCCGCTGCTCGAGGCGCTGCCCGAGCGGGAACGCACAGTGTTGGTGTTGCGGTTCTTCGAATCGATGACACAGACGCAGATCGCCGAGCGGGTGGGCATCTCCCAGATGCACGTGTCCCGGCTGCTGGCGAAGTCCTTAACGCGGCTGCGAGACCAGCTTCAGTAACCGCGGGGGATCGCTGTGCACGGTGGTCAGTGCATTGGCGATGTCCACGCAGATCGGCAGCGTCGAGTCCGGGTCGCAGAGGCGGAGCAGCCGGTCGACGGCGAGGCTCGGAACCAGCGCCCACCGGATGTTCTCCCCGGCACATTGCACGTTGAGGGTGTGCAGCGCCGAGAAGCCGGCGGTGGCGAAGAAGCTCAACCCGGTCAGATCGATCACCAGCCACTGAGTCTGTTTGGCATCGCGCAGCGCGTACTGGACGAACGCGTTGCCGTTCGCGGCGTCGAGTTCCCCGTGGGCGGAGACGACGGCGGTGGACGGTTGAGGCCGGCGAGTGTTGAAGTGCGCGGAATGGCACACATAGGTGTCATCGGTGGTGTCCGGTGGTACGTCAGGCACTTGCGCCACGATTCGCTCCATCAGCCGAAAGGGGATTCGCTCTGTGGTCGCGCCAAGGGGGCCAGGATTCAGAAGCCTGCGCGGGAATTGCAGACCCGCGTGACGATGACGTGTCCTCAAATAAGGCTGTTACTTCAACCCTTGAGCTCGACCATACGCTCACAGTCCGATCTTGGACAATGGCTTTAAGAGGATGTTCACAATTGTCCGACGATTAGATGTCAAATTTGCCAACCAACTCTGAGGTGGCCGTGAAATTGCCTGACGCGCAGCAAGTTTCAGAAGTGGGCGTCGTGCTCGCCGCGGGTGAAGGTAAACGCTTCGGGACACCCAAGGTGCTTGCCGACAACGGCCGATGGTTGGCCTCGGCCGTGACCGCTCTTCATCAGGGGGGATGTCAAGACGTCGTCGTCGTGCTCGGTGCGGCGGTCGACGGAGTCGACATGCCCGCCCCGGCTCGTGCCGTCATCGCGCAGGACTGGGCGGACGGGCTCAGTGCATCGGTGCGCGCCGCAGTGCTCGCGCTCGGTGACGAGGCGGACCATGCGGCTTTCCTTCCGGTCGACACTCCCGACGTCAACGCCGCCGCGGTCCGGCGTGTGCTCGACGCCGCACGCGTCACCGGATTGGCGCGCGCGGGCTACGCGGGCAGGCCGGGACATCCGGTGGTGATCGCGCGCCGGCACTGGCCAGCGATGCTCGACATGCTGGCCGGCGACGAAGGTGCGGGCCCGTTCCTGCGCTCGCGCGAGGACGTCGTGGTGGTCGACTGCGCGGATCTGTGCTCGGGTGTCGACATCGACCGGAGGTGATGTCCGCCGATCGGGGGACATCACCGTCCTCCGGCATACCGCCTGATCACCGGACAGACGTCGGGCTCTTCGCGGGCGAGAGTTGAGTCATCAACTCGACCAAGGAGATTCACATGAGCGCTCTTTCTCGTATCACTCGGATCATCGCCCTGCCCCTGCTGTCGGCCGGCATCATCGGCGGCGCCGCGCTCGGGTTGGCCGGCCCGGCCAGTGCCGCGATGTCGGTCAACGACGACGGCAGCATGGTCGCCACCCCGGACACCGTCGCGCAGCCGTGGGTCGGCTGGCCGCGGGTGGGTTACGGCTACTACTACTGGCCTCAGCAGAGCTTCTCGTCGCCGAGCTGGTCGATCCAGCAGAGCCACTGAGGGTGACGCGCAAAACCAAGCTTGGCAAACGAGGTTGCTGTACGCTCCCACTCAATTGACAGGGGGGTCAGTAATATGGCGAGACACCGCCGCCGGCGTGCGGAAAGCTTTGCGATCAAGCGGTGGCTTCAGCTGGGTGCCGCGTCGGCCGGACTGGGCGCGGCTTTGCTTGGCTTCTCGCTCGCCGACCCGGATCTCGCTGTGGCCTCGGCCGACGCGGGTGACACCCCGTCCGTGGATGCCGGCCCCGCACGTCACGAAGCGGCGGGGGTCGGCGCCCAGCGGCGGTCGACCAAGACGGCACGGGCGGAAGCGCGAAGCGCGCGGGCCGACGACAACGACGAGGACGTGGCGACCACCGACACTTCCCGTCAGGAGCGCGTCGCCGCAGCGATCGGGAAGATCTCCGAATCGGTACACGCCAGGATAGATTCGCGTCCGGTCAGCGACGCCAGGAAGGAGCGGCTGGAGGACCGGTGGGAGGCCACCCAGCGCAGGTTCCTCAACCAAGCCCCGACACTGGCTCCTGTGCAGGTCAGCGGCGTCATCGACGGACCGGTCACCGGCACGCTCAACGCCGTCGACCCCGACGGAGACCGGATGCGCTACCGGGTGGTCAAGGGCCCGTCGTCGGGTTCGGTGACGGTCGCCAGGGACGGCTCCTATACCTACACGCCGGGGGACGGGTTCACCGGTGTGGACACCTTCGAAGTGCGGGCGATCGACGTGGGCCCGCACGTCAACCTGCTGCAGTGGTTCCGGCCGGCAGGTACCCGCGCGAGTTCTCTGGTGAACCAGGGGGCGATCGTCTTCGACTTCCGGTATCGCGACGGTGCCGACTACTGGACCGCAGAGCGTAGGGCCGCGTTGGTCGAGTCGGCGAATGCGCTCGCCTCCTACTTCAGGGTGCTGGCGCCCGTCGTCATCCGCTACGACATCAACGGCGTCAACGACTCGTCCGTCGGTTGGCTCGCCGGCGCCGCAAGCAACATCATCAGTGAGGATCCGGGATTCTGGCCCACGTTCGTGCAGAACAAGCTCCTGACCGGTGTCGACGCGAACGGTGACGCAGCCGACGGATTCATCGACTGGAACTTCTCCTACGCGTGGGCACTCGGCGACGTCGTCGGCGAAGGCGAATACGACTTCATGAGCACGGCCATGCACGAACTGCTGCATTCCTTCGGCTTCGCGTCCTGGTTGAGTCGACCGGGCGACAACGACTACACCGACCGCAGCGTGTTCGCCCGCTACCTGAGTACGTCCGACGGCGCCGCGATCATCGGGGACGACTACGCATGGCCGCAGTGGGCTGACGCCAATTTGGTCGGCGGAAACGGCGGCCTCTTCTTCAACGGAGCCAATGCCGTCGCGGCATACGGCAAACCCGTGCCGCTGTTCGCTCCCGACCCCTGGCAGCCCGGCAGTTCCGGCAGTCATCTCGACACCTTCACCTTCACCGGCGACAACTTCCAGATGATGAACCACGCAAGCAAAGGCAAGGGCGCACTGGACATCCGCACGCTGAGTCCCATCGAGATCGGGATTCTGCGCGACCTTGGCTACACGGTGGTGCCGTCGAGCCAGTCGATGGCGGCGATGGGCTTCGTGGTCCTGCTGTGGCGGCGGTGTGCGAAGAAGCGCTGAACCGTCAATCAAGCTGCAGGACAGAGGAATACAGATGAGGATGAGGGGGAATCGGTGAGCGCTGTCAGCAACGGTGTCCGGCTGGGCTTGGCAACGGCCGGGGTGGGTGCGGGGCTGCTGGGTTTCGCACTGCTGGGTCCGCAGATCGGTTCGGCGGCGGCCGACGACTCAGGTGCTACGTCGGTCTCGGCCGGCGACGCGGCGGGTGCGACGACCAAGCTGACCCGGCGGGACAGAGCCGACAGGGTCGCCGAACGCACGACGGCCAAGCGCGCGGCCGCGCGCGACGACCAGGCCGGCGATGACGACGAATCACCGGCCGACGAGCGCGCCGCCCGCAGGGCCGCAGCTCAACAGGAGCGGGCGAAGCGGGCCGCAGAGAAGATCGACGCACTGGCCGCGGAGGTGCAAGCCCGGATCGACTCCCGGCCCGTCAGCGATGCCAGGAAGGAACAACTGGAGCGCCGCGCGGCCAGGGTGCAACGGACGTTCTTCAATCAAGCACCCACAGTTGCACCTGTGCAGGTCACTGGCGTGGTCGACGGACCGGTCACCGGCACGGTCGGCGGTGTGGATCCCGACGGTGACCGCATCGTCTACCGCCTGGCCAAGGGGCCGGAGTCGGGGGAGGTGACGCTCAACCGCAACGGCACCTACACCTACACACCGGGCGACGGGTTCACCGGCGTGGACACCTTCGTCGTCGTCGCCCGCGACCTTGGGTCGAACATCAACCTGCTCAACTGGTTACGGCCTGGTGCCACCGTGGCCGACATGCTGATCAACCACGGCGCCGTCACGTTCGACTTCCGCTACGAGGAGGGCGCGGAGAACTGGACGCCTGATCGTCAGGCAGCGCTGGAACGCGTGGCGAGGAACATCACCGAGTACTTGCGGGTGTACGCGCCGGTCACCCTCGTGTACCGGGTCGAGGGCGCCAACGAGCCTCTCGAGACGTGGCTCGCCGGCGCAGAAAGCGACCTGATCAGCCAGGACCCCGGCTTCTGGCGGACCGTGGTGCAGAACAAGGTCATCTCCGGTGTCGACTCCAACGGCGACGACGCCGACGGAGTCATCGAGTGGAACTTCGCGTTCCCGACGGCCATCGGCGATGTCGTCACGGGCAAGGACTACGACTTCACGAGCATCGTCATGCACGAGCTGATGCACTCCTTCGGCATTCTCGGGGTGGCCGGTCCGCCGGGAACCAACGGCGATCGCCGGAACTGGTCGGTGTGGGACAGCTTCCTGGTGTCGGCCGACGGCACCAAGCTCGTGTCACCGGACTTCAGCTGGCCGGCGAGCTCGGATCCCTATCTGCTCGGCGCCAGCGGCGGTCTGAACTTCGGCGGCGCCAACGCCGTGGCCGCCTATGGCAAGCCGGTGCCTGTCTACGCGCCTGCGGTCTGGGAGCCCGGGAGCTCGGGATCACACCTGGACACCAACACGTTCACCGGCGACGACTTCCAGCTGATGAATCACCGCATCAAGGCCCAGGGCGAGCTCGGTATCCGGCAGCTGAGCCCGATCGAGATCGGCATCCTGCGCGATCTCGGCTACACGGTGGTGCCGCCGACGCACTCCATGGCGGCGCTGGGCTTCGTGGTGCTGCTGTGGCGTCGACGCGCGAAGAAGGGATGACCGTGGCCACCAGGAGTGAGCAATTCGCGGTACGGCGCTGGCTTGCGGCCGGTGCTGCGTCGGCGGGCTTGGGTGCGGCGCTGTGGGGCCTGTCGGTGGCCGGCCCGCAGATCGGTGTGGCGGCGGCGGACACCGAAACGTCGGTGTCGGCACCGGCCGGCGAGACGGCGGGTCCGTCGACGCCGCGACGAGTGATGCGGCCCGAGAAGGCCGACAAGGCCGAGACGACGGAGACGCGGCGGCAACGGGTCTCCAACAGGCACCGTGACACCGATGCCGAGGAGCCCGCCGAGAACCCGAGGAAGAACCGGCAGCAGCGCGCCGCCGAGGCGATCAACGAGATGACCGCCGCGGCCCTGGAACGGATCGATGACCGGCCGATCAGCGACGCCCGCAAGGAGCGGTTGGAGAAGTCGTTGGCGACCACACGTCGCGTGTTCTTCAACCAGGCGCCGACGGTGAACCCGGTCCAGGTCACCGGCGTTATGGACGGGCCGATCAGTGGCACGGTCGGCGCCGAGGATCCTGATGGGGACCGGATGCGTTACCGCGTGGTCAAGGGCCCGTCGTCGGGTTCGGTGGCGGTCAACAAGGACGGCTCCTACACCTACACGCCCGATGAGGGCTTCACCGGTGTCGACACCTTCGTCGTCGCGGCGAGGGATCTCGGGTTGCACGTCAACCTGCTCAACTGGTTCCGGCCGGCCGCCACCCGCGCGGAATCGATCATCAATCACCGCGCGATCACCTACGACATCACCTGGATCGGCGACGAATGGACCGCTGACCGCAAGGCGGCGTTCCAGCGGTCAGCTGACTACATCGCGGGGTTCTTCGTGGTGAAGACGCCGGTCGTTATCAAATACCAGCTGACGGCGATCAACGATCCCAACGCCATCTTCACCGCCGAAACCCTGACACCCTTCACCGATCCGCCCGGCTATCTACAGTCCGTCATCCAAAAAGCCGTCATCACCGGCGTCGACGACATGGAGGGCGCCACCCAGGGCTTCTTCGACTGGAACTTCGCTCTTCCCTGGGCGACGGGTGACGTCATCGCCGACGACGAATACGACTTCCAGAACACCGCTCGGCACGAGCTCCTGCATTCATTCGGCTTCTACACACTGACGGGCACGCGTGAGGACAACCTCGGATGGCTGTCGGTCTACGACAGCTTCTTGACCACCGCCGACGGAACCTCGCTCGTCGGGCCCGACGGCCGTCTCACCGCTGACGCCTACGACTACATCGAGGGACTCCATGGAGGCGTCTACTTCGGCGGTCCGCACGCGATCGCCGCGTATGGCAAGCCGATTCCGCTGTCGACGTGGAGCGAGTCATCGGTGTCTCACCTAGACCGGTCGGTGTTCTCCGGTGATGACTACAAGCTGATGAACGACAAGAGCCCCGGCCCGGGGTGGCACGACGTGCGCTACATCAGCCCGATCGAATACGCGATCCTGCAGGACATCGGGTTCACGATGCGGCCCGAGCCGATCAGCTGAGCATCGCCTCGGCGAACCGGCCCACCGCCTCGGCCCCGGTCTGACCTGCCTGCTCGTGGCCGGGTCGGGCGCGGGCCGCGATCGCGCGCGTCGCGGGGTCCAGCGTCACCTCGGCGAGCAGTTCGCCGGTCGTCGGTTCGCACACCGCCCAGGTGAACAATGTCTCCGAATCCCACTGTGCCGCAGCCTGACTCACGTACTGCGCGGCGTGCTCACCGAGATCGGCGAGCGCGGGCCGGTCGTCGACGCGGTCGTCGGCGCGGAGCGCACGCAGGTACCACGCGCCGGCATTGATCTCGACGGGCTCCACGGCTCAGCGCAGAAATCACTCGCTCTTGAGCTCGCAGAGCACGGTGCCCTGGGTGATCGCGGCACCGGGCTCGACGGCCAGGCCGGTGACCACACCCTCCTTGTGGGCGGTCACGGGGTTCTCCATCTTCATGGCCTCCAGCACGGCGATCAGGTCACCGGCGGCCACGCTCTGGCCTTCCTCGACTGCGACCTTGACCACGGTGCCCTGCATCGGCGCGGTCACCGAGTCGCCCGACGCGGCTGCCCCGCCGCCGCCACCACGCTTGCGCGGCTTGGGCTTCTTACGGATCGCGCCGGACGGCGATGCCCCGCCGTTGCCGAGCGCCAGATCGCCGGGCAGCGACACCTCGAGGCGACGGCCACCCACCTCGACGACGACGGTCTGCCGGGGCAGCGTGTCCTCTTCGTCGATCGGGTCGCCGCCGGTGAACGGCTCGACGGTGTTGTTCCACTCCGTCTCGATCCAGCGGGTGTGCACGTCGAACTTGGTGCCGTCACCGATGAACGCGGGGTCGGAGACCACGGCGCGGTGGAACGGGATGACGGTGGCCAGGCCCTCGATGTGGAATTCGGCCAGGGCGCGGCGGGAGCGCTCCAGCGCCTCCTCGCGGGTGGCGCCGGTGACGATCAGCTTCGACAGCATGGAGTCGAACTGGCCGCCGATGACCGAGCCGGCCTCGACACCGGAATCCAGGCGCACACCGGGGCCGGTGGGGATGTCGTAGCGGGTGACGGGACCGGGCGCGGGCAGGAAGCCGCGGCCGGCGTCCTCGCCGTTGATGCGGAACTCGATCGAGTGCCCGCGCGGAGTCGGGTCCTCGGTGATGTCGAGCGGCTCGCCATTGGCGATGCGGAACTGCTGACGCACCAGGTCCAGGCCCGAGGTCTCCTCGGTGACGGGGTGTTCCACCTGCAGGCGGGTGTTGACCTCGAGGAAGCTGATGAGGCCGTCCTGGCCGACCAGGTACTCGACGGTGCCTGCGCCGTAGTAGCCGGCCTCCTTGCAGATGCGCTTGGCCGACTCGTGGATCTCCTTGCGCTGCGCGTCGGTCAGGAACGGCGCGGGCGCCTCTTCGACCAGCTTCTGGAAGCGGCGCTGCAGCGAGCAGTCGCGGGTGCCTGCGACGACCACGTTGCCGTGCATGTCGGCGATCACCTGGGCTTCGACGTGGCGCGGCTTGTCGAGGTAGCGCTCGACGAAGCACTCGCCGCGGCCGAAGGCGGCGACGGCTTCACGGGTCGCCGAGTCGAACAGCTCGGGGATCTCTTCGATGGTGCGGGCCACCTTCATGCCGCGACCGCCGCCGCCGAACGCGGCCTTGATCGCGACGGGCACGCCGTATTCCTTGGCGAACTCGACGACCTCGTTGGCGTCCTTGACCGGGTCCGGCGTGCCGGGCACCAGCGGCGCCTGGGCGCGGGCGGCGATGTGGCGGGCGGTGACCTTGTCACCGAGGTCGCGGATGGACTGCGGGCTGGGCCCGATCCAGATCAGCCCGGCGTCGAGGACGGCCTGGGCGAACTCGGCGTTCTCGGAGAGGAAGCCGTAGCCGGGGTGCACGGCGTTGGCGCCGGACTTGGCGGCGGCGTCGAGCAGCTTCTCGATCACGAGGTAGGACTCCGCGGAGGTCTGCCCGCCGAGAGCGAACGCCTCATCGGCCAACCGGACGTGCGGGGCATCGGCGTCGGGCTCGGCGTACACCGCCACGCTCTCGAGTCCGGCGTCCTTGCATGCTCGGATCACCCGGACGGCGATTTCTCCGCGGTTGGCGACGAGCACCTTGGAGATCTTTGAGCTGGCGTGAGTGGCCACTGCGCCTCCTGATGGCATGTCATTTCTAAGAGCTTCTTTAAGAATGTATCTCGGGGGAGTTTAAGCGCCCCGATTTGAGTCTCGGCGAGCCGGTCCCTTACCCGCCAGTAACCCCGGCGCCGTCACTGGCCGAGGGCGGACTCGAGAATGTTCAGCGCCGTGGTGAGGGCTTCCTCGGGCAGAGGTTCCCCGTCGGAGACGGCCATCAGCACCCCGATGATCGCGCCGGCGATGACCCGGCGTTCCGGGAACCCCACCGAGTTGCCGAGCCGATGCTGCAACGCGTTGGTCATCAGCTCGATGAGCAAGGTGTATTCCGAATAGAGGATGCCGCGGGCTTCGGGCAGCGAGTACAGCATGTGCTGGGCGACGATCGTGTCGTGCCGCTCGTCCTCGCTCAAGCCGGCGAAGTACGCAGCCAGGGCGTGGCGATACGCCGCGACAGGGGAGAGTTCGGCGGGGGCGTCGCGGAACGCAACCATGATCGGTTCGGCCTGGTCGCAGATCAGCACGGCTTCTTTGGTGGGGAAGTAGCGGTAGAACGTGCGGGGGGAGACGTCAGCGGCGGTGGCGATCTGTTCGACGGTGGTGTCGGCGAACCCGTGTTCCTCGAACAGGTGGATCGCTGCCCGGCGGATGGCGCGCCGGGTCGCAACCTTCTTGCGCTGGCGCAGGCCCGCCACCGGCTCGGAGGTCGACACCTCACCAGTGTGACGCGTCGGGCTCTGCGCTGTCCGGCAGTCGCCGCGAGCGATCGCTCAATCCACGTCGACGACGTGCACGTGCACCCCGGCCGCCCCGATGCGGTCGAGTTGGTCGCGATCGGCGGTGGAGTCGGTGACGAGGTGGTCGATCTGGGCCGGCGCGACCATCTTGGCCAGTGTCACGTTGCCGATCTTGGATCCGTCCACCGCGACGACGACCCGCTGGGCGTTGGACGCCATCGCGATCGCTGTGCGCGCTTCGGCCTCGTCGTAGGTGGTGGCGCCGATCTCGGCGGACATCCCGTCGGCACCCAGCACCGCCGTGCCGACGGTGATCACCTGAAACGCGTGCTCGGACATCGGCCCGACGGCCTCGAGCGAATTCGCCCGCACCAACCCGCCGGTCGCGATCACCTTCATGTGCGCGTCCACGGCGCAGTCGGCGGCGATGGTCAACGAGTTGGTGACGACGGTGATGTGGGGGCGGCCCTTCAGAGCCCGGGCCACCTCGCCGCAGGTGACGCCTCCGGTGAGCGCGACAGCTTGCGGGCCGGCCGGGATCAGGGCCGCAGCGTGCTGGGCGATGCGACGTTTGATCGCGACCATGCGGTGATCGCGCAGCCGTACCGGGATTTCGCTGCCGCTGGGGTCGAGCGCTTTGGCGCCGCCGTGAGTGCGCACCAGCAGGCCCTGCTCCTCCAGCTCGGCGAGGTCGCGCCGCAGCGTGGCGGGGGAGACGCGCAGTTCGGCGCACAGCACTGTCGAGGCGACCTCGCCGCGATCCCGCAGCACGGACAGCACTTCCCGCATGCGGTCGGTGCGCTTGATCGACATCGGAGACACTCCTCGGGCTCAACTGCGATCAGTTTTCCTGATCGTTTGACCGATTGGTATTGCGCGTTCTGAGCGAGCTTCTCATAGTCAAGTGATGTACCGCACACAACTGGTGAAGGAGGCGACCGCGTGACCCTGGCCTCCACGTCCGATCTGGTCGCTGCGGCGATCGAAAACCGCTCTGCGGTATTGGCTTTCAATGCCATCACCGTCGAGCATGCGGAGGGGATCGCCGAGGGGGTCGCGCGTGCGGGCGCGGCCGCGCTGATCCAGATCAGTGAGAACACCGTGCGTTTCCACGGCGGGCAGCTGGCGCCGATCACCGCGGCCTGCGCGCAGATCGCTGCCCAGTGCACCGCGCCGTTGGCCGTGCATCTCGACCACATCCAGGACTTCGCTCTGCTCGACGAGGTGATCGCGACGGCGTCGACGCTCGGTGCCACGTCGGTGATGATCGACGCGGCTCACCTGCATTCCGACGACAACGTCCGTCAGACAGCGGCTTTCGCGGCCCGGGCGCACGATGCCGGGCTGTGGGTGGAGGCGGAACTCGGTCAGGTGGGCGGCAAGGACGGCCGCGTGCTGGGCGCGCACGAACCCGGGGCCCGCACCGATCCCCACGAGGCGGCCGCCTTCGCGGCGCAGACCGGAGTGGACGCGCTGGCGGTGGCCGTCGGCAGCTCCCACGCGATGACCACGCGCGACGCCGAACTCGACATGGCCCTGATCGCTGACATCGCCGACGCGGTGTCGATTCCCCTTGTGCTGCACGGGTCCTCGGGCGTGTCCGACGAGAACCTGGGCGCCGCGGTGGCTGCGGGCATCCGCAAGGTCAACGTCGGCACTGCGCTCAACATCGCTTACACCGGCGCGGTTCGTGCGGTGTTGTCCTCCGATGCCGCGCTGACGGACCCGCGCAAGTATCTGGTGCCGGCCCGCACGGCGGTGGCCGACACGGTGGCGCACCTGTGCCAGGTGGTCGCGGGGGTGAAGGCGTCATGACGGGCACGCAGATGCTGCGGCGGGTCGACTGGCTGGCCGACATGGTGGCCCGGCACAAGGACGGCGATCCGGTCGGGGTGTACTCGGTGTGCTCGGCACACCCGACCGTGTTGGAGGCGGCGATCGTGCAGGCCGGCGCTGACGGCGGGTTCGTGTTGATCGAGGCGACGTCGAACCAGGTCGACCAGTTCGGCGGCTACACCGGATTGCGGCCCAACGACTTTCGCGACCTGGTGGTCGGCATCGCCGATGCGCACGGCTTCGATCGCGATCGTGTGGTGCTCGGCGGCGACCACCTCGGCCCCAACCGGTGGCAGAAGGAGACCGCCGACGTGGCGATGGACCACGCGCGGACGCTGATCGCCGCCTACGTGGCGGCCGGCTACCGGAAGATCCACCTGGACTGCAGCATGCGCTGCGCCGACGATCCGGCCGTGCTGTCCGACGAGGTGGTCGCCGGGCGCAGTGCGCAGCTGCTCGCCGTCGCCGAGGACACGGCGCGCCGGGCCGGTCTTGACGCCCCGGTGTACGTGATCGGCACCGAAGTGCCGGTGCCCGGTGGCGCCCACGAGACGCTCGACCGCCTCACGCCGACCCCGGCCGACGCGGCGCGGGCCACCCTGGCCGCGCACCGCAGCGCGTTCGCCGCAGTCGGTCACGACGACGTGTGGCCGCGGGTGATGGCGCTGGTGGTGCAGCCCGGCGTCGAGTTCGATCACCTCCAGGTGATCGACTACGAGCACGCGGCCACTGCGCAGTTGCGCCGTGTCCTCGACGACGAGGCGCACCTGGTGTTCGAGGCGCACTCGACGGACTATCAGCGTCCGCAACAGCTGCGCGAACTCGTCGAAGACCATTGGGCGGTCCTCAAAGTGGGGCCCGGGCTGACGTTCGCGATGCGCGAGGCGCTGTTCGCGCTGGCGATGATCGAAACCGAACTGGTGCCGCGGCCGTCGCGGTCGAACCTCATCGAGGTGGTCGAGCGGCGCATGCTCGCCGAACCGAGGTACTGGCGCGACTACTACGAGGGTGACCCGATCGCGCAGCGCACTGCCCGGCGCTACAGCTACAGCGACCGGCTGCGCTACTACTGGGCCGACGAGGAGGTCGACGCCGCGCGGCGCATGCTGCTGGCCAACCTCGACCGGGTCGGCATCCCGCTGCCGCTGATCAGTCAGTTCCTGCCCCTGCAGTACGAGCGCATCCGCGCCGGCCTGCTCGACCACGACGCCCAGGCCCTCGTGGTCGACCGCGTCCGCGATGCGCTGCGGCCGTATGCCGCCGCGTGCCGCGCCGACAACCCCGGAGGAAACCCACGATGACCCAGACGTCTGTGCCCGCCCAAAAAGACGGCGGCGCAACGATCGTCGAGATCGGCCAGCAACCCGACGCCTGGCGGGAAGTGGCCGGCCGCACCGAGCCGCACGCCGAGGCGTTCGTGCGCGACCTGCTGGCCCGCCCGGATCTGCGGATTGTCCTGACCGGCGCCGGCAGTTCGGCATTCGCCGGGGAGATCGCCGCACCGCTGCTGCGCCGGCACCTGCACCACCGGGTCGAGCCGATCGCCACCACCAGCATCGTCGCCAGCCCCCTCGATCACCTCGAGCCCGAAACCCCCACGCTGCTGGTCTCTTTCGCCCGCAGTGGCAACAGCCCCGAAAGCTTGGCGACCACCGCGCTGGCCGATCAACTCGTCGACCAGGTCTGGCATCTGGTGCTCACTTGCGACCGCGAAGGCAAGCTCGGCCGCGCGCACCTCGATCGCCCGGACTCACTGGTCGTCTACATGCCCGACCGCACCAACGACTCGGGTTTCGCGATGACCTCGAGCCTGACGTCGATGCTGCTGACCTGTCTGCTGATGCTGGGCCCGGCGCAGCCGAACCAGGTCGAGGCGCTGGCGCGTGCCGCCGAACACGTCGCCGGTTTGCAGCCCGACATCCGGGCGCTCGCGCAGACCAAGAAGCAGCGCTTCGTCTATCTCGGCAGCGGTCCGCTCGAGGGGCTGGCGCGCGAATCCGCGCTCAAGCTTCTGGAATTGACCGCCGGTGAGGTGGTGACGTACTTCGATTCCCCGCTGGGCTTCCGGCACGGCCCGAAGTCAGTGCTCGACGAGGACACGCTCGCCGTCGTCTACGTCTCCACCGATCCGTACACCCGCCGCTACGACCTCGACATCATCGCCGAGCTGCGCAGCCAGCTCGGCGAGGACTCGGTCCGGGTGATCAGTGCCGTCCCGCTCCCCGCCGATTACGGCCAGGCTCTGGTGCTTCCCGGCCTGGATGAGCTGGCCGACGCACTGGTCGCGCTGCCGTACCTGGTGTTCGGGCAGTACCTGGCGCTGTTCACGTCGCTGGAGTACGGCAAGACGCCGGACAATCCTTTCCCGGCGGGCGAAGTCAGCCGCGTCGTCAAAGGCGTCACCATTTACCCGATGACCGGAGCCCGGTGATGGCGCGCTACCTGGGTGTCGACGGCGGTGGCTCGAAGACCGCGTTCGCGTTGATCGACGACGGCGGGCACGTGCTGGCCCGCGCCACCGCACCCACCTCCTACTACTACGGTGTCTCCTCCCACCCAGCTTCGCCCGCCCGTGACGGCTTCGGTGTCGTCGTACGCGTTCTCGCCCAGGGGGTTACCGACATCTGCGACCAGGCCGGGGTCGACGCTGCCGGAATCGACGCCGCGTTCTTCGGCTTGCCCGGCTACGGCGAGGCCAGCGCCGACATCGCCGCGCTGGACGCCGTGCCGGCCGGCGTGCTCGGGCACGGCCGGTACAGCTGCGACAACGACATGGTGTGCGGTTGGGCCGGCTCGCTGGGCGGTGAAGACGGCATCAACGTGATCAGTGGCACCGGGTCGATGACCTACGGCGAGCGCCGCGGCGTCGGGCATCGCGTGGGCGGCTGGGGCGAACTGTTCGGCGACGAGGGCTCGGCGTACTGGGTCGCGACCCGTGGGCTCAACGCGTTCAGCCGGATGAGCGACGGTCGCATGCCGCGCGGCCCGCTCTACGACCTTCTCAAGGCGCGGCTCGAGATCGCCGGCGATCTCGACGCAGTCAGCCTGGTCATCGACACCTGGAAGGGCAGCCGCGGCTCGATCGCCGCGCTGGCGACCACGGTGTGTCAGGCCGCGCAGAGCGGAGACCCCGCGGCGGCACAGATCCTCACCGACGCGGTCGACGAACTCGTGGCGCTGGTCGAAACCACCCGGCGGCTGGTCGGTTTCACCGACGACGAGGCGGTGCCGGTGTCGTACTCCGGGGGCATGTTCTCCGACCGGCGCCTGCTCGACGGTTTCACGTCCGCGCTCACGGCTCTGCCTGCCCGCTACGACCTCCGGCAACCGCTGCTCGACCCGGCGGTGGGCGCGGCGGTCTACGCCGCCAAACACAGCGGTCAGCCGCTGAGTACCGCTGCGATCGCCCAATTGTCAAACACTGCAACCACACCCGAGAAGGTGACGCTGCCATGACTGGAGCCATGACCGACAAGACTGCAAGGCCGGCACGGAGCTGGATCTTCTATGCCACGCTGCTGATCCTGTTCTGGGGTGTGTGGGGTGCGTTCTCCGCGTTGCCCGCGACCTGGTACGGCTACCCGGACGAGATGATCTACTGCATCTGGGCGCTGACGATGATCATCCCGGCGGCGTTCGCGCTGAAGGGCGAGACCTTCGACCGCAGGCCCAAGGCCACGATCTACGGCCTACTGATCGGGCTCACCGGTGCAGGCGGCCAGCTGCTGCTGTTCCAGGCGCTGACGATCGGCCCGGCCTACCTGATCTTCCCGATCGTGTCGATCTCGCCGGCGATCACCGTGCTCATGGCGATGGTGCTGCTGCGCGAACGCATCCGCGGTCTGGCGGTGGTCGGGCTGATCTGCGCGCTGGCCGCCATCGTGCTGTTCAGCATCACCAGCAGTGATTCCGACGCATCGACGGGGCCGTGGCTGCTGCTGGCGATCCTGATCTGTGTGGCATGGGGTGTGCAGGCGTACTTCATGCGTAAGACCGCGACGCTGGGCGTCAACGAGGCGACGACGTTCGGCTGGATGGCGATCACGGCGATAGCGCTGATCCCCGTCGCGCTGATCTCGATGGGCGGCCTGCCGCTCGACTTTCCTTGGCAGGCACCAGTGTTGACGGCAGGTACCCAACTGCTCAACGCTGTCGGCGCGCTGTTCCTGGTGATGGCGTTGGCCCGCGGCAAGGCCACCATCGTCGCGCCCACCACCAACGCGTTGGCCCCCGCGCTCACGATCGTCGTGTCGCTGATCGCCTACCAGACGCTGCCCAGCCCCTACGGCGCCATCGGCATCGTGCTGGCGCTGGTCGGCTCGACGCTGATGGTCTACGCCGACGAGAAGCGTGGCGAGGAGCCGACCGCGGCCGTGCTGGAACCGACGTCGAAGGGCGCCCGCCGGTGAAACCGACGATCGTGATCATCGGCGCAGGCAGCGTCGAATTCACCCGCGAACTGCTGGGCGACATCCTGTCGTTCCCCGAACTGGAGTCGGTGCGGGTGGTGTTGCACGACGTCGACGTCGAACGCCTCGAGACCGCCGAGGCGATCACCCGGGCCACCGCCCGGACCGCCGGCGCAAACCCCGAGGTGGTGGCCACCGCCGATCGTCGGCGTGCCCTCGACGGCGCCGACTACGTCATCAACACCATCGCCGTCGGCGGACACGAGGCGACGCTGCGCGACTTCGAGATCCCGGCGCGCTACGGCCTGAATCAGACGATCGCCGACACCATCGGCGTCGGCGGCATCTTCCGCGGGCTGCGCACCTTCCCAGTACTGGCCGGCATCGCCGCCGACATGGCCGAGATGTGTCCGGACGCCTGGCTGTTGAACTACACCAACCCGATGGCGATGAACGTGACCTACCTCAACCAGGTCGCGCCGAACCTCAAGGTGCTGGGCCTGTGCCATTCGGTGTACTGGACGATGGTCGGCCTGTGTGAGCTCATCGACGTGCCCTACGACGAGGTGTCCTACTGGTCGGCCGGCGTCAACCACCAGGCGTGGGTGCTGCGCTGGGAGCGTGCCGGCCAGAACCTGTACCCACTACTCGACGAGCGCATCGCCGCCGATCCCGAGCTGCGCCGCCGGGTGCGGGTCGACATGTACCGCCGGCTGGGGTACTACCCGACCGAAACCAGTGAGCACAGCAGCGAGTACGTGCCGTGGTATCTGCACGATCCCGCCGAGGTCGAGCGGCTACGGATCAACGTCGGCGAATACGTGTCGATCAGCGAGGCGAACGTGGCCGAATACCGCCGTCTGCGAGCCGAATTGGCCGACACCGACACCCTGCCGATCGACACCGGTTCCACCGAGTACGCCCCGCAGGTCATCCACTCGCTGGAAACCGGCACCCCACGGGTCATCTCGGCCAACGTCGTCAACGCGGGGCTGATCACCAACCTGCCCGACGGTCTGGCGGTCGAAGTGCCGACGCTGCTGGATTCGCTGGGTGCGCACCCGATGGCGGTGGGGGACCTGCCGGCCCAATGCGCCGCGCTGAACCGCACCTTCCTCGGCCCGGTCGACCTGACGGTGCGTGCCGCCGTGGAGGGCGACCCCCGGCTCGTGCGCGCCGCGGCGATGGTCGACCCGAACACCGCTGCGTCGTTGAGCGTCGATCAGATCGCCGAGCTGTGTGACGAACTGACCGCCGCCCATTCAGATCTGCTGCCCGAATCGTTGCGTACCCACCACTAAGGAGTGTCCACCGTGATCAGACGCCGCCTCTGCATCGCACTGCTCGCCGTCATCGCGCTCGTCCTCGCCGGGTGCGGGGGCGGGGGATCGTCGGAGTCAGGTCCCACCGAGATCGCGGTGTGGCACGGGTACCAGGACACCGAGGGTGAGGTGTTCAAAGACCTGATCGCGCAGTACAACAAGGACCATCCCGACGTGAAGGTCAGCGAGCTGTACTCCAGCAACGACCTGGTGCTGCAGAAGGTGCTGACCGCGGTCCGCGGCGGCAGCGCACCCGACGTGGCCTACATGTTCGGGTCGTGGTCACCCAACATCGCGCAGATCCCACAGGTGGTGGACATGGCCGACGAGGTGAAGAAGCCGGACTGGCAGTGGGACGACTTCTATCCCGCCGAGCGCGAAGCCGCCACGGTCGGCGAGAAGATCGTCGGGGTGCCGGCGCTCGTCGACAACCTCGCGATCGTCTACAACAAGAAGCTGTTCGCCGACGCGGGTGTCGCACCGCCCAGCCCGGACTGGACGTGGGACGACTTCCGCGCGGCCGCAGCCAAACTCACCGATCCCAGCAAGGGCCAGTACGGCTGGCTGATTCCCGCCGACGGCAGCGAGGACACCGTCTGGCACTACATCCCGATGCTGTGGGAGGCCGGTGGAGACATCCTCTCCCCAGACAACGAGAAAGCGGTGTTCAACTCCGAGGCCGGCGTGAAGGCGCTCACGGTGTTGCAGCAGATGGCTGTCACCGACAAGTCGCTGTACCTGGACACCACCAACGAGAACGGTCCGAAGTTGATGAACAGCGGCAAGGTCGCGATGCTCGTCACCGGCCCGTGGGATCTCAGCCAGCTGACCGACATCGACTACGACGTGCAGGTGATGCCGACGTTCGCCGGATCGTCGGGCGGCCATCAGACCATCGCCGGTCCGGACAACTGGGTGGTGTTCGACAACGGCGACAAGAAGAAGCAGGCGGCCACCGATTTCGTGAAGTGGCTGTCGGCGCCCGAGCAGGTCAAGGCGTTCTCGCTGGGCACCGGCGATCTGCCGATCCGCCAGTCGGTCGGCAAGGACACCGAGGTGCTCGACAAGCTCAACCAAAACGTGCCGGGCACAGCGGCGTTCGTGGAGAATCTCAACAACGTGAAGAAGGTTCGGCCCACTGTGGAGCAGTACCCTGACGTCTCCGACGCGCTGGGGCAGGCGATCGTCGCGGTCATGCTCGGCAAGCAGCAGCCCGCCGACGCCTTGAACGCGGCCGCGCAGGCGGCGGACGCGAAGCTGGCCGAGAAGTAGACGGGACGCTCGATGGTGATCGCTGAGGCTGAGGTGGCGGCACCGCCCGCGCCGCCGCCCGCCCGGCCGCGGCGGTGGCGGCCCCGGGGCACCGACGGGGTGACAGGCTGGGCCCTGATCACTCCCGCGGTGATCCTGATCGGGATCTTCGGGCTGCTGCCGGTGCTGATGTCGCTGCAGCTGTCCTTCCAACGGTCGGATCTGCTCACCCCGGAGACACCGTGGGTGGGGCTGGACAACTACCGCAAGATGGCCGAGGACCCGGTGTTCGTCGAGGCGATCAAGCACACGATCATCTACACGGCGCTGTTCGTACCGGGCACGATGATCGTCGGCCTGCTGGTCGCGGCGGCGATGAACCGCTCAGTGCGGTTCATCTCGGTGTACCGGACCGCGGCGTACATCACGATGGCGGTGTCGACGATCAGCCAGGGCATCATCTTCCTGTGGCTCACCGACCGGGACTACGGTCTGGTCAACGCCGCGCTCAACGCCGTCGGGGTGCCGTCGCAGCCCTTCCTGGCGTCACCGTCACAGGCGATCTACGTGATCGTCGCGATGACGATCTGGGGCTGGACCGGCTTCTCGGTGATCGTGTATCTGGCTGCGCTGCAGGGGGTTCCACCGGAGCTGCACGAGGCGGCGGCCATCGACGGAGCGAGCGCGTTCACCCGGTTCCGCACCATCACGGTGCCGCTGCTGGGCCCGGCGAACCTGTTCCTGCTGGTGTGGCTGACCATCAACGCGCTGCAGTTGTTCGACGAGGTGTACGCCACCACCCGCGGCGGCCCGCTGCGGGCCACCACGGTGATCGTCTACTACCTGTGGGACCAGGCGTTCGTGCACTTCGACGCCGGCTATGCCGCGGCGATGGCCTACGCGTTGTTCGTCGTCATCCTGCTCGTCACGGCCGTGCAGTTCCGGCTGGCTCGCAGATTCGCGCATCACCCATGACGGCCGCGACGACGACCCCGGTACGGCGCTGGCGGTTGCCGTTCAGCCCGTGGCACCTGGTGCTGATCCCGCTGAGCTTCCTGTTGATCGTGCCGCTGCTGTGGATGCTCATCACCTCGCTGGAGACCGAGGGGGAGGCCAACCACTTTCCGCCCGTGTTGTTCCCGGAGTCGCCGCGGTTCGCCAACTACACCGAGGCGTGGGCGCAGGCCCCGTTCGGGCACTTCTTCCTCAACAGCCTGACGGTCACCGCGGTGGTGCTGATCAGCAATCTCGTGGTGTGCAGCCTCGCCGGCTACGCGTTCGCCCGCATCCGATTCCTCGGCCGCGGCGCACTGTTCGTGACGTTGATGGCCACCCTGATGGTGCCGTTCCAGGTGACGATGATCCCGGTGTTCTTGATCGTCAAGTGGTTCGGCGACAACGTCTGGGAGGGGCTGGGCATCGACCACATCGGGGCCTTGATGCTGCCGAACCTGGCTACCGCGTTCGGGATCTTCTTCCTGCGGCAGTTCTTCCAGACGGTGCCGGTGGAGCTCGAGGAGGCGGCCCGGGTCGACGGTACGTCGCGGCTGGGGGTGCTGTTCAAGATCGTGCTGCCGCTGTCGCTGCCGGCGATGTCGACGTTGGCGGCGCTGACCGTGTTGACGTCGTGGAACGACTTCCTGTGGCCGTTGATCGTGATCACATCGCAGGATCAGATGACGATCCCGTTGGGGCTCAGTTATTTCCAGGGGGCACACCACGTGCAGTGGCCGTTGTTGATGGCGGCCAACGTGATGAGCCTGTTGCCGATGCTGTTGGTGTTCGTCGTCGCGCAGCGGTATTTCGTGCAGTCGGTCGCCAGTACCGGAATCAAGGGGTAGAGCGTTGGCAGAGGTCGAGTTTC
This sequence comes from Actinomycetota bacterium, assembly GCA_040752555.1. Taxonomy (GTDB): domain Bacteria; phylum Actinomycetota; class Actinomycetes; order Mycobacteriales; family Mycobacteriaceae; genus Mycobacterium. Next base: position 37,425 of record JBFMGT010000011.1, on the reverse strand, counting down.
GCAATGTGTCCCGTCGCTACGCCGGCGGCGTCGCCGCGCTGAAGGACTTGAGCCTGACGGTGGCCGACGGGGAGTTCCTCATCCTGGTGGGCCCGTCGGGCTGCGGTAAGAGCACGGCGCTGCGGCTGCTGGCCGGGCTGGACAAGCCCAGTGACGGGGAGATCCGCATCGGCGGGCAGGTGGTCAACGGGCTGGGCCCGGGGCAGCGCGACATCGCGATGGTGTTCCAGAACTACGCGCTGTACCCGCACATGACGGTGTACAAGAACCTCGCCTATGGGCTCAAGCAGCGCAAGACCCCGCGGGCGGACATCGAGCGCCGGGTCCGTGAGACGGCCGAGCTGTTGCAGATCGGGGAGTTGTTGAACCGCAAGCCGGGTCAGCTCTCGGGTGGGCAGCGTCAGCGGGTGGCGATGGGCCGGGCGCTGGTGCGCGATCCGCAGGCCTTCCTGCTGGATGAGCCGTTGTCGAATCTGGATGCCAAACTGCGCAACCAGGTTCGCGGTGATCTGAAGCGGTTACACCGCGAGGTGCCGGTCACGTCGGTCTACGTCACCCACGATCAGGTGGAGGCGATGACGCTGGGCGACCGGCTGTGTGTGATGGCCGGCGGTGAGGTGCAGCAGATCGGCAGCACCGACGACGTGTACCACCGGCCGGCGAACACGTTCGTCGCCGCGTTCATGGGCAGTCCGCCGATGAACCTGCTGCCCGCCATGGTCCGCTCGGGCGAGTTGCAGCTCGGCGGTGCGCAGCTGCCGTCGGTGCAGTGCCCCGACGGTCCGGTCACCGTCGGTGTGCGGCCCGAGCATCTCCAGCTGGGCAGCGCGCAGGCCGAGGGTGCGGTGCCGGCGCGGGTCGACTTCGTCGAGCCATTGGGCAGCCACGTGTTGGTGACGACGGTGGTGGACACGCCAGAGCCGACGCGGGTGATCGCGCAGGCGCCGGCGGGCACGTCGTGGGAGGCCGGAACGCCGATCGGGCTGATCGTGCCCAGGGAGAAGACGTACCTGTTCGACGCCGAAACCGGAAAAGCGTTGCGCTAGAAGCGGTTACCAGCCGCCGATGCCGGGTCCGACGCGCACACCGTCGAAGCCGCCGGCCTTGGTGTTCGGGGTGGCGACCGGGGACTGCCGGATCGCGCCGCCGGCGGGGGCCAGGATGTAGCCGTCGCGCACCTCGCCCTGCGTCGCGTCCCTGCGGACCTCGCCGGCGCCGGGGCTCTTCACCCAGGGGCTGGGCCGCATGTCGTCGGCCTTGGCCATGGCGGTACCGAAACTCATGGCGCCCGCGGTCATCGCTGCGGCCAGCGCGGCAAGCGCCAACGCCGAACGCTTCGTCAGTGACATGGTCACAGTGCCCCCCAAGGTAGGTGTTGTCTCAAGCATCGTCCCCCGAGCGCCCGACGTTACCGGAGGGGCGGATGTTCCGTGGCGGTACCCGTCGCGGAGCGTCCGGGATGCGTCGCCCACTGTGACGGCCCAACCGCGCCGAATCAGTCCGCGGCGAATCAGTCCGCGGCGAACGGCTCCGGGCCGCACCAGCGGCTGCCGCCTCGGCGTTTGGCGCGGTACATCGCCCGGTCGGCGCGCTCGAGCGCGTCGTCGACGGTGTCCGGGGTGACCATGGCGATGCCGATACAGATGCCGCCTGGGGACAGCGTCTCTACTTGCTCGACCAGCGTCTGGGCCAACTGCTGGGCTTGGGTGACCGTGGTGTGGGGCAGAAGAACCGCGAACTCGTCGCCGCCGATCCGTCCGACGACGTCGAACAGGCGCAGCCGCCGGCTGATGGTGTCGGCGACGGTCTTGAGGTAGGCATCGCCTGCGGTGTGGCCGAGCTGGTCGTTGATCTTTTTGAGCCCGTCGAGGTCGATCATGAACACGGCCGCTAGCTCGGCCGTCGAGTCCGTAGAGGCCTGCGCCGCGTACTTGTGCAGCTCTTCGTCGAACCTGCTGCGGTTGAAGACGCCGGTCAGCGCGTCGAGTGTGGCTTGGCGCCTGAGCATTTCCTCGTTGCGCCGGCGCGCGGAGATGTCTTCGATGTGGGAGATGAAGGACAGCGGCTGGCCGGAGTCGTCGTGTGCCATGAAGACGGAGAGCCGGACCCAGATGACGTGTCCGTCCCGGGAGTAGTAGCGCTTGTCCATCTGATAGTGGGCGATGTCGCCGGTAAGCAGTCGTGATGCTTCGGCGAGGTCGCCGTCGAGATCGTCTGGATGCGTGATGTCTTGAAACGTCAGTCGCATCAGGTCCTGCTCGTGGTATCCGGTGATGCGGCAGAACTCGCGGTTGACGTGCTGGAAGCTACCGTCGAGCCCGACGACAGCCATGCCGATGGGCGCATTGGCGAACGCTGCGGCGAACGTGACGTCGGTGCGGGCCGACCCGCCGCCGGACGGCGTTGTAGCGTCGAGAAATTCCGGCCGGTCGGCGATGGTCTGCTTCACCAGGGCGTGCACCTGCACGCTCTCGATCGCCATCGAGGTGGCATCGGCCAGTGCCTGCACCAGCGCCACCTCGTGCTCGGTGGGCTGCCGCTGCTCGGCCCAGTACACGCCGATGGCGCCGACGGGATCGCGTCGGCGGATCGGCACCATGACCATGCTCTTGACGAACGTCGGGCGGTACGCGTCCTGAGGGATGCGTTCGTCGACAGAGATGTCGGGAATGACCGCGGGCTGCTTGTGCAGCATCACCCAACCGCTGATGCAGGTGTGCATCGGGAAGCGTTTGCCCTTCCACAGCGGCGCGATCGAATCCTCGTCGGCGTAGACGCACATGTTGTCGTCACGGAGCACGAACGTGGCTCCGTCGCAACCGGTCGCCTCCTTGGCGGTGGCGCCGACGATGTGCTGAACCTCGGCCATCGTCCGGGCCAGGGAGAGCTGCTCAATGGCGTGTGCGAGCCGCGTCATCCCCCGCACATAGTCGGCCTCGGAGAAGTCGCGGCCGGCACCGCATGGACGAGGGGACTGTTGGCCGATTGAAGATGTATCCGATGTCATCGGAGGACCCCCTCACGGCGCACCGTCATTGTGACCAGTCAAGAATAGATTCTGATCAGCCGCGCAGCCGGCGCTTGATGCGGGTCAACATCGCCGACATGCCGCGCAGCCGCAAGGGACTGATCAACGCGCCGAGCCCAAGATCGGTGTAGAAGTCATCGGGCACGGCGAGGATGTCGTCGGCGGATTGCCCGTCCAGGCCGGCGGCCAGGATCGCGGCGAATCCGCGCGTGGTCGGCGCTTCCGCGGGCGCACTGAAGTACAGCCGCACGTGGTCGCGGTCGTCGGCGTCGACGTGCAGGAACAACGGGGACTGGCACTCCGGTACCGGTTCCATCGCCGCCTCTTCGAGCGAGGAGGGGAGTTCGGGCAATTCGTTGGCGAACTCCAGCAGCATCGCGAGCTTGTCTTGGCCGTCGACCTCTTGGAAGTCGGACACAACCTCGGCCAACGCTGCCGGCATGCTCATGACGTGCCCGGCGCTTCACCCGGTTCGGACCCGACAGCGACGGGCACACGGACCGCATTGCCCCATTCGGTCCACGAGCCGTCGTAGTTGCGTACGCCTTCGCGGCCGAGCAGGTAGGTGAGCACGAACCAGGTGTGGCTGGAGCGCTCGCCGATGCGGCAGTAGGCGATGGTGTTCCCGTCGGGCGGCAGGAAGCCGTAGAGCTCGTCGAGTTCGGCTCTGCTGCGGAACTTTCCGTTGTCCTGCGCAGCCTTGCCCCACGGAACGGACACCGCGGTGGGGATGTGTCCGCCGCGCAGCGCGCCCTCCTCCGGGTAGTCGGGCATGTGGGTGCGCTCGCCGGTGTACTCCTGCGGGGAGCGCACGTCGATCAGCGGTTCCTTGCCCAGCGCGGCCAGGACGTCGTCCTTGTAGGCGCGGATGGGGGCGTCATTGCGTTCGACGACGGGATAGCCGGTGGTCTGCTTGGTGGGCACGTCGAGCGTGGTGTCGCGATGGTCGTTGATCCACAGCGAGCGGCCGCCGTCGAGCAGCCGCACGTCGGGATGGCCGAACAGGGTGAACACCCATAGCGCGTAGGCGGCCCACCAGTTGCTCTTGTCTCCGTAGATGACGACGGTGTCGTCGCGGGCGATGCCCTTGCGGTCCATCAACGCGGCGAACTGCTCGCCGGTGATGTAGTCACGCACGTTCGGATCGTTGAGGTCGGTGTGCCAGTCGATCTTGACCGCACCGGGGATGTGGCCGGTGTCGTAGAGCAGCACGTCCTCGTCGGATTCCACGATGGCCAGGCCCGGCCGGCCGAGGTTGCCCGACAACCAGTCAGCGGTGACGAGCCGTTCGGGATGGGCGTAGGACTGCAGTGCAGGGCTGGGGTCAGGCGGTAGCGGCACGTCGATCAGCCTACCGCCGGGGTTTCGACGCGCGGAGCGGCTGACGGGGCCGACAAATTTTCCGGTCTCCGGCGCCCATTTGCCCTGGCAGGCACCGGTCGGTTGTTTGGCTTCGCAACGAGCTGACAGCGAGCTGTCAGAAAAACTCAGGAAAACCTGCGCCGTGAGCTAATTTTCTGGCGGGGGAGTCACGTGGGGGACTCTAATTTCATACGGGGGGAATCATGGGTCACGCACGCCATATCGGCCGTGTCGGAGCGCTTGCTGTCGCATTGGGCATCGGTTCGGCGATCGCCTGGCCGGCGGGCGTCGCGTGGGCAGAGCCCGATAGCGGCAGCTCGGTCAGTGCAGGCGGATCCGCCGAAGGACAGTCGAACACCACATCGGGCAACTCCATCGAGCGGCCTTCGACGTCGCAGTCCGCCGACGATGCGCACGAGAAGTCCGACGTTGACGCCGACGACGACAACATCGACGACGGCAGCGACGAGGCGCCCCCAGGTGACGACGAGGGTCCGTCACCACACATCGATGAGCCCGAAGTGGTTGTCGAGGAACAGGATTCGGGGCCCGTTCTCGAACATGAGAAGGCCGGGGAGAAGGACGACGGCGCTGAAGCGCCGCGGCCACGTCACGGGAAACGCGCGATGGTCCGCAGCGCTCCCGTCGAGAAGCCGGCCCCGATCGAAGCGCCGCACGTAACCGCCGACCCGGCCGATGTCCACGTGGAGGCGCTGCAGCCGACGCCGCAACAGGAGCCCGCCGCCCCGGCGCCGACAGCCACGCCGGCCGTCGCCCAGGAGCCCACACCCGAGCCTCCCGCCGAGGAGCCGGCGATGACCACGGCGCTGCTGTCGACCTTGCTGCTGCCGGGCGGCACCGACACCCCCTCCGCGCCGGCGGACTCGCCGCTGGCGTGGGCGCTGCTCGCGTTCGCCCGGCGCCAGGCGAATCAGCAAAGCAACCGGATCGGCTCCGGTACGTCGACGGTGTCCACCGGCGAGCTGATCGACGGCGCCGCCGACGACAACACCCCGCCCGTCGCGCGGGTGGTCGTGGGTTCGCCGTCGTGGTTCACGGGCCGGGTCACCGGCCGGGTGATCGGCTCCGATGCCGATCAGGATCGCCTCACCTACGCCGGCCCGACCGCCACCGCCAAGGGCACCGTCGTGGTGTCGCCGACGGGCCGTTTCACCTACACACCCACCGCCGCGGCCCGGCATGCCGCCGCGCAAGCCGGCGCCACGGAGGCCGGCACCACCGACACCTTCGTCGTGACTGTCGACGACGGCAACGGCGGCGTCACGCCGGTGAGCGTGACCGTGCGGATCAGCCCGGCCAACGCCCGCCCCGACGCGTCGAGTGTGGTGGGCCGTCCCGATATGGGAACCGGTGCGGTGCAAGGAGAGATCCGGGCCACCGACCCCGACGACGACACGCTGACCTTCCTGGCCGGCGACCCAGCGAAGGGCTCGGTCGTCATCGGTGACGACGGCAGCTTTGTCTACACGCCGACCGAGGAAGCCCGCGACGCCGTGCGCGGGGGTCGCTACAGCGACCGCTTCGACCGGTTCTCCGTCACCGTGAACGACGGGCACGGCGGTACCGACACGATCACCGTCACCGTCGCCATCGCGGCGAGCGACAACGCCGCGCCGCAGCCGGGTGAGGTGAGCACCGGTAGTCCCAACGTCTTCAACGGCGCGGTGCGCGGACAGGTGGCAGCGGCCGATCCCGATGGGGACCGGCTGACGTTCAGCGGCACGACCACCACCGAGAAGGGCTTCGTCCTGGTGACCGCCGCGGGACGGTTCGTCTACACCCCGACCTCGGAAGCCCGGCACGCCGCCGCAGCCACCAATGCCCCGGCCGGCGACAAGACCGACACGTTCGTCGTCACGATCGTCGACGCCTACGGTGGCACCGCGCTGGTACCGGTGACCGTGAACATCGCGCCGCTCAACAGTGCGCCGACGCGCGCCCGTGCCAGCGCGGGCGCGCCCGATCTCGAGACCGGCGCGGTCGAGGTGACCGTCACCGCCCGCGACGCCGATCGGGATGCCCTGACCTACACCCCGGCGGCCAGTGCGAAGGGCACGGTCGTCGACAACGGTGGTGGCAGCTTCACGTTCACACCCACCGCTGCGGCGCGCCAGGCCGCAGCCGCCGCGGACGCGCCGGACTCGGCGCGCTTCGAGACGTTGACGTTCACCGTCGCTGACGGTCACGGTGGCACGACCACCACCACGGTGCGGGTCGCGATCGCCCCGGCCACCACGCCCGCCAATGCCGACCCGACAGGCGGCTCTTTCACTGCAGGACAACCGGATTCGGACGGTACCGTCACCGGCCAGGTGAGTGCGACCGATCCCGACGGCGACCCGCTCTCCTACACCGGCCCGGTGACGTCCACCAAGGGCGGAACCGTCGTCGTCAACACCGACGGCTCCTACAGCTACGACCCGACCGATGCCGCGCGCCACGCCGCGTCGGCGCTGGGGGCGGGCGCGGCCGACAAGCAGGACACGTTCGTGGTGACGGTGTCCGACGGCAACGGCGGCACGTTGGCGGTCCCGGTGACCGTGACCATCCTGCCGCGCAACGCCGCACCCGTGGGGTCGTACAGCGCCGGTTCGCCCGATGCGGGAGCGAAAGTCACCGGCGCGGTCACCTCCACCGACGCCGACAACGACACCCGCACCTACAGCGGCCCCACCACGTCGGCCAAGGGCGGCACGGTCGTGGTGAACGCGGACGGCACGTTCACCTACACCCCGACCGCGGCCGCGCGGCAGACCGCCGCCAACGCCGGCGCGACCGAGGCGGACAAGACCGACTCGTTCGTGGTGACGGTCAACGACGGCCACCTCGGCGGCACCGTCACGGTGACAGTGTCGGTGGCGATCCTGCCCGCGCCCAACAGCGCTCCGACCAACGGCACAGCCGATGTCGGACAACCGGATTCGAGCGGCAAGGTCAGCGGCACGGTGAGTGCCACGGACGCCAACGGTGATCCGCTGACCTACAGCGGGTCGACCTCTACGGCGAAGGGTGCCGTCGTCGTCAACGCGAACGGCACGTTCCTCTACACGCCCACCGACGCTGCACGGCACGCCGCGTCGGCGCTGGGCGCGTCGACGGCCGACAAGCAGGACACATTCACGGTGACGGTGTCCGATGGTCGCGGTGGCACGCTGCAGGTGCCGGTCACGGTGGCCATCAGCCCGAACAACACTGCGCCGCAGGGCAGTTTCTCCGCTGGGGCGCCGGACGCCGACGGAAAGGTCATCGGCACGGTCACCTCCTCGGATGTCGACGGAGACGTCCGCACCTACAGTGGGCCGGCCACCTCGGTCAAGGGCGGCACCATCACCCTTGATGCGGCCACCGGAGCGTTCACCTACAAGCCGACCGCCGCTATGCGCGAACAGGCCACGCAGACACCAGGAGTCGACACCGACACGTTCACCGTCACCGTGACCGACGGCCACGGCGGCTCCACGCCGGTGCAGGTGACGGTGACGATCGCGCCGAACGTGGTGACCACGGCGTCGACGCCAGGCATCCCCATCACAGGGGTCATCGCCGCACCCGGCGGCGGGCTCTACCAGGTGACCACCAGCATCCCCGGGGGGAACTTCTCCGCGGCAGTGACCCGTGTCAGCGTTCTCACCGCGGACGGACGGGTCCTGGTCACCACGGCTGACATCGCTGGTTTCCCGTCGCTGCCACTCGCGCGCCCCGACGGAAGCATTCTCGTGACGACCACTGACCCATTGGGCGCCAAGACGACGTTCGCCGCGGTCGATTCAACCGGAACGCTGACAACGATTCTCACCGTCGACGCTTCCGTTGCCGGCGTTCCGGTCGTCGGGCCGACCGGCACCGCCTACTTCCTGGCTGCCGCGCCCAACGGGTCGGGCGGTGCGACATACACGTTGGTGGCCATCGCCGGCAACGAGGGTCGGACCTACGCGATATCAGGAGCCCCGGGTGCGTTCCCCGTAGTGGGTGCCGACGGAACGGCCTACGTGGCGGTGGGGTCGACATCGACAACCGGCACCCAGCAGACGGCGGTGCTGGTCGTCCGGCCGGACGGCACGTCGGTCTCCACTGAGCCGGTTCCCGGGAGAAGTCTGGTCCCCATGGTGGTCTCGGGCGGAACGGCGTACCTGGTCACGACGACGACCGATGGGACGACCGGACTGCCGACGACCACGGTCGCGACGATCACGGGGTCCACGGTCACGACGCGCACCCTCGACGGAATGCTGCAGTCGCAACTTGTCACATCGCCTGACGGTTCGGTGCTGATGACGCTGATGACCTATGGCGAGGGTCTGACCTATCGGATCGCGCGGTTGACGCCGACCGCTGTGTCCTACTCGCAGTCGACGACAGGTTCCGTCCGGGCTTGGCCGCAGGTGGCGCCGGACGGCTCGGCCTATCTGGCCATCGTCGACGAGGAAGGCGCGGCGGGGCTGCTCGTGCTGCGCCCCGGCGGGTCCAGTTCGGTGATCAACCTCCCCGGCGAGTTCGCCGAATCGAATCTGATTCAGGTCAACGTGATGACGATCAAACCGGACAACACGGTCTATGTGCCGATGGTGGATGGCGACGGCGACCCCTTCATGGCGGTGGTGAGTCCGACAGGGTTGGTGGTGTTACGCAGCCTTGACGGGTATCCGGTGCAGCTGCCTGTCGTCGGTCCTGACGGGACGGGCTACCAGCTGGTCGAGACCTACGACGACGAAACGGGCGTCGTGTCCACGCATGTCGCCGTGCTGAACGGCGCCACCACGGAGTCTCTGCCCGGCACCGCGACTCAACTCCAGGGCGGTGTTTCCCTGCTGGCCGTGGCACCCGATGGCACGGGCTTGCTCATCGTCACTGACCTGGACGGCTCGGTGCGGGGCCTGGCGTTCAGCAAGACCGGCGCGACACTCGGCAGGTTCACGGATCGCGGAACACCCACCGTGGCTGTCGAATTGGGCGGTCTGCAGGGATTGACGGGTGAGGCGTTCGTCTTCGGCCCGGACGGGACGGCGTATGTGACGATCATCGAAACCTCGACCGACGAGGAGACGGGCACGTCGACGCCGATCAAGTCGGTGGTGTACGCGATGAGCTCCGCCGGCGGCACCAAAGTTCTGGAGGTGCCAGGAGGACTCGCGACTGTGCCGACGGTGGCACCCGATGGAACGGTGTACGTCAGCACGGCGACGGTGGATGCGAGCACGTTCGACGGCGTGACGACCGTCAAGGTGATCACGCCGCCCGCGGATCTCTGACACCGCACGGGTGGGCTGGGCTCCGAACGGGGTTCAGCCCACCCGGCGGATTGGCTCAGGTGGCGAGTCGGCTCAACAGGCCGCGTGCGGCCATCGTGACGAGGGCGCGATCAAACGTGATGACCATTTCGAAGCGCCGGTCGGCCTTCCGATTGGTGGAACACTCGAGCTGACGGGCGATCAGCCCGGCGGCGATGTCGGGGCCGAGGACGAGGATCGTCCACTCGCGCACCAGAGGATCCTCCATGTCGAGGTGCACCCCGCGGATACCGTTGCCGAGGTCTGCCGCAACGTGTTCGCCGAAGATCGCGACCAGCGGGGCTCGCTGCGCGATCGTGGTGTACATGTCCATTGTCCTGGTGCCCAGGTTCGTCTTGTCCTGCACCGTGGCCAGCACCATGGGCGGGCTCTCGGCGGTGATGGCGAGGCGCTCGATGTGGCGCGAGAGTTCCTGCAGCGTTTCTCGCCGCACCGTGCGTGGCCGCAGGCGGTGCCGTACCAGCGCGAAGGTCGACGGGCTTTCTGATAGCGGCCTGATCGAGGCGCGCGCCGGCCCCAGGAACGGCTCGGGTCTACGGGTGAGCGCCCCCGGTCGACCGAAGCGGTAGCCCTGACCCAAGGTGGCGCCGTAGGCAAGCGCCTGTTCGAGGTGGTCGTCGGTTTCGATGCCCTCGGCCAGGATCACCGCCCCGGTGCGTTCCTGGTGGGCGATGACGCCGGCGATGGTGCGCGCCTGCACCCGGTTGAAGTGGCGCTGCACCAGGTTGAGATCGAGCTTGAGGATCTCCGGTTCGATGATGTCTAGCAGGGCCAACGAATCCGTATGCGCGCCAAGGTCATCCATGGCGATCTTGAAGCCCTGGTCGCGCAGGATGGCGACCTTGGCGAGCAGGGCCTGGGGATTGGTCAACAACCCGCGCTCGGTGAACTCGAAGACCACGTCGAAGGCTGCCGCCGCAACAGCCAAAGCGCCGGTCACCGTGCTGTCGATGGCGGTGGTGGGTTCGCAATTGATCAGTAGCAGCATGCCGGGACGCCATGCGCCGTCCAGTGCTTCTCGCGCTGCGGAGTGGATGCACTGCTCGTCGAGGGCATCCAGCTGGCCGGTCGCCGTGGCGTGAGCGAAGACATCCGTGGGCCCACGACCGTCTAGTGCGGGCCAGCGCGCCAGCGCCTCGTATCCGACGATGGCGCCGTCGGGCAGGGACACCACCTGCTGGAAACTGGGGACAAGGCCGACCCCTGCCGCGGCAGCGGTGAGCTCGTCCTGCATCCAACCGCCCCCATTCGGCATGATGTCGCGGGCGCCTCGCCGCGGTGTAGCGAGGCTGCCGCCCTTGCCGAACAAGGTACCCGTCGGGGCGTGGCGACACCGGTATTGAGCTGGTCGTCAATCCCGTCTATTCAACGTGACCGCAGCACGGGTCCGCGTGGGCCCGCTGGTAGCGATCGGGCCGAGCAGCGAAGGTGATGACGCTCAGCGTGATGAGCACCAACGCAGCGACAGCGGCGACCTTGGTGGACCGCTCCACGTGGTACAGGCCATGCTTCATGTCCCGACGAGCCTGGCGGACGGCCTCCCAATTGGCTTGCCGCAGCGGTTCTTCAACGAAGTGGTGCAGAGCGATAGCCACGCCGAGGGTCAATGTCACGGCGCTCGCATAGAAGTAGACGGTGGTCTCCATCGCGGTCGCGAGCAGGACGATGACGGGCCAGTGCACGAGATAGAGCGCGTAGGACAGGTCGCCGACATAGGTGGCGGCACGGTTGCGCAGCAGCGGCTGAAACAGCGGTTCACCACCAACACCCGCGGCGATCACCAGTGCCGCGCCGAGGACGGGTAGGAACGCCCAGGGGACGGGGAAGTTCTCGGAGGCGGGGCTGACGAGCACGACGCTCGCGGCGATGAGTGCGACGCCCGTCCAGGACAGGATCGGCTTCAGCCAAACCGGAGTGAGGGCGAGTGTGCCGACGGCGGTGGCGAGCAATGCGCCGAGGCCGAGTTCCCAGACGCGGGCGAAGGTGTTGAAGTGCGCCGTCTGCGGGGAGGCGGCGGCCCAGGCCAGAGAGCCGGCGGTGACGAGGCCGCTGGCGGCGGCGACGACACGGAACCAGTGAGTGCGGGTCCAGGCGCGGTGAACAACGAGCGCGGTGACCGCCAGGATGAGAATCGGCCAGACGAGATAGAACTGCTCCTCGATCGCCAGCGGCCAATAGTGCTGCAACGGTGAATCCGCGCCGACTGCTGTCGATGCGTCGGCGCCGTGGAAGGCGAAGTGCCAATTGGCAAGGAACACCAGCGAGTACAACGCGTCGATACCGATGGCGTGGGACTGGCTTGGGAGGAGAGCGAGAGAGGCGAGGTAAGCAAGGAGGAGAACGACGACCGCGAGGGGAAGGATGCGGCGCGCGCGGTCGAGCCAGAACCGGCCGAGCGACACGGTGCCGGTGGGCTCGGCACTGCGCAGCAGCATGTCGGTCACGAAGAAGCCGGAGATGACGAAGAAGACGTCGACGCCGAGGAATCCGCCGCGCGGCCAGCCGGCGAGGTGGGTCGCAAGTATGGCGACGACCGCGACTGCTCGCAAACCCTGAACGTCCAAGCGATAGTTTGCTTGTTCTGCACGCCGACGACGGCGTAGCGACGATTCGCGGTAACGTTCCAGTGCAGTGACCATCTGAGCCCCCCAGCGCACGATGATGCCGTTGGTTAGATGATCGCTGATAAACCAGAACTGTGCATATGGCAATTGCAGTGATCTGAGTCACCGATCTCGCGGGGAACTCCGACGGCTAAGCCGTGCGGCTTGTTCATCGGTTTGGGGCGGAGTGTCGATAATTGGGAACGGCTGTCGCCTAAGGTCACCAGACCGCCAGCCGCAGCGTCACATCCTGACCCCGCCGCCGCGGTACATTGAAGCGTTACGACACGCCCTTGTCGCTGGCGTGGAGATGGCTGTCGCGGGGGTGTCTTGTCCGTTCCCACGGATGTCGCGCTGTGCCTGTACTTCGTGAAGCGGCTTTGACCATCAGGCGGATTACTAGCAAAGCAGAAGACCGTGCGCCAGATGTGCTCTCCCGCGAACTTATGAGTCAGCGCTCAAGTGTGGGGCTTGCCTTCGCGCCGTTAGAGTTTGCCGATGACCGCTGCCATCCTCTTCGTCTCTGTTGGCCTCATCGTGGGCGCGCTTCTGGTCGCCGCTCCCAGGTGGCTGTGGTGGAGCACTCAGTCATGGAGGTTCCGCCACCCCGAAGTCAACACTCCCGGCCCGCGCGGCCTCCGTGCTATTCGCTGCGGTGGTGCAACCCTGTTGCTCGTGGCTCTGCTGAGTGGCAGCACCCTCGTCTTCCTCGACGAGAAAAAGCAAGAATCGATGCAGACGAGCCGCAAGTCTAATCAACCGGAAGCTAGCTTCGTGCCGCCACTTCTCGAAAGGCGTGGGCTGCTCCCGATCGTCGGGTATTTCGCGGAGGCGAGCGCTGACGGGGGTCGCGGTGTTGAAGTCTATTACCTTGCTCCCGACGGCGCTGGGCTGATTACGGACGGTTCGGCTGGAACTGAAGCCGGGCCGTGCACGGTCAACTCTTCGGTCAACGCTGGGCGCAAGGGACGGCTGCACGTCAATCTCGAACTGTTGTGGGCCCCGCGTGAAACCCGCGAGCTCGGAAGCTCTGATCGATGCAAGTTTCGCGGCCGGCATACGGTTCAGCGTCTCACGGTGCATGATGTGGCTGAAGTCAGCGACGTAACTACCGATGCTGCGATTGTGCACGTCGATCGAACACAAGTCGCCGCTCAGACGAGTGCGAACGCGGTGCCGAAATTGGATGACCCTATCGATATTTCGGATATTCCGCGTGTGTCTGTTTCCGACCGCGGAGAAATACCGATAGTTGGATACAAGATTGAGAACGGTTATTTGAAACTCTCCTACCTTGTTCCCAAAGCGTCTGGAGCCGAAGCGGGGAGTCTCGATGGCCTTGCGACAGACGGATGCGAAACTGTCCCGTTTTTCACGGGACTGGGTACGGCAACGATCAGCGTGCAGTTGCGTCTTCGCTGGTCAGACCCCGATGACCGTTACGGCGATGAGGACGACGCCCGGTGTAACGTTGGTCCGGCCTGGTCTGAGTTGCTAACCAGCCAATGGGGTGTTGTCGGGGAAGGGAACGATGTATCGATTCTTACTGACGGCCCAGTTTGCGATCGCGCGGGCCACGTAATAGAACCTGCAAGACCCGGGAACCGCCTGCGACGTCTCGAATAGGGCAATGGTCTCAGGAGCTTTGCGCTTGTTCGGCTATTTTGCCTGAACATACCGCCACTCCGAGAGTGTCCGTCGGAGATCTTGGATAAAGATGCTGGTGACCCGTAGGAGTGACAGAAATGGGTCTTTGCTTGAGCGTTCGAAGTAATGACTTACTTTGCGCGTCGTCTCTGCGACGGAACCTGCGTACCGAGCCATTCTCTCATCTGAGCCATGCTCGCGATCTGGTCGAGTGTTCGAATTCGCTGCTGGTCGAAGTGCATTCTTGCGTGAGCGAACTGACAGTCCCCGACGGGAGGCCCCATCAACGCACGGGCTGGTCACTTCAAAGTTCTTCTGGCGGTTTAAGATCCAAACGTCCCACCGCTCGCTATGAGGAACTGAGCATAGAACTCCGCCAGACGGTGGGCAATCCGCTAGTGTCCGTAAGGACTTAATGCAACTAGGAAGGAATCTATCGTGACGCTGAAGCATACTGTTGGAGGGATCGTTTTGACGTGTGCTCTTCTACCCGTAAGCGTAGGTTTTGCCGCACCCGCGTCCGCAGACGAACCACCCTCAGTTGCGATTTCGACGTGGGATATGCCAGATGTCAGCAAGGAGGTCGTCCAGCGTGCCGTCGACGATATCCGGGCGGCCGCCGGATCGGTGCAGTTGAAGTTTGCTTTCAACGACACAAAGGGCAACAGAGATGTTACGAATCTAACCAATTGGAGTGTCTGCTGGCAGTATCCCGAGGCGGATGCGTCGGTTCGTTCGAAAGCGGACAAGGTCACAACCATCACGCTTGGTGTCAAGCGATTAAATGATAAAAATTGCTACCAGCCCAACTAGCGCGTCCGAACAACGTTGGAGACGACGGCTATACAGAACTTACTACAGGGCAAATGAAGGATAGATTGTAGGAAAGCCGAGGTTACGTATAACGCTCTTTAGCCGATTTGGCGCCTTCCCCGGTCTCCATCTGTTCGATCAACGTGTATCAACACTTATCTGCGGCGACCAGAGGTCAGGGAGGGCCAAATTGGTGTTGTGCAGCATTTGTCGCACGAGTGGCAGGCTCAATCCTATAACGTTTGACGGGTCGCCCTCGATTCGATCGATGAACCACCCGCCGAACCCGTCGAGTGTGAACGCGCCTGCGACGTGCATGGGTTCGCCAGTGTCCAGATAGGAATCGAGCTCTACTGGCGTGGGCGTGCCGAAATGCACAGTGGTGCTGCCGGTCCGGCCCTCGGTGTGAGTGATGACACCGGCGGTGATGCGGAGCAGCGCGTGGCCGGTGAGTAGATGCCCGACGGAGCCGGCCATATCCGACCATTGGTCGCGTGCCGCATCGACTGAACCTGGTTTCCCACGCAGCGAGCCCTGCAGCAACAGCATCGAATCGCAGCCGATGACAATGCAATCGGCCGCGACCTCCGCCGGCAGTTGCGCCGCCACGCTGACGGCCTTTGCATTGGCGAGCTTGAGCACCACCGCTTCTGGCGGGGTCCCGGGATCGAGCGAGGCGATCAAGGCGTCCTCGTCGACTTCAGATACGACGACCAGCGGGTCGATGCCTGCCTGGCGCAGCACCCTCAGACGGCCAGTCGAGGCGGAACCCAGGACAACCTGGGTCATCGCCGCATGTGCATCCGCTCCAGCAGCGTGACCCGCTGCCAGCTGGTGACGTCGTAGCGCAGCTTGTCGATCGGGTGACCCCACGGGTTGAGTTCCTGTGGGCCCGGTTCGGCGTGCCCGGCGCCGCCGGCTCCGGCGAGCACGGTCACCAGCGCCGCGATCTCCTCGGGGCTGGGGTTGCCCTTGACGACCTGGAAGTGGGGGTCGGGCGGGGGCGGGTTGTCGATCGTCATGTCCCGCGGGTCGGACACCTCGACGATGTCGGCATCATGGTCCACTGCTGAACTCCTTGTGTCGCGCGCGAATTGGTCTACAGCGGGATGTTGCCGTGCTTCTTCGGCGGGGTCTGGGTGATCTTGCGCTCCAGCAGCCGCAGCGCGGTGCCGATGTAGCCGCGAGTGTGCGACGGCGGGATCACCGCGTCGACGTAGCCACGCTCAGCGGCGACGTAGGGATTGACGAGGGTGTCCTCGTACTGTTGCTGCAATTCCAGCCGCAGCGCGTCGACGTCCTCGCCGTTCACGGCGGCTTCTTTGAGTTCTTTCCGGTAGACGAAGCCGACGGCCCCGGAGGCGCCCATGACGGCGATCTGAGCGGTGGGCCAGGCGACGTTGACGTCGCAGCCCATGTCTTTGGACCCCATGACGCAGTACGCGCCGCCGTAGGCCTTGCGGGTGATGACGGTGACCTTGGCGACGGTGGCTTCACCGTAGGCGTAGAGCAGCTTGGCACCGCGGCGGATGATGCCGTTGTATTCCTGGCCGGTTCCGGGGAGGAAGCCGGGAACGTCGACGAGCATCACGATCGGGATGTTGAAGCAGTCGCAGGTCCGGACGAATCGGGCGGCCTTCTCCGAGGCGTTGATGTCCAGGCAGCCGGCGAACTGGGTGGGTTGGTTGGCGACGATGCCGACGGGGCGGCCGTCGATGCGGCCGAAGCCCACGATGATGTTCTGCGCGTAACCGGCTTGGATTTCGAGGAATTCGTCGTCATCGAGGATGCGGGTGATGACCTCGTGCATGTCGTACGGCTGGTTCGGCGAATCGGGAATCAGCGTGTCGAGCTCGAGGTCTTCGTCGGTGAGGCTTTCCTCGATGGGGCCGGGATGCGGCGCGGGGTAGCGCGGCGGCTCGGCGTAGTTGTTGGGCGGCAGGTAGGACAGCAGGTCGCGCACGTAGTCCAGCGCGTCCTGCTCGCCGGAGGCGACGTAATGCACGGTGCCGGACTTCGACATGTGGGTGTGCGCGCCGCCGAGTTCCTCCATGGTGACGTCTTCGCCGGTGACGGTCTTAATGACGTCCGGTCCGGTGATGAACATCTGGCTGCTCTGGTCGACCATGATCACGAAGTCGGTCAGCGCAGGGGAGTAGACGTGACCGCCGGCTGCTGCCCCCATGATCAGCGAGATCTGGGGGATAACGCCCGAGGCCTTGATGTTGTTGTGGAAGATCCTGCTATAGAGACCGAGGGACACCACACCCTCTTGGATGCGCGCCCCGGCACCGTCGTTGATGCCGATGAGCGGGCGACCCGTCTTGAGGGCGAGCTCTTGGACTTTGACGATCTTCTCGCCGTAGACCTCGCCGAGGCTGCCGCCGAACACGGTGGCGTCCTGGCTGAAGATGCAGACGTCGCGTCCGTCGATGGTGCCGTAACCGGTAACCACGCCGTCGCCGGTGGGGCGGTTCTTGTCGAGGCCGAAGTTCTTGCTGCGGTGCTTGGCCAGCGCGTCGAGTTCGACGAACGAATCCTCGTCGAGCAGGGCGAGGATGCGCTCGCGAGCGGTGAGCTTGCCCTTGGCGTGCACTTTGTCGACGGCATCCTCGCCGACGGGGTGCAGGGCCTCCTCGGCGCGCTTGCGCAGGTCGGCCAGCTTCCCGGCGGTGGTGTGGATATCGATCTCGTGCTCGGCAGAAGGCTCAGTCACGCTCGTCATGGTTCCTGATGCTAACGGCGGTGCTTTCCACCGTCGCGCCCGGCCCTTAGTAGTCCCTTAAAAACAGTGTGTAGCCGCCCTGCCCGCCCTCGCCGTGAAAGTCTTTTCATACGAAAAGAGCAACCGTTAGCCATTTCGCATCACTTCAAGATCAGTCCCTGGACCACAGGAAACATTAAGGCGTAACACTGACAGCAAACATTTCTCCACGGTTAACGTCGAACGTTTGCAGCAAATATGGGGCCACATAACCGGCGCTAGCGGAACGTAGCCGCAGTCCACCCAGGCCCTGGTTACGGCGTATTTCGAGGATTGCAGAGAAAGTCTGCGAAACATTGCCGGATCGTTTGACAGCGTCCCGTGCGTCTGCGATGCTTCCAGCAACTTGTTCTGAGATGGGGACTCGAGAAAGTGGGGGGAAATGACCACCATTGCTACTAAATTCCAGGTGACCGTCGCCGCCGCGGCTGTCGCAGCGGGCGCAGCCTTCGTGCCGGTTGCCGCCAATGCGGCTCCGCAGATTCAGCTCCCGGCAGCGCCGAGCTTCGCTGATCTGCCGCTGCAGCCGAAGGGGCCGGTGTACCTCGTTACCGCCGCATCGCTTCAGCTGTACTCGGTGTTCCTCAAGCAGAGCGCTGCCTCGCAGGACCGCCGGGCTGATCGGCTCGAGGCCTATGCCGCGGCCCACCCCGATACGTTCTTTGGACAGCTTGCCGCCTCGCGCGCCGCGCAGCTGCGCACCAACGAGGCTGTGACGAACGGCATCACCTTCGATGTATGCCTGGGCGGCAACTCCGTCGGCATTGGACCGTACGGGACGACGACCAGCGGCAGCTGCTGATAGCCAAACTTGTCGATCATCAATCGCGCTGAGGCCTGCACGTCTCCGGACGTGCAGGCCTCGACCATTCCTAGGACAGTTTGAGTGCGCTTGTTTGCGGGACGTCATGCTGGTGAATCCGACAGCGGTGACGACGGCTTTGACGATAATGAAAACCGTGAGGTCCAAAACCCTCGCGGCCGCACCATCATGTGGGGTGTGCTACTGATCGCAGCCCTGATCGTTGGGCTTGGCTGCTGGGTAGCTGTCGGCGCTTTCCAGGCCAAATCCAAGCTTGAATCGGCTCGTGCGAGTGCGCTTACAGCTAAAGACCAGCTGCTGGAGGCAGATACGAAGGCCGCCGCTGCGTCTGCCGGTGAGGCGCAGTCAAGCGCCCAGGCCGCTCGCGACGCTACCCATTCCCCCGCGTGGAACATCGTCGCGGCGGTGCCCTGGTTGGGCAGCCCTTTCAAGGCGGGCCAGCAGATCACCGATGTAGTTCTTGGGTTGGCCGCGAACGTCCTCCAGCCGGCGACTGAGGTAGGAGTGACCATCTCGCCCGACCGGCTCTACAAGGATGGCCGGGTCGACGTGGACTTGTTGCGCAGCCAGGAGCCGCAACTGAGCAAGCTCGCGGCCGATGCGACGCGATTGAATGCGGATGCGGGTGCAATAACGGATCCTCGTTACGTGTCCCTTATGAGGGACGCGCGTTCTCAGCTGCAGAGCCAGATCGCTGACCTCACTTCAGTTCTGGAAAACACCGCATTGGCGGCTAAGTTAGTGCCATCAATGATGGGGGCCGACGGGCCACGAACCTACTTCATGGGTTTCCAGACAAATGCCGAGGCGCGGGGAACTGGCGGGCTACTTGGCGGATTCGGGATTATTCGATTCGACGGAGGCACGCCGACGGTCGATACGTTAGCGTCGAACAACGATCTCGCCGATGCCATTGCGCCCGTTGATCTTGGTCCCGAGTACGACAAGATGTATGGCTACGCCAACGCGTTCACCGACGTCCGCAATAGCAATCTCAGCCCGCACTTTCCCTACACCGCCCAAATATGGAAGTCCATGTGGGCTGTCGAGACAGGTGTCAATGTTGACGGAGTGATCGCTATCGACCCGGTTGCGCTGAGCTACATACTTGGGGCTGTTGGTCCAGTCACCCTCGCCAACGGTGAGAGCGTGTCGAAGGATAACGTAGTCGAGCTGACGGAATCGACCGCATACAAACGATTCCCAGAAGACCAGCTGGCACGCAAGCAGTATCTGCAGGACATCGCCAATGCGGTCGTCACTAAGATCACCGGTCCAGTCTCATCACCCCGTCGATTGCTAGACGCGCTGGGAAAGGCGGTGGGCGAACGGCGCATCGCGGTCTGGAGTTCGGTCGCCGAAGAGCAGAAGCTGCTGGAAGAGACGCCTCTTGCTCACTCCATTCCCGACGACGTCGCTCCGTTCGCGGCGGTAGTTATTAACAACTTGGGTGGTAACAAGCTGGATTACTATCTACGATCGCAGATCGAGTATGCAGCGGACGAATGCAAGGGCGACACGAGAGCGTCGACGGTCACCGTCAAACTAACGAATACCGTACCCAACGAGCCGTTACCGGATTATGTGGCAGCGGCGGCTGGACTTTCACCGGACGTGCAGATCCGTGTCCCGCGGGGGACCAACCTCACCTCAGTTCGCCTCTTCGCGACGAAAAATGCGAAGTTGTCAGCGGCTATTCTAAACGGTGAACGAGTGCCTGCCATCATCGGCGCTGAGCGGGGACATCCAGTGTTCGAGGTGCAGGTAATTATTCCGCCGGCGCAATCGGCCGACATTAGCTTCCAATTGTCGGAGCCGACCGCGCCCGGAGCGCCGCGGGTGCCCAGCCAGCCTCTATTGGAGACAGTTACTCCTAAGGTGTTGGTACCTCAATGCCATTCGTGAACAAAGGCGGATATCAGCCGGCCGGCCTGTATGTTGGCTTCCCGTCGTCATATCTTCTCCAATCACTAGCGCGGGACCATGGCGTACACCCCGTGATTCTCAGTTTAAGGCCGCCAGCGGCGAAGGAGTACAGAGTATGAATTTACAAGACTTCGTTAAATTGCTGCGCGCCCGCTGGATTACGTTGAGTGTGACAATCGCGGCTGCACTCCTCGGAGCGGTGGCCATCTCGCTGCTTACAACTCCGCTATACCAGGCGTCGACTCGACTCTTCGTTTCAACAACCTCGGGTTCGTCGTTGTCAGACGTTTACCAGGGGAATCTTTTCTCTCAGGAGCGCGTCGTGTCCTATGCTGAATTGCTAAAAGGTGAGACGCTAGCACAACGCACAATCGATAAACTCGGGCTTAGTATGAGTGCTGCCGAATTGCAGTCAAAAACAAAGGCAAATGCAAAATTGGACACAGTCCTTATCAACGTAGATGTGCTTGATGAATCGCCGGTTCGTGCGCGTGACATCGCTAACACCTTGTCGGATGAGTTTGTCGCCATGGTAAGGGAGTTGGAAACGCCTGAAGATGGCTCGAGGCCAGATTCGCGCGTTGTGGTCGAGCAGCGCGCAAAAATACCCGACCATCCCGTGGTGCCGAAAACCGCGCGAAACCTCTCGTTTGGACTGGCATTGGGATTGGCTCTCGGTATTGCGCTGGCAGTGATCCGCGATCTCTTGGACAACACAGTAAAAAATAGGGAAACGCTCGAAGAGATTGTCGGTGTCGGCTTGGTGGGTAGCATCCCACTGGACAAGGAGCGGCGAAAGCAACCTGCCATCGCGTTCGAGAGTGATAACTCATCGATAGCTGAGGCATTTCGAAAGCTTAGAACGAACCTACAGTTTCTCGCCGTCGATAACCCGCCGCGGGTGATCGTTTTTACGAGCTCGCTACCGCACGAGGGTAAGTCGACGACAGCAATCAATGTCGCGCTCGCGCTTGCGGAGGCCGATCACAACGTCGTACTCGTAGATGGCGACATGCGTCGCCCGATGCTGCACAAATATCTCGATCTTGTTGGAACCGTTGGCTTCAGCACTGTGCTCAGCGGGTCCGCAACGCTGAGCGAGGCACTCCAAAAGACTCGTTTTCCGGGTCTCACTGTGTTGACGTCCGGTACCGTACCGCCAAATCCAAGTGAACTGTTAGGTTCGCTTTCCGCAAAAAAGCTGCTGAACGAACTTCGGGCTCAATTTGACTACGTGATTGTCGATTCGACCCCCCTACTAGCCGTAACCGATGCGGCAATATTGGCAGCCGGCGCCGACGGGGCGCTCGTCATGGCGCGCTTCGGGCAGACAAAACGGGAGCAATTGTCTCATGCGGTTGGCAATCTCGATAGCGTTGGGGCCAGGCTTCTTGGCGCCGTATTCACTATGATGCCTATCCGCGGGAGCAGCGCTTATGGTTATGGCTACGGCTACTACGGAGAGGAAGGTGCACGACGAGCTGATCGCCGCGCGTCTAGCGACCGTATTAATACAGGGTCGGCGACCGTCGGACATGAGAACTCGCGGCGTTAGGACATCGGCGCAGCCATAAGGCGCAAAAATTTAATCCGAGTGATCAACTGGTTCGAGTCATCGGCCTTCAGCAATTTCACTCGGTCAGCTATCAAGCCGGAAGTACTCCTCAGATCCGATCAATCGACTCAGCGACAGAGTCCTGCCCGCTGAGTTTGCGAACCCGATAACCCGCCTCGTGAAGCTTCCGCAGGCTAGAACCGTTATGCTTCTCTAAATGCTCTGACTCGAAGAAAATGACCTTCGGGCGTACGCGGTTGAAATCGAGGCTTTCTAGGATAACTTGCTCGTGGCCCTCCGCGTCGATCACGAGCAAGTCGAAAACGCCATCCGGAAAGTGCCGAAGTGCGAGCTCCGTAACGCTAGTACAGGGCACATCTATTTTTTGTAGCGCGCCGGCTGCTTCTGCCTCACCTTCTAAGAACTGCAGCAGATGATCGCGATCAAATGAAGACTTCCGCAGGTAGTAAAGCCGCTGTTCCGCGGATAGCGCCTGCAGAAAGCTCTCTTTATATGTCCAAAACTCGAGCACTTCGTCGTCCCGATGCGATACGGCAACGTTTTCAAAGTGCAGCCTCGAGAATCGTCGGGCGCTGTAATTTTCGATGAGCTTCGCAAACACGTCTGGTAAAGGTTCTACCAAAACGCCATTCCATTCATCGCGGACGATGAATTCCCGGATAGGATCATTGCGTAGACCGTCGTTAGCGCCAATCTGAATAAAAGACAGAGGGGATTCGTTGAAGCGTGAGAGTGCATCCAGATACTTGTATGCCTCAGTCTTTGAAAACGCCCTTTGTAGGGGACGCACTCGATCGTAGATCTCGGGTTGTTCCTTAAGCCATGACTTGATTCGATTCACCGGGCTCGTCACTTTTACAACGTAACAAATGTTCTGAATGCGTGCGACCGCGACAGCCAAAGGTTGACTCTGCCGGCTACCAACGCAGAGATGGATCGTTTGAGCAGTACCCGTCTATTGTGCTGGCCATGACAGGCCGCCGTTAAGGGACTGCCTGCCGACCTGCCGACCTGCCGACCTGCCGGTAGTAGCTTTCGGCCCGTCGTTGCGGCAGTTGAACCTGTGACGGATGCCACGCATGGATTGGGAGTTCGCCACCGACCAAATTCAGTGTTTCGAGCCGATTCGCCCTGGTTACGTATTCTGGGGATCGCTCCGGGCGGGGGTGAGGGTGCTTTCAAGACGTGTCGGCTGGATCTCGAAATGGCGTTGATTTTTTGTGGAGGCCGAGTAAACGCGTTGAAAATAAAGAACGCCTACTAATAAGGCGAGCACTGGAACAAGTCGCGGCTTAAATAGGATCGACTCAACCATTCCCTTTGCAAGCAGTCCCGCTACAGTCCAAGAGCAAATCCAGAGTGCGAGTGAGCTGATGCGCCACGCAAAGACCATACGGTTGACGATGAGCCATATGAGAATGATTACCAGCAACAATCCAATAACCACGCCGAACCTGAGGGTAAGATCCAGTAAGGTGTTGTGGGTAACATTGCTCAAAGCCGAACTGCCGATACCGGGGTCACGATAGTTGACGACCGTACCCCCAACCCCTTGCTCTAGGAAAGGTCTATCCAGAATATCGGAGACGGCCACTTGCCACTGAACAAAGCGTGATTCAACCGAAAGTTGCTTAGCCTGTCGGAAGAAGGTGTGATCAACATAGGCATTCAATTTTTCGCTGGCATCTGAATCCAGCATGACTCCCATAAGGGATGGAACAGCGACTGCTGTCGCCACCACACCGACTGTCAAAATTGCCGAGGTGCGTTCTCGCTTCAGTTTAAAAAACCATAGGCCGAAACCAATAAGTAGCGGCAAGAGCGCCATTACAATAGCGGCGCGTTGCCCTGAATAGATAATAAGTGTCGTTGCGGCGAGAAAACTAAGCGCCCGCTCAGTAGGCGTGATGCTCGGCATGGCGATCGCGAGCATGGCGATAACGAAAGCTATGGTGGCGATGTCCGCGCCCGCTCTTCCATGGAGAATTGACCAAACGGCGGCGATAACAATAAGTATTTCCTGTGACCGCAGCGTTCTTCTGGCCCAGAGTAGAAGCTTCTCGTCGGGTATGGAATTCAGTACAGACCATGTAGCAACCAGGTAGACAGGGAATTGCCACTCAGCGATCGCGCGGAGAGTTTCAAGCTGAGTAGCCCCCCAACCAACGTAAGCGACCATAGTCGAAAGGCCCCACACGGTAAGGAGTAGCCATACCAGTATTCCCCTTCGAGGGAACCCCCTGAAAAGGGTCGCAGCGATGGCGACAACAAGTAGGATATCGGCAATCCGGACGCGTCCTACACTAAGCGTATTATCTTGCGCGGCCAGCGGCACCAGCGCAGCTGAGACGGTATTTAGCGCAAGTGAGATCAACAATGCGAACTGGCCGAGATCGGAACCCGCGTGGTTCCGTGGGTTCCATCGCTGACGAGATGGTCCATTGCCGCGGCCAGTTAAGGCGGTTGTTTGATGCATTATTGATTATCCGCTCAACTATATCGTCTGACCATTGGGAGACCCGACAATCGAGTGATCCCAATAGGCGCACCGCTCCTGAGCTGAAGGTGGGTCATTGATCGCCGCCGTCCACGATAGCCTGCAGATAGTCTTTCGCGTAGCGCCCCGGATCGGACACTACGAGTGCAAGCTCGCGCGCAGCCTTAGTTGTCGAGTTATGCGTCCTCAACGCAAGTTCGAGCTTGCTAATAGCCGACGATGCGTCTTTGGCACTATAGATGTAACCTGTCTCGCCATCCGTGACAAGTTCTGAGGTTCCGCCATGCGATGGGGCCACCACGGGTATGCCGGCCAGTTGGGCCTCCAAGACCACCCTTCCCAGCGCCTCTTCGTGATTCGGGATGAAAACGACCGCGAGATCGTCGAAAATACGCGATTGTGCTACGCGTCCGCTCCAGGTGATGTTGTCGTTCGCTTCCCGCATCAATTCGGTGGCGTAATCGGTCCACACCTGGCTCGCAGCACCTCGAACATCAAATTTGAGGTGTGGCGCCAGCCGTGCCACTAGCAGCAGAAATTCGAGGTGCTTGTCAGGGTCCACCCTTCCGATGACTCCAATGAGTCTTTTCGCATTGCTGGTGGATGCGGGGGAGGTAGTTTGTTCGATAGGGCGAGTAATAACGACCGTAGGAACTTGAGGATCAGCCTGCGAAGCGGCGAATTGGCTTATCGCGATAACCTTGTCGAAGCGTTTAGACGCCCAACGTACCCGACGCCGGCCGCGGCTAGTTTGAAGATAATCGTGCAGGTCGAGTATGAGACGCGAACGAAAGAAGCGAAGTCGAAGAAAATCTATAAATGGCGCGATGCTGAGGTTGAATATTACCACTACGTCCGGCTTGCCTTTGGCTTTCCGGAGCAGCGACGCGAGCCACAGTATCGAACGGGCTGGGGCGTTGTGGTCTACCTTGCGCGGTATTAGATAACTCTCGCCTCCAGCGGCGTCCCAGAGATCCACCAGTTCCGGCGACGACGAGTACAAGACCGCCCGTACAGCATGTCCCGAGATGAGTTGCTGTCCCAGAGTCATCAGACTTTTCTCGGCACCCCATATTTCGGTGGATGTGGAAAGAAACCATATCTGCAGTTGTCGGTCGTCGGTCACCGCGAGCGCCGCCTCTCCCGGTTCTTTGTTTCGTATTTTGATTTAATTTTGAAGCGTGAGAGAGCGCTCAGTATAAACCGAAAATCACTTCTCTGTAAAACGAGAAAATCTTTGGCTGGTGTCATCAATATTCGACTGCATAGATACAGGTTCACCGTCGTGTATACAAAGTTACCGATCATAGTGGCGATTGCCGCGCCAATCGCGCCGTATGTTGGGACCAACGCTAACAGTAACGCTGCGTTGACGGCTGCGGCAACCGCTAGAGCGGCGCTGCGTAGACCGGGTTTGCCTCTAGCTGCGATGGCCATGCCGCCGATTGATCCTGGTGTGGCGAAAATGGTTCCCGCCAACAAGATTATAATCGCGGGGGTTGCGGCACCAAACTCTCTTCCAAAGATTATCGGGACCAGCGGGTATGCTGCCCCAATAATTGCCGCGGCTACCGAGATTACCGCGATACTGGTAATGCGCGAGGCGGTGGTTATCCGCCTTGCGCTGGACGATTCCGCTTCGACTGAAAAGGTAACATCTCTTACTGCCATACTGATAACCAGCGGAATTTCGGCTATGCTGACAGCCACCGCGTACAGACCGAGTTGCGACTCGGAGGAAAGTGGGACCATGAGTACTTGGTCAAGGCGCGTTAGCATTACTCCCGTAATAGAACCAACCCAAAACCGGCTTCCGTATCGAATCAGACTTGCCTTGTGATAGACGTCAACTTTTGTTGTTATTGATGATCGTCGCGTGCGGAATAGACCAATATACGCTATCGCGCCTAGGAATGTTGAGGCCGCAATGACGGCGGTCGCACTTTGTGCGTTGAGATGGCCGATTAGCAGTAGAATTAGGAAGCCGCCTAACCGGACGCTGCCAAACACTGCACGCTCGACAGCAATTAGAGTCCATGCGTGTAGACCAGCGGCGACCGCGCGAAGGACTAGCGTAATCAGTGCCAGAGGAAGTGCCAACGCGGCAAGGCGGATCAGTGCCACCAATTGGCCATTTCCGTTAGCTAACTCGTCAGCTAGCAAAATCGTCGTAAAGGACGCCGCTGCTCCTACTAAGACAATGAGCCCTGTGCCGCGAACTAAAACGCGGATGACTGTGTCACTTTTGTTGGCGATATAGAAGGTGGCAGCTTCCGGGATTCCCAGGGTTGCGGCGCCGAGAAGCAGCATCAGCGGCGCTACGGCTCCAGCCACGACTCCACGCTGCTCAACGCCGAGTGATTGTGCGAGAATCGGAGCGCCGATCACGACGGAAAGCAGTGAAGCGATGTTTCCGACCGCGGTAATGCCGACATCGCGGCTTCTCAACCGCGCAGGCGGTAAGTTCCCCCTTTCGGTTGCGTCAAGCGATGGAGATCCGTCGGGGGTCAATGCGGGCATCCCATTTGGGTTTTCACTTACTTTCTCCATCCGCGCATCCGAAGCGCCTTTGCAATGATCACATGGACGTTCGGCAGCCGCTATCCTGTCCACTTGGGGTATGCAACATGTAAGCGTTGTCGCCGGAGTATGGCCACGCGCTCAAGTGTCAACGCGAATGCTTGCCTTTCGATGCCGGTAGCCGGGTTTCGCTGCCGAAACGTGTAGCGAACTGCGCTTGCGGACTTGAGCATGGCGGTTAGGTGGGAGGCAGTGGCTTCAAGGCTTGAAAGCAGACTGGCGCGAACCAGTGGCCGGTGCGAACAAAAGATACCTCGCGAAGAGCAGGTGAAGTGAGTAAAAGACGTCTACTCGCAGTCAGTTGGTATCCGGCGGACTGCGCCAGTTCTGGTGAGCGCGTCCGCTTCCGGGGACTCTTAGAGCGCATTGAGCGCCACTGGGACGTCACAGTGCTGTCGTTCGCGCCGGCTGAGCGTGATGGGGATAATGGTTGGCGCGACCTCCGAGTGCAGTCGCCCGCTCAAGTGCCGTACTCGTACACAGTCCAGCAGCGATTGCTAGCCGCTGTGACCGGCCGTTCTGTGCAAGAGGTCGTGTTGGCAGGCAAAGGTTTGCGGGACGTGGTAGCGCGAGCTTTGAATGACGTCAGGCCCGATGTAGTGTTTTGCAACCAATTGCCGCCGTTCGCCGCAATCCCCCCTGAGTGCTGGCCGCGGACGGTTGTAGATACCCACAATGCTGAGTTCTTGCGGCTAAGCCGCATGGCGCAACGGGTCCCCCGGTACCTTCGTGCGTCCGTCCTCCGAGAAGCGCAAGCTGCGAAGCGGCTCGAGTCAAAAATCGTTCAGAGCACTGCTATGACCTGGGCGGTCTCTGAAGAGGATGCCGGGTATTTCAGAAGTTTGGCGCACGGCCGCGTCGAAGTTGTGCCGAACGGTGCGCACTTCGGCTCAGCTGTACCCAGGCCGGAACCTACCGATCACCTGCGTCTGCTGTTCATCGGATCTCTCGCATATAGTGCAAACCGCGATGCACTGCGTGAGTTCGCAACCAGGTGGGCTCCGAGGATTGATGTTCCCTGGACTCTATCTGTAGTGGGAAGCGGGATGCTCGATGCGGATACCCGCGTGAAATTGATGGCACATTCAAACGTGACTATCCAGGGTTACGTTGAAGATGTTAAGACGGCTTACCAAACCCACGATGTACTCGTAGCCCCCATACGTCAAGCTGGCGGTACACGTCTTAAAGTCCTTGAGGCTGGTAGCAATTTGCTGCCAATAGTCGCGACAGATATTGCAGTTGAGGGGACCGGTCTGATTCCAGGCGGTGAGTACTTTCTCGCCGACACAGCAGAAGCCGCGGCTGAAGCCCTACGGTCTATATATCTTGATCGGAACGCGGCCTTGTACGTGGCCTCCGCGGCACGGCGCAAGATTGAAAGGTTTTGCTGGCCGGCCATCGGTGATGCCGCGGATGCATTGCTAAAAATCGTGGCCGATAATCATTCGCTATGACGGACGTGGACACGGTGCTGACCTGCCGTCGCTCAGTCAGGACTACAGTTGAGCGCTCAGGCCGGGGGCTACGCAATCATAAGTTCGTTCGTTTCTCGCGGTGGGAGGTGTTCGCCGTCGGCCGGGAGCCATCGCAGGGCAAAAAACAAGGCTCCGATATGCCGTCGACCGGACGTGCTAGGCGTTGTTCCTCGCGAGAATATATCCGTTCTTTTGCGTGACGAGAACAGTGATTAGATTGCCACTAAAATGCAATACGTTTCCAACGGCCGAAATGGATCTCGAGGATGTGTAAGGTGAAGCGCTATTTTGCTGCTCTCGTCTGCGCCTTTGCGCTTGTCGGGTGTCAGAAAAGCGAGCACCAATGCGAATCTGCACAAGCTCCGACCGCAGACATCGCGGTCATCGGGGATTCATACACGGGCGGCTCCTCGGAAGGCGGGTTGAGGGATAAGGGGTGGCCTATACTGGTTGAGGCCCAATTGCGGTGCAAAGGCACCCCAATCGTTGCCGATTTGGGCACGGCCGGTGGTTCCGGGTACGTCAATCGAGGCCCCAGGAATATCGTCTTCGGAGAGGAAATCCCGGATACCGTCGACCCAGGAACGCGCCTTGTCGTTCTTTTCGGATCTATCAATGATCGTGGGGTCGACCCACAACAGTACTCCGCGGCGGTGAAGCGGACTTTAAACAGCATTCAAGCAACTGCGCCCTCCGCCCGAATACTCGTTATTGGACCGCCGTGGGTCGCGGGTGACGCCCCGGCATCGATTACGCACATGCGAGATCTGCTTCGAGAGCAGGCTGAAGCCGCACACGCACGCTTCGTAGATCCGATAGCTGATCAATGGTTCGTTGGCCGACGGGACCTCATCGGTAAGGATGGTGAGCATCCGACTGACGCCGGGCACGTATACATGGCCGATCTCATCGCGCCTATAATTTCTGAAGAACTTGGGAACGCCCATTGATTCCAATAGAACGTAGACGTCATGATATGGACTCGTATTTGATCATGTATCTTCGGATCGCAGAAAAAGCAATTGACACTTGGCGTGCAAGTGTGTGTAACGCGCATACCGGTACGCGGATCGCGTTTGGGGAGGAATTGACCTGCCTATGACTGGGCAAGCGCAGAAGTGTTCCGGTAAGAACATCGCAATTTTGGGGATGAACTATCCGCCCGAGCGCACTGGTATAGCACCCTATACGGGTGCTCTTGCTATTGAACTGCAACGTGCCGGATATCATGTGACTGCTCACGTCGCTCATCCTCATTACCCGGAGTGGAAGATACGGCGTGGCTATGGCCAATGGTTTTGTCAGGAAACGGAGTCGGGCGTTGTGGTCAAGCGGAGGCTGCATTACGTGCCGCAGTCGCCGCGCGGACTACGACGACTGCTGTCTGAGCTTAGCTTTGGCTTGAGGCTCGTCGCCGGACGGTGTGGCCGGCCACACCTAGTGGTGGCAGTGTCGCCCTCGTTATTCTCCGCGGCGATGGTAGTCATGCGGTTTCGTTTCATGCTCAAAAGGACAAAGATCATCTTGTGGGTGCAAGACCTTTACTCGTTGGGCATGTCAGAAATGGGCGAGGGTGGAGCAGTTGCCGAGCGGGTCACGCGTTGGATCGAGACCAAAACATTGCGTTCAGCGGACCGAGTGGTGGTCATCCATAATCGTTTCTCCGACTATGTAATTAGCGATCTTGGCGTCAGCGCCGACCGCGTTTCCATTCTTCGTAACTGGTCGCATCTGCCTCCCTTTCAGGCGGTAGATGCAAACGCGGCGAAACTGGCGCTCGCGTGGCCGTCGAACGCATTTCTTGCTGTGCATACGGGTAACATGGGCGCAAAGCAAGGCCTTGAAAATATCGTAGAAGCCGCTCGTTTGGCCGACAGACAAGGCGCTTCCGTCCATTTTCTGCTTGTAGGCGACGGGGGAGAACGCGACCTACTTAAGGAACTCGCAACGGGTATAGACCGCATCACATTCATTGATCCGCTAAGTGCAGACGACTATCATTTCGCGCTCAATGCTGCCGACGTGCTGCTGGTGAATGAAAAGCCTGGAGTTTCTGCGATGTCTGTACCTAGTAAGCTGACTTCCTATTTCCACGCGGGCCGGCCCGTTGTTGCTGCTACAGATGTAGATGGCATCACAGCATCCGAGGTGAAAGCAGCCGGTGCGGGGCTAGTCGTCCCTGCGGGGGACCCCCAAACTTTGTTGGACGCGATTATGTCGCTTCGGGAAAATCAAGGCGCTGCCGCCGAATTTGGCGCAAATGGTCGTCGGTACCGCGAACAGGTTCTTGATGAGGGATCAGCGTTAACGCACTGGCAGCGTTTAATTGAACACGTTGTGAACACTTGATTTTGCCTAGCCTTGCCGTATCTGGAAGTACGCCGCGAATTTTGACTACCCGGTCTGTCGAAGAACCGCAATAGTTGAGATAATCTAGATCTGTGCATAGACAGAGGTCGTGTCGGACGTTCTGCTCAGTTGACGCTTGGACGGAGGAATGAACAATTTTGATTTAAGTTGCTTTACGGGCGACGGATATGACAAGGGGCGAGCCAAGCCGGTGCAAATTCTGTGGCTTGCGGCTTCGCGTTCCATCACCATGCGCTGGTGGTGTCCGAACCGCCTCCGCATACTGATCCTACGACTTTTCGGTGCCAATATTTCGACCAATGTGCTAGTGCGACATGATGTGAAGATACACTGGCCATGGAAGCTGCAGATTGGACGGAACACTTGGATAGGCGAGGGTGTATGGATTCTGAATCTGGAGCCAGTTCATATTGGAAGCAATTCCTGCATTTCGCAAGGGGTTTTGTTATGCACCGGCAGTCACGATCGCCGCAGCCCCACGTTCGAGTATGATAACGCGCCAATTACGATCGGAGATTCCGTTTGGGTAGCGGCGCGGGCTACCGTTCTCCGCGGGGTGACGGTTGCCGATGGCGCAACCATAGGCGCTACTGCGCTGGTTACAGCAGACGTGGGCCGCGGCGCGACGGTATTCGGTTGAAACTTGATTGCTCTATTGTTGATGTTAAGACGCTGATAGCGCCCCAGCCGTGAGTTGCTCCTTCCATGAGCCTCTAATCGCACATTGGCCATTAGTCGCCGCAGCCCCTTCGCCCTTATTTAATGGGCTCTAGGTCGGTCTTGGTTGCTTCTGTTCTATTTTCTGACAGTACTTTCACTGCGGATACCGATGCCTTGATATTCCCATCCGGCCCTACGCCAGTGCTGGCGATCAAGGCAGTTCCGACCGTCGATTATTCGACGGTGCCGGACCACATCGTTCAGACTATCGGGTTCAAGTTGTCTAAACTCGTCCCATTCGGTGAGGACGAGCGTAATGTCCGAATGTGCGCAAGCCTCGTGGACGCTGCCGGCGTATTCGAGAGTGGGAAAAAGTTGGCGCGCGTTGCTTACGGCCTTCGGATCATATACGACGACTGAGGCGCCCTGCAGCTGTATCTGTCCTGCGATATTTAATGCGGGTGAATCGCGAATATCGTCGGAGTCTGGCTTGAAAGCGGCACCGAGGACTGTTACGCGTTTTCCGATCAAAGATCCGCCGGTCATTTCCTTCGTCATCTCCATCATTCGTGTCCGGCGTCTCATGTTTATGCTGTCAACTTCTCTCAGAAACGTAAGAGCCTGATTTGCGCCTAGTTCACCTGCGCGCGCCATAAACGCCCGAATGTCCTTCGGTAGGCAACCTCCGCCAAAACCGATGCCGGCATTTAGAAATTTTCGACCGATCCTCGTGTCGTAGCCAATCGCGTCCGCGAGTTCAGTCACATCGGCTCCTGCTGCCTCACAGACTTCCGCCATCGCATTAATGAAAGATATCTTTGTTGCCAGAAAAGCGTTCGCCGCAGTTTTTACGAGCTCTGCCGTCTCTAAATCAGTCACTAGCATGGGAACGTTCTCAGCGAGGATGTCGTTGTATACGTCTCGAAGAACCGCTTCCGCTCGGCCAGGGACATTTAAGTCGAGACCAAGAACAATCCGATCCGGATGCAAAGTATCCCTTACTGCGAAACCCTCACGCAAAAATTCGGGATTCCACGCGACCTCGACCTCCTTGCCGGCTGGCGCGATTTTTTGCGCCATGTCGCGTAAGCGGGCCGCGGTTCCTACTGGTACGGTCGATTTCCCGACGAGCACAGTGGGACTTTTAAGAAGGGGAGCGAGAGTGGACACAACTGCGTCGATAAATGTCATGTCGGCGGCAAACTCGCCTCGCTTTTGAGGCGTGGCGACACCGAGGAAATGAACCTCCCCGAATTCAGCGGCTTCTGCGTAGGACGAGGTGAATTTGAGCCGGCCGGCGTCCAAGTTTGAACGGAGCACTTCATCTAGACCGGGCTCATAAAACGGGGCTTCCCCGGCCTTAAGTTTAGCGAGCTTACTCTCATCGATGTCGACACCGAGGACGTCGTGACCTAGTTCTGCCATACACGCCGCGTGCGTAGCACCGAGATATCCCGTGCCAAAGACAGTAACGCGACAACCCATTCGTTCCCCCTGAGGTCTTGCGCGAGCACCAAGTGTGACAGCCGCCGATAAGTTCAGTGCTCACCAAGTGCATCGCCGTCGGCTAATCTGCCCGCCAAGGCGGGCGCCAAGCAATCTCACCACATCGGCGCGCGACGGGGTGGATTGTATCGATCGTTGCTGATGCCGAACGGTGTGTGGCCTTACACTCACGTGCTGTGGAAGGGACGCGACCGCAGGGCCCGGTTCGCGGATTTGTTGTTTAGTTTCGAGCTGGGGATGGGCGGGTTGCACATAGTCTTCGTTTGCACAGGAAATATTTGCCGGTCGCCTACCGCGGAGCGACTTACAGCAGCGTATGCGGCTAGCCGGCATCTCACAGAAATGTCCGCCTCCAGTGCGGGTACGCGTGCAGTTGTGGGGCAGCAAATCCACCCTAAAGCGGCTCGCGTTCTGCGTGAGTTAGGGGGCGACGATTCCAACTTCGCTGCTCGGCAGTTTACCGCGAGAGTTGCCCGCACCGCGGAT
The DNA here is from genome assembly GCA_040752555.1 of Actinomycetota bacterium. Taxonomy (GTDB): domain Bacteria; phylum Actinomycetota; class Actinomycetes; order Mycobacteriales; family Mycobacteriaceae; genus Mycobacterium. The sequence goes on along the minus strand of JBFMGT010000011.1, from coordinate 3,997 downwards.
CTCATCTTGACGATGACAACAGATCAGCGAGATACAGTGCTCCAAGTCGTTCCGCAGAAACTACACCGGACCTTCTCGCTCTCTGAAGCTGCTGCTCTCGTATCGGCTCGTGGTGCAAGTACGATCGCCGATTTGGCAAGTTTGAGAGGCACTCTCAGCTCTAGTTTGGTTACGGATATACCGGACCCTATCGGGGAGGAGGACCACGCATTCGTCAGCGTTGGCCGAACGATCTCGAGCCTGTTGACACCAGTCCTCAGCCTCTGCGCCGGCTTCTCAAATGGGGCTTAATGCGTCGAGTGTGGCGGCTCGACCAGCATCTGTAAGGTGGCGGCTCCTGCGGGGCTAGGAGACCATGGCCGTGGGTTAGTCGTACTTCGTAAACAATGTGGCGACGCGTCATTGATGATACGTTGCTCAGCGAACGGGTTGCTCGTGTTGAGAGAAGGGCGCCGTTTGAGATAAAGTTCCAGCACGAGGGGGAGAACGTGTGGGGGGACACATGACTACGGTCAACGAGCGGCAGGACGTCTTAGCAAACATAGTTCCGATTCCAACCAAGATTCCGCCTTGGCAGCGGGGGTACTCTCGCCGACTTCTAGCAGTCGATTTGGCCGCCGTTGTGCTTGCCGTCGGCCTGGCGCAGTGGTTGCGCTTCGGCGGCTTCGACGGCGATATCGCCGCCCATAGTTACATTAATTATCCTGTCGTGTCGCTGGTGATTGCCGTTGTCTGGATGGCGGCGCTGTCTATTAACCATTCGCGTTCGCCTCGCATCATCGGCTCCGGCGCGGAAGAGTATCGCCGCGTTTTGCTCGCAACGCTCGCTGTCTTCGGCGGTGTAGCAATCATCTCAATGCTGTTTAAGCTTGAGATCGCGCGAGGTTTTCTGATGATTGCGCTGCCTGGCGGCATCGTACTTCTGGTCCTGTTTCGCTGGGTTGCGCGTCAGGTAGTTGTACGTGTCCGTCAGAAATACGGCCGCTGCATCACCCGCGTACTCGTTGTTGGCAGCACTTCGGCTGTACGCGACCTGACGACATCGCTGCACCGTGAGCCGAGGTCGGAGTACCAGGTGGTGGGTGCCTGCATCCCAGGACCGATGCCGCGCACGAAGATCGACGTTGCAGGCGTAGGTGCGATTCCAACGTTTGGGGACGAGTCAAACGTTGTCGGTGCTGTCACCGCCACTAACAGCCACGCCGTTGCGGTCACCGCTACGGAACGGCTTAATGGTCGAGGTATCCGTGACCTGTCATGGGAGCTCGAGAAACTCGACATCGACCTGCTGGTTGCACCGGGCGTGGTTGATATCGCTGGGCCGCGCCTCCAAATGCGCCCTGTCGCCGGCCTACCTTTAATTCATGTAGAGAAGCCGCAGTACCACGGGGCCAAGCGATTTCAGAAGCGCCTATTTGACATACTGTTCGCCAGCACCGTCCTATTGTGTGGCTTGCCGATCCTTCTCGCCGTCGCTCTGGCGGTGAAGCTGACCAGCAAGGGGCCGGTCTTCTACCGCCAGGAGCGCATCGGCCTGGACGGGAATCCCTTCTGCATGATCAAGTTCCGCACGATGGTTGACGGTGCTGATAAATTGGTCGACAAGCTCACCGCCCTGAATGAGAGCGAAGGTGGTGTGCTGTTCAAGATTCGCGAGGATCCGCGGGTTACCCGCGTCGGCAGGGTCTTGCGGAAGTACAGCATCGACGAGTTGCCGCAGTTCATCAACGTCCTCAAGCGGGACATGAGTGTAGTCGGTCCGCGTCCGCCGCTGGCCAAAGAGGTCAAGTCTTACGACGACTATGCGAAGCGGCGTCTGCTCGTCCGTCCGGGCATCACCGGGCTTTGGCAGGTCAGCGGACGCTCAGATCTCTCCTGGGAGGATTCGGTGCGCCTCGACCTCTTCTACGTCGAGAATTGGTCGATGATCGCGGATCTCATCATCGCCGTGAAGACCGTCAAGGCGATGCTCGGACATTCGGGCGCATACTGAGGCCCTAGATCCGAGATCTCGTCACAATGGGCATGCCCTTCGGTTGGCGCCGGGCGATGAGGCCGGTGAGTTCGCACGCCTGAATGTTGAAGTCTGTCTATTTTAGATGCAGGGGCAGAGATAAATTGGGTGAGCGTGCTGTGATTACGGGGATCACGGGTAGGGCGCTTCCTACCTTGCAGAGCTCTTATTGAGCAACGGCTACGAGGTCCACGGACTCATACGTCGGGCGTCGACTCTTAACACTTCCTGCATCGATCGCCTTTACGCCGATCCGCATTCGACCGATGCTTGTCTTTTCTGCATTGCGACACCTTGCCGACGGGGCGCGACTAATAAGCTCCGGGCGGACATCGATCTCGATGAAGGCTAAATCTTGTCGCTCAATTCACGTTCGCGTGTCCTTCGACGAGCTGAGCACACGGCAGATACCACGGGCGCCGGAACGGTCGGGATGCTTTTGGACCGTTCGACTGTCAGGCATCAAACCCCTGATCTATCGAGCGTCTTCGTCCAAGCTATACGGAGCGACGCGGCCGCAGAACGAGCACACTCCGTTCCCCGCGCCCGCCCTATTCCCCCGCGAAGCTGTACAGCTTCTGGATGCCCAAGGATTACCGCGTGGCCTGCGGCTTGTTCTCGACCAACGGCATTCTTTCAACCACGAGTCTCCCTGCCGCGGAGAGACGTTCGTGATCCGTAAGCTCACCCGTGCGGTCGCTGCCATCAAGGCTGGTCGTGACCTCCGCAATGCCGACCAACCTCTATGGGCCGAACGGCAACTTCTCGCGGACCGGATCGCATGTCCTGCCGGCTTGATTCGCCGTTATGACGGGGCGGTCACAGCAGGCGCAATGTCTGTTATCAACTGGGAGACTGGCAACCCTCGACGCGAATTCCTCCACGCAGATGACATGGCCGATGGTACTACTTACAACTTCCCGAGCATTAGGACGGGCCTCAACAGGTGAATGTAGGTAGTGGCACCGATGTGACGATCCGGGAGATCGCAGAAACCATCGCCGCGGCCGTCGGCTACACTGGCGAACGCACTGGTATACAACATATCCCGACGGTGCTTGCCAGGGAGAAATAGTCAAATCCTGTGGATCGAGGGTCGTCAGGCGACCTCGGACACTGGGGTGTCGGGCGATGGTTCCGGGGTGATGTCGACCGGACGTTCGAGGAGCTTGCCCTGGTGGAACACTGCGCCGGCCCGCACCAACGCCACCAGGTGTGGTGCGTTGACCGCCCGCCACCGCGACTGCGCTGCTTCGATCAGCTTGTAGGCCATCGCCATGCCCGCCGCCCGTGATCCCGGGCCCTTGGTCACCCTGGTCCGAAGCCGAACCGTCGCGAAGGTCGATTCGATCGGGTTCGTGGTGCGTAGATGCACCCAGTGCTCGGCGGGATACCGGAAGTACTCGAGCAGCACGTCGGCGTCATCGACGATTTTCTTCACCGCTTTCGGGTACTTCGCGCTGTAGTCACGTTCGAACGCTGCGATCGCCAACTGCGCCTTGTCGATGTCCTCGGCCCCGATGATCTCCTTCATCGCCGCCAACGCACCCGGATGCGCCGATTTCGGGAGTGCAGCAAGAACGTTGGCTTGTTTGTGGAACCAGCAGCGTTGTTCGCGGGTGGCGGGGAACACCTCCCGCAGTGCCCGCCAGAATCCCAAAGCTCCGTCCCCGACCGCGAGCGCCGGCGCGCGCATCCCGCGGCGGCGGCAATCCCGCAGCAGGTCCGCCCAGGACTCGGTGGACTCTCGGTAGCCGTCGGCCAGGGCGACGAGTTCCTTGCGGCCGTCCGCCCGCACCCCGAGCATCACCAACAGGCAGAGCTTTTCCTGCTCGAGCCGGACTTTCAGGTGGATGCCGTCGACCCACAGGTACACGTAGTCGACCTGCGAGAGGTCCCTGGTGCCGAAGGCCTTCGCCTCGTCCTGCCACTGGGCCGTGAGCCGGGTGATCGAGGATGCGGACAGTCCGGCGCCGGTGCCGA
>JBFMGT010000010.1:0-205022 GCA_040752555.1 Actinomycetota bacterium | reverse complement strand
TCATAGGCTGCCACCGATGCTTGCCCGGTAAAGGTGACCGAACCCGTGCCCGGCGTGGCCACCACCCCAGACGGCAGAGCGCCATAGCTGAGCGTGCCGCCCGACGTGCTGACCGTCGCCGAACCCAGCTGGGTGGAGTCGATATCGGTGATGGCCACCGTCGGGGTGACCGTGATCGTATTGCCAGCGGTTCCTGAAGCGACCGGCGCCGTGACCACGATCGGGGCGACTGCGACCGGCAACCCCAACACCGTCACCACCGTGGACACCGGCACACTGGCCTTGCCCTGATCATCGGTGATTGTGAACGTGACCGTCTCAATGCCCGCACTGGCCGAGGTCAGCGTGACCGACTGCAACAACTCCTGATACGCCGCCACCGACGCCAAACCCGTGAACGTCACCGAACCCGCACCCGGCGTCGCCACCACCCCAGACGGGAGAGTGCCGTAACTCAGCGTCCCGCCCGATGCCGTCACCGTCGCCGAACCCAGCTGGGCGGAGTCGATATCAGTGATCACCACCACCGGCGTCACCGTCACTGCCGTATCCGTCGTCGCGGACGCCACCGGGGCTGCGACAATCACCGGGGCCACCGCGACCGGAACACCCAACACGGTCACCGCCGTCGTCACCGGCACACTCGTCTCGCCCTGATCATCGGTGATTGTGAACGTGACCGTCTCAATGCCCGCACTGGCCGAGGTCAACGTAATTGACTGCAGCAACTCCTGATACGCCGCGACCGATGCCGCACCCGTGAACGTCACCGAACCGGCACCCGGCGTGGCCACCACCCCGGACGGGAGAGTGCCGTAACTCAGCGTGCCGCCCGACGCCGTCACCATCGCCGAACCCAATTGGGTGGAGTCGATATCGGTAATCACCACCACCGGGCTGACCGTGACCGCATTACCCGCGGTCCCACCAGCGACCGGCGCCGTGACCACGATCGGGGCCACCGCGACCGGAACACCCAACACGGTCACCACCGTCGTCACCGGCACACTCGTCTCGCCCTGATCATCGGTGATTGTGAACGTGACCGTCTCAATGCCGGCACTGCTCGACGTTAACGTGATCGATTGCAAGAGCTCCTGATACGCCGCCACCGACGCCGCACCCGTGAACGTCACCGAACCCGCACCCGGTGTCGCGGTCACTCCCGATGGGAGGGCGCCATAGTTGAGTGTGCCGCCCGACGTGGTCACCGTCGCCGAACCCAGCTGCGTCGAGTCGATATCGGTGATCAGCACGACCGGCGTCACCGTCACTGCCGTATCCGTCGTCGTGGACGCGACCGGCGCCGTGACCACGATCGGGGCGATCGCGACCGGAACACCCAACACCGTCACCACCGTGGACACCGGCACACTGGTCTTGCCCTGATCATCGGTGATTGTGAACGTGACCGTCTCAATGCCCGCACTGGCCGAGGTCAGCGTGACCGACTGCAACAACTCCTGATACGCCGCCACCGACGCCGCACCCGTGAACGTCACCGAACCCGCACCCGGCGTGGCCACCAGCCCAGACGGGAGGGCGCCATAGCTGAGCGTCCCGCCTGACGTGCTGACCGTCGCCGATCCCAGTTGCGTCGAGTCGACATCGGTGATCACCACAACCGGCGACACCGTCACCGCACCACCCACGGTCCCACCAGCCACCGGCGCCACCACAACCAACGGCGCCGACGCCACCGGCAACCCCAACACCGTCACCACCGTCGTCACCGGCACACTCGCCTTGCCCTGATCATCGGTGATTGTAAACGTGACCGTCTCGATACCAGCGGCATTCGAGGTCAGCGTGATCGATTGCAGCAGTTGCTCATAGGCTGCCACCGATGCTTGCCCGGTGAAGGTGACCGAATTCGCACCGGGGGTGGCTGTGACCCCGGACGGCAGAGCGCCATAGGTCAGCGTGCCGCCCGACGTGCTGACCGTCGCCGAACCCAACTGGGTCGAATCAATATCAGTGATCACCACCACCGGGCTGACCGTGACCGCAGTGCCGGTCGTTCCCGAAGCGACCGGGGCAGAAACGACCACCGGGGCCACCGCGACCGGAACCCCCAACACCGTCACCACCGTGGACACCGGCACACTGGTCTTGCCCTGATCATCGGTGATTGTGAACGTGACCGTCTCAATGCCCGCACTGGCCGAGGTCAGCGTGATCGACTGCAACAGCTCCTGATACGCCGCGACCGACGCCGCACCCGTGAACGTCACCGAACCCGCACCCGGTGTCGCGGTCACTCCCGATGGGAGGGCGCCATAGTTGAGTGTGCCGCCTGACGTGCTGACCGTCGCCGAACCCAGCTGGGTCGAGTCGATATCGGTGATCACCACCACCGGCGTCACCGTCACTGCCGTACCAGTCGTCGTGGACGCCACCGGGGCTGCGACAATCACCGGGGCGACCGCGACCGGGACACCCAACACGGTCACCGCCGTCGTCACCGGCACACTGGTCTTGCCCTGATCATCGGTGATTGTGAACGTGACCGTCTCAATGCCCGCACTGGCCGAGGTCAGCGTGATCGACTGCAACAGTTGCTCATACGCTGCTACCGACGCTTGTCCGGTAAAGATGACCGAACCCGCACCCGGCGTGGCCACCACCCCAGACGGGAGAGTGCCGTAGCTCAGCGTGCCGCCCGACGTGCTGACCGTCGCCGAACCCAACTGGGTCGAATCAATATCGGTGATCACCACAACCGGGCTGACCGTGACCGCATTACCAGCGGTTCCTGAAGCGACCGGCGCCGTGACCACGATCGGGGCGACTGCGACCGGAACACCCAACACCGTCACCACCGTCGTCACCGGCACACTCGACTCGCCCTGATCATCGGTGATTGTGAACGTGACCGTCTCAATGCCAGCGGTATTCGACGTCAGCGTGACCGACTGCAACAACTCCTGATACGCCGCCACCGACGCCAAACCCGTGAACGTCACCGAACCCGCACCCGGCGTCGCCACCACCCCAGACGGGAGAGTGCCGTAGCTGAGCGTGCCGCCCGACGTGCTGACCGTCGCCGAACCCAGCTGCGTCGAGTCGATATCGGTGATCACCACCACCGGACTGACCGTGACCGCACCACCCGTGGTCCCCGAAGCGACCGGGGCTGCAACGACCACCGGTGCCACCGCGACCGGAACACCAAGGACGGTCACCGCCGTGGACGTCGGGATACTCGTCTTGTCCTGATCGTCGGTAACGGAGAAGGTCACCGTCACAATGCCAACATCGCTCGAAGTCAACGTAATTGACTCCAACAGTTGCTCGTAAGCCGCAACCGATGCCGCACCCGTGAACGTCACCGAACCCGTGCCCGGCGTTGCGACCACACCGGGCGGCAGGGCACCGTACGCTAAGGAGCCTGCAGAAGTGGTCACGGTAGCCGACGACAGGTTCGTCGAGTCGATGTCAGAGATGACCACTAAAGGGCTCACCGGAATCGCACTGCCCTTGACCCCCGTGGCGGCCGGCGCAGTCACCACTAGCGGGGCCGTGGCCAGTGCCACGCCGAGCAGCGTTACGAGCGCCGTCGCCAGCGCGCTGGTCTCCCCTTGATCATCAGTCACCGAGAACGACACCGAATTGATTCCGGGCGATGACGATGACAGCGTGATCGACTGCAACAGTTGCTGATACGCAGCCACCGACGCCGCACCGGTGAACGTCACCGAATTCGAACCCGGGGTTGCCGTCACACCCGGAGGCAACATCCCGTAGTTGAGGGTTCCCGCAGAGGTCGTCACCGTTGCTGACGCCAGCTGCGTCGAGTCGATATCGGTGATCACCACGACCGGGCTTACTGTGACCGCAGTCCCGGTCGTCCCAGCGGCCACCGGGGCGACCACCACCAACGGCGCCGACGCCACCGGCAACCCCAACACCGTCACCACCGTCGACACCGGCACACTCGCCTTGCCCTGATCATCGGTGACCGTGAATGTGACTGTCCCGATGCCGGCACTGCTCGACGTCAACGTGATCGACTGCAACAGTTCCTGATACGCCGCCACCGACGCCGCACCGGAAAAAGTCACCGAACCCGCACCCGACGTCGCCGTCACACCAGGAGGCAGCGCCCCGTAACTCAGTGAGCCGGCCGACGCAGTCACCGTCGCCGAACCCAACTTCACCGAGTCGATATCGGTGATCACCACCACCGGCGACACCGTCACCGCACCACCCACGGTCCCACCAGCCACCGGCGCCACCACAACCAACGGCGCCGACGCCACCGGCAACCCCAACACCGTCACCACCGTGGACACCGGCACACTCGCCTTGCCCTGATCATCGGTGATTGTGAACGTGACCGTCGTGATGCCAGCGGTATTCGACGTCAGCGTGACCGACTGCAACAACTCCTGATACGCCGCCACCGACGCCAAACCCGTGAACGTCACCGAACCCGCACCCGGCGTCGCCACCACCCCAGACGGGAGAGTGCCGTAACTCAGCGTGCCGCCCGACGTGCTCACCGTCGCCGAACCCAGCTGGGTCGAGTCGATATCGGTGATCACCACCACCGGCGACACCGTCACCGCACCACCGGCCGTACCACCAGCCACCGGCGCCACCACCACCAACGGTGGAACTGCTACCGGCACCCCCAACACCGTCACCGCGGTTCCGACCGGCAAGCTGGTCTGGCCTTGATCGTCCGTGACCGTGAACGTGACGGTCACGATCCCGGTGCTAGTCGACATCAAGGTGACCGACTGCAACAGTTCCTGATACGCCGCCACCGACGCCGCACCGGTAAATGTCACCGAACCCGCACCCGATGTCGCCGTCACACCAGGAGGCAGCGCCCCGTAATTCAGTGAGCCGGCCGACGCAGTCACCGTCGCAGAACCCAACTTCACCGAGTCGATATCGGTGATCACCACCACCGGCGACACCGTCACCGCACCACCGGCGGTCCCACCAGCCACCGGCGCCACCACCACCAACGGCGCGATGGCTGCAGGGACACCGGCGGTAGTCACGACCGTTACAGCCGGAACACTGAGTGCACCCTGGTCATCCTTGATGACAAATGTCACCGAATTGATCGCCGCACCAGGTGTATTCAGCGTCACCGACGACAGCAGTTGCTGATACGCCGCCACCGACGCCGCACCGGTAAACGTCACCGAGCCAGCACCCGACGTCGCGGTCACACCGGGGGGCAGCGCTCCGTAACCGAGAGAACCCCCGGACGTGGTGACCGTCGCCGACGACAACGTCGTCGAATCGATATCGGTGATCACCACCACCGGCGAGACCGTCACCGCCTTGCCAGCGGTACCGACAGCGACTGGCGCAGTGACGATCAGAGGCGGTGCGGCCACCGGTAATCCGACGAAGGTGACCACGGTGCTGACAGGGATGCTCTTCTCAGCCTGATCGTCGGTCAGCGAGAAACTGACAGTTTTGACGCCTGTAGTGGGGGATGTCAACGTGATGGATTGCACCAGCTGCTGATAGGCCGCCACTGACGCGGCGCCGACGAACGTCACTGATCCGTCGGTGACTGTTGCGGTGACGCCCGTGGGCAGTGCGCCATACCCGAGAACGTCGCCGGGTTTGGCATCCTTCACGGTGACTGTGGCGGACGACAGCTTCTGCGAATCGACGTCGGTGATCGATACAACCGGTGACACACGCACCGGAGTCCCGGCCGTTCCGATCGCCACGGGCGCGACGACGAGCAGCGGGGGAACAGCGAGCACGATTACGGAGGCCACCCCAGCAACCAGGCTCTGCAGGCCGCCTTCGTCCTTCACGTTGATCGACACAGTTCGCGCTGCACCGGCCTGGGTGGTCGAGAATGACACTGCCTTTAGCGCGGCTTCATACTGAGCGAGCGTGGCCGACCCGGACAGTGTCAGCGTTCGTGTCGTGGGATTCCACTGCGCTGCCACCGGATTACCCAGTGGGGCCGTATAACTCAAGACGTCACCCGCTTGCCCGTTGGCCAACGTCACCGATGCCGATGAGAGCTTCGTCGAATCAGGATCGGTGATGGTGACGGTGGACAGCAGCTTGACTGGGTTCGATCCGACCACATAAGTCGCCACACCGGTGGTCAGCACGACGGGCGGCAATTGAACAATCGGGTTGACGGTCACCGGCACGGTGACCGTCACTTCGTCGCGTTCTGCAATGCCGATCAACCGGGCAAAGGTGTGGAAGACGGCCGTCACTCTTGCGAGCGGGCCCCGCAGGTGTTCGGTGCCGTCACTGATGATGACTTTGAAGCTGTCGTGCAGGGGGCTGCCGGTCACGATCGACTTGGGTGTGTAGATGAACTGGCCTGTCACGGGGTCCCGGGTGACCAGACCTTGCGCCGGCTGCACGATCGTGTACTTGAGGGGGTCACCGTTGGGGTCGTGAGCATGCAGGTTGACGAGGACCTGTCCCGTGACGAGCTGATGGCTGTCGATCGGACCGTACACCGGCGACTCGTTGAAGAACGTGTGCTGAATCTGCCTGCGCACGAACGCGAGTAGCGCGTCGAACCATGGGGCAGTGACGGGCGTGCGCGGATTGGCGAACGGCGACACGACGCCTGACACCAGCGCGGTCATGACGCTGACCGTCTCGACGTTCCTCTCGAGGGGTGCAGATGACGCCATGGCGAGGGGCGCGGCACCGGCTGCGGGAGCGAAGTCCACTCGCATCAGTGCCGCGTCGGGCTCGACCACAACAGGAGGGGTCGCCCCGCCGGTGACATCGGCTGCGAGACGCGGTTCCACACCGTTTTCGTCGCCGACGCCCGTCACTTCACCGGGCAGTGAAGGCGGTGGTTCGACGTGCGGGGACGAGTCGCTGTTCTGATCGGCGGCTGATGCTCTCTTGTGCGCGCGCCGAGGCCATGTCGCCTTCGCCGGTACATCGTCAGCGTGGCTGTCAGCGCTCGGGTCAGTGACAAGCGGACCCGATTCCACCGGCGAAGCGGACAGGTCGGTGTCGATGTCGTCAGCGGAATCGGGAGCCGCGCCGTCGGGTACCTCGTCACGATCGGCATCGACGGTGCCGGCGCCGGCCGTCTCGTCGGCGTCGACCTTGTCGTCGGACACCGCACTGCTGGGCTTCTCAGTCGTCGCCGTGTCGTCGGAGGATGAGCCGCGGGAGCCGACGTCGGCCCTGTCGGCCTTCGGGCCGGATGACGTCGCCGATGATTCGGTGTCGGCATGCGCAGGTCCGGCCGAATGCGCGACGGCGAATCCAACTCCGAGCGAGACAGCAAGCGCTCCGATCCTCCCGATCGGAACGGCATATTTCGGCGATACACGGCGCGCATGCTTGGACGAACCTGTGTCGCCGGTGTCGACCAGGAGCCGCCGGGCTGACCAGAAGTCTTGGTCAGGCCGAACGTCCTCCGTGCGGACGGCGCGATGGCGCGGAGCTGCACACATACGTGTCCTCCATTTGCTGGCGGCTGATTCCCCGTGAGTTCGAACCCAGAATGGGCAGGACCGCGCACACGACCACAGGCTAGGTACCCGAGAGATCCGGCCCGCCTCGCATGCATGCAGTCATGCGCTATTCCATTGCCGCCCCCGACAATCATCTGAGCCAATCCGATTAGCTGAACGCTCGCCCGTACCCGGCAATGAACGCTCCACTAGCAAAGACATTAGGCCAACAGCTAGGGACCAATGGTCAAATTTCGCTAAATTGTTGTCACCGAAAATTTTGGCAGTGGCTGGCGTGCGAAATAGCTATTGAACGGCACCCGCCAGCGTCTATACCCCGCCGACCGTGGCTGGGCGGCGTCTGGGGCATCAGGAGTCGTTTCCCGACGGCTATCCGTTGAGACGCCAGCAGAGCCCCAGTCGCCGGCGGACACGGCCACAGCGTGCAGTTAGCTCGCCACAGCGGCCGGCCACGGGTCGCGCTGGGAACCGTTGCTGAAAAGTAGGTGTGTCCGCTCAGAGGCGTGGGCCATCCTGACGTCGGCGGATGTGCGCCCCGCGCCAGCAGGGCTAGCCGCGACTCAGCGGACCGGGACGCTCCGGCGCGGCGGCCAACCGTTTGCCGAGGCCGTAGCGCTCAGGTCAGCGCTGGGATGACCTCACGCTCGAACATCTCGATTCCCGAGCGGTCATAGGCCGCCTCGGGGAAGTAGCAGATCACATATCCGCAGCCGAGGTGTCGCAGCTTCTGCAGCGCTTCGACGATCTGCTCGGGCGTACCGCTGCCAGACTGCGGGCTACTCATGGAGCCGATCATTGCATCAGCCGCCGCGTCTCCCGCCAGCGCGGCGATTCGGCTACGTACCCCGTTGCGACGGTCCTCGACCTCGGACTCGCTGGCGCCGACGATCATGTTCAGATTCGCCGACCGGACGATCGCATCGAAGTCCGTACCGACGTCACGACAGTGGGCGGCAAGCACATTCGACTTGTGGGCGAAGCCGTCCGGCTCCGAGGTGAAGTTGGTGTACTGGGCGTACTTCGCAGCGATCCGCAGCGTGACCTTCTCGCCACCACCAGCAATCCACAGCGGAATACCGCCGTGCTGCAGTGGCTTCGGCGCGACGATCGCGTCATGGACCTCGTAGTGCTCCCCCGAAAAACTGACGGTCCCTTCACGCCACGCATCGGCCATGATCTGGACGCCCTCGTCGAGGCGCGCCAACCGCACCCCGGCCGACGGAAACCCGTAACCATATGCGCGCCATTCGTGTTCGTACCAGCCACCACCGATCCCCATCTGGATCCGGCCGCCGGAGATCAGGTCGCAGGTGGCCGCGACCTTGGCCAGGTACACCGGATTCCGGTAACTCATCGCGGTGCACATCTGGCCAAGCTTGACTCGCGACGTACTGGCCGCGTAGGCGGCCATCAACGACCATGCTTCATGTGTCGCTTCGGCGGTGGGCACCGGCACGGTGTGGAAGTGGTCGTACACCCACAGCGAGTCCCAGCTCTCCCCGTCATCGACGTAGGTCGCGAGCTCGCTCATCACCTGCCATTGATCACCGGGGTCGATGCCGACCAGGTCGAGTCGCCAGCCTTGCGGGATGAAGAGTCCGAAGCGCATGACCCGACTCTAGGCGCATGCAGCTACGGCGCTACCGAACCCGCGAAGCAGCTGCGGTATTCGCTCGGTGTGGTCTGCATCTGGCGCACGAAGTGATACCGGAATGTCACCGGTGACTCGAATCCGACACGCGCGCTCACCTGCTCGACAGATAGCGTGGCAGACTCCAGCAGCGGCAGGCTGGCAAGCACGCGCTGTTCGATCAGCCATTTGATGGGCGTGCTGCCGGTGGCCTTGGCGAACTGCCGAAGAAAGCTGCGCCGCGACATCGCGCACTGGGCGGCCATGTCGTCCAACGTGATCGGCGTATCGAGATGCCGTAGTGCCCACGCCATGCCCGCGGCGATCCGGCCGTCTGCTGCGGGTTCGGGAACGGGTGTCTCGATGTACTGCGCCTGTCCGCCGGCGCGGTGCGGGGCGATGACGAGCCGCCGCGCGACGTCGTTGGCCACGGCGACACCGTGATCGCTCCGTACGATATGCAGGCACAGGTCGAGGCCGGCAGCGCAGCCGGCACTGGTGAGAACCCGGCCGTTGTCGACGTAGAGCGGGGCGCGGTCGATCTCGACGTTGGGATATCGACGCTGCATGGCATCGGCGTAGAGCCAGTGCGTGGTGGCCGACCGACCGTCCAGCACTCCCGCTTCGGCCAACGCGAATGCCCCCGAGCAGATCGACACCAGGCGCGCGCCCCGCCGGTCCGCTGCACGAAGGGCGTCGACGAGCGCCGGCGAGGCCGGCGCGTCGATATCACCCACGCTAGGGATCAACACAGTGTCTGCGTCGGCCAGCTCGGTCAATCCGTACGACGTCCGCACGGTCGCGCCGCCGAGGAGGCGCACCTCGGGTGTCTCGGCGCACAACTGCACCGAATACCACGGCGCCGTGATGCCGGCGGAAAACCTCTCGTTGAGTTCTGTGATGCCGAAGATCTCCGCGGCAAGGCCGGTCTCGAATCCCGTCATCCCGTCATAGGCCAGAATCGCCACGGTATGCATGGCACTATCCTAACGAACAGCGGCACCAGGGCCACTGTTGTGGAGATATCAGCAGGCGCACGATCGAGTCATGCTGTACAAACGACCTCCACGAAAGCTCGACAGTCGGTTCTTTCGCGTCCTTCGCGAGTTCGTCGCAGGTATCCACGCCGCCCACGGTGTCGCCCACGGCGTCACGCCGCCGCCAGCCTCAGCGGCCCGGAGCTGTCGGGGTTCATCCCTACGCTGAGGCCATGCCTCTCAGTGAAAATGAACGCCAACATTTCCTCGCCGAGCCCCACGTCGCGGCGCTGTCCGTCTCCGCTGGGCACGCCCGCGCTCCCCTGACAGTCCCGATTTGGTACCAGTACCGCCCGGGCGACGAACTCTGGGTGCTGACCGGGGCGCAGTCACGCAAGGCGGAGCTGATCGAGGCGGCCGGCCGGTTCTCGCTGATGGTCGACCGCACCGAACCGACGACGCGTTACGTCACCGTCGAGGGCGCGGTCAGCAGGATCGAGCCCGGCACCGACGCCCAGATGGCCGAGCTGGCCCACCGGTATCTGCCCGAGGATGCCGCCGAACGCTACCTGCAGTTCGCGCACGAGAACCTCGGCGACCACATCGCGGTGTTCATGCGGCCCGAACATTGGTTGTCGGCGGACATGGGCTCGTTCTAGAGAACAAAGACAAATCCCCCGGAGCCGTTGTGGCTCCGGGGGATCCGACTGGTGACGCTCAGCTGGTCAGCGAGCTCGGCGGAGTGAAGCGCTCGCCGTATCTGGCCGCCAACTCCTTGGCGCGGGCAACGAAGGCGTCCTTACCCACACCGAGCGCGCCCTGGTAGCCGACGATGAACTGCGCCGAGCCACCGGTGTAAGGCGGGTAGCCGATGCCCATGATCGAGCCGATGTTCGCATCGGCGGTCGAGGTCAGCACGCCCTCGTCGAGGCACTTCTGCGTCTCCAGTGCCTCGGCGAACAGCATCCGGTCGATCATGTCCTGCAACGGCATGTCGGTGTTCGCGCCACCGAACGTGTCGGCGAGCCCTTCCCACAGGCCGACGCGCTTGCCGTCCACATATTCGTAGAAGCCCGCACCCTTCAGGCGCGACGGTCGACCGATCTCGATCATCTTGTTGACGACCGCCTCGGCCGGGTGCGGCTCGTAGGTGCCGCCGGCGGCTTCGGTCGCCTTGCGGGTCTCGCCGGCGATCTTCTGCATCAGCTCCAGGTTCAGCTCGTCGGAGAGCTGCAGCGGCGCGGCCGGGTAGCCGGCCTGCGAACCGGCCTGCTCGATGCTGGCTGCCGGGACACCCTCGCCCAGCATGGCCAGCGCCTCGTTGACGAACGTGCCGATGACACGGGAGGTGAAGAAGCCGCGGCTGTCGTTGACGACGATCGGCGTCTTGCCGATGGCCAGCGTGTAGTCGAACACCCGGGCCAGTGCCTCGTCAGAGGTCTTCTCTCCCTTGATGATCTCCACCAGCGGCATCTTGTCGACGGGTGAGAAGAAGTGGATGCCGATGAAGTCCTCTTGGCGTTTCACTCCCGACGCGAGACCGGTGATCGGCAGCGTGGAGGTGTTGGACCCCAACAGTGCGTTCGGCTCGACGATGTCCTCGATCTCCTGGAACACCTTGTGCTTGAGTTCCTGGTTCTCGAAGACCGCTTCGATGACGAAGTCCACGCCCTTGAGGTCGGCGGGATCGGCGGTCGGCGTGATGCGGGCCAGCAGCGCCTTGGACTTCTCCTCTGTGGTGCGGCCGCGCTCCAGCGCCTTGGCCTCCAACTTCTCGGAGTAACCCTTGCCCTTCTCGGCGGCTTCCTGCGAAACATCCTTGAGGACAACGTCATAACCGGCCTTGGCCGAGACGTAGGCGATGCCCGCGCCCATCATGCCCGCCCCGAGCACACCGATCTTGTTGATCTTCACCGGCTCGATACCATCCGGTCGCGACGCGCCACCGTTGATGGCCTGCAGATCGAGGAAGAACGCCTGGATCATGTTCTTCGCGGTCTGTCCGGTCACCAGCGAGACGAAGTAGCGGCTCTCGATGCGGGTGGCCGTGTCGAAATCGACCTGTGCACCCTCGACAGCAGCGTCGAGGATTGCGCGCGGCGCCGGCATCGGCGCACCCTTGAGCTGCTTGCGCAGCAGCGCGGGGAACGACGGCAGGATCGCGGCGAGCGCGGGATGCGACGGCGTGCCGCCGGGCATCTTGTAGCCCTTCTGATCCCAGGGCTGCGTGTGCGCCTCGGGGTTGGCCTTGATCCAGGCCTTGGCGGCCGGCACCAGTTCCTCGACGCTGCCGACCAATTCGTCGACCAAGCCGACGTCCTTGGCCTTGCCCGGCTTGAAACGCGTTCCCTGCGAGAGGATCTCCATGAACGCCTTCTGGATGCCGAACATCCGCACGGTGCGGGCGACGCCGCCACCGCCGGGCAGCAGACCCAGCGTGACTTCGGGCAGGCCGATGACCACACCCTTGGTGTCGGCGGCGATGCGGTGGTGACACGCCAGGGCGATCTCCAACCCGCCGCCCAGCGCCGCACCGTTGATCGCCGCGACCACCGGCACTCCGAGGGTCTCGAGCTTGCGGAGGTCGGCCTTGATGAACTCCACCTCGGCGAACGACTCGGCGGCGTTTTCCGGGCCGACCTTCATCATGCCCTTGAGGTCACCGCCGGCGAAGAACGTCTTCTTCGCGCTGGCGATCACCACACCGGTGATCGAGTCCTTCTCCTGCACAAGGCGTTCCACGGCGTTGTGCATGGATTCCTTGTAGTGCTCGTTCATCACGTTGGCCGAACCCGTGGGATCGTCCAGCGTCAGGGTGACGATGCCGTCGGCATCTTTGTCCCACTGAATGGTGTTCTCTGCCATCGTCATATCTCCTAGACGCGCTCGATGATGGTGGCCACGCCCATGCCGCCGCCGATGCACAGCGTGATCAGTGCACGCCGGGCGCCGCGCCGCTCGAGCTCGTCGACCATGGTTCCGGTGATCATGGCGCCGGTGGCGCCCAGCGGGTGGCCCATCGCGATGGCGCCACCGTTGACGTTGAGTTTCTCGTCGGGGATGTTGAGATCCTTCTGGAACTTCAGCACCACCGAGGCGAACGCCTCGTTCAGCTCGAACAGATCGATGTCGTCAACGGTCAGACCGGCGCGATCGAGGACCTTCTTGGTGGCCGGCGTGGGGCCGGTCAGCATGATCACCGGGTCGGCCCCTGACGTCGCGGTCGCGACGATGCGGGCACGCGGCGTCAGCCCTTGTGACTGCCCGGCTTTTTCGCTACCGATCAGCACCAGCGCGGCGCCGTCGACGATGCCGGAGCTGTTGCCGCCGGTGTGGACGTGGTTGATCTTCTCCACGAAGTGGTACTTCTGCAGCGCCACGTCGTCGAAGCCGCCCATTGCGCCAATACCGTCGAACGCGGTCTTCAGCTTGGCCAGCCCCTCGGGGGTGGTGTCGGGACGCATGTGCTCGTCGTGGTCGAGCACGACGAGGCCGTTCTGGTCCTTGACCGGCACGACGGACTTGGCGAAGTAGCCGCCCGACCATGCCGCCGCGGCCCGTTGCTGGCTGCGCAGTGCGTAGGCGTCGACGTCCTCGCGCGAGAAGCCCTCGATGGTGGCAATCAGGTCGGCACCGATGCCCTGGGGCACGAAGCCGATGCGGTAGTTGGTCTCGGGGTCGCTGGCCCAGGCGCCGCCGTCGGAGCCCATCGGTACCCGGCTCATCGACTCCACACCGCCGGCGAGCACCAGGTCGTCCCAGCCGGAGCGGACTTTCTGGGCGCCCAGGTTGACCGCCTCCAGACCTGACGCGCAGAACCGGTTGAGCTGGAAGCCGCCGGTGGTCTCGGGCAGGCCGGCCACCAGGCCCGCGGTACGCGCGATATCGCCACCCTGGTCACCGACCGGGGAGACCACGCCCAGGATCACGTCGCTGATCAGCGTCTCGTCCAGGTCGGGGTAGCGCGACCGGATCTCGTCGATGAGGCCGACGACCAGGTTGACGGGCTTGATCTCGTTCAGCGAGCCGTTGCGTTGCTTGCCGCGTGGCGTTCGGATCGCCTCGTAGATGAAGGCTTCTTCGGACATGTGGTCTCCAGGTCCTGTTCAGATCGGAATCCGCGGCGGTGCCGATGGCACGCCGCGGGGAGGCTGCTCCTCTAGCGGCGATGCTAGCAGCCTCGCCCAACCGCTTGGTTGGGCCCTGGAATGACCGGCCGAGCAGACGCGTACTCGAGTGGTCTGGGGTCAGATCACTCGAGGTCGCGTCTGCTCGCGGGAGAAGGGTTCTAGTCGGGTGAGCCCTCGGTGTCGTCGAAGAACGACCATTCGCCGTCGTGCTCCACTTCCATCCGCCACCCGAGTTCAGAGTTGTCCGCCTTCTGGTCGACGAACCACGCGTGCGCGTCGTCGGCGCTTTCGATGTCTTTGGTGTCGACGACGTCACCCTGGGGATTCAGAACTCGATAGGTAGCCATGCGCGAGGTGTTCCCACGCATGGCGGGTCACACACCTCGAGGAGTCTGACGTCAGACGGCTACGGATTCCCGGCCGTGCAGACCACGCAACACATGAGCCGACAGCAGCCCCAGCGCCATGGCCTTCGAGGCGCATGCCGCGCGATTGGGCACGCCCAACTTCGCCGATGCGCTCTCCAGATGATGCCCTGCCGTGCGGGCGCTGATGTACAGATGCGCCGCGATCTGCGTATTGGTCAGGCCGCACACGGCCAGCGTCAGCGCGTCCAGCTCGCGTGGTGTGATCCCCAGCGGCAGCGCCGCCCGCGTCGCCAGCAGCACCGCGCCCAGGCTGTCGCCGCGGAACCGCGGCGAGGTCCCGATGCGCCGCACGTACAGCCACGAGTTGCCGTCGTGGAACCTCAATCCGTCCACGGCAAAGGCGGCCGCTGCGGCGAACGTGCGCGCGAGATCTCCGACCAGTACCGGATTCAGCGCCTCGGTGGTGGTGTCCCCGCTGCGCAACTGATGGGCGCGGCCGTGGGCATCGACAGCCCACGCCTGCGCCTCGGGTGCCACGAGTTCGGCCACCATCCTCGGACGCACGGAGAAGTCGAGTTGCTCGGCCATCTGCGTACGCAGCGTGTTGATCTCGGCGACATCCGCATCGCGGGGATAGCGAGGGTCGTCGCAGTTGACGTGGATGGTGCCGACATACGTGCCGTCAGCGGTGATCAGCCGCGCCGAGAGGCCTTCGTCGAACCCGGCGGGCCGGAAGACGTTGTTGACCGAGTAGCCCGCACGGTAGTCGGGGAAATCGCGCCAGCGCAACGCTCCGAGACCATGCACGCGCATCGCGTCGAACAGCGGATCGTTGTCGACGAACCACGAATTGAAGTGCTCCATCACCTGTTCGGGATAGTCCCGGTTGGCGACCCCTACGTGACGGCGCTGGATCGGATCCCACAGACAGATCGCCGACGCTGACGACGCGGCGCGGGCTCCCAAGGCGTCGAGCATGTCGTGGGCTCGAGTTTCCATACTCAGCGCACTGCCGAGCACGTCGCCGTAGATCCCAGCCATACCCACGTGTTCCTTCGCCGTCACCCCGGGTCCGTCAGGTCATCATGGGCAGGCGGTGTTTCCGGGATGTTTCCGGTTGGAGGCGCCGCGGAAACGGCTCGCCGATTTGGGAGATTTCTCCCATGGTCGGCACGCAAAGCCATTCTTAGGCTGATCCGCACCGAACACTGGTCCCACAACGCGGTGCGGACATCGACACCTCACCGAGGGGCGGCCCCCATGAACAGAATCCGTTGCACCGTCGCGCTGCTCGCCGCCGCGGCAACCGTACTTGCCGGATGCGGCAGCAGAGCAGGCGACGACAACGCCTCGGCAGCGCAAACGGGCTGTGCCGACACCTCCGGCGATGTCGTCAAAGTCGGCGCGATCAACTCGCTGTCCGGCGGGCTCGCGGTCAGCGAGTCGGTGATTCGCGATGCCATCGTGTTGGCGGTCGAACAAGTCAACGCCTCAGGCGGGGTGCTGGGCAAGCAGGTGCAGCTGATCGGTGAGGATGGCGCGTCAGAGCCCACCGTCTTCGCGGAGAAGGCGCAAAAGCTCGTTCAATCTGACTGTGTCGCTGCGGTTTTCGGAGGGTACACGTCGGCGAGTCGCAAGGCGATGCTACCCGTCTTCGAAGACAACAACGCCCTTCTGTACTACGGCCAGCAGTACGAGGGTCTGGAGAGCTCGCCCAACATCTTCTACACCGGCGCCACCACCAACCAGCAGATCATCCCGTCGCTGGACTATCTCAAGGAGCAGGGTGTCAAGTCGCTGTATCTGGTGGGCAGCGATTACGTGTTCCCACGGACCTCGAATGCGATCGTCAAGGCCTACGCGAAGGCCAACGGTCTCGAGATCAAGGGTGAGGACTACACGCCGCTCGGCTCGACCGACTTCTCGACCATCGTCAACAAGATCCGCACCGCCGACGCCGACGCCGTGTTCAACGTCGTCGTCGGCGATTCCCTCGTCGCGTTCTTCCGCGAGTACCAGAACTCCGGGCTGACCCCAGAAGCCATGCCGGTCATGTCGATGTGTGTGGGCGAAGAAGAAGTCCGCAGCATCGGCGCACGGACACTTGCGGGTCAACTCTCGTCATGGAACTACTACCAGACACTCAACACGCCCGAGAACGCGACCTTCGTCGCGGACTTCAAGAAGCGCTTCGGTGCCGACCGGGTGACCTCCGACCCGATGGAGTCGGCCTACGCCGCTGTCTATCTGTGGAAAGCATCTGTGGAGAAGGCGAATTCGTTCGCGGTCACCGACATCCGGGACGCCGCAGGCGGTGTGACTATCGACGCCCCGGAAGGGAAGATGACTGTCGACGGCGAGAACCACCACGTCACCAAGACCGCGCGGATCGGTCGGGTCGGTGACGACGGCCTGATCTACCAGGTGTGGGAGTCGCCGGCACCCATCGAACCCGATCCCTACCTGAAGGGCTATCCCTGGGCCGCGGGAATCACAGGCTGACACCATGCATCTGACCCCCAAAGACGAAGACCGGCTGCTGCTGTTCCTGGCTGCCGAGCTGGCGCGCAAACATCGCTCGGCCGGCCTGCCCCTCAGCTACGCCGAAGCGCGCGCGCTCATCGCCGATGAGGTTGTCGAGGCGGCGCGCGCCGGCTCCTCCGTCGCCGAGGCCGCCGCGCACGGTGCCACGATTCTGACCGACGACGACGTCATGCCCGGGGTGACCACCCTGCTGGGCTCGGTCCAGGTGGAGGCATTCTTCGCAGACGGCCAGAAGCTGGTCACCGTGCACGACGCCATCGGGCCCGGCCACCGGCCGACGACCGAGCCCGACGTTGTTCCGGGTGAAATCCTGCCTGGCACCGGAGAACTGGAGCTCAACGCGGGCCGAGACAGCGTCACCGTCGCCGTCGAGAACACCGGGGACCGACCCATTCAGGTGGGATCGCATTTCCATTTCTTCGAGGTGAACCGGGCCCTGCGCTTCGATCGCACCGCGGCCTTCGGGATGCGCCTGGACATCCCGTCCGGTACCGCGGTGCGCTTCGAGCCAGGGGAGGAACAGGAGGTGTCGTTGACGACGTATGGCGGAGAGCGCATCGTGATCGGCCAGAACGACGTGACCAATGCGTCGACGACGTCGGCTCCCGGTGCGGATCTGATGGACCGCATGCGTGACCTGGGTTTCCTCGACTCCGGTCGGGAGGCCTGAGGTGGCACACCGCATCAGCCGCAGCCACTACGCCGAGCTGTACGGACCCACCACAGGTGACCGCGTCCGGCTCGCCGACACCGAACTGCTCGCCAGGGTCGAGCACGATGCGACCGTGTACGGCGACGAATCCGTCTTCGGCGGCGGCAAGACGATGCGCGAGGGCATGGCCGTGCACGGCGACATCACCAACGCCGGCGGCGCGCTCGACTTCGTCATCACCAACGTCCTGATCATCGACGCGGTGCTCGGTATCCGCAAGGCGGACATCGGGATTCGCGACGGCCGGATCGCGGGGATCGGGAAGTCCGGAAACCCCAGGACGATGGACGGCGTCGACCCCGAACTGGTGATCGGCGCCGGTACCGACATTCGCGCGGGCGAAGGCATGATCGCGACGGCCGGCGCCATCGATGTCCACGTCCACTTCGACAGCGCCGGCCTGGTGGAAGAAGCCATCTCCAGCGGCGTGACCACGATGATCGGCGGCGGTCTTGGGCCTGTCACCGTCGGCATCACCTCGTCGGGACCGGCCAACCTCGCCCGCATGTTGCGGGCGGCCGAGGGATTCCCGATGAACTTCGGATTCATCGGCAACGGCAGCGCGTCGAGCACAGCCCCGCTGATCGAGCAGGGGTTGGCCGGAGCGATCGGGTACAAGATCCACGAGGACTGGGGTGCGACGCCCGCGGCGATCCGGGCCTCACTCGACGCCGGTGACGAGCTCGACCTGCAGGTGCAGATCCACACCGACACCCTCAACGAGTCGGGTTTCTTCGAGGACACCATGGCCGCGATCGGCGGCCGCCCGATACACACCTATCACGCCGAGGGCGCCGGCGGCGGCCATGCCCCCGACATCATGCGCGTCGTCGGCGAGCCGTATTGCCTTCCCTCGTCGACGAATCCGACGAATCCGTACACGTTGAACACCTTCGACGAGCACCTGGACATGGTGATGGTGTGCCATCACCTCAACCCGCGTATCCCCGAGGATGTCGCGTTCGCCGAGTCGAGAATCCGTCGCGAGACCATCGCCGCCGAAGACGTTCTCCACGACCTCGGCGCGATCTCCGCGATGGGTTCGGACTCCCAGGGCATGGGCCGCATCGGGGAGACGATCGCGCGCACGTGGCAACTCGCCTCGCATATGAAGGCCACCCGGGGCGCGTTGCCCGGCGACGAGGGCACCGGCGCCGACAATGCGCGCATCCTGCGCTACATCGCCAAGTTGACCATCAATCCCGCGCGGCTGTTCGGCATCGACCACGAGATCGGTTCCCTGGAGCCGGGCAAGCTCGCCGACATCGTGTTGTGGGAGCCGAAGTTCTTCGGCATCAGGCCCGAGGTGGTGTTCAAGGGCGGGTTCCCGGCGTGGTCGGTGATGGGCGAGGCCAACGCATCGCTGATGACGTGCGAACCGCTGCGGTACCGGCCCCAGTGGGCAGCGTTCGGCCGCACCCCCGCCGATGTGTCCGTGAATTTCGTCGCCGGCGCAGCGGTGGAGAGCGGGCTGGGCCAGCGACTCGGCCTGGCCACCCCGCTGGTGGGGTGCCGCGGTGCCCGCGCCCTGACCAAAGCAGATCTCCTGCACAACGACTACCTGCCCGACATCACCATCGAGCCTGACACCTACCGCGTGATCGTCGACGGCCGCCCCTGTGTGAGCCAGCCGATGACCCGGGTGCCGCTCGGCCGCCGGTACACCCTCAAATGACGAGGAGCAGAACATGTCCGATGTTGTACGGCTCGGTATCGGCGGTCCGGTCGGATCGGGCAAGACCCGGCTCGTCGAGTCGCTGGTGCCGGAACTGACCCGAGCAGGCTTCAGCGTCGCAGTGATCACCAACGACCTCGTCACCGACGAGGACGCGCAGCGCGTCCGACGCAGCGGTGTCATCGCCCCCGAACGTGTGCTGGCGGTCGAGACCGGCGCCTGCCCGCACACTGCGATCCGAGAGGATCCGTCGGCCAATCTCGCTGCTGCGCAACGGTTATGCCGCATGTTCGACGACCTCGACGTCATCCTGATCGAATCCGGTGGCGACAACCTGGCCGCCACATTCACCTCGGACCTGGTGGACTACTGGATCTTCGTCATCGATACGGCGGGGGGTGACGACATTCCGCGCAAGAAGGGCATCGGTCTCCTGCAGGCGGACCTGCTGGTCGTCAACAAGATCGATCTGGCCCCCCGCGTCGGCGCCGACCTGGAGGCCATGCGGCGCGACTGCGCGGTGGCCCGGCCCGTCAAGCCGACCGTCTTCACCGACCTCAGCTCCGGTGAGGGACTCACCCGTCTGACCGAGCATGTCATCGAGGGCGCGATGCTGACCGTGGGCATCCGGTGACGGCGCCGACGACGATCTCGCCCGGCACGCTCGACGTCCATGTCGTCGCCGACGCCGGCGGGCGCACACGTGCTACGAGATTGCACCAGCGCTACCCCCAGCGGGTCACCACACCGCTGTACTGCGATCCAACCCGTCCGTGGGCAGCTACGCTGTGTGTGCAAAGCCCCAGCGGTGGAACGTTTTCCGATGACGACCTGATGACCGCGGTGCGGTGCGGCCCTGGCACCGAATTGCACCTGACCACCCAGGCGGCCACCCAGGTCTTCGCCGGCGACGGTCCCGGTTCGCGGCACCGCCTGGGGTTCGTCATCGGCGCAGGAGCGCAACTCGAGTACTGCCCCGGTACGGTGATCCCGCATGCCGGTGCCGCGTTCACCCAACAGATCCGCGTCGAGGTCGACACCGGTGGCCTCTATCTCGGCTGGGAGGCCGTCGCCGCCGGCCGAATCGCGCACGGCGAGCGGTTCGGCTTCGCCCGCTACGACAGTACGTTCGTCCTGCGCGTCGACGGACGCGCCGTCGCCCGGGATCGTCAAGTCATACAGCCATGCGATGGCCGCGCCGGCCGTCTGATCGACGGTGACTACTTGGCCACATTCGTCGCTGTGACGCCGGGCCGGCCGACGTGTGCACTGCTGCAGGACATCAGGCAAGCGCTCGGCGACTGCCACGGAGGCGCGAGCCCCCTTCCTGCAGACGTCGGTGTCTTCGTGCGGCTCGTGGCCCGCAACGCCCCCGCGCTGGGCCGCGTCCGTGACCGGGTGTTCGCAGCCTGCCGCGCCTGGTCGAGATCTGCCGCGTCGACGCTGACGCCCGGGCAGGCGCCGTGAGGGCGCTGGCCGACCTGGGCGACGCCGACGACGCCCGGTTCGACGGCCGCCTGCGCCACCATGTCGACATCGGTTGGGGGGACGCCGCCAAGCACCGCCAAGTGGTCACCGCAGACACCGGACTCGAGGTTCGAATCACCCTGCCGCGGGGGTCATTTCTGCGGGCGGGCGCGGTGATCGCCGATGACGGAAAGGCGATCGTGGTGGTGCGGCGGCCCGCCGAACTGGCCGTCACCGCCCGCTTCGACGACCACGCGGACTCCGACGGAGCACGCCGCATGTTGTTGCTCGGCTATCTGCTGGGCAACCAACACGCTCCGATCGACGTCTCCGACAGCGGGGTCGCCGCACCGCTGTTCACCAGCGAACAGGCCGCGACCACCCTGCTCGCCGAACTCGGGGTCATCGGTTCGGTCGCACCTGTCCCGTTGGCCGCCACCGGGTGGTCGCGGACATCAGCGAGCACCCATGCCGGCCATCACCACTGATTCTCCAGCCGCACGTGCGCTGTGGATGCAATTGCACGACAGCGCATTTCCTGCGGGACGGATGGTGCACAGCCATGGGTTGGAAGAGTGGCTCACCGAGAGGCCAGATGCCGGCCCCGACGACATCGCCGACGCGGTACTGGGCTATCTCGCCGAGAGCTACGCGCCGCTGGACGCGACGTTCGTCGCTGCGGCGTGGCGGGCATGCGAGGCCGACAGCCGGCTGCTCGAACTGGACGGACTTCTGCACAGCTACAAGCTGTCGGACCATGCCCGCATCGCGTCGACGTCGACAGGTCGGCAGCTGGCATCGGCCACGCACGCCACCGGGTTGGCCGTCGACAGCGGCTACCTGGTGGCCGTCCTCTCGGGTGAAACGCCCGGCCACAACGCGGTGGTCGAAGGAGCGCTCCAGGCGCACCTCGGCATCGCGCTGGACACCGCGGTGATGGGCTCTGTGCGCACACAGTTGGCCTCGATGCTCAGTGCAGCGGTGCGGCTGGGACGCCTCGGCCCCCTGTCGAGTCAGCGCATCCAGGCCCGAAGCATCGCCCGGATCGTCGACCTCGCCGAGCAGGCATGCCTGCGCGACACCGACGACGTATGGAGCACTGCCGCCGCCATGGAGATCAGCGGCATGCGGCACGAAATCCGAACCGCGCGGCTGTTCGCCACCTAGGTCGTGCGATCGCTAGCCCACGGCTCAGGCCGACTGCGGCTCTGCGAGCTCCTCGAGCGTCGGGTAGTCGATGTAGCCGGCAGGCCCAGGGGCGTAGAACGTGGCCACGTCGGGCTCGTTCAACTCGGCACCCGACTCCAGCCGTGTCACCAGGTCGGGGTTGGCCAGAAACGCCCGCCCCACGGCGGCTGCGCTGATCACACCCCACGAGGCGAGGTTTTCCAGCATCGCGAAGTCGGTGTCGACAGTGCGCGGCGTGTTCAGCACCAACGTGCCCTCCCACTGGGTCCGCAGCACCGCGAACGGCTCCGCTGAAGGCTCGCTGACGATGTGCAGGTAGCCGATGTTGAGGGATTTGATCCGGCACAGCAGCAGCTCGTAGGCGCTGGTCTGGTCGATCTCGGACATGTCCCCGGCGGTGTTCCCGGGGGAGATCCGCAGACCCACCCGGTCGGCGCCGATCTCGTCGGCGACGGCCTCCACGACCTCGGCGGCGAATCGGGCCCTGTTCTCCGGCGAACCGCCGTAGGCGTCGGTGCGCTGGTTCACCACATCCGAGAGGAACTCGTGCAGCAGATATCCGTTGGCGGAATGGATTTCGACACCGTCCATGCCGGCGTCGACGGCCCGGCGAGCAGCAGAGCGGAACTGCCCGACGATCGAGGAGATCTCGTCCACCGTCAACGCGCGCGGCACCGGCAGCGGCTTCTTGCCGGCCGGCGTGTGGGTGACCATGTCGGCGGCGATCGCCGACGGTGCCACGGACTCGAAACCGCTGATCTCCGGATGACCCATCCGACCCACGTGCCACAGCTGGACGAACATCTTGCCGCCCGCACGATGCACCGCCGAGGCGATCTCCGACCACCTGTCCTGCTGGCGGTCGGTGTAGATGCCTGGAGTGTTCAGGTAGGCGCCGTTGGCCTGCTCGCAGACGGCGGTGGCCTCGCTGATGATCAGACCGGCCTGGGCCCGCTGCGCGTAATATTCGGCAGCCAGCGCCGACGGCGTGCCATCGGCATCGGCTCGCGACCTGGTCAGCGGAGCCATGAAGAGTCGATTCTCAGCAGAGAGCACACCGATCTGAATGGGCTTGCGAAGCGCCGAGTCCGCGCCGAGGGTGAACGTCATGCTGTTCTTCAGCGCACACGAACCCGGATCCATTCCCCGCTGTCATCGACGATGATGGTCTGATGACACAGGCACACGGTTGGCCGGCACTGGTGGTGGCGGACTGGCAGGACACTCGAGACACGGTCCACCTGTGGACCCAGATCGTCGGCAAGGTCAAATTGGCCGCCACCCCGACTGTCAATCACTGGTGGAACTCGGTGCTCTACGTCGACGCCCGCGGCTTGACGACGTCGCTGATGCGCTGGCAGGCAATGGCTTTCGACGTGAGCTTTGATTTCGTCGAGCATGTGCTGCAGATCCGGGTGACCGACGGCAGGTCGCGCAGCATGGAGCTGCAGCCGCGCAGTGTGGCCGACTTCCACGCCGAGTTCCGCAGCCATCTCGACGAGCTCGGCATCGACGTGCCGATCAGCCCGACTCCTGTGGAACTGCAGCACGCCATCCCGTTCGCCGAGGACACCGAGCACGCCAGTTACGACGCGACCGCGGTCGCGAACTTTTTCACCTCCTTGGTCAGCGCGGACCGCGTGATGAACGACTACCGCGCGGACTTCACCGGTAAGAGCAGCCCGGTGCACTTCTTCTGGGGCGCCTTCGACCTGGCCGTGACGCGCTTTTCCGGCAGGGAGGCGCCGCCGCACCCCGGCGGCGTGCCGAACTGTCCGGACTGGGTGATGACCGAGGCCTACAACGCCGAGGTGGCCAGCGCCGGCTACTGGCCGGGCGGGGCCGAGGAAGGCCTCTTCTACGCCTACTCCTACCCGCAGCCGGACGGCTACGACACCGCCGACCTCGGCGTCGACGGCGCCTCGTTCAGCACCGAACTCGGCGAGTTCGTGCTGCCCTACCGCACCGTGCGGACCGCCGACGATCCCGACGGGCTGTTGCGCCGCTTCCTCGACGCGACGGCCGCCACGGCGGCCGACCTCGCGACGTGGCCTGCTCAGCCGGTGCGCCCGCCGAAGCATCTCTCGCGCTGAGCCGCGCCTGCAGAACCGCGACAGTGCACTGTCGTACGCGACTCGCCGGCGGCGCGGATGAGTGTGCACAGTCGCGGAGGCGATCGAGGATTTGGGCCATCTACCCTCGACTGTCATGACGGTTGAGCGGCTGGCGCCCTACGCGGTGACGATCTTCGCGGAAATGTCGGCGCGTGCGGCCGAACTCGGAGCGGTCAATCTGGGCCAGGGCTTTCCTGACGAGGCCGGGCCAGAGGACATGCTGGAGGCCGCGCGCAGCGCGATCGCCGACGGCGTCAACCAGTACCCGCCCGGGCTGGGTATCGCACCCCTGCGTCAGGCCATCGCCGACCAACGCCGGCGGCGCTATGGCATCACCTACGACCCCGACACCGAGGTCCTGGTGACCGTGGGCGCTACCGAGGCGATCGCCGCCGCGGTTCTCGGCCTCGTCGAACCCGGCTCGGACATCCTGCTCATCGAACCCTTCTACGACTCGTACTCCCCCGTCATCGCGATGGCGGGTTGCCACCGACGCGCGGTGCCGATGCGCCGCGACGGCGGGCGCTTCACCATCGACGTGGATGCGCTGCGCGCGGCGATCACCCCGAAAACTGCTGCGATCATCGTCAATTCGCCGCACAACCCGACCGGGGCAGTGGCCGGTGACGAGGAGCTCCGGGCGCTCGCCGAGTTCGCGGTGGCGTCGGACCTGCTGGTGATCACCGACGAGGTGTACGAACACCTCACCTTCGACGGGCACCGGCACCGACCCCTGGCCGGTTACCCGGGCATGGCCGACCGCACGGTCACGATCTCGAGCGCGGGCAAGATGTTCAACGTCACCGGCTGGAAGATCGGATGGGCTTGCGGGCCAAGCCGTCTCATCGCTGGTCTGCGGGCAGCCAAGCAATACCTCAGCTATGTGGGCGGGGCGCCGTTCCAGCCCGCCGTCGCCGCTGCACTCGACACCGGAGACGACTGGGTGGACGCCCTGTGCCGCTCGTTCCAGTCGCGACGCGACCGGCTGGCCACCGCGCTCACCGAGATCGGGTTCGACGTGTTCGACAGCTACGGGACCTACTTCCTCACCGCGGACCCGCGTCCTCTGGGCTTCGACGACGGGCGGGCGTTCTGCACCGAGTTGATCGAGCGGGTCGGCGTGGCTGCCATCCCGATGTCGGCGTTCTGCGATCCCGCCGCCTCACACGCCGGCGACTGGAAGCACTTGGTGCGCTTCGCGTTCTGCAAGCGCGAGCAGACCCTCGACGAGGCGATCCAACGCATGGGCGGGCTGCGGCGCTAACGGGCTCCGAACATCACCCGTTGGCGCAGATTCTCCAACGCCACGTCGAGAACCATCCGCTTGGCGCGTTTGACCAGGAATGCCGGATAAGGCGCGGCGAGATCGAGGATCAGGTCGAAACGCACCCGCGTGCGCTCCTCGCCTTCCTGCACGAGGTTGTACTCCCCGTGCTGACAGCGCTGCCGAGACGTCCGCTCGGCATCCCAGACCACCCAGTCCTGACCCCAGTGGTACTCCAGCAATTCCTTGTCGCTGATGCCCATGATCTTGACCGTCGCCTTGACGTGATGGGGGCGGCCGTCGGGATGGCGGTCGAGGACTTCGGCGTCCTTGTGCAGCGATGACCACGATGCGACCGCCTCGATGTCGGCCAACGCATCGAGGATGACCTCCGGTGACGCCTCGATCACCACCTCGCTGGACGCACGGACCGCCATATGGCAAATATTAACGGCGTCTCCGATCAGACGCAGGTGATTGTGCAGCTAATCGACGAGCGACCGCACCCGAGCGGCACGGGCGCCACGTTTGTGGCCATTCTCTGCGGGGAAGCACGCAGCCATGAATGCTGCACCCAGCGCGACGTCCGACGCGAAATCGCCGAGCGGCGGGGAGAGCACCCGCACGGTGTTCGTCGCGCTGGTTGCCAACCTCGCCGTCGCCGTCGCCAAGACGGTCGCGGCGGTCATCTCCGGCTCGGCATCGATGACTGCCGAAGCCACCCATTCCTGGGCCGACACCGCCAACCAGGGCTTCCTCCTCGTCGCGAACCGGCGCAGCGCCCGTCCGCCGGACAGCGAACGGCCTTTGGGCTCCGGGCGCGAGGCCTACGTGTGGTCCCTGCTCGCCGCGGTGGGCCTGTTCGTCGTCGGTGGCACGGTGTCGGTGTGGCACGGCATCACCGAGATCGTGCACGGCGAGTCCGGCCCCGAGAACTACCTGGTGGCCTACATCGTGCTGGGTGCCGCGTTCGTGCTGGAGGGCTCTTCGCTGCTGCAGGCGTTTCGCCAGTTGCGCTCAGAAGCCACCGAGTACGACAAGGAACTGCTCTCTCACGTCCTCGAAACCTCCGACCCGACCACGCGCGCAGTGTTCGCCGAGGACACCGCCGCCCTGGTCGGGATCGTGATCGCGTTGTTCGGCATCGGCCTGCACCAGCTCACCGGCGACGCGATCTGGGACGCGGTCGGGTCGATCCTCGTCGGTGTGCTGCTCGGCGTCGTGGCGATCATTCTCATCGACCGCAACCGCCGCTTCCTCGTTGGCGAGTCGGCCAGCCCGCAGCTACGCCGGGCCGCGATCGCTCAGCTCGAGCGGATGCCCGAGGTGGCCTCGGTGCGCTTCATCCGCCTGGTGTTCGTCGGCCCCAAGCAGCTCTTCCTGGTGGCCAGCGTGGACCTGGTGGGCGATGCCGCGGAGTCGCGGATCGCCAACACGCTGCGCGATCTGGAGAACAGGTTGCAAGCCGAGCCCACCATCGTCGACGCCGTGCTGACCATCGCCGAGCCCGATGCGCTCGACCGGCTCGCCTAACCCTTGATGACCTTGAGCACCTGCTTGCGTAGCCCCTCGGTGGCCGTCTCCACGCCACCCTTGATGGTCCTCTTCACGATGAAGCCGGGCAGCGGCACCGACAGGTCGAGGGCGATGTCGAAACGCACCCGCGTCCTGTCCCCTTCCGGGGTCAGCGTGTAACTGGCGTCCTGCGCCTTGATCTGGCCTGCCTTCACCAGAGTCCAGCTGACTTCTCGCTCGCCCCAGGTGTATTCGATGACCTGCTCGTCGGTCAATCCGGCGGCCTTGACGGTCATCTTGACCTGTTTGGGCCTGCCGTCGTCGAACCGCTCCAGTACCTCGGCCTTCTCGTACTGTGGCGACCAGGTCGGTGTCGCCTCCACGTCGGCGATGACGTCGAGAATCTGTTCCGGCGTCGCTTCGATCACCACTTCACGCGAGTCCTTGGTTGCCATGGCGGAACCATAGAGCACGGCGAGGCCGATCGGATCCAGATCACCCGACCGGCGCCGTAGGCTCACAAGCTGTGAGCAGTGACATCGACCCCGCGGCGCCTACCAGCGGCACCGGTTGTGTGGAATGTGACGCCGCCGGCGGCTGGTGGGTGCACCTGCGCCGGTGTGCCGCGTGCGGCCACATCGGCTGTTGTGACGACTCGCCGCAGCGGCACGCGTCGGCGCACTGGCGCTCGAGCGGCCACCCGATCATCCGGTCCTTCGAACCGGGCGAGGACTGGTTCTGGGACTACGCCACGGAGTCGTACTACGACGGGCCGGAGCTCGCCGCCCCGCAGAGCCGCCCCGTCGACGAGACGGTGCCGGGCCCGCGAGGGCGGGTCCCCGCGGACTGGATGGCTCAACTACAGGCACGTCGCGACTGAGTGGAATGCCCTCGGGGCGGGTAGCCCCTGTTGGTGAGCACAGAACCCCGCACCACTGACACCGACGCCGGCGCGGAGAACGCCGACGACGACGTGATGAGCGACCCGTCCAAGGGGGCCGACGACCGCGCCGACTGGTCCGACGAGGGCGGCGCCACGTCGGGCGGCCCGGCACCGACGACCTAGGTCACGCCCGGGCGAGTACCTCGCGCGCGGCGTTGTAGCCCGGGATGAACGTGATGCCGGGGCCGCCGTGGCAGCCGGCACCCGCCAGAAAGAGTCCGTCTACCGGGAGCGGTTGACCCACATGGCCTTTCGGCCCCGGCCGATTCGGCCCCATCTGCTCGGGATGGATCAGGCCGTGACAGTAGTCGCCGCCCGGTGCGCCGAACATCGTGCCCATGTGTTTGGGGGTGAAGGTGGTGTGGCGCAGGATGAGCTGCTCGAAATTGGGAGCCAACCGGGTGATCTTCTCTATCACTCGGCGGCCCATCTCGGTTTTGCGGTCGCCGTAGCTCGCGTGTTCCTCGGTGAGAGGAAACCACAGCGAGAACGCTGACACCGCGTGCTTGCCGGGCGGCGCCAGGCTGGGATCGTTGGCCGACGGGATCTGCAGCGCGATCGCCGGGTCGGCGGGCACGATCCCGCGTTTGGCATCTTCCCACTGGCGCTGCAGTTCCTCCGGCGTACTGAATATGCCGATCGCGGATTGGTATTCGGGATCGTTGAGAACCTCGTAGGGGGCTGCGAACTCCAGCGGTCCGTCGAGCGCGAAGTGCATCTGCAGGTAGCTGCCCCGGTGGTCGATCCGGGAGTAGCGCTCCTTGAGGTCGGGAGGGACGGCGCCCGGATCGAGGAGGCCGTTGACGGTGAGGTCCGGAGCGAGTGTGGAAACGACGACCGGTGCGGTGAGCGTCGACCCGTCCTCCAGCCGAACGCCACCCACCCGGCCGTCGGCGACCACGATCTCGTCGACCGTGCTGCGCAAGCGGAGTTCACCGCCGGCGTCGGTGAACAGCCCCAGAAGATGCTCGGTGACCGCGCCCATCCCGCCGCGGAACTTTTTGATCAAGGTGGCGTTCTCGTCGGGGACCGCCAGCCCGAACGCCAACGCCGCAGCGCTGCCGGGTGTTTCGGGCCCCCGGAAGGTGGTGTTGACGGCCAGGAATGCCAGCATGCCGCGCAGCGCGCCGTGCTTCTCCCGGTCGGGCAGGTGGCGGTCGAGCACGTCGCTGACCGATCCGAACAGCATGTCACTGATCGCTTGTCGCTCGAATTCGTTTGTGGCACAGGCATACATCTTGTCGAGCGTCTTGGGCGGGCACGCTGCGTCGAACCGGCCCAGCGCCCGGGTGGGCGCCTGACACCACGCCATCAGGCCGGCCATGCCGTTGACGGCCTCGGCGCCGTGGACCTCGTTGAGGTGGGTCAGCAGCCGCATCGGATCGGTGTAGTAGATGACCGGGTCGTCGCCGACGCCACGCAATTGCACGCTCATCACGTCCAGGTCGACGGTGGGCAGGTCGTCGAGGCCCAGCGCCTCGCTGACCACGGCCGAGGTCGGCACCTGCACCGAGCCGGCGATCTCGAACCGGAAGCCGTCGAACAGCTCCACCGTCGACGCCATGCCGCCGGCGTAGCGCTTGGCCTCCAGGCACAGGGTGCGCAGACCGGCCCGCTGCAGCAGAGCCGAAGCGGTCAGGCCGTTGTGCCCGGCGCCGACGACGATCGCGTCGAAGTCCGTCATGGGCTGAGGCTGGCACGCATCGCTCAGTTTTGTCAATATTGACGAAACTTAGGTGGGGTCGCCGATTCCGGTCTGCAGAAGCGCCAGCGCCTGCCGACACAACCTGTCCAGTTCCGGCAGCGAGCGGTCCTCCCCCAGCATCCACACCTCCATCGCGCCGAACACCGCCGCGGCGATGCACCGGGCCGTCACGGTGATGCGCATGCGCTCCTCGGTTCCGGGCGCCTGCGGATCCTTGGCGGCCATCCGTTCCTCGATGGCCTCGGCGAAGTCCGCCTCCACCTGCCGGATGTGCCGCACGATCCGACCGGGATCGAGATCGTGGGCGCGCATCGCCGCGATCTGCATGACCGCCGAATCGTCATACGGAGCAGCTGCGATCGCCGATTGCACCGACTCGATGATCGGTTCGTCAGGCGAGCGCGCGGACAGCGCGGCACGGAACCAGTGCAGTCCCGCGTCGTAGTCCGCGAACAGCAGGTCATGTTTCGATGCGAAGTGCCGGTAGAACGTCCGCAGCGACACGCCGGCATCGGCGGCGATCTGCTCGGCTGACGTCTCCTCCACCCCCTGCGCGAGGAAGCGGATCGCCGCGGCCTGTCGGAGCGCCTCCCTGGTGCGCTCACTGCGCGCCGTCTGGGCTGGCCGAACCATCTGGGTAAGGTACCCCAACCTGCCTGATTCCCGGTCCGCTCGATTCCGTATTGCCATTGCCCGATGGTGGCCACAGGTTAGGGTTGGCGACAGTGTGAAAAATTGACATCGCTGACGACGCGGGGGGCGACGGCTGGTGAAGGTCCACCATCTCAATTGCGGCTCGATGCGCCCCTGGGGTGCCGGCAGCCTGGTGTGCCACGTGCTGCTGGCCGAGGCCGACAGTGGGCTGGTGCTCGTCGACACGGGGTTCGGCACACTGGACTGCCGGCGACCGGCCCGCTTCGGCCGTTACCGGCAGTACTTCTTCCGGCCGTCGTTCGACGTGGCCGAGGCGGCCGTGCACCAGGTCGAGGCGCTCGGCTACCACCGCAACGACGTCCGGCACATCATCACCACACATTTCGACGCCGACCACATCGGCGGCCTGGCCGACTTCCCGGATGCGCAGGTGCACGTCACCGCCACCGAAGTACGGCAGGCGGTGAATTCGCGTGCACTGCCCGACCGCATCCGGTTCCGCGCCGAACAGTGGGCGCACGGGCCGCACCTGGTCGAGTACGACGTCACCGGCGAGGCGTGGCGGGGGTTCGCGGCCGCGAGAGAACTCACCGGCATCGGCCCCGGATTCGTGCTCATCTCCCTGCCCGGCCACACCCGGGGACACGCGTGCGTGGCGGTCGACGCCGGGGACCGCTGGATATTGCATGCCGGCGACGCGTTCTTCCAGTCCGGAACACTCGAGGAGAACCCCCGGGTACCGGCGCTGACGGCTTTCGAGCAGGCTGTGGCAGTGGATCGAAAAAAGGTGGCCGACAACCACTCTCGCCTGGTGGAACTGCACCGGCGGCACGAGCCAGATCTGATGATCGTCTGCTCGCACGATCCGACGCTCTACGAGCAGGCGAAAGCCTTGAGCTGACCTATTGCTGCCGATGGCCCACCAGTGCGATGGACGCATCGACCGCCTCTTCGGTGATGTCGCTGAGGCGGCCACCCTCCTCGACGGTGATCGCGGTGAGCTCTCGTAGACCGCCCAGCAGCATGACGACACGCCGCCGGGGTACGGGACCGATTCCGGCCGAACGGAATTCGTCGCTGTCACTCAGGGCATCGACCAGGTCGATGAAGTGGTCGAGCGCGTCGCGCTGAAGCCCACGGGCGGCACTGCCCAACGCCGGTACGTCGCGAATCCAGCTCAGCATCAACGCCGGTCGCGCCTCGGCGGAAAAGATCCAGGCCTCGATCGCTTGGCGGACCTGTTTCTGCCACGGCGCCCCGGGGTCCACGGCCTCCCGGATCTGCCGAATCTGATCGGCATTGGCTTCCGACAGGAGCGCGACGAAGCACTCGTCGCGGCTGGTGAAGTGTTCGTAGAAGGTGCGCCGCGACGTCCGGGCCCGGCGCACGATGTCGGCGACGGTGGTCTTCGCGTACCCCTGCTCGGCGATCGACGCTTCCAGGCCGTCGAGCAGCCGCTGGCGAAAATCGCTCATGTCAGCGGCAATAGTTGCGGGTGGCGAAGTCCAGCGCCTGTCGGTACAGCGGATCGAGGCCCCGCGCGGTGGCCACCGACGACTTCGCCGCGTCGAGTTCGACGGCGCACTGCGGCGCGTGCAGCTTGGGCCACTCCTCGGCCATCAGTGTGACCATCTCTCGGTTGAGAGCGTCGATGATCTCGCGCGACGACGCCAGATCCGGTGCGTCGGCGGGCGCGGTCGCAGGATCGAGCGTCCACTGTGCCAACCGCTGGTACTCGACGCCCACGGTGGCGTCGAGCTGGTCGCGGAACGCGGTGGTCACGTAGGCCGGGTCGATCTGGAACTCCCGGGCCTGACCGGCGACCGCGTCGAGCACCTGCTGCTCGCGTGCGGCGTCGACGACCGCGGTCCGGGTGTGGAACTTGTTGGCTGCGACCGGCTCGGCGATTTGCAGCCGGCGCACCGCGGCGTCGACGAGATCGGTCAGGGTGTGGGTGGGCTGCGCGGTAGCCACCGGCGGGATGCCAGGGAGGACGGCCAGCGCCACACCGGCGCCGACAGCAGCGACTGCACGACGGATGTTCATGGTGGCCAGGGCCGGGATCGAACCGGCGACCTTCCGCTTTTCAGGCGGACGCTCGTACCAACTGAGCTACCTGGCCGGAAGGCACCGACCAAGAAGTGCCTCGCCGAAATGGCGACCCTGACGGGACTCGAACCCGCGACCTCCGCCGTGACAGGGCGGCGCGCTAACCAACTGCGCCACAGGGCCAAACTCTGCAACCCGACAAGTCGCGTTGCGCGTACCCCCAACGGGATTCGAACCCGTGCTACCGCCGTGAAAGGGCGGCGTCCTAGGCCACTAGACGATGGGGGCCAAGTCCGAATTCCTCCGGGGTACTCACAACTCGTTCGTTGGGAGCTTCGATAGCTTAGGGTACCGGCACCCGAATCCTCAAACGGCCACCCCCGCAGTATCCTTTTGCAGGCGCACGCGCCACGCCCCTATAGCTCAGTCGGTAGAGCTACGGACTTTTAATCCGCAGGTCCCAGGTTCGAGCCCTGGTGGGGGCACCAGTACGAAACTGCGTCTCACAGCGCGACCATCAGGATGGCCGCCACGAGCATGGCCAGCACCGCGGTCGCCCCCGCGAGCACGGCGACGGCGCGCTGCGGCGCCCCGCTCATGCCGACGGACATCCCGTCCAGGCTGGCGCGCATCTGCTCGGCGGTCGCGAAGCGCCACCGCGGGTCCGGTGACATCGCCCGCTCGACGGTGGCCACCAGCGCGGCATCGACGTCGGGGCGCAGCACCGACAGCGGCGTGACCGCCCCGGCGGCGATCGCGTCGGCCAGCCCGGTCAGCGTCTCCTGCGGATAGGCCCGCCGGCCCGTCAGTGCCTCGTAGGCGACCACGCCGAGCGCGTACAGATCGTCGCTGGGCGTCGCGGGCCGACCGGCGATCCGGTCGGCCGGCATGTAGGCCATCGTCCCGAAGACCCGGTTGGTCAGCGTCTGCGGCGTGTCCGCGCTCTTGGCCACCCCGAAGTCGGCGATCTTCACGGTGCCGAACCGGGTGAACAGGATGTTGGCCGGCTTGACGTCGCGGTGCAGCACCCCACGGGCGTGCGCGGCGCCCAACGCGGCCAAGACATCGCGCAGGATGCCGCGGACGTGCTGTGCGGGCATCGGGCCGCCCCGGGCCAGCGTGTCGGCGAGACTGCGCCCCGGTAACCGCTCGAGCACGATGTAGTGCCTGCCGCGGTGGAAGCCGGTGTCGTGTACGGCCACCACGTGCGGGTGGTTCACGACGGCGGCTGCGCGCGCCTCGGTCGCGAACCTGCGGCAGGTGTCAGGCTGGTCACTCACCGACGCGTGAAGCAGTTTGACCGCCACCGGACGGCCCAGCCGCATGTCCCATGCGTCGCGCACCTCAGCCATGCCGCCACGGCCGAGCAGCCCGCGCAACTCGTAGCGACCGCCCAGAACCTCCGGCGCGTGCATGCTTCTCAAGCTAGCCGGTACGGCGGCGTCGCAAACCTTCAGCGGCCGCGTGGCGCGCCTCGTAGGATCGGCGATGATGCGCCCACAGCGACGTCAGCGGCCGTGGCCGCGACGCCACCCCGTCCTCACGATGACCGGCGCGCTGGCGCTGTTCTGGCTGTGGCTCGGGTGGTACTCCGCGGCGGTTGTCCTTGTCGCCGCGGTGTTGTTCGTCACGCTGCGCCGACGTCGGCGGGAAGCCACCATCCGCACCGCCGGGCTGCGCGCCCGCGCCGACTACGAACACCGGCTGACATTGGCCGGCGATCCGCATGGCACCTACGGCCGCTACCCGCCGGCCGACTGGTACGCCCGGCCCCACGTCACCCAGGCCCCGCCAGCCCGACTCCGATGGTGATCGCGGGGTGCTGCGCCGGATCGAGCCACTGCAGCACCGAGCGCATCTGATCGCGACCGATCGCCACACAGCCCCATGTCGGCTCGCCGTCGGTGACGTGCAGGAAAATGCCGGCGGAACGACCGGGGACGCGTTGCGGGTTGTGCTCGATCAGCACGGCGTAGTCGTAGATCTCGCCGGAGTCGTAGAGGTTCTCGGCGTCCTCGGAGTCGATCTCGGCGGCATGCACGTGGGTGTTGTAGGTCGGCGAGTCGACGTCCTCGTCCCACCAGTCCTCGTCGGTCGCCACGAAGTACGGCATGCGAGTGCCGGGGTTCTCGCTGCGGCCGAACGCCTGCCCCAACGGGAAGGTCCCCTCCGGCGTCCGGAACACGTCGTCGGCCGGCGCACCCACCCCCAGTTGACCGAGATCGGCCGGGGTGGGGCCGAGCACCACCTGCCACCGGTCACCGACGCGCTCGTAGGCCGTCAGCTCGCCGACCGGCGAGTCCGGTTCCGGCGCGCTGACCACGATCCGTTGAGTGGACGCCTCGGAATCGGGTTGGGCGGCCGCTCCGCCGGCGGTGGCGCTCGCGAGGATCAGCAGCAGCGGCGCAACGGTGAGTTTGCCCAGCACACCTCGAACTTAGCGCGCGATCAGACCTTCGGGCTGTAGTAGTGCGGGTCGTCGCGGTACTCGACCGGCGGCAGGTTGCGCGCCGGGGTCTCCACCAACGGCGCATCTGCGGGTAGGCGCCCGTGCGCGCGATCCCACGCCGACCGTTTACGTGGATGCATCAACATGCGTTGCGGCAGCAGGCGGGTGGCCAGGTAGACCGTGGTCCCGAACAGCTTGTGCAGCCGCTCCTGCCGCGGCGACCACGAGTACCCCATCAGCTCACGCACCGGCGGGTCGTACAACCCGACCGTCGCGAAGTTGAAGAAGCGCTGCATCACCGCGATGTTGATCCGCCACAGCCAGTCGGGCAGCCAGTCCAGCGACGGGTGCTTGGGCATCGTCGACAGGTCCATGACCTCGCGCGCCGCCCAGTTGTTCTCCAGCACGTTGGTGCACATGTGGTCCCAGTACCGCTGGAAGTCCTCCCAGGTCTCGGGAACGGGCCGCATGCTCATCCCGTACATGCGGTACCACGTCACGTGTTCGTCGAAGAGCTGGCGCTTCTGCGCCTCGGTCAGCCCGCCGCCGACCCATTCGGCCGCGAGCAGTGTCGACTTGAAGAACGTGGCGTGCGCCCAGTAGAAGACGTCGGGGTTGAGTGCGCTGTACCGGCGGCCCAGGTCGTCAACGCCCTTGATCCCGATGTGGTAGTCGCGGACCTGCGCTCCGGTGCGCGGCGCCCGGTCACCGTCGAACACCACCCCGCCGATCGGATACACCGACCGGAACAGTCGAGGCATCCGCTCGAGGAAGAAGATCGAGTGCTGCTGCACCGCGGCCCCGAGTTGGGGATGCATGTTCTGCATCGAGCCCGCCCACGGGCCCTGCAGCATGCCGGTCCACTGGCCGAAGTACTTCCATGTCAGCGAGTCCGGACCCAGCG
The DNA here is from genome assembly GCA_040752555.1 of Actinomycetota bacterium. Classification (GTDB taxonomy): domain Bacteria; phylum Actinomycetota; class Actinomycetes; order Mycobacteriales; family Mycobacteriaceae; genus Mycobacterium. The sequence goes on along the minus strand of JBFMGT010000010.1, from coordinate 169,283 downwards.
CGGCAGGCACGTCGTCGTAGCCGCCGGTCACCGGGCAGCCGGCGGTCACCGGCACGTCACCGGACTCGCTGGTCACCGGGCATGTGGCGGACGTATCTTGAGTCACTGTTCGCACTACCCCATTCTGACTACATGCGTTGTCAAAACGAAGTCTAGGAGGACCGTGTCGTCCGGTCAACGACGGGGCAGGTGGTCGGGCGTTCCCGTGCGGGACCGACCCGCCCTGCGCCGCGACGATCTGATCGCCGCCGGCATCGGACTGCTCGGCAGCCCGGGCGGCCCCTCCCTGACCGTGCGCGCCGCATGCCGCGCCGCGGGGCTGACCGAGCGCTATTTCTACGAGAGCTTCACCGACCGCGACGACTACGTGGCCGCCGTCTACGACGAGGTCGGCAGCGCGGCGATGGCCACGTTGGCGAAGTCGCAGAGCATGCGGGACGCGGTAGAGCGGTTCGTCGCGATGATGGTCGACGATCCGGCGCGCGGCCGGGTGCTCCTGCTGGCGCCGGAGGCAGAGCCGGTGCTGGCCAAGTCGGGTGCGCGGTGGATGCCGAACTTCATCGAGCTGCTGCAGCAGAACCTGACCCGCATCACCGACCCGACCACGCAGGCAATGGTTGCCACCGGGCTCATCGGGGCACTCACTGCATTGTTCACCGCATACCTTGACGGCCGGCTCTCGGCGACTCGGGAGCAGTTCATCGACCACTGCGCAGAACTGCTGCTCCACGGCGCCTCGCGCTGAATCGCCCGCCGAGACGCGGTAGGAGCCGGGCGCGGCGACTTGAATGTCACCGGCAGACACAGATATATTGACTGCAACTACGAGGTACACATAACCGGAGGTGTCATGGCCAAGGACCTGACCGATCTGCAGCTGCTGACCGAACTGGAGCCCGTCGTCGAGCCCTTGGTCAACCGGCACATGCGGATGAAGAAGGACTGGAACCCGCACGACTTCATCCCGTGGACCGACGGCAAGAACTATTACGCCCTCGGCGGCCAGGACTGGGACATCGAACAGTCGAAGCTCTCCGAGGTGGCGCGGGTCGCGATGCTGACCAACCTGCTCACCGAGGACAACCTGCCGTCCTATCACCGCGAGATCGCGATGAACTTCAGCATGGACGGACCGTGGGGCTTCTGGGTCAACCGGTGGACGGCCGAAGAGAACCGCCACGGCATCGCGCTGCGCGACTACCTCGTCGTCACCCGCAACGTCGACCCCGTCGAGCTGGAGATGCTGCGCGTCGAGCAGATGACCCGCGGCTTCTCCCCCGGCCAGAACCAGCAGGGCGGCCTCGAGCTGTTCGCGGAGAGCCTGTTCGACTCGGTCATCTACGTGACGTTCCAGGAGCTCGCCACCCGCGTCTCGCACCGCAACACCGGCAAGGCGTGTGACGACCCGATCGCCGATCAGTTGCTGCAGCGCGTCTCGGCCGACGAGAACCTGCACATGATCTTCTACCGCGACGTCTCCGAAGCCGGCTTCGAAATCGCCCCCGATCAGGCGATGAAGTCGCTGCACAAGGTGCTGCGCAACTTCAAGATGCCCGGATACACGATCCCCGACTTCCGGCGGCGCGCGGTCACCATCGCCTCCGGCGGTGTCTACGATCCGCGCATCCATCTCGAGGACATCGTGATGCCGGTGCTCAAGAAGTGGCGCATCTTCGAGCGCGAAGACTTCAACGGCGAGAGCGCCAAGATGCGCGACGACCTCGGCCTGCTGGTCGAGGAACTCCAGGAGGCCGTCGACAAGTTCGAGGTCGCCAAGCAGCGTCGCGAGGAGCGGCTGCGCCAGATGGCGGAGAAGAAGGCCGCCAAGAACCAGCTGGTGGGAACATCGACGTAAGCCCCGACACCGAATCGACCCGATCTCAGTTGCGGATCGGGTCGATTCCGTTGCGCAGCCCCGTCGTCCTCGCTCCGATGGCCGGGGTGACCAACGTCGCCTTCCGCACGCTGTGCCGTGAACTCGAACTCGCCCGCGCCGGCACTGTCAGCGGCCTCTACGTCTGCGAGATGGTGACGGCGCGCGCACTCGTCGAGCGACACCCGGTCACGATGCACATGACGACGTTCGCGCCCGAGGAATCCCCGCGATCGCTGCAGCTCTACACCGTCGACCCGGCCAACACCTACGCGGCAGCGAAGATGATCGTCGACGAGGATCTGGCCGACCACATCGACATGAACTTCGGCTGCCCGGTCCCCAAGGTGACGCGGCGCGGGGGCGGCGCCGCACTGCCGTACAAGCGTCGGTTGTTCGGTCAGATCGTGGCGGCCGCGGTGAAAGCCACCGAGGGCACCGACATCCCGGTCACCGTGAAGTTCCGGATCGGGATCGACGACGAGCACCACACCCATCTGGATGCCGGGCGGATCGCCGCCGAGGAGGGCGCCGCCGCGGTCGCGCTGCATGCCCGCACGGCCGCCCAGCGGTATTCGGGCACTGCGGACTGGCAGCAGATCGCCGCACTGAAGGCGCACGTCACCGGGATTCCGGTGCTCGGAAACGGTGATATCTTCGACGCTCGAGACGCGCTGGCCATGATGGCCGCGACGGGCTGCGACGGCGTCGTGATCGGCCGAGGCTGCCTGGGGCGGCCGTGGCTGTTCGCCGAATTGTCCGCAGCCTTCACCGGCGAGGCACCGGCGACCCCGCCCACGTTGGGTGAGGTGGCGTCGATCATTCGTCGACACGGCGAGCTGCTCGCTGGGCACTTCGGAGAGGACAAGGGGATGCGCGACATCCGCAAGCACGTGGCGTGGTACCTGCACGGGTTCCCCGCGGGAGCGGACCTGCGGCGGTCATTGGCCCTGGTCAAGACCATCGCCGAGCTCGACGACCTGCTCGGTGAACTCGACCCCGACGTGCCCTTCCCGACCGCAGCCAACGGTCCGCGCGGGCGGCAGGGCTCGGCCGCCGCGGTGTCGCTGCCGGAGAACTGGCTCGACGACCCCGACGACTGCGCGGTGCCCGTCGGCGCCGACGTCATGCACTCGGGCGGCTGAGCCACTGCTTGACATGTGTCTCGAAGGGATATCGATCGTCAGCTGACGGCTGCGGTCGGCTAGCCGTCTCTCAGGATGTCTCAGTACGATGAGATGCCAGTGAAAAGCCACTGTGCCCGGCTCCGACCGCGGAGGCGGGACCAGTCCTTGACGAGGCGCGTAATGCGCTCACCCGAAGTGCGTGGCGGGGCCACCGACACGCCTGCGGAGCCGTGGGAGTTGAAAGGCCGGTAGACGATGAGTGACGGTGATCACGCCACTCCCGGCCGTCCGGACCCCGACGAGGCAGACCGCCACAACGAATGGCTTACCCGATCGGCCCGACCGGCGCCAGGCGCCGCGCCGTGGGAACGCGATGTGACGGGCCCCCCGACATCGCGCCGGGGCGACGACGAATCCGGACCGATCACCGTCGCCGACCTCATCGCCAAGATCCACGGCGAGGCAAGCATCCCCGAACCGACGCGTCGCCGGGCTCGCCCCGAGGACGAGACCGAACCCGACGCCGAGCCCGAGGCAGCGCTGGAGCCGGAACCCGAGATCGAGCCGGAGCCGTATCCCGCCGACGAGTTCGACACCACGATCCTGCCCGCCCTGCAGACCCACACCGAGCTGCCGAACCTGACCGCCGCCCGCCGGCCGGAGCGGCCGACGGAGGTGGCACCGCGGCATCGGCGTTCCGTCATCGTCGGACGGGTCGTGGCAGCGCTGGTCGCGGTACTGGCGCTCGTGCTGACCGGCGGAGCCTGGCAGTGGCAGTCGACGAAGAACAACCTGCTCAACCGCGTCTCTGCGCTGGACCCCGACTCCCGCGACATCGTCGACCCCAACGCCCAATTCGGTGACGAGAACTTCCTGATCGTCGGCACGGACACCCGTATCGGCGACAACAGTGAGATGGGCGCCGGCACCACCGAGGACGCCGCGGGAGCCCGGTCGGACACCGTGATGCTGGTGAACATCCCGGCCAACCGCAAACGCGTGGTGGCGGTGTCGTTCCCGCGCGACCTGAAGATCGAGCCGATGAAATGCGAGGTGTGGAACCCTGAGACGCGCCAATACGGCCCGATCTATGACGAGGACACCGAGTCCTGGGGGCCCGAAGAGGCCTACACCGAGTACAAGCTGAACTCGGCCTTCGCCGTCGGCGGTCCGAAATGCCTGGTGAAGGTCATCCAGAAGCTGTCGGGCCTGCACGTCAACCGGTTCATGGCCGTCGACTTCGCCGGCTTTTCCAAGATGGTCGACGCCCTGGGCGGGGTCGAGGTCTGCAGCACCACGCCGATCGAGGACTACGAGCTGGGCACCGTGCTCGCCACCTCGGGCCGCCAGATCGTCGACGGGCACACCGCGCTGAACTACGTCCGTGCACGGCAGGTGACCACGGAGACCAACGGTGACTACGGGCGGATCAAACGCCAGCAGCGGTTCCTGTCGTCGCTGCTGCGCTCGCTGATCTCCAAAGACACCTTCTTCTCGCTGTCCAAGCTCAACAACGTCGTGAACATGTTCATCAACGACAGCTATGTCGACAACCTCGACACCAAAGACCTCGTCGACCTCGGACAGTCGGTGCAAGGCGTCAACGCCGGCCGCATCACCTTCGTCACGGTCCCCACGGTCGGCTACGCCGACGACTACGGCAACGAAATCCCCCGCACTGACGACATGCGTGCTCTGTTCGACGCGATCATCAACGACGATCCGCTGCCCGAGGAACGCAACGCCGACAACACCCCGGTGCCCGGCACACCCGAGTCGCTGGCCAACGCCGCGCCCGGGCAGTCCCCGACGCCGTCCGCACCGCAAGACGGCGAGATCATCGACGCCGTGGCGACCAATCCCGGCGACGTGACCGTGCGTGTGTCGAACTCGACCTCCGAGACCGGGTTGGCCTCGACCGCCGCAGATGCCCTGCGTACACACGGTTTCAACATCACCGATCCCGACGACTACCCAGGCCCGCTGGACCACACCACGGTGTTCTTCTCCCCCGGCAACGAGGAGGCCGCAGCCACGGTGGCCTCGTCGTTCGCCGACCCGACGATCGAGCGGGCCAGCGGCCTCGGAGACGTCGTACAGGTGGTGCTCGGCAAAGACTTCTCCAATGTCGCCCCGCCCACCCCCAGCGGTGCCACGGTGAAGGTGCATGTGCTGCGCGGGTCGAAGAACTCGGCCACCGCCCTCCCCGAGGACCTGACGGTCACCAACGCCGCGGACACGTCCTGCGACTAGTGCCGGGACGGGTCGGCAGGTGGCATTCACCTGGCGTTCACCGGCCGGCTCGTGACGATCCGCGCAGGTAACCCGTAGGCTTTTGGTCATGCGTACCGCGTACCACGAGCAGCTTGATGCCCTGACCACCCAGCTCGGCGAGATGTGCGGACTGGCGGGTGTGGCCATGGAGCGCGCCACGCAGGCCCTCCTGCAGGCCGACCTCGCGCTCGCCGAACAGGTCATCACCGACCACGAACAAATCGTCTCGATGAGCGTGCGGGCCGAGGAGAGCGCGTTCGTGCTGCTGGCTCTTCAGGCACCGGTGGCCGGCGATCTGCGCGCGATCGTCAGCTCGATTCAGATCGTCGCCGACGTCGACCGTATGGGCGCGCTGGCCTTGCACGTCGCCAAGATCGCGCGCCGCCGCCATCCTCAGCACGCGCTACCCGAAGAGGTCAACGGCTACTTCGCCGAAATGGGCCGTGTCGCTGTCGAACTCGGCCACAGCGCCCAGGAGGTGCTGCTCACCCGCGATCCGGAGAAGGCGGCCCGGATCCGCGAAGAAGACGACGCAATGGACGATCTGCACCGGCACTTGTTCACCGTGCTGATGGACCGCGAGTGGCGCTACGGGGTCGCCGCGGCGGTCGACGTGACGCTGCTGGGCCGGTTCTACGAACGCTTCGCCGATCACGCCGTGGAGATCGCGCGCCGGGTCATCTTCCAGGTCACCGGGCATGCTCCGGAAGAGGAGGAACTGCCCGCTCCACGCTGAGCGGCTGCGACGTCGACGCCCGGTCGCTCAGCTGTCGATGAAGGGGGCCAGCCGGTATCCCGCCCCACGGATCGTGCGGATGTATTCACCCAATTCCGGTTCGTGACCCAGCTTCTCACGCAGTCGGCGGACGTGGACGGCGACCGTGTTGGTGTCCGCGGGGTGGCCCCAGACCGCGCGGCTGATCTCATCACTGCTGGCGACCTCGCCGCGACGTTCGATGAGATAGAGCAGCAGCTCGAATTCACGTTGCGTGAGCTGGACGTCGCGGCCTCGGACCCGCGTCTCGAATCCGCTCCGATTCACCCAGATTGGGCCGGCCTGCACGATTGCGCTTTGCCGCTGGGTATCGGCGTTGCCTTTCACCGCGAACGGCGCGATCGTGTTGATGTCGTAAGGACGAACGATCAACGCCGACGCCCCAGCCGCCAGCGCTTCTCGCGTCGATTCGTCAGCCCGCGGCGTGCCGATCAGGATTGGCAGGCTCCACCTCCTGCGCACCGCCGCGGTGATTCGTGCCGTGTCGACGACCGCCGTGCAGGCGGCGAGCACCAATACATCAGGCTGCCGGATACCGATGGCCAGCAGCGCCTCGGCGCCGTCGTCAAACCACGTCGACTCGATCCCGGCTTCGGTCGCGTCATCCACCAGTCGCGCAGCGACGTCGGCATCGGTGTCAACTATCAGCAACGTGCCCCGGGTCGGCGACCGGCGCCTCGTGCTATCTGATTCGGCGTGATTGCGCCCGGCCTCAATCGTCACGATGGTTCACCCCGCCCCCCTTGCGGCGCAACGGCGACATTTAGCCAAAGCGACCGGAAATGTAGTCCTCCGTTGCCTTCTGCGTCGGGTTGGAGAAGATCTTCTCGGTGTCGTCGACCTCGACGAGGCGACCCGGCTTACCGGTTGCCTCTAGATTGAAGAATGCAGTCTGGTCGCTGACGCGCGCTGCCTGCTGCATGTTGTGGGTGACGATCACAATCGTGTAGTCCTGCTTCAATTCCGCGATCAGGTCCTCGATCGCCAATGTCGAGATCGGGTCGAGCGCCGAGCACGGCTCGTCCATCAACAACACGTCGGGCTGTACCGCGATGGCGCGGGCAATGCACAGCCGCTGCTGCTGACCACCGGAGAGTCCGCCACCGGGCTTGTCCAACCGATCCTTGACCTCGTTCCAAAGGTTGGCGCCCCTGAGTGACCGCTCGGCGACTTCGTCGAGAGTCTTCTTGTTGCGCACGCCCTGCAGCTTGAGCCCTGCCACCACATTGTCCCGAATCGACATGGTGGGGAACGGATTTGGCCGCTGGAACACCATACCGATGGTCTTGCGGACACCGACCGGGTCGACGCCTGCTCCGTAGATGTCCTCACCGTCGAGCAGCACAGAGCCCTCGACTCGTGCCCCGGGCAGCACCTCGTGCATGCGGTTGAGGGCGCGCAGAACCGTCGACTTACCACAGCCCGAGGGGCCGATGAAGGCTGTGACGCTTCGTGGTGGAACCGACAACCCGACATCGGCCACCGCGTGGAATGACCCGTAGTAGATATTGAGATCTTTCAGATCGAGACGTTTAGCCATGTCACTACGCTCCTAGCGTCCTCAGACACGATTTCGGTTCAGCCAGCGGGTAAGGAATGCCGCACCGACGTACAACGCTCCCACCAACAGAATCAGGGTCAAAGCGGCGCCCCACACGCGCAGACGGCCTGCTTCTTCGGGATTGATCAGTTCGGTGTAGATGAGCAGCGGCAAGGAGGCCATGTTGCCTTCGAACACGTCGTAGTTGATCGACCGCGCATAACCGACGAGGACGAGGACCGGCGCCGTCTCTCCGATCACGCGAGCCAACGCCAGCATAATGCCGCTGATGACTCCCGGAAGCGCTGTGGGAACGACGACCCGAGCGATGGTTTTCCATTTCGGAATGCCCAACGCAAAGGAGGCCTCCCGCAATTCGTCGGGTACCAGCTTCAACATCTCCTCGGTGTTGCGGACCACGACCGGAAGCATTAACAGCACCAGGGCCAGCGACACCGCGAACGAGCTCTGCGGGAATCCCATCGTGGCGATCCACAACGCGAAGATGAAAAGCGCGGCCACGATCGACGGAACACCGGCGAGGATGTCCACCATGAACGTCGTCGTCTTGGCGAACCAACCGCGCCCGTATTCGACGAGGTAGATCGCCGCGAACACGCCCAACGGGACGGCCAGCACGGCGGCCACCGCAGCCTGGGCGATGGTGCCGTAGATGGCGTGGTAAACGCCGCCTGCGAACTGTTCGGGCAGCACACCCGCCAGCGAGTTGCTCCACCACGTGGAGCTCGTGATGGCGGCGAACCCGCGCGAAACGACCGTGTACAACAGCCACACCAGCGGGACCATCGCGATGACGAATGAGGCGCCGAACAGCAGTCTGGCGACCGAGTTCTTCACCCTCCTGCTGGTGCTGATCGGGTGAAATGTCGGGTTCTTGACCGGTCGATCCAACGTCGATGTCATCCGCCGCTCACTCTTCCTCCGGCCGCCGCACGGGCGAGCGCATTGACGATGAAGGTCAAGACGAAGAGCACCAATCCCGCCGCGATATAGGCACCCGTCGGCAGCGGAGCGCTGAATTCCGCTGCGGCCGAAGCGATCTTGGAGGCGAAGGTGTAGCCACCGTCGAACAGCGACCAGTTACCGGGCTGCGCGGCGGTGCGCAAGATGATCAGCACAGCGATCGTCTCTCCCAATGCGCGGCCCAAGCCGAGCATCGATCCGGCGATCATGCCACTTCGTCCGTAGGGGTAGACCGTCATGCGGACGACCTCCCACTTGGTAGCTCCCAGGGCTTGAGCCGCCTCCACGTGCCCCTTGGGAGTCAAGCTGAAGACCTCCCGCGTGACCGACGTGATGATCGGCAGGATCATCACGGCGAGCACGACTCCGGCCGTGAAGATTGTGCCACCTCCGGCCAACGACACGTTCCCGTCGCCGAACAGGAACAGCCACCCCAGATTCTCGTTCAAGAACCGCTGAATGGGCTCGAGGTGCGGCGCCAGCACGAATATGCCCCAGAGTCCGAACACGATCGACGGCACGGCCGCGAGCAGGTCGACCAGGATCGCGCAGGGTTTGGCGAGGGTTTTGGGTGCGTAGTTGGTCAGGAACGTCGCGATCCCGATCGAGATCGGCACCGCGATGGTCAACGCGAAGATCGAGCTCAGCACAGTCACCCTGAACAGGTCCGCGATACCGAAACGCAGATCGTTCGCGTCGGAGGTCACGAATTCGGAACTGGTCAGGAAGTTAACGTTGTCGACCTGCATCGACGGAACCGCCCGGATGAGCAGGAACAAGCCCATCAACGCGATCGCACCGATGATCGTGGCACCCGCAGCGACAGCGACGATGTGGAAGGCTCGGTCACCCCATCGACCGCCGCCGCCGCGCAGAGCGGGTCCTGCTCCGGGCTTTGTTGGCATCTCCCTATTTTTTCCGGTCCGCTGTGGGCTCGCCAGTGACGGCGAGCCCACAGCTGTCGGTTCTGGTTTGACCGTCATGTCCGGTCAGGAAATCGCGTTGATAGCGTCGGTCAGCTTGGTCTTGAACTCGTCGGGGATCGGGATGTAGCCGTTGTCTTCGAGGCCGCTCTGTCCCGGTCCCACTGCCGCCGTCAGGAACGCCTTGACCGCGGGTGCGACGTCGGCGTCGGTGTATTTCGAGCAGACGATCTCATACGTCGGCAGCACGATCGGGTAAGCGCCGGCATCGGTGGGCTTGTAGAACGAAGACGTATCGAGGACGAGGTCGTGTCCCTGACCCTTGACCTGGACGGTGTCGATCGACTTGCCCACCGACTCGACGCTCAGCGTCACCGGTTCCGGACCGGCAGAGGTGATGATCTCGGCGATCTTCAGGCCCTGGTTCTTGGCGTAGGACCACTCGTTGTAGGTGATCGAGCCCGGCGTGCTCTTGATCGCCGCCGAAGTGCCTTCGTTGCCCTTGGCACCCTCGCCGACGCCGCCGGCGAAGGTCTTGCCCGCGCCTTTACCCCACGATCCGTCGGACGCGGCGTCGAGATACTTCTGGAAGTTGTCGGTCGTGCCCGACTCGTCGCTGCGGAAGATCACGTTGATCGGCTCATCCGGCAGGGTCTTGCCCTCGTTGAGCGCAGCTATTTCCGGAGCGTTCCACCGGCTGACGGCGCCGTTGAAGATCTTGCCGAGCGTGGGTCCGTCGAGGGCCAGACCATCCACGCCGTCCAGGTTGTAGGTGACCGCGATGGGTCCGAAGACTGTCGGCAAGTTCCACGCATCGTTGCCGCCGCACCGCTCCTTCGCGCGGTCGTACTCGCCTTTTTCGGCGCTCAGCGGAGAGTCCGAGCCGCCGAAGTCAGTCTGGCCTCCGAGGAACTCCGAGACACCCGCGCCCGAACCCGACGACGTGTAGTTGAGGGTGTACCCGGGGCAAGCCGTCTCGTAGGCGTTGACGAAGCGTGTCATCGCATTCGCCTGGGCGGAGGAACCGCTGGCCTTCAGTGACTTCTTGCCGGCACAGTCGATGCCGGAGGCGGTGTCCCCGGCAGTGCCTGCTGCCTGATCAGCGCTCGAGCCCGTCGAGGCGTTGTTATCGCTACCGCATGCCGACAGAAACAGGGCGCCGGCGGCCACCAGGCCGAACATAACGCCGGATCGATTGGGCTTCACGAAGCTCCTTCTGAAGACGAGGGATGACGCCAGCACTGACCGGCACACTGCGCCGACTTCACGTCGCGTCGAGCAGTCCACTTGCTGCTCGGCAGAAAACGTAGGGGTACGCCATGAATGAAGCCCCTACGAATGGTGAACGGAAAATGAACCAACCATGCGAACTGCGGGCCGCCTTCCCAGGATCAGATCCCAGCAGCGAGCCGACATCATTCTTGATCGACAATCGGCGCTCGATGCTGCTGCCGCCCAGCTGGAGGCCGAGTTCGGCGCGATGCTCGGTTCAGGCACGATCGACCGGTCCCTGCAGTCTTCCTACCACCACTTCGCCGCTCACTCCCCGGTGCCGGACTTCCTGCCGCTGCTCGCCGACCGATTCACCGGACGACAGCTGCGCGCACTTGCGCAGGTCGGGGAAAGCAACACGACGGCGAACCGACCGTGCTGTTCTTATGCCCGCACAGTGCGGCGCGGTCCCAGATGGCTCAGGGCTCCTTCACCCACCTGGCAGGTGACGCTGCCGTGGCCTGGTCGGGTGGTTCGGAACCGAGCGACGATATCGATCCCGCCACGGTGGCCGCGATGGTCGAGCGTGGCATCGACATATCGCACGAGTATCCCAAGCCGTAGACCGAGGAGCTCGTGCAAGCTGCCGACGTCGTGGTGACGATGGGGTGCTGACTCATGTCCGGTGCTTCCTGTCCGCACTACTAGGAGTGGACCCTCGCCGATACAGCAGGGGCGAGCCTCGACGCCGTCCGGCCGATCCGCGACGAGATCGAACGGCGGGTCCGGACGCTGCTCACCGATCTCAGTGCTCGGTCACCGCCGTATAGGCCGCATCGACGTTGGCGACGTCGAAACCCAACCGTTGGTAGGTCTTCACCGCGGCGGTGTTGTCGGACTCCACGTAGAGCATCACCGCGGCGTCGCGGCCGGCGCCCGCCAGCGCTCCGGCGAGGTAGTGCAGCCCGGTGAGGGTGAGCGCTGCGCCCAGTCCACGCCCCTGCGCGGACGGATCGACGCCCACCACGTACACCTCGCCGAGGACCTCGGAATGCCTTTTGGTCCAATGGAATCCGAGCAGCTCGCCGCTGTTCTCGTCGTAGGCGAGGAACACACCGGCCGGATCGAACCACGACTCGGCGCGACGCTCGGCGATGTCGGCGTCGGTCCAGCCGCCCTGTTCGGGATGCCAGGCGAATGCCGCGTTGTTGACGCGCAGCAGCTCGGCGTCGTCGGCGGGGCCGGAGTACGTGACGATGCGCACGCCGGCCGGCTCCGGCGTCGGCGGCAGGTCGGCCAGGGGTCGCCGCATCTGCCACAGCTCGCGCACGACGACGAGGTCGAGCGCCTGCGCCGTGGCGCGGGCCGCGGCGAGATTGCCGTGCGCCCAGATGCGAGCATCGGCACCGCCGGCGGACAGCCCGGTGCCGATCATCGACGCGCCGATGCCGCGCCTGCGCGCGTCGGGGTGCACGACGAGCTCGGCCATGGCCGGCGCGTCACCAGCGGCGGGCGCGAGATTGAGGTAACCGAGAACGTCGCCGCCGTCCTCGGCAAGCAGATGCCGGGTGCGGTCGTGGCCGAGTTCGCGCAGCACCTGGTCTCCGACGGGTGCGATGCCGTCGTTTCGCGTCGCCGCGGCGATCAGATCGCGGATGAGGTGCTGTTGGTGCTCTGTCAGCCGCTCGTGCCAGCCGATCGTCGTCACGTTCTACGCAGGGCGTCGGCCGGCGCCCCCGAGACGTCGTCGTCCAGCATCTCGGTGACGTCGTCGTCGTAGGGGTCGTCGTCCATGTCGTCGACGAGATCGGCTTCCGAAGCCGGGGGCCGTCCCCGCGCGGGTCGGACCGCCTTGTATCCGACATTGCGAACGGTACCGATCAGGGATTCGTACTCGGTGCCCAGCTTGGCGCGCAGCCGTCGCACGTGCACGTCAACGGTCCGGGTGCCGCCGAAGAAGTCGTAGCCCCAGACTTCCTGCAGCAGCTGGGCGCGGGTGAACACCCGGCCTGCGTGCTGAGCGAGGTACTTGAGCAGCTCGAATTCCTTGTAGGTGAGATCGAGTGGCCGGCCGCGCAGCCGCGCGGTGTAGGTCCCCTCGTCGATCACCAGTTCGCCGAGGCTGATCTTGCCGACGTTCTCCTGGTTCGCCATGCCACCCCGGCGGCCGACGAGCAGCCGCAGCCGCGCGTCGATCTCCGCCGGGCCGGTGCTGGGCAGCAGGATCTCGTCGAGACCCCATTCGGTGTTGACCGCGACGAGACCGCCCTCGTTGACGACGGCCACGACGGGGACGGCGGTTCCGGTGGTACCGAGCAGACGGCACAGACCGCGCGCGGCGGCGAGGTCCGTGCGGGCGTCGACGATCGCCACATCCGCGGAGCCGGCCTCCAGCAAAGACGACACTTCAGTGGGCGCCGTCCGAACGTTGTGGGCCAAGAGCGACAACGACGGGAGGACGGATTCGGGATGCGGGTCAACAGTCAGTAGCAGTAGGTCCAACTGTCCCCCCAGCAGCCGCGGAGATCATCCAAAACCTCACCGGTACGTCTTTGTCGCTCGGTGACTTCCCAGATTCATGCTCGACATACGGCCGTTACCCGGCCGATGGTTCCCTAACGATAGCGTGCCACCTGCTCTTAAGCCGCGTTGAACGTGAGACGGCGACGGTGTGGGCAACAATGTCGGCGTGCGCAGGTTCGTCATCGGTGCCATCGCGACCGTGGTCGTGGTGGTGCTCGGTGCGCTCGGAACGGACTTCGGAACGGCGATCTACGCCGAATATCGCCTGGCCAGGAGCGTGCGTAGCGCAGCCGATCTGCAGTGGGATCCGTCGGTCGCCATCCTCGGCTTCCCCTTTCTGACCCAAGCGGCCGATCACCACTACGACGAAGTGGAGATCAAGGCCAGTGGCGTTGATCACGCCGTAGTGGGCAAGGCCTCGCTGGAGGCGACGCTGCACTCAGTGGATCTGGGAGATTCGTGGCTGATCGCTGCGGACGCCTCGTTGCCTGTGGGCAAGGTGGAAAGTCGCATCATCATCGACTCGACCCACGTCGGCCGCTTCATGGGCATCCCTGACCTGCTGGTGGAGGCGCCCACGCGGGAAACCAACGACTCGACCGGCGGTACGACGGAGTCGGGCATCTCCAGCAACAAAGGGGTGGTGTTCACCGGTACTCCGCGGCAGGCCGGTGTCGATGAGCGCGTCAGCATCGCCGTGGACCTGTCGGTGACGGGCCCGGCCCAGACCACACTGAAGATGACCGCGACCGGCGTGCTGACCGGTCCGGGTACGGCCGACCAGGAGGTGCCGGCCGACAAACTCCCCGCTGTGCTGGCCGCGTTCTCCACCGAGCTACCGGGCCAGAAACTGCCCTTCGGGATCGCCCCCACCAGCGAGGGCGCCCGAGGCTCCGACGTGATCATCGAGGGCATCGCGGAGGGAGTAACCGTGGACCTCGACGAGTTCAGACTGTCATGAGCTCTTCGTGGATCGCCGTGATCGCGGTGCTGATCGCCGCCTTTGGCCTTGCGTTCGTCGTCGGCAGGCTGCTCACTCTGCGGGCGGGGTTGATGAAGGCGACGACAGAGGCGCCGGTGGTGGACACCAGCGAGCTGGGGCTGTCAGGCACCGGACCGACCGTCGTCCATTTCGGTGCCGTGTGGTGTGGTCCGTGCGCGGGGGTGCGCCGCGTCGTCGACCAGGTGTGCGCCGACCTGCCGGGCGTGGCTCATGTGGAGATCGACATGGACGCCAATCCCGAAGTGGCCCGACGCCTTTCGGTGCTGTCGCTGCCGACGACGTTCATCTTCGACGCCGACGGACGGCAGCGCTACCGGGCCTCCGGCGTGCCCACGGCCACTGACCTGCGGTCCGCGCTGACACCGCTGTTGGCTTGATCACCCCCTCGTTCGGTAAGCTGTCAGCCGTGTCAGCCCGCGTCGAGCTCCGGCTCACCAAGCGCCGCGCAGTCGATCTGTGCCGCGTTGCGGGTTGTTGCTGTTGTTGTAGCTGCTGAGTGACCGCGCCGTCGTCGGCGCCGCACTCTCCGGCGGCCTCGTCGTGAGCCGCGTCAGCCAGTCCAGACAACAGGAGCACAGCCATGTCACACATCACGCAAACCAGCCCACCGGCGCAGGTCGACGTCCGCGGTCCGCGATTCGTCGCCTGGATCACCACTGCGGTGCTGGTCACGACGCTGTTGGTGTCGACGCTCAGTATCGCGCTCGCCACCACGCTGCTCGCGGCCCAGGCGGTGGTGTTCGCCGTCGGCGCTGCGCTCGGTCCGCGGCGGCACCCGTACGGCCTCGTGTTCTCGACTCTCGTCGCTCCGCGGCTGGGGCCGGTCACCGAGCGGGAACCCGTCGCTCCACTGAAATTCGCCCAAGCGGTGGGCCTGGTGTTCGCCGTCGTCGGCGTCGCTGGCTTCGCCGCCGGGTCACCGACGCTCGGGCTGGTCGCCATCGGTTTCGCGCTGGCGGCCGCCTTTCTCAACGCAGCCTTCGGCATCTGCCTGGGCTGCCAGCTCTATCCGTTGTTCCTCCGCCTGAACCCCACTCACTCGTAGTCGAAAGGACCTCCGCCATGGCACGCTCCGACGTCCTGGTCACAGCAGACTGGGCCGAGAGCAATCTCGACGCGCCGAAGACGGTCTTCGTCGAGGTCGACGAAGACACCAGCGCGTACGACACCGGGCACATCCCGGGCGCGATCCGGCTCGACTGGAAGACCGACCTGCAGGATCCGGTCAAACGCGACTTCGTCGACGCACAGCAGTTCTCGAAGCTGCTCTCTGAGCGCGGCATCGCCAACGACGACACGGTGGTGCTCTACGGCGGCAACAACAACTGGTTCGCCGCGTACGCCTACTGGTATTTCAAGCTCTACGGCCACGAGGACGTCAAGCTGCTCGACGGCGGTCGCAAGAAGTGGGAACTCGATGCACGGCCCCTGTCCAAGGACGCGGTGAAGCGCCCCGAGACCAGCTACACGGCCAAGGCGCCCGACAACAGCATCCGCGCGTTCCGTGACGAGGTCATCGCTGCGATCGGCACGAAGAATCTGGTCGACGTCCGCTCGCCCGACGAGTTCTCCGGCAAGATCCTGGCGCCCGCGCACCTGCCGCAGGAGCAGAGCCAGCGTGCCGGCCACATCCCGTCGGCGATCAACGTGCCGTGGAGCAAGGCCGCCAACGAGGACGGCACCTTCAAGTCCGACGAGGACCTGGCCAAGCTCTACGCCGACGCCGGCCTGGACGGCGAAAAGGAGACCATCGCCTACTGCCGCATCGGGGAGCGCTCGTCGCACACCTGGTTCGTGCTGCAGGAACTGTTGGGACACAAGAACGTCAAGAACTATGACGGCAGTTGGACGGAATACGGCTCCCTGGTGGGCGCCCCGATCGAGTTGGGAAGTTGATATGTGCTCTGCACCCAAGCAAGGACTGACGTTGCCTGCGAGCGTCGACCTCGAGAAGGAGACGGTGATCACCGGTCGCGTCGTGGACGGGTCCGGCCAGGCGGTCGGCGGCGCCTTCGTGCGACTGCTGGACAGCTCCGACGAGTTCACCGCCGAGGTCGTCGCGTCGGCCACCGGTGACTTCCGGTTCTTCGCCGCGCCGGGCACGTGGACGCTGCGGGCGCTGTCGCCGGCCGGTAACGGTGATGCTTCGGTGGCGCCGGCGGGCGCGGGGATACACGAGGTCGACGTCAAGGTCGCGTGACGACGAAGTCGGCGAGGTACGAGCCGACGAGGAGTCGCGTCATCAGGTAGGGCGTGACGACGAAGTCGGCGAGGTACGAGCCGACGAGGAGTCGCGTCCGCTGACCGGGCGCGGCTTCCTCGAAAGTGGCATTGATCTTGCTGTGAAAACGCTGCGCGATTAACTGTCGTCCGCGACGATAGGTGCACTCCCCGCGCGCCCGCGTGGGCCACCACCTTCGAGGACCCGACAATGAAGATCACCATCGCCTTTGCTGCGGCCGCGGCGTTCGCCACGGTTGGCTTGGTCAGCGCACCCGCCGCTCTCGCCGATCCCGAAGGCGATTTCCTCACGGTGATCGGCAAGGGTGGTATCACCTGGCCCTCGGACAAGACGCAGCAGGTGCTCGACACCGGCCGCGCGGTTTGCCAGGACTGGGAGAACGGTGCCACTTTCGAGCAGGAGGTCGCCGATCTGACCAGCGTCACCGACTGGTCGGACTACCAGGCCGGCTACTTCATCGGGGCAGCCACCGGCGCGTTCTGCCCGGAGTACGAGGACAAGGTCAGCTGATATCAGCTCCGCGATGAGCGGAAGCTAGACTCTCCCCCGTGGTGCTGTTCTACGAACTCCTGCTCGTCGCGGCCGTCGTGGTGATCACGTGGTTCGCGCTGTATGCGCTGTACCGGCTGATCACCGACGAGTCGTGAGCTCTGGCGACGAGGCGGTCGCCGCTGCTGCCGAGCGCGCCCGGCAGACCGCCGCGCGCAACATCCCGGCTTTCGGGGATCTCCCCCTACCCGCCGATACGGCGAATCTGCGTGAGGGTGCCGACCTCGACGATCGCCTGCTGGCCCTTCTCCCGCTGGTCGGGGTGTGGCGTGGTGAGGGCGAGGGGCGCGGCTCCCACGGTGATTACCGGTTCGGGCAGCAGATCGTGGTGTCGCACGACGGCTCCGACTACCTGAACTGGGAAGCCCGCTCCTGGCGGCTCACCGACGACGGCGACTACGACGGTCACACGTTGCGTGAAACGGGGTTCTGGCGCTTCGTCAACGATCCGGGCGATCCGGGCGAATCCCAGGCCATCGAGTTGCTGCTGGCGCATTCGGCCGGCTACGTCGAGCTGTTTTACGGTCGCCCGCTCAACCAGTCGTCGTGGGAACTCGTGACCGACGCGCTGGCGCGCAGCAAGTCCGGATTGCTCGTCGGCGGCGCAAAACGCTTGTACGGCATCATCGACGGTGGCGACCTCGCCTATGTGGAGGAGCGGGTCGACGCCGACGGCGGTCTGGTGCCGCACCTGTCCGCCCGCCTGGCCCGGTTCGTCGGTTGATGCGTCGGTTCGCGACGGCCGCGGCGCTGTGCTCGGTGAGCATGGCGGTGGCCTGTTCGTCACCAGCCCAGCAGGAGCCCGCCCCGACGACCACGGTGTCGCCCAGTGTTGGGCACGGCTCCCTCGCGTACTGCCTGGGCCAGCATGGCGTGCCGTCCGCGCCGGGGCCGATCACGGGCCCACCCGCCGGCGTGGACGAGGCTACCTGGGAAGCCGCGATGCGGGAATGCTCGTCGTTGGCCCCCGGCCCGGACGCACCGGCCCAGCCCTAGAACCGGTCCCAGAAACGGAGCAGCCCCCGAGCCGTGATCCTCGATCGGACTCAACCGAGGGGCTCGGGGGCCGGGTGGCTGCGGGGAATTCGCCAGCGCGCGCAGTAGGCGTCAAGCGCTCCCCGGCGCTGCTAGCTCGCAGCCACCTCACATGTCCATAAGTCACTCAATTTGTCGGACCACCTCCTTCCCTGTGTACAGGCGAAGGTACCCGCGCTCTGGCTGCGCGACAAGGGAATTAATCTCTCAGCGATCACTGAGGATGGCGGCGTCGACCAGCGCGGCGATGTCGTCGGTCAGCGGCGAAGGCGGCAGCCCGGTTCCGTCCAGGGTGTGCACGCGCGCGGCCAGCGTGATGCTCGATACCAACCAAACGCCCTGCGCGGTCAACAGATCGGCGGGCCGCAGTGCTTGGTAGTCGCAGTCATAGCCTGCGGCGCGAGCGGCGTCGAAGAGCGCTCGCTGCGTGGTGCCGCGCAGGATCGGATACCAGGGCGGCGGGGTCAACAGGCAGGGCCGGCCGTCGTCGGATGTGGTGGCGATGACGACCGTGGAGCGGGGCCCTTCCAGAATGTGGCCGTCGGTGCTGACGAAGACGACGTCGTCGGCGCTGTGCCGCTGCGCATGCCGCAGCGCGGCCATGTTGACGGCGTAGGACAGCGTCTTGGCGCCGGCCACCAGCCACGGCATGCTCGCGTCGGCGTCGGACGCCAGGCCGCGGTCCAGCGTCATCGCGGCGACGCCGCGGCGCCGGGCCGTGGCCACGCGGGGCGCCAAGGGACCGACCGTTGCGTACGCCGTGCCGGTCGGGTCGCTTTCCCGGCCGCGGCTGTAGACCAGCCTCAGCACGCCCTCGTCGCCGCCGATGCCCAGCCATCGGGCCACGGCGTCCTCGACGGCCGACCGCCAGGCGGGCAGGTCGGGCGCGGGCAGATCCATCAGCTGTGCCGAGTGTGTCAGCCGCGCCAGATGCGCCTCGAGCAGGCAGGGTGTGCCCTGCCGGATCAGCAGGGTTTCGAAGATCCCGTCGCCGCGAACAGCTGCCAGATCGTCGGCGTGCAGCAGCGGTGCAGACGGATCGCCGACCCCGTCGTCGAGGGAGACCACCACGCTGAGTCCGGCTGCCATGGGCCATCAGCGTAGCCGCGCCGGGAAACCGGCGGCTCGTAGAGTTGAGCTATGTCTGTGCACTCCTCCGCGGTCCCCGCTCCCGAGAACGGCCCCGACGCCGGGGCGGTCTGGCATTACGGAGATCCGCTGGGTGAGCAACGCGCGAGCGCAGAGGGCGCGGTCGTGGTGGACCGGTCGCATCGCGCCGCGCTGAAGCTGACCGGGGCGGAGCGCAAGAGCTGGCTGCACACGATCTCCAGCCAGCACGTCAGCGATCTGCCCGACGGCGTGGTCACCGAGAACCTCAACCTCGACGGGCAGGGGCGCGTCGAAGATCACTGGGTTCAAACAGAACTCGACGGCGTCACAGTTCTCGACACCGAACCGTGGCGCGGCGAGCCGCTGCTGAGTTTTCTGCGCAAGATGGTGTTCTGGGCCGACGTCGTGGTGGATTCCGCCGATCTGGCGGTGCTGTCGCTTCTCGGGCCCAAGGTGACGGACCCGCAGGTGCTCGACGCGTTGGGCGTGGCTGCTCTGCCGGCTGCCGGCACGGCCGTCGCGCTGCAGGGTGGCGGCTTCCTGCGCGCGCTGCCCGGCTCGGCCGACGAGGCCGATCTCGTCGTGCCCCGCGACCAGGTGGCGAACTGGCTGCAGCGGCTGGAGGCTGCGGACGTGCGCCGCGCCGGGGTGTGGGCGTACGAAGCGCATCGGGTGGCGGCGCTGCGCCCACGTCTGGGCGTCGACACCGACGACCGCACGATCCCGCACGAGGTCGGTTGGATCGGTTCCGCCGTGCACCTGGACAAGGGGTGCTACCGCGGCCAGGAGACCGTCGCGCGGGTGCACAATCTCGGCAAGCCACCCCGGATGCTGGTTCTTCTGCATCTCGACGGCGCCACCGATCGGCCCGCCACGGGTGATCCGGTGCTGGCCGGTGGCCGCGTCGTGGGTCGGGTGGGCACCGTCGTGGAGCACGTGGACGAGGGGCCGATCGCGCTGGCGCTGCTCAAGCGCGGCCTTCCTGCGGACACCGCCTTGGTGACAGGCGGCGAGGTCGCGGTGACGGCGGCTATCGATCCCGATTCGATGCCGGCCGCCGACGTGACGGGAGCGGGCCGCCTTGCGGTCGATCGGCTGCGCGGCGCCGCGCGGTGACCCGGGCAAAACGGGGCCTGCCAGCGCCGCGGCGTTCGGCACGGTAAAGTGTCGGCAGGACAATAGACACACTCAGATCGGAGCCGCCTAGCAATTAGGCCGCTCCGTTATTGCGCGAGGGGGTTCCCCCATGGGCCGCGGCCGGGCAAAGGCAAAGCAGACCAAGGTTGCACGTGAGCTCAAGTACAGCTCACCGCAGACCGATTTCGAGCGGCTCCAGCGCGAGCTGGCCGGTGGATCCGACGATGACCGCCTTGGCGGCGACGTGCCATCGGACGATCGCTGGGCAGACGAGGACGACTGGCGGCCGTAGCCGCCGGTGCGTCCGGCACCTCTGGTCAGAACCGGGGGTGCTGGCCCACGAGCACGGCTCGTGACCCGTCTTTGCTGCCCTTCTCGATGGTTCCGAGGGTCCAGCAGTCGAGGTGACGAGCGGTCAGGACGGCCAGTGCGCGGTCGGTGTCCTCCGGCGCGACGACGGCCACCATCCCGACGCCCATGTTGAACGTCTTCTCCATCTCGGCGCGTTCGATGCGGCCGCGCTGGGCGATCATGCCGAACACGGGTGCCGGCGTCCACGTCCCCCGATCGAGGTGGGCGACCAGCCCGGGCGGGATGACCCGTTCCAGGTTTCCGGCCAGTCCCCCGCCGGTGACGTGGCAGAACGTGCGCACCTGCGTCTCGGCGGCGAGCGCAAGGCAGTCCTTGGCGTAGATGCGGGTCGGTTCGAGGAGTTCCTCACCGAGGGTGCGGCCGAATTCCTCGACATGGCCGGCCAGGTTCATGTGGTCGATCTCCAGCAGTACGTGCCTGGCCAGGGAGTAGCCGTTGGAGTGCAGGCCCGTCGAGGCCATCGCGATGATCACGTCGCCGGGACGCACGCGGTCGGGGCCCAGCACGTCGTCGGCCTCGACGACCCCGATGCCGGTCGCCGAGATGTCGTAGTGGTCCGGCGCCATCAACCCGGGGTGCTCGGCCGTCTCGCCGCCGAGCAGAGCGCAGCCGGCCGCCACGCAGCCCTCGGCGATGCCGGCCACCAGTTCGGCGACACGTTCGGGCACGGTGCGCCCCACCGCGATGTAGTCCTGCAGGAACAGCGGTTCGGCCCCGCAGACCACCAGGTCGTCGACCACCATCGCGACGAGGTCGATGCCGACGGTGTCGTGCTTGTCCATCGCCTGCGCGACAGCGAGCTTGGTGCCCACCCCGTCGGTCGAGGACGCCAGCAGCGGTTCGCGGTAGCCGCCGCGCAAAGCGAACAGGCCCGCGAACCCACCCAGGCCGCCCCGCACCTCGGGTCGGGTGGCCTTCTTGGCGAGGGGCTTGAACAGCTCGACGGCGCGGTCGCCGGCTTCGATGTCGACCCCTGCCGACGCGTAGGAAATGCCGTGTTGTTCGGCGCGATCGGTCATCGGCCATAAGGCTACCGTTCGGCGACCGTGGCCGGTACGGCGCTCACCCATCGCGGCTGCGCAGACGCCGCCAGGTTAAGGCTGGCGTTTGCGGGCAATCTACGTCGGCATCGGCACCGAAGACCTTTGGAGTGTCGGCGACGAACGGAGTGCAGGTGTCGACTGAGCAGATCAAGTGCCTGGTGACGGGCGCGACCGGGTACATCGGCGGGCACCTGGTGCCCGAGCTGCTCGGACGCGGACACAAGGTGCGCGCGATGGCGCGCAAGCCGGCCAAGCTGGATGACGCGCCGTGGCGCGACCAGGTCGAGGTGGTGGCGGGTGATCTGACCAAGGCGGACTCGCTGGTGTCGGCCTTCGAAGGCATGGACGTCGTCTACTACCTGGTGCATTCGATGGGCACCTCGAAAGACTTCGTCGCCGAGGAGGCTCGCTCGGCCCGCAATGTGGTCGCCGCGGCGGAAAAGGCCGGCGTGCGCCGCGTGGTGTACCTGAGTGGGCTGCATCCCGAGGGCGCGAACCTGTCTCGGCACCTGGCGTCGCGGGTCGAGGTCGGGGAGATTCTGTTGGCGTCGTCGGTGGAGACGGTGGTGCTGCAGGCGGGCATCGTGATCGGGTCGGGGTCGGCGTCGTTCGAGATGGTGCGGCACCTCACCGACCGGTTGCCGGTGATGACGACGCCCAAGTGGGTGCGCAACAAGATCCAGCCGATCTCCATCGACGACGTGCTGTACTACCTCGCCGAGGCGGCCACCGCGCAGGTGCCGAAGTCACGCACGTGGGACGTGGGCGGGCCCGACGTGATGGAGTACGGCGATGCGATGCAGACCTACGCCGACGTCGCGAATCTGCGTCGCCGGGTGATGGTGGTGTTGCCGTTCCTGACGCCGACGATCGCGAGCCTGTGGGTGGGTTTGGTGACGCCGATCAAGGCGGGGCTGGCGCGTCCGCTGGTCGAATCGTTGGAGTGCGACGCGATCTGCCACGAGCACGACATCGACGCGGTGATCCCTCCCCCACCCGCCGGGTTGATGTCCTACCGCGATGCGGTGGTGGCCGCGCTCAAGGACGACGCGAGCCACAGCGGCGGCCGCAGGCACCTGCTGCGGTTCAGTAAGGTTGCGGCGCAGTAGATTCCGCTGCCGTCACGGGCGCCACGACGCCGGAGGCGTCAAGGGCGCCGAAGCGCCGATGCGTTGTCGTTCTCCGGCGTCAGCGGGATGCCGG
Source organism: Actinomycetota bacterium (assembly GCA_040752555.1). GTDB lineage: Bacteria > Actinomycetota > Actinomycetes > Mycobacteriales > Mycobacteriaceae > Mycobacterium. The sequence goes on along the minus strand of JBFMGT010000010.1, from coordinate 146,358 downwards.
TGCGCGCGGCGGTGGCCAGCATGTGCTCGATGACGTTCTTGCCCAGTGCGGTCTCGCCCGGCAGTTCGATCGGGTAGTTGCCGTCGAAGCAGGCCGAGCACAGGCGTGTGGCGGGCTGCTCGGTCGCCGCGATCATGCCCTGCTGCGAGATGTAGGCCAGGGTGTCGGCGCCGATCGCGTGGCGGACCGCGTCGAGCATCTCCTCACCGGTGCCGTCGGCGTTCGCCGCGTTGGCGATCAGCTCGGCGGGGGTGGCGAAGTCGATTCCGTAGAAGCAGGGCCACTTCACCGGCGGAGAGGCGATCCGTACGTGCACCTCGACCGCGCCGGCCTCGCGCAACATCCGGATCAGCGCGCGCTGGGTGTTGCCGCGCACGATGGAGTCGTCGACGACGATGAGCCGCTTGCCGCGGATCACCTCTTTGAGCGGGTTGAGCTTGAGCCGGATACCGAGCTGGCGGATGGTCTGCGACGGTTGGATGAAGGTGCGGCCCACGTACGCGTTCTTCATCAGGCCCTGGCCGTAGGGGATGCCGGATTCCTGCGCGTAACCGACGGCGGCGGGCGTGCCGGATTCGGGCACCCCGATCACGAGGTCGGCTTCGACGGGCTTCTCCCGCGCGAGCCGGCGACCGATGTCGACACGCGTGGCGTGCACTGAGCGCCCGACCAGCGTGCTGTCGGGACGGGCCAGATAGACGTACTCGAACACGCAGCCTTTGGGAGTGGGGTTGGCGAAGCGCGTGGAACGGACCCCGTCGGCATCGATGGCCAGGAGCTCGCCGGGTTCGATGTCGCGGACGAAGGATGCGCCGACGATGTCGAGCGCGGCGGTCTCCGACGCCACCACCCAGCCGCGGTCCAGCCGGCCGAGCGAGAGCGGGCGTACGCCGTACGGGTCGCGCGCGGCGTAGAGCGTGTTCTCGTCCATGAAGGTCAAGCAGAAGGCACCGCGCACCGTCGGCAGCAGTTCCAGCGCGGCCTGTTCGAGCGAGGAGTCCGCGGCGCCGTGCGCCAGCAGGGCGCCGAGGATGTCGGAGTCTGTGGTCGCCGCGGCCGCTCCGCGGTTACCCATCAAGCCTTCGTCGCGGGCCCGCGCGGCGAGCTCTGCGGTGTTGACGAGATTGCCGTTGTGGCCGAGTGCCACCCCGGTGCCCGCCGCGGTGTTGCGGAACACCGGCTGGGCGTTTTCCCACGTGGTGGAGCCGGTGGTGGAGTAGCGGCAGTGCCCGACGGCGACGTGCCCGGGCATCGCGGCCAGGGTCTGCTCATCGAAGACCTGGCTGACCAGCCCAAGGTCTTTGAACACCAGCACCTGAGACCCGTCGGCGACGGCGATGCCGGCGGCCTCCTGGCCCCTGTGTTGCAGGGCATACAGGCCGTAATACGTGAGTTTGGCCACTTCCTCGCCCGGTGCCCAGACTCCGAAGACTCCGCACTCTTCTCGAGGCTCGTTCTCTTGCTGCTCGGGCTGCTCGGCGGTCACGATCGTCGCTGCTCCCTAGGGGCGGTGGGTGACGGTGGCCAGTCTACGGTCAACCGCTGTCAAACGCGGAATCTCGCCGCGCCGTGGTGAACAACCCGTGCCGCGCCGCGGCGATTCCCGTCACCCATCCCCGTCGCCGAGTGCCACCAACGGCAGCGCCGCCGCGATGTCGCGGGCTCGCGAGCCGGACAGCTGGATCTGTCCCGCGGCCGCGGCGTCGTCGAGGGTCCACAACCCGGTGGCGATCAACAGCCAGGTGCGCGGATCTGTTTCGACGATGTTGGGCGGGGTGCCTCGGGTGTGTCGCGGCCCGGCCACGCATTGGACGGCGACGAACGGCGGCACCCGCACCTCCACGGACGCGCCGGGCGCCACCGCGGCCAGTGTCCTGGCCGTCGTGCGCACGGCCTCGGCCAGTTGCGGTCGGGTGGGCGTCTCGGCGTGCTCGTCGCGCAGCCAGTGCGCCACCGCCGCCACGGCGGCACGGGTCTTCACCGGATCGGCAGCACGGCGAACGGCCATGATCTAGGTTCTCAAAGTGTCTTCAGCCCGGGACGCACCGCCCTACCGGCGGCTCGGCGCGCTGATGCTGGCGGCCCTGGCCGCCGCCGGCACGCTGATCTTCCTGCAGTTCCGCGGTGACTTCGCGGCGTCGTCGGAGGTGACGCTGTTGTCGGACCGGGCCGGCCTGGTGGTCGAACCCGGCGCCAAGGTCACATTCAACGGAGTCGAGATCGGCCGGGTGGAGCGGATCGTCGGTGACCCGGGACAGGGCGCTCGGCTGACGCTGCAGGTGGATCCCGGCGTCATGGCCGTCATTCCCGCCAACGCCGGCGCCGAGATCCGGGCGACAACGGTGTTCGGCAACAAGTACGTCTCTTTGATGTCGCCGAAAGTTCCTTCTGCACAACACCTTTCCGACGGCGACGTGCTCCAGGCGGCGGCCGTGACGACGGAGTTCAACACGTTGTTCGAGACGGTCACCGCGATCGCCGAACAGATCGATCCGGTGAAACTGAACCAGACGCTGAGCGCGACCGCCGAGGCGTTGAGCGGGCTCGGGGACCGCTTCGGCGCCTCGGTCCAGGACGGCAACCGCATCCTCGCCGACTTCGATGAGTTGATGCCGCACTGGCGTTCGGACGTGCGCTCCCTCACCGCTCTGACCGACATCTACGCCGATGCCGCACCGGATCTGCTCGACGGACTCACCTCCGCGGCTGTCACCGCGCGCACGCTGTCGGCCCATTCCGGCGACATCGACGCCGCACTGATCGCGGCGCTGGGCTTCGCCGAGCCGGCGACCACGGTGTTCGATCGCGGAGGCCCGTACCTGATCCGGGGTGCTGCCGACCTGCTGCCGACCTCCAGGTTGCTCGACGACTACCGCGGCATGATGTTCTGCACGATCCGCAACTACGCCGAGGTGGCACCCGAGATCACCCGGGTGCTCGGCGGCGACAACGGCTACTCGCTGCGCGCGGCGGGCACCATCACCGGTGCGGGCAACCCGTTCGTCTATCCCGACAACCTGCCGCGCGTGAACGCGCGAGGCGGGCCCGAGGGCCGGCCCGGGTGCTGGCAGAAGATCACCCGTGAGCTGTGGCCGAATCCCTATCTGGTGATGGACACGGGATTCAGCCTGGCGCCCTACAACCACCTGGAGCTCGGGCAGCCGATGTTCGCTGACTACGTCTGGGGCAGGCAGGTCGGTGAGTACACGATCAATCCCTAGCGTCGACGCGACATCAGCACGGCGGCGACCGCGCCCGCCTCGTTGACGGCGAGGTGGGCGAGCATCGGGGCAGCCAGGCTTCCCGATCGGTCCCGCAACCAGGAGAACACCCACCCGGCGGCTCCGGTGACGAGCACCGTTCCCGGCACAGAGTCGTGCGCGGCGCGGGCGTCGGGAATGTGCGACAGGCCGAACACCGCCGCGGTGAACCAGCGTCCGCCGGTGCCCCCGAAAGCACGCGATGCGCTCGCAGCCAGCGCCGCACGGTAGGCCGCCTCCTCCGACCACACCGTGCCGAACGGTATGCCCAGCAGCAGCCATCTCGCGGGTGACGCGGGCAGCGCACGCGCCGCCATCGCTGCGCGCACCGGAGCCAGCATCGTCGACCCCGCAACCACCGCGACGACGGTGGCAGCGACGGGGCTCCCCCACCTCAAACCCTGGACCAGTGCGGGCGGCGCCAAGCCGAGCGGCGCACGGGTCGACGCAACGACGGCGGCGCCGACCAGAAGGTGCGGCGCGGGATGCCAGCGTTGCGGAACCCGTGGAGCCAGGACGCTCCATCCGAGCAGCAGCGCCGCCAGCGAAAGCGCTTGACCGCGTTGGCGGTTCACTGACCGTCCTCGTATTCGGTCTGCTGCAGGGCCGCCCTGATGCGTTCGGTGTCTGCCTGCGTCCATCCGGCAGGCGGTGCCACCGCGGCCCATCCGTCGAGGATGTAGTCACCGTAGTTGTGACCGTGCCCGCCGGGCACCGACGATGCGTTGGTCATGTCGGCGGCGACTTGCCAGAACGTGATGATCGGATACCACCTCATCGAGGCGGTGCGGTCACGCCCGGGCGGCTCGGCGAGCCAGTCGGGCCGGCTGAACAGCAGATCCTGCGACCACCACACGATCGGATCGGAGGAGTGTTGCAGGAACAGCACTCTGGTGCCCTCCCAGGGTTCGGCCGCATCGCGGGCGATCTGGGCAGCGTCGTTGCCCTGGGAGAACCGTACGGTGCGACCGTTGTCGTAGCGGGGGTGCACCTCCGGTGTGCCCGGGTCACGCCGCACCGTGATCGCGTGCCATAGCGAGCTGGCGTTGGGCGGTCCCACCCACAGCACCGAGGAGAACCCCATCCGCGAGATGTCAGGCAACCAGTCGAACGCACCCTGGCCGGCCATCGATCCCAGACTCTCGCCGTACAGCAGCAGCCGCGGGCGCTGCTGCGGCGGCAGCGCGGCCCAGCGGTCGTGAATGGCGTCGATCATCAACCTGCCGAACTCCACCGACTTGCGTTGATCACCGATGAACGAAATCCAGCTGGGCAGAAAGGAGTACTGCGACCCGACGATCGCGGTGTCGCCGTTGTACATCATCTCCAGCGACCGCGCCGCGATCGGATTGATCCAGCCGGTGCCCGTGGTGGGGGCTATCACGAGCACCTTGCGCTGGAATGCCCCGCTGCGTTCGAGTTCACTCAGCAGGACCGCCATCCTGGCCTGTTCGCTGTCGGCGGTCTGCAGTCCGACGTAGACCCGAACCGGCTCCTTGGCCGGTCTACCGTTGATACGGGTGAGCTCCGCGGCGCTCGGTCCAGTAGCCACGAAGCTGCGGCCTTGATAGCCGAGGGAGTCCCACGGCGCGAAAGATTCTGGGCTGCCCGATCTTTCCGGCTCTTGCGGCTGGCTGATGCCGGCCATGGTGGTGGCGTTCTGCGGTTGGAACACTCGGTTGGCGCCCACCAGGAAACCCCGCAGCAGCACACCGTTGACCAGGGTGAGGACCAGCACCACCACAATGGCGGTGCCGATGAACAGCGCCAGTTCGTCGGAGATGCGCCAGCGCCGGATCAGGTAGCGCGCCAGCGTGCGGATCAGGTCGATGAGCACACGGGTCACCGCCACGCACAGTCCCCCGACGACCGCGGCGAGCAACAACGTTCTCAGGTAGCTGGCGGTGCTGGGCCCCGGCAAGCCCATCAACGCCGACACCTGCCGCTGCCAGCCGGCAGCCGGGACCACCATCAGCACACAGGCCAGCAGGGACAGCACCACCGTGGCCGTCTTGAGTGCCGAGGACACCGCCAGCGACGGAGGCCACCAGGACCGGCGGGCGAGCACGAAGCGGCGCACCATGCGGGCGAGGAAGACGCCGATTCCGTATCCGATCGCGGCGTTGATCCCACCGATGAGTCCCTGGAACAGCCAGTCACGCGGCAACAGGGACGGTGTCAGCGACAGACAGAAGAACAGCGCGGCGAACGCGATGCCGGTGAAGTCGAGCCGAAGCAGCCTCCACGCCCACACATAGAGAGGGTGTTTGGTGGACGCCTGGGAGGTCACCCGAACAACCCGGGCAGCACACCTTCCGACGTCTGGCGCAACTCCGCCAAGGTGACCGTGAACAAGCCCTGCACCTCGACCGTGGGCTCACCACCCGTGGGACCCTGGTCGACCACACCGACACGGGTGGCCGGCAAGCCGCGGGCCTCGCACATCGCGGTGAATCTGCTTTCCTCGGTGCGCGGCACCGCGACCAGAACACGGCCCGCCGACTCGGAGAACAGGAAGACAAACGGGTCTGTGCCGTCCCGGAATTCGTCGGGAACGATGATGCGGCAACCGGTTTCACCGGTCAACGCTCCTTCGACCACCGCCTGGATCAGGCCGCCCTCGGACAGGTCGTGCGCCGCGGACACCAAGCCGTCGCGGGAGGCGGCGGTGAGGACTTCGGCCAGCAGGCGTTCGCGCTCGAGATCGACCCGCGGTGGCACCCCGCCGAGATGGTCGGCGGTGACCTGCGCCCAGATGCTGCCGTCCAACTCGTCGCGGGTGTCGCCGAGCAGGATCAGGGTCTCGCCCGGTTCGGTGCCGAAACCGGTCGGGATGCGCCGCTTCACGTCGTCGATGACACCGAGGATGCCGACGACCGGCGTCGGCAGGATAGGCGTGGTGCCCGTCTGGTTGTAGAAGCTGACGTTGCCACCCGTGACCGGAATACCCAGCGCCGCAGCACCATCGGCGAGGCCGCGGACAGCTTGGGAGAACTGCCACATCACACCAGGATCCTCGGGCGAGCCGAAGTTCAGACAATTGGTGACGGCAACGGGCGTGGCGCCGGTGACCGCGACGTTGCGGTACGCCTCGGCCAGGGCGAGTTGGGCACCGGCGTAGGGATCGAGCGCGGTATAGCGGCCTGACGCGTCGGTCGAGATCGCGATACCGCGACCGGTTTCCTCGTCGACCCGCAGCACGCCGCCGTCGGCGTTCTCGGCCAGCACGGTGTTGCCCCGCACGTAGCGGTCGTACTGTTCGGTGATGAACGCACGGCTGCACAGGTGCGGGCTGCCGATCATCGCGAGCAGTGTCGCGCGCAGTTCATCGCCGGTACTCGGCCGGGGCAATTTTGCCGACGTGTCGGCGATCAGCGCATCCTGGGTGTCGGGACGCTGCACCGGTCGCTCGTAGACCGGCCCCTCGTGGGCGACGGTACGCGGCGGCACATCGACCACAGTTTCGCCGTGCCAAGTGATTTCGAGCCGGCCACTGTCGGTGACCTCACCGATCACGGTGGCCAGCACATCCCACTTGCGGCACACGTCGAGGAAGGCGTCGACGTTGTCCGGGGTCACGACCGCGCACATGCGCTCCTGCGACTCGCTGGACAGGATCTCCGCGGGGGTCATGTTGGCCGCACGCAACGGCACCCGATCCAACTCGACGCGCATTCCGCCGTCGCCGGCAGAAGCCAATTCCGATGTGGCGCAGGACAGTCCGGCACCACCAAGGTCCTGGATGCCCACCACCAGGTCGGCAGCATAAAGCTCGAGGCAGCACTCGATGAGCACCTTCTCGGTGAACGGGTCGCCCACCTGCACGCTGGGCAGCTTCTTCCTACCCGCGCCGCTCTCGTCACCGCCGAACGTCTCCGAGGCCAGCACCGAGACCCCGCCGATGCCGTCGAGCCCGGTGCGGGCACCGAAGAGGATGATCTTGTTTCCCGCGCCGGACGCGAACGCCAGTTGCAGGTCCTCTTTGCGGAGCACTCCGACGCACAGCGCGTTGACCAGCGGGTTGCCGGCATAGCTTGCATCGAAGACGGTCTCACCGCCGATGTTCGGCAGCCCGAGCGAGTTGCCGTACCCGCCGATGCCGCGCACCACCCCGTCGAGCACGCGGCGAGTGTCGGGTGCATCAGCTGCACCGAAGCGCAGCTGGTCCATCACCGCGACCGGGCGGGCGCCCATCGCCATGATGTCGCGGACGATGCCACCGACACCGGTGGCGGCGCCCTGGTAGGGCTCGATGTAGGACGGGTGGTTGTGCGACTCGACCTTGAAGGTCGCCGCCCAGCCGTCGCCGATGTCGACGACGCCGGCGTTCTCACCGATGCCGGCGAGCATCGCTTCGCGCATCTTCTCGGTGGTGGTCTCGCCGAAGTAGCGCAGGTGGACCTTCGAGGATTTGTAGGAGCAGTGCTCACTCCACATCACCGAATACATCGCGAGTTCCGCGTCGGTGGGCCGACGGCCGAGAATCTCGCGGATCCGCGCGTACTCGTCGTCCTTGAGGCCAAGTTCGCGGAAAGGCTGCGGCTGATCGGGGGTGGATGCTGCGTTGTCGACCGTGTCGACTTGGTGGGTGAGCCCGGACGTCACGCAGGACAGTCTAGTTCGCGGCCTGCGGCAATTGCGCCGCGGCGGAGGGCGCGACGAGTCCGTGCAGCACCACGCTGCCCAGCACGACGACCACCATGACGGCCAGCGCAGCGTGTTCATCGGGCCCGTCGAGCACGTTGTAGGCCAGCAGGCCGAACACGATCGTCGACGTTCCGCGCGGTCCCAGCCAGGCCACCATCATGCGATCACGCCACGAGAACCGCGATCGCACCATCGCGATCGTCACCGGGACCACCCGGACCACGGTGAGTGCGAGGAGGCAGAAAACCACCGTCTGCCAGGACACTCCGCGTTCGAAGGCGAGCACGGCGACCGCCCCGACGGTGAACCACATGATCGACGACAGCAGGAAGCCGATGTCGTCGACGAACTCCAGCTCTTCGCGCCAAGACGAGGAGTGCCGCAGGTAGTGGAACGCGATCCCGCAGACGAACGCCGAGACGAACCCGTTGCCGTCGAACGCGACGCTCAGGCCGTACGCCAGCATCGGCGCAGTGACCAAGATCATCCGCGCGCTCTGACCCGTCATCCACCCGCGACGCGCGGCGATGTTGATCGTGGTCGCCAGCACCGCACCGACGAGGACGCCCACCACGATCGCCACCAGGGCCTGGGGCACCGCCGAGCCCAACGCCCGAAGGGGCGTCTGCCGCCCGACGTCCCCGGCGGCCAGCGTCAGTCCGAAGATGAACACCGGCGACACGATCCCGTCGTTGTAGCCCGCCTCGACGTTGAGGACATTGCGCACGCGGTCCGGCACGTGCGCGTCGCGCAGGATCATCGCCGCCGGCGCGAAATCGGTCGGCACCACCGCGCATGCGATGACCAGCAACACGGCGAACGACAGCTCCGGCAGGATCCACGCCCCGAGCAGAACCGACAACCCGATGCTCAGCGGCATCGCGAGGAACAGCACCCGCAGCGCCGCGCGGGGCTCCCTTCCGAACAACCCGCCCCGGACGTCGGTGGCATCGACGAACAACAGCACCGCGAGGATGATCTCCGCGCCGTGCTGAGCCACGTCGGCATTGAGGGCGACCGCCAAGGCGTCGGAGGTGGCGAAGCCGGCGGCCACCCCGGCGACGATGAGCACGATCGGCGCCGTCAGCCGGGCCCGTTCCAGCCGTCCCGCGGCCAGTGCCCATAGGGCGAACACCGCCGAGAAGGCGATCAGCGAGAGCAGCACACGGCGATCTTGCCAGCGGCTACCCGCCCGCGACGCAGAACGCGTTGCCCTCCGGGTCGGCGAGAACCACCCAGTCGAATTCCGGGCCGAAGCTGTGCCGCCCGGTCTCGCGGGCACCGAGTTCGACCAGACGCGCCACCTCGGCGTCCTTGTCGGCGGTGTGGAAATCCACGTGCAGCTTGTTCTTGCCCGGCGTCGGATCGGGCACCTTCTGGAAACCCAGCGTGGGCCCAGAATCCCGGTTGACCATCACGAATTCGCCTGGGGCAACAGCATTCACCTCACCAGCGAGCGCCTCGGCCCACCAACCGGCCAACACGTCGGGGTCCGCACAGTCGATGGTGATCATCGCGATGTCGAGTGACATGATCGGAAATCCTAGGCCGGGGACAGGAAAGCTTGAAGGGCTGCAGCGTAATCGGCGACGTCGGCTGCGCCCATCACTTCCCGCGCCGAATGCATCGCCAGCTGCGCCGCACCGACGTCGACGGTCGGAATGCCGGTGCGCGCGGCGGTCATCGGCCCGATCGTCGAGCCGCACGGCAGGTCGGCGCGATGTTCGTAGCGTTGGAGATTGACCCCGGCCTGTTCGCAGGCCAGCGCGAACGCCGCGGCGGTGCGCCCGTCGGTGGCGTAACGGAGGTTGGGTTGCACCTTGAGCACCGGGCCTGCGTTCACCTCGATCAGGTGTCCGGGTTCGTGCCTCTCCGGGTAGTTGGGATGGGTCGCATGCGCCATGTCGCCGGAGGCCACCATCGAGGTGGAGCAGCGGCGTAGGAAGTCTTCCCGCCCGCCGCCGGCGGCCAGGGTGATGCGCTCGAGCACGGTCAGCAGCAGTTCGGACTGGGCGCCGTGGTCGGACTGCGAGCCCACTTCCTCGTGGTCGAACAGCACCAGGACCGGGGTGACGGTCGACGACGACGCTGCCAGAAATGCCTCCAGCCCGGCGTAGCAGGTGGCCTGATTGTCCAGGCGGGGTGCGCTGACCAGTTCGCGGTCGACACCGGTGAGCCGAGAGGGGTTCAGATCGTGGGTCATCAGGTCGAAGCCCAGCACAGCGCCGGGGTCGACGTCCGCGCGCTCGGCGACGTGGTCGAGGAACGAGCGCGGGCCGCCCAGACCCCAGATCGCATTCACGTGCCGCTGCGGGTTGAGCTCTACACCTTTGCGGTCCTCGGACAGGTGGATGGCCAGTTGCGGGACACGCAGGATCGGGTCGTCGACGCGGATCAGGACATCGGAGACCGCGGCGCCGGTGCGTACGGAGAGCCGGCCGCTGATGCCGAGGTCGCGGTCGAGCCAGGAGTTCAGCCAGGCGCCGCCGTAGGGGGCCAGCGCGACCACCTGCCAACCGGCGACGGTCCGGTCCGGGTGCTGCTTGACCCGCAGGTTGGGGCTGTCAGTATGAGCGCCGACGATCCGGAACGGCCGATGCGGCTCGCCTGTCGATCGCCAGGCGATCAGAGAGCCGGCGCGGATCACGAAGTAGTCGCCCGCCCCGGCCCACGCGTCACCTTCGGAGATCTCGGTGAACCCTGCGTCGAGTAGCCGCGCCGCGGCGGTGGCGCAGGCGTGGAACGGCGACGGCGAGGCGTCGATGAATGCGCAGAGACCCTCAGCACGTGCCGACATGGTTCTTCATCTTCGCCGATCGCCGGAATTGATCATGATCTAGGGTCACTGTGTGCCCGCTCCTCTACCGCAGCCGGTGCTCGCGCCGCTGACCCCGGCGGCGATCTTCCTCGTCGCGACCATCGACGACGGCGGCGAGCAGGCGGTGCACGACGCGCTGGGCGACATCGCGGGATTGGTGCGTTCGGTCGGGTTCCGCGACCCGAGCAAGCACCTGTCGGTGGTGACGTCGATCGGCTCGGCAGCGTGGGATCGGTTGTTCTCCGGCCCACGGCCGGCGGAGCTGCACCCGTTCATCGCACTCGACGGCGGCCGCCACCGAGCCCCGTCCACACCCGGTGATCTGCTGTTCCACATCCGCGCCGAGTCGATGGACGTCTGCTTCGAGCTGGCGGTCAAGATCGTGGCGGCGATGGGAGCGATCACCGTGGTCGACGAAACCCACGGCTTCCGGTTCTTCGACAATCGCGACCTGCTCGGCTTCGTCGACGGCACGGAGAATCCCGATGGTCCGCTCGCCGATGCCGCCACCCAGATCGGTGACGAGGACCCTGATTTCGCGGGCGGCTGCTACGTGCACGTACAGAAGTACGTGCACGACATGTCGGCGTGGAACGCGCTGTCGACCGAGGACCAGGAACGGGTGATCGGCCGCACCAAGCTCGACGACATCGAGCTCGACGATGCTGTCAAACCGCCCAATTCGCACATCGCGCTCAACGTGATCGAAGACGACCAAGGCAATGAATTGAAGATCGTGCGGCACAACATGCCGTTCGGTCAGGTTGGGCGCGGAGAGTTCGGCACCTACTTCATCGGGTACTCGCGGGCCGCCGCCGTCACCGAACAGATGCTGAGCAACATGTTCATCGGCTCGCCGCCCGGCACCACCGATCACATCCTGGAGTTCTCGACGGCGATCACCGGTTCGATGTTCTTCACCCCCATCCAGGATTTCCTCGACGACCCACCCCCGCTTCCGATTTCGGTATCGAGCCGGCGGTCCACCTCGCTGGACATCGGCAGCCTGAAAGGACAACCGCAATGAACAACCTGTACCGGGAACTGGCTCCGATCACCGACGCCGCGTGGAGTGAAATCGAGCACGAGGCGACGCGAACGTTCAAGCGGCACATTGCAGGCCGTCGCGTCGTCGACGTGAGCGAGCCAGGTGGCGCGGTCACCGCGGCGGTGAGCACGGGACACCTGGTGGACGTGGCTGCGCCCGGCGACGGGGTGGTCGCACATCTGCGTGAGGCGCGTCCGCTGGTGCGGTTGCGAGTTCCGTTCAGCGTCAATCGAATCGACATCGACGACGTCGAGCGCGGCTCGCAGGACTCGGACTGGGATCCGGTCAAGGAGGCGGCCAGGAAGCTGGCGTTCGCCGAGGACCGGGCCATCTTCGAGGGGTACGGCGCGGCATCGATCAGCGGCATCCGCACCTGCAGCTCCAATGCTCCGCTGTCGCTGCCCGAAGATCCGCGGGTCATCCCCGACGTCATCGCCCAGGCGCTGAGCGCGCTGCGGTTGGCCGGGGTCGACGGTCCTTATGCCGTCCTGCTCTCAGCAGATGTCTACACGCGGGTGGCCGAGACCACCGCGCACGGCTATCCCATCCTCGAGCACATCAACCGCCTCGTCGACGGTGACATCATCTGGGCGCCTGCCATCGACGGTGCCTTCGTGTTGTCCACGCGGGGAGGCGATTTCGACCTGCAGCTGGGCACCGACGTCGCGATCGGCTACCTGGCCCACGACGCCGAGACCGTGCAGCTGTACCTGGAGGAGACGCTGACGTTCCTCTGCTACACCGCCGAAGCCTCAGTCGCCCTGACTCCGTAGCCCCGGTTCGCGCGCTCGCGGGCGCTGAGGTAGCGCTTCAGCACATTCGTTTACCAAACACGCGCCCCGCCATTGACCCACCTGATAGTTTTTCAGTGCTGCATGAATGCGCAATGAACTGGGGGAACACCGTCTCGCCGCTCCGTCGTGAGTTGCTACATGCGTGTCCGCTGGCGCGTTCAAGCAAACTGTATATCGAACTGATGGGGGAACAGTGCGGCGGACATCTTTGAGCCGGGTGGGGGCCGCAGCTGCGGCGGTGAGCATCGGGGTGGTGTCGCCCCTCGCGGCGAACGCGGCCACCCCCACCAAGCCGACGGGAGGCAACCTGTCGATCTCCATCAACGGAGAGCTGAAGCATCAAGAGGGGTCCGCCGTCGCTTCGTCGGTCGCAGACTCGTCGGCCATGGCCATCGGCGACAGCGCGTCGGCCATCGCGACGAAGAGCGACTCGAGAGCCGAGGCCAACGGCGACAGAGCCACGGTGCTTCTCGACGGAACGGGAAATGCCGGACGCGCAGTGGGGCGCGGCGCCACCATCAAGGCCGTCGGCGATAACAACACGGCGTCCACACACGGTGACGGCGCTTCCGCCACCATCACCGGTCACGACAATGCTGTCGGTATCGACTCGCTCGGATTCCACCTGGTCCTGATCGGCAGTTCCAACACGATCTCTGTCACCGGCCATGACCGTAGGGAAGAGACCTGGAAGTACGACGGCATGACCATCTGCTGGGGACTCGGATGCCAAGCCAGCCCCTCCACGGCGTTGCCCGGCACACACAGAGTGCTGGTCACGTCGGCCGCCGAGCCACGAATTCGACTCTTCGGCAACGGGGCTGACGCCGCGGAGGATTGCACGGGCGATGCATGCAACGGTGGTCGCGGCGGACTCATCTGGGGCAACGGCGGCGACGGCGCCAACGGTGGCAACGGCGGCGATGCGGGCCTGTTCGGCAACGGCGGCCGCGGCGGCGACACCGACGCCGACGGGGGCACGGGAGGCGACGGTGGTCGCGGCGGCCGGATTGCGGGCGACGGCGGCGACGGCGGCCAAGCCGGAGGCAATTACGGCACCGGCGGCAGGGGCGGTGACGCCGTTTCCCGCGGTGACGGCGGCGAGGGCGGCGCAGGCGGGTCCGAGACAGCCGATGGCGCGTACGGCGGCAACGGTGGCAATGGCGGTTCGCGGTCCGGAAGTGGAGGTCGCGGCGGCAACGCCTATGCCACCTCGTCGGCCGTCGCCGGCTGGGGCGGCGACGCGCTCGGGGTCGGGCGTGGCGGCAATGGGGGTAACGCATACGCCATCGACCCAGACGACGGAGTGGCCGTCGGAGGGGACGGGGGCGACGGTGGCCGCATCGGAAACGGCGGTATCGGCGGTACGGGCCGCGGGGTGTATGCCGGTATCGGCGGTGACGGCGGCAACGGTGGCACGCAGTCCGGCAACGGCGGCTTCGGCGGAGCGGGCAGAGGCGAATCGGAGTTCGGCATCGGCGGTGGTGGCGATGGCGGCGATGCAGGCCGAAAGGGCAACGGGGGCAGAGGCGGTCGAGGCGACGGCGGATCGGGGTCCGGGGGTGTCGGCGGCAACGGCGGGAGTCGCACCGGTGACGGCGGTGACGGCGGCGACGGCAGCGACATCGGAGGCAACGGCGGTGACGCCGGCGAGCGCGGCGATGGCGGCGACGGAGGCGACACCGGCGCCGGCGGCACGCCGGGTACCGGCGGTAAAGGTGGGTCGAAGTCGGGCAGCGACGGCAAGGACGGCACCGCCTCCGACGACTAGTCGCCGTACCGCGAACTCACGGCCGGCAGGTACGCATCAGTAGCGTCGTGGCACCGTCCAGGGGCGACCGAACTCGAGGTTGAACGACTCGGGTTCGAACGGGCTGTCTCCTCCCGCAGGAAAGCTCGTCAACTCACCGACGACAACTCGGCCGTCGACGTCGTACAGATCGACCCGCACGAAATCGGTTTCCGCCCCGAGTTTTTCGGCGACCTCGATCATCTCAGCCAAACGGTCGGGCTTCGACGGCTCGTGATCTGCGCACGGCGCACTCCCCCGCAATGCCAGATGCGACCACTCCACGGTGAAGAAATCCTGCGTCCGCGAACCGAAGCGGCCCTTGTCGACCTGGACGAAGGCGCACGTGCCGTGGAACACGAAGAACTTGTAGTCGTCGGGTACCGCGCCGTCGCTTCCGCCGAGGAACTCCTCGACGATCACCCGCCGGGGAATGTGCCCGTACACCCACTCCCTGTTGGGCCCCTGGCCGTAGAGCTGCGCCGTCCAGCCGTGGGCGATGCGGATCACGTCGGCACGGAGCGCCGCCTCTGGCCTCACATGCGAGTACACCCAACTGCCGGGGTCGGTTGGCAGACAGGCCTCCCGCGGGGCGTGATCGGAGACGACGATCGCCGCCCCACTGCCATGCGTCGGCTTCACCACGTAGGCGTCGGGCAAATCGACGTCCCGCAGTGCCGCCGGGTCGTCGAGGATGGCAAAGACGCGCGGGAGGTAGCGTTCGCCCACCACTGCGGCCACGTAATCGCGCACCGCAGCTTTGTCGGCGAACGTGACCACGAGCGGCCGGTGGTCGCGCAGCATCTTGTACCGAACTTTGTCGCGGAATGTGCGCGGGTTTCGCGTCCGCCACAGGCGCAGCGCGCGGACGAGAACGCTGCGTTCGCGCCAGCGGACGGACACCGGGGTCAGGACACCAGGACCGCGTCCAGCGCCGAGTAGAACAGGCCGAGCCCGTCGTCGGAGGGGCCGGTGAGCGCCTCGGTGGCGTGCTCGGGGTGCGGCATCAGGCCCACGACGCGGCCGTTGGCCGAGCTGATGCCGGCGATGTCGCGCATCGAGCCGTTGATGTTCTCCCGGTACCGGAACACCACCCGGCCCTCGCCTTCCAGCTCGTCGAGCACTTCTTCGCTCGCGACGTAGCGGCCTTCGCCGGACTTCAGGGGCACCAGCAGGTCCGCGCCCTGCTCGTAGCGCGTCGACCACGCCGAGGTGTTGGACGCCACTTCGAGCCACACGTCGCGGCAGACGAAGTGCAGACCGACGTTGCGGGTCAGCGCACCGGGCAGCAGGCCGGCTTCGCACAGCACCTGGAAGCCGTTGCAGATGCCCAGCACCGGCATACCGCGCTCGGCGGCGGCCACCACCTCACCCATCACCGGGGCGAAGCGCGCGATGGCGCCGCATCGCAGATAGTCGCCGTAGGAGAAGCCGCCGGGGACGATCACAGCGTCCACGCCTTTGAGGTCGGCATCGGCATGCCACAGGTTGACGGCCTCGCCGCCGGCCAGGCGTACGGCCCGCGCGGCGTCGATGTCGTCCAGCGTGCCGGGGAATGTGATCACGCCCACTCTGGTCATGCGTCGCCCTCCCGGGTGATCGTCCAGTCCTCGATCACGGTGTTGGCGAGCAGCGACTCGGCGATCGCGGCGAGCTTCTCGTCGTCCACCGCGTCATCGACGTCGAGCTCGAATCGCTTGCCCTGCCGCACATCTGAGATGCCGTCGAATCCGAGCCGACCCAGCGCGCCGACGATCGCCTGCCCCTGCGGGTCGAGGATCTCGGTCTTCGGCATGACGTGAACCACCACTTTTGCCACGCGGACACTCTACCTGCGACGACGCCTGCCCCGCGTCACCGGCACGAGCCCAGGTAGGCGGTGCACAGCGGGGTGGCCATCGCGTCGAGTACCTGCGCATCGGCCACGGCACGCCACTCGACCTGCGCGGGCAGGGTGGTCCACAGCGCGACCTCGACGATCGTGCTGCTGGCCGGGTCCGCCAGCAGGTAGACGCGCATCACCCGGCTGCCGGTGTCACTGATCACCGCCGCGATCCGGTCGACCTCACTCGTGGTCAGTGACGGCGATACGCCGCCCGCACAGGTCGTCAGCGCGATCCGCGCCTTCTCCAGGACCTCGAGCGCGGTTCTGCCGCCGGTGACGGTGTCTCCGCGCCAATGCACGACCTGCACCTGCACGTTCCACTGGCCGTCCGGGTTGGGCACCGCGGCGCGGGCGGCGACGGCGTAGCGGCGCGGATCCGACGCGGAGTCCGGGGTGACGCACCACGACTCGAACTCGAAGCGGGGCGCCGGGGCGGTGACCGCGATGCCGGCCAGGGCTGGCCACCGGTAGATCGGCGCCAGGGGCAGTGAATCTGGGTCGATCCACGCCGAATCGGGGATCGCATCGCAGGTCGGCGGGCAGAATCCGGGCACGGCCACCGCCCCGCCCGGAGCAACGAACAGCCCCGAGAATGCCAAGGCCAACGTGAGCATCCACCGCATCCGCACTACCCCCCACTCCCCTTGCGGGCCAGACTATAGCCATGCAGCTCACTCATTTCGGCCATTCCTGCCTGTTGGCGAGCTTCCCTGATGACGCTCAACCCGGCGGCGACACCACGATCCTGTTCGACCCGGGCAATTTCTCCCACGGCTTCGAGGGCATCACGGGCTTGTCGGCGATCTTGATCACCCATCAACATCCCGACCACGCCGATACCGAGCGGCTGCCCGCGCTGCTGGAGGCCAATCCGCAGGCCGCGCTGTATGCCGACCCGCAGACCGCAGCCCAGCTCGGCGAGCCGTGGCGGGCCGTCCACGTCGGCGACACACTCTCGATCGGGCATCTCACCGTGCGCGGTGTCGGTGGACAGCACGCGGTCATTCATCCGGAAATCCCCGTGATCGACAACATTTCGTACCTGATCGGCGACGGCGGGCATGCCGCCCGGCTGATGCATCCCGGTGATGCGCTGTTCGTCCCAGACGAACCGGTCGATGTGCTGGCGACCCCGGCGGCCGCACCGTGGATGAAGATCTCCGAGGCCGTCGACTATCTGCGGGCGGTGAATCCCACGCATGCGGTGCCGATCCATCAGGCGATCGTCGATCCGATCGCGCGGCCGATCTTCTACGGCCGGCTCAAAGAGATGACCACCACCGATTTCCAGGTCCTCGAGCCCGAGAACGGCACCGACTTCTAGCCCACCTTCTGCCCGCGAGCAGTCGCGAACTCGAGTGACTCGCCGCAGGAACACTCGAGTTCGCGTCTGCTCGCCAGTAGGTCCTGGGAGTGGAAACCTCTCAGCTGCAAGGAATTCGGTCCTGGCGGTGGCCCCACGAAATGCTCACGCTTGAACCATGCGACGACACCTGCACACCGCGGTGCTGCCCACCGCCGGAGCGCTGGCCGCAGCGATGGGAGTGGGCCGGTTCGTGTACACCCCGATCCTGCCGCTGATGACGAGTCAGGCCGGCCTGACGGCGCAGGCCGCCGGGCACCTGGCGACGGCCAATTACGTCGGGTATCTCGCCGGTGCGGTGGCCACCACGTTGTCGAATCGCCTGGCGCATTCGGCGACGGCGTGCCGAGCGGGGCTGATCGCTGTCGTGGTCAGCCTCGCAGCGATGCCGATGACGACGTTCGTACCGGTGTGGTTGGGTGCGCGAACGGTCGCCGGGTTCGCGAGCGCGGTGGTCTTCGTAGTCGCCGTCAACACGCTGCTGGAGCGTCTGCCGGAGAAGGCGGGCTGGGGTTTCGGCGGGGTCGGTGCCGGCATCGCGATGTCCGCTGCGCTGGTCCTCGCGCTGCCCACCGACGACTGGCGCACCGCATGGTGGGCGGCGGCGGGCCTGGCCGCCCTGGTGGGCGTGACGGGCTGGGGGTTGCGTCCGCAGCGAGCCCTCCGCACACAGCCCGCGGCCACGCATCGGGCCTTCGGTGGCCGCTTTCTGCTGTTGTTCGCCGCGTACACAACCGAAGGCTTCGGCTACATCATCGCCGGCACGTTCCTGGTGGCTGCGGTGGCCGAGCACTCCCCCGGCGCGGCGGGAGCTGCTGTCTGGCTGGTCGTCGGCCTGGCCGTCATTCCGTCGGCGGCGGTGTGGGCCCGCCTCGGGGCCCGGCACGGCCAGCCCGCGATGCTCACCGTCGCCCTGACGCTGCAGGCCATCGGGATCGCGCTGGCCTGTCAGGGCAGCCGCCCCGCCAGCATGGTGGGCGCCCTGCTGTTCGGCGGCACCTTCATCGGGGTCAGCACACTGGCGGTCGCCGAGGGACGGCTATTGGGGGTCCGGTCGGCGGTGGCCCTGCTGACTGTCGGCTATTCCGTCGGCCAAATCGCCGGACCCCTGCTGGTAGCTCCGCTGACGATCGGTGGGTACCGGCCGGCGCTCGTGGTGTCCGCGCTCACCGTGTCAGCGGCTGCGCTGGCCGCCGCCGCGGTGTGGATCATCAGCAGGCACCCACGTTCCCGGGCCGTTGACCGTCAATTCATCTGTGTCGCGCGTGAATTCGTCGACGATGGCGTGCACGGCCGGTCGGTCATCAGCGGTACGCCAGACCAGTGACCACGTCCACAACGGTGTCGGTTCGATCACCGCACGCCGCACCAGATCTCGCGGTTCCGGGTCGCGCTGACCTCTGGGATTGATCAACACGGGTCGCCGCAGCCGTCGCACGTGCTCGACGAACGCGGGTCCGGTCACGCCGCCGTCGTCGGTACGCATGACGCGCGCGCCGGTGCTCGCGGCGAACTCTTCGGCGTAGCGATTCCACGAGGACCAGCTAGCGGTGTCGGCGTCGACCAGTACGACGACGTCGGCGGCCCGCACTGCTGACTCGTCGCCCCCCGGTGCCATGGCGTACAGGCGGTCGATGCCGATGAGTCGCGCCTGCAGTGACAACGCGGCGAGGTCGCGTGCCTGCGCCCAGCAGATCGCCAGATCGAGCGCCCCGCTGGCCACCCGGTCGGCCTGCGTGTGCGACGGCATCACCCAGGTGTCCACCCGAAGCTGCGCGACATCGGCGGCGCGTTCGGCCCAGTCGGTCGGACACCAGTTGACGCAGCCGATCCGGATCGGCTCTGAGGCTGCCAAACCCGTTGCGCGCCTGCGTAAGGCATCAGCCTGGTCGATCAGCGCCTTGGCCTCGGACACCAGTGCGGCACCGGCCGGGGTCAGCGCGACGGACCGTCGGTCACGGTCGAAGAGCTGGACCCTGAGGTCGCGTTCGAGCGCTTTGATCTGTTGCGAGAGCGAGGGTCCCGCGATCCGCAGCCGTTCCGCCGCGCGGCCGAAGTTCAGCTCTTCGGCCACGGCGACGAAGTAGCGCAACTGACGCAGCTCCACGCTCCGCAGCGTAGTAGGCAAGACCTCCCAGCAGCGAGGAATTCGGTCCCGCCGGGCGGACATGGGTGACCGGCCGCACGCGTTGAGCAGAACATGAACAGCACACCAGTAGCCATCATCACCGGCGCATCCCAGGGCATCGGAGCGGCGCTCGTCGCCGGCTACCGTCGGCTCGGCTATGCCGTCGTTGCCAACTCGCGCACCATCGCCCCCAGCGACGATCCGATGATCGTCACCGTCGCCGGCGACATCGCCCAACCGGGCGTCGGGGCCGATCTGGTCGCCGCCGCCCTCGCGCGCTTCGGCCGCGTGGACACCGTCGTCAACAATGCCGGCATCTTTATCGCCAAACCGTTCACCGAGTACACCGACGACGACTACGAAGCCGTCACCGGGGTGAACACCCGCGGCTTCTTCGAGGTCACCCGCGCCGCCATCCCGGCGATGGTCGAGCACGGCGGGCACATCGTGAACATCTCGACCAGCCTGGTCGGCCAGGCCGACAAGAAGGTGCCCTCGGTGCTGGCCTCGCTGACCAAGGGCGGTCTGGATGCGGCCACGAAGTCGCTGGCCATCGAGTATGCCGAGGCGGGCATCCGGGTGAATGCCGTCGCGCTGGGCACCATCGACACCCCGATGCACGATCCCGCTGCGCACCCGTTCCTGGCGGCGCTGCACCCGATGGGTCGTCTCGGCAGTCTCGACGATGTCGTCGACGCCGTGCTGTATTTGGAGAAGGCAGGCTTCGTCACCGGGGAGATCCTGCACGTCGACGGAGGTCAAAGTGCCGGACACTAGGGAGATCGTGCAGTCGGTGCTCGATGAGTGGAAGGCCGGCATCGACGCGCACGACGCCGAGCGGGTCGCAGGGGTGTTCGCCGACGACGCCGTCTTCCAGGGGTTGGCGCCGTACACGGTGGGCCGCGACGGGGTGCGGCGCTACTACGACAGCCAGCCCCACGGTATGACGGTCGACTACCGCGTCGACGAGATCCGCCGGCCCGCCGAGCAGGTGGTCGTGGGATACGGCAGGGCCCACTTCGCCCGGCCCGACGGCTCGGCGGTCGACCTGATGCTCGGCGTGGTGCTCGCCCGCGGTGACCACGGCTGGCTGATCCAGCAGTACCAGGTCAGCGCACCACCTGTCTGACCGCGAGCAGTCGCGAACTCGAGCGACACGCCGCGCAAACACTCGAGTTTGTGTCTTCTCGCGCAGAAAAGCTAGCCCACGTCGCGGGCGGCTGCGCGTCCCGCTGCCCGGCCGGAGAACACACAGCCGCCCAGGAACGTGCCCTCCAGCGAGCGGTAGCCGTGTACGCCGCCGCCTCCGAAACCGGCGGCCTCACCGGCGGCGTACAGTCCGGCCACCGGCGTCCCGTCGGACCGCAAGGCGCGGGAGTCCAGGTCGGTTTGCAAGCCGCCCAACGACTTCCGCGTCAGGATGTGCAGCTTCACCGCGATCAGCGGGCCCGCCTTGCGGTCGGTGAGTCGGTGCGGTGCGACGACGCGGCTCACGCGGTCGGCCAGGTATCCGCGCGCGCCGCGGATCGCGGTGATCTGACTGTCCTTGGTGAAGCGGTTGGCCACCTCCCGGTCGCGTGCGGTGACCTCCGCTTCCACGGTCGCGTAGTCCAGCGGTGCCACGCCGGGGATGGCGTTCATCTTCGTCACCAGCTCACGCAGCGAGTCGGCGGTGACGAAGTCGACGCCCTTGTCGACGAACGCGTGTACCGGCGCAGGCCCCTTGCGGCCGCGTTCGAGGACCATCCGCACGCTGCGGCCGGTCAGATCCGGATTCTGCTCCTGCCCGGAGAGCCCGAACTCCTTGTCGATGATGCGCTTGTTCAACACGAACCACGTGTAGTCCTGCCCGGTCCGGCAGATGTGTTCCAGCGTGCCCAGAGTGTCGAAACCCGGATACAGCGGGACGGGCAGACGACGCCCGGTGGCATCGAGCCACAGCGACGACGGGCCGGGCAGGATGCGGATGCCGTGTCGCGGCCAGATCGGGTCGTAGTTCGTGATGCCCTCGGTGTAGTGCCACATGCGGTCGCTGTTGATCATGTGGGCGCCCGCGGCCGTGGAGATCCCCAGCATTCGACCGTCGACGTGCGCGGGCACACCGCTGAGCAGCTGCTCGGGCACGCGACCCATCCGCGTGGGCCAGTTGGCCCGGACCAGTTCGTGGTTGCCGCCGATACCGCCGCTGGCCACGATGACGGCCTGGGCGCGGAACTCGAACTCGCCCAGGGGTTCCCGCGACGACGGCGCTCCCCGGACCGCGGCCGACGGCTCCAGCACCGTCCCGCGCACCCCGACCACGGCACCGTTCTCGACGACCAGCTCGTCGACGCGGTGGCGATGCGCGTAGCGGACACGCGGGCCCGTCAGCCGGCGGGCGAAGATGTCGACCAGAGCAGGCCCGGTGCCCCAGGTGATGTGGAAACGCGGCACCGAATTGCCGTGTCCGCGGGCGCCGTAGCCACCACGCTCGGCCCAGCCCACCATCGCGAAGATCTGAAGCCCGCGGTCGCGCAGCCATTGACGCTTCTCCCCAGCCGCGAAGTCGACGTAAGCGTGCGCCCACTGCCGGGGCCAGTGGTCCTCGGGGCGATCGAACCCGGCCGTGCCGAGCCAATCCTGCAGGGCCAGTTCGTGGCTGTCGCGGATCCCGAGGCGCCGCTGTTCGGGGCTGTCGACGAAGAACAGCCCGCCGAACGACCAGAACGCCTGCCCTCCGACGTTGGCCTCGTTCTCCTGGTCCACGATGAGGACCCGACGGCCCCGTTCGACCAGCTCGCATGCGGCCACCAACCCCGCCAGGCCGGCACCCACCACGATGACGTCAGCATCATCTGCCATGTCGCCAATGTAGCGAGCGGGACCCCTCAGGCGGCGTCGGACAGCGCAGCCGGGTTATGCCAGCGGTACACCGTGGGCGCGCAGCCGTGCATCAACGCCAGATCCGCGGCGTCGAGCATGGCCTGACGCGGGCCGGGGCGGCGCAGGTGCCTCGCGGCGACGGCCACCCGCACGATGCCCTCGCGTCGGGCGGTGCGCTCGGCGGCGAGTACAACGGTGCGGCACCACCACGGTTCGGTGAGAAAGCCCTCCCCGATACCCAGGACGCGCCCCCGCACTGTCGTACCGCGGACCAGGTCGGTGATGCCGCTCAGCCCGGCCATCACGCGGAACCCGTTGCGCGGCAACGCGGTGAGCGCGCCGTCGGAGACGTTCCAGCCCGGGGCCGCGAACAGCCGGGTGCGCAGACCGAGATGCTCGAGCACCCGATCAGCGGCCATCAGCCGCAAGTTGGCCTCATGGGCAGGCAGCGTCGCGAACTCCCCGCGCCGCGCCTTGGTGGCGGCTTCGTCGAAGCCGTGCAGCACGATCGCGTCGCCGGCGGCCCGCCGCTGGGTCAGCCACTCCACGGTGTCGGGGTCGCGGTCCAGCCGGTAGCCGCCTTTGAGGCGCGGGGCGACCAGGAACGAGGCCGGCACGCCGCGCCGCGCCAGCTGACCGTGGAACCCCGCGACGTCGTCGAGGGTGCGGTCGCTGACTCCGGAGATCGAGACGATCAGTTGTCCTGCCACATCGGGCAGTGTCGCAACGCCAGGTGTCGTGATGGACAACAACACGACTCGTGGCGCTGAACTGTGCCGCTACGGCAGCACGGCTTCCACCGCCGCGATCACTTCCGGTGCATCGGGCTCGGTGCGCGGCCGGAACCGCCGAACCACCTCACCGCCGGGCGCGATCAGGAACTTCTCGAAGTTCCACTGCACGTCTCCGGCGTCACCGCTGTCGTCGGGGGCCTGGGTCAGCGCCGCGTACAGGGGGTGCCGGTCGGCTCCGTTGACGTCGGTCTTGGCCAGCAGCGGAAACGTCACCCCGTAGGTCGTCGAGCAGAAGGTCTGGATCTCCTCGGCGGTGCCCGGCTCCTGGCCCATGAATTGGTTGCAGGGCACGCCGATCACCGTCAGGCCTCGGTCGCGGTAGTCCTTCGCGAGTTGCTCCAGCGCGGTGTACTGCGGGGTGAGGCCGCATTTCGACGCGACGTTGACCACGAGAGCGGCACCGCCGGCCAGTTCGCCCAGCGTGGTGGCCGTGCCGTCGAGGGTGGTCACGGGGATTTCAGTGATCGTCATGTCGCTGACGCTACGTCGGAGTCGCGCAGTCCCGCCACGTCGAGCAGCCACGCATACTGGAAAGCGGTTTCTTTCCAGCGTTCGTAGCGGCCGCTGATCCCGCCGTGGCCGGCGTTCATCTCGGTCTTGAGCAGCACGCGGGCGGCGTCGCTGCCGGGATCGATCTGCGCATGACGCAGCGCAGCAACCCATTTCGCGGGTTCGACGTAGTACACCCTGGTGTCGTTGAGCGAGGTCGTGGCAAGGATCGCCGGATAGCGCTTGTGTTCGACGTTTTCGTAGGGCGAATAGGACTTCATGTAGCGGTAGACGTCTGCATCGTCGAGCGGGTTACCCCACTCGTCCCATTCGGTGACGGTCAGTGGGAGCGACGGATCGAGGATCGTCGTGAGCGGGTCGACGAACGGCACCGCGGCCAGGATGCCGGCGAAAAGGTCCGGCGCCATGTTGGCGACCGCGCCCATCAGCAGACCTCCCGCACTGCCGCCGTAGGCGACCATGGTCTCGGGGGTGGTGACACCGGTGTCGACGAGGTGGCGTCCCGCGGCGATGAAGTCGGTGAAGGTGTTGCGCTTTTCCAGCAGCTTGCCGTGCTCGTACCAGAGCCGGCCGAGTTCACCGCCGCCGCGTACATGCGCGACCACGTAGACCATGCCGCGGTCGAGAAGCGAGAGCCGCGCGATGGAGAACCGCGGATCCTCACAGGACTCGTAGGCGCCGTAGCCGTACAGCAGCACCGGCGCAGGCCCCTCGACACCCGCCCGGTGGATGATCGAAAGGGGCACGCGCGCACCGTCTTCGGCGACCGCCCAGTCGCGGCGCTCGACGTAGTCGTCGGGCCGGTAGCCACCGAGCACGGGCTGCTCGCGCAGCAGGACACGCTCGCCGCTCGCCAGGTCGAGATCGTAGATCCGCACCGGGGTGACGAACGACGTGGCCCCGATCCGCAACCTCGGCGCGTCCCAGTTGGGGTTCGCAGACAGCCCCACCGACATCAGTTCGGAGTCGAACCGGACGTCGCTCACCTCACCGTAGCCGTCGGGATTCAACGGCCACAGTTGAATTCGCGGAAGCGCCGCACTGCGGTAGCTCACCACCAGTAATCCGGCGAAAGCGTCGACCGCGTCCAACCGGACGTCGTCGCGGTGGCCGATCAGCGTGCGGGTGTCCGCCGGATCGCCGACCGGGGCGTCGACCAGGGTGAAGTTCTCGGCGTTGTCGTTGTGCAGGATGAGGAAACGGTCCTGCCCGGCGACGACGGCGTGCTCGACCGAGTACTCGACACCGTCCCGGCGGGGCCATACGACGGTGAATTCCGCGTCCGCGTCGGCGGCGTCGGCGTAACGCATCTCCGAGGTGACCGCGCTGCCTGCCGCGATCAGCACGTACCGATTGCTCCGCGTTCGCCCGGCCGCGACCCAGAACCGTTCGTCGGGTTCGTGGTACACCTTCTCGGCCGGCAGGCCGGCGCCCAACCGGTGCCGCCACACCGTGTCCGGCCGCCAGGCGTCGTCGACGGTCACGTAGTAGACGGTCTTGTTGTCGGCGGCCCAGGTCACGCCGGCGCCGATCCCGACGATCTCGTCGTCGTAGCGCTGACCGGTACGTAAGTCCTTGAATCGCAGCGTGTACCGCTCGTCGCCGACGACGTCGACGGAGTAGGCGAGTACGTTGCCGTCGACGCTGACACTGGCGGCCCCGAGGGAGAAGAAGTCGTGCCCTTCGGCTTCGACGTTCTCGTCGAGCAGAATCTGCTCACCCGCGATGTCGGCGTCTTCGCTCAGTTGGGGCGGGGTCCAGTCGTCGGGATCGGCGACAGGGCACCGGCAGTGCACGCCGTACTGCTTGCCTGCGAAGCTGCGTCCGTAGTACCACCAGTCGCCGCGCCGCGTCGGCACGGAGAGGTCGGTTTCCTTGGTGCGGGCTTTGATCTCGTCGAAGATCGCCTGCCGCAGCGGGGCGAGTTCGGCGGTCGTGTGCTCGGTGTAGGCGTTCTCGGCCTCGAGGTGGTCGATCACCTCGGCGCTGTCCTTGTCCCGCAGCCACTCGTAGGGGTCGACGAAGACGTCACCGTGGTGTTCCCGGCGATGGTCCACACGTTTGGCCACCGGTGGCTTCACGGCTGTGCTCCTATCCAGTCTGCGAATCGTCGGCCCGAGATGCGTTCGTACGCTTCGATGTAACGCGCCCGGGTCGCGGTGACGATGTCGGCGGGCAGCGGTGGCGGTGGTTGATCGCCGTGGCGGTCCCAGCCCGAGTCCGGACCGGTCAGCCAGTTGCGCACGAATTGCTTGTCGAAGCTGTTCTGCACCGCACCTTCGGCGTAGTCGTCGGCGCGCCAGTAGCGCGACGAGTCGGGGGTGAACACCTCGTCGGCCAGGGTCAGCACGCCGTCCGCATCGACGCCGAACTCGAACTTGGTGTCGGCGACGATGATGCCTGTGGTCAGCGCGTGGTCGGCGCCCAAGCGGTAGGTCTGCAGCGTCAGGTCGCGCAGCTCGTGGGCGCGCTGCGCCCCGATCAGGTCGACGACGTCGTCGTAGCTGATGTTGACGTCGTGCTCACCGAGATCGGCCTTGGTTGCCGGGGTGAACAGGGGCTCGGCGAACCGGCTCGCCTCCACCAGCCCGGCGGGCAGGTCGATTCCGCACACACTGCCGGTGTTCTGGTAGTCGATCAACCCCGAGCCGGTCAGGTAGCCACGGGCCACTGCCTCGACGGGCAGCATGTCGAGTTGACGGACCACCAGGGCACGGCCGAGCACCTCCTCGGGAATGCGGGGATCGTCGGGCGGGCCGGCGAGGTGGTTGGGCACCGGGAGGAAGTCGAAGAAGAACACACTCATCGCGGTGAGGATCCGGCCCTTGTCCGGGATTCGGCTGTCCAGGATGTGGTCGTAGGCCGAGATGCGGTCGGTCGCGACAAAGAGCAGGTGCCCGTCGTCCACCCGGTAGAGCTCACGAACCTTGCCACTGGCCAGATGCTGGTAGTCGGACAGAGCGGGGCGCATCGGGCCAGCCTATCGGTCCGCCCCGCGGGCCCTGTGTGCTGTGATCGATCGCATGAGATCGCGGTGGGTTCCCTATGCCTCAACGCCAGGGCGGCTGCTCAGGCAGCTGTTCAGTGACATCGTCGTCGTCGGCTGGACCGCCGTCTGGGTGTTCGTCGGGATGGCGGTGCACTCGGCCGTCGCGGTGATCGCCGAGTTCGGCTACCAGGTCGAAAGCGGCGCCAACGGCGTGGCGGGCAATCTCGACTCGGCGGGCAACAGCGCCGACAACGTCCCGCTGATCGGCGATTCGCTGGCCAAGCCGCTCAGCGCCGCAGGCGATGCCGCCAGGGAGATCGCCGGGGCGGGCCAGACGCTGGGGGTGACGGCCGGGTGGCTGGCCTGGCTGTTGGCGCTGGCCGTGGCCGCTCCCCCGATCCTCGCGCTGATGATGCCGTGGTTGTTCCTGCGGGTGCGCTTCGTCCGGCGCAAGTGGACCGCGGTGACATTGGCCAGCACCGCCGCCGGGGAGGAGCTGCTCGCCCTGCGAGCGCTGGCGAACA
Source organism: Actinomycetota bacterium (assembly GCA_040752555.1). Taxonomy (GTDB): domain Bacteria; phylum Actinomycetota; class Actinomycetes; order Mycobacteriales; family Mycobacteriaceae; genus Mycobacterium. The sequence goes on along the minus strand of JBFMGT010000010.1, from coordinate 118,947 downwards.
GGCCGCTGCCCAAACTCGCCGCGATCGATGCCGATCCGGTCGGCGCGTGGCGCAGCCAGGATCGGGCGGCGATCCGCGGGCTGGCGGCACTCGAGTTACGCGCGACGGGCATCCGGGCGGCGAATCTGCGCCGCGCGGGTTAACCGAAGAATCGGCGCAGCGCCGTACCGAACGGATGCCGCACGGTGAGGGAACCGAATCGCACCCGCCCGGCGACGACGACATGTAGTCGCCGAGATGGCTGGCCCGTCGCCACCTTGACCGACGTCGAGCCCGCGAAGGTGTGCAGGCCGTTGCAATCGGCGGTCGCCCCGTCGGGCAGGATCAGCTCGACGGAACCGAAGTAGTCGTCGACCTCGACGTGCACCACCGGCCCGGGCAGCACTGCTGACGTGAAATCCAAAGTGGTCGAGCACATCCGGGTGACCAGCCGCAGCCGTGGCGGGACCGTCCACGGCCCCTTGCGGATGATGCTGGACATCCAGCTACGCACCTCCTCGGGTACCGCGACGGGCTGCCGGTTGAAGGGGAGGTCGGCGATCACCGCGTCCAGGTCGCGACGGGTGCGCGCGGTCAACACGGCATCGAGGCGCTCGGTGTACTCGTCGAGGGTCAACATCCCGGCGCCGACCGCGCGTTCGAGCAGCCGGTTCACCGCCGTCCGGTCGGCGTCGGAAACCCGCAGATCAGGATGCTCGGTCATGCCAGCTCCACCATCAGATGCCGCAGTCCGGTGTGCCGGTTGCTGCGCGTCCACTCCGCCGGCGCGGCCAACCGCACCTCGGAGAACCGGCTCAGCAGTTCGGAGAAGATCACCTGCAGCTCCAATCTGGCCAGGTTGGCACCCAGGCAGTAGTGCACGCCCTGCCCGAAACCCAAGTGCGGGTTGGGTTTACGGGTGACGTCGAATCGGTCGGGGTCGGTGAACACCGCCGCGTCACGGTTGGCCGATCCCTCCCACACCAAAACCTTCTGTCCGGCATCGATGTGTTGACCGCCCAGTACCGCGGATCGAGTCGCGGTGCGGCGCTTCGACGGCGACGGGGAGGTCCACCGCACCATCTCTTCGATCGCAGTCGACAGCACGGCCGGCTCGGCGCGCAGGGCCGCACCCGCCGCGGGATTCTCGACCATGGCCAGCAGTCCGCCGGCGATCGCGTTGCGGGTGGTCTCGGCGCCTGCGCTGAACAGCAGGCTGAAGAACAGATAGCTTTCCAGGTCCGACAGTTCCGGATCGCCCGAATTGACCACCACCGAGAGCATGTCGTCACTGGGCGCAGCCTTCTTCGCGGCGATCAGCTCCTGGCCGTAGGCGAACATCCGGGAGCCCGCCTCTTCCACGGAGAGCCGGGATATCGTCGCCCGGCGGGCACCGCCGAAGTCGAAGCTCGGTTCGATGGCTTCGAACAGCCAATGCCGTTCGGACTCCGGCACTCCCAGCAGGATGCAGATCATCTGCATGGGGATCTCGGCGGCGATCTCGGTGACGAAGTCCACCGGTTCGCCCGGCCGGACGTCGTCGAGCAGGCGACGCGCCCGCGCCCGCAGATCGTCCTCGACGCGCCGGATCATCCGCGGTGTCAGACCGGAGCTGACCAGGCGGCGCACCGCGGCGTGCCGCGGGTCGTCCATCATGTTGAGCAGCTGGCCGGCGATCGGCAGATCCTGCAGCAGGGTACCGCCGAAGGGGCGCTCACCTCCGGTCACCGACGAGTAGGTGTCCGGATCTCGCAGCACGGCAAGGGTTTCGGCGTGGGTGGCCACCGACCAGAACCCCTCACCGTCGGGCGTGTTCTCGGTCGGCTCGTGCCAGTACACCGGGGCGTGCTCGCGGTGCAGCGCGAACAGATGATGGGGGAAGCCCGCGGCGAAATTGCCGAGATCGGTGAAGTCGATCCCGGTCAACGCGTCCGCGGTCGTCGTCACAGAATCGCGCCCGAGGTGTAGTCGGCCGCGCCCGGATAGCGCGCGACGAGATCGTCGACGGCGGCGATCACCCGGTCGACCTGATCGGCGGCCGCACCGGTGAACGCCGCCTTGTCGGCCAGCGCGTCCTCCAGAGCGACGCGGTCCAGCGGCAGCCGCGGGTCAGCGGCCAACCGGTCCAGCAGATCGGGTTCGGCCCCGCGCTCGCGCATCGCCAGCGCCACCGCGACGGCGTGCTCCTTGATCACCTCGTGCGCCGTTTCGCGGCCGACGCCGGCCCGCACCGCGGCGATCAGGATGCGCGTGGTGGCCAGGAAAGGCAGGTAGCGGTCGAGCTCGCGCTGGATCACCGCCGGGTAGGCGCCGAACTCGTCGAGCACGGTGAGGAACGTCTCGGTCTGCCCGTCGATGGCGAAGAACGCGTCGGGCAACGCGACACGGCGCACCACCGAGCAGAACACGTCGCCTTCATTCCACTGCGCGCCCGCCAATTCCGCTGCCATCGAGGCATATCCGCGCAGCACCACCTGCAGGCCGTTGACCCGCTCGCAGCTGCGGGTGTTCATCTTGTGCGGCATTGCCGAGGACCCGACCTGGCCGGGTGCGAAGCCCTCGGTCACCAGTTCGTGGCCTGCCATCAGCCGGATGGTGTGCGCGAACGACGACGGGCCCGCGCCGAGTTGCACCAGAGCGGACACCACGTCGTGATCCAGCGATCGTGGATACACCTGCCCGACACTGGTCAGGATGTCGGTGAAGCCGAGGAACTGCGCAACCCGCGTCTCCAGGTCGGCCAGCCGCCCGGTGTCGCCGTCGAACAGGTCGAGCATGTCCTGGGCGGTGCCCATCGGCCCCTTGATGCCGCGCAGCGGGTAGCGGGCGATCAGTTCTTCGATGCGCCGCAGCGCGACCAGGTTCTCCTCGGCTGCCGAGGCGAACCGCTTGCCCAGCGTGGTGGCCTGTGCGGCGACGTTGTGGCTGCGGCCGGCCATCACCAGGTCGCGGTAGAGCGCGGCCCGCTCGGCGAGCCGGGCGGCGACCGCGATACCGCGGGCATGCACGAGTTGCAGCGAGCGCCGGATCTGCATCTGCTCGACGTTCTCGGTGAGATCTCGGCTGGTCATGCCTTTGTGCACGTGCTCGTGCCCGGCCAGAGCGTTGAATTCCTCGATACGGGCCTTGACGTCGTGGCGGAGCACTCGTTCCCGGGCCGCGATGCTGTCGAGGTCGACCGTCTCCAGGACGCGTTCGTAGTCGTCGACCACCCCGGCCGGTACATCCACACCGAGTTCGGCCTGGGCCCGCAGCACCGCGAGCCAAAGGCGGCGCTCGGCGACGATCTTGGCCTCCGGCGACCAGATCGCGACCATCTCCTCGCTGGCGTAGCGATGGGCCAGGACATCAGGAATGGACGCGCGGTTGCTCACGGCCCAACAGCCTATCGGGCACAGTAGGGGCCATGTATTTCGTCGGTCTGGACCTGGCATGGGGCCAGCGCAAACCCACCGGGGTCGCGGTCGTCGACGACGCCGGCCGCCTGGTGACGGCGTCGGCGGCCACTGACGACGCCAGCATCCGCTCGATGGTGGCGCCGTATGTGGCGGGCGATTGCGTGGTGGGGATCGACGCGCCGATCGTGGTCACCAACCCGACCGGTCAGCGGCCGGCCGAACGCGCGCTGAATGCCGACTTCGCGAAGTTCCAGGCCGGTGCTCACCCGGCCAATCGAGGCAAGCCGGAGTTCGCCGACGGCACCCGGGCCGGGCGGCTGGCCGACGCCCTCGGTCTGGACATCGACCCGCATTCGCCGTCGCCACGCCGCGCGCTGGAGGTGTATCCCCACGCCGCGACGGTCGCACTGTTCCGACTGGGCCGCACGTTGAAGTACAAAGCCAAACCCGGCCGTTCGGTGGCCCAGCTGCAGGCCGAGTTGCTGCGGCTGATGGATCTGGTCGAGGGGCTTGCGACCGCCGACCCGTCGCTGCGGGTGGCCGATGCGCCCGATTGGGTGCGGTTGCGCGCGGCCGCTGAAAGTGCCGAGCGCAAAAGCGATTTGCGCCGCGTGGAGGATCCCGTCGACGCGGTCGTCTGCGCCTATGTCGCCATGCTCGCCGCTCGCCGGCCCGACGCGCTGACGTTCTACGGCGACGCCGAGACCGGGTGCATCGTGACGCCGACGAAGCCGTCGGACCTGGTGCCCGCTCCCCCCGAGCCGACGCCGGGTGCCGTGCACGACGCGATCGCCACCTACACCCAGCGGCGCCCGCAGCTGGTGGCGTCCACCGAGCGGTACCTGGCGGTGGTGACGGCACTGTTGGACGACGCGGGCATCGACTACCTCAGCGTGACCGCGCGGACCAAGTCGGTGGCGTCGTTCGCGGCCAAGGCCGACCGGCATGTCGACGGGCGCCGGTTGTATGCCGATCCGCTCTCGGAGATCACCGACCAGATCGGGCTGCGGGTGATCACCTACCTGCGCGACGACGTGGCTGCGGTGGCCCGCCTGCTCGGGGAGGAGATGCGGCTGCTCGACGACCGCGACATGGGCGTGGAGACGGCGAGCGAGGGCCGGTGGGGTTACGCCAGCCGGCATCTGTTGCTCGCCGTGGAAGGCGAGCAGCAGCCGGCGTCGGTGCAGGTGCGCACGATCCTGCAGCACGCATGGGCGGAGTTCGAGCACGACGTCCGCTACAAGGGCTCGATCCCCGAGGAGGACGCACCCGATCTGGACCGCCGGTTCACCCTGGCGGCGGGCTTGCTGGAACTCGCCGATCGGGAGTTCTCCGCGATCCGGGAGCGGCTGCGGTCGACCACGCCGACCGAACGACCGCCCAGCATCGGGGAGGCGGGTATCCCGACGCCGGTGCTCGCGACGTACCTGGCCAACCGTTTCCCCGACGCGGGATGGTCACGCACGGACCACTACGGCTGGATGTCGGGTCTGCTGCACGATCTCGGCATTGACTCGATCGACGAGGTCGACACCGCGCTGGCCGGAGTCGACACCGACGCGGTGAACGCCGCGATGGACTATCGCTTCCCGCCGGGGGCGGTCCGGCGCCTCGACGATGCCCTGTTGGCGGTCTACGGCAGGCGCTACCTCGAGCTGCCCGGCAACGCTCACCGAATCCAGTTGCTGGAGAACAGGTCCGCTCGACTCAGCGGCGAGCTGAGCAGAGACGTCAACTGACGGCTGCCCGGCCCGCCTCCAGCCGCGCGATCGGCAACCGGAACGGTGAGCAGGACACATAGTCCAGTCCGGTGCGGTGGAAGAAGTGGATCGACTCGGGGTCGCCGCCGTGTTCCCCGCAGACGCCGAGTTTGAGACCGGCCTTGGTGGCGCGGCCCTCCCTGGCCGCGATCTCCACCAGCCGTCCCACCCCGTCGGCGTCGAGCGTCTCGAACGGCGACGTGGTGAACACCCCCTTGTCGATATAGCTGGCGAACAGCGAGGATTCGACGTCGTCGCGGGAGAAACCCCACGTCGTCTGGGTGAGGTCGTTGGTGCCGAAGGAGAAGAAGTCAGCGGCCTCGGCGATGCGATGCGCGGTCAACGCCGCTCTCGGCAGCTCGATCATCGTGCCGACGGGCACGGTGAGCGTGACGCCTCGTTCGGCAGCCACCTCGGCGAGGATCCCTTCGGCTTCGTCACGCACCAGATGCAGCTCCATCACCGAACCCACCAGGGGCACCATGATCTCGACCTGCGGGTCCCGTCCGGCGGCCAGCTGATCGCAGGCGGCCTCGGCGATCGCACGCACCTGCAGGGCGAACAGCCCCGGTGTCACCAGACCGAGACGGACACCGCGCAGACCCAGCATCGGGTTGGACTCGTGAAGGTTTTCGACGGCCGCGAGTAGCGCGCGGCGCCCGGCGGCCTGCACACCCTGATCGCCGGCGGCATCAGCCAAAGCGACCTCGACGGCGAGATCGGTTCGGTCGGGCAGGAATTCGTGCAACGGCGGATCCAGCAACCGGATCGTCACAGGCAGACCGTCCATCGCCTCGAGCAGCTCGGCGACGTCGGCGCGCTGCAAGGGCAGCAGCGCCGCCAGGGCGTGCTCGCGCTCCTGGGGCGTGCGGGCCAGGATGACCGCTTCGATGAGCGTCCGGCGTTCGCCGAGGAACATGTGCTCGGTGCGGCACAGCCCAATCCCCTGCGCGCCCAGCGAGCGGGCCCGCACCGCATCCTCGGCGGTGTCCGCGTTGGCCCGCACAGCCAGGCGGCGCGAGTCGTCGGCGTGGGTGAGCAACCGGTCCACGGCGGTGACCACAGCTGCGGTCTCGTCGTCGGCGCCTTCGAGTGCCGCCGACAATCCGGCTTCGATGTAGGTCTCCACCGGCGACGGCACCACCGGTACCGCGCCGAGGAACACCTCACCGGTCGAGCCGTCGATGCTGAGCGCGTCGCCCTCCTCGATCACCACGCTGCCGACTCGCGCGGTCCTGGCCGCCACATCGACGTCGAGCGCTTCTGCGCCGCAGACGCATGTCTTTCCCATCCCGCGAGCCACCACCGCCGCATGGGAGGTCTTCCCGCCGCGCGCGGTGAGGATCCCGTTGGCGGCGATCATCCCTTCCAGGTCGTCGGGGTTGGTTTCCTTGCGCACCAACACGACGTGCTCGCCGCGTTCGTGCCAGGCGCGGGCGGTCGCGGAGTCGAACACCGCCCTGCCCACCGCCGCCCCGGGCGAGGCGGCCATCCCGCGGGCCACCAGGTTCCGCTCCGCCGTCCGGTCGAATTGCGGGAACATCAGCAGCGCCAGTTGCGCACCCGACACCCGAAGCAGCGCCTCGTCCAGCGTGATCAGGTCCTCGTCGACGAGTTGGGCGGCGACCCGGAACGCGGCGGCCGCCGTGCGCTTGCCGACGCGGGTCTGCAGCATCCACAACGTGCCGCGCTCGATGGTGAATTCGATGTCGCACAGGTCGCGGTAGTGCGTTTCCAATCGGCGCATCATCGTCATCAGTTGACTGTGCGACGCGGGGTCCAGCTCGGCCAGATCGTCGAGCGAGAGCGTGTTGCGGGTGCCGGCGACGACGTCTTCGCCCTGCGCGTTGGGCAGGTAGTCGCCGTAGGCGCCCGGCCGCCCCGTCGCCGGGTCGCGGGTGAAGGCGACCCCGGTGCCGCTGTTCTCGCCCAGGTTGCCGAACACCATCGTGCAGATGTTGACCGCCGTGCCGAGGTGGGCGGGTATCCGTTCCCGCCGCCGGTACAACCGGGCCCGCTCGGTGTTCCACGAGTCGAACACCGCGTCGATCGCCATGTCGAGCTGCTCGCGCGGGTGCTGCGGGAATTCGTGTCCGGAGTGCTCGCGCACCAGCGCCTTGAATTCGGTGACCAGATCTTTCAGATCATCGGCGTCGAGTTCGACGTCGGTGATGACGCCCTTGGCCGACTTCGCCTTCTCCAGCGCATCGGCGAACATGTCGCCGGGCATGCCGAGCACGGTCTTGCCGAACATCTGCAGGAGCCGCCGGTAAGAATCCCAGGCGAAGCGTTCGTCGCCGGACTGCTCGGCGAGGCCTTTGACGCTGGCGTCGTTGAGCCCGATGTTGAGCACCGTCTCCATCATCCCGGGCATCGAGAACGCCGCGCCGGAACGGACACTCACCAGCAGCGGATCGTGTCGATCACCGAGCCGGCGTCCGAGCCCGTCTTCGAGCTGTCGCAACGCCATGGTGACCTGCACCCGCAGTTCTCCGGGAGCAGCGCCGCGACTGAGGTATTCACGGCACGCTTCGGTGGTGATCGTGAACCCGGGTGGCACCGGCAGACCGAGGTTGGTCATCTCGGCGAGGTTCGCGCCCTTGCCGCCGAGCAATTCCTTACGACTCTTGTCACCTTCGGTGAAGTCGTAGACGTATTTGGTCATCGCCTGCGGACGCATCACACGGCGAGCATGCCGCGCAGCCAGTCGTGGAAGGCCCCGATGTGGTGCTCGCTGGGCACCAGCACACCGCCGTTGCGGTACACGCGGGAATCCATTGCCGGCTGGCATCTTTCGGCTGCTTCGAAGTCCTGGCTGTTGACCCGGTGGAACAGTTCGACCGACCGGCTGACGTCACGACCGGATTCGACGACCTCCGGCAGGTACAGCCAGTCGCACTCGACGACCGTGCGGTCGGCGGCCATCGGGAACATCCTGTGCACGATCACGTGATCGGGAACCAGGTTGACGAACACCTGCGGGCGCACGGTGATCGCGTAGTAGCGGCGATCCTGCTCGGCGGTGACCCCCGGGATGTGATCGAGCCCTTCAGAGCCGTCGATCGTGAAGCCCTGCACATCTGCGCCGAATTCGGCCCCGTGCCCGACGTAGTACTGGGCCGCGTAGCCGTCGGCGAATTCCGGGAGTACCTCGGTCAATTCGGGGTGGATCGTGGCGCAGTGGTAGCACTCCATGAAGTTCTCGACGATCAGCTTCCAGTTGGCCTTGACGTCGTAGACGATGCGGCGGCCCACGCTCAGGTCGGCGATGCCGTAGTGGTCGATCGACTCGAGGTCGCCCAGGCGATCGACGATCTCCTTCATCACGGTGTCCTCGAATGAGGGCGGCGTCTCGGCCAGACACACCCACACGTATCCCAGCCATTCCCGTACGGCGATGGTGCGCAGCCCGTATTCGACCCGGTCGATGTCGGGCATCTTGGTCAGGTTCGGGGCGGCCACGAGCTTGCCGTCGAGGTCGTATGTCCAAGCGTGGTAGGGACATTGGAACGCGCGCCGGACCTCGCCACTGTCCTCGGTGCACAACTGCGCGCCGCGGTGCCGGCAGATGTTGAAGAACGCGTTCACCTTTCCCGTGCGCGACCTGGTCACCAGGACACTCTCGCTGCCCACCTGGACGGTCTTGAACGCCCCGGGCTTGGCGAGATCCGAGGAACGCACCACGCAGAACCACATCGCCTCGAAGATCTTCTGTTGCTCGAGCGCGAACACCTCCGGGTCGGTGTAGTAGTGACCGGCCAGGGTGGAGATGAGGCTCTCGGGCAACTTGGGGGCTGCTTCGAAGGTGGTCATGAGGCTCCTGTGAGTGAGAGTGGGGCTTGAGAGTGGGGCTGAGGAGAGGAAGGGGTCAGACGGCTACCGGGGCGGTGGCGAGTTGGCGGCGCCACCGGGTGAACAGCTTGGGTTGATCGACGCCGAGGACAGCGACCAGGCGGCCGTCGCGCCGGTACGCGGCGAGGAAGCTGCCGCTCTCGCAGTCGCCCGCCTCGATGGTGATCTCGTCGTCGGGCAGCGCGGTCCCGGCGAACTGGATGCGCGCGCCGTACTGGTCGGACCAGAAGTACGGCGCCTTGACGGCGGCGCCCTGGTCGGTGCCGCCCGCCAGCAGCGCGGCGACCGCGATCGCCGGCCGTTCCAGTGCACCCGTCCAGTGCTCGACTCGGCGTGCCACCCCGGTCGACGGGTCATGCCATGCCGCGCAGTCGCCCACCGCCACGACGTTCGGAATGTTCGTCTGGCCGTTGGCGCCGCAGATCACGCCGTTGCCGAGATTCAGACCGCTGCCCTGCAGCCACTCGATGTTCGGGATTCCGCCGATGCCGACGACGACGACATCCGCGGGCAGGTGACGACCGTCGACCAGGTCGACCCCGGTGACCCGGTCGACGCAGTCCGAATCGCGCAGCGCGCGCTTCTGTCCGGTCAGCCCGGCCACGCCGACCCCGCAGATCAACGTCGTACCGTGCACGCCGTGCGCTTGCGCGACGACCGCGCCCAGCCGGGAACCCAGCTGCACCTGCAGCGGCGTCGGCGCCGCCTCGACGACCGTGACCGCCATGCCGAGTTTGCGTGCGGTGGAGGCGACCTCGGCGCCGATGAAGCCGGCGCCGATCACCACCATCTGCGCTCCGGGTCGCAGGTCGGAGCGCAGCGCGATGGCGTCGTCGATGGTGCGGATGACGTGGACTCCGGCCATCTTCTCGCACCCCGGCCAGCGGCGGGCACGCGATCCGGTGGCGATGACGAAGCCGTCGGCGTGCACCCGGCGGCCGTCGGCGAGCTCGACCGTGTTGGACGACGGGTCCAGAGCGGCGGCAGCCGAGCCGAGCAGCCAGTCGGCGGCCAGGTCGTCGGAGTCCTCGAGGGTGAGGTCGGCCTCGGTGAGGTCACCGGCGAGGAACTCCTTTGACAGCGGTGGGCGGTCGTAGGGCCGGCGCGCCTCGTCGCCGATGACGGTGATCCGGCCCGTGAACCCTTGTGCGCGAAGCGCTCTGGTTGCCGAGAGGCCGGCCAGCGAGGCTCCGATGACGGCGATGTGCTTCACGACTGCCCCTGGGCCAGCCGCGCGCGGATGTCGGGCGGGAGGTTCGGCTTGTCGGTGCTGAGTTCGACGCGGATCATGCCGTCGTCGATCACGACGGTGTGGGTGCGCACCGGCAGCTTCGCGGGCGGCGCATCCACGGCGCCGGTCCGCAGATTGAAGCGCGACGCGTGCAGCGGGCATTCGACCTCGCACCCTTCGAGCCAGCCGTCGGCCAGCGACGCGTCCTGGTGCGAGCACGTGTCGTCGATCGCGAACACCTCACCGCTCTCGGTGTGGAAGACGGCGATCGGCGGTTCCGCGGCAACGCGGACCGACTCACCGGGCGGCAGATCGGAAAGCGGGCAGACGTCGAGCATGTGTTGCCTTCCTGTTTCGAACAGATGACGCGTATTAAGGAACGCGATTCGTAATACGCAACAGTGTGTGGCCGGTCACAATGCTTGTCAAGTGGAACAGCGGGTCGGTCCGCTGTGAATTTCCTGACTCTCTTTCGACAGCAAAAACACTGGTCGCCGCACTGTTTGCTCAGTGCGGCGACCAGTGTCGAAAAGGCCTCGTGCTACGGCGAGGGGTCCCCCACCGGCGTCTCGCCAGGGACGGCGGCCTTCTGCAGATCGGCCATCATCGGATCGCGAGTGACATCGAGGAACAACGACACACACATGCCGATCATCACCAGCACGAACGGTGCCGCGACGATGATCGTCATCGTCTGCAGACCGTTGAGCGCGTCGTTCCCGCCGGCCCACAACATCAGCACGGCCACCGCGCCCGTGCTCAGGCCCCAGAATGCGACCACCCACCGCGACGGATACACCGAACCGCTCTGAGACAGCGTCCCCATCACCATCGACGCGGCATCGGCACCCGAGACGAAGAAGATCGCGACGAGGGCCATCACCAAGAGGGAGGACAGGCCGGCCAGCGGCATGTGGCTGAGCATCCCGAACAGGGTGGATTCGGGTTCGCCGCTGCCGAAGATGTCGAGACCGTTGCGTTGCAGCCCGATGCCCGCGCCGCCGAAGATGACGAACCACAACAGGCTGACGGTGGTCGGGATCAGGATCACGCCGATGACGAACTGCCGGATGGTGCGTCCGCGGCTGATCCGCGCCAGGAACATGCCGACGAACGGTGTCCAGCTGATCCACCACGCCCAGTAGAAGATCGTCCACGAGGAAAGCCACTTCTCGGTGTCGCCGCCGGCCTCGGCCGAGCGTGCCGACATCGCCGCAAGATTGGCCAGGTAGTCACCCAACGCGGTCGGCAGGAGGTTGAGGATCAGCACCGTCGGTCCGACGATGAACACGAAGATCGCCAGGATCAGCGCGAGCACCATGTTGATGTTCGACAACCACTGGATACCGCGCGACACCCCGGAAACCGCGGAGGCCACAAAGGCCAGGGTGAGCAGTGCCACCACGCTCACCAGCAGAAGCGTGCCCGCCTTACCGACCCAGCCGAGCACCTCGATGCCCGAGCCGATCTGCAGAGCGCCGAGCCCGAGAGATGCCGCCGTGCCGAACATCGTGGCGAAGATCGCAAGGATGTCGATGGTCTTGCCGATCGGCCCCTCGATGCGCTTGCGACCGAAGAGCGGGATGAACGATGCGCTGATCAACTGGCGCCGGCCCATGCGGTAACTGCCGTAGGCGATGGACAGGCCCACCACCGCGTACATCGACCAGGGGTGGAAGCCCCAGTGAAACAGTGCTGTGGCGAGTGCCGTGCCTGCTTTGGAGTCGGCCAGCCCCGGCGGCGGATTGACGAAGTGGGTCAACGGCTCGGTGACGCCCCAGAAGATCAGCCCGATCCCCATGCCGGCGCTGAACATCATCGCCACCCAGCTCACAGTGTTGAACTCGGGCTTCTCGCCGTCGCGGCCGAGCGGGATCTTGCCGTACCGACTCAGCGCCAGCCATGCGGCGAACAGCACGAAGCAGGTCGCCGAGACGATGAAGACCCACCCCATGTTGCTCACCACCCAGGTGAGCATCGCCGACATCGTGGCACCGAACTTCTCGGGCGAAAGCAGGCCCCAGCCGAGGATGGCGACGACGATCACCGCGGTGACGCCGAAGACCACCTTGTCGGTGACGGGCGGACGCTGGCACAGCGGGACATCGTCTTTGTGCCCGGGTGCGATCGGTGCGCCCGGGCCGGGAAACGTGTGGTGCAGCTTGGTTTTCAGCTCGTCGACGTCGAGCGGATGGTCTTGTTGTGCGGTCACATTCTCACTCCTGGGCTGATCCGTTCGAGGTGTGACGAGAGCCACACACGCCCTGATATATTAGAACGCGCGACAGTGATACACCACCTGAAGCGAGAAATTCATCGCTGTGAAGGTGCTGGCAGTGCCGTCAGAGGCGAGGGGTCAGCCCTGGTAGCCCATGCGTTCGGACACCGCCGCCGCCGCGGCGACGACGGCTGGTATCACCTCGCGGGCGCGCGCGTCGTCGAGCCGGTACACCGGTCCCGAAACGCTCAGAGCAGCGATGACGATGCCTGCGTGGTCCCGGATCGGCGCCGCCACGGCGGTCAGACCATGCTCCAGTTCTTCGGTGGAGATGACGTAACCGTCGCGTGCGACGTCAGTGAGCTGACGCTCGAGATCGTCCATCGAGGTGACCGTGCGATCGGTGTAGCGGGTCAGGCGCGCTTCGCCGAGCACATCGCGGCGCGCTTCGGCAGACATGTAGGCCAGCAGGATCTTGCCACTCGAGGTCGCGTGCAGCGGGGTCAGCTCACCGACCCAGTTGTGGCTGCCGACCGAACGGGGGCCGCGGGCTTGATCGACGTTGACGGCGTAGTGCGATCGCAGGACCGCGATGTTGACCGTCTCCCCCAGCTCGACAGCCAGCCGCTCGCAGATCTCTCGTCCCTGCTGCGTGACGTCGAGTTGGCCCGACACGGCGTTGGACAGGCGCAACAGGCCGAATCCGAGTCGGTACTTGCCGCGCTCGTAGGCCTGTTCGACCAGCTCGTGGTCTTCCAGAGCAGACAGCAGACGGGACACCGTGGATTTGTGCACGCCGATCTCATGGGCGAGTTCGGTGACGCCGACCTCGCCGAGGCGAGCCAGGATCTCGAGGACGGACACCGCTCGGTCGACCGACTGCACACCCCCGCCCGAGTCGGAGCTCCCGTTGCTCACCGCGACGACACTACCGGGACAGCAGGGGCAAGAGGCCACCGCACCGGCGCAGAGGTTGACCGGGGCCCAGCCGGACCTTACCTTGGTATATCAGTTGTTGATCAATCATAGTCAGGAGCGGCCACGCACATGGGATCCCCTCGCGTCGTGATCATCGGCGCCGGCATCGTCGGCACCAACCTCGCCGACGAACTCACCGCCCGTGGCTGGGACCGGGTGACGGTCCTGGATCAGGGCCCGCTCCCGCTGACCGGTGGCTCGTCCTCGCACGCGCCGGGTCTGGTGTTCCAGACGAACTCCTCGAAGGCGATGACGACGTTCGCGTCCTACACCGTGGAGAAGTTCTCCTCGCTCGACGTCGACGGCGCGTGGTGTTTCAACCAGGTCGGCGGTCTCGAGGTGGCGACCACCGAGGACCGGCTCGCCGAGTTGCACCGGCGGCACGGGTGGGCGACCTCGTGGGGTGTCGCCGCGCGCGTGATCGACCCGCAAGAATGCGCGAAGCTGCACCCGCTCCTCGATCCGCAGCGCATCCTCGGCGGATTACACGTCGAGACCGACGGACTGGCAAAGGCTGCACGTGTGGTCGTCGCGCTGACCCGCCGCGCGCAGAGCCGAGGCGCAGAGTTCCGCGGGTCCACCAAGGTCCTGGGGATCGAGCACAGCGGAGGAAAGGTCACCGGTGTGACGACGTCGTCGGGCACGGTGCCCGCCGACATCGTGGTGTCCTGCGGCGGATTCTGGGGACCAGAGCTGGGTGCGCTCGTCGGCATGGACGTACCGCTGCTGCCCCTGGCCCATCAGTACGTGAAGACCCACCAGATTCCGGAGTTGGTCGGGCGCAACACCGAGGCCTCCGAGGCCGGCTTCCCGATCCTGCGTCACCAGGATCAAGACCTGTACTTCCGCGAGCACGTCGACCGTCTCGGCATCGGCTCGTATGCCCACCGCCCGATGCCCGTCGACCTCCGCGACCTCCCCGGCGGCGAGATCAGCTCGGAGGCAATGCCTTCGATGCTGGCGTTCACCGAAGAGGACTTCGCGCCGGCCTGGGAGCAGAGCAAGCTCCTGCTGCCCTGCCTGCAGACGGCGACCATCGAGTCGGGCTTCAACGGCATCTTCTCGTTCACTCCTGACGGGGCACCACTGGTCGGCGAATCGCCCGATGTCGCGGGCTTCTGGATCGCCGAGGCGGTCTGGGTGACGCACTCGGCCGGGGTCGCGCGCGCGGTCGCCCAGCTGCTGGTCGACGGCCGATCCGAGGTCGCGCTGAACGGCTGCGATGTGCACCGCTTCGAAGACGTGCAGCTCGATCCCGACTACGTCAGCGAGACCTCGCAGCAGAACTTCGTCGAGGTCTACGACATCCTGCATCCGTTGCAGCCCAGGCAATCTCCGCGCGATCTGCGGGTCAGCCCGTTCCATGCGCGGCAGAAGGAACTCGGCGCGTTGTTCCTGGAGGCCGGCGGGTGGGAGCGGCCGCACTGGTTCGAGGCCAACGCCGGCCTGGTCGACGCGCTGCCCACGCAGTGGCAACCGCCGCAGCGCGATGCGTGGGCGGCGATGTTCCACTCGCCGATCGCCGCCGCCGAGGCCTGGCGCACCCGGACCGCCGTCGCTCTCTACGACATGACGCCGCTCAAGCGCCTGGAGATTTCCGGGCCCGGTGCGGTGGCCCTGCTGGAGCGTCTCACCACCGGGAAGATGGACAAGTCGGTCGGTTCGGTCACCTACACGCTGATGCTGGACGCGGCCGGCGGTGTGCGCAGCGACATCACGGTCGCCCGCCTCTCCGCCGACACCTTCCAGGTAGGTGTGAACGGCAACATCGACCTGGATTACCTGCGCCGCCAGGCCGCCGACAGTGGCGTCGCCGTGCGGGACATCACCGGCGGTACCTGTTGCATCGGCGTCTGGGGGCCGAGGGCACGCGACCTGGTGTCGGCCTTGAGCCGCGACGACTTCTCCAACGACGGCTTCAAGTACTTCCGGTGCAAGCGGGTCCGCATCGGCGGGGTGCCCGTGACCGCGATGCGCCTGTCTTATGTCGGTGAGCTCGGCTGGGAGCTCTACACCACCGCCGAACACGGTCTGCGCCTGTGGGATGCGCTGTGGGCGGAGGGGCAACGCCACGGCGTGATCGCCGCGGGCCGGGCGGCGTTCAACAGCCTGCGGATGGAAAAGGGCTACCGCTCCTGGGGCACCGACATGACGACCGAGCACAACCCGTTCGAGGCAGGGCTGGGCTTCGCCGTGCGCCCGCAGAAGGACGGTTACCTCGGCCACGAGGCTCTCGCGGGTGTCTCGGACGACACGGTCGAACGCCGGCTGGTCTGCCTGACCGTCGATGACGGGCGCTCTGTCGTCCTCGGTTCCGAACCCGTGCTGATCGACGGCGAACCTGCCGGCTATGTCACCAGTGCGGCGTTCGGGCACACGGTCGGCGCACCGATCGCCTACGCGTGGTTGCCCGCGACCGTCGGTGTCGGCGCCGGGGTGGAAATCCAGTACTTCGACCGCAGGGTGGCCGCCACCGTGGTGGCCGAGCCGCTGGTCGATCCCGAGATGACGAAACTCCGCTCATGACACAGACATTCACGCTGACGCTGAGTTGCCCTCAGCGGCCCGGTATCGTCCACGCGGTCAGCTCGTTCCTGTTCTCACGTCGCTACGACATCGTCGAACACCAGCAGTTCGACGACGACGTCAGTCAGTCCTTCTTCCTGCGCACCACGTTCTGCTGTCCCGACGACACGATCGACGCGACCATGTTGACCGAGCAGTTCTCCTCGGTGGCAGCGGGGTTCGAGATGTCGTTCCGTATCAACGGGATGCAGGCACCCCGGGTACTGGTCATGGTGTCGAAACTCGGACACTGCCTCAACGACCTGATCTTCCGTTGGCGGGCAGGCACACTCGGCGGTGAACTGGTCGCCGTCGTGTCGAACCACGACGTGCTGCGACCGATGGCGGAGGCCGCCGGTTTGCCGTTCGTACACATCCCGGTGACGCCCTCGTCGAAAGCCGATGCCGAGGCCCGCCTGCTCGACCTCGTCGAGGATCTCGACGCCGAGGTCGTGGTGCTGGCCCGCTACATGCAGGTGCTCTCGGACGAGGCGTGCACCGCGTTGAGGGGGCGGGCGATCAACATCCACCACTCGTTCCTGCCCGGATTCAAAGGCGCCAAGCCCTACCACCAGGCATACGACCGCGGTGTGAAGATGGTCGGCGCGACGGCTCACTACGTCACGCCGGACTTGGACGAGGGTCCGATCATCGAGCAGGAGGTCATCCGAATCGACCACTCGCACAACCCTGCTCGGCTCGCGACCGTCGGACAGGACGCCGAAGCGCTCGCGCTGTCCCGGGCGGTGCGCTGGCACTGTGAGAACCGGGTTCTGCTCCACGGTCACCGCACCGTGGTGTTCCGCTGACGGTCTACACGACCGCGCGCACCGCTTCTTCGAACCCGGTGACGTGGGCCAGTGCAATGGCGGCAGCGGCATCGCCGTCACCGCCGGCGATGGTGCGCAACAATTCGGTGTGCTCCCCGACGTGGCGGGCGACCATCGGCAGCCGGTCGAGGAACAGGCAGAAGATGCGCGTGGCGAGATTGTCGTACCGGATCAGCACGTCTTCCAGGTGCGGGTTGCCGGTCGCGCGGTAGATGGCCCGGTGCACGCGCAGATCCCACCGCATGAGTTCGTGGCGATCGATGTTGGCGATCTCCAAAGTGTCTGTCTGATCGGCGAGTTCGAGCAGGTGGGCCCGAGCAGCCGGCGATGCGCTCTCGGCAGCGGTGCGCGCGGCCACCGGTTCCAGATTGACCCGGATCTGCGAGATGTGCCGCAGATCAGCGACATCGACGCCGGTGGCGAAGGTGCCACGGCGCGGGAAGGAGATGACGAGCCGGTCTGCCTCGAGCCGCTTGAGGGCTTCCCGCACCGGCGTGCGGCCCAGACCCAAGCCTGCAGCCAATTCGCTCTCCACGATGGCCTCGTTGGGCCGGATGTCCAACATGATCAACTTGTCCTGGATGATCAGGTAGGCCTGATCGGCCAGCGACATCGCGCCGAGATCGACCTCGCCGAGCGACTCCACACCGACAACCGTCACCGACACATCCTTTCACTGGTGCGCCAATGATATATCAGTGTTTCCGGGGCGTTACAGCAACGCGCGGATAGCCCTCTCGAACCCCGTGACATGAGACAACGTCAACGCAGATGCCGTCGCCTCGTCGCCCCTGACGATCGCTTCGAGCAGCTCGACATGTTCGCGGACGTGGGTGACGACACCGGGCAGTCGGTCGAGGAACAGACACCAGATGCGAGTCGCGTGCGCATCCAAGCTCTCCAGGATCGACTCCAGATGCGGGTTCTGCGACGCGCGGTAGATCTCTCGATGCACGCGCACGTCGTGCCGCAGCACCTCACGCGGATAGTCGGTATCGGCGATCTGCTCGATTGCCTCGGCCAGCAGCGTCAACCTTCGTCGCGAGTCCGCGGTCGCCACCCGGGCGGCGCGCGCCGCGGCCGTCGGCTCCAACTGGCGTCGGATCTCCGAGATGTCGGCCAAGTCGGTCATGTCGACCGCGGTCGCGAACGTGCCGCGCCGCGGGTACGCGATCACCAGCCGGTCACGCTCGAGTCTCTTGAGCGCCTCGCGGACAGGCGTGCGACCGAGCCCGAGCTCCGCGCCGAGCCGATCGTCGGCCAGGGGTTCGCCGGGTTTGATGTCGAGCATCACCAGACGCTCCCGCACCGCCTCGTACGCGCGGTCGACCGCACTCTCGGTGCCGGGGCCGGCATCGACGAACGACAGTTCTGCGAGTGTCATCTGCCCCTCATCTCCATCCCTCGTGCATCCGCCTGTTGACGTGATCGCGAACTGATCCTAATCTATCCGACAGTTGATATATTAGTCACGTATCAAGCGATCCAGAAGGGCGAGCATGTCTGTCGACACTGCAGCACCGGCCACGGCGGGGGCCAACCCGATTCTCGGCGAGAACCTCGCCGAACTCGATCATGAGGTCCACCAAGCTATTTCAGCCGAGTTGGCGCGCCAGCAGAGCACGCTGGAGATGATCGCCAGCGAGAACTTCGCGCCGTTGGCCGTTATGCAGGCGCAGGGTTCGGTGCTGACGAACAAGTACGCCGAAGGGTATCCCGGCAGGCGTTACTACGGCGGCTGCGAGCACGTCGACGTCATCGAGCAGCTCGCGATCGACCGGCTCAAGAGCTTGTTCGGCGCGTCGTTCGCCAACGTCCAACCGCACTCGGGCGCGCAGGCCAACGCGGCGGTGATGGCCGCTCTGCTGACGCCGGGCGACACCATCCTCGGGTTGACCCTCGCCCACGGCGGCCACCTCACCCACGGCATGAAGTTGAACTTCTCCGGCAAGCTCTACGACGTCGCCGCCTATCAGGTGACCGAGCACGACCACCGCGTCGACATGGCCGAAGTCGAGCGGTTGGCCCATGAACGGCGACCGAAGCTGATCCTCGCCGGTTGGTCGGCCTATCCGCGACACCTCGACTTCGCCGAATTCCGGCGTATCGCCGACGATGTCGGCGCGTATCTGATGGTCGACATGGCCCACTTCGCCGGCCTGGTGGCCGCCGGTCTGCATCCGTCGCCGGTGCCCCATGCCCACGTGGTCACGTCGACCACCCACAAGACGCTCGGCGGCCCGCGCGGCGGCGTCATCCTGACCAACGACGAGGCTCTGGCGAAGAAGATCAACTCGGCGGTCTTCCCCGGTCAGCAGGGTGGCCCGCTCGAGCACGTCATCGCCGCGAAGGCCGTGTCGTTCAAGCTGGCCGCCGCGCCGGAGTTCCGCGAGCGGCAAGAGCGCACCCTGGCCGGGGCCGCGATCCTCGCCGAGCGCCTGCTGCAGGAAGATTCGCGCAGCGCGGGCATCAACGTGGTCTCCGGGGGCACCGACGTCCACCTGGTGCTCGTCGATCTGCGCGACTCCGAGCTGGACGGTAAGCAAGCCGAAGACCGCCTGCACCGGGTGGGAATCACCGTGAACCGCAACGCCGTTCCGTTCGATCCCCGTCCGCCGATGATCAGTTCCGGCGTGCGGATCGGTACCGCGGCGCTGGCCACCCGGGGTTTCGATCTCGAGGGCTTCGCCGAGGTGGCCGACATCATCGCCGCGGCGCTGCGCCCCGATGCCGATGACGCCGACCTTTATGCGCTACGTGCCCGCGTAGACGTCTTGGCCCGGCGCTTCCCGCTCTACCCCGAACTGACGGAGGCCGCCCAGTGACAACACACGCGACGACGACGCCCTCCACCCCACCCGGTGCGCACCTGCCCGATCATCCCGAATTCCTCTGGCGTACCCCGCAACCGAAGAAGACCTATGACGTCGTGATCGTCGGTGGCGGCGGGCACGGCTTGGCGACCGCGCACTATCTGGCCAAGAACCACGGCATCACCAACGTCGCCGTGCTCGAACGCGGCTGGCTGGCCGGCGGGAATATGGCCCGCAACACCACGCTGATCCGGTCGAACTACCTGTGGGACGAGAGCGCGCGCATCTACGAGCACGCGCTCAAACTGTGGGAGACCCTCGAAGAGGATCTGGACTATCCGATTCTGTTCAGCCAGCGCGGCGTCCTCAACCTCGCCCACAGCCTGCAGGACGTCCGCGACAGCGCGCGCCGGGTCGAAGCCAACAAGCTCAACGGCATCGACGCCCAATGGGTGGACCCTGACGAGGTCAAGAAGCTGTGCCCGATCGTCAACACCTCGGCCGAGATTCGTTATCCGGTGCTCGGCGCCACCTACCAGCCGCGCGCCGGGATCGCCAAGCACGACTATGTCGCGTGGGGTTTCGCCCGGCGCGCCGATCAGGCCGGCATCGACATCATCCAGAACTGCGAGGTCGTCGGGTTCGAAACCGCCGGCGACCAGGTGACAGCGGTGCACACCACCCAGGGCACCATCGGGGCGGGTCGCGTCGCGCTCTGCGCGGCCGGTCACACGTCGACGCTGACCGACATGCTCGGTATCCGCACACCGTTGCAGAGCCACCCCCTGCAGGCGCTGGTCTCCGAACTGTTGGAGCCCGTGCATCCGACGATCGTGATGTCCAACGCGGTCCACGTGTACGTCTCGCAGGCCCACAAGGGCGAGCTCGTGATGGGTGCCGGCATCGACTCCTACAACGGATACGGCCAGCGCGGCGCGTTCCACGTCATCGAGCGCCAGATGGCCGCCGCGGTCGAGTTGTTCCCCGTCTTCGCCCGCGCGCACCTGTTGCGCACCTGGGCGGGCATCGTGGACGTCTGCCCCGACGCCTCCCCGATCGTCGGCCACACCCCCTACGAGAACCTGTATCTCAATGCCGGTTGGGGCACAGGCGGTTTCAAGGCCACCCCCGGAATCGGGTGGTGCCTGGCCGACACCCTGGCCACCGGCCGGCCCCACGAATTCATCGCACCGTTCAGCCTCGACCGGTTCATCACCGGTGCGCTGGTCGACGAGCACGGCGCCGCCGGCGTCGCACACTGATACGAAGGAGCTTTCACCATGCAGCTCATCGAATGCCCGTGGTGCGGGCCCCGCGAGGAGACGGAGTTCCACTACGGGGGCCAAGCCCACATCGCCTACCCCGAGGACCCGCAGGCGCTCACCGATGAACAGTGGGCGCACTTCGTGTTCTTCCGGGACAACCCCAAAGGACTGTTCGCCGAGCGATGGGCGCACAGCCACGGGTGCCGCCGCTGGTTCAACGCCATCCGCGACACCGCCACCTACCGATTCCAGCGGACCTACCGTCTGGACGAGCCGAGGCCGACGATCTGATGACTCACCGCACCAGCACGGGTGGCCGGATAGCCCGGGACACCACGCTTTCCTTCACGTTCAACGACCGCGAGTTCACCGGGCACCCCGGTGACACCCTCGCCTCGGCACTGCTCGCCCATGGCGTGCACCAGGTGGCCACCAGCATCAAACTCGGTCGCCCGCGCGGCTTCACCGCCGCGTGGGCCGAGGACACCGGCGGCCTCGTCCAGATCGAGCACCCGTTTCCCGAGCCGATGTTGCTGGCCACCACCGTCGAACTGTTCGACGGCCTTGTCGCGCGCGGACTTCCGGGTCAGGGGCGGCTCGCCGAGGTCCCCGACACCGCCAAGTACGACAGCACGCACGTGCACACCGATGTCCTCGTCGTCGGCGCGGGGCCGGCGGGGTTGGCCGCCGCGCTGACCGCGGCTCGGGCCGGAGCGCGGGTCGCGCTGATCGACGAGCAGAGCGAGCCCGGAGGTGCGCTGCTCGGATCGACCGATGTGATCGCCGGCCGGCCGGCGCTGGAGTGGGTCGCCGATGCCGTCGCCGAACTCGACAACCACCCGAATGTGATTCACCTGCAACGCACCACCGCATTCGGGCACTACGACGACGGTTTCGTCCTCGCGCTGCAGCGGCGCACCGATCACCTCGGCGCCGAGGCGCCGGCCGCGGTCAGCAGACAGCGGGTGTGGCGGATCCGTGCACGCCACGTCGTGGTCGCCGCCGGTGCGCACGAACGGCCGGTGGTGTTCACCGACAACGACCGGCCCGGCATCATGCTCGCCGCGTCCGCACGGACGTTCCTGCACCGGTTCGCCGTGTTGGTCGGTGAGCAGGCGGTCGTGTTCACCACCAACGACAGTGCCTATCAGGCGGCGTTCGATCTGCACGATGCCGGCGTCGCCGTCGCCGCGATCGTCGATGCGCGCCGCGATGTCAGCGATGCGCTGCGCGATGAGTGCGCGGCCAAGGACATCGCGATCCACACCGGCGCGGTCGTCTCCGGCACGCGCGGTGAATCCCGGGTGAGCCACGCCGTCGTCGGCCGGCCTGGCGAGGATGCCGAGCCCACGGTCATTCCGTGCGACGTCCTGCTCGTCAGCGGCGGCTGGAATCCGGCGGTGCACCTGTTCAGTCAGGCGCGCGGCACGCTGCGCTACGACGACACGCTCGGCGCGTTCGTGCCCGGCGAACGCCTCGAGGCGATCAGCGTCGCCGGCGCGGCCGACGGGGTGTTCGACCTACCCGGGTGCCTGCGCAGCGGCCGGGAGTCCGCCGCCGCGGCGGTCAGCGCGCTCGGCTTGACCGCGCCGGCGGAAACCCTTGCGGGAGAGTCGGACACCGTCACGCCGCGGGCCACCGGTGCCGTGCTGTGGTACGTGCCCGATCCGGCATCGGCGACACGCCAGTTCGTCGACGTCCAACGCGACGCCACGGTGGCCGATCTGGTCCGCGCGGTGGGCGCAGGGATGCGTTCGATGGAGCACATCAAGCGCTACACGACAATCGGCACTGCGCACGACCAGGGTAAGACCTCCGGTGTCGTGGCGTCGGGCATCGTCTCGGCGCTGCTCGGCACCCCGGTGGCAGACCTTGGCGTCACGACGTTCCGGCCGCCGTACACGCCGGTGGCTTTCGCCGCGCTGGCCGGGCGGGACCGAGGCAGCCTCTACGACCCGGAGCGGGTGACAGCGGTGCACGACTGGCACGTCGAGCACGGCGCGGTGTTCGAGGACGTCGGCATGTGGAAGCGACCCCGCTACTACCCCCGTGCCGGCGAGAGCATGGAGTCCGCGGTGCTGCGCGAATGTGCCGCCGTGCGAACGGGAGTCGGGATCCTCGACGGGTCCACGCTCGGCAAGATCGACGTGCAGGGCCCCGACGCCGGCGAGTTCCTCGATCTGCTCTACACCAACGTGATGAGCACGCTGAAGGTCGGCATGGTGCGCTACGGCGTGATGTGCGGTGTCGACGGCATGGTGATCGACGACGGCACCGTGATGCGCCTGGCCGAAGACCGGTACATGGCGTTCACCACCACGGGCGGAGCGGCGCGCATCCTCGACTGGATGGAGGAGTGGCTGCAGACCGAGTGGCCGCACCTGCGGGTCCGGCTGACCTCGGTCACCGAACAGTGGCACACCTTTCCCGTCGTGGGCCCGAAGTCCCGGGACGTGGTCGGCGCGGTGTTCGGCGACCTCGACGTCAGCAATGACGCGTTCCCGTTCATGGCCTGGCGGGACACCACGATCGACGGTGTGCACATTCGGGTGGCTCGGGTCAGCTTCTCCGGTGAGCTGGCCTACGAGGTGAACGTGATGGGTTGGTACGCAACGGCACTGTGGGAGAAATTGATCGCCGCCGGCGAACGGTACGGCATCACTGCCTACGGCACGGAGACCATGCACGTGCTGCGCGCCGAGAAGGGCTACCCGATCATCGGGCAGGACACCGACGGCACGATCACCCCGCAGGATCTCGGCATGAGCTGGGCGGTGTCGAAGAAGAAGCCCGACTTCGTCGGTAAGCGGTCGTTCACCCGGCGGGAGAACCTCAACCCGTTGCGCAAGCAGTTCGTCGGGTTGCTGCCCACCGACGCCGACACGGTGCTGCCCGAAGGGGCGCAGATCATCGAGTTCGCCGAGGACGGCCAGCTGCCTCCACCGCCGGTGCCGATGCTCGGGCACGTCACGTCGAGCTACCGAAGTGCCGAGCTGGGGCGGCCGTTCGCGCTGGCTCTGGTCAAGGGCGGCCACGCCCGCATCGGAGAAACCCTGCACGTACCGGTGGACGGTGCCCTCGTCCCCGTGGAGGTCACCGGCTCTGTGTTCGTCGATCCCGAAGGAGCTCGCCGCGATGGCTGACACCCTGACCCGCCGCAGTCCGCTGCACGCCTACGAAGCACGGCTCGCCGCGACGCCGGCCTCGGCCACGCTGAGCGACGAACCGTTCTTCGCGATGGTCGACCTGTGGGTCGATCCGGCCGGCCCGGGTGCTGCTGCCGCCGCCGAGATCCTCGGCGTCGACGCGCTTCCGACGGCGCCGTCGACGGTCACGGGCGGCCTGGACACCTCGGTGATCTGGCTCGGCCCGCAGGAGTGGCTGGCGATCTCCGCCACGCGCGGCGGCGAGGAGCTGGAGGCCGCGCTGCGCAGCGGCGTCGCCGCGCACGGCGGTGCGGCGGTCGACGTGTCGGCCCAGCGCACGTCGGTGCGGGTGCGCGGCGCGCACGCCCCCGACGTCCTCGCCAAAGGGTGCGCACTCGACCTGCACGAGCTCAGGACGGGCAGCGCCGCGCAGACGGTGCTGGGTCAGGCCGGGGTCATCCTGATGCCGATGAGCGACGATGGCACGGATTACCGCGTCGTCGTGCGGTCGTCGTTCGCGCGCTACCTCGCCGACTGGCTGATCGACGCCGCCGAGGAGTTCGGCATCGACTGGTGACCTCACCGACACCGACGTTCGGGCAGGAACGTGCAGGCGGACCGGCGATCTGAGGTATTCTCGGCGTGTTCTGACATCTCAGATGACGCGCGTCGTGTACGAGGGGAGGCCACGTGCCCAGCCCCCTGCTGTCCGATCAGGCCTACGACGCGATCCGCGACAAGATCGTGTCCCTGCAGATCGCTCCAGGCGCACCGATCGAGGAAGAGCAGCTCGCCGCCGAGCTCGGCGTCGGACGTACCCCGGTGCGCGAGGCGATCAAGCGGCTGGCCTATCGCAAACTGGTGGTGATCTATCCGCGCAGCGGCAGTTACGCCGCTGATCTGGATCTCGCCGATCTCGAGGCGATCTGCGACATTCGGGAACGCCTGGAGGGCCTTGCCGCCGAACGCGCTGCCCGCGAGGCCCGTTACGAAGAACGCCAGGAACTCCAGACGCTGCTCGAGGACATCAACGCCTGCACCGATCACGAGAAGCTGCTCGACCTCGACGTGCTCACCCACCGCGCGATCCACCGGATGGCGCACAACCCCTATCTTCTGGACACCCTCACCCAGAACCTGGATCTGTCGCTGCGCATGTGGAATCTGGCCAAGGAGCGGCTGCCCGACCTCGACCACCACGTCCACGGTCAGACCGAGGTGCTCACCGCGATCCTGGAGCGCAACGCCACCCGCGCCCGCAAGCTCGCCGAGGCGCACGTGCGCGAGTTCGAAGAGGGCATTCGCACGATGTTCTGACGGTCAGGACCGTCGCACCAGCCTGACCGTGATCGCCTTGGAGACCGGGGTGTTCGACCGTCTCGCCACGTGATCCAGTGGCACCAGCGGATTGGTCTCGGGATAGTAGGCCGCCGCATTGCCCCGGGGCGTCGGGTAGGGCACCAACCGAAAATCGTCGGCACGCCGCTCCTCCACCCCTCCGTCGGGCAACGGCCATTCGGAGACCAGATCCACATGGTCGCCCGCGACGAACCCGGCGTCGCGGATGTCGTCGGGATGGCAGAAGACCACCCGGCGGCCGCCTTTGACACCCCGGTAGCGGTCGTCGAGGCCGTAGATCGTGGTGTTGTACTGGTCGTGGCTGCGCATCGTCTGCAGGATCAGCCTGCCCTCCGGCACCGGCAGCCAGTGCAGGTCGTTGACCACGAAGTTGGCCTTGCCGCTCGCGGTGGCGAACCGGCGCTCGTCGCGCGGCGGATGCGGCAGGACGAACCCGTCGGGCTGGCGCACCCGGCGGTTGAAGTCGGTGAACCCCGGGACCACGCGCGCGATGGCGTCGCGGATTCGATCGTAGTCCGCGGCGAAGTCCGCCCACGGCACGTGGTGGTCGGCACCGAAGAGCGCCGACGCCAACCCGCACACGATCGCCACCTCACTGCGCAGATGCTCGCTTGCCGGCGGCAGTCCACCGCGTGACAGGTGCACCACCGACATCGAATCCTCAACGCTGACAACTTGTTTGCGCCCGCCGGTGAGATCCTTGTCGGTCCGTCCCAGTGAAGGCAGGATCAGCGCAGTCCGCCCGCCGACCAGATGCGAGCGGTTCAGTTTCGTCGACACCTGCACGGTCAGGGAGCAGCGGCGCAGCGCGGCCTCGGTGACCGCGGTGTCGGGGGTGGCGGCCACGAAGTTGCCGCCCATCGCCATGAACACCGACACCCGGCCGTCGCGCATCGCGCGGATCGTGTCGACCGCGTCGTATCCGTGCCGCCGCGGACTGGTGATGCCGAACTCGGCGTCCAGTGCGGCCAGGAAGCTCTCGGGGGCCTTCTCCCAGATCCCCATCGTCCGGTCGCCTTGGACGTTGGAATGGCCGCGCACGGGACACACCCCGGCGCCCGGCTTGCCCAGCATGCCCTGCATCAGAAGGAGATTGGTGGCGTCGGAGATGGTGGCCACCCCGTGGGTCTGCTGCGTGAGACCCATCGCCCAGCAGATGATGGTCTTGCTCGAGGCGATCAGCGCTGCCGCGGTGTCGTCGAGTTGGCGGCGCGTCAGGCCGGTCGCGACGAGCACGGTGTCGAGATCGACCGCACGGATGTGCTCGGCCCAGGCCTCGAAGCCGGCGCAGTGCTCGGCGATGAATTCCGCGTCGAGCACCGAACCCGGGTCCCGCTCCTCCGCCTCGAGCAGCAGTTTTGCCAACCCCTGGAACAGCGCCTGGTCGCCACCGAGGCGGATCTGCAGGAAGTCGTCGGCGATCACGACACCGTCGCCGATGACGCCGTGCACCTTCTGCGGGTCCTTGAACCGCAGCAGCCCGGCCTCGGGCAGCGGATTGATCGCGATCACCCTCGCGCCATTGGCTTTCGCCTTCTCCAACACAGAGAGCATGCGTGGATGGTTGGTGCCGGGGTTCTGACCGGCGATCAGGATCAGCTCGGCGTTCTCGAGGTCCGGGACGGACACCGAACCCTTGCCGATGCCGATGCTCTCCTGCAGTGCGGTCCCCGACGATTCGTGGCAGAGGTTCGAGCAGTCCGGCATGTTGTTGGTGCCGAAGCTGCGGATCATCAATTGGTAGACGAACGCTGCTTCATTCGAGGTGCGACCCGACGTGTAGAAGGCCGCCTCGTCGGGCGAGTCGAGGGCGTGCAGGGCGTCGGCGATCAGATCCAGCGCAGCGTCCCACTCGATGGGTTCGTAGTGGTTGGCGCCGGGCCGCAACACCATTGGATGTGTCAGGCGGCCCTGCCGACCGAGCCAGTAGTCGGTGCGCTCGGCCAGCTCGGCGATCGAGTGGGTGGCGAAGAAATCCGGCCCGACCCGCCGCTTGGTGGCCTCCTCGGCGACGGCTTTCGCACCGTTCTCACAGAATTCGGCGTGCTTACGGTGGCCCGGGGTCTCCGGCCACGCACATCCGGGGCAGTCGAACCCGTTGCGTTGGTTCAGCGCGGCCAGGGTGCGTACGGTGCGCGCCGCGCCCATCTGCTCGACACCCCGGCGCAGCGACACCAGTACAGCGGGAATCCCTGCTGCGTAGGTCTTTTCGCCAGTGACGACAACGTCCCGCTCGTCGATGTCGCCATCCATGCCCCCGAGTCCTGCACCCATCCCGTCAGTGCCCGCGCGCGATCCATTCGGCGAGGTGCGGGGCCTCCGCGCCGATCGTGGTGTGGTCGCCGTGGCCGGTGTGTACCCGGGTGTCCTCGGGCAGGGTCAGCAGTGAGTCGCGAATCGAGTCGATGATGGTTCCGAAGTCGCTGTAGGAGCGGCCCGTCGCGCCCGGACCACCCTGGAAGAGGGTGTCGCCGGAGAACAGCGCGCCAGCCTCGGGCAGGTACAGCGACACCGATCCGGGCGAGTGTCCGGGCGTGTGGATCACCCGAACATCCGTGCCGGCGAGCTGAATTCGCTGATCTGCTGCGAGTTCGGTGTACGCCGTTTCGGGGTGCGACATCTTCCACAGCACATCGTCGCCGGGGTGCAGCATGATCGGTGCGTCGAGCTCTGCGCCCAACTCGGGCGCGACGGTGACGTGGTCGTCGTGGCCGTGGGTGACGATCACCGCGACGACGGTGCGCCCGCCGACGGCATCGATGATCTGCGGCGCGGTGTGTGCGGCGTCGACGACGACGACCTCGTCGTCGTCACCGACCACCCACACGTTGTTGTCGACGTCCCAGGTCCCCCCGTCGAGGCTGAACGTCCCCGAGGTGACGACGCGGTCGATGCGCAGACCGCCGCTCACAGGACGACCACCGAACGCAGCACCTCACCCTTGTGCATGGTTTCGAAGGCATCCTCGACCTCGTCGAGCTTGATCCGTTCGGAGACGAAGCGGTCCAGCGGCAGCCGGCCCTGCTGGTAGAGGTCCACCAACGTGGGGAAGTCGCGTTCGGGTAGACAGTCGCCGTACCACGAGGACTTCAGAGCTCCACCGCGGGAGAAGAAGTCCACCAGTGGCATCTCCAGCGTCATGTCCGGCGTCGGGACACCGACCAGGACCACGGTGCCTGCGAGGTCGCGGGCATAGAACGCCTGGCGCCATGTCTCCGGGCGGCCGACCGCGTCGATGACGACGTCGGCACCGAAGCCACCGGTGAGTTCCTGCACGGCGGCCACGGTATCGCCCGCGGAGGCGTCGACGGTGTGCGTGGCGCCCAGTTCGCGCGCCCATTCCAGCTTGCGGGCATCGCGGTCGATCGCGATGATCGTGCCGGCACCGGCCAGTCTGGCCCCCATGATCGCCGCGTCTCCCACACCGCCACAGCCGATCACGGCCACCGAGTCGCCCCGCGAGACGTTCCCGGTGTTGACTGCCGCGCCCAGGCCGGCCATCACTCCGCACCCGAGCAACCCGACGACGGCGGGATCGGCGTCCGGGTCGACCTTGGTGCACTGCCCCGCGTGCACCAGCGTCTTCTCGGCGAACGCGCCGATGCCGAGCGCGGGGGTCAGCTCGGTGCCGTCACCGAGGGTCATCTTCTGCGTGGCGTTGAAGGTGTCGAAGCAGTACTGCGGGCGACCGCGTTTGCACGCTCGGCACTGACCACAGACGGCGCGCCAGTTGAGGACGACGAAATCGCCGACGGCCACAGAGGTCACGCCGTCACCCGTCTGTTCCACGACACCAGCCGCCTCATGGCCGAGCAGGAACGGGAACTCGTCGTTGATGCCGCCCTCCCGGTAGGTCAGGTCGGTATGACAGACGCCGCAGGCCTGCACCCGCACGATCACCTCGCCGGGGCCGGGGTCTGGAATCGTGATCTCGGCGACCTCGACCGGCGCCCCCTTGGCGCGGGCGATCACTCCTCGAACCTGCTGTGGCATGGAAACACTCCTGGTTGTTGTCAGTGACGGATAGGGGTTCTACAGCGCGATGCACAGCCGGAAGGCATCGTAGACCGCGGCGTGGATGTTGCGGCTGGCCACCGCATCTCCGATTCGGAACAGTTGGTAAGCGCCCTGCGGATTGCGGACGACGTCCTGGGTGCGCAAGCCGAGCAGCGCCTGCTGGTCGACTTCACCGCCGTTGGAGGAACCGGGAACCAACTCGAAGTACAGCTCGTCCTGCGGCAGGGTGCCGTGTTCGACGACGACCTGGTCCACCACGCGGTGCCGGGTGGCGTGCGCGTACTCGTTGTACAGATCGACCTCGAGGCGGCCGTCCTTGCGCCGCACCCCGGTCAGACGTTCGTTGAGCGTCACCCGCACGTCGTGCTCGGCGAACGCCTTGAAGTAACCGGGGTAGTTCACCCCGCCCACGTCGGGCGCCAATGTCCGCTCGGGCGTGACGAATTCGACCTCGACACCGCTGCGCGCGACCATCTCGGCCGCGTCCATGCCGGGGTGGCCGCCGTTGTCGTCGTAGAAAAGCACGCTGCCGCGCGGGCGCACCGCCCCGCACAGCACGTCCCATGCGTCGGTGACCAGTGACGATCCCTCGGAGAGGAATCCCGTGTTGGGCAGACCTCCGGTCGCCACCACCACGATGTCGGGTTCCTCGGCGAGCACGTCGTCGGCCTCGGCGTAGGCATTGGTCCGGATGTCGACATCGAGCAGCTTGCACTCCGCGAGCCGCCAATCGACGATACTGATCAGGTCCCGCCGGCGGGGCGCCGAGGAGGCGAGCCGAATCTGTCCGCCCGGCGCGTCGGCCGCCTCGAACACCACGACCTTGTGCCCCCGCTCGCCGAGAACGCGGGCGGCTTCCAGGCCGGCCGGTCCGCCACCGATGACGACGGCCTTGCGCGGTGCACCCGAGGCCGCCGGCACGTGATGGGGCATCCGGTCCTCGCGCCCGGTCGACGCGTTGTGCACGCATTTGGCGTCGCGGGCCTGGTAGATCTCGTCGAGGCAGTAGCTCGCCCCGACGCATGGCCGGATGCGGTCTTCCTCTCCCGCTTGGATTTTCGCGACGATGTGCGGGTCGGCGATGTGCGCCCGGGTCATGCCGACGAGGTCGATCAACCCGTCGCGGATCGCATGGCGCGCGGTCGCGACATCGTTGATGCGCGCCGCATGCATGACGGGGATCTGCAGGGCCGCCTTGACCTGCCCGGCGAACTCGAGGTGGGGAGCCACCGGGGTGCCCATCGGCGGGATCACCCGGGAGAGCGCCTCGTCGCTGGCCATGTAGCCCTTGATGACGCTGATGAAGTCGATGCCCTCGGCCACCAGGAGTTTGGCGATCTCCACGCCCTCGTTGTACTGCAGGCCGCCGTCGATGTCCTCGTCGAGGGACATCCGGATGCCGACGGCGAAGTCGGGTCCGGCAGCCTCCCGTACGGCCCGAATCACTCTGAGCGGGAACCGCAGCCGATTCTCGAGACTGCCGATCCCGTACTCGTCGTCACGCCGGTTGGTCAGCGGCGACCAGAAGGAGTCGAGAAGGTGTGTGTAGGCCTCGATCTCGACCCCGTCGAGGCCGGCTTCCCGGCAACGCGTCGTCGCATCGGCATACGCCTTGACGATGCGGTCGAGGTCCCACTCCTCGGCGACCTTCGGGAAGGCACGGTGCGCGGGCTCGCGGATCGCCGATGGCGCGATGACGGGAAGCCAGTCGCCGTCGTAGTTGCTGGTGCGTCGGCCGAGGTGGGTGATCTGGCACATCACGGCCGCACCGTTCTCGTGCACCCCGTAGGCCAGCTCACTGAGCCAGGGCACGATCTCGTCCTTGTAGAGGTGCAGGTTGCCGAAGGCGGCCGGGCTGTCGGGGGCGACGACCGCGGAGCCGCCCATCATGGTCAGGCCGATCCCGCCCTTGGCCTTCTCCTCGTGGTAGAGGCGGTAGCGCCGCTTGGGCATGCCGTCCTCGGTGTACGAGGGCTCGTGGGACGTGCTCACGACGCGGTTGCGCAGCGTCATGGTCTTCAGCGAGAAGGGCTGCAGGAGGGGATCGATGAGCTGCGCCACCACACACCAGCTTTCTAACATTTCAGTCGTGCTGTCTAACACGCCAGTTAGCGTGAACCGTATGCCACTACATCCCGGTGGTCAAGGGTAGATCACCGGCGAATTTCCCCTCCTTGACGCGTTGACCAGGCTGACCTACCGTTGACTCTACATCTGGTATATCAGTAGCCGATCAGAGAACGAAGGGAGCCGCTCATGACGGTCAGCGTGTTCGACCTCTTCTCCGTCGGCATCGGCCCGTCGAGTTCCCATACGGTCGGCCCGATGCGGGCCGCCGCGCGATTCGCCGCGGACCTGCAGACCATGGGCACCCTCGACGGGGTCGCCGAGATCTGCGCGGACCTCTACGGTTCCTTGGCGGCCACCGGCGCCGGTCATGGGACGTTCACCGCGGTCCTGCTCGGCCTGGAAGGCCACCGTCCAGAAGACATCCATCCCGACGAGATGGAACGTCGTGTCGAGACGATGCGCACGACGGGCTCGATCTGCCTGGCGGGGTCGCAGCCCATCCGGCTGACCGAGCAGGACCTCACGCTGCGCCCGCTGACGATCCTGCCGTTCCATCCCAACGGCATGACGCTCGTCGCACTCGATGCCCACGGCAACGAACTCCACCGCCAGACCTATTTCTCCGTCGGCGGCGGGTTCGTCGTGACCGAATCCGAGAGCAGAGACGTGGCGCCGCACCACACCGACCCCGGGTCGCTCGCGTTCAGGTCGGCCAAGGAACTGCTCGAACTGTGCCGGCAGCACAGCTGCAGTGTCAGCGACCTCATGCTGTCGGTCGAGAGCGAGAGCCGCCCGGTGGCCGAGATCCGAAGCCGGTTGCTGCACATCCGCGATGTGATGGTCGAGTGCGAGCAGCGGGGCGTGCGCCGCGCCGGCTACCTGCCCGGCACGCTGAGGGTGCGCCGGCGGGCCAAGGACTGGTACGACCGCCTGACCGCGGAGGACCCCGATCGCCTGCCCGAATTCGCCGAGGACTGGGTCAATCTCGTCGCGCTGGCCGTCAACGAGGAGAACGCCTCCGGCGGCCGGATCGTCACCGCACCGACGAACGGCGCCGCGGGAATCGTCCCGGCCGTGCTGCACTACGCGGTCCACTACACCGCGGCAGGCAGGCGCGACCCCGACGGCACCGCGGTCCGCTTCCTGCTCGCCGCGGGGGCCATCGGCTCGCTCTACAAGGAGCGTGCCTCGATCTCCGGCGCAGAGGTCGGCTGTCAGGGCGAGGTCGGCTCGGCGGCGTCCATGGCTGCTGCTGGACTCGCCGAAATCCTCGGTGGCACACCGGAACAGGTGGAGAACGCAGCGGAGATCGCGATGGAACACAGCCTCGGCCTCACCTGTGACCCGATCGGCGGCCTCGTGCAGATCCCCTGTATCGAACGCAACGCGATCTCGGCAGGCAAGGCCATCAACGCGGCCCGCATGGCGCTGCGCGGCGACGGCTCCCATCACGTCACGCTCGATCAGGTCATCGAGACGATGCGCACCACCGGAGCCGACATGCACGCCAAGTACAAGGAGACGTCCACGGGCGGCCTCGCCGTGAACGTCGCAGTCAACTATGTCGAGTTCTGAGGTGGAAACGATGCATCTGGATTGCTATGACCGCCGGGTCCTCGCGTTCGTCGTCGACCTGCCGGCCGACCGACCGCTGCCGGAGAAGGAATGCCGCAGTTGGTTCGGCATCACACCGAGCGCCGTGATGCGGCGCTTCGATGCCGTTGTCGATGCGTACCTCTCGGCGCATCTGCCGTTGGCGCACGACGATCAGGCCCTGCTGGACCGGGCGGCCGCCCGTAGGACACACCTCGTGCAGCTCTGACTCAGTCGTCCGGGCCGGCGCCCAGGTGCGTCGGATCGGTGATGCGGGCGTCGCGGATGCCGAGCTGACGGTTGATCAGCTGCGTGATGAAGAACAGCACCACGCCGAGGGCGACCAGCACACCGGCCACGATGTACTGCTGAGCGGGCCGGCCCGACAGCGGCGTGACCAGATACAGCGACACGAGGAAGCCGATGACCGGCAGGATCGTCGGTGTCGTGAAATGCCCGCCCGCCTCACGCACGTCTCGGCGGAGCACCAGGACCGCCACGTTGACGACCGCGAACACCGCGAGCAGCAGCAGGCTGGTGGTACCGCCGAGCACCGAGATCGCGTTGCTGCTGGCGAACACACTGACGTAGAGGATCAGACCGAACGCGATCAGCGTGGTGAACACGATGGCCACCCACGGCGAGCGGCGCGTCGGATGCACGGTCCCGAGCACCTGCGGCAGCACGTGCTGCCGAGCCATGCCGTAGATCAACCGGCTCGCCATCAGCATGTTGATCAGCGCGGTGTTCGAGACCGCGAACATCGTGATGAACGGCAGGATTGTGTCGATCGGGAGTCCGGGCGCCCCGGCCTTGACGACCTCGACCAGCGGGGTGTCACTGGCCTCCAGCTTGCCGATCGGTACCAGCGCCACCGCGACGATCGAGACGAGGATGTACACCACCCCGGCGATGGAGAGCCCCGAGAGCAGGATCTTGGGGAACGTGTTGACCGGATCCTTGGTCTCCTCGGCCATGTTGACCGAGTCCTCGAAGCCGACCATCGCGAAGAAGGCCAGCGAGGTCGCCGCGGTGATCGCCAGGAAGGTGTTCTTCTCCTCGCCCGTTTCGAACGCCACGATGCGGGAGAAGTCGATGTCGCCGCCACGGGTGAAAGCCCACATTCCGGCGAAGATCACCAGGACCAGGCCGGTGATCTCGACGATCGTGAGCACCACGTTGAGCTTGACGCTCTCCCCCACCCCGCGATAGTTGATCGCGGCCAGCGCCGCCATGAACCCCAGCGCCAGCAGAGCCACCCCGAGTTTGGGGGCGTCGACGTCGATGCCGGTGAAGAAGTTCGCCGCGAAGGCCCTGGAAGCCGTTGAGGCAGAGGTGATCCCAGAACACATGACGACGAAGGCGACCAGGAACGTGACGAAGTGGATGCCGAACGCCTTGTGCGCATACAGCGCAGCGCCCGCGGCCTGCGGATACTTCGTCACCAACTCCAGGTAGCTGAACGCGGTGATCGTCGCGACACCGAAGGCGACGAGGAACGGAAGCCACGCTGCGCCACCGACTTCGGCGGCGACGTCCCCGACGAGCGCATACACCCCGGTACCGAGGATGTCCCCGACCACGAACAGCAGCAGCAGGCCCGGTCCCATCACCCGCTTCAACTCGGGCTGCTGGGTCTGTTGTCCGGTACCCGACTCCGCCATCGCGCCTCCCCTGCCTCGTGCTCGGATCACCCATCATCGGTCACCCCGGGTGGATGCGCACAGGCAACACGCAGACTGCGTCACCCAGCGATCAGCTCAGCGCACTACGTATAGGGAGCCAGCACGTCGATCACATCAACCAACGTCGCCCGCGCAGTGGCGCGCGGCCCGTCGCCGTCGGCGACCAGGGCTGCCACCACGGCGCCGTCCACCGCACACACCAGAGCGGTCAGCAGTTCCGCGCGCACCGCGCGGCCGCACCGTTCGATCACCGCGATCACCGCGTCCGTGCGGTGCTTGAGGATTCTGCGCTGGATGTCGCGCAGATTGGGCTGGCGTGCGCAGGCGATCAGCCGCTCGTAGCGGGAGATCAGGTGTTCGGTCACCCGTTCGCGACCGTCACCGACGAGCAGATCGACCAGGATGTCCGCGGTCGCCTCGGCTCCTCGCCGCCGCCGCGACAGCGCCGCCACCCGGTTCTGGAGGTCTTGGGTTTCCAACACGCCGACGTATTCGACGGCGTTGGCGATCAGGTCCTCCAGCGAAGAAAAGTAGTACGTCGTCGAGGCCAGCGGCAGCCCCGCCCTGCGCGCCACCGCACGATGCCGCACCGCATCGAAGCCGCCCTCGCACAGCAGGTCGGCGGCCGCGCTGACCAGCGCATACCGTCGACGTTCTCCCTTGGGAGTGACTGCTGCCGTCACGCTTAGCATCGTGCCAGTCACAGGGATTCGGCATCGGGCTTTCGGCAATTCGCTCGGGCCCCGATGGCATGATGGCGCGCATGCCGACGATCAGCCGGCGGGCGATGCTCGGGCTCGGGTGCCGGGCGGGGCTCGTGACCGCAGCAGGAGCCACCGCAGTGTCCGCACTGACCCGGGCGGTGGCCGTCGGGGCGCCGCCCGCGCCTGCCGCGCCGACGTACGCGGCCGGGTCGTTCGCCTCGGCCGCACGTGGGGGCGCGGCGACCAACTGGATCATCGCGCGCCCGCCCGGCCAGAGCGCACCGCTGCGGCCCGTGATCCTGCTGCACGGCAAGGACAGCAGCGCGGCGACCGTCATGTCGATGGGCGCCGAGCAGTTCCTCGCCGACGCGGTGGCTGCCGGACTGCCCCCGTTCGCGCTCGCCGCCGTCGACGGCGGCAACGGGTACTGGCATCGGCGCGCCTCCGGTGACGACTCGGGCGCGATGGTGCTCGACGAGTTCCTCCCGCTGCTCGCGGGGCAGGGCCTGGACACCTCCCGGGTCGGCTTCCTGGGCTGGTCGATGGGCGGGTACGGCGCCCTCTTGCTGGGCGCCCGGCTGGGCGCCGGCCGGACCGCGGCGATCTGCGCGGTCAGCCCTGCCCTGTGGACCTCACCCGGCGCGGCAGCCCCGGGCGCCTTCGACGGGCCGGCGGATTACGAGGCCAACAGCCTCTGGGGTCTGCGCGGCCTCGCGGACATCCCGGTACGTATCGACATCGGCAACGACGATCCGTTCGCCTCGGCGACCCGGCAGTTCATCGGTCAGCTGCCCACGCCACCGGCCGGCGGATTCTCCCCGGGTGGGCACAACGCGGAGTTCTGGTCCTCTCAGCTGCGCTCCGAGTTGACCTGGATGGCGCCGCTGCTGACCGCCTAGAGGCTGATCTTCCCCTGCGCCGCCGCGAGTCCGATGTCGGTGCGAAAGTGGCTGCCCGGCAAGCGGATCGAATCGATGATCGCGTACGCCGAGGCACGCGCGGCCGCCAGATCCGCGCCGGTGCCGACCACCGAGAGGACCCGGCCGCCGGAGGACACCAGCGCGCCGTCGTCCCGTCGCGCGGTCCCGGCGTGCAACACCCCCTCCGCGTCGGCGCCGGTGATGACGTCACCGACGCGGGGCCGGCCGGGGTAGTTCTCGGCGGCGACGACGACGGTGACCGCGGCTTCGTCACGCCAGCGCAGCAGAGGTGCGGCAGCCAGGCGGCCGGTGGCCACCGCGCGAAGCAGCTGCCCGAGGGGTGATTCGAGCAGGGCAAGCACCGCCTGCGTCTCAGGATCGCCGAAGCGACAGTTGAATTCGACGACAGCAGGGCCCTTCGACGTGATCGCGAGACCGGCGTAGAGCAGACCGGAGAATGCGCTGTTGCGCCGAACCAGTTCCGCGGCAACAGGTCTGACGATCTCGTCGACGATGCGCCCGGTCATGTCCGCCGGCAGCCACGGCAGCGGGGTGTAGGCACCCATCCCGCCGGTGTTGGGGCCGGTGTCCCCGTCGCCGACCCGCTTGGAATCCTGCGCGGGGAGCAACGGAACCACGGTCTCGCCGTCGACGAGGCAGAACAGCGACACCTCCGGGCCGTCGAGGAACGATTCGAGCAGCACCGGGTGACCGGCCTCCAGCAGGCTGGCCGCGTGCGCGCGGGCCGCGTCGCGATCGCCGGTGACCACCACACCCTTGCCCGCCGCGAGCCCGTCGTCCTTGACGACCCAGGCCTGCTCGCCGGCGGCCGGCCCGAAGCGGTCCAGCGCGGCATCCAGATGTCCGGGATTGTCGACGATCTCGCTGGTCGCCGTGCGTACCCGGGCAGCGCTCATGACGTCCTTGGCGAACGCCTTGGAGCCTTCGATGCGCGCCGCATCGCGGGTGGGGCCGAAGCAGGCGATACCCGCCGCGCGCACCGCGTCGGCCACGCCGAGCACCAACGGCACCTCCGGACCGATCACCACCAGGTCTGCGCCCACCTTCTGGGCCAGCGCGACCACCTCGTCGGCCGACGTGACGTCCACGTCGTGCTGGTCGGCGACCGTGGCGGTGCCGGCGTTGCCGGGTGCGACCGACAGCGCGTCGACCTCGGGGTCTCGGCGCAGTGCGAGCAGCAGCGCATGTTCACGGGCTCCGGAGCCGATCACCAGGACGTGCACAGATGACCACCCTAATCGCACCACCCACCTACGCGGTGGCCGCGCGCGAGCATACAGCTTTAGCTTAGGTGTATGGTCGATGGAACAGTGCCGTACATCACATCAGGAGGTCCGCCATGACCAGCTGCCCCTTCCTGCCCGCGGGCTACGACTTCACCGATCCCGACGTCCTGGTCCGGGGCATGCCCGTCGCCGAGTTCGCCGAGCTGCGCAAGACCGCCCCGATCTGGTGGAACGAGCAGGCCGACTCGGTGTTCGACGACGGCGGGTACTGGGTGATCACCCGACATGCCGACATCAAGGCGATCTCGCGGGACGGCGCACTGTGGTCGACCAACCGCAAGGGCGCCGTCATGCGGCTGCCCGACGGCGTGACCGGCGATCAGCTGGAACTGACCAAGGCCCTGCTGATCAACCACGACGCTCCCGAGCACACGCGGCTACGCAAGATCGTCTCGCGACTGTTCACGCCGCGAGCCATCGCGACGCTGGAAGAGAGGCTGGCGCTGGCGGCCCGCGACATCGTCGCCCGGGCAGCGGAGAAGAACGGGGGAAATTTCGTCGACGACGTGGCGATGTCGCTGCCCCTGCAGGCGATCGCCGATCTCATCGGCGTACCCGAAGCCGATCGCGAGAAGCTGTTCGCGTGGACCAACGCGATCATGAACACCGACGACCCGGAGTTCGAGACCGACCACGTCGCCGCCAACGCCGAACTCATGGGATATGCCTACGCGATGGCCGAAGAACGGCGGCGTTGTCCGGCCGATGACATCGTCACGCGGCTCGTAGAGGCCGATCTCGAAGGCGAAGGCATGTCGGACGTCGAGTTCGCCTTCTTCGTCATCCTGCTGGCGGTGGCAGGCAACGAGACCACCCGCAACGCGATGACTCATGGGATGAACGCGTTCCTCGACAATCCCGACCAGTGGGAGCTGTTCAAACGCGACCGCCCGCAGACGGCGGTCGACGAGATCATCCGCTGGGCGACCCCGGTGCACTGTTTCCAGCGCACCGCTACCCGGGATGTCGAGTTGGGCGGCACGTTGATCCGCGAGGGTCAGCGGGTCGGCCTGTTCTACAGCTCCGCCAACTTCGACGAGGCCGTCTTCGACCGGCCCTTCGAATTCGACATCCTGCGCGACCCCAACCCGCACCTGGCGTTCGGCGGCAATGGCGCCCACTACTGCATCGGCGCCAACCTGGCGCGCATGGAGATCAAGCTGATGTTCGACCAGATCGCCGAACAGATCCCCGACATCACCAAGCTGGCCGAACCGACGCGCCTGCGCTCGGGGTGGATCAACGGTGTCAAGGAGCTACAGGTCGCCTACCGCTAGCGACGCACGGCGCCGTCGGTCGCACTCTAAGGTGCCATCGTGCGCACCCACGGTTGGTCAGGAGCCAAACCCGCCTCCGACGAGGAGGCCATCGCGCGGATACTGGCCGCGGCAGGTAAAGCCATCGAGGACCACGGCGCCGACTTCTCGATCTCCGACGTCGCCCGCTCGGTCGGGGTGACCCGGCAGACCGTCTATCGGTACTTCCCCAGTACCGAAGCCCTGCTGGTGGCCGCGGCGGTGCGCGCCGTCGACGGCTTCCTGCAGCGGCTGGCGGTGCACGTGGCCGGTCTCACCGACCCCGTTGATGCCGTCACCGAAGCCATCGCCACGGCCCTGGAGTGGCTGCCGAACGAGAAGTACATCGGGTTGCTGATGGTGCCCGGTGGTACGTCGCACGCCGAGTCGGTCACCTCGGATGTGGCCCTGCAGTTCGGCCGCGACATGGTGGGCCGGCTGGACGTCGATTGGGCGGCACGGGGATACCGCGACGAGGATCTCGACGAGCTCGCCGAACATCTGCTGCGGGTGATCCAGTCGTTCGTGATCGACCCGGGCCGGCCACCACGGCGAGGCCCCGCACTGCGCGGCTATCTGCGGCGCTGGGTGGGAGCGGCGCTGGCGCGTTAGACGACAGTCAGCGGCAGCGACCGGCGCGGCTGGAATTCGAAAGCCGCGCCACCACTGAACTTCACCACCGATACCTCGCCCATCTCCTGGGCGGGGACGTCGCGGCGCACCACGCGGGCGGTCCACTCGGTGTCGGTGCCGGCCACTTCCACATCGAGGTGAGGATCGATTGCGGCGACGGCGGCCTGCAGCGGTCGGGTCTGGAGGGGATGCACGAGCGCCACCCACGCGCCGTCCTCGTGCGCCGGTGACCGCTGCACATGTACCGAATCCGGCCCGAACTCGGCCTCGACATAGGCGGCCGGGTTGAACATCGGGTGCAGCCGCAGCATCTCGACCGCGCCGTCGATGCCGTCGGGTAACCCGAGTGCGCGGTGGATCCGCTCGGCGGCCAGGCCGGCCACTCCGGTCAGCTGCTTGGTGCAGATCTGCGTCGCCAGCGCTCGATCGGCGCCCGCACGGGTGCCCACCGCGACCACGAACGACAGGTTGAGCAGGTGCATCTGCAAACACACCTCGTCGGCCATCCGCACCAGCGCAGAATGCGAGAACGCGCCGAAGTCGAAGTCCGACAGCAACTCTCCGGCGTAGTCGCTGCTGCCTTCATCGGTGGGGTCGATGGCGTCGAGTTCGGTGCGCGCCGCACGGGTGCGCGCGATCACCTCGAGCACGGGGTGATCAGCCACCTCTGGATGAGAGTCGTCGATGACGACGGTCCAAGCGCAATGCGGGTGGCGGTCGGCGGGGACCCTTGGTGGCCGGTGAATGGGCCGGATCTGCGCCCGGCGATTGGTGGCGACGGCCGTGGCGTCGAACGTAGGATCCTCGATGTCGTGGCACATGCCGCGGACGTAGTCCTCCCCCATCGGCTCCACGTCCAGCAGGGCCCCGCAGTGGTCGAGGTGGAACTCCCCGTGCCAGCGATCGTGCACGGTGTAGCGGAAATCCATGAACTGCGGAGGCGCCCCGATGTCGAGCTGCAGGCCCTTGAAGATCGTGATGACATCCGTGCCCTCGTAGCGCAGTGCCTTCTGCATTCTGCGCGTGTAGATGGGGCTCGCCCCCATCCACTCCTCGATGGCGATCTGGAGCATGGCTTCGCGTCCGAAATTACTGATGCACCATGCCATCCCGGATCGGTCGATCATCTGCCCGATGAGCAGCAGCTCGGGTACCAGGGTGGCGAGCCGTTCGCGCGTCAGCGCGGCGAATCTACTCCTCATGCCGGGCGTCCCCGGAGTGCATCTGCATCGCTGCCTCCATGTTGGCCTTCTTGTCCTCCGCCTGGCCGGCCCGAGCAGCCTTGCGGCGCTGCCTGGCGACCTTGGTCACCACGCCGTCGAGTTTCGAGCCCAGCGGGAAGCCGAGGTAGTGGGTCAGGAAGATCGCCATCTCCTTGAGCTCGTCCTCGCTGAGCTCCTCATTGGCCAGCGCCGCGTTGGCCTGGATCTCGGCCAGATCGGTGATACCCAGCGCGGTCACCACGGTCAGCGTCATGATGCGCTTGTCTCGCATGGAGAGCCCCGGCCGCGTCCAGATGGTGCCGAACAAGTGGTCTGCCGTCAGCGCGAAGTAGTCGCCGGGCATGTCGGGCATCTCCCAGCCGTACACCTCGTTCATCTTGTCCAGGCCCTTGCGACGCAGCTCGTCCATCTCGCTCACTCCTGTCCCTTCTGCTCAGCCACGCCCAGCCCGGCCGCCATGTCGCGCAGGGCGATCTGCGCCAGCGGAAGTTCCAGGCCGGCCGCCTCACCCAACTTCAGCGCCAACCGCAGATCCTTGTCGGCGAGGTTACGAGTGTGGACGAACATGTCGTAGAGCCAGTGGTCGGCGGCCAGGGGTCCGATCTCGTCCCGCAACATCACCGCGCCGGGCCCCCCGCTCTGCGCGTCGCTGTGCCGGACGACCCGGCCCAGCTTCTGCAGATCGATGCCGGCCGCCTCGGCGAGTCGCTGCGCCTCGAAGGCGGCGGCGAAGCCGGTGAACGTCAACATGTTGCGAGCCACCTTCATCCGTGTGCCCGCTCCGGGTTCCCCCGCGCGCACCACCAACGACGCCCAGCGCTTGAAGACGGGTTTGACGATGTCGTAGGCCGCGTCGTCGGCGCCCACCATCACCGCCAGCTCGCCCTTGTCGGCGGCACCGGCGCCACCGCTGACCGGAGCGTCGACGATGTGAATGCCCCTGTCCTGCAGCTTCTCTGCGAGCTCGGGTGCGGTGTCCGGTTCGATGGTCGAGTGGATCGCGATCACGGTGCCGGGCCGGGCATGGTCGGCGAGTTCTGCGACGACGTCGCGCACCTGTGTATCGGTGAGGACCGTGACGCTGATGACGTCGGCCGCCGCGACGTCGGCGACACTGTCGGCCACTGTCGCGCCGGCTTCGGCCAGCGGCGTCATGGCAT
This sequence comes from Actinomycetota bacterium, assembly GCA_040752555.1. Taxonomy (GTDB): domain Bacteria; phylum Actinomycetota; class Actinomycetes; order Mycobacteriales; family Mycobacteriaceae; genus Mycobacterium. Next base: position 76,946 of record JBFMGT010000010.1, on the reverse strand, counting down.
CGGTCCGCACGTCGAACACGACGAGCCCACCGGGCCAGTCGACCAGCCGCTTCGCCATCGGGGCGCCCTGGTTACCCAGCCCGATGTAGCCCAGCCTCGGTTCGGTCATGAGCGGATGATCTGTCCGCCGTCGACGTTGAAGATCTGCCCGGTGATCCATTTGGCCTGATCCGACAGCAGGAACAGGCACATGCCGACCAGGTCGTCGGGCTGGCCCATCCGCGACAGCGGGATGTTCTTCACGATGTCGGCGACCATCTCCTGCGGCGTGGTGGTGCGGTTGGCCTCGGTGTCGATCGGGCCGGGGGCGATCGCGTTGATGCGGATGTTCTGCCCGCCGAGCTCGCGGGAGAGCTGCTGGGTCAGCCCGTTGATCCCGACCTTCGCCAGACCGTAGAAGTTCGAGTACAGCCATGCTGCCGTGGACGATTGGTTGACGATGGCGCCGCCGCCGCGCTTGGCCATCTTGCGGTAGACCGCGCGAGTGCACCACAGCGCCCCGTCGAGGTTCACACTCATGAACTTGCGGTAGTACTCCGGATCGACGGTGACGAGGAAGTCCAGCTTCATGCCGCCGAAGATGGCGGCATTGTTGACCAGGTAATCGATGCCACCGAACTCCGAGAGAGTCTGCGCTGCCATCTCTTTGGCCGACTCCGGATCGGAGACATCCACGCGCACCGCCAGCGCGTTGCCCCCCTCACCGGCGATGCCGTCCGCGACCTTCTGCGCGCCCTCGACGTTGATGTCGGCAACCACGACGGCCGCACCCTCGCGGGCCAGCGCCTCGGCATAGGCCTGCCCGATTCCGCCACCGGCACCGGTGACGATGGCCACCTTGTCCTTGAACTGATCACCATAAAGACTCATGCGCACTCCCTCTGTTCCTCTTTCAGTTCGCCGTCTCGACTGTCACACCGCGGTGGCGATCGCCTTGATCTCGAGGTACTCCTCGAATCCGGCGATCCCCATCTCCCGGCCGATGCCGGATTGCTTGTAGCCGCCGAACGGCATGTCGGCCGAATACCACACGCCGCCATTGACATTCACCGTGCCCACCCTCATGCGCGCGGCCACACCGGCGGCGCGTTCCTCGTCACCGGAGAACACGGTGCCCGACAGGCCGTAGGGTGAGTCGTTGGCGATGCGCACCGCGTCGTAGTCACCGTCGTGCGCGATGACGGTGAGCACCGGGCCGAAGATCTCCTCGCGCGCCACCGTGGCCGTGTTGTCCAGGCCGGCAATCACCGTGGGCTCGATGAAGTAGCCCGTATCGCGGTCGGCGGGACGACCACCGCCGCAGGCGAATCGGCCGCCCTCGGCGGTCGCCGTATCGAGGTAGCTCTGCACGCGGTCGCGCTGGCGCTCCGAGATCAGCGGGCCGCAGATCGTGCCGGGGTTCGTCGGGTCCCCGGGCAACAGAGCGCCCATCGTGGCCGCGGCCGCCTCGACAGCCTCGTCATAGCGGTTGCGCGGCACCACCAGTCGGGTGGTGATGGCGCAGCCCTGCCCCGCGTGCATCGACGCAGTGAAAGCGGCCATGGAGCACGCCCCCGCCAGATCGGCGTCGTCGAGCACCAGAAACGCCGATTTGCCACCGAGTTCGAGAAACACCTTCTTCAGGGTGGCCGCCCCGTCGCTCATCACCGCACGGCCGGTGGCGGTGGATCCGGTGAACGAGACCATGTCCACCCGCGGATCGCTCGACAGCATCGCGCCGACGCCATGATCGCTCGAGGTGACGATGTTGATCACCCCGGCGGGGAAGTCGGTGTGCTCGGTGATGAGTTCGCCGAGAATCGCAGCAGCCCAGGGGGTGTCGGGTGCAGGCTTGAGCACCAGGGTGTTCCCCGCCGCCAACGCCGGCCCGACCTTGGCGAGGTTGATCTGGTGCGGGAAGTTCCACGGCGTGATCGCACCGACCACGCCGACGGCCTCCCGGGCAACGGTGCGTCGGGTCTTGATTCCCATCGGTGCCGCGATGCCCAGGTCCGTCGTCCACGCATAGGACTCGGCGGTGTCCGCGCAGAAGCTCAGATCCTCGATGGGCCCTTCCAACTGCGCAGCGGACGTCAGCATGCGCGGCGCGCCGACTTCGGCGATCGTCAAGTCTCGCAGTTCTTCGACACGGTCGCGCATCGCCTGCTGGAGCTGGCGCACGCAGCGGACCCGCAGCTCGGTGTCGGTCGACCAGGTGGTCTCGTCGAACGCCCGCCGAGCCGCCGCGATCGCGGCGCCCATGTCGTCGGCGCTCGCGTCGGCGGCGACCCCCAGGACCTCCTCGGTGGCGGGATTGACCGTCGGGAAGACACCCCCGTTGCCGGTCACGAGCTTGCCGTCGATCAGCAGTTTGCTCTCGCGATCTGCCGAGATACCCATCCGCACTTCCTGTCTGCCTACTGGACAACTGTCTGACTCTGCCCCTCGTCGCACCCTAGCGGGGCGGTCCACCGCAAGCAAGGAGGTCGATTCGCTCAGGCTTCGTCACCAATTCTGTCAGTGCTTTTGAGTGACAGCTTGCCTGTCGCGCCGCGCGTCGGATAGCGTTGGACATGTGTCCAGTGATGCCGCTGCCGCGATCACAGAAGAGGATCGCTCTGTGCGCCGCAACCGGCGCCAAGAACAGACGTTCCGCAAGGTGCTCGACGCGGGCCTGGTGATGCTGCGGGAGTCGTCGTATGCGGAACTGACCGTACGAGCGGTGGCCTCGCGCGCGCAGGTCGCCCCAGCCACCGCCTACACCTACTTCTCGTCGAAGAACCACCTGATCGCGGAGATCTACCTCGATCTCGTCCGCCAGGTGGAGTACTTCACCAACGTCAACGACAGCACCGTGGAACGCGTCGAGAAGACCCTGCGTGCCATGGCGTTGACGGTCGCCGACGAACCGGAGGTGGCGGCAGCCTGCACCACGGCGCTGCTCTCGGGCGGGGATCCCGCCGTACTGGCAGTACGAGATCGCATCGGTGCCGAGATCCACCGCCGCATCAGATCCGCTGTGGGCCCCGACGCCGATCCGCGCACCATTGCGGCGTTGGAGATGACGTTCTTCGGCGCGCTGGTCAATGCCGGCAGCGGCGCTTTCACCTATCACCAGATCGCCGACCGCCTCAGCTACGTGGTGGGCCTCATCGTCGGAGACGACCAATGACAGTCAGTGAGATTCTGCTCGACCCCTACGATTACGACTTCCACGAAGACCCGTACCCGTCTTACCGGCGTCTGCGCGACGAAGCGCCGCTCTATCACAACGAGGAGTTGGGGTTCTGGGCGTTGTCGCGCCACCAGGACGTGCTGACCGGCTTCCGCAACAGCACGACGCTGTCCAACAAGTTCGGCGTGTCCCTCGATCCCGCGTCGCGCGGGCCCCACGCATCGAAGACGATGTCGTTCCTCGCCATGGACGACCCCGACCACCTGCGGCTGCGCACCCTGGTCTCCAAGGGTTTCACCCCGCGCCGGATCCGGGAGCTCGAACCCCGCGTCACCGAGATCGCGGTCCAGCATCTGGACACGATGCTCGAGAAGGCCGCCAGTGGCGAACCGGTCGATTACGTCGACGAGTTCGCCGGCAAGCTGCCGATGGATGTGATCTCCGAGCTCATGGGCGTTCCCGAGGCCGATCGAGCGCAGGTCCGAGCCTGGGCCGACGGGGTGATGCATCGCGATGAGGGCGTGACCGACGTGCCGCCCGCGGCTGTCGAGGCGTCGCTGAATCTGATCGTCTACTACCAGGGCATGGTTGCCGAACGTCGCGAGAAGCTGACCGATGACCTCACCTCCGCACTGCTGGAGGCCGAGATCAACGGCGATCGCCTCACCGACGACGAGATCCTGGGATTCATGTTCCTGATGGTCATCGCCGGGAACGAGACGACCACCAAACTCCTTGCCAATGCGGCATTCTGGGGCCACCGGAACCGTGCCCAACTCGAGCCGGTGTACAGCGACCTCAGCCTGGTGGCCCCGTGGGTGGAGGAGACGTTGCGCTACGACACCTCGAGCCAGATCCTGGCCCGCACGGTCGACGGAGAACTCACGCTGTACGACACCGTGATCCCCGACGGCGACGTCGTGCTGCTGCTCCCCGGTTCGGCGCACCGCGACGAGCGCGTGTTCGACGCCCCGGACGACTTCGTCATCGGGCGCGAGATCGGATCGAAGTTGATGAGTTTCGGCAGCGGCGCGCACTTCTGCCTGGGCGCACACCTGGCGCGCATGGAGGCTCGCGTCGCGCTGACCGAGATGTTCACCAGGATCCGCGGATACGACGTGGACGAGGACAACGCTGTCCGCGTGCACTCGAGCAATGTCCGCGGATTCGCCCACCTGCCCATCGACGTGAAGGTGCGCTGATGCCCCGTTTTGATCCCTTGCCCGACCGCAGACCCGCGCTGATCGCCGGAGCGTCGTCCGGTATCGGCGCCGCCACGGCTGTCGATCTCGCGTCGCGTGGCTTTCCCGTCGCGCTCGGCGCCCGTCGAGTGGAGAAACTCGAGGAGATCGTGGCGCAGATCCGCGCTGACGGCGGGGAGGCCATCGCGGTACACCTCGACGTCACCGACCCCGACTCGGTGAAGGCGTGTGTCGAGCAGACGACCTCCGAGCTCGGTGACATCGAGGTGCTGGTCGCCGGCGCCGGCGACACGTACTTCGGCAAGCTCGACTCGATCAGCACCGAACAGTTCGAGTCCCAGGTGCAGATCCACCTCATCGGCGCCAATCGGGTCGCCACCGCGGTGCTGCCCGGCATGCTGGAGCGTCAGCGCGGCGATCTGATCTTCGTGGGATCCGATGTGGCGCTGCGGCAGCGGCCGCACATGGGTGCCTACGGTGCGGCCAAGGCAGCGCTGGTGGCGATGGTCAACAACTTCCAGATGGAGCTCGAAGGCACGGGAGTGCGCGCCTCGATCGTGCATCCGGGACCGACGAAGACGTCGATGGGCTGGAGCCTGCCTGCTGACCTCATCGGCCCGGCGCTGGAGGACTGGGCCAAGTGGGGCCAGGCCCGCCACGACTACTTCTTGCGCGCCACCGACCTGGCGCGTGCCATCACGTTCGTCGCCGAGACACCGCGCGGCGGCTTCATCGCGAACATGGAGTTGCAGCCCGAAGCGCCGCTTGCGGCGACGAAAGACCGCCAGCAGCTCAAGGTCGACGAGGAGGCCCTGAAATGACCACCACCACAGATGTTCGACGCGTCTCCGGCGGCGAGGAGGAACACGGCCACCTCGAGGAGTTCCGCACCGATCCGATCGGTCTGATGAAGCGTCTCCGCGAGGAATGCGGTGACGTCGGCTGGTTCCAGCTCGCCGGCAAGCAGGTGGTGATGCTGTCCGGTTCGGAAGCCAATGAGTTCTTCTTCCGGTCCAGTGACAGCGAATTGAACCAGGCCGAGGCCTATCCGTTCATGACACCGATCTTCGGCGAGGGCGTCGTGTTCGACGCGGATCCGGAGCGTCGGGCCGAGATGCTGCACAACACCGCGCTGCGCGGCGAGCAGATGAAGGGCCATGCCGCGACGATCGAGAACGAAGTTCGGCGGATGATCGAGAACTGGGGCGACGAGGGTGAAATCGACCTGCTCGAGTTCTTCGCCGAGCTGACCATCTACACGTCGACAGCGTGCCTGATCGGTCTGAAATTCCGCAACCAGCTCGATTCTCGGTTCGCGAACTACTACCACCTGCTCGAGCGTGGTACCGACCCGCTCTGCTATGTCGACCCGTACTTGCCGATCGAGAGTTTCCGTATCCGGGACGAGGCGCGAGCCAGCCTGGTGGAGCTGGTGCAGGACGTCATGACCGGCCGGATCGCCAATCCCCCGGCCGACAAGAGCGACCGCGACCTGCTCGACGTGTTGGTCTCGATCAAGGACGACGACGGCAACCCACGGTTCTCGGCCAACGAGGTCACCGGCATGTTCATCTCACTGATGTTCGCCGGCCACCACACCAGCTCCGGCACGTCGAGCTGGACACTGATCGAACTCCTCCGCCACCCCGACTACTACGCGCAGGTGCAGCAGGAGCTCGACGACCTCTACTCCGACGGTCAAGAGGTGAGTTTCCATGCGCTGCGCCAGATCCCGAAGATCGACAACGCGCTCAAGGAGACGCTGCGTCTGCACCCGCCGCTGATCATCCTGATGCGGGTCGCCCAGGACGAGTTCGAAGTGGCCGGCCATCCGATCCACAAGGGACAGATGGTGGCGGCCTCGCCCGCCATCTCCAATCGCATTCCCGAGGACTTCCCGAACCCCGACGACTTCGATCCGGACCGCTACGAGAAGCCCCGCCAGGAAGACCTGCTCAACCGGTGGACGTGGATCCCGTTCGGGGCAGGCAGGCATCGCTGCGTCGGTGCCGCGTTCGCGCAGATGCAGATCAAGGCGATCTTCTCGGTTCTGTTGCGCGAGTACGAATTCGAGATGGCGCAACCGCCGGAGAGTTACCGCAACGACCACTCCAAGATGGTGGTACAGCTCGCCAGGCCGGCGAAGGTGCGCTACCGCAAACGCATCAGGGACTAGAGCACATGGGTTGCTACCGAGTCGAACTCGACGAGGACCTCTGCCAAGGTCACGCCATGTGCGAGCTGGAGGCGCCAGACGTCTTCCGGGTGCCCAAACGCGGCGCCGTCGAGATCCTCGACCACGAACCCCCCGACGAACTCCGCGATGCCGTGGAGATGGCTGTCGACATGTGTCCCACCCGGGCACTATCAATATCCGAAAAAGACTGAGAAATAGAGAAAGGTGATGACAATGGCGTCACGCGAACAACTCGAGGACTGGGTCCAGCGCTGGCTGACGGCGAACCAGGAGGCCGAGAAGGCCGGCGACTGGAAACCGTTGGCGGACTTCTACACCGAGGACGCGACCTACGGCTGGAACATCGGCCCCAAGGAAGACGTCATGTGCGTCAACAGAGACGAGATTCGCGATGTCGCCCTGGGCTTGGAGATGGAAGGCCTGGAGAACTGGGTCTACGAGTACCAGAAGGTACTCATCGACGACAAGCAGAACGAAATCGTCGGTTTCTGGAAGCAGATCGCGCACAAGAGCGACGGCTCCCGCGACGAGATCTACGGCATCGGCGGCAGCTGGTTCCGGCTCAACGACCAATTGCTGATCGAGTGGCAACGGGACTTCTTCGACTTCGGCCATGTGCAGAAGGCGTTCATGAAGCTGATCGAGTCCGGTGACCTCACGCCAACGATGCAGAAACGCATCGAACGTTCGCTGGCCGGGGAGAAGCTGCCCGGCTACTACCCCCTCGGCGAGGCTCCCGTCCCGATCTGGTGATCACACCACCAAGCAGTTGCTTGGGGGCGGTGTGATGTGGCTAACTAGAGCCTCTAGTCTGGAGTCAGCAGGCACGATCGAAAGCAGGAGACATGAAGACCAAAGGCGCTCTGATCTGGGAGTTCAACCAGCCCTGGTCGATCGAGGAGATCGAGATCGGCGACCCCGTCAAGGACGAGGTCAAAATCCAGATGGAAGCCTCTGGCATGTGCCACTCGGACCACCACCTGGTCACCGGTGACATCCCCATGGCCGGCTTCCCGGTCCTCGGCGGCCACGAGGGCGCCGGCATCGTCACCGAGGTCGGGCCCGGCGTCGAGGGCCTCGAGCCGGGTGACCACGTGGTGCTGTCCTTCATCCCCTCCTGCGGTTCGTGTCCCTCCTGTCAGGCCGGCATGCGCAACCTGTGCGACCTGGGCGCGATGCTGCTGCAGGGCACCGCGGTGTCGGACAACACCCACCGCATCCACGCGGTCAAGGACGGAACTCCCGTCATCCCGATGACGCTGCTGGGCACGTTCAGCCCGTACATGGTCGTGCACAAGAGCTCGGTGGTGAAGATCGATCCGTCGATCCCGTTCGAGGTCGCCTGCCTGGTGGGCTGCGGCGTCACCACGGGGTACGGCTCGGCGGTGCGCAGCGCGAACGTCCGACCGGGTGACGACGTCGTCATCGCGGGCATCGGTGGCGTGGGTATGGGCGCCCTGCAAGGTGCACTGAACGCCGGCGCCCGGAACATCTTCGCGATCGATCCGGTCGAGTGGAAGCGCGATCAGGCGCTCAAGTTCGGTGCCACGCACGCCTACCCCGACATCGCGAGCGCCATGATGGGCGTCGCGGAGACCACGCAGGGCCGGATGGCGTCGAAGACCATCATCACCACCGGCGAGCTCAAGGGCGAAGAGATCGACAACTACCTCAACATCACCGCCAAGGGCGGCACCTGTGTCGTCACCGCGGTCGCGAACATGGCCAGCTCTGATGTCACGCTGAACCTGTCGATGCTGACGCTGCTGCAGAAGAACCTGCAGGGCACCATCTTCGGTGGCGGCAACCCACACTTCGACATCCCGCAGCTGCTGTCGATGTACAAGGCGGGCCGACTCAACCTCGACGACATGGTCACCCGTCAGTACAAGCTCGAGCAGATCAACGACGGCTATCGGGACATGCTGGAGGGCAGGAACATTCGCGGCGTCATCCGTTACACCGACGCCGACCGGTAAGCCACGATGACCGAGGCAGCGTTGGCACCGGTCGTCGCGGCGTCGCAGGCGTCGTGGCGCTGCGTGCAGAGCGGTGATCGCGAGGGCTGGCTGGCCCTGATGTCCGACGACATCGTGATCGAGGATCCGATCGGTGAGGCGGTCACCAACCCCGACGGGACCGGGGTGCGCGGCAAAGAGGCGGTGGCGGCCTTCTTCGACACCAACATCGGGCCGAACCAGCTGCGGATCACCTGCGAGGAGACGTTCCCGTCGAGCAGCGCACGCGAGATCGCCTACATCCTGGTGCTCGAAACCACGTTCCCGAACGGCTTCGTTGCGACGGTCCGCGGCGCGTTCACCTACCGGGTGGATGACGCAGGCCTGATCACCAATCTGCGCGGCTACTGGAACATGGACGCGATGACGTTCGCCGACCCCGGAACCACGCATTAGCCCAGGGTCGTCGTCGATGCTGTCCGGCCGCGCCGCCGTGGTGGTCGGTGGCTCGCGGGGCATCGGGCGGGCGGTGGCCGCGACGTTGGCGGACCTCGGCGCCAGCGTGGTCGTCAACGGGCGGGATCCGCAGGCCGTCGAGGATGCCGTGGCCAGCATCACCGGCGCCGTCGGGCACGCCGGCTCGCCCGCCGAGCCCGCGACCGCCGATGCGTTGATCGCCAGGTGCGTCGAGGAGTTCGGCCGCCTCGACATCCTGGTGAACTGCGCCGGCACGGCCGAGCCGGCCGGCTCGTCTATTCTCACCGTGACCTCGACGCAGTTCCAGGAGCTGATGGACGCTCACCTGGGCACCGTCTTCCAGACCTGCCGTGCCGCGGCACCGTTGATGGCGCAGCAGGGTTCGGGGGCGATCGTCAACACCGGTTCGTTCGCGTTCCTCGGCGATTACGGGGGCACCGGGTACCCGGCCGGCAAGGGCGCCGTCAACGGCCTCACGCTGGCGATCGCGGCCGAACTCGCCGAACACGGCGTGCGAGCCAACGTCGTCTGCCCGGGAGCCAAGACGCGGCTTTCCACCGGTCCGGACTACGAAGCGCACATCACCGCACTCAACCGCCGCGGTCTGCTCGACGACGTCAGCATGGCCGGCGCTCTGGACGCCGCTCCCCCGGCCTACGCCGCGCCCACCTACGCGTATCTGGTCAGCGACCTCGCGGCGCACATCACCGGCCAGATCTTCATCGCTGCAGGTGGTTTCGTGGGTCGCTTCGACCGGCCCACCCCACAGATCGTGGCCTACCGCGACCACCACGATGCGCCGCCCTGGACCGTGGCGGAGATCGCCGAGCAGGTCAAGGGCTGGTAAAGAGGAACGCGTGAGGCACGTTCGGGTCGTCGATGGCGAACTGGTGCCGGCCGAATCGGCCGACGACGCCACCTTCTCGCTGACCGAGCGACGCTGTGACGACGTTCGCGCGGTCACCGTCAGCTCGGTCGACGACGCGGTGGCCGAGGTCGCCGAGCGGGTCTCCCGGTGGCCGCAGGCCTCGACAGTGTGTGACGACGTGTTGCGCACTGTCGATCCGTCGGGATGTACGGCAAGCGGCGTGATCACCGAATCGCTGGCGTATTCGACGCTGCAGGCGGGCCGGGAGTTCGCGCAGTGGCTGACCGAACGGGGCCCGGCCACGGTACCCACCATCGCCGAACCCGTTGTCGCTCAACGCAGAGACCACCGGTTGTCCATCCGGTTCAATCGGGGCAGCCGACACAACGCGTTCTCCAACGATGCGAGGGCAGCCCTCCTGGAAGCGCTCGACGTGGCACTGCTCGATTCGTCGATCTCCGAGGTGGTACTGGCCGGCAACGGACCGTCGTTCTGCAGCGGGGGTGATCTCGCCGAATTCGGCACCTTTGCCGATCCGGCCAGCGCGCACCTCGCCCGCACGAGACACAGTCCGGCGCTGGCGCTTGCCCGGATCACCGCCCGCCTCGGCACCGCGTGCCGCGCAGAAATTCATGGCTATGTCCAGGGCAGCGGCCTGGAGATGGCCGCATTCTGCGGCAGGGTGCGCTGCCACCCCGATGCCATACTGGGCCTACCCGAGCTGGCTCTCGGCTTGATCCCCGGCGCCGGTGGCACGGTCAGCGTCACCCGCCGCATCGGTCGCTGGCGCACCGCATATCTGGTGCTCTCGGGTCGGTCGATCGACGCCGCGACCGCGCTGGCGTGGGGTCTGGTCGACGAGGTCAGCACAGACGTGCCCGACGGGTCGATGGTCTGATGTCTCCGCTGTCGATACCCGCGGGCGTGCTCGCCGAAGCGCGGCGAACGACCAGAGAACTGACTGCAGCGACGGGAATCGATATCGACGCCGAGGAGACGCTCGGTGGCCGCGCGGCACTGCTGGGTCTCGCTCCGAACGGCGCCGTCTCGGCCGGCGGCGCGGCTCGGTTGATGAAGGCGTCCGACGGATGGTGCGCCCTGAGCCTGGCGCGACCCGATGATGTCGACGCCGTGCCCGCACTGGTCGAGGCGGACGTCAGCACCGCGGACCCATGGCCTGCGGTACGCGAATACGCGCACCGCAGCAGCGTTCAGACGCTCGCCGATCGTGCGCGGCTCTTGGGATTGCCGGTGGGTGTCCTGGGCGAGACCACACCGGCGGCGCCTGCCGTGCGCGCAGTCGGCCGGGCCGCGCCGCCGCGCCCCCTGCACGACCTGCTGGTGGTCGATCTCACCTCGATGTGGGCGGGGCCGTTGTGCGGTCGGTTGCTCGCAGGTGCGGGAGCCACTGTGGTGAAGGTGGAGAGCCGGCGCCGGCCCGACGGCACGCGCAACGGATCGCCGCAGTTCTTCGACTGGGTGAACAGCGGAAAGCTCTCCTACGCAGCTGCTTTCGATCGGCCGGCCGGCTTGCGCAGACTGCTGAGTGTCGCCGATGTGGTGCTCGAATCCTCCCGTCCCGCAGCGCTGCGCAGCCGTGGGCTCGGCCCTGACGATGTGCCGGCGCGCGACGGCCGCATCTGGCTGCAGATCACCGGACACGGCGTTCACGGTGACCGGGCCCACTGGGTGGCGTTCGGCGACGACGCGGCGGTCTCCGGCGGACTCGTCAGGGGAACCCCGGAGGCTCCGGCGTTCTGCGGTGACGCAATTGCCGATCCACTGACCGGGTTGGACGCCGCCCGGGCCGTGATGGATTCGCACGCGCGTGGCGGTGGCGAGGTGATCGGTGTGGCGATGGCTGCAGTCGCAGCCCGCTATGCACAACTTCCGAATTCCGGCGATGCAGTCCTCACGAAGCCACTTTCACCTGTACCGCCTGCAGCCGAGCTCGGCCGACACAACGAGCTCGTCGACCGAATGGCACGCGACCGACTGGCCACCCCGTGCTGATCAAGCGGGCGGTGCTGCTCGACGGAACCGCCGTCGACATCCGCGTCGGCAGGTGCGTCGAAGAGGTGGCCGCCGAACTGCAGACCCGTCACGGCGAGACAGTCTTCGACGCACGGGGGGGCACGGTGCTGCCCGGGCTCCACGATCATCACATCCACCTCCGTGCCGCCGCCGCCGCGTCGCGGTCCGTGCACGTGGGGCCCGACGAGGTCGACGGGCTCCCGAATCTGACTGCGGTGCTGCGCAGTTCGGCGGTGGCTGCCGACGGTTGGATCCGCGCGGTGGGCTACCACGAGTCCGTTGCCGGGCCTCTCGACCGCACCATGCTCGATCAGATCTGCCCCAGTACCCCGCTGCGTGTCCAGCATCGCAGCGGCGTGCTGTGGACGCTCAATTCAACCGGACTGGCACTTGTCGGCCAACGCGATCATCCGGACGGCCGGCTGCGCAGCGCCGATCCCCGGTGGGCGGCCAACCTGGACCGCTGCGACAGCGGGCTGGGGGAATTCAGCGCTCAACTGAGTTCCTACGGCGTCACAGGCGTCACCGATGCCACCCCGGGCCTCGACCGTGCCGACGTCACGGCGCTGCACGATGCACACCGCCGCGGCGAGTTGGCGCAGAGGGTGCACTGCCTGGCCCCGGGCAAACGCATCCTGCACGACGACGATCTCGACCTCGATGCGCTCACCGGCTGGATCGTGGATCAGCACCGTGATGCCGAACCCGTTGCACTGCACTGTGTCACCGCGGCACAACTCACCGTCGCGCTGGCCGCGCTGGCCGCCGCCGGCCGTCATCCCGGCGATCGACTCGAACACGCGGCCGTGGTTCCGCACGGCAGCCTCGCCGACGTCGCCGCGAGCGGCGCCACCGTGGTCACTCAACCGAACTTCGTCGCCGAACGCGGCGACCAGTATCTGCAGGACATCCCCCACACCGAGCATCACGAGTTGTGGCGAGTCGCGACGTTGTACGAGGCCGGTGTACCGATGGCCCTGTCGACCGACGCCCCATTCGGCGCGCCCGACCCCTGGGCCGCGATGCGCGCCGCGGTCACCCGGCGCACCCGGTCCGGAGCAGTGCTCGCCGCTGATGAAAAGGTCAGTCCGGCAACGGCATTGACGCTGTTCCTCGGTGACGCACTCCGCCCGGCGATGCCGCGCCGAGTCGAGCCCGGCGCGGTCGGTGACCTCTGCGTGCTGTCCGTGCCGCCGCGGCAGGCGTTGGCCGACCTCGACGGGGAGATGGTGGCAGCAACGGTGGCCGGCGGCCGACCCGTCTTCGTCCGGTGACTGGCAGAACTGGCGATCAGCGCCAAGAGAATCAGGAGCTGACGCCGGGCAACTGGTGATCGCGGTACTGCCGGCGCAGGTCGAGTTTGAGTATCTTGCCGGTTGCGGTGTGTGGTAATTCGTCGACGAACACGACGTCGTCGGGCAGCCACCACTTGGCCACCTCGCCGGCCAGATAGTCGAGAATCTCTTCGCGAGTTGCGCTGTGGCCCTTGCGAAGTACGGCGACCAGTAGCGGACGCTCCTGCCACTTGGGGTGCGGCACCCCGATCACTGCGGCCTCCGCGATCGCCGGATGACCGAGTGCGGCATTCTCCAGATCGATCGAACTCACCCACTCACCGCCGGACTTGATGACGTCCTTGGCGCGGTCGACGAGCTGGAGGTAGCCGTCGGGGTCGATCGTCGCCACGTCGCCCGTCGGGAAGAACCCCTCGGCGTCGAGTTTGTCCCCACCCTCGCCGCGGTAGTAGCCGCTCGCGATCCACGGTCCGCGCAGCCACACCTCCCCGAAAGCCTTTCCGTCCCAGGGCAGGCGGTTGCCGTCATCGTCGACGATCTTCAACTCGACCCCGCAGATCCCGCGACCCTGTTTGAGCATGATCTGGTTCTTCTCGCTCTGCGAGAGCCCCTCGTGTTTGGGCAGCAGCCGGCCGATCACACATAGCGGCGATGTCTCCGTCATGCCCCAACCCTGCATGGCCTGGGCGCCGAAGTCGCGGTCGAAACGCTCGATCATGGACAGAGGCAGAGCGGCGCCGCCCGTTCCCGCGATGCGCAGGCCGAGTTCGTGCGGATCGATCTCGGGATGCTCGTCGAGGTAGGAGAACAGCATCATCCACACCGTCGGAACGCCCTGGGATTGGTTCACCCCTTCGGCTTTCATCAACGTGTACACCGATTCACCGTCGAGGTGCGGGCCAGGCAGCACCAACTTGGCGCCCACCATCGCGGCGGTGTAGGGCGTGCCCCAGGCGTTGGCGTGGAACATCGGGACCACGAGCAGGATCACCGACCCGCTGTGCACGTCGTTGGCGTCGCGCGCCGCGGCCATCAACGTGTGCAGCATCGTCGAACGATGCGAGTACAGAACACCTTTCGGGTTCCCCGTGGTGCCGGAGGTGTAGCACAGCGACGACGCGCTGCGCTCGTCGAACTCCGGCCAGGCGTAGCGGGTGGACTGGCTCCCGATGACGTCGTCCCAGCACAGCAGAGCACCGTCAGGCAGACCGGGTACATCGGGCATGTGGTCGCGATCGGTCATCGCCACATAGGTCTGCACGGTGGTCAGTTCGGGCGCCAACGTCGCGACCAGCGGCGCAAAGGTGATGTCGAAAAAGAGGATTCGGTCCTCCGCGTGGTTGATGATGTAGGCGATCTGCTCTCTGAACAGCCGCGGGTTCACCGTGTGCATCACCGCACCCGAGCCGGACACACCGAAATACAGCGCCAGGTGCCGGTCGCTGTTCCACGCCAGTGTGGCCACCCGGTCGCCCGCTTGGACACCCCATGCGGTCAGCGCGTTGGCGACCTGCTTGGACATTTCGCCGACCTCATGCCACGACGAGCGGCGCACGTGACCTTCCGGGAGCCGCGACACGATCTCGGCGTCACCGTGAAACGTCGAGGCATACTCGATCAGCGACGAGATCAACAGCGGTCGGTCCTGCATCAAACCCAGCATGCGGCCAGGTTATGGAATGCTCGATGCCATGGCGACCGTCTTCACCAAGATCATCAATGGCGAGCTGCCGGGCCGATTCGTCTATGAAGACGACGACGTGGTGGCGTTCTTGACCATCCAGCCGATGACGCAGGGTCACACACTGGTGGTGCCGCGGGCGGAGATCGACAACTGGCAGGACGTCGACGCCCCGGTGTTCGCTCGCGTCATGGAGGTCTGCCAGCTGATCGGTAAAGCGGTGTGCAGGGCATTCGACACCGAGCGCTCCGGCGTCATCATCGCTGGGCTGGAGGTGCCGCATCTGCACGTGCACGTCTTCCCAGCACGCGATCTCGCCGACTTCGGCTTCGCCAACGTGGACGACAACCCGTCGCCGGAATCTCTCGACGACGCACAGCGCCGCATCAAGGCGGCGCTGGCCGAGCTCAGCTGACCGGGACGTCGACCTCGGTGGGCACCTTGGCTTCGGAGCTCTCGGCGATGCGGGGCAGACTCACCCGGAACCGGCACCCCTGACCCGGCGCCGTGGTGACCCCGACCGTGCCGCCGTGGGCGTACACCAGCGAATCGACGATCGACAGCCCCAGTCCGGTGCCGCCGCTGGCCCGAGCGCGCGACGAGTCGGCGCGGTAGAAGCGCTCGAACACCCGCTGTGCGTCCTCGGTGCTCATCCCCGGCCCCTCGTCGCAGACCTCGAGAACGGCGGAGTCCTCGTCGGTGCCGACGCGCACCGTCACCCCGGCCGTTTCGGGCGTGTGCTGCAGCGCGTTCGCGACCAGATTCGACAACACCTGGCGCAACCGCGCCTCGTCGCCCAGGACCTCAGGAGTGCCCGGCCCGTCGAACACCTCCATGCGGATCGGGCGGCGCGGTGCGATGGATTGAGCATCGTGGACGGCGTCGCTGGCCAGGGCGAGCAGGTCGACGCGCCGCTGCTCCAGCGGCCGCTGCGCATCCAGGCGGGCGAGCAACAGAAGGTCCTCCACCAGCAGACCCATCCGCCGGGATTCACTTTCGATGCGGCCCATCAGCATCTCGACATCGCGGGCGGCGCCCTGGCGGTACAGCTCGGCGAAGCCGCGGATCGTGGTCAGCGGGGTGCGCAGCTCGTGGCTGGCGTCGGTGATGAAGCGGCGCATCCGGTCCTCGGATTCGCGCGCCTGATCGGCTGATGACTCCGAGGATGCCAGCGCCCGCTGGATCTGGGCGAGCATGCCGTTGAGCGCCAGCGAGAGCCGACCGACCTCGGTGCGCGGGTCCCGCTCGGGAACGCGGCGGTCCAACTGTCCCGCCGCGATGGCCGCGGCGGTCTGCTCGACCTCGGCGAGCGGGCGAAGGCTGCGGTGCACGACCGCATATCCGACGATGCCGAGCACGAGCAGCACGGCAACACCGATACCCACCTGGGCAGCGACCAGCGCGCGGGTCGTGGACTTCACGTCGGACAGGTCGATCGCGACTGTGGTGAGCTCGCCCCCCGTTCCGGGCACCGTCATCGCGCGCCATTCGACCTCGGAGTCGCCCACACTGGCCACCGTGACAGGCTCGGGCCCCACGTCGTTGTCGGCGGGCAGCGCGGGCTCGGCGTCGCGATCGTTGACCGCCACCCAGGCACTGCCTCCGGGTTCGATCACCCGCACGTAGTAGTCCGAGGGGGGACGAGCCGGGTTGGGCCCCTGGTCCTCCGGATCGGCGGGAGATTGCCTCGGCACCTGCGCCCAGCCCCGCGACGCGTCGCGCAACGTGTCGTCGACGCGGTTGATCAGGGTGTGGTGCATGATCGTGGTCACCGCGATCCCCGAGGCCAACAGGCCGCAGGCGACCAGCAGCAACGTGGCGGCGACCAGTCCTACCCGAAGCGGTACCCCGCGTCTGATCTGACCCACGCCTCCATTGTCACCGGGGTTCGCGAAGTACATACCCCACACCCCTCAGGGTGTGCAGCAGGCGTTTGTCCCCGGTATCGATCTTGCGGCGCAGATAGGACACATAGGACTCGACGACGTTGACGTCGCCGCCGAAGTCGTAACGCCACACGTGGTCGAGGATCTTCGGCTTCGACAACACCGTGCCGGCGTTGATGATGAAGTACCGCAGCAGGGTGAACTCGGTGGGCGACAGTGACACCGGCTCGCCGGCCTTCCACACCTCGTGGGTGTCTTCGTCGAGCTCGATGTCGGCGAAGCTCAGCCGCGACGTGCGCGGCTCCTGCACACCGCCGCCGGCGCGGCGCAGGATCACCCGGAGCCGGGCCACCACTTCCTCCAAGCTGAAGGGCTTGGTCACGTAGTCGTCGCCGCCGAGGGTCAGACCGGCGATCTTGTCCTGCAGAGAGTCGCGTGCGGTGAGAAAGAGAGCCGGGGCGTCGATACCGTCGGCGCGCAGCCGGCGCAGCAGCCCGAAACCGTCCATGCCGGGCATCATCACGTCGAGGATGATCGCGTCGGGGCGCATCTCGCGAGCGAGGTCGAGGGCCGCCGGACCGTTGGACGCGGTGTGCACCTCGAAGCCCTGGAACTTCAGGCTCACGGACAGCAGCTCCACAATGTTCGTCTCGTCGTCCACGACGAGGATGCGAGCTTCCGGGATGTTTTCCTGCACTGGCATGGCCATAGATCTCATGTTCATCCTCGCGCTTGGAAAACTGCTGCACGCTCGCTGTGCACTTCCTGTGAGTTCATTGTTGCGCCCTTCCTAGACTGGGACACATGAACCTGGGCAGATCCCTCAGCGATCTCGCGTTGACGCCGATGCGTGTCGGGCTGGCAGTGGCCGACGCCGGACTGGGCATGGCCAGCGGGGGGCTCGGCATCGCCCGTAAGGCGCTGGGTGAACCCGGGAGCGGGGTGCGTCAGCCGCCACCGTCGTTCGCCGCCATGATCGGCGTACAGGACGCGGTCGAGCGCGCCAACCGGCTGGCACGGCTGATGGACGAGGACCAGCCGCTGGGTCGGGCGTTGGCGCCGGACGGCGCGTTGGACCGGCTACTGCGGCCCGGCGGCGTCGTGGACCGGCTGACCGCGCCCGGCGGCGCGCTGGAGCGGCTGACCGAGGAGAACAGCGGGCTGATGCGTGCCATCGAGCCGGGCGGGCTGGTCGATCAGCTGCTCGCCGAGGACGGCCTGGTCGACAGACTGCTGGCTGAGGACGGCGTCGCCGACCGCCTCTTCGCCGAGGGCGGTGTCGTGGACACGCTGACCGCCCGCAACGGCCCGCTGGAGCAGCTTGCGACAGTGGCGGACACGCTGAACCGGTTGACTCCAGGCCTGGAGGCGCTGGAGCCGACGATCGAGGCGCTGCGGGAGGCGGTGATCGTGCTCAGCCAGGTGGTGAACCCGTTGAGCAACATCGCCGACCGCATCCCACTGCCGGGCCGGCGCCCGCGCGCCCGGTTCATGACGCGACCGGCGACACCGCAGCGGGTGATCGACGTCGAGGAGTGAGCGAAGACCCGATAAGCTAGCCCGCCTAGGCCTCCTTAGCTCAGTGGTAGAGCAACGCTCTTGTAAAGCGTAGGTCGTCAGTTCAATCCTGACAGGGGGCTCCACGCACGTTTGCAGCCTGTGAGCGCCGGTCCGCAAAAGGCAACCATCACAGTCGCGAAACGAAATCGGGGCCGCAAGTCTCTTTTGCTGGCCGATGTCTGTGGAATGCGATTGAATGACGCGTACGTCGGGGGACGCAGACCGGTTCTAGAGGGGTTTCTTCGTTGAGTTCCGCAGCGCACATCGGCCGTGTCGGCGCCCTGGCCGTCGCCTTGGGCATTGGTTCGGCCATCTTCGCAGGCCAGGCGTGGGCCGACGACACACCATCGGTGTCCTCGAACTCGACCTCGTCCGCAACCTCGGACAGTGCTGCTTCGTCGGCTCGCACCACCCCGACGCGGCCGGATCGAGCCGACACCCGCAGATTCGGCAAGAGCGCACAGGGCGGGAAAACCGAGGACGCCGCAGACCCGGCGCCAACCCCGAAGCGATCCACCGGCCAGTCCGGCCGGAAGCCGGAGAAGAAGTCCGAGAGCAAGCCGGCGTCGGCGAGCACTCCCGAAGTCAGCAGCGTCGCCACCGACGAGACCGCCGAGCCGAAACGCTCCCCCCGCGTCACGAAGGTCGTCTCGCCCGACCCCGCCCAACCGCCGCGCACCGCGAAAAAGCTGGCGCTTTCCACACGGACGTCGCATGATGCCGCGCCCGCCCCGACGCGTCAGGTCGAGCGGCCCGTCGACCGGCCGGTGGTGCGGGCCGTCGTGAACGTGGCGCGCAGCATGGTCGGCTGGGCCCACCAGAAGGCTGATGCCGGCCAGGGCCAGACGGCTCCGCCGCCATTCCTGGGGGCGCTGATGTCCGTGGCGCGGCGCGAGCTCGAGGCGTTGTCGGCCGCGCGCACCACGCGCGTTGCGACCGCGAACCTGACCACCGACACGCAGGCCGCGGCGGCGGCGGCGGCGCTGACACCGTACTCGCCGTGGCTGAACCCCCAGGTGAGCTCGTCGACCAACTTCGTCAGCTGGGTCACCGGCGGGTACGACTACGCCGATCCGACCAAGGCCAACACCGTCGATCGGTTCAGCGTGTGGGGTACCGACGTCGGCACCATGTGGGACAACGGCATGGTCGACGATCCGGCAACCCCGAACTACAACGAACATCAGGTGCTGATCGCGGTCGGCGACACCTTCAGCGGCGCCAACATGACCGGCCGGCACATCTTCAACACGCTGTTCCGCAGTTCAGACACCAATTTGAGCGACGGCATCACGATTCCGAACGGAGAATGGTTCACCGGCAACATGTTCGGCGGCGCACCCCTGGACGGCCCGGTGAATGCGCGGCCGATCATCAACCCCGAGAAGTGGCTGCCGACTTCGGTCACGATGATCCCGACCGCGGGTGTCTCGGTCAACGTGCCGGTCACCAAGGACACGCCGTACGGAACCATCCAGTACGTCAGCTACATGTCGGTCAGCAAGTGGGGCTCGGCAGGCAAGTGGACCACCAACTATTCGGCGATCGGCTATTCGGTCGACAACGGCGAGAACTTCACGATCGACCCGAAGAGCATCCGCTACAACTCATTCCTCAGCGGCAACAAGAACTTTCAACAGTCGGCGTACGTCAAGGGCGACGACGGCTACATCTACGTGTACGGCACACCCAACGGCCGCCAGGGCGCGGCATACCTCTCCCGGGTGACACCCGAGAACATCCTCGATCCGTCGAAATACGAGTACTACAAGGCGGCATCGAAGGGCTGGTTCGGCAGCTCAGCCGCCGGATGGGTGAAGGGCAACCCGTCAGCGGCCACGGCGATCATCGGAAAGTCCGGCGGTTTCCTGGGTTTCACCAAACCCGGTTACACCGTCAGCGAGATGTCGGTGCAGTACAACGAGTACCTGGGCAAGTACGTCGTGCTGTACGGGGATCAGAACAACAGCATCGTGATGCGCACCGCGGACAGCCCAGAGGGGGTCTGGTCGGATGCGAAGGTGCTGATGACCCAGCAGTCGGGCGGCATCTACGCACCGATGATGCATCCGTGGTCGCCGTCCACCCTCGGCACCGGATCAGACCTGTACTTCAACCTCTCGCTCTGGTCGAGTTACAACGTGATGCTGATGCACACCGACCTGACCAAGGTGTAGCGCGACCGCCACGCGCATACACTGCGCACGTGCGTGATGTGCTCGATCCCTTGCTGGCCGTCTGGCAGGCCGGTGGCACCGCGGGACTGTCGACGGTGGTACGCACCATGAACTCCGCGCCGCGTCCGCCCGGCGCGGCCATGGTGGTGGCGCCGGACGGCTCCGTCGCCGGGTCGGTCTCAGGCGGCTGCGTCGAATCGGCGGTGTACGAGGTCGCGAAGGACGTCGTGGCGAGTGGCCGAGCGGAGCTACAGCGCTACGGCGTCAGTGACGACGAGGCGTTCGCGGTCGGGTTGACATGCGGCGGCACCATCGACATCTTCACCGAACCCGTGTCGCGCCAGACCTTTCCGCAGTTGCAGGCGGTCGCCGACGACATCGCCGCACATCGGGCGGTCGCCGTCGCCACGGTCATCGACCACCCCGACGAGACGTGGCACGGTCGACGGATCGTGGTCGGCCCCGACTTCACCGATGGCTCAGTAGGATCCGAGCGTGCCGACGACGCGATCGTCGACGACGCCAGAGGGTTACTGGCGGCGGGCCGGTCGGCGGTTCTGCGCTACGGCCCTGACGGCCAGCGACAGGACGCCGGCATGGACGTCTTCGTCGCCAGTCACGCACCGCGACCGCGGATGATCGTCTTCGGCGCCATCGACTTCGCCGCCGCCCTCGCTGCGCAGGCGACGCTCCTCGGCTACCGGGTCACCGTCTGCGATGCTCGCCCCGTGTTCGCCACTGCGGCAAGGTTTCCCGCCGCCGAGGACGTGATCGTCGACTGGCCGCACCGCTACCTGGCCGGGGAAGCCGAACGTGGCGCACTCGACGCACGCACCGCGATCTGCGTGCTCACCCACGACGCAAAATTCGACGTCCCGGTGCTGGAGGTGGCGTTGCGGCTGCCGCAAATCGGCTATGTCGGCGTGATGGGATCTCGTCGCACCCACTCAGACCGGTTGCGCCGCTTGCGGGAGGCCGGACTGACCGACGACGAGATGAGTCGACTGTCCAGCCCGATCGGGCTCGACTTGGGCGCGCGCACCCCGGAGGAGACCGCGGTGTCGATCGCCGCGGAAATCATCGCCTCGCGATGGGGTGGCGGTGGCCGGCCGCTGACCGAGACGGCCGGCCGCATCCATCACGACAGCTGAGCAGCGCGGCCCCTGGTGGCACACTCGTCGGCATGAGAATCGGATTCGTCGGGCTCGGCAACATGGGGGCGGCGATGGCCACCAACCTGCTGTCCGCCGACCACCACGTCACCGCATACAACCGATCGCCTGACAAGGTGTCCGCGCTCGCCGAGCGGGGCGCCACTCCGGCGGCGTCGGTCGCCGAGGCAGCGAACAACGAGGCCGTGGTCACCATGCTCGCCGATGATGCGGCAGTGGAGGCGGTGTGCTTCGGCACATCGGATGCCGCCGGGCTAATCGCAGCGCTCCCGCCCGGTGCGGTGCACATCTCGTGCAGCACGATCAGTGTGGCGCTCGCCGAACGACTGCACGCCGCGCACACCCAAGCCGGGCAGGCGTTCGTCGCGGCGCCGGTGTTCGGCAGGCCCGAAGCGGCTGCGGCCGCCAAACTGTTCGTGGTCGCCGCGGGCGCGGCAGAAGCGGTACAGGCCGCCCAACCCGTCTTCGACGCCGTCGGTCAACGCACCTTCGTGGTGGGCGACGAGCCGCCGGTCGCCAACCTGGTCAAGTTGTCGGGCAATTTCCTCATCGCATCGGTGATCGAATCCCTCGGCGAGGCAATGGCATTGGTGGGCAAGGCCGGCGTCGACAAGCAGACCTACCTCGACCTGCTGACCTCCACGCTGTTCGCCGCCCCTGCCTACAAGACCTACGGCGGCCTGATGGCCCGCGAAGAGTTCGAACCCGCGGGCTTCGCTGCCCACCTGGGGCTCAAAGACGTGCGGCTGGTGCTGGCCGCCGCCGAGGATCTGCAGGTCCCGCTACCGGTGGCGAGTGTGATCCGCGACCGCTTCCTCGCGCTGCTGGCCGGGGGCGGCCGCGATTTGGACTGGGCGGCGCTGGGTGCGGTCGCCAGCTGGGAGGCCGGCGGCCCCCGACCGGGCAGCTAGTCCGGCACGACGCCGCGCAGGCCGTCGGCCCCGAAGACCGGTTCGAGCATCGCCGAGAAATCCGGGCCGCGACGCAGCATCATGCCGCCGTCGACGTTGATCAGCTGACCGGTGATGTAACTGGAGGCATCGCTGAGCAGGAACACCGCCGCGTTGGCGACGTCCTCGGCCTCGCCCGGGCGCGGTAGCGGGGTGGCCGCAGCATAATCGCCGCTGACCTCGGGAGACATGAAGATCGCCGCCACGAGGTCGGTGCGGATCAGACCCGGGCGGATGCAGTTCACCCGCACCTGCGACGGTCCGAGCTCGTCGGCGGCCAACTGCATCAGATGATCCACCCCGGCCTTGGACACGCCGTAGGCACCGAACCAGCGGTGGGTGTTGCTCGCCGCGATCGACGAGATGCCGACGAACGAGCCGCCGCCGGCACGCACCATCTGCCGCGCCGCATGCTTGAGGACATAGAAGGTGCCGTTGATGTTGAGGTCGATCAGACGCCGCCACGCCTCGGAGTCCAGCTGGGTGATCGGCCCGATGGTGTCGCTGCCGCCGGCGCAGTGCACCACGCCGTCCAGCCGACCCGTCCACGCGGTCGCCGCGGCCACGACGCGGGCCACCTCGTCCTCGTTCGTCACGTCGCCCGGCTCGTAGCGCACCGCCCCACCGATCTCCGAGATTTCGCTGGTCGCCGCGGCCAGCTTGTCCGCGTTGCGGCCCATCAGCATCGCGTTGCCCCCCGCCGCGACGACTGCCGCGGCCACCCCTTTGCCGATGCCGCTGCCCCCTCCGGTGACCAGTACCGTCCGACCGGACAACGAAGGACCGCTGAGCTGCATTCGTACACCTTTCGCGAGGAAAAACGAGAACGTGTTCTAGTTATACGGCACCGTGTGCGGCCACGAGTGGGCTTCGGCTACCGGCCTGGCCATTGGCTACAGTTGTGCCATGCCTGCCAAACCTGATCCTGCCGAGATCGGCGACGTCGAGCCCATCGCCGACAGCACCGAACGTCAGGCGCGACGCGTGGTCGCCGCCTACGCCACCGACGCCGATGAATGCCGAGTCTTCCTCTCGATGCTCGGCATCGGACCGGCGAAAATCGACGCGTAATGACCGATCCGAGCGGCCCCGAGGACCGCTCGGGCACGGCGGTGTCCGCCGACTTCGTCGTCGTCGCCAACCGACTCCCCATCGACATGGTCCGCCGACCCGACGGCTCCACCGAGTACAAGCGCAGCCCCGGCGGGCTGGTGACCGCGCTCGAGCCCCTGCTGCGGAAACGCAGCGGTGCCTGGATCGGCTGGCCCGGCGTCCCGCAAGAAGCCGACGACCCGGACAGTTTCGACGAGCCGATCGAGCAGGACGGCATGACGCTGGTCCCGGTGCGGTTGTCGACCGAGGACGTCGCCGAGTACTACGAGGGCTTCTCCAACGCCACGCTGTGGCCGCTGTACCACGACGTGATCGTCAAGCCGATCTACCACCGGCAGTGGTGGGACCGCTACGTCGAGGTGAACCGCCGCTTCGCCGAGGCGACCGCGCGCACCGCCGCCGAAGGCGCCACCGTGTGGGTGCAGGATTACCAACTGCAGTTGGTGCCGAAGATGTTGCGCATGCTGCGGCCCGACCTGACCATCGGGTTCTTCCTACACATCCCGTTTCCGCCGGTCGAACTGTTCATGCAGATGCCGTGGCGCACGGAGATCGTCGAGGGGCTCCTCGGTGCCGATCTGGTGGGCTTCCACCTCCCCGGCGGCGCCCAGAACTTCTTGATCCTGGCCCGGCGACTGATCGGGGCCAACACATCGAGGGCGACGGTCGGGGTGCGCTCCCGGTTCGGTGAGGTCTACGTCGGCTTCCGCACCGTGAAGGTCGGCGCTTTCCCGATCTCCATCGACGCCGGCGATCTCGACCAGCAGGCCCGCACCCGCAGGATCCGGCAGCGTGCCCGCGAGATCCGGGCCGAACTGGGAAATCCACGCAAGGTGCTGCTCGGCGTCGACCGGCTGGATTACACCAAGGGCATCGACGTGCGCCTGCGTGCGTTCTCCGAACTGCTCGACGAAGGGCGCATCGACCCGAACGACACCGTTTTCGTACAACTGGCCACCCCGAGCCGCGAGCGGGTGGAGAGCTACATCGCGATGCGCGAGGACATCGAGCGGCAGGTCGGGCACGTCAACGGCGAGTACGGACAAGTGGGCCACCCGGTGCTGCACTACCTGCACCGCCCCGTGCCGCGCGAAGACCTGATCGCTTTCTACGTCGCCGCCGACGTCATGCTGGTGACCCCGCTGCGCGATGGGATGAACCTGGTGGCCAAGGAGTACGTCGCCTGCCGCAGCGACCTCGGCGGCGCGCTCGTGCTGAGTGAATTCACCGGTGCCGCAGCTGAATTGCGGCAGGCCTACCTGACCAATCCGCACCACCTGGAAGGCGTCAAGGACGCCATCGAAGAGGCCCTGAAACAGACCCCCGAGGACGGCCGGCGACGGATGCGGGCGCTGCGCAGGCAGGTGCTCGCCCACGACGTGGACCGGTGGGCGCGGTCCTTCCTCGAGGCGCTGGCCGGATCTAGATCGGCGTGATGTAGTTGATCAGCCACTTGCCGTCGATCTTCTGGTAATCGACCCGCAGGCGGCTGCCGTCGTAGATGGGCTGGCGTGACTTATCGGTGACGGTACGGTTCATGTACACCATCACCGACGCTGAATTCCGTTGTGCTTCCAGCACTCCGACACCCACGACGTTGGCCTGGCTGACGAGCTGGCGATCCCGCGCCTGCGGAATGATGTCCTTGGTGGCGCGGTCTTCGAACTCCCGGCGATAGCTGGGCGTCAACAGCGGGTACACCTTGCCGAGGCTGCCCTCCACGGTCTGGTAGTCGTACCCGAAGACCTGCGGGATCTGTTGCTGGGCAAGCGGAGCCAACTCCTGGCGGGCGGCCTGCTCCCCTTGCAGCTGCACCCTGTCCCAGTACAGCCAGCCGCCCACGCCGCCGAGTGCGACCACTCCGAGCGCCAACAGGACGCCCACGGCGGCGAGCAGCCGCGCGAATCCGTTCCCCATCAGTTGCCGCCATCGGGGTACTTGAGGTCGTAGCCCGTCATGTGTCCGTTGTCGTCCTCGTGCACGATCACCCGCATGCGGTAGGGCTGCGACGGCTTGTTGGTGCCGTCGACGTCGGTCACGGTCACCCGGGCAGACACCAGCACCGCGGCATTGCCGCTCACCTGGTCGACCTTCTCGAGAGCGGCACCGTTGATGACTGCCTCGGAACTCGCGTTGGTGTCGCGGAAGATGGCCTTCAGGTTGTCGACGTTGTTGCCCTGGCTGAGCATGTCGCGCAGCGGGCCACTGGTGCCGTTGACGAAGCGGTTCACGCTGTCGTCGATGTCGTCCTGCGTGTAGCTGAACATGTTGACCACCAGCTGGGAGGCCGTGTCGACGAACCGTTGGTCGCGCGCCAGCTGCGCCTCCTGGGCCCGCTGCTCGTGCAGCATCCACGCCACCCCGCCCCCGAGCGCACCCGCGAGCACCACCAGAGTCAGCAGCGAGACGAGCGCGACGAGGCCACGGTTGGCCCGCCGACGCGGCGGTGGCGCCGCCGACGTCGAGACCGGCCGACGGACCTTGGTTGTCCCGGGGGTGTCGACGACCATCGCGGGCGGGACCTCCGGTTCGGTACCGGTGGCCGGCCCGGCGGCGCGGGAGGCGCGACGCCGAGCGGGTCGGCTCGCCTCACGCGGGCTAGCTTCTACCAACTCGTCCTGCCTATAGCTGTTTCGGGGCCATCATCAGATCGACCCAGTTCTCTGCAGGCGCCAGTTTGTCAGTTCCACCGGCGAACGTGCCAGTTCCGCCGGCGGGATCGACGAACTTCCCGTTCTGGTCGTATGTGGCCATCGCGGGTCCCGCCGCCTGCGGCGCCGGGCCACTCGCCTGCGGTACCGCCTCGGCGGGCAGCAGCGGGCCCGACGGAGCCGCAGGTGCGGCGGGGGGCGCGGCCGGGCCGGGTGCGGGCGCGGCCGGCGCTGGCGGCGCCGCCGGCGGCGGTGGTGTCCGGCCGTACGGCGGCACCACCTGGTCCGGAGGCGCGAAGTAGGGCCATGGCCGTGGCGGGGTCCCCGGCTCGTTCGGCGGCACAGGCAACGGGAACGGCGCGTGCGGGGCCGGCCCGGGCCCGGGCACCGCGCCCGGGGGCAGCTGGACGACGGGCGGGCCCGGATCCGGATCCACCTGGGGCGGGATGAACGGGAACTTGTTGGGCGGCAGGATGTTCCGGCCGTCCTCGATCGGGGTGCCCAGCGGCACCGGCGGCCCGCGCCACGGGTTGGTGCCCAGCGGCACATAACCCTTGGGGTCGCGGCACAGCTGGATGGTCGGGGCGCGCTTGCCCGGGAACTCCTGGCACGGATAGTTGCGGGCGCCGCGCACCACCGCCGGATCATTCTGCGGGGTCTTGCAGTACAGGTCGGTGGGCAGCTCGCGCAGCGTCGTGTCGGCCGGCGAACGAATCTGCGTCGGCGGGATGAAGCCGACCGAACAGCTGGGCGGATCGTTGAGATGGATCTTGAAGTCCAGCTTGCCGCCCTCGTCCGCGGGCACGCCGCCGGCGACGGTGGTCAGCGCGGAGATCAGGGCCGGGAAGATCACCAGGGCCTGCTCGATGGACTTGTTGTAGATCACGCCGATCCGACCCAGGTTGGCCAGGTTTGCTGCCAGCATCGGGAAGTCGGGCCGGATGCCCTCGAAGGTCTCGCTCGCGACGCCGGCCGCACCAGGGGCGGTCTGGAGCAGTGTGCGCAGCTGCGGGTCGGCGTTCGCCACCTCGCCGGTGAACCGGGCCAACCCGTCGGCCAGCGAACGGATGCTGTCCCCGCTGGCGATCTGTGAATCCAGGAACGGGCCCGCCTGGTCGATCAGCTGGGTGGTCTGCCCGTAATTGGCGTTCGCCTCGTCAACGAGCAGCCGCGCAGACTGGATCAAGCGGGCGAGCTCGGGCCCGGAACCGTTGAACGCCTTGAACGTTTCCCGGAGCAGATCCTTGATCCGGCTGTTGCCCACGCTGCTGACCAATGCATCCGCCTGCTGGAGCAGACCTGCGATGTCCTGACCGATCGCGGTCCGGCTCACCGGGATGTCCGCGCCGTTGCGCAGCTCGTCTCCCGCGGGGTCGTCGGGCGGCACCAGGTCGACGTACTGTTCACCGACCGCCGAGACGCTCTTGACGGTCGCGGTGACGTTGGCCGGTACCGGTGTTCCGCTGTTCAGCCGCATGTGCGCGACGACGCCGTTGTCGGACAGCCCCACCGATTCCACCTGGCCCACGGTGACACCGCGGTAGGTGACGTTGGCGTTCTGGTACAGGCCTCCGGCCGCGGTGAAGTTGGCGGTCACCTGGTAGGAGGTCAACCCGATCGCCTCGGGCACGCGAAGGTAGAAGATCGAGATCGCGCCGACCGTCAGGACGGTGACGACCGCGAAGATCGACAGTTGGATCTTGGAGAGCCGGTCCAGCATCTACGGTGCCCCCTCGTGCTGGGTCGCCGTGCCCGGTGCGATCTTGAAGGGGTCGGCCGCCTGGCCGGACAGGTTGGCCATCTCACCGGTCAGGAAGTCCGGGGTGTTCACGACCTCGTTGAGCCGCTTCATGTTCGGATCGAGCCCGAGCGACGTGGTGAACACCGTCTCGCCCAGACGACGCAGGGTCAGGTCGAACGTGACGAACACGTTGAGGTAGTCGCCGCGGACTGCCTTGCGCAGGTACTGGTAGTGGAACGGGAACGTTGGCAGAAACTCCAGGCTCCTGATGAGGTCGTCGGCGTTGTCGTTGAGCGCCTTAACCGCCGGGAACAGGTCCTTCAGATCGGCGGCCAGGTCCACCTTCGTCTCGGAGACTACCTTCGAGCCCACGACCGCGAGCCTGCGCAGCGCGGCGAACGTGTCGACGATGGTGGCGCGGTTCCGGTCCAGCACGTCCAGGGCCGCGGGCAGCGTGTCCAGGGTGCGACCGAGGCTGTCCTTGCTGCGCGCGAGGATGCCGGCGAAGCGGTCGAGACCCTCGGCGGCGGAGATGATGTCGTCGGTCTGCCGGTCCAGCGAGGACGTCAGCTCGGCCAGCCGCGGGATGAGGTCGGTGAAGGTGCCCTGCCGGCCGACCACGGCGTTGTAGAACTCCTCGGTGATGTCCTGCAGAGCACCGAGATTGCCCTTGTTGACGACGACGCCGAGCGACGACAGCACCTCTTCGGTGGTCGGATAGCGGCCGGTGCGGTCCAGCGAGATGTTCGAGCCGTTCTCCAACCGGCCGACCGGTTTCTCCGGAGGTTCGGCCAGTTCGACGTGCTGGGAGCCGAGCAGTGAGGTCTGCGCGACCTTGGCGACGGCGTTGGCGGGCAGGTTGACGTCCTTGTCCAGCGACAGCTTCACCGCGGCGTAGAACGTACCGTCGGGACGTTGCACGGCGTCGATGCCGGACACGCTCCCCACGGTCACGTCGTTGACCATCACCGGCGAGTTCTGGGGCAGCGTCGCCACGTCCGGCAGTTCGACGGTGATCGAGTACGAACCATCGCCGTGCCCGGAGGTGCCCGGCATGTCCAGCGAATTGAGCCCGCCGAACTCACACCCCGACACCAGTACCGTCAGGGTTCCGAGCGCGAGCGCGGGGCGAATGACCTTGCGGATCATGAGCCTCCCCCCGCGGCGGCCGGAGCGGGACCGGGCGCGGGACCCGAACCCTGCGCTGGAGCGGGGCCCGGCGCACGGCCCGAACCCTGCGTGGGCGCGGTCGGCGCGAACAGCGCGGCCAGATCCGCTCCGCCCGGGGCGATCTGCGGAGGCGCCGATCCCGGCGCGTTCTGCCACTGCAGGTACGGCACGGGCGTCTGCGCCTTGGCTTCCGTCTCGGGGGTGTCGTACATGATCTGGCCCTTGTAGGCGGTGATGCTGTTGACGGGGTGGAACAGCAGCGGCGGGAAGTTCATCGCGATGCGCTTGAACACCGGACCCATCCGCTGGCGGCAGATCTCCGCCCGCTTGTAGTTGTCCGGGTTCGCGCCGATGTCGAAGGTGCCACCACAGATGAACTGCACCGGATTCGAGAAGTTGGGCAGTGTCAGCAGACCACCGACGGTGCCCTGCGCAGGGTTGTAGATGTTGTAGAAGTTGGCCAGCCCGTTCGGCGTGATGTGCAGGATCTGCTCGATGTCATCACTGTGTTCGGTGAGCAGGTTGGTGAAGTCCGTCAGCTTGCCCACCTGATCGATGAGCGCCTTGTTGTTCTCGCCTAAAAGGCCTTTCACGTCGGACAGCGCCTGGTTCAGCGTGCCGAGAGTGTTGTCCAGATCCGCGGAGCTGTCGGCGAGTACCTGCGAGACCGACGCCACATGGTCGGTGAACTGCACGATCTGCTGATTGCTGTTGGACAGCGCGTTGACGAGGACCTGCAGGTTGCGGACCGTGCCGAACAGGTCGGTACGCGAGTCCCCGAGCCGCCCCGCGGTCTGCGACAACTCGCGGATCGCCTGACGGAACGAATCCCCGTTGCCGTCGAGGGTGTCGGCGGCCTGATCGACGAACGCCTTCAGTGGGCCCTGAACCGAGTTCTGTTGGGGCCCCAACTGTGAACTGAGTTGCGTCAGCTGCTCTTTGACCTCGTCCCACTCCACCGGGACGGCGGTGCGGTCCAGTCCGATCTCGGCGCCGTCTGCCATCACCGGGCCACCGGTGTACGCCGGTGCCAGCTGGACGAACCGCGCCGCAACGAGGTTCGGCGAGATGATCAGCGCCTGCGCATCGGCCGGGATCTTCACCCCGTCGTCGATCGACATCGTGATCTTGACGTCCTTGGCGCGGGGTTCGATCGAGTCGATCCGGCCCACCGGCACGCCGATCACGCGCACCTCGTCGCCGGAGTACAACCCCACCGCCGAGGAGAAGAAGGCGACCACCTTGTTGCCGCCGCGTGACGGCCACACCAGGTACACCGCGGACACCAGAGCGAACACGAGTACGGCCGCCAGTGCGATACGCAACGCGCGACCCTTGGACGAGGACGAATCTGGTTGTTTCATGGTGACTTAGGCCTGATGATGAGCCGCTCGGAAATCAATCCGCGCAGGTAGTCGGCGAGGCTGTCAGGCAATTTGCCCGGCTGGAAGTAGGTGTCGAGCAGCACCTCGGAGATCGTGGCGGGAGGGAGTCCGTACAGGTTGATCTGGAAGCCGGGCCCCGAGCCGACCACCTCCCCGAGTGTGGTCGCGTACGGCGGCAGCCGCTTGAGCGCCTCACCGATATGCTCGCGCCGCTCCAACAGGTTGTCCATCACCAGGTTCAGTTTCTCCAGGACCGGTCCGAACTCACGCTTGTTGTCGGCGACGAAGCCCGAGAGCTGTTGTGAGACATCGTCGATGCCAGTGATCAGGTTACTCAACGCCTGGCGGCGCTCGTCCAGTGCGGCGAACAACATGTTGCCGTCGATGATCAGCTGATTGACCTGGCCCGAGCGCTGCGCCAACGTATCGGTGACCCGCTTGGCGTGCGTCAGCAGCTGCTCGAGCGCCTCATCGCGCTTGTTGAGGCTGCGGGAGAGGTTCGTGACCCCGTCGAGCGCACCGCGCAGCTGGGGCTTGGCGTCACGCAGTGAGTCGGTCAGCGTCTGCAGTGCCTGCTCGAACCGTGGCTTGTCCAACTCACTGGCGTTCTGTCCCAGATCCTGCAGGGCGGTGTTGAGCGTGTACGGGGTCGTGGTGCGGCCGACGGGGATCGTGGTCACCGACCCCGCGCCCTTGGGTGTCACGGCCAGCGACTTCTCTCCCAGCACCGTGTCGGTCTTGATCGCGACCAGTGACTGGTCGCCGACGCGGATCTTGCGATCGACGGTGAACGTCACCTTCGCGGTGTCGCCGGCCAGCGCCACGCTCTTGACCTTGCCGACGTTGATTCCCGAGACGTTGACGTCGTTACCCGGCGAGATGCCACCGGCGTCGGTGAAGAACGCTTCGTACGGTTTGCCCTGCGGCATGAACGGCAGGTTGCTGTAGCCGAACGACACCAGGACCAGGCAGGTCACCAGGACGATGCCGAAGATGCCGGTACGCAACGGGTTTCCGCTGTCAGGTCTAGCCATTCTCAGAGCACCTCCCCTTCGACGGATCCGGCGGGCCGCCGAACGGGATCAGGATGTCGCTCCCGGCGGGACCGTTGATCTTCATGCGGATCGAGCAGTAGTAGATGTTGAAGAACGACCCGTACGCGCCGAGGGCGTTGAGCCGCAGGTAATTCTCCGCGAGCGGCTCGATGACCTTGTTGACGTCTGCCTTGCGCTCGTCGAGCCGCTGAGCCAGCGGCCGCACGTTTTCGAGCACTCCCTGCAGTGGCCGGCGGCTCTTCTCCAGGGTCTCCGTCAGATCGTTGGTGGCCGATGCGAGCGGACCGATCGCGCCGGCGATCGGGTCGCGCCCCTGCGCCAGCCCGGTGATCACCTTCTGCAGCTTGTCCACCGTCGCGTCGAACTCGGCGCCCTTCTCGTCGACCGTGCCCAGCACGGTGTTCAGATGGGTGATCAGGTCCCCGATCAGCTGATCCCGCGCGGCCAGGTCCTGGGTGAACGCACTGGTGGAGGACAACATCTGCGACAGCGCGCCGCCTTGGCCCTGCAGCAGTTCGATGATCGCGTTGCTGACCTCGTTGATCTTCTGCCCGTCCAGGCCTTTGAAGACGGGCTTCAGACCGCCGAGCAGAGCGTCCAGGTCGAGCGCGGGTGCGGTGTTGGTGATGGTGCCGCCGGGCGGCAGCTTGACCAGATCTCCTGGGCCGGAGGCAATCTCCAGGTACCGGTCGCCCACCAGGTTCTCGTAGCGGACCTGGGCCTTGCTCGAGGTGTACAGCTGGTAGCGCTCGTTGAGGGTGAACGCGACATCGACGGTGTTGTCGTCGTTGAGCGTGACGTCTTTGACCGCGCCGACCGGCACTCCGGCGATCCGCACGTCTTGGCCGGCTTTGAGCCGCGAGGCGTCGGTGAACGTCGCGTGGTAGTCCTTGTCCGAGCCGAACCGGAACTCGCCGAACACCACGACCAGCATGGCGGCGATGAGCAGCATCACGACGGTGAACACCCCGACATTGATCATGGTGCGGTCGTGCGCACCGAGTCTGCGCGCCACTAGAAGTCATCCCGTTCGGCGAAGGCCCCGTTGAACAGGAACTGCAGCGTCGACGGTGCGTCGAACTGCAACTCGGTGTTCGGCTGGAAGGGCACGTAGGCGTTGTCAGTCACCAGGAATGGGCTGTGCCACCACGATCCGCCGTACTGCTTGCTCGGAGCATCCGGCAAGCCGCGGCAGTTCGGTCCACCGGAGGCGTTGACGATCGGCAGGCTCTCCGGATACGTGTAGGCCGGCGAGCCGGGGATGAAGCTCGACGACACGAACAAGCCGGGCCGTATGCCACCGATGATCGGCGCGAACCGGTTGATCGCGACCGTTATGCCCTTGAGCACGCAGCCGAACTCCGGTGAATAGTCGCCAACCACCTTCAGCGGCGCCCGGAGCCGTTGGATGGCAGCGATGAAGTTGTCCGCCCCGGGCTCGAGGGTGTCGGCGGCATTGTTGCCAAGACCGGTGGCCGCCAACAGCGTCGCGTTGAGGTTGTCCTGCTCGTCGACCACCGTGTTGCTGACCGTTGGCGCGTAGTCGAAGATCTTCGCCAGATCGGGCGCAGCGTCACCGTAGATGTTGGTCACGACCCCGGCTTTGCGGAAATCCTCCTGCAGCGTGGGCAGCTTCGGATTGAGCTGCTGCAGATAGTAATTGAGACCCGACAACCCGGCTCCGAGGTCGTCGCCGTGCCCGCGCAGACCTTCGGCGAGCGCCGACAACGTCGCGTTGAGGTTGACCGGGTCGATCTTGCCGAGCACATCGGTCAGCGTCTGGAACAACGTGTTGACCTCGAGCTGAACGTCTTTGGCCTGCACCTGGGTGCCCGGTCGCAGCGGCGTACGGTCCGGATCCGCAGGGGTCAGGAACTCCACCGACTTGGCGCCGAAGATCGTGTTCCCGGCGATGCGGACCGGCGCATTGCTCGGGATGTAGCGCATGTCGTCGCTGCGGATGGCCAGCGTCAACTTTGCGTCCTGCCCGGCGTAGTCGATCGATTCGACTTCGCCGACCTGGATACCGCGGTATTTCACCTTGGCCTTGGTCTCCATCACCAGGCCGGCGCGGGGCGAGAGCACCGTCACCTTGTCGGTGGAGGTGAAGGCCGCCGTGTACGACAGGTAGGTGAACACCACGGCGGCGAGCACCACCACCGCGAGGATCGCGGCAGCGATCCTCACGTGGCTGCGCTTGGCGTCACCGTTGGCCATGGTCGTGGTGTCCTATCCGGAGAGGTTGAAGTTGCCCGAGGCGCCGTAGACGGCCAGGGAGATGAACAGCACGATCGTCACGACGACGATCAGGGAGGTGCGCACGGCTTGGCCGACGGCGATGCCGACCCCGACCGGGCCGCCGGAAGCGTTGAAGCCGTAGTAGGTGTGCACCAGCATCACTGCCACCGACATGACGATGGCTTGCAGAAACGACCACAGCAGATCAGAAGGCACCAGGAAGGTGTTGAAGTAGTGGTCGTACAGGCCGGCGGACTGGCCGTTGATGTAGACGGTGGTGAACCGGGCGGCGAAGAACGCGGCCAGCACCGACAGCGCGTAGAGAGGCACAATCGCGATCAACCCGGCGATGAGGCGGGTCGAGACCAGATACGAGACCGCATGCACGGCCATCGATTCCACTGCGTCGATTTCCTCGGCCACCCGCATCGCGCCCAGCTGTGCGGTCGCACCCGCGCCGATCGTCGCAGCCAACGCGATGCCCGCGATCACCGGCGCCACGATGCGCACGTTGAGGAACGCCGACAAGAATCCGGTGAGCGCCTCGATACCGATGTTGCCCAGCGACGAATATCCCTGCACGGCGATCACGCCGCCGGAGGCCAACGTCATGAACGCCGCCACGCCGACGGTGCCGCCGATCATCACCAGCGCACCGGTGCCCATGGTCATCTCGGCGATCAGCCGGATCGTTTCCTTGCGATAGCGAGTGATCGCGTTGGGGATGTATTTGACCGATTCGCCGTAGAACAGCGCCTGCTCGCCGACGGTGTCCACCGCGCGCGGCACGCCGCGAAAGGCGCGCCGCAACCGCAGCGTGACGTCGTAACTCATCGCAGCCCCCGGCTCATCGCGCAAGTGCTCATCGCGCCAGCACCCTGACCCCGACCGCCGTCATGATCACGTTGATCACGAACAGACAGATGAACGCGTAGACCACGGTCTCGTTGACCGCGTTGCCCACCCCTTTGGGCCCGCCCTTGACCGTCAGGCCCCGGTAGCAGCCCACCAGCCCGGCGACCACGCCGAACAGCAGTGCCTTGATCTCGGCGAGCACCAGCTCCCCGAGCCCGGTCAGCACTGTCAGGCCGTTGATGAACGCGCCCGGATTGACCCCCTGCAGGAACACCGAGAACACATAGCCCCCGGACAACCCGATCAGGCAGACCAGACCGTTGAGCAACAGCGCCACGAACGTCGAAGCCAGGACGCGTGGGACGACGAGGCGCTGAATCGGATCGATGCCCAGTACCCGCATCGCGTCGATCTCCTCGCGAATGGTGCGCGCTCCCAGATCAGCGCAGATCGCCGTCGCGCCGGCGCCGGCGACCACCAGCACCGTCACCACCGGACCGAGCTGGGTGATGGTGCCGAACGCCGTGCCCGCACCGGAAAGATCCGCCGCGCCGATCTCCCGAAGCAAGATGTTCAGCGTGAACGCCACCAGAACGGTGAACGGGATCGCCACCAGCAGGGTGGGAACCAGGGAGACCCGCGCGATCATCCACGTCTGATCCAGGAACTCGCGGAACTGGAACGGGCGGCGGAACGACTTGGCGAACGTGTCCAAGGACATCTCGACGAACCCGCCCACGGCCCGCGCCGGCGCCGCAAGCTGTTCGATCAACCTCTGCTCCGATCTCGGTCCGAAGGTCTCGACGATGTACGCCTGGCGAACTCTTCCTGAGAAGCTGCCTGCACCGGGGTCTCACTCCTGCGCTCAGCACTTCCTCTGGTGAGCCGGATCATACTAACTAGAACACGTTCGCAGTGTCAAAGAGCGGTAATCGGCGCCGAAATGTTATGTTTCCGCTGATCAGGACCATTGTGACACAGGTCATTCTAGAACACGTTCTACCTGGGGAAGCCCTGTGACAACAGAGACTGTCAGTCTCGGTCGCCGAGTCCCATGGCCGCCGAGAAGCTCTTCTCAGGATCTCGGTCAGCAAAGTATTCGTGCAGGGTTTGCGACAAGGCGGACGGGTCCCACTCGTCGCCGTTGGCGCTGAATTGCTTCTCCGCCGTCGGCGCCGCGAGGAGCGTCACCGTGGGACCATAGACGATGAACAGCTGTCCGTTCACGGCTTCGGCCGCAGGAGATGCCAGGAACTGCACGAGGTTCACGACGTGCTCGGGAGACAGCGGGTCTACCGCACCCTCAGGTAACTCAGGCGCGTCGCCGAATACACCGGCCGTCATTGCGGTCCTGGCGCGTGGAGCGATCGCGTTCGCCCGGACGCCGAATCGACCGAGCGCACGCGCGGCCGAGAGCGTCAACGCGGTGATGCCCGCCTTGGCCGCACCGTAGTTGGGCTGTCCCACCGGCCCCGACAGGCCGGCTTCCGACGAGGTGTTGATGATCCGCCCGTAAACCTGGCCGTCGGCTTCCTTGGCTTTGGTCCGCCAGTATGTGGCGGCGTTGCGCGTGAGCAGGAAGTGTCCCCGCAGGTGCACGTTGATGACCGCATCCCACTCCTCGTCGGTCATGTTGAACAGGATGCGGTCGCGGGTGATGCCGGCGTTGTTGACGACGATGCCCAGGCCACCCAGACCGTCCGCAGTGGCGACGAGCTCGTCGGCCGTGCAACGCTCGCTGATGTCGCCGGCGACGGCGATCCCCTTGGCACCCACTGTGGCGATCTCGTCGAGAACGTCGGAGCGGTCGAGCGCGGGGGCGATGTCGTTGACCACGACGGTGGCGCCCGCCCGGGCGAGCCCGACGGCCTCAGCCCGGCCCAGCCCAGCGGCGGCTCCCGTGACGACCGCGACGCGGCCGGACAGATCGATGTCGGTGTTTGGAGAAGTCACTTATGAATACCTCTAGTCGTGCCGGATCAGGGCGGCCCGAGGGCACTCGATGATGGCCTGCTCGGCCACCGCCTCTTCGGATTCGGGGACGGGGTCGGCCTTGACCACCGCGTAATCCTCGTCATCGAGGTCGAACAGGTCGGGGGCTATTCCGACGCACACGGCATTGCCCTCGCAACGGTCGCGATCCACTTCCACTCGCATGACTTCCTCCTGACGGTCTAGGGCTGTAGGCCGATTCGCAGAGCACCCAGTGTGACACCACCCTGGACCCCAAGACTAGAACGTGTTACAACCGGGGAAGACCTGAGGTATTCACACGGGCGTCCGGAATGGCACCGGGTACAGGCTCGCAGACTAGTGAGGATCGCGATGCGGATCGGCTACACCCCCGAGCAAGAGGAGCTGCGCCGGGAGCTGCGCGCGTACTTCTCGAAGTTGATGACCCCGGAGCGCGCCGAGGCACTCGCGAGCAACGACGGCGAGATGGGCCGCGGGAACGTCTACCGCGAGACCGTCGCGCAGATGGGCAAGGACGGCTGGCTGACGCTGTCCTGGCCGAAGGAGTACGGCGGGCAGGCGCGGCCTCCGATGGACGGTCTGATCTTCAACGACGAAGCCGCGATCGCCAATGTCCCGGTGCCGTTCCTGACGATCAACAGCGTCGCGCCGACGATCATGCATTTCGGCAGCGACGAGCAGAAGAACTTCTTCCTGCCCAAGATCGCCGCAGGCGAACTGCATTTCTCGATCGGCTACTCCGAGCCCGGCGCCGGCACCGACCTGGCCTCGCTGCGCACCACCGCGGTGCGCGACGGCGACGAATACGTGATCAACGGGCAGAAGATGTGGACGTCGCTGATCGCCTACGCCGACTACGTCTGGCTGGCCGCGCGCACCAACCCGGAAGCCAAGAAACACCGCGGGATCTCGATGCTGATCGTGCCGACGACGGCAGAGGGCTTCTCCTGGACCCCGGTGCACACCGTCGCCGGGGTGGACACCAGCGCGACGTACTACCAGGATGTCCGCGTCCCGGTCAGCAGCCTCGTCGGCGAGGAGAACGCCGGCTGGAAACTGGTCACCAATCAGCTCAATCACGAACGGGTCGCGCTGGTCTCGGCGCAGCCGATCTTCGTGGCGTTGGGCGCGGTGCGCGAGTGGGCGCAGAACACCAAGGACGTGCACGGCAACCGGCTCATCGACGCGCAGTGGGTGCAGCTCAACCTGGCACGGGTGCACGCCAAAGCGGAGGTGCTCAAGCTGATCAACTGGGAGCTGGCCTCCACCGAGGACGCGGCACCCTCGCCGGCCGACGCGTCAGCGGCCAAGGTGTACGGCACCGAGCTGGCCACCGAGGCCTACCGCTTGTTGATGGAAGTGATGGGCACGGCGGCCACGCTGCGTTCCGATTCGCCGGGCGCGCTGCTGCGCGGCCGGATCGAGAGGATGCACCGGTCCTGCCTGATCCTGACATTCGGCGGCGGTACCAACGAGATTCAGCGAGACATCATCGGCATGGTGGCGCTCGGGCTGCCCCGAGTGAACCGGTAAGGGGACCTTCGACATGGATTTCTCGACCACAGAGGCCAGCGACGACCTCGGCGGCCTGGTCCGCACGATCACCGAATCGGTGTGCACACCCGAACACCAGCGCGAACTCGACGGCCTCGGCCCGAACGCGGGCGGACGCTTCGATGCCGATCTGTGGCGCAAGCTGATCGACGCCGACATCCTGTCGACCACGGCGCCGGAAGCGGTCGGCGGCGGTGGTTTCGGCGTGCTGGAGGAGGTTGCGGTGCTGGTGGCGCTCGGTCGCCAGTTGGCCGCCGTCCCGTACTCGGAATCCGTGGTGCTTGGCGCGGGGGCGCTGGCGAGGTTCGGCTCGGACACGCTCGCGCAGCAATGGGCGGCACCGGCTGTGCGGGGCGAGAAGATCCTCACCGTCGCACTCGACGGCGAGATGGGTGAGGGTCCGGTGCGGGCGCGCAGCGAGGGTTCCGGTGTCACGCTCACCGGTACCCGGACGCTGGTGGCGTACGCACCGAAGGCCGACGCCTTCCTCGTCCCGGCCGAAACCGATTCGGGCGTGGGTGTTTTCCTGGTCGCTGCCGACGACAGTGGGCTGACGGTCAGCGCGCTCGACACCACCGGGCACGGCAGCGTGGGAGCTCTCGACCTGCGCGGGGTCGCGGTACCTTCCGAACGCCGGCTCGGTGGGCCCGAGGTGCTGGACTGGCTGATCACCCGGGCAGCCCTCGGGCGCAGCGCCTACCAGCTGGGGGTGGTGGAACGCGCCCTGGAGATGACCGCCGCCTACGCCCGCGAGCGAGAGCAGTTCGACCGGCCCATCGGCAGCTTCCAGGCCGTGTCCGCCCGACTGGCCGACGGCTACATCGACATCAAAGGCCTGCGGCTGACCTTGACCCAGGCCGCGTGGCGGGTATCGGAGGACCTGCCCGCCGACGTCGACGTCGCCAGCGCCGCCTTCTGGGCGGCCGAGGCGGGACATCGCGTGGCGCACACCGCTGTTCACGTACACGGCGGGGTCGGTATCGACACCGATCACCCAGTGCATCGCTACTTCCTGGCCGCCAAGCAGACCGAGTTCTCGCTCGGCGGTGCGACCGGACAATTGCTGCGTATCGGCCGCGAGCTCGCCGACACGCCGGCCTGAGGCGCGGTGGGCGCCCCCGCTGCACCGAGCGTTTCCACGCTGCTGGCGCCGCTGGCCGACGTGGCGGACCGGGGCGTCTACGGCATCGACGGCTCCGGTGAGGTGTCGTTCGTCTCGTGGCGTGACCACCTCCGCGACGCCGCGGCGCTGGCCGCGCTGCTGCGCGCGCGGCTGGACCCGGACCGGCCACCGCACGTCGGCGTGCTCGCCGGCAACACCCCGTTCTTCTCCTGCATGCTGGTGGCCGCGGCCATGACCGGCATCGTGCCGGTCGGCCTCAACCCGACCCGCCGGGGCGCGGCGTTGCAGCGCGACATCGACCACGCCGACTGCCAACTGGTGCTGGCCGACGGCGACAGCGCAGTACCCGACATCGCCTCGGTGAATGTCGAATCACGGACGTTCACCGACGAATTGGCCGCCCATGCCGGTGCAGACGTACGGTTTCGCGAAGCCGACCCCGACGATCTGTTCATGTTGATCTTCACCTCCGGCACCAGCGGCGAACCCAAAGCCGTGCGCTGCACGCATGAAAAGGTCGCGTTCCCCGGGTTGATGCTGGCCCAGCGGTTCGGCCTCGGCCCGTCGGACACCTGCTATCTGTCCATGCCGCTGTTCCACTCCAACGCGATCATGGCCGGCTGGGCGCCCGCGGTGGCAGGCGGGGCGGCCATTGCGCTACGGCGCAGATTCTCCGCATCGCGGTTCTTTCCCGACATCCGTAGAGTCGGCGCCACCTACGCGAACTATGTCGGCAAACCGCTGTCCTACATCCTCGCGACACCCGAACGGCACGACGACCGCGACAACCCGCTGCGGGTCGCCTACGGCAACGAAGGGGCGCCCCGGGATCTGAGCCGCTTCGCGCAGCGGTTCGACGTGGAGGTGGTCGACGGGTTCGGTTCGAGCGAAGGGGGCGTCTCGATCGCGCGGACCCCCGACACGCCGCAAGGAGCACTGGGACCGCTCGTCGGCGGTGTCACCATCCTCGACGCCGACACCGGGCACGAGTGCCCGCCGGGGGTGATCGGCGAGCTCGTCAACACCGACGGCGCCGGCCAGTTCCGCGGCTACTACAACGATCCGGAAGCCGACGCCGACCGGCTGCGCGGCGGCGTCTACCACAGCGGGGACCTCGCGTACCGCGACGAACACGGTTTCGCGTACTTCGCAGGCCGGCTCGGTGATTGGTTGCGGGTGGACGGCGAGAATCTCGGCACCGCGCCGATCGAGCGGATCCTGATGCGGTATCCCGGCGTCACCGAGGCCGCGGTCTACCCCATCCCCGACGAGGCTGTCGGCGACAAGGTGATGGCGGCGCTGGTGTTGCCCGACCCAGCCGCCTTCGACCGCTCCGACTTCACGGAATTCCTCTGCGCTCAAAGCGATCTCGGCCCCAAGCAGTGGCCGGTGTACGTGCGCGTGGCCGCGACGCTGCCGCGCACCGAGACGTTCAAGGTGATCAAGCGACAGCTGTCGGCAGAGGCAACCGACTGCTCCGATGCCGTCCATGAAATCGTCCGGCCATGACGGAGCACGCCGATATCGCATCGATGCTGCTCGCGCGTTCCGGTGACCCTCATCCGGGACTGCGCACCCGCGAACAGACCTGGACGTGGGACGAGGTGGTGGCGTCTTCTGCAGCCCGGGCGACGCTGGCGACCGCGCAGCGGTCCCGAATGCCCGAGGGCACACCGTTTCACCTCGGTGTGCTGCTGGACAATGTGCCCGAGTTCGTGTTCTGGCTCGGTGGCGCCGCACTGGCCGGTGCGACCATCGTCGGCCTCAATCCCACCCGCGGCGCACAGGAGCTGGCTGCTGACATCCGGCATGCCGACTGCGCGGTGATCGTCACCGACACCGCTGGCGCGAGCCGTCTGCGCTCCCTGGATCACGGCGTGCGCGCGGAACTGATCTGGTGCATCGACGATTCGGATTACCACCGCCGCGTCCACGAACACCGTGGCTCCCCCGCCGCGGCCGCCGCTGGTGTCGACGCGATGTCGCTGCTGCTCTTGCTGTTCACCTCCGGCACGACCGGCACCTCGAAGGCGGTCCGGTGTACACAGGGCCGGCTGGCCCGCATCGCATACACGGCCTCTGCGAAGTTCGGCCATCATCGCGGCGACGTCGACTACTGCTGCATGCCGTTGTTCCACGGCAACGCGCTGATGGCGCTGTGGGCGCCCGCGCTCGCCAATGGCGCCACTGTCTGCCTCACTCCGACGTTCTCAGCCTCGGGGTTCCTGCCCGATGTGCGATTCTTCGGCGCCACGTTCTTCACCTATGTCGGCAAGGCGCTCGCCTACCTGATGGCGACCCCTGAGCGCCCCGACGACGCGGACAACACACTGCAGCGGGGCTTCGGCACCGAGGCCTCGCCCGAAGACCAGAAGGAGTTCCGCCGCCGCTTCGGCGCCGAGCTGTTCGAAGGATACGGCTCGAGCGAGGGCGGTGCGGTGGCCGCACCCGATGCGTGCGCTCCACCCGGCGCGCTCGGCCGGCCCGCGCACCCCGACGTCGTCGTGATCGACACGCACACGTTGCAGCGCTGCGCTGCAGCGCTTCTCGATGACACGGGCCGGGTCAGCAACCCCGACGAGGCGATCGGCGAGATCGTCGACCGCCGCGGTGCACGCGATTTCGAGGGCTACTATCGCAACGACGCTGCCGATGCCGAACGCACCCGCAACGGGTGGTACTGGTCCGGCGATCTCGGCTATGTGGACACCGACGGGTTTCTGTACTTCGCCGGCCGCCGCGGTGATTGGCTGCGTGTGGACGGCGAGAACATCTCGGCGTTGACCATCGAACGTGTGCTGCGCCGGTACAAAGACGTCATCGCCGCCTCGGTCTACGCCGTGCCGGATCCGCGCTCCGGCGATCAGGTGATGGCCGCGGTGGAAGTCGCCGACCCGGACGCCTTCGATCCCGGCCGCTTCGCCGAGTTTCTCACCGCGCAGGAAGACCTGGGCCGCAAAGGCCTTCCCCGGTTGCTGAGGGTGTCCACCGACCTGCCGGTCACCGGGTCCAACAAGGTGCTCAAACGGGAGCTGCAGGCGCAGCGCTGGCACACCGATGAGCTGGTGTACCGCTGGGCGGGCAGGGGCCGGCCGGACTACCGGCCGATGACGCTCGCCGACCGGGATGCACTCGATGCCGAGTTCGCCGTGCACGGGAGGAGCTTCCATGCCTGACTGGATGAGCGCTCGCGCGAAGACCATCCAGCACTGGGATATCGAGACCGACGTGGTCGTGGCCGGCTCGGGCGCCGGGGGCGTCACAGGTGCCTACACCGCGGCCCGCGAAGGCCTCGACGTCGTGCTGGTCGAGGCGTCCGAGCGGTTCGGCGGCACCACGGCGTATTCGGGTGGCGGTGGGATGTGGTTCCCCTGCAACCCCGTTCTGCAGCGCGCGGGTACCGATGACACCATCGACGACGCGCTCGAGTACTACAACGCCGTCGTCGGCGACCGCACGCCCGCGGCGCTACGCGAGGCCTATGTCCGCGGTGGCGCACCGTTGATCGCCTACCTGGAAGCCGACGATCAGCTGAAGTTCTCGCTGCTGCCCTGGCCCGACTATTTCGGCCATGCACCGAAGGCGCGGGCAGACGGTATGCGCCACATCGCGGCCAAGCCGCTGAAAGTGGCTGCGGCGCCGGATCTCCGCGAGCTCATTCGCGGACCACTCGACACCGATCGGCTTGGCCGGCCGCAGCCCGACGACTATTTCGTCGGCGGCCGGGCATTGATCGCCCGGTTCCTGATCGCTCTACGCCGCTATCCCACCGCACAGACCAGGCTCGGCACCGCTCTCACCGATATCATCGTCGACGGTGGCCAGAAAGGTCGAGTGGTCGGCGCAGTGGTCACCGACTCGGAAGGCAGCCACGCCATCCGGGCGCGCCGGGGGGTGTTGCTCGCCGCCGGCGGATTCGAATGCAACGACGAGATGCGAGCCCGCTACGGCGTACCGGGCCGATCTCGCGACACCATGGGGCCTCCGTCGAACCGCGGTCTCGCGCACCTGGCTGGGATCGCCGCCGGGGCTGACACCGACCTGATGGACCAGGCGTGGTGGTCGCCGGGCCTGATGCACCCCGATGGGACAGCGGCTTTCGCGCTGTGGTTCACCGGCGGCATCTTCGTCGACGATCACGGCAGGCGGTTCGTCAACGAGTCTGCAGCCTATGACCGACTGGGCCGCGCTGTGCTGGCCGCGATGGACGAGGGTGCGGTGACCTTGCCCTTCTGGATGGTCTACGACGATTCTTCGAACGGGCCCGTGCCGCCGGTGCAGGCGCCCAACGTGTCGATGGTCGAGACGCAGCGCTACGTCGACGCGGGTTTGTGGCGCAGTGCCGACACTCTGGAGGGACTGGCCGACGCCATCGGCGTCCCTCCGGACAACCTGGTCGACACGGTGCGGCGGTTCAACGATTTCGCCCGTCGCGGAGTGGACGAAGAATTCGATCGGGGTGGCGAGCCCTACGACCGTGCGTTCTCCGGCGGCGCGTCCCCGCTGCACCCGATCGAACGACCACCATTTCACGCCGCCGCCTTCGGAGTCTCCGACCTTGGCACCAAGGGCGGGTTGCGTACCGACGCGGCCGCACGGGTCCTCGACACCACGGGCGCGGTGATTCCCGGCCTGTATGCGGCAGGCAACACAATGGCCGCCCCCAGCGGATTCGCCTACCCCGGCGGCGGCAACCCCATCGGCACCAGCATGGTGTTCAGCCACCTGGCCGTGCTGGACATGAACAGGAGGACCCTATGACCGGCATCCGCGAGATCGACACCGGGACTGCACCGAGGCGCTTCGCCCGGGGGTGGCACTGC
The DNA here is from genome assembly GCA_040752555.1 of Actinomycetota bacterium. Lineage (GTDB taxonomy): Bacteria > Actinomycetota > Actinomycetes > Mycobacteriales > Mycobacteriaceae > Mycobacterium. The sequence goes on along the minus strand of JBFMGT010000010.1, from coordinate 32,653 downwards.
CTCGGCCTCGCAGAGGACTTCCGCGACGGGAAACCGCACGGCATCAACGCCTTCGGCACACTGCTGGTGGTATTCGCCGACTCCGCGGGCGAATTGAAGGTCCTCGACGGCTACTGCCGGCACATGGGCGGCAACCTGGCCCAGGGCACCGTCAAGGGTGACGACATCGCGTGCCCGTTCCACGACTGGCGCTGGCGCGGCGACGGCAGATGCTCGCTGGTGCCCTACGCCAAGCGGACGCCACGGATGGCACGCACCCGCGCGTGGCTGACCACCGAGGTCAACGGTCAGCTGCTGGTGTGGCATGACCCCGAGGGCTCCACGCCGGAGGCCGAACTGCTTCCCCCGACGATCGACGGCTATGCCGAGGGCCGCTGGTCGCCCTGGCAGTGGAGTTCGGTGCTGATCGAAGGCGCCCACTGCCGTGAGATCGTCGACAACAACGTCGACATGGCGCACTTCTTCTACATCCACCACGCCTACCCGACGTACTTCAAGAACGTCATCGACGGACACACCGCCAGCCAGTACATGGAGTCCAAACCTCGACCCGATTACGTCTCCGACCCGGAGAAGCTCTGGGAGGGAACGTATCTGAGGTCCGAGGCCACGTACTTCGGGCCGGCGTACATGATCAACTGGCTGCACAACGATCTCGGACCCGGCTTCACCGTCGAGGTGGCGCTGATCAACTGCCACTACCCCGTCACCCACGACTCCTTCATGTTGCAGTGGGGAGTGGCCGTCGCCGCGATGCCGGGTCTACCGGCGGACAAGGCCGCCAAACTCGCCGGTGCCATGAATCGCAGTTTCGGCGGCGGCTTCTTGGAGGATGTGGCGATCTGGAAGAACAAGACTCGCATCGACAACCCGCTGCTGACCGAGGAAGACGGTCCGGTGTACCAGCACCGGCGCTGGTACGAACAGTTCTACGTCGACGCCGCCGACGTCACCCCGGACATGACGAGCCGCTTCGAGCAGGAGGTCGACACCACCCACGCCTACGATCTGTGGCAGCAAGAAGTGGACCAGAACCTGCGCGCGTCAACGCAATCGGGCTAACCCAGCAGAGACGGCACCAGCGCGTCGATCAAGTGCGGACCCGGCTCGGCGAATGCGTCGGTCAGCGCCGCCGCGAACTCCTCGGCAGTGCGCACCCGCCGTGCAGGCACCCCGAGGCCCTCGGCGATCTGGACGAAATCGATTGCCGGCGAACCCAAGTCGAGCAGATCGCGCGCCTTCGGGCCGGGCTCGGTGCCGCTCGTCGCCCCCACCCGCTGCAACTCCATACGAAGGATGTCGTATGCACCGTTGTTGAAGATCACCGTCGTCACGTCGAGATTCTCGCGAGCCTGCGTCCACAGCGCCGAGATCGTGTACAGGGCCGAACCGTCGGCCTGCAGCGCAAGCACGGGACGGTCAGGCGCCGCGACTGCCGCTCCGATCGCAGCGGGCAGGCCGTAGCCGATAGCACCGCCGGTAAGCGTCAGGACGTCGTGGGCCGGGGCGCCGGCGGTCGCCGCGGCGATACCGACCCCCGCAGTGTTCGACTCGTCGACGAGGATCGCGCCGTCGGGCAGCAGCGCGCCGATCACGGCGGCCGCCGTGAACGCGGTGAGCTCACCGGCGGGCAGCTGCGGCCGCGCCGCGGGCGCCACCGCGGCCGGGGTGCCGGGTGCCACCTCGTCGGCGAGACGCATCAGCGCATCCGCGGCGCCGTGGTGAGCGGCCAGCACGTGCACCGTGCATCCGTCGGGCACCAGGTCGCTGGGTTTGTCCGGGTAGGCGAAAAACGACACCGGGGACGGGGCACCGGCCAGGATCAGGTGCCGCGCACCGGCGAGCTGCTCGGCGGCGGCTTCGCCGAAGTACGCGAGCCGCTCGACGGCCGGCACGCCCGCACCGCGCTCCAGCCGGGCAGGGAACGTCTCGAACAGGACGCGGGCGTCAGTGCCGTGGGCGATCCGCACGGCAGCCTCGAGTCCGGCGCGGCGGGTCGCGTCACCGCCGATCAACAGAACCGTCGGCTCGCCGGACCGCAGCGCGCAGGCGGCAGCCGCTGTGTCGACAGTGAAGGTGTCGTCACGTTCGCCGCCCAGCGTGACGACACTTTCACGCCCGGCGGATACGGCCCCCTCGCTCCACGACACGTCGGCGGGCAGGATCAGCGTCGACACCGCACCGCGGCGCGCAGCCTCGACGGCTGCCACGGTGTCGGCGGCGACATCGCCGGGGTCCATCGTCCGGTGCACCCACCCCGACACCGTGCCTGCGACGACGTCGATGTCGGATTCCAAAGGGGCGTCGTACTTCTTGTGATAGGTGGCGTGGTCGCCGACCACCACCACCATCGGGGTGTGCGCACGGCGCGCGTTGTGCAGGTTGGCAAGCCCATTGCCGAGGCCGGGCCCGAGATGAAGCAGCACCGCAGCCGGTGTGCCGGCGATCCGGGCGTAGCCGTCGGCAGCGCCGGTCGCCACGCCCTCGAACAGGGTCAGCACGCCGCGCATGCCGCCGACTGTGTCGAGGGCAGCGACGAAGTGCATCTCCGACGTGCCGGGGTTGGCGAAGCAGACGTCCACGCCCGCGTCGACGAGCGTGGTGAGCAGGGAGTGCGCGCCGTTCACCCCTGCTTTATACGCCGGCTCAGGCCTCGCGGATGCCGTCCAACCGCTTCGTCGCCTCGTCGAACCCGCTGACCAACTCGGCGATGATGTCGGCCACGGGCCGGATCTCGTTCATCCGCCCGACGATCTGCCCGACCGGCATCGCGACCGCGGTGGGATCGGTGGACTCGCTCATGCGCTGATGGGCCTCGCTGACGAGGATGTTCTGAAGCGGCATCGGCAGCGGCTCGGGCGCACCATCGGCGTCCCATGCGTCGGTCCAGCGGCTCTTGAGCAGGCGCGCCGGCTTTCCGGTGTAGATGCGACGACGCACCGTGTCGGCCGATGTCGCCGTCAGCATGGCTTCCTGGATGACCGAGCGGCCCGAGTCCAGGCGCACCCCGAGGTCGTACTCGGCCGAGGTCAAGAACGCCGACCCCATCCAGACCCCTTGTGCGCCAAGGGCCAGCGCCGCGGCGACCTGCCGGCCGGTGCCGATGCCACCGGCGGCCAGCACCGGCGTGCGGCCGTCGAGTGCATCGACGATCTCGGGCCAGAGCACCATCGAACCGATCTCGCCGGTGTGCCCGCCGGCCTCGTGACCCTGAGCGACGACGATGTCGACGCCGTTCTCCGCGTGCCGCAGCGCATGTTTGGCTGAACCCGCCAGTGCCGCGATCGGCACGCCGGCCTCGTGCACCTGGTCGATGACGTCCTTGGGCGGCGAGCCCAGCGCGTTGGCGATCAGCTTGATCGGATGCTTGAGAGCCACCTCGACGTGGCTGCGGGCCACCGAATGGAGCCAGCCCAGAACACCTTCGGAGCGTTCCTCGTCCTCCGGCAACGGCGGCACCCCGAGGTCGGCGAGAGTCTTGTCGACGAACTCGCGGTGCCCGGCGGGGATCAGCTTGTTGATGTCGACGGACGTGCCCTCTGTCGGCACCTTTGCCGGCATGACGATGTCGACGCCGTAGGGCTTGCCGTCGGTGTTGGCATCCATCCACTGCAGGACGTTCTCCAGGTCATCGGCATCGTTGAACCGCACGCAGCCGAGCACCCCGAGCCCACCGGCCTTGGTCACCGCGGCAGCGACCTTTTCCGACGGGGTGAAGACGAAGATCGGGTACTCGATGCCGAAGCGATCGCAGAGTTCAGTTCTCATCTATTTCTCCCGTCGCTTAGCTCGCCCTGTCGTCATTTCACAACCGCGTGCTTTTCGTGGACCTCGTCGGCCGGCCGCGCCTCGGTCACGTCCTTGGCCCATCGATAGTCGGGTTTACCTGCCGGGGAACGCTTCACCTCGTCGACCAGCCACAGGCTGCGCGGCACCTTGTAGCCGGCGATCTCGCTGCGCACGAACGCGTCCAGTTCGGCCAGCGTCGGCCGGCTGCCCTCCCGGGGATGCACGACGGCGGCCACGTGCTGCCCGAAGCGTGGATCGGGCACGCCGACCACGAGCGCGTCGAACACGTCGGGATGGCCCTTGAGCGCAGCCTCCACCTCTTCGGGGTAGATCTTCTCCCCACCGCTGTTGATCGACACCGACCCGCGGCCCAGCATCGTCACCGTGCCGTCGGCCTCCACCTCGGCGTAGTCGCCCGGAATCGCGTAGCGCACACCGTGATAGGTGCGGAACGTCTCCGCGGTCTTCTTCTCGTCCTTGAAGTAGCCGACCGGGATGTGGCCGCACTTGGCGATGATGCCGCGCTTGCCCGAACCCGGCTCGACCTCGTTGCCGTCCTCGTCGAGCACCTTGGTGTTCTTGTCGATGGTCACCCGCGGGCCGCCGGTGTGCGACTGCCCCTTGGCCACCACGCTGGTGCCGCCGAAACCCGTCTCCGAGGAGCCGATCGAATCGGTGATGATGCGGTTGGGCAGCAGCTCGAGGAACTTCTCCTTGAGGCTGGTCGAGAACAGTGCGGCGGTGCTGGCGAGCAGGAACAGGCTCGACAGGTCGATTCCTTCGGAACCAGCGGCCGCATTTTCCATATGGGCCTGCAGCGAGTCCAGCAGCGGCCGGGCCATCGCGTCTCCGGTGAAGAACAGCAGGTTCACCTTGTGCTCGTGGATGGTGCGCCACACCGCGTCGGCGTCGAATTCGGGGACCAACACGGTGGTCTGGCCGGAGAACAGTGCCATCCACGTGGCGGATTGGGTCGCGCCGTGGATCATCGGCGGGATCGGGTAACGCACCATCGGACCGCTCTCGACCGCCTGCTTCGCCAGGCCGTACTCGTCGGCGATCGGCTCACCGGTGGCGAAGTCGGTGCCGCCGAACAGAACTCGGTAGATGTCCTCGTGGCGCCACATCACACCCTTGGGGAATCCGGTGGTGCCGCCGGTGTAGAGCAGGTAGATGTCGTCTTCGCTGCGCGGGCCGAAGTCGCGCTCGGGCGAACCCTGCTCCAGGGCGCTGTAGAACTCGACGCCGCCGTAGCGTCGGTAGTCCTCGTCGGTGCCGTCTTCGACGACGAGGATGGTCTTGACGTTCGGAGTCTCGGGCAGCACGTTGGCCACCCGGTCGGCATAGCGCCGCTCGTGCACCAGCGCCACCATGTCGGAGTTGTCGAACAGGTACTTCAGCTCCCCTTCGACGTAGCGGAAGTTGACGTTGACCAGGATCGCGCCGGCCTTGATGATGCCGAGCATCGCAATCACAATCTCGATGCGGTTACGGCAGTACAGTCCGACCTTGTCGTCCTTCTTGACGCCCTGGTCGAGCAGATAGTGCGCCAGCCGGTTCGCTCTCTCCTCGAGCTCGGCGTAGGTCAGCTTCTCGTCGCCCGAGATGAGGGCGACGCGGTCAGGCACGGCGTCGATGGCGTGCTCGGCGAGATCGGCGATGTTCAGAGCCACGGCTCTAAACTAGAACGTGTTACATTTCCAGACAAGTCTGTGGCAACGACGCTGGAAGGCGGCCTGATCTGTGAGCGACGCAGTGAATCCCGAGAAGCAGCCCGACTGCTTGGTTGAGCAGCGCGGACACACCCTGATCGTCACGATGAACCGGCCGGAGGCGCGCAATGCGCTGTCCACCGAGATGCTCGCGATCATGGTCGAGGCGTGGGACCGCGTCGACAACGATCCGGAGATCCGCACTTGCATCCTGACCGGCGCGGGCGGCTACTTCTGCGCGGGCATGGACCTCAAGACCATGAACGCCAAGCCACCCGGTGAGTCGTTCGGCGACGGCAGCTACGACCCGTCGCGCATCGACGGCCTCCTCAAGGGGCGACGGCTGAAGAAGCCATTGATCGCCGCCGTCGAAGGACCCGCGATCGCCGGCGGCACCGAGATCCTGCAGGGCACCGACATCCGCGTCGCCGGGGAAAGCGCCAAGTTCGGCATCTCCGAGGCGAAGTGGAGCCTCTATCCGTTGGGCGGCTCGGCGGTTCGCTTGGTGCGCCAGATCCCCTACACGATCGCGTGCGACCTGTTGCTGACCGGGCGCCACATCACCGCCGCCGAAGCCAAGGAGTACGGCTTGATCGGGCACGTGGTGCCCGACGGCGGCGCGCTGGACAAGGCGCTGGAGATCGCCGAGGTGATCAACAACAATGGCCCACTCGCGGTGCAGGCGATCCTCAAGACGATTCGCGAAACCGAGGGCATGCACGAGAACGAGGCGTTCAAGCCCGACACCGCCAACGGCATCAAGGTCTTCTTGAGCGAGGACGCCAAGGAGGGCCCACGGGCGTTCAAGGAAAAGCGGGCGCCGAACTTCCAGATGAAGTAGCCGCCCCGGCGAGTGTGCGGTTTCATCCGCGACACGCCGCGGCAGGCGGATCACGACGCACACTCGGCGGTGCGGCTCGGCAACTGCTAGCCGAGCACCTTCGCCGACGGCGTGAACACCACGGGCATCGACTCCAGCCCGCTGACGAAGTTCGCCGGACGCAGCGGCAACATGCCCTCGTCGGCCAGGCGCAGGTCGGGCAACCGCGTGAGCACCTTGCTCATCATGATCTTCAGCTCGAGGCGCGCCAACTGATTGCCCAGGCAGAAATGCGTGCCGAAGCCAAAGGCCAGGTGGCTGTTCGGGTTGCGGTCGATGCGGAAGTTCTGCGGATCCTCGAACACCGACTCGTCGAAGTTGGCCGACTCGAACATCAGCATGATCTTCTCGCCGGCGCTCAGCGCCGTGCCATGGAATTCGGTGTCCGCGGTCAGCGTGCGGCACATGTTCTTCACCGGCGACGTCCAGCGCAGGGTTTCCTCGATCGCCCCGGGCAGCAACTCCACATCGGCGACCAGCCGCTGCCACTGATCCTGGTGCCGCAGAAGCTGTTCCGTGCCACCGGAGAGCGTGTGCCGGGTGGTTTCGTCACCACCGATGAGGATCAGCAGCGTCTCGAAGACGATCTCGTCGTCGCTCATCTTCTGACCCTCGACCTCGGCGTTCACCAGTACCGAGAACAGGTCGTCGGTCGGGTTCGCGCGGCGGTCGGCGATCACCTCCATCGTGAAGGCGGTGTAGGCGGCGAAGGTGTCCATCAGCTTCTGGATGGTCTGCTCGTCGACCGTGGAGGACAGCCCGCACACCAGGTCGTCGGACCACTCGAGCAGCTTGTCGCGCTCGGAAGGCAGCACCCCGAGCATGTCGCCGATGACGGCCATCGGCAGCGGCGCGGCGATGTCGCGGACGAAGTCGGCTTCGCCGCGCTCGCAGACGGCGTCGATCAGCGTGTCGCAGAGCCGCTCGATCGAGGGCACCTTGTCCATCACACGCTTGCGGGTGAAGCCCGAATTGACCAGCTTGCGGCGCAGGATGTGGGCGGGATCGTCCATGTCGATCATGTACGGCATGCCCGGTTGGTCGGGCCGGATTCCGCCTGTGCTGGAGAACAATTCGGGGTTGCGCTCCGCGTCCAGCACGGCCTGGTAGGTGGTCGCGGCGGCGAGGCCGTTGCGGTCACGGAACACCGGTTGGTTGGCACGCATCCATGCGTACGCCTCGCGCGCTGCACGACCGTCGGCATAGAAGTTGCCGTCGGCGAGATCGACGTCGGGTTTGGCGGGGGCGATGGCGGTCACGCGATCTCCTTGGCGTCGGCGAAAGTCATGTCCACGTTGGCAGCCGAACTGGACACCAGGGCGCGTTTGGGCAAACCCAGTGCCGCGAGTTCGGCGGCGTAGGGGTGCGTGCCCAGCCGGACGCGGACGCCGCCGGGGCGGTAACGCACCCCCGTCATCCGCATCTCCCCCGGCGTCTCGCGGATCACGCCGTCGGCATAGGAGTACGTCGAATGCACCTGCGGGCGTGCGGTGAACCGGTCGGGCACCGGGAGGCCGGGCGCGAAATCCATCGAGATGACGTGCGCTCCGTCGATGGTGACGTCGAACCCGTACCGCAGCCCGTCACGAATGGTGAAATCCGCCATGACCTTCGGATAACCCCAGATCGTGCGACCCGCCTCCAACGTGAACGATTGGTCGACGGGAAGGTGATGGACGAACGCGCCGGCCGACTGCAGCGCAGCCAGCCCGCTCGCGGTCGATCCCGGCGGGTTCACCATCACATTGGTGCCGTACTCCCAGTACTGGCCGAGATCGGTGTCCTCGTAGCGCATCAGCATCAGCACGACCATCGCGCGGCTACCCAGGAATCGACACACCCGCAGCCCGCTGTAGTCGATCATCCGCTGCGCGGCGTCGGCGTCGACGACGAACATCGCGGTGTGCTGATGCGCGGTGCGCACGCGCACAGGCATCGTCAGCACGGTGCCCTGGATGGTGTGTTGGCTCACACCGCCAATCTAGAACGTGTTCTAGACAGTCGGCAAGAAGTGTCTACACCAGCGCGGCGAGATCCCGGATCTGATCGGTGGACCGGGCGCCGACCACCATCATCGTCACCCCGGCGGCCTCCCAGGCCTTGATCTGCTCCTGTACGTAGGCCAGATCGCCGACGATCGCCGAGTCGTCGACCAACTCGTCCGGGATGATCTTGGCCGCTCGGTCTTTGCCGTCCTTATCGCCACTACGGAACAGCTTCGTGACGTCGTCGACCACCTCGGCGTAGCCCATGCGGCGGTACACGTCGGCGTGGAAGTTGGTGTCCTCGGCCCCCATCCCGCCCATGTAGAGCGCCAGGTGCGGCTTCATCAGCTCCATGATCGCGGGCCGGTCGTCGGTGACGACGACCTGCGCGGTCGCGCAGATCTCGAACGTCTCCCGGGTACGGCGCGCACCGGGGCGGGCGAACCCCTCGTCGAGCCACTCGTTGTACATCGACGCGATGCGCGGTGAGTAGAAGATCGGCAGCCACCCGTCGCAGATCTCGGCGGCCAGCGCGACGTTCTTGGGCCCCTCGGCGCCCAGCATCACCGGGATGTCCGCACGCAGCGGGTGGGTGATCGGCTTGAGGTTCTTGCCGAGACCGGTGGTGCCTTCACCGGTCAGCGGCAACGGGTAGTGCGGTCCGTCGCTGTGCACCGGGGCCTCCCGCGCCCAGACCTGGCGCAGGATGTCGATGTACTCGCGGGTGCGGGCCAGCGGCTTGGGGAACTTGGCGCCGTACCAGCCCTCCACCACCTGCGGACCGGACACCCCGAGGCCCAGGATGTGCCTGCCCCCCGAAAGGTGATCGAGTGTCAGCGCTGCCATCGCGCATGCGGTCGGGGTCCGAGCGGAGAGCTGAATGACCGAGGTGCCCAGCCGCATGCGGGTGGTTTCCCGCCCCCACCACGCCAGCGGCGTGTAGGCGTCCGACCCCCACGCTTCGGCGGTGAACACGGTGTCGAAGCCCGCCTCCTCGGCTGCAGCCACGAGCTCGGCGTGATTCTCCGGCGGCTGTGCGCCCCAGTATCCGAGCTGCAATCCCAACTTCATGCGGTCGCCTCCACACCCGTCCTTGAAACCATTCTTAGAACCTGTTCTACTCGATGCCGTGACCACCAGCCAAAGCAGTCCGGTGCAGATCGATCCCCATGAGCCGCCGCTCTCAGCGCCGCTGAGGCTCTCATTCGACTACACCCGTTCAGTGGGACCACTCCTCGGCGAGTTCTTCACCGCTCTGCGCGAGCGACGCGTCGTCGGGGTCCGTGGCTCCGACGGCCGGGTCCACGTTCCGCCCGCTGAGTATGACCCCGTCACCTCCGAGGCGTTGACCGAGGTCGTGCCGGTGGCCAGCGTCGGCACGGTGCTGTCGTGGACGTGGCAGTCGCACCCGTTGGAGGGCCAACCGCTCGACCGGCCGTTCGCGTGGGCGCTGATCCGTCTCGACGGCGCCGACACCCCGCTGCTGCACGCGGTCGCCGCGGAGGGGCCCGAGGAGATCAGCACCGGTGCACGGGTCCACGTGCACTGGGCCGACGAAACCGTCGGCGCGATCACCGATATCGCGTACTTCGCGCTCGGCGAGGACGCCGAGCAGACGCCCGCCCCCGCCGAGGGTCTCGACCCGGTGACGATGCTGGTGTCCCCGTCGGCGATCGAGATCCAGCACACCGCGTCGTTCCCCGAGAGCACGTTCCTGCGCGCGCTCGAGAAGGGCACGCTGCTGGGTGCGCGGTCCGGTTCCGACGGCAAGGTGTACTTCCCGCCGAAGGAGGCCAACCCGGCCACCGGCCAGCCGCTCGACCAGTTCATCGAGGTGTCCGACAAGGGCACGGTCACCACGTTCGCGATCATCAACATCCCGTTCGCCGGCCAGCGCATCAAGCCCCCGTACGTCGCCGCCTATGTGTTGCTCGACGGCGCCGATATCCCGGTGCTGCATCTGGTCTCGGACATCGAGGCCGACAAGGTGCGGATGGGCATGCGCGTCGAAGCGGTGTGGAAGCCGCAAGACCAATGGGGCCTGGGCATCGACAACATCGAGTACTTCCGGCCCACCGGCGAACCCGACGCCGATTACGACTCCTACAAGCACCACCTCTAAGGGGCACTCATGACTTCAGACGTAGCAGTGGTCGGGTTCGCGCACGCCCCGCACGTGCGCCGCACCGACGGCACCACCAACGGCGTCGAGATGTTGATGCCGTGCTTCGCGTCGATCTACGACGAGCTGGGCATCACCAAGTCAGACATCGGGTTCTGGTGCTCGGGGTCCTCGGATTACCTTGCCGGCCGCGCTTTCTCGTTCATCTCCGCAATCGACTCGATCGGTGCTGTCCCGCCCATCAACGAGTCCCATGTGGAGATGGACGCCGCCTGGGCGCTGTACGAGGCCTACATCAAGATCCTCACCGGCGAGGTGGAGACCGCGCTGGTGTACGGCTTCGGTAAGTCCAGCGCCGGGATCCTGCGCCGCGTCCTGGCACTGCAGACCGATCCGTACACGGTGGCACCGCTGTGGCCCGACTCGGTCAGCATCGCCGGTCTGCAGGCCCGGCTCGGGCTCGACTCGGGTGCGTGGACGGCCGAGCAGATGGCCCAGGTCGCGCTCGATGCGATGACCGCATCGCCCCGCGTCGACCGGCTCGAAGGTGGCAGCGTGGAAGAACTGCTGTCTCAGCCGTACTTCGCACAACCGTTGCGCCGCCACGACATCGCGCCGATCACCGACGGCGCGTCGGCGATCGTGCTGGCCTCCGGTGATCGGGCGCGGGAGCTGCGCGAAAGACCGGCTTGGATCACCGGCATCGAGCACCGCATCGAAACTCCGGTCCTGGGGGCCCGCGACCTGGTCACCTCCCCGTCCACCGCGGCCTCCGCCCAGGCCGCGACAGGCGGGGACACGTCGTCGATCGAGGTCGCCGAGATCTACGCGCCGTTCAGCCACCAACAACTGATCCTCAAAGAGGCCATCGGACTCGGTGATTCGACGAAGATCAATCCGTCCGGCGGACCACTGGCCGCGAACCCGATGTTCTCGGCGGGGCTGGAACGGATCGGTTTCGCCGCCCAGCACATCTTCGCCGGCGACGCGTCGCGGGTCTTGGCGCACGCGACGAGTGGTCCTGCGCTGCAACAGAACCTGGTCGCTGTCCTGGAAGGGAAGTAATCATGGCCAAGAATCTCGCCGCGGTCCTGGGTACCGGCCAGACCAAGTACGTCGCCAAACGCACCGACGTGTCGATGAACGGACTGGTGCGCGAAGCGATCGACCGCGCACTGGCCGACGCGGGTGTCACCTTCGCCGACATCGACGCGGTCGTGGTGGGCAAGGCGCCGGATTTCTTCGAAGGCGTCATGATGCCCGAGCTGTTCATGGTCGACGCCACGGGTGCGACGAACAAGCCGCTGATCCGGGTGCACACCGCGGGTTCGGTGGGCGGCTCGACGGCGATCGTGGCAGCGAGCCTGGTGCAGTCGGGCAAGTACCGCCGGGTGCTGACGATGGCGTGGGAGAAGCAGTCGGAGTCCAATGCCATGTGGGCGCTGAGCATTCCGGTGCCCTTCACCAAGCCGGTCGGTGCGGGAGCGGGCGGTTACTTCGCCCCCCACGTGCGCGCCTACATCCGCCGCTCGGGTGCGCCGACGCACATCGGCGCGATGGTCGCGGTCAAGGATCGCCTCAACGCGGTCAAGAACCCGCTGGCTCACCTCCACCAGCCCGACATCACGCTCGAGAAGGTGATGTCCTCGCCGATGCTCTGGGACCCCATCCGCTACGACGAGACGTGCCCGTCGTCGGACGGCGCGGCCGCGATGGTGATCGGCGACGAGGCGAGCGCGGATGCCCGTGTCGCCGAGGGACATTCGGTGGCATGGGTGCACGCCACCGCGCTGCGCACCGAACCGCTGGCCTACGCCGGCCGTGATCAGGTCAACCCGCAGGCCAGCCGCGACGCCGCGGCCGCGCTGTGGAAGGCCGCGGGCATCACCAGCCCGATCGACGAGATCGACGTCGCCGAGGTGTACGTCCCGTTCTCGTGGTACGAGCCGATGTGGCTGGAGAGCCTGGGCTTTGCTCCCGAAGGCGAAGGGTGGAAGCTGACCGAAGCCGGGGAGACGGCGATCGGTGGACGTATCCCGTTCAACCCGTCGGGAGGGGTGTTGTCGTCCAACCCGATCGGCGCCTCGGGCATGATCCGGTTCGCCGAGTCCGCGATCCAGGTGATGGGCAAGGGCGGCGATCACCAGGTACCCAACGCCCGCAAGGCGCTCGGGCACGCCTACGGCGGTGGCGCGCAGTACTACTCCATGTGGGTGGTCTCCAGCGACAAGCCCGGCTCGTGATGAAGTACACGTGCAGCGTGGCGATGGGGCCCATCGACCAGCTGCTCGAGATCGCGCGCACCGCCGAGGAGGTCGGCTTCGACGCGATCGCGTTACCCGATTCGCTGTTCTACATGGAGAAGCAGTCGGCTGACTATCCGTACACGCCGGATGGTTCACGGATGTGGGACGAGAACACGCCGTGGGTGGACCCGCTGATCGCCGCCGGCGCGATGGGCGCGGTCACCTCCACGCTGCGCTTCTACACCAACGTGATGAAGTTGGGTTCGCGCAATCCCCTGCTGTTGGCCCGCCAGGTCGGCTCGGTGGCGAACCTGACCGGCAACCGCTTCGGGTTCGGCGTCGGAATCGGCTGGGCTCCTGAGGAATTCGAGTGGTGCGGGGTGCCCTACGCCAAGCGGGGCAAGCGCGTCGACGAGATGATCGACGTGATCAAGCTGGTGCTCGGTGGCGGCATGGTCGAGTTCCACGGCGAATTCTACGATTTCGACCGACTGCAGATGAGTCCCGCGCCCAGCCGACCGGTGCCGTTCTACGTCGGGGGCCACACCGACGTCGCGCTCAAGCGGGCTGCCCGCATCGGGGACGGGTGGACCAGCGCGATGATGACCGGCGCGGAACTCGCCGAGACGATCGACAAGATCGAAGCGTTGCGCGCTGAATACGGCCGTGCTGACGGGCCCTTCGAGTATCAGGCCGTGTGCATCGACAAGTTCGGTGTCGACGGGCACCGAGAGCTCGCCGAGGCAGGCGTGACCGACAACATCGTGATCCCGTGGGTGTTCGACGGGTTGAGCTTCGACGCGCCGATCGAGCAGAAAAAGGACTCCCTGAAACGCTTCGCGGACACCTACATCCACTCGGGGTGGCAGGACCGCTAGGAGCAGCCCGCCCACACGGCGTCGACCAGCGCCCGGACCGCACGCTCGGACAGCGGCGGCATCCCGAAGATGAGCCGGTAGTACGGCGGTGACACCAGCGCGTCGACCACCACCTCGATCTCGGTGTCCTCGGCGAGCTCGCCGCTGGCGACGGCATCCGCCAACGCCGCGACGACGGCCCCGCGCCGCGGTTCGATCCACTGCGCGAGCAGGGCCTCCTGGATCGCCGGATCCCCCGCCGCCGCGCCGATCACGTTGCGCAGCAACGGGCCCACGCGCGGGTCGGCCAGGATCGCGTTGAGCGCACTGACGTGGTGGGTGAGAGCCTCGACTGTGCTACTGCCGGGCGGTCGCACGATCGACTCCCGCACCGACTCCAGCAGGCCTTCGAGCACGATTGCCGCGGCCGACGGCCACCACTTGTAGATCGTGGTGCGGCTGACCTCCGCGCGCCGGGCAATGGCATCGATGGTGGCCGCGCTCGGGCCGCCCTCTGTCGCCAATTCGGCTGCCGCGGTGAGGATGGCGCCACGCACGGCCTCGCTTCGCGGGCGTCCGCGGGGGTTGGCCATGCCCCAACACTAAGTCCGGCGCGCGCCGGCCATCACCACAACCAGACTGCCGGCCGCCAGCACCGCCCCGGCGCCGAACATCACCGGGTACGACACTCCCGCTCCCGCCACCAGTGACAGAGCTGCCGGCACCCCGAAGCCGAGGTAGCTCAAGCTGTAGAAGACCGCCGTCAAGCCCGCCAGATCGTCGGGGCCGGCCAGCCGTTGGATCTCCTGCAGACCGGCCAGCAGCGCCATCCCGTAGCCGGCCCCCAGCACCGCGGCGGCGACCAACGCCGTGGGTACCGTCACTGCCGCCGCCGCCCAGGCCGCAGACGCCATACCCGCCACCAACAGCACCAGCGCGATCGCCACGCCGTGCGGACCGTCGGCGCCCAGCGCCCGTCCGGCCTGCTGCACGCCGAAGCCCACCCCGAGTGCGACGACGCACAGCAACGCCGAGAACGCGATCGGGGCATGAGCCACGTGCTGTGTCAGCAGTGCGGGCAGCACCGCGTAGGCCGAGCCCGCCGCCCCGAACACCCACGGCGCGACGGGCACGACGACGAACAGGAAGCGATGCCGGGCTCGCCGCGGGATGGCCAGATCCGCCCACCACGGGCTCGCGCTGCGCTGGCGCTGACGGGTCTCGGGCGCGACGCTGAGCACTGCTGCGGCGGCGACGGCCATGGCCGCATTGCACGCGTAGGACAGCACCGTCGGTGCTGGACCCCATTGGGCGAGCAATCCCGCCGCGGCGGCACCGAGGCCGAATCCGGCCGTCAGACTCATCGCTGCGCGGCGTGCACCGGCCGTACCGTCGCCGTACGGCGGCGCTGACAGCTCCTTGAGCCAGCTGCCGCCCACCGCCATCGCCAACCCGAGCGCCAGTCCGCTGAACACGCGGCCCACCGCCAGCACCGCGGCAGACTCGGCGCCCGCCGCCAGGATCACCGATCCCGCCGCCGCGAGTAGAGGCGCGGGAAGCATCAGGGGTCGGCGGCCGAAGCGGTCCGACAGTGGCCCGCCGATGAGCAGAGCCGGGACGATGCCGAGAACGTAGGCGAACAGCAGCAGGTCGACCGTCAGCCCGGAAAAACCCTCACCCGAGCGGTACATGACCAGCAACGGCGTGAATTCGTTACCACCCCACGCGATCGCGAACGTCGCCGCGGCGACCGCCAGCCAATGGCGCGTTCCGACGATGGGTCCGGCTGACCGAGTAATAGTGGACACAGTGTGCACTATATCGTCGAAGGTGTGATCCCGGCCAGTCGGGTACCCCCGGATCACACGCGGTTCACGGTGAGATGCACAACGTTGCACGCTGGTGACGGGACTTCGATTGCGCGAGGACGGCGAAAAACTGTAACGTGTTCTAATTCGAGCAAGAATGAATGGGGAGGCCCCTGGTGAGCACCGACACGGCGGGAACCGCGAGCATTCGTGAGATCGACACCGGCACGCTGCCCGACCGCTTCGCACGCGGCTGGCACTGCCTCGGTCCGGTCAAGGACTACCTCGACGGCAAGCCGCACGGCGTCGAGATCTTCGGCACCATGCTGGTCGTCTTCGCCGACTCGTCGGGTGAGGTGAAGATCCTCGACGGCTATTGCCGCCACATGGGCGGCAATCTGGCCCAGGGCACGATCAAGGGTGACGAGGTGGCCTGCCCGTTCCACGACTGGCGCTGGGGCGGGGACGGCAAGTGCAAGCTCGTCCCCTACGCCAAGCGCACCCCGCGGCTGGCCCGCACCCGGGCGTGGCACACCGACGTCCGCGGCGGCCTGCTGTTCGTCTGGCACGACCACGAGGGCAACCCGCCCCAGGAAGAAGTCCGCATCCCGGAGATCCCGGAGTGGGCCAGCGGCGAATGGACCGACTGGAAGTGGAACTCGATGCTCATCGAGGGCAGCAACTGCCGCGAGATCATCGACAACGTCACCGACATGGCGCACTTCTTCTACATCCACTTCGGACTGCCGACGTACTTCAAGAACGTCTTCGAGGGTCACATCGCGTCGCAGTATCTGCACAACGTGGGGCGCCCCGACATCAACGACATGGGCACGGCCTACGGAGAGGCCAAGCTCGACTCCGAGGCCAGCTACTTCGGCCCGTCGTTCATGATCAACTGGCTGCACAACACCTACGGCGACTTCAAGGCCGAGTCGATCCTGATCAACTGCCACTACCCGGTGACCCAGGACTCGTTCGTGCTGCAGTGGGGCGTCATCGTCGAGAAGCCGAAAGGGTTGGACGACAAGACCACCGAGAAGCTGGCCGATGCCTTCACCGACGGGGTGAGCAAGGGCTTCCTGCAGGACGTGGAGATCTGGAAGCACAAGACCCGCATCGACAACCCGCTGCTGGTCGAGGAGGACGGCGCCGTGTACCAGATGCGGCGCTGGTACCAGCAGTTCTACGTCGACGTCGCCGACGTGACACCGGAGATGACCGATCGCTTCGAGATGGAGGTCGACACCACTGCTGCGGTGCAGAAGTGGAACGTCGAAGTCGAGGAGAACCTCAAAGCAAGGGACGCCGAGAAGCAGTCGACATGACCTTCGAGCGAGAAGCGGAGCGGATCGCGCATGAGTGAAGCGCCGGATGTGGACCGACTCGCCAAGTCGATGCTGCTGTTGCACGGGCACGACGACGAGGAGCACGAGCACGGTCACAGCCCGGGCGGTGCCGCCAAGAGTTGGGGTAAGGCACCGGACTTCGCCTCGGATCCCGACCGGGCGGCCGCCGTACGGGCGAGCAGTCAGGCCGACCGCGAACGCTATCTGAACTCCGGACTGGCCTCGGTCGACTGCCGTTTCTGCCACGTCGCGGTTCGCGTCAAGAAGCTCGGGCCGGCGCACACCTCGGTGCAGTGGACCACCGAAGCCACTCAGCGTTGCGCGCATTTCGCCGAGATCCGTTCGGCGGGTGGTGATCCCGCACGCGAACGGGCCTGCCCGCGGCTGGCCGACAGCATCCGCCACGCGGTGGCGGAGGGCTGCCTCGAGGAGTACTCGAGCGCCCCGTCCCCCGGCGACGGCTGACCCGCCTACAGCCCGGCGAAGTGCTCCTTGACCTGGTCTTCGGTCAAGCCATAGTCGGCCAACGAATAGGTGTGCTTCGGCGCACGCGGGCCCTGCTGGCTCTTCTCGTGCGTCTGCGCCACCGCATGACGCGCCTCGTCGGTGAACTCGATACCGAAGGACCGATAGATGTCCTCGACGACGGCCACCGGGTCCTTGATCAGCGCGAAGTAGTCCAGATCGTAGAACTGCGCCGGATCGTGTTTCGCCCGCTCGGCACTGAACAGCCGCAGCCCGCGAGACCAGGTCTCCAGCGAGTCCTCCCCGATGACGGAGCCGCGGAAGGTGTTCGACCAGCCTTCGGTGGTGTGCTGGGCCAGCGAGCACATCGACGCCATGATCGTCTCGGCCGGCCGATGGCACTGGACCACCAACGCGTCGGGATACGTGGCGAACAGCGCGTCCAACGCGAACAGGTGGCTCGGATTCTTGAGCACCCATCGCTTCTCGACGTCGTTGAGTCCGATCAGTTGGAGGTTCTTGCGGTGCCGGCGGTACGGCTTCGTCCAGTCCTGCCGTGCCAGCCACTGCGAGTACGTGGGCAGGTGCGCCAGGGTTTCGTAGCTCACCGAGTGCAATGACTGCCGCAACAGCTGCCAGCACTCCTCCACCTCGTCGGCGGTCATGAAGTGCAGACCGGTGTAGTCCGGGTTCTCGGCGTGCGCTTTGGCGAACTGCGCGTCCAGCTGCTGGAAAACCGGGTTCTGCGACCAGGTTTCGCGCGGCGGCCGGGGCTGCGGGAACTCGGCGAGCCACAGCTCCAAGCCTTGGTGGCGGGGATCGGCGGTCAGCAGCCGGTGCACGGCGGTGGTGCCGGTGCGCGGCAGGCCGGTGACGAAGATCGGCCGCTCGATCGGTACGTCGACATGCTCGGGATACTGCGTGAACGCCGCCTCGGACACCAGCCGGGCCACCAGCGCGTTGCGCACGAAGAAGCGCTGCATCTTGCTGCCGAACTCGGTGAGGTCGGCGTCTCGCCGATACGACTCCAGGAGTACCGCGAGAGCCTCCTTGTAGTTGTCGTCGTCGCTGCCGAAATCGTCGAGGCCGCACGCCTTGACCGCCGAGGCGTGCAGGTCCTCGACCGTACCGACATCGGTGCGTGCTGGACTCACGCCTTGTACTCCCCGCAGTTGACGTCCAGCGCCTGACCGGTAATGCCGCTGGACAGGTCGCTGGCCATGAACAGGATGGCCGAGGCCACCTCGTCCTCGGTGGGCAGCCGCTTGAGATCGCTGTTGACCGCGGCCGCCTTGTAGATCTCCTCGACCGTCGTACCGTACTTGCCGGCCTGGTGCTCGAAGTAGCCCTGCAGCGTGCCGCCCCAGATATAGCCCGGCAGAACAGAATTCACCCGGATTCCCGCGGTACCCAGCTCACTGGCCAGGGACTGTGACATCGCCAGCAGCGCCGACTTGGCCATCTTGTACGCGCCCTGCTTCGGGTCGGAGTGCCGCACCACCATCGAGTTCACGTTCACCACCGAACCCTTGGCCTCGGTCAGGGCCGGCGTCAGCCCCTGGATCAACCGCAGCGCGCCCAGCACCGTGAGCTCGAACGTCTCCCTGATGTGCTCGAAGCTGGTCTTGGCCAACGGCTTCATCGACGGGACCTTGAACGCATTGTTGATCAACACGTCCACCTTGCCGTACGCCTCGAGGCTCTTGTCGACCAGGTTGGCGACCTGGGCGTCGTCGGTGATGTCGGTGCCCACCGCCACCGCACGCCGGCCGATCCGGTCGATCTCGGCGGCGACGTCGTCGAGCCGCTCGACGGTGCGCGCGGCCAGCACGAGATCAGCACCCTCCAGCGCGCACCGGCGCGCCAGCGTCGTCCCCAGCGCGGGCCCGACGCCGCTGATCAGGACCACCTTGTTCTCGAGCATGCCCATCGCTATCCCACCATCCTGTAGCCGATCTGCTGCTGGCGCAGGGCGATTCGCGCCCGCCAGTCGTCGGGGGAGATCGTGTTGTCCCGGTAGTACGGCAGCGCGTCGGCGACATCGGCGACGTCGATGACCTCGACCGTGGGACCGTCGGCCTCGGTCAGCTGCCGCGACACCCGCTGCCAACGGAACTGTAGGTACCCCTTGCGGTGGCCGAGGGTCTCGACCCAGTTCGTCACACCGGGGTTGGTGTCGCTGACCACGATGCGAATCTTGCCGTCCGGATCCGCTTGCGCCTGCGTGCCGTTCAGCGAGGTCTGGTGGTTGATGTAGTCCAGCGAGATGTACCAGAGGCTGCCCAGCTGGAAGCCCATGTACGGGGCGTCGGACACCGGCACGGTGATCACCATCGCCTGCTCGGGCCCCAGGTCGAAGTGGCCCGCCGACGAATACTGAGTGGCCAGCCCGCCCGGGGTGAGCCGCGGGGCGACCATCGTGTTCACCGGCAGCGTGTCGTAGAACCACTGTGGGAACTGCAGCCACGTCTTGACCCGCTGGACCAGCTGCTTACCCGCGACCGCGAACCTCTTCTCGATCAGCTCGGCGGTCAGCGGCGGTGGTGCCGTGCCCGCGGTGTCGGTGCGTGCGATGGCCAGTGTGCCGCGCTGCGCCGACCAGTCGTTGTAGACCTCACGAATCACCAACTGTGCGGGCGACTTCGGCACCACCCGCCACTCGAAGGAGCCGTCGGGGGCGATGTCGAGTTCGCGGTCGTCGAACGCGGTCTCACTGTCGGGGACGTTGTCGTCGGTGTACTCGCCGCCGAGCATCTGGAAGCTCAGATCAGTGGTGGTGCCGCGGCGTCCGGTCACCACGTACTCGTGACCCGGCACCACGCGGGTGCCGAAGTAGAGCGTGTCCGGGTTGTCCAGCCCCATCTTCGTGAACGGACCGGTACCGCTGTGCAGGAAGGGGTGGTCACGGTCGTAGTCGAACGCGACGTGGGTACATGCGGCCACACACCCGGCGAAGTACTGGAGGCCTTCGAGAAGATCTGCCTCGGATTCGATGAACGGGGCGGCGACGACGAGCGCCTCGGCCTCGGCGATGGCGTCGATCAACGGCTGCGAGTGCACGCCCCCGAAACTAGAACGCGTTCTACCAAGAGTCAATATATCGACCGCGCTGTTCCATATGTGTACCGTAGGCGCCGTGCCGACGACCGCTCGACGCATCTCGCCGCCGACCGACCGAGTCGTGGCGATCCTGGAATTCCTCAGTGCGCAGCCCACGCAACGCTTCGGCGTCTCGGAACTGGCGCGCCGCGTCGGCGTCAGCAAGCCGACCTGCCTGGGGATCGTCACGTCGCTCGCAGAAGCCGGGTATGTGGTGCGCGACAGCGCGGACAAGACGTACCGGCTGGGCCCGGCGCTGATCACGTTGGGCCACCGCGCCCAGGAGGCGATGCGGGTCAGCCCCGCCGCACGGGAGGCGCTACGACGGCTGTCGGCGGCCTTCGGCGTCACCGCCGCGCTGTCAGGGGTGATCGACGACCGCATCACCGTGCTCGACCTGGTGAGCCCGCCCGGTGCACACCCAGGCGTGGAAGTGGGACAGAGCTATCCGTTCGCGCCGCCGGTCGGCTTGATGTTCGTGCTGTGGGACGACATCGCCGCGCAGGCGTGGCTGGCCAAGGAGCCGACGATTCCGCTGCGTACGGACACCGAGCGGCTTCATCGCGTGATCACCGGGTGCCGCGCCGACGGCTATCTGGTGGAACGACAGACCCCGGCCGGACGCCGCCTGTACGGGCTGATGGCAGGCATGTCCGCCACGCTGCCTGACGAACTTCGCGCGCTGCTCGGTGAGCTGGTGTCCGATATCGGCGAGCGGGTGTACCTGCGGGAGGACAGGCCGGCCGGCAGGCGCCACGACATCAGCGTGATCTCCGCCCCGGTGTTCGACCACCACCAGCGCCAGGCGATGGTCGCCTCGATGCACATCGGCACGTCGCTGAGCGACCGCGAGATCGGCGAGCGGGCGCGCGCGGTGGTGGCTGCCGCCGACGCGGTCACCAGCCAGCTCGGCGGGGTCAAACCCGGCAACGTCACGAGGTAGCGGCCAGCGCGAAGGGCAGCACGTCGACGCCGCCCGCCGCCCGCACGACGCGAGACGCCATCGTCATCGTCCAGCCGGTGTCGGCCAGGTCGTCGACGAGCAGCACCGGGCCCTGCGAGATCGGTTCGGGCGAGGACCATGCGCCGTGCAGCGCTGCCACCCGATACGCCGAGTTCGCTGCGCTGATCGGACGATGGCCGGGCGCGTAACGCAGCGTGCCGAGGTCGGTCAGCCGGCCGAGCTCGGCCAGACGCGCGCGCAGCGACGCGATCAGCATTGGGTGGCTGGTGGAGTCCAGTGCCATCACCGCGGCAGGTCGCACCGCCCAGTCCCACGCCGCGAGTACCTTCACCGCTGCGCTCACCACGTCGTCGGGCACCTCGGTGTCAGGCCCGTCGAGTAACGCGCGCAGCCGCGTTCCCCAGCCCAGATCCGTGAGCCGACCGATGACGCGACCGGGCAGCGGCCCGTCGGTGATCCGGCCGGACAGCTCGATGCCGAGCGCGGCGAGCCCGGTCGGCCACTGCTTGCGCGGAGCCAGCTCGACGCCGGGACGCATCAGCGCCGCGCGGGTTTGCTCGGCATCTGCGGCGTCGACGTCGGCGCGCAGATGATCACCGGTGCAGTTGTCGCACCGTCCGCAGCGTTCGTCGGCAGCCAGCGTCGGGTCGTCGAGTTGGGTCCGCAGAAATGCCATCCGGCAGCGCTGCGTGACCTGGTAGTCGAGCATCGCCTGCTGTTCGCGCCGACGCGCTTCGTCGAGGGTGCGGTAGCGCGCCTCGTCGTACTCCCACGCCAGCCCGGTGCCGATCCAGCCACCCTTCACCCGGCGCACCGCGCCGTCGACGTCGAGGACCTTGAGCACCATCTCCAGTCGGGAGCGGTTGAGGTCGACGAGCGGTTCCAGCGCCGCGGTCGACAGCGGGCGCTCACTGTCGAGCTCACGAATGACTTTGCGCACCAACTGTTCCGGCGGGAAAGCCAGCGAGGCGAAATAGCGCCAGATGTCGGCGTCCTCGCGGCCGGGCAGCAGGATGACCTCGGCGCGGTCGGTGGCGCGCCCGGCACGACCCACCTGTTGGTAGTACGCGATCGGTGAGGACGGCGCACCCAGATGCACCACGAAACCCAGGTCCGGTTTGTCGAAGCCCATGCCAAGGGCCGAGGTGGCGATCAGCGCCTTGACACGATTGTCGAGCAGGTCCGCTTCGAGCTGTTCCCGCTCGGCGGCTTCGGTGGCTCCGGTGTAGGCAGCCACGGGATGGCCGCGCTCGCGCAACAGCGCAGCGACGTCGTGGGCTTGAGCCACGGTCAGCGTGTAGACGATGCCCGAGCCGGGCAGTGCGTCGAGGTGCCCGGCCAGCCAGGCTGCGCGTTGGGCCGGGTTACCTGCGTCCACCACCGAGAGCCGCAGCGATTCCCGGTCCAGTCCACCGCGCAGCACCAGCGTGTCGCGGCCGCCGACGCCCAGCTGGGCGGCCACGTCGGAGACCACCCGGTCATTGGCGGTGGCGGTCGTGGCGAGCACGGGGACATCGGTGCCCAGATCGGCCAGCAGCGTGCGGATACGGCGGTAGTCCGGCCGGAAGTCGTGGCCCCAGTCGGAGACACAGTGCGCCTCGTCGACGACGACCAACCCGGCGTCGCGCGCGAGTTCCGGGAGCACCGAGTCACGAAAGTCGGGATTGTTCAGTCGTTCCGGGCTGACGAGGAGGACGTCGAGCTCGCCGTCGCGGACCCGCCGGTGCACGTCGTCCCAGTCGGTCATGTTGCTGGAGTTGATGGTCGCCGCTCGCACACCCGCTCGCTCGGCGGCCGCGACCTGGTTGCGCATCAACGCCAGCAGCGGCGAGACGATCACGGTGGCACCGTGGCCGCTGCGCCGAAGCAGGGTGGCCGCGATGAAATACACCGCTGACTTGCCCCATCCGGTGCGCTGCACGACCAGGGCCCGACGACGATGCACGACCAGCGCTTCGATCGCGGTCCACTGGTCGTCACGCAGTCGTGCCGCCGGCCCGGCGAGCTGCTCGAGGATCGCCTGCGCATCATCTCGGCTCGGGTCTCGGGTCACCATGTCCCCCATCGTGCCGTCAGCGGACGACAAGCCAGATGGCGCCGAAGTGGCAGGCGGCCGCGGCGGCGGTGAAGGCGTGGAAGAACTCGTGGTGACCGAAGGTCGTCGGCCAGGGATTCGGCCATCGGAGCCCGTAGAGGACGGCGCCGATGTTGTAGAGCACGCCACCGGCGATCAACAGGGCGACCACGACAGCGCCCGCACCGGTGAGGAGCACCTCCGCGAACCAGAGCGCGACGTAGCCGAGCATCAGGTAGGGCGGTACGCCGACCCAGCGCGGCGCCGACGGCCAGCACAGCTTCATCATCACGCCCATCGCCGCTCCGCTCCAGACGATCAGGAGCACTTGCGCGCCGACCCGGGGCGGCATCGCGAGCAACGCGAACGGGGTGTAACTGGCCGCGATGAACACGAAGATCGCCGAATGGTCGAGGCGCATCATCCACTTCTCGGCGTGCCGCGACGCCCACGTCACCCGGTGATAGGCCGCGCTGACGGAGAACATGCCCACGATGCCGCAGACGTACACCCCGGCCGACCAGGAGGCGCGCACCGAGTCCGTACTCGCAGCCGACTGGAGAAGAGCGATGCCGCCGGCAACGGCCAGCACCGCGCAACAGACGTGGATCCACCCGCGGGCGCGGGGAATCTCGGCGGTCGAGAGGCCGTCGGTCAGGAAGACTCCGATGTCGCGAGCGGGCCGAACCGTACGGCATGCCGGAGCAGATCGCGCCGGCGCAGCCAGAGCCTACCCCTGACACGCACTCACCGTGCCTACAGCGGTAGGCACGGTGAGTGTCGAGTTGGGGACCGATCAGGCGGTCGGCATCTCCGATTCAGCCTCCGGCGCCGGAGTCACGGGCACCTCGGGTGACTGGTCGGACGCACTCCACACGGCCTGGGCCACCGGCGTCGGTGCCAGCTTCACACCACAGCGGTCCTGCAGCGCGCTCACCGGCTCGTGGATGGCCTTGAGCTGGTCTTGGACCTGCGGGTTCTCGGCGAAGTAGGCCATGTACGCCTGGTCCGCCTGCGGCTGAGGCTCCGCCGAGATCTTGCTCAGCGCCTCGTTCGCCTGCGGATTGGCCGTCAGAAAGGCACCCTCCGATGCGGCAGCGGTGCTGACGGTGCCGGCCACGCTACTGGCCGAGCAGTCAGGCGCAGGGGCAGGGCCCGGAGCCGGCTGAGCGCTGGCCACAGGGGCGATGATCGCCGCCGAGCCGAAGGCGAGCAGGCCGCCGGCGAACATGCCGAACAGTCCACGGCGAACGGTGTTAGCGGTAGTCACTACGAATCACTCCTTTGGGTCTGCGATCAGTTGGTCGCACCCCGAGGCCTAGCCGATCGCGCCGCATGTCAAACACCGCACACCATGAGCCAGTTCATATTCGACCGCATTTGCGCAGGTCGACGCACCGCAAACTTTCGTGATTCATCCGGACGCCGCGGCGTCCATTTCCCGTTTGATCTCCAGTGCGATGTCGATGAGTTGGTCTTCTTGGCCGCCGATGAGTTTGCGTTGGCCGGCGCGGTGCAGCAGCTTGTGTGCGGGCACCCCGTAGCGCTCGGACTGGCGGATGGCGTGCTTGAGGAAGCTGGAATACACCCCCGAGTAGCCCATGATCAGCGCGTTGCGATCGAGCAGGCATTCGGCGGGCATGGCCGGGGCCACCACCTCTTCGGCGGCATCAGCGATGTCGAAGAAGTCGATACCGGTCTTGACCCCGATCTTGTCGAACACCCCGATCAGCGCCTCGACCGGCGCGTTGCCCGCCCCCGCCCCGAACCGTCGGCACGACCCGTCGATCTGCTTGGCCCCCGCGCGCACCGCCTCGATCGAGTTCGCCACCCCCAACCCGAGGTTCTCGTGGCCGTGAAAGCCGACCTGCGCGTCGTCGCCGAGTTCGGCCACCAGCGCCGCCACCCGGTCGCGCACCCCTTCGAGCACCAGCGCCCCGGCGGAGTCGACGACGTAGACGCACTGACACCCCGCGTCAGCCATGATGCGGGCCTGGGCGGCCAGCTTCTCCGGGCTGATGGTGTGGCTCATCATCAAGAAGCCGACCGTCTCCAACCCGAGTTCGCGCGCGAGCCCGAAGTGCTGGATCGACACGTCGGCCTCGGTGCAGTGGGTGGCGATGCGGCAGATCGACCCACCGTTGTTCTGCGCCTCCTTGATGTCCTCTTTGGTGCCGACACCGGGCAGCATCAGGAACGCGATCTTGGATTCCGTTGCGGTCTCGGCGGCCAGCTTGATGAGCTCCTGCTCCGGGGTCTTGGAGAACCCGTAGTTGAAGCTCGACCCGCCCAGCCCGTCGCCGTGGGTGACCTCGATGACCGGAACCCCGGCCGCGTCCAACGCCGCAACGATCGAGCGCACCTCGTCGGCGGTGAACTGATGCCGCTTGTGATGGGAGCCGTCGCGCAGCGACGTGTCGGTCATCCGCACGTCCCAGATGGGATTGAAGTAGATGTCCTGGGTGCTCATGCGTGACCTCCTGTGGTCGCGGCGAGGACTTCTTTGGCGATCTCTTCGCCCACTTTGGTGGCCGCGGCGGTCATGATGTCCAGATTTCCCGCATACGGCGGCAGGTAGTCACCCGCACCCTCCACTTCGATGAAGGTGGTGACGACGTGGTTGCCGCCGTTGACCACCGACGGCTCGTCGAACTGCGGCTCGTTGAGCAGCCGGTAGCCGGGCACGTAGGTCTGCACCTCGGCGACGACGTCTTTGATCGATTGCGTGATCGCGTCGTGATCGGCGTCCTCGGGGATCGCACAGAAGATGGTGTCGCGCATGATCATCGGCGGATCGGCCGGGTTAAGGATGATGATGGCCTTACCCCGTTGCGCACCACCGATGTTCTGCACCCCGGCGCTGGTGGTCTTGGTGAACTCGTCGATGTTGGCCCGGGTGCCCGGACCCGCCGACGCTGACGACACCGACGCCACGATCTCGGCGTAGGGCACACCGACCACGCGGCTCACCGCATACACGATCGGAATCGTCGCCTGCCCGCCGCAGGTCACCATGTTCACGTTCGGCGCATCGAGGTGATCACGCAGATTCGCCGGCGGGATCACCCCCGGCCCGATCGCCGCCGGAGTCAGGTCGATCGCCCGGATGCCGGCATCGGCGTAGCGGGGTGCGGCATCCCGATGCACGTAGGCGCTGGTCGCCTCGAACACCATGTCGGGCATCTCATCGCGCGCAAGCAACCAGTCCACCCCCTCATGGCTGGTCTCCAAGCCCAGCTTGCGGGCCCGCGCCAAACCCTCACTCTCGGGGTCGATCCCGATCATCCAGCGCGGCTCCAGCCACTCCGATCGCAGAAGCTTGTAGAGCAGGTCGGTACTGATGTTGCCCGACCCCACGATCGCCACGGTTGCTTTGTCTGCCATGAGGAGGCTCCTATTCGAAATCCAGTCGTACCGAACCGAGTCCGGAAAAATCTGCGACGAAGTGGCTGCCCGGCGGCGCATCGATCGCGCGCGTGCAGGAACCCGGCAGCACGATGTCGCCCGCCTTCAGGCGGACCCCGAAGCCTTCGACCTTGCGGGCCAACCACGCCACCGCGGTGACCGGGTTGCCGAGCACCGCGTCGCTGCGCCCCTCCGCGACCACCTCGCCGTTGTTGGTCAGCACCGCGTCAATGGCTCGGATGTCCACGTCTTTCGGCGAGACGCGCGCCTCGCCGAGCACCCATCCTGCCGACGACGCGTTGTCGGCGATGGTGTCGCACAACTTGATCTGCCAATTGGTGATGCGGGTGTCGATCAGTTCGATCGCCGGCGCGAACGCCGCCGTCGCGGCGAGAACATCGTCCTCGGTGCAGCCCGCACCCGGCAGATCGTCGGACAGAATGAAGCCGACCTCCACCTCGACCCGCGGGTACAGGTACCGGGCCGACTCCACGGGCCGATCCTCGAACACCTCCATGCCGTCGAGCAGATGCCCGTAGTCGGGCTCGTCGACGTTCATCATCTTCTGCATGGCCTCCGACGAGAGCCCGACCTTGTGGCCGATCACCCGGGCACCGTCGGCGACCTTCGACCGGATGTTGATCAGTTGGATCTCGTAGGCGTCGACGACGTCGATGTCGGGATGTGCGTCGGTGAGCGGCGAGATGGGCTGGCGCGTGCGCTCTGCTTCGGCCAGGTCGGCGGCGAGCTTTTCGCGCACCTGCGCGGGCAACATGTGAATTCCCCTCGTTTCGTCCACCGGCACAGTTGTTAGTCGGCCGGGCAATTCTATAACGTGTTCTACATGACCGAGCAGGAGTATGACGTCGTCGTGGTGGGCAGCGGCGCCGCGGGCATGGTTGCCGCCCTCACCGCCGCTCATCAGGGTCTCTCGACGATAGTCGTCGAGAAGGCTCCGCACTATGGCGGTTCGACCGCTCGCTCGGGTGGCGGGGTGTGGATTCCGAACAACGAGATCTTGAAGCGGGACGGGGTGAGCGACACCCGCGAAGCTGCGCGTACCTACCTGCACTCGATCATCGGTGACGTGGTGCCGGCCGAGAAGATCGACACCTACCTCGACCGCGGTCCGGAGATGCTGTCGTTCGTGCTCGAGCACTCGCCGCTGAAGCTGTGCTGGGTGCCCAACTACTCCGACTACTACCCCGAGACGCCGGGCGGCAAGGCGACCGGACGGTCCGTCGAACCCAAGCCCTTCGACGCCAAGAAGCTCGGGCCGGACATGAAAGGCCTGGAACCGCCGTACGGCAAGGTGCCGCTCAACGTGGTGGTGATGCAGCAGGACTACGTCCGCCTCAACCAGCTCAAGCGCCACCCCCGGGGGGTGCTGCGCAGCCTGAAGGTGGGCGCACGCACGATGTGGGCGCAGGCCACCGGCAAGAACCTCGTCGGGATGGGCCGCGCGCTCATCGCACCGCTGCGCATCGGCCTGCAGAAGGCCGGGGTGCCGGTGCGACTCAACACCGCGATGACCGACCTCCATGTCGAGGACGGCGTGGTCCGCGGCATCTACGTTCGCAACACCGGCGAACCCGAAAGTGCCGAGCCGACGCTGATCCGGGCCCGGCGCGGGGTGATCCTGGGCAGTGGCGGTTTCGAGCACAACGAGCAGATGCGGGTCAAGTATCAGCGCGCCCCCATCACCACCGAGTGGACGGTGGGCGCCATCGCCAACACCGGCGACGGCATTCTCGCCGCCGAGAAGTTGGGCGCCGCACTGGATGTCATGGAAGACGCATGGTGGGGCCCGACGGTCCCACTCGTGGGCGCCCCGTGGTTCGCCCTGTCCGAACGCAACTCCCCCGGCTCGATCATCGTCAACATGAACGGCAAACGGTTCATGAACGAGTCCATGCCGTATGTGGAAGCGTGCCATCACATGTACGGCGGACAGTACGGCCAGGGCCAGGGGCCCGGCGAGAACATCCCGGCGTGGCTGGTCTTCGATCAGCAGTACCGTGACCGCTACATCTTTGCCGGTTTGCAACCGGGACAACGGATTCCGAACAAGTGGATGGAATCCGGGGTGATCGTGAAAGCCGACACCCTCGCCGAGCTGGCGACCAAGACCGGGCTGCCCGTCGACGCCCTGACCGCGACCGTCGAACGCTTCAACGGATTCGCCCGCGCCGGGGTCGACGAGGACTTCCGTCGCGGCGAGAGTGCCTACGATCGCTACTACGGCGATCCGACCAACAAGCCGAATCCGAACCTCGGCGAGATCAGCCACGCACCGTTCTACGCCGCCAAGATGGTCCCCGGCGACCTGGGCACCAAGGGTGGCATCGTCACCGACGTGCATGGGCGGGCACTGCGCGACGACGGGTCGGTCATAGACGGGCTCTACGCGGCGGGCAACGTCAGCGCGCCGGTGATGGGGCACACGTACCCAGGCCCGGGCGGCACCATCGGCCCGGCGATGACGTTCGGTTATCTGGCGGCACGGCACCTGGCCGGCAAGGAGTAGCGAGGACCAACCATGCCCATCAATCTCGACGAAGCAATCGGTGCCGAACTGCCGCCGGTCGAATTCTCCTGGAGCAGTAGCGATGTCCAGCTCTACCACCTCGGGCTCGGCGCCGGCGCCGACCCGATGGACCCCCGCGAACTGCGCTACCTGACCGACGGAACGCCGCAGGTGCTGCCCACGTTCGGTAACGTCGCGCAGAGCTTTCACATGACCGAACCGCCCGCGGTGAAATTCCCCGGCATCGACATCGAGCTCTCGAAGGTGCTGCACGCCAGCGAGGCGGTCACCGTGCCCGGCCCGATCCCGCCGTCCGGGACGGCCACCGCCGTCACCCGGTTCACCGACATCTGGGACAAGGGCAAGGCCGCGGTGATCTGGTCGGAGACCGAGGTGAAAGACGCCGACGGGACGCTGCTGTGGACGCAGAAGCGATCGATCTTCGCCCGCGGCGAGGGCGGCTTCGGCGGCGACCGCGGCCCGTCGGGATCGTCAGAGGCACCCGACGGCACACCTGACGTCGAACTGACGCTGCCGACATCACCGCAGCAGGCACTGCTCTACCGGATGTGCGGGGACCGCAACCCGCTGCATTCCGATCCGGAATTTGCTGCGGCAGCTGGCTTTCCGCGACCGATCCTGCACGGTCTGTGCACCTACGGCATGACGTGCAAGGCGCTGGTCGACAACCTGCTCGACGGCGACGTCGCCGCACTGAAGTCCTACGGTGCGCGAATGGCCGGTGTGGTCTTCCCCGGCGAGACGTTGAAAGTCAGCGTCTGGAAAGACGCCGGGCTCTACCGCGCGGTGGTCACCGCACCTGAGCGCGATGACGCCGTGGCGCTGGCCGGTGTCGAATTCGTGCCCGCCTGAGGTTCTAGCGGCACAACTCGTCGATCTTGGTCGCGGTGTCCTGCGCACCGGTCTGCCGCTTCGCCTGCGTCGGATCGTCAGCCGGCGCACCCGCGAGTTGGCCCATGCCGATGTAGGTGAGGTCGTCGGCGAAGGACCGCACCGCATCGGCCAGATCGCCGGGCACCGCGGAGTTCAGCCGGGACAACAGGAACTCACCGCCGCCGAGGGTGGCCAGCCGTGCGTTCGCGGCCACTGCTTGGCGGGCCACCTTGTCGGTGCCCAGATTGGCGTTGGTCTGCAACGACACGGCGTTGCGCACCGTCGTGAACGCCTGGCAGATCTCGGTTTTGGCGTCGCCTGACGAACCGGCGCCCGCGGCGTTGGCGCCCTCGGCAGGCGTCGGGCGCAGCAGGCCCCACGCGGCGAGAGCAAGGGCGACGACGGCGACGACGAGCGCGGCCGGAGCCATCCACGACGGTTTGGTGTCAGACATGGCAGCGATGATAGACCATGCGAATCGCCTTGATCCGCACGCACTTTCGAAGTGGGGCAGAGCGAGTCAGCCGGGCGCCGACCGAAGTCGACGCCCGGCTGGTGCTCATCCGTGCTTTCTAGGTGGAGGCGCCGGTTCCGCTGCCGGTGCCGTTGTCGCCGTCGCTACCGGACTTGCCGGCGAAGCCACCCGCACCTCCGGTCCCACCGGTGCCACCCTTGCCGGTGCCCGTGGCGGACGTGCCGTTGCCGCCCTTGCCGCCGTCACCACCGTCGCCGCCGAAGCCGGTTCCTTCACCGCCGTCGCCGCCGTCGCCACCTGTGGCGTCGCCCGCGCCGGCGCTGGCTTTGCCGCCGGTACCGCCGTCACCTGCCTGGCCGCTCTTGGTGCTGCCTCCGGCACCACCGTCACCGCCGTAGGTGTCGTTGTCGTTGTTGCCGGTCGCATCGCCGCCGGTACCGCCGGCACCGCCGGTGCCCATCTCCGAGCGGCCTCCCGAACCGCCGTTGCCACCGACGGCGATCTCGTCGGTACCCGAGGTCTCGGCGTTGCCACCATTACCGCCGTTGCCGGCGGTGACGTTGCCGACCTCACCGCTGTCGCCACCTGCACCGCCCTTGCCGCCCTGCGCGGAGCCATTCGCCGAGGTGGCAGCGCCGCCGTTACCGCCGTTACCGCCCTTGCCGCCCCACCGGCCGCCGCTGCCGCCTGCGCCGCCGTTACCGCCGAAGGCGTTGTTGACCGCGGATTCGTCCTTGTCCTTGGTGGCCGGGTCATCGACGACGTTGGCGGTGTTGTTCACACCCTTGCCGCCGTTGCCGCCGTTACCACCGTTGCCGCCGAACTTGCCGCCGTTGCCGCCCGCGCCACCCGCGCCACCGTTGCATGCGGCGCCAGTGCAGTCAGCGGCCGCGTCGACGCCGTTGCCGCCGTTGCCGCCGTTCCCGAACCACTTGCCCGCGTTACCGCCGTTGCCACCGTTGGCCCCGTCGCCGCCATTGCCGCCCAGCAGCCCGGCGTCGCCGCCGTTGCATGCAGCGCCGGTGCAATCGGCGGCCGCGTCGACGCCGTCGCCGTACAGCCAGCCACCCTCACCGATCATCGGCCGCAGAGCCAGCGTGGGCGACGCCTCGGCGGCGTTGACCTTCTTGCTCTTGTGCGCGCCGAACTGCTGCCACCACAGCACGTTCTCGTCGTTGACGAGTTGGATCTGGTGCGTGACCGGTGCCGGCGCCGCGTCCTGCGTCAGCATCAGCGTGCTGATCCCCGCCATCGCCGCGCCGGTGACACCCGCGGTGACACCTGCGGCCAGGTAGGTGCGCACCGACATAGACCGTGCGCCGATCTTGGAATGCTTGCCCATGAAAGCTTGTCCCCTGTCATGTTTGAAATCCCCGTTCAGGCGGGAACATTAGCCCGTTTCGCCGTTCCAGAGAAGGAAAGATGCGATTTGCTGCTGTGGATCGTGTCGGCGCTGGGCACAGCTGCTCGCAAATCAGTCCTCTCCGCTGGGCTGCTGGAGAGAATCGGCGGGTGGCCGAATCAGCGCACTGCGGCTGTACCGGGATTTGTTACGTTGCTCCGGGGGTAAACCTCGCTGCTCGTTGAAACGAAAGTCGGGAGGAAAGTTCAGTGAAGATCAAGCCCGCAGTGATCGCCGCCGCCGCAGCGGCTGCGCTCGGCATGTCCGGTGCGCCGTTGGCCTCAGCCGACGCCGAGGTGCAGTACCTCGGCCAGCCCGGCGAACTCGTCAATGGCAGTGTCGTCCAGCACTGGACGATCACCGGCCTCAAGCCGAGCAGCGACGTGATCCCCTACCAGCCCGCAGGAACTCTGTGGGAGGCCACCGCCACTGACGAAGCGATCGCCGGCTCGGTGACGCCGATCGTGTCCAATCTCAACGCGCGTGCCCGCAACGGCGACACCTACCGCGTCCTGTTCACCGTCGCGACGCCGCAGGGTGTCAACCCGTCGACGCTGGCCCAGGGTGAGAAGACCACCGGCAAGATCTACTTCGACGTGA
>JBFMGT010000009.1:0-227622 GCA_040752555.1 Actinomycetota bacterium | reverse complement strand
AATTACCGCGGCGGTGGCCCCGGCGGTGGCGGCGGTGCCGGTGGCGGCTTCCGCGGACGTCCCGGCGGCGGTGGCGGCGGACGGCCCGGCCAGCGCGGTGGCGCGGCAGGCGCGTTCGGTCGTCCCGGCGGCGCCCCGAAGCGTGGTCGTAAGTCGAAGCGCGCGAAGAGGGCCGAATACGAGAACATGCAGGCCCCGGTCGTCGGTGGCGTGCGGTTGCCGCACGGCAACGGCGAGACCATCCGGCTGGCCCGCGGTGCCTCGCTGTCCGACTTCGCCGATAAGATCAACGCCAACCCGGCCTCGCTGGTGCAGGCGCTGTTCAACCTCGGTGAGATGGTCACGGCCACTCAGTCGGTCGGAGACGAGACGCTGGAGCTGCTCGGCAGCGAGATGAACTACGTCGTGCAGGTCGTCTCCCCGGAGGACGAGGACCGCGAACTGCTCGAGTCCTTCGACCTCACCTACGGCGAGGACGAGGGCGGCGAGGAGGACCTGGAGGTCCGGCCGCCGGTGGTCACCGTCATGGGCCACGTCGACCACGGCAAGACGCGACTGCTCGACACGATCCGTAACGCCACCGTGCGCGAGGGTGAGGCCGGCGGCATCACCCAGCACATCGGCGCCTACCAGGTGACCGTCGACCTTGACGGGTCCGAGCGGCCGATCACGTTCATCGACACCCCGGGTCACGAGGCGTTCACCGCCATGCGTGCCCGTGGTGCGAAGGCCACCGACATCGCGATCCTCGTGGTCGCTGCCGACGACGGCGTCATGCCGCAGACGGTGGAGGCGGTCAACCATGCGCAGGCCGCCGACGTGCCGATCGTGGTGGCGGTCAACAAGATCGACAAGGAAGGCGCCGACCCGGCCAAGATCCGCGGTCAGCTCACCGAGTACGGTCTGGTGCCCGAGGAGTACGGCGGCGACACGATGTTCGTCGACATCTCGGCCAAGGCCGGCACCAACATCGAGGCGCTGCTGGAAGCGGTCATCCTGACCGCCGACGCGTCGCTGGACCTGCGGGCCAACCCCGACATGGAGGCCCAGGGTGTGGCGATCGAGGCGCATCTCGACCGCGGCCGCGGACCGGTGGCGACCGTGCTCATCCAGCGCGGCACGCTGCACGTCGGCGACTCGGTGGTGGCCGGCGACGCCTACGGCCGCGTGCGCCGCATGGTCGACGAGCACGGCGAGGACGTCGAGGCGGCGCTGCCGTCCCGGCCGGTCCAGGTCATCGGCTTCACGTCGGTACCTGGTGCAGGCGACAACTTCCTCGTCGTCGACGAGGACCGCATCGCCCGTCAGATCGCCGACCGCCGCAGCGCGCGCAAGCGCAACGCGATGGCAGCCCGCACCCGCAAGCGGATCAGCCTGGAAGATCTGGATTCGGCGCTGAAGGAAACCAGCCAGCTGAACCTGATCCTCAAGGGCGACAACTCCGGCACCGTGGAGGCGCTGGAGGAGGCCCTGCTCGGTATCCAGGTCGACGACGAGGTGGAGCTGCGCGTCATCGACCGCGGCGTCGGTGGCGTCACCGAGACCAACGTCAACCTGGCGTCGGCGTCGGACGCGATCATCATCGGGTTCAACGTCCGCGCCGAGGGCAAGGCGACGGAGCTGGCCAACCGCGAGGGTGTGGAGATCCGCTACTACTCGGTGATCTACCAGGCCATCGACGAGATCGAGAGCGCGCTCAAGGGCATGCTCAAGCCGATCTACGAGGAGAAGGAACTCGGCCGCGCCGAGATCCGGGCGATCTTCCGGTCGTCGAAGGTCGGCAACATCGCCGGCTGCCTCGTCCAGTCGGGCATCATGCGCCGCAACGCCAAGGCGCGCTTGCTGCGCGACAACGTCGTGGTCGCCGAGAATCTCACGATCTCGTCCCTGCGCCGCGAGAAGGACGACGTCACCGAGGTCCGCGACGGCTACGAGTGCGGTCTGACGCTGACCTACTCCGACATCAAGGAAGGCGACGTCATCGAGACCTACGAACTGGTCGAGAAGGCCCGCACCTGATGACGGGATGTTGCCATGGCTGATCCCGCACGGGCGAAGCGGTTGGCCAAACGCATTTCCACGGTGGTCGCCTCGGCGATCGAATACGAGATCAAGGATCCCCGGCTCGCCGGGGTGACCATCACGGATGCGAAGGTCACCAACGACCTACACGACGCCACGCTGTACTACACGGTCATCGGCCGGTCGCTCGACGAGGAACCGGACTACGCGGGCGCCGCGGCGGCGCTGGAAAGTGCCAAGGGGGTGCTGCGCACCAAGGTCGGGGCGGCGCTGGGTGTCCGGTTCACCCCGACGCTGGCGTTCACGCGCGACATGGTTCC
The DNA here is from genome assembly GCA_040752555.1 of Actinomycetota bacterium. Lineage (GTDB taxonomy): Bacteria > Actinomycetota > Actinomycetes > Mycobacteriales > Mycobacteriaceae > Mycobacterium. The sequence continues at coordinate 225,280 of JBFMGT010000009.1, read as the reverse complement.
CGATGCGGCCCACCGCATGGAGGAGCTGCTGGCCCGCGCGCGGGCGGCAGATGAGGATTTGGCGAGAGTCCGTCAAGGTGCCAAGCACGCCGGCGATGTCGACCCGTACCGTTTAGCAGGGGTGGAGGACGACGGCCGGGGGCCAGACGAGGCGGACGCTGAGGACACTGGTGACTTCGACACGCTCGATGACAGAAACGACGACTGACGCCTTGACGACCGGTGCCCGGGTCGATGCCCGAGCCGCCGCCGAGCTGCTCTCGTCCGCCGATTCGGTCAGCGTGCTCTGTCATGTCCATCCCGATGCCGACACCGTCGGCGCCGGCCTCGCGCTGGCGCTGGTGCTCGACCGGGTCGGGACCAGTGTGCAGGTCAGCTTCGCCGAACCGGTCGACCTGCCAGATTCCCTGCGCTCGCTGCCCGGCTGCCGGCTGCTGGTCGCGCCCGAACAACTGCGGCGAGACCCCGACCTGGTGATCACCGTGGACGTGCCCAGCGTCAATCGGCTCGGCGCGCTGGCCGACCTCGTGGCCGGTGATCGCCCGGTGCTCGTCATCGACCACCACGACAGCAACCACCTGTTCGGCACCGACAACTTCGTCGACGCGTCCGCGGACTCGACGACGATGCTCGTCGCCGACCTCCTCGACGCCTGGGGCGAACCCATCGACGAGGCCGTCGCGCACTGCCTGTACGCAGGCCTGACCACCGATACCGGCTCGTTCCGCTGGGCCAGCGCCCGCGCGCTGCGGCTGGCCGCGCGGCTGGTCGACCTCGGTGTCGACAACGCCGGCATCAGCCGCACCCTGCTCGACACCCACCCCTTCGCGTGGCTGCCCATGCTGTCGCGGGTGCTGGGGACAGCGCAGCTGGCCCAAGAGGCGTGTGACGGGCGTGGCTTCGTCTATGCCGTTGTGTCGCATCGGGAATGGGTCGACGCCCGGCCCGAAGAGGTGGAGAGCATCGTCGACATCGTCCGCACCACCCAGCAAGCCGAGGTTGCCGCGGTGTTCAAAGAGATCCAGCCCGCCCGGTGGTCGGTGTCGATGCGGTCCAAGGCGCTCGACGTCGCCGCGGTCGCCGCGACGTTCGGCGGCGGTGGACACCGGTTGGCCGCCGGGTTCTCGGCCACCGGCAGCGCCGAGGACGTCGTCACGGCACTGCGCAGGGTTCTTGGCTGACGCCGCCGGCGGCGCCCTGGCGCCCGCCACCAGCAGGCGCATCGCCGCTCTGGCCTTCCCGGCGCTGGGCGTGCTCGCTGCCGAACCCCTCTACCTGCTGTTCGACCTCGCCGTCGTCGGTCGCCTCGGCGCGCTGAGTCTGGCAGGTCTGGCAATCGGCGCACTGGTCATGGGTGTGCTGAGCTCGCAGCTGACCTTCCTGTCCTATGGCACGACGGCGCGCGCCGCCCGCTTCTACGGTCGCGGCGAGCGTGCATCGGCGGTCGCCGAGGGCGTGCAGGCCACATGGCTGGCGATCGCGATCGGCACGGTGGTCGTGATCGCCGTGCAGGCCTGCGCGGTCCCGCTGGTGACGGCGCTGGCCGCGGGCGGGGACATCGCCGCCGCAGCGCTGCCCTGGGTGCGCATCGCGAGCCTGGCCGTGCCGGCCATCCTGGTGGCCGCGGCGGGCAACGGCTGGATGCGCGGCGTGCAGGACACCGCCCGGCCGTTGCGCTACGTGGTGATCGGGTTCGCGGTCGCGGCGGTGCTGTGTCCCACCCTGGTCTACGGCTGGTTCGGGGCGCCTGCACTGGGACTGGCGGGTTCGGCGGTGGCCAACGTCGTCGGTCAGTGGCTCGCGGCGGTGCTGTTCTTGCGAGCGTTGCGTGTCGAGCGGGTGCCGACACGTCCGCAACCGGCCGTGCTGCGCGCGCAGGTGGTGATGGGACGGGACCTGGTGATCCGAACGATGGCCTTCCAGGCGTGCTTCATCTCGGCGGGGGCGGTGGCGGCCCGGTTCGGCGCCGCGGCCGTGGCGGCTCATCAGGTGGTGTTGCAGCTGTGGAGTTTCCTTGCGCTGGTGCTCGATTCGTTGGCGATCGCGGCGCAGTCGCTGGTGGGTGCGGCGCTGGGGGCGGGCGAATTGCGGCACGCGAGGTCGGTGGCGTGGCGGGTGACCGTGTTCTCCACGGTGGCGGCCGCGGTGCTGGCGGCGCTCTTCGCGCTCGGCTCCTCAGCGCTGCCCGGGGTGTTCACCGACGACCGCACGGTGCTCGACGAGATCAGCGTTCCCTGGTGGTTCCTGGTCGCTCAGCTGCCGGTCGCCGGGGTGGTGTTCGCCCTCGACGGAGTGCTGCTCGGTGCAGGTGACGCACGCTTCATGCGAACGGCGACGCTGGTCAGCGCGCTCATCGGGTTCCTGCCGCTGATCTGGCTGTCGCTGGCGTTCGGGTGGGGTCTGCTCGGCATCTGGTCGGGGCTGAGCACGTTCATGGTGCTGCGGCTGGTGTTCGTGGGCTGGCGCACGTTGTCCGGCCGCTGGCTGGTTCCCGGCTGACAGCGCCATCCGGCGAGCGCTCACCCGCGGGTCGCGCGGACGGCCCACAGACGGCGGCGTCCGGCACGTTCCTCGGTGACGCGCACCTCGCCCATGCCTTTCGAACGGCACAGCGCAGCAAAGGATTCCGCTTGCTGGGCGGTCCAGCCGTGGCTGGCCATGCCCGTGGCGTCCGGCGGGGATTGGCGTTCCAGTGCGAGCAGTCGCCCGCCCGAAGCCAGCACCCGGACGATCTCGGCAAGTGCGGCGTCGACGTCGCGCCAGTGATGCACCGTCGCCAGCGCCCATACCAGCGATGCGGAGCCGTCCGCGATCGGCAGCGACTCGGCGGTCCCTTCCGCCCACGTCAGCGCAGGCAGGCGTCGCGTCGCCCGCCGGGCCACCGTGAGCATGGTCGGCGACGGGTCGACACCGGTGACCCGGGCTCCGCGCCGGGCTGCCGCGCGAGCGGCGTTACCGGCGCCGCAGCCGACGTCGACGACGACGTCCGACGGTCCGACGTTGGACAGGTCGGCCGCCAGCCGGGCGGTGTTCCGGCCCACGAGTAGGAACGTCCACGCCATGACGGCGCCGGTCAGCCCGGAGAAGCCGGGATGGTCGGCGTGATGGTTGACCGGAAGCGCCACGTCTTCGACTGTGCCGTGCCTGCCCTGGATGTCAAGAACCCGACGCTCGTCGCGGACGAACGCGCGCCTACTACCAGCTCTGTCCGCGTGTCGGCGTACAGATCCGCTCCCCGCAAGCGGGAGGTGGCCCCCAGCTCGCGGAACGGGCCGGTCAGCGCACCTGGCTGCGGCCCCGCTCGATGACCGTGGCGCGGCTCGCCGCGATGTCGTCGCCGGATGCGCTCTTCATCCACTCCCGCGCGGACGCTGCTTCCAGCCACAGCGCACCGCTGGTCTGCGTGTCATCGATCAGGTGGTAGGACCGCAACAGCGCGCGCACGGCCTTCTGATTGTTGCCGACGATCGACGTCGCGATCTGGCGCGCGGTGTCGAGAAGCTGGTCGTGCGGCACGACCTGTGTGACCAGGCCGGTGCGCAACGCGTCGTCGGCCGACAGGTAGTCGCCGGTCATGCTCATCCGGCGGGCCATCCCGACGCCCACCTTCTGGGGCAGCCGCACCGACAGCCCCCACGTCGGCAGGAGTCCGACCCGGGCATGGGTGTCGGCGAAGCGGGCGTTCTCCGAGGCGATCAGGATGTCGCAGTACAGCGCGATCTCCAGCCCACCGGTGACCGCCGCCCCGTTGATCGCGCCGATCACCGGCTTGGACATCGGCGGCCACTTGGGCGAGATGTCGGGCAGCTCGGTGGTGTCGCCGAGTTCTTTGAGGTCCAGCCCGGCGCAGAACACCGGATCGGCGCCGGTGATGATCACGACATCGACGGCGTCGTCGTTCTCCGCCTCGCGCAGCGCGCCATAGAACCGGGTGCGCAGTTCGGCAGACAGTGCATTGCGCGCGGCCGGCCGGTTCAGCGTCAGTGTGCGGATCCGCTCGCTGGTGTCGATGAGCAGAACGTCGGAGGCGGTGATCATTCGCTCACCGTAACGGCCTGCCCCCGCGCGCCTATCGTGGAGGTCATGTGCAGAAACATCACCGAATTGCGCGGTTTGGAACCGGCGGCCACCGACGAGGAGGTCGAAGCCGCGGCGCGCCAGTACGTGCGCAAAGTCAGCGGCATCACCCGCCCATCGGGCCCGAACGTCGAGGCGTTCGAGACCGCCGTGGCCGAGGTGACTGCGACCACCCGTCGTCTGCTCGACGGCCTGGCGCCACGCCGCCAACCGCCGAAAACCGTTCCGCCCCTGCGTCGTCCCGAGGTGCGGGCGCGGTTGAGCCGGGCGTGACGGCAACGCTGACCAGTCCAGCGCTCAAAGAGTGGAGCGCTGTGGTGCATGCGCTGCTCGACGGCAGGCAGACCGTACTGCTGCGCAAAGGCGGCATCCATGAGAAGCGCTTCGAAGTGGCCGCGACGCGCTTCCTGCTGTTCCCGACCGTCGCCCACAGCCACCTCGAACGCGTGCGGCCCGAGCACCGCGACCTCCTCGCGCCGGCCACCGAGGACAGCACCGAGGACGGGATCGTGGTGCGTGCCGGCGTCCGCGTGGTGGACGCGATCGAGGTCAACCGCGCCGATGGTCTCGAGGGCATTGCGGGGCAACACATCTGGACAGCGGAGTCGGTGCGCGAGGATAGGGTCGACTTCCGCCCCCGGCATCGGCTGACGGTTCTGGTGGTGTCCGCGGCGGCGCTGCTCGAACCCGTGGCGTTGCCTCGCACCCCCGACTATCGCGGCTGCACGAGCTGGGTGACGCTGCCGATCGCCCCGCAGTGGGGGTCGCCGGTGCACGACGACGCGACGCTGCGCGACATCGCCGCGAGTGTGCGGCGCTCAGTCGGTTGACGGCAGTATCAGTCGCGACCCTTCGCCCAGCGTCACCGTGTGCTTGGCGGTTGCCAATTCAGTTGCGGTGGACAGTGTTTCACCGGTGCCGAGGTTGCGGACGAACCGGGGGTGCGAACCGCCGGCGACCAGCACCCGGAAGCGGGAACCGGCGGGGAACACGTGGGCCATCGCGTCGAGGTCGATGCGCACGGTGCCGTGTGCTGCGGCCGAGGCCAGGTATCCGTCGCTGACGTTGCGGGACCGGCCGTGCGCGTCGACCTCACTGATGCGCACGAAGAGGTCGTTGTGCGGGTTCGTGCAATCGTGGGCCAGCTCCACGGTGGGCGTGCCGATGACGGTGACATCCGCCGCCAGCGGTGCGCTGGTGAACGTGAGGACGTCGGCGCGGCGGGCCAGGGCGGTGTCGTCGCGGTAGCCGGCGGCGGTGGAGAGCAGCCGCCCGCCGATCGTCGGGGTGGGGTCGGCTGGGTTGTACACGAATGTCGCCACCTCGCCCGCCGCCGGCGGCTGTTGGGCGAGCCGGTGTACGGGGTGCAGGTAGAACACCTGCTCGGTCGAGGCGGGCGGCCAGTCGGGCAGGTCGCGCCAGCCGGCTTCCTCGGCGTTGCCCGCGACGTGGATGCGCACGGGGGAGTGACGCTGCAGCGGGGCGTTGCCGAGGTGGGCGCCGAGCCAGTCCAGGGATTCGCGCAGCGCGGTGGGCGCCGCGCTGGTCATCATGTGCGAGTGGGTCCACGGACCGACGGTCAAGCCGGTCGTCACGCCCCGCGCGCGTAGCCTGCGGTACTGCTCGAGGGTCTGTTCGAGGAACAGGTCTTGCCAGCCGCTGAACAGCAGCACCGGAATCTCGGTCCGGTCCACTGCCTGCCCGAGCTGCAGGCCGGTCCAGAAGGGATCTGTGCCCTCTGGGTGATCGAGCCAGGACTCGAACCACCTGGCTCCCTCGCCGAGCAGTGCGCGGCTGGACTCGCCGAGTGGCACGCCCAGCGATGCAGCGGTGATCTGCCGCTGCGCACGGGCCTGCCGGAGCAGCTGTCGCAGTCGGTGCCCGTCTTCCTGCCGGCCCACCAGGTCGCTCCAGCCCAGGAAGTCGTTGAGCGCGAACGAGCCCGTGCCCCAGCGCGGCCCGGAGACGTCGTGCGGGCCGACGGTGATGACCGCGGCTTTGAGCTCGGGCGGCGGGTCGGTCAGCAGAGCCCACTGTGTCCAGCCCAGATACGACAATCCGATGGTGCCGAAGGTGCCGGTGAACCACGGTTGTTCACGCAACCACGTCACCGTGTCGGCGCCGTCGTCGACTTCGTGGACGAACGGGTCGAACTCACCGCCGGACCCGAACGTCCCGCGCACGCTCTGCAGCAGCACGTGGTAGCCCCGCGCGGCATAGACCTGTCCGTACAGCGCGGCGAAGGGCCAGGCCCGCCCGTATGGCCCGCGCACCAACAGCGTGCCCGCGGGAGTGCCGCGCCGAGGAGCGTAGTGATCGGCGACCAGCTCGACCCCGTCGCGCATCGGCACCCGCAATCCGCGGTGGACATCGACGTCGGTGGTGGGCGGGGGCAACTGCAGCAGGCTGCTCAGCCGGCTCGTCACGGCATGCTTGACGCTCACCTGCGCCAGGTTACGTACTCAGAATTTGTAGAACGGAGCCAGCTCGTGGGCCCGCTGCAGATTCGTCTGCATGCAGTCCGGGTCGGGCTCGGAGTAGATCGGCGAGTAGAACAGTGACTGCTGCAGGACGCCGTAGCTGGTTTTGAACGCGATCATGCAGGTGATCCACCACCGGTTGTTCCAATCGGTGGGCTTCATGATCCAGAACTGCGCGGCCCGGTGGCCGTCGATGTCGAGTTCGACCGCGTCGGGAGGCAGCGTCTGCTCGTAGGTGCGCCAGACGAACGCCTCGACCGCCATCTGATAGTTACCGGCGTCGTAGTGGCAGCGCAGCGCGTCCTCGGGAGCCGGCGGTGTGTAGGCCAGCCCGATGCGCTGGACCACGTCGAGGGGGATGTCGCGGCACGGGTCGAAGGGATCGGGATCCACCGTCGCGATCACCGGCGACTTGATCGTGGTCATCGGGATGTCGGTGGACCGGAGCTGGACCGCCCCCTGACCGGCCACCGGGGCCGGATCTGCCTGCCACACCACGACAACGGCGGCGACGAGCGCACACAGTGCCGACAGCAGTCGCGCCTTCGCGAGCATCGCACCCCTCAAGTCCTTGTTCGGCCCCGACCCTGCCCGGAGTGTAACGGCCGCCGACCGGCCGCACGGCAAGACCTTAGAACCTGTTCTAGTCGCCGCGCGGCGGGCGCGGACCACGCACCAGTAGGCTGACAGGTTGTGAGCTCAGAGGATCGCCGCCCGACGCTGTGGGCGGTCAGCGATCTTCACACCGGTCACACCGGAAATAAGCCGGTCACCGAGTCGCTGCACCCGGCCTCGCCGGATGACTGGCTGATCGTTGCGGGGGACGTCGCCGAGCGCACCGACGAGATCCGCTGGGCGCTGGACCTGCTGCGCAAGCGGTTCGCGAAGGTCATCTGGGTACCGGGCAACCACGAGTTGTGGACCACGACCCGCGACCCGATGCAGATCTTCGGCCGCTCGCGCTACGACTACCTGGTCAACATGTGCGACGAGATCGGCGTGATCACCCCCGAACATCCGTTCCCGGTGTGGACCGAGGAGGGCGGTCCGGCGACGATCGTGCCGATGTTCCTGCTCTACGACTACTCGTTCCTGCCGCAGGGCGCGGGCACCAAAGCCGAGGGTCTGGCCATCGCCAAGGACCGCAATGTTGTCGCGACCGACGAATATCTGCTCTCCGCCGAGCCGTACTCGACGCGCGACGCCTGGTGCCGGGAGCGGGTTGCCTACACGCGCAAGCGACTCGAGGACCTGGACTGGATGGACCAGACCGTGCAGGTCAACCATTTCCCGATGGTGCGTGAGCCCTGCGATGCCCTGTTCTACCCCGAATTCGCGATGTGGTGCGGCACAACCGCGACCGCCGATTGGCACACGCGCTACAACGCGGTGTGCTCGGTCTACGGCCACCTGCACATCCCACGCACCACCTGGTATGACGGGGTGCGCTTCGAGGAGGTCTCGGTCGGATACCCGCGCGAGTGGCGCCGCCGGCGGCCCTACCGCTGGCTGCGTCAGATCCTGCCCGACCCGCAGTACAGCCCCGGATATCTCAACGAATTCGGCGGCCACTTCCAGATCACGCAGGAGATGCGGGACCACGCGGAGAAGATGCAGCAGCGGATCAGGGATCGGGCATGATCGCCGCCGCCACGCTGCTCGCCGGAGTGCTGCCCGCCGATCTCGATGGCCTGGCCGCCGCCGAACTGTACTCGGACCCCAGGGAACTGGCGCCGCTGCCCGAGGAGGAGCCGCTGATCGCCAAGTCGGTGCCCAAGCGCCGCCGTGAGTTCATCAGCGCGCGCTATTGCGCGCGGCAGGCGCTCGTCGAGCTCGGATCCGATCCCGCCCCGATACTGAAGGGGGAGAGGGGGGAGCCCTGCTGGCCGGCCGGCTTCGTCGGCAGCCTGACCCACTGCGAGGGCTTCCGTGGCGCCGCAGTCGGTCGCCGCGAGCAGGTTCGCTCCGTGGGGATCGACGCCGAGCCGCACGGCGTGCTCCCGGACGGCGTCCTCGACGCGATCAGCATCCCCGCCGAACGGTCGGAACTGACGGCGCTGCCCACCGGCGTGCATTGGGACCGAGTCCTGTTCTGCGCCAAGGAGGCAACGTACAAGGCCTGGTTCCCGCTGACCAAACGGTGGCTGGGCTTCGAGGACGCCCACATCACGTTCGATGTCGACGGATCGGGCCAGGCAGGCACGTTCACCTCGGAGATCCTGATCGACCCCGAAGCGTTGTCCGGTCCGCCGCTGACATCATTGACCGGTCGGTGGGCGGTGCGGGACGGCATCACGCTGACCGCGATCGTGCTGTGAGCGCACCGGGCCTGGTCATCGTCGACAAGCCGCCCGGAATGACCAGTCATGACGTCGTCGGCCGGTGCCGCCGTCTGTTCGGTACCCGCAAGGTGGGGCATGCCGGCACGCTGGATCCGATGGCGACCGGTGTGCTGGTGGTCGGGATCGAACGCGCCACCAAGATCCTGGGTCTGCTCACCGCGACCGACAAGTCCTACGAGGCGACCATCCGGCTGGGCCAGACCACCACCACCGAAGACGCCGAAGGCGAAGTGCTGCAATCGGTGTCGGCTGCCGAGGTGACCGACACGCAGATCGAGGAGGCGATCGCGCCGTTGCGTGGGGCCATCGAGCAGATTCCGTCTGCGGTCAGCGCGATCAAGGTCGCCGGCAAGCGTGCCTACCAGATGGTCCGCGACGGGGAGACGGTCGAGTTGGCGGCTCGACCGGTGCGCATCGACCGCTTCGACGTCCTCGCCGTGCGCCGCCAGGGTGACGCGGTGAATGTCGATGTGGCGGTGGATTGTTCGAGCGGCACCTACATCCGGGCGCTGGCGCGCGACGTGGGCGTCGCCCTGGGGGTGGGTGGTCACCTCACCGCGCTGCGGCGCACTCGGGTAGGCCGGTTCGGCCTGGAGAACGCGCGCACGCTCGAGCAACTCGCCGACGCACCGACGCTGAGTTACACCCTCGACGACGCTTGCCTGCAAGCGTTTCCGCGTCGCGAGCTGACCGACGCCGAAGTACTCGACACCGGGCACGGCCGTCCGCTGGCGGCCGCCGGGATCAACGGCATCTATGCGGCGACAGCACCGGACGGCCGGGTGATGGCGCTGTTGCGAGACGCCGGGGTGAAAACCGTCTCGGTCGTCGTGATCCGCCCGGCGACGCTGTAGAACTGCAGTCGAGAGAAATGATCACTCGCTGCGCTCGACCAGCGGCCCGCCCGGAGCGTTGTGCGGATTGGGTGTGAAGCGGACATCGGGAATCATGTCGGCCGGTTCGCGGCCCCACGCCTGCTCGAGCGCGCGCAGTGACCCGGCCAGCCCCGTTCCGGAGAGGAAGCCGTTGTCCAGTGCGCTCAGCGTCGCGTCCACCACGATCGACGCGTTGATGTAGTCCCCGCGCACCACCTTGCCGATGTTGTCGATGTGGAATGGGCTGGTGACCAGGAAGCGCAGCGTGTCGGCCAAGAGCGGGGCGGCACGCGCCAGCTCGCGCAGCGGACGCTGCAACGCGTCGAGATTCGTGCCAAGGGCGCTGCGGGTGGCGTCTGCGGTGGCGCCGACCGTCTCACTGACGCGCCCCAAGGCTTCAGCGGCGTCGGCGACGGTGTCCCGCGTCAAGGCCAAATGCTCTATCAGCGGCGGTATCTCGGCTAGCACACTGTCGAAGGTGTCGATTCGTCCAGAGATTTCGGACAGGAGTCCGTTGGTCGCATCGATGGCTCGGGTGAGGTCACCGCGCTGATCGTCGAGTGCGGCGGTGAACTCATCGAGGCGATGCAGGAAGGTGCGTATCTGGTCGGCTCGACCGGAGAAGGCGGCGTGGACTTCGGACTGGATGGTTTCCAGGTCGGCGATCCGGCCGCCGGCCAGGATGGTCGCAACGGACGCGAGGGTGCGCTCAGTGGTCGGGAACGCCGAGGATCGCGACAGCGGAATCACATCACCGTCGCGCAGCGGCTCTGTCGCCGGCGCGAGCGGTGCTGCCAGCTCCAAGTGTTGGGTGCCCAGCAGGCTGGTTTGTCCGATCGTCGCGATGGCGTTGGCCGGAAGCGCAATATCGGGTTCGAGATCCACGGTGAGCGTGGGCACCCAGTCCACGAGCATGATCGACCGGACCCGCCCGACGTAGATGTCGTTCACCCGCACTCTGCTATTGACGTTGAGCGCCAACGTATCGGGCATCTGCACAACCACTGTGAGGTGGCGCGGCCCGGTTCCCGGGCCGCCGGGAAGCGGAACGCCGGCAGCGCCCCGCCACGGCCCGCATGCTGACACGACGATCAGGACGATCGCCGCGACCAGCGACCGGTGCGCCACGGACACCCGCATAGCTGGAAATCTAGACAGTTATCGTATTTTCGTCCAGAACCTGGAATGTTGGTCTATGGTGATCACATTCTGATCTGTATCCAACGGATGCAGATCGATCGCTGACCCCGCGATCGACCTGAGCTAATGCAACAGCAGGTCAAGCCACATTAAGACCTGTAAAACCCAATGTGTAGTCGGGGCTTGACGAATCTGAAAGATCGTGTCTACCTTTATTTACGTACACGTCAGAATGTTATGAACATGATGAAGGAGGAGCCGTGCGGAAAGAAGTACCATCGCCTATGACTCCGGGTCCCCTGGTGCATGCAGCGTGTACCGGCGGCGCTGCGGTGGCGATCGCCCTGGCGGCAGCTGTCTGCGCCGGGAACGGGGTGGCCGGCGCAGAGACGTCGACAGACCAGGGTTCACAGACAGCGTCGGCGCGCGCGAGCACGATCGATCGCCCGGGTTCGCGCGCCGAGCGCAGCCGCGGTAACGCCCGACCGTTCGCCGGACGCCGTGCGCGGGAGCAGTCGTCGTCCCCGCAGTCGCGCCGGCACCGTGCCGATCAGGACGGGACCACATTGCGACCCAAGCGCGAGTCGATGCGCCTCGGCGAGCGGGCATATGCAACCAAAGAGGTTTCCAGAGAACCGGATTCGTCCACACCGCCTGCGAGTTCGCCAGCGGAATGGACGCTGCTCGGGTGGGTGCGCCGCTCCTTGTTCAACAAGGAGCCGGTGGTCGATTACCGGTCGGCAGAGAACGTGCAGGGTCCCCTGGGGGTCATCACCGGGAGCATCGGGGCCACCGATCCCGAGGGGGACCCGCTCAAATACCGAGTCACCGTCAAGCCTGCGCACGGCACAGTGGTCATCGACCAGGCCACCGGAACCTTCACTTACACCCCGGATCTGGAGTATGCGCAAACCGGCGGTCCGGACGTGTTCCGGGTTCGCGTCAGCGATGGCAAGCTCAACCTCCTGCACCTTTTGCGGCCCGACGCACGGGCGCGGATCGACATGACCGTGTCGAGCATCTTGCCCGCTGCTGACAGGTTCATCGTCCCGTTGCCCGACACGATCGTGCAGCCGCAGAATCCGTCGTACACCGCCGACGGAACCGCTCTGGTGTTCCGGGCGACACCGGTAGGGGCATCCCGATCGGAGATCTACCGAGTGAAAACAGACGGTTCAGCCCTGCAATGTCTGACCTGCGGGCTCGCGCCGGAACTCACCGTGAACCTGTCCAAGCCATTCGTATTCGACGACGGCAACCGCGTACTGCTCAGTGCCGGGACCCAATCCGACAGCGGTGGCGAGACCGCCGATCACTACATCCTCGAATGCGCGGGCGGCGTCAACATCTGCGGGTCGGGATCGCAACTGCTGCAGATCACGATCCCCACCGCGGTACCGGCTAACGTCACGGTGATCCAGAAGCAACGCGAATTGCGCATTGCCCCTGATGGATTGCACGTGGGCTTCACCCAATTGCTCGGCTCGGGCGCGGCGACACAACTGGTGTCCAGCGTCGGCCGGCTCGAGCGCACCGAAACCGGCTATGCCGTCGTCGATGCCCGCGTCGTCTATGTCGGCGGGGAACTGAAGAACTTCACCCCCGACGGCAAGAGCGTGATGATCACCGATTTCTCCGGCAAGTACGAGGCGGGCAATGCCGACAATGTGCTGGTCGACCTACACACCGGTGTCGTGCACCGGCTGACCGCCAATCTCGACTACGACGAATCGGTGGACATGTCGTTTAACGGCCAGTGGTTGGCTGTCGGCAGTTCCCGGACGCTGGACTATCTGACCGCGATGTCGCAGATCGTGCGACCGACGTTCGTACCCGCCTACGTCGTCTTCCCGACATTCCAGGCGAAGAAGGGGTCGCTCAATCAGGCCTGGGTGGTGTCGCGTGACGACGAACTTCGCCGGGAGAACGGAATCTTCCTGGGCGACGTCACCGGCGCGTACAACTCGGTGCCGGTAGCCAATTGGAGTCCCGATGGCACCAGCATCGCGTTCTGGGAGCGCAGCAAGACCGATCCCACCGATACCCGCCTTGTCATCGCAGCGCTGCGAAACATCGACGGCGGTGTCCGCGTGGACGATGTCTCGACACCCGACACGGCATCCTGGGCCAAGCCGCTCTCGGCGGTGGTTATCACCGCGACGCCAACCGAGCCGTCGCGGTCGGGCAAGGTCGGCGGAAGCGCTGTCGTGTCGACCGTCAAGAACGGCAACCTCACGACCACGACCGTGACGTACACGAACTTCGAAGACGAGCAGGGTTTCGTGCTCAACGGCACCGAGACCACCATCGCCAATGCGACTCTGACGAACATCACCTACAGCGCTGATGTCCGGGTCACCGGAAGCGATGGCGCGCAACGCGGTTACCTCGCCGCGAACAACGTCAAGATCGTCAACCAGCTGACCATGACCGGCGTCATCGAGTCGTCGCTCGATGGTAGGTACCTCGTGATGGGGACACCGGCGTGACCGGCCATCCGAAGAGCGCACCACGAATGAGCGCTCGGCGAGCCATCACGGCGTCTGATCACCTCGTACACCGCCGCATGACCGCGACGACCGGCGAGCAGGGGTACGCCGTGATCGCCTTCGCCGCGGGCGACGCCGTCACCGCTGCTGCCGGCGGATTCCGCTTCACCAGTGCGCAGGTGACATCGATCTGAGGTGCGGAGCACCGCTGCCGTCTGTTGCGATGATTTAGCCGATGCCCCGGGTAACCTGAGGTGTTCGAGGTATGGATTCACCGGATCGGCGCGCAGGAAGGTGCAGGCGAGTATGCAACGAGGCACCGAGAGCGCTGTCCGTGGCCAACGCCGCACGCAAGCCGAACGCACCGCCGCCATGCGCACCCGACTCCTCGACGCGACAGTCGAGTGCCTGGTCACCTACGGGTATGTCGGCACGACGACTCCGCGTATCGCCGAGATCGCGGGCGTGACGCGAGGCGCCCAGGTCCATCACTTCAAGTCGAAGGAGGACCTGGTCGTCGCCGCGGTCGAGCACCTGGCCGAGCAGAGGGTGCAGGTGGCCATCCGTCAGCAGGGCAAGGTGTTCAGCAGTCCCGATCCGGTGGCGGCGGTGCTCGACTTCCTCTGGGATGCGCATCAGGGGGACATGTTCGTTGCCACCATCGAACTCTGGGTCGCGTCGCGCACCGATGCTGTTCTTGCCGAACAGGTTCGACGGGTGGAGCCCCTGGTCAACGGGACACTCATCGCCGCGATCGCGCAGCTGCTTCCCGAACACGCCGCCCAGCGCGCGGTCCGCAACGCGATCTTCACCGCGATGGACGCTCTGCGCGGCATCCTGGTGATCAGCTTCGTCGATCGGGACGTGACCGAGGCGCGCCGCAGGTGGGACCGGGCCTGCACCTACCTGTCGACGATCGTCTCGAACGCCCTGCAGACCGCAGACTAAGCACTCCGTTGTCCGTCACTTCCAGTACTGGCAGCCCTCTTGCAAAGATACATGCAGAGCGGTATGTTTTGGGACAGCGTGAGCTACACGGAAGGAGATGCGGTGGCGGACAAGGTGTTCGTGATCGGGGTCGGGATGACGAAATTCGAAAAACCCGGGCGCCGAACCGATTGGGACTATCCGGACATGGCACGGGAGGCGGGGACGAAGGCGCTCGACGATGCCGGGATCGAGTACCACCAGATCGAAGAGGCCTATGTCGGTTACGTGTACGGGGAATCGACGTCCGGTCAGCGGGCGGTCTACGAACTCGGCATGACCGGCGTCCCGGTGGTCAATGTCAACAACAACTGTTCCACCGGATCGACCGCACTCTATCTGGCCGCCAGGGCAATTCGGGGCGGTTTGGCCGACTGCACACTGGCGCTGGGCTTCGAGAAGATGCAGCCCGGCTCGCTCGGGTCCACCTACGATGACCGCGCGCAACCGATGGAGAAGCACTTCCTCGCGCTGGCGGAGATCTCCGAGGTGCTGTTTCCGCCGGCACCGTGGATGTTCGGTGCCGCCGGGCGCGAACACATGGCAGAACACGGCAGCACCGCAGAGCATTTCGCGAAGATCGGCTACAAGAACCACAAGCATTCGGTGAACAATCCCTATGCGCAGTTCCAGGACGAGTACACGCTCGACGACATCCTCGACGCGCGGATGATCTACGACCCGCTGACCAAGCTGCAGTGTTCACCGACCTCCGACGGTGCGGGTGCGGCGGTGCTCGCGTCCGAGGCGTTCGTCGACAGGCATGGTCTGGGCGATCGGGCCGTGGAGATCGTCGGGCAGTCGCTGACCACGGACTTCTCGAACAGTTTCGACGGCACGTGCAAGGCGCTGATCGGCTACCACATGAATGTGGCTGCCGCGCAGAATGTCTACGACCAGAGCGGGCTGGGACCCGAGGATTTCCAGGTCATCGAGCTGCACGACTGCTTCTCGGCCAACGAGCTGTTGCTCTACGAGGCGTTGGGGTTGTGTGCGCAGGGCGACGCCCCCAAGCTGATCGACGCGGGGGATACCACCTACGGCGGTCGGTGGGTCGTCAATCCCTCGGGCGGGCTGATCTCCAAGGGGCACCCGTTGGGTGCCACCGGGCTGGCTCAATGCGCCGAACTGACCTGGCAATTGCGCGGCGAAGCCGACAAGCGGCAGGTCGCCAACGTCACCGCTGCCCTGCAGCACAACATCGGTCTCGGCGGGGCCGCCGTCGTGACCGCCTACCAGCGCGCCGAGCGCTGACCGCACCGCAGACAACGAAGGAGAACACCATGGGACACATCGAAGCCACCAAAGACCTCAGCGCCGCACCCGAGGAGCTGTGGGCGATCATCTCTGACCCGCAGACCTGGGACAAATGGTTCACCGTGCACGACAAATGGCTCGACGAACCGCCGGCCACCCTGACCCAGGGGGCCCGGCTGACAGCCAAGATCGTGATGCTGAACATGGCCAACAAGATCGAGTGGACGGTCAAGGCCGTCGACGCCCCCGCGTCGTTGGCGCTCGGTGGCACCGGAATGGCCGGTGTTAAAGCCGATTTCGCGTTCACCATCGTGCCCAACGGCAGCGGCTCCACCTTCACAGTGAGCGGCGACTTCGAGGGTGCCCTGGTCAAGGGTGCCTTGGCCAAGGCGGTCGAGAAGGACGGTATGCGCCAGCTGGACAAGACCCTTCAGCAGCTCGATCAGCTCGCGTCGGCGGCGGTGTGAGGTGACCGAAACCGCACTCGCTGACCTCGCGTTCGATGACAGCGGTCTGGACACCTGGACCGAAGAAGACCGGTTCGAGGTCACCCGGGAGAGGATCGCCGAATACGCCGCGGCGACCAACGATCCGATTGCTGCGCACCGGAGCGGCGATGTCGCGCCGCCAGTGTTCGCGATCGTGCCGGTGTTCGAGTCGATGATGATGCCGACCGTCGACGTGCTACCCGTCGAACTGGTGCCACGGGTGGTTCATGGCGAACAGGACTTCTATTTCCACCGTCCCATCCGCCCCGGTGACCACCTGGTGTCCCGCGGCAAGATGATCGGTTACGAGGGCCTCGACAACGGCACGCGGGCGGCCATCCTCGTCGAATGTCGCACCGAGCAAGGCGAACTCGTCAACGAGCAGTACGTGACGTGCTTCGTGCGCGGCTTCAACGCCGGCAAGAAGATCGGCGAGCTGACACCGTCGCACAAGTTCGACGAGGGACTACGGGCGCAGGCGGCGTTGACCCGGGTGCGCCAGCACATCGACGAGGACCAGACGTTCCGCTACTCGCCGGCCTCGGGTGATCCGATGCCGATCCACCTCGACGAAGAGGTGGCCCGCGACGCAGGATTGCCCGGAATCATCGCCCACGGGCTGTGCACCATGGCCTTCGCATCCTGGGCCGTGCTCACCGAGGTGGCCGATTCCGACGTCACACGCCTGAAGCGGCTCGCCGTGCGGTTCTCGAAGATGGTCCTGCCGGGCGACGATCTCGAGACCTCCATCTGGACGGCGCGCCGCGAGGCCGGCGCCACCACCTACGCATTCGAGACCACCCGCGCGGGCGGTCAGGAGACGGCGATCACCGACGGCCTGGCCGTCATCACCGACTGATCCACAGCACTCGACAGGAGAAACTCATGGGCATCTTGGACGGGCGCGTCGCGCTCATCACCGGCGCCGGCCGGGGAATCGGGCGTGAACACGCGCTGCTTTTCGCCAAGCACGGCGCCTCGGTCGTGGTCAACGACCTCGGCGGCAGCAATACCGGCGAGGGTGCCGATGCCGGACCGGCGCACGAGGTGGTTGCCGAGATCACCGCTGCCGGCGGCCGGGCCGTCGCCAACACCGACAACATCGCCGACTGGACCGGCGCGCAGGCCGCGATCACCCAGACGCTCAACGCTTTCGGTGGGCTGGACATCCTGGTCAACAATGCAGGCATCCTGCGTGACGCGTTCATCGCGGGCATGACAGAGCAGCAGTGGGACGCGGTGATCAACGTTCACCTGAAGGGCCACTTCGCGATGTTGCACCACGCCGCCGAGTACTGGAAGGCGCAGTCCAAGGCGGGGGAGCAGCCCGCCGCCGCGGTGATCAACACCGCGTCGGGCTCGGGTGTGACGTTGCCGAACGCCGGGCAGGCCAATTACGGGGCGGCGAAGGCGGGCATCGCTGCTCTGACCCTGATCGCGGCGGAGGAACTCGAGCGCTATGGCGTGCGCGTCAACGCGATCGCGCCGATCGCCCGTACCCGCCTCACCCTGGCCACCCCGGGAATGGGGGCTCTGATGGCCGAACCCGTCGAGGGCGAACTGGATCTGTTCGCACCCGCCAACATCTCCCCGCTGGTCGCCTACCTCGCCAGCGACAAGTGCTCGATCACCGGTCAGGTGTACGCGGTGCAGGGCGGCGCGATCTCGCTGTTGAGGGGCTGGCACGATGTTGCCACCATCGAGACCGACCAGGTGTGGGATGTCGACGACATCGCCGCCCGGCTGCCGGGGGCGTGACCATGTACGCATGGTCCGACACCGACCTCATCATGCGCGACACCGTTCGCGAGTTCATTGCCAAGGAGATCCGTCCGCAGCTGGACGGGCTCGAAAGCGGCGAAATCGCGCCGTATCCCATCGCGCGAAAGCTGTTCAGCGAGTTCGGTCTCGATGTGATGGGGGCCGAGGCGGTCAAGACGATGCTCGACAAGCAGCGAGCCCGCCAGGAAGCATCGAACACCGGTGAGCAGGCCACGACGTCCGGTGGCGGGCTCGGTGACATCGGCGCCCAGGCGTCCATGGCGGCGATCCTGATCTGTGAACTCGCCGGCGTCAGCATCGGTCTTCTGTCCACCATCGGGGTCAGCCTCGGATTGGGTGCGGCGACCATCATGACTCGAGGCACCCTGGCGCAGAAGGAGCGCTGGCTGCCCGACCTGATGACGCTCGACAAGATCGCCGCATGGGCGATCACCGAACCCGATGCAGGCTCGGATGCGTTCGGCGGGATGAAGACCACGGTCCGGCGCGACGGTGCGGATTACCTCCTCAACGGCCAGAAGACGTTCATCACCAACGGGCCGCACGCCGACGTGCTGGTCGTGTACGCCAAGCTGGTCGACGGCTCGTCGACCGATCCGCGGGACCGCCCGGTGCTGACGTTCGTGCTCGACGCCGGGATGCCCGGCCTGGTTCAGGGCAAGGCGTTCAAGAAGATGGGCATGATGTCGTCGCCGACCGGTGAGCTGTTCTTCGACAACGTGCGGCTGACACCGGACAGGCTGTTGGGGGAAACCGAAGTGCACGCCCGCGGTGACGGCAGGGACAGTGCGCGGGCCAACTTCGCCGCCGAACGGCTCGGCATCGCATTGATGTCGCTGGGCATCATCAACGAATGTCACCGCCTGTGCCTCGACTACGCCAGGACGCGCACGCTGTGGGGTCGCAACATCGGGCAGTTCCAGCTCATCCAGCTCAAGCTGGCGAAGATGGAGGTGGCCCGAATCAACGTGCAGAACATGGTGTTCCAGACGCTGGAGAAGCTCAGCGCGGGAGCAATGCCCAGTCTGGCGGAGGCCTCGGCGATCAAACTGTACTCCTCGGAGGCGGCCACCGAGGTCGCGATGGAGGCGGTGCAACTGTTCGGCGGCAACGGGTACATGGCCGAATACCGCGTCGAACAGTTGGCGCGTGATGCCAAGTCGCTGATGATCTATGCCGGCAGCAACGAGGTTCAGGTGACGCACATCGCCAAAGGCCTGCTTGCCGGATGATCGTCGAGAGGGCCGCACGGTACGGCGGAACCGGCACGCGCATGCTCACGGTGCCGGGCGAGGGACCGCCGCTGGTTCTGTTGCACGGCTACGCGGACTCCGCTGACACGTGGCGGCCCGTCCTGCGCCTGCTTGCCGACGCGGGGCAGCGTGCCGTCGCCGTCGACCTGCCGGGTTTCGGACGCGCTGAGGCGCGTCCGCCCGGGCGGCTCGTCGACCAGTTCGATGCCTTCGCCGCAGCACTACTCGGCGAGCTCGGACCGGCGGTCGTGATGGGCAACTCGCTGGGCGCGGCGACGGCAGTGCGCGCGGCAACCCGCCACCCGGACTCGGTGATCGGACTGATCGCGCTCGACGACCCGCTCAACGCCCGGCACTGGCTCGCCCGCCTCGCCCGCCGCGGACCGGTGCCCGCGGGGGTCTGGCACGGGGTCGGACGGCTCAAAGTTCCTGCCCCCGCGGTCAAATGGATGGCCGAGACCGCCGCCAAGCGAGTGCTCTACGGGCCCGGCGCCATCGCCGACCCTGCCGTGCTGGCCCAGTGGTCGGAATCGATGTCTCGGCCGTACGCCATCGCCACTCTCGGCCGCTACGCGCTGCAGTACGCGCTTGAGACCGCAGACGGCCACAGCGATGTGCGGGTGCACTGCCCGACGCTGATCGTGCATGGCGCTCGGGACCGGATCATCCCGGTGCAGGCCAGCCGGAGCCTGCATCGTCAGATCCCGGGCAGCGAGATGGTGGTTCTACCCCGGTCCGGACACTGTCCGCAGCTCGACGATCCGGCAGAGGTGGTACGGCTGACGCTGCAACTCATCGGCAGGGTCGCCGCGTGCTGAGAATTGCTGAAAAGGTCAAGGGGACAGCGCGATTGTTGCAGGCGGCGGCGGTGCTGTGCCGGCGCGGGATGGTGGATCCACGACGTCCGCGGTATGCCATCGCCGCATCGCGCGCCCTCCGCAGGTACGGCGCCTTCGGGGGACTGGTCGCCTACACCGCAGCTCGATACGGCGACGCGCCGGCGATCACCGACGACAACGAGACAGTGAGCTACCGAGAGCTCGATCGGCGCTCCGATGTCGTGGCGCAGTTGATTCTGGACGGCGCAGGCCGCCGGGGTGTGGTCGCGCTGCTGCGCCGCAACAGCGCGCACGTCGTCGTCGAGCTCGCCGCCGCCAACAAGGCGGGCGTGCGCTGCGTGCTGCTCAACACCGGCTTCGCGGCACCGCAGCTGGCCGACGTGTGCACCCGGGAAGGCGTGACGGCGGTGATCGCCGACGATGAGTACGCCGATCGGCTCGAGTCGCTTCCCGACGGCTGCGTTCGACTCGACGTGGACGGCGCCTCTGCCGCGTATCGGCCACACCGCCTGCCCGCACCGGACTGCCCGGGTGGTCTGGTGCTCCTCACCAGCGGCACCACCGGTACGCCGAAAGGCGCTCCCCGCGAACGCATCAGCCCGTTGCAGTCGGCCCAACTGCTGGATCGCATCCCCTGGCCGCAGAACAGCACCTATTGTGTGGCGGCACCGCTGTTCCACGCCACCGGCCTAGCCACGTGCAGCGTCGGACTCGCGCTCGGCAACCGGGTCGTGCTCAGCCGCCGCTTCGATCCTGTTGTGACGCTCGGTGTCATCGAGCGCTACCGGGCAGGCGCCGTCATCGTCGTCCCGACCATGCTCTCCCGGCTTCTCGACCTCAGTCCCGACGTCCTCGACAGCATTGACACCTCGTCTCTGCGGGTGGTCTTCGCGGCGGGCTCGTCGCTGTCTCCGGCACTGTGCCGGCGCACGGCCGCGCGGTTCGGGGAGGTGCTGTACAACCTCTACGGGTCCACGGAGGTGGCCACCGCGGCCGTCGCCACGCCCGAGGAGTTACGGCAGGCGCCCGGGACCGTCGGTCGCCCACCGGTCGGCTGCACGGTGGCTGTCTACGAGCGCGACGGCACCCGCGTGACCACCCCCGGCAGAGTCGGAACCCTCTATGTGTCAAGCGGTTTGAGCTTCTCCGGGTACACCGGCGGTGGTCACAAGAAGGTCATCGACGGGCTGTTGTCCACCGGAGACACCGGACATTTCGACGAGAACGGGCTGTGGTTCATCGACGGCCGCGACGACGACATGATCGTCTCCGGCGGGGAGAACGTCTATCCGCTGGAAGTGGAGAACCTCCTCGTCGAGCTGCCCGGCGTGCTCGACGCGGCAGTCGTCGGGGTCGATGACGCCGACTTCGGCAGCCGGCTGCGTGCGTTCGTCGTCGCCGACCCCGGCGCGGCCGGGGCGGGCACTGTCGATGCCGAGGCGATCCGCGACGCCGTGCGTGCCCGGTTGGCCCGGCACAAGGTGCCCCGAGACGTGGTGTTCGTCGCCGAACTGCCGCGCAACGACACCGGCAAGGTGCTCAAGAAGAGGCTGGCGGAAATGGGGCCGCACCGAGATGACGCTTGACCGGCACCAGGAAATCTCTCGCGTAGCGTTCGGGGCCGTCGGGTTCCTCGAGGCCGAATGTGTTCGTGGGGACGAGCATCAACGTGTGCAGCAGGCGAGCCATGTGCTCGGTCAGCGCCGAGCGCGAGGACTCCCGGAGATCGTCGAGGTCCAGCGACGCGTCGAGCAGCTCCTTGCCCACGTTCAACGTGTCCCGGCTTTCGGTGATCACGTAGGGCACCAAGACGTCGGGGTTGATTCGCAGGATCGCTTGCAACGGGGCGTGGTCGCGCAGATAGCGATAGGCCCGCGCGAAGCCGTGCACCAGGCGATCGTCGGGCTCCGCGAGATCGGCGACGGCCTCGGCAACGGCAGCGGTCAATCGCGACAGTTCTTCGGTGATGGCAGCCGACAGCAGTGCATCGCGGCCCGGAAAATAGGTGTACACCGTCGCGCGCCCGAGTCCGGCGCGACGGGCGACCTCGTCCATCGAGAGCTTGCGCAACCCGGTGATGGCGGCCAACTCGAGCACGGCGTCGATGATCCGCGCCCGCGCATCGGGGTGGTCGCCGTCACCCGCCCGCCGTCGGCCCATCAGCACAGGGTAGATCCGCGGCGCGTTCTCACCGACCGTGCCCCCACAGCAGGAGATCCGCACCATGAAGAGTCCCTTGTACAGCGCTGATCTGACCGGCCGGGTGGTCGCCATCACCGGCGGCGCGCGCGGTATCGGCGCTGCCACCGCGCGCGCATTCGCTGCGGCAGGGGCAATCGTCGCGATCGGGGACATCGATGAGTCGCTCGCCGGTCGCAACGCCGACCAGATCGGCGGCGTGGGGTTTTTCCTCGACGTCACCGACGATGCCGGCGTGGCGGCATTTCTCGACGCTGTCGAACGGCGGCTCGGACCGGTCGACGTGATGGTCAACAACGCCGGCATCATGCCGGTGGTCCCGGTGCTCGAGGAGACGGGCGATTCCGTCCGCCGCCAGTTGGCGGTCAACGTCGCCGGGGTCATCTCGGGGACCAGGCATGCCGCGGCGCGGATGTCGAGCCGGGGCAGCGGCGGCCACGTGGTCAACATCGCTTCGGCCGCGGGCCGAATGGGTTTCCCGGGGGTCGCGACCTATTCGGGCAGCAAGTTCGCCGTCATGGGTTTCACCGAGGCGACGTCATTGGAGTTGGCGGACACCGGGATTCGCTTCACCTGCGTGCTCCCCGGCGTCGTCGACACCGAACTCACCAGTGGCCTGCGTGATCACTGGCTGTTGCGGTCCTGTCAGCCCGACGATGTGGCCGCCGCAGTGGTACGGGCGGTCCGACGCGGCACCCGGACCGTGTACGTGCCACGCCGGCTCGGCCCGCTGGCGTGGGCGTACGGTCTGCTCCCGGCCGCCGCGCGCATTCGGTTGATGGCGGCACTCGGCGCAGGCCATCAGATGCTCGATGCCGACGCGCACGCGCGTAGCGGTTATCAGAAACGGATCGAATCGCCTCAGGCGTAGAGCTTTTCGAACTGCTTGACCGACGCGTCGATGTCGCCCTTGACCGCACGCGCGGCCGCGGCGCCGATCGGACCGAACAACGGGGCGCCGCCGAGGTCCATGCGAATGGTGAACGTGCACCCGCCCTTGGTGTCGGCGACGGCCATCGCGAGTTTGTACCGGGTACCGCCCACGCCTTCACCGCTGATAGCCAGCTTCCTCGGCGGGTCGAACTCGCGGATCGTCCACGTCACCCGGTTGCGCATGCCCTTCGCGCCGGCGACCCCTACGATCGTGGTGCCGACGGCCAGCTCGTCGGGCAGCTCCGAGCGCCATCCCTGATGCATGGTCATCCAGTCCCCGAGCGAGTTCAGGTCGGACACGTGTTGCCAGGCGTCCCCGGCCGACATCGGCAGCGACCGCGACAGTTCCAGCTTGGCCATCTGTGTCTGCTCCTATGCAACTTCTTCTACGCGACGACCCAGATCGCGTCCGCGGCCGGGCTCCCCAGATCGACGGTCATCTCGTCCGGTCCGTCGGCGTCCTGAGGATTCTGCACCGCGACCGAGATCATGCCGGCGAAATCGCGGCGCGCCACCACCCGCACGTGGGAATCCAGGCTGATGCCGACGGAATCGAAGTAGCGCAGCATCTCCGGATCGGCGTCGGAGATCCGGGCGACGGTTCCGGTCTCCCCGTTCTGGCACGCGGACAGCTGACGGGCCGGGGGAGTGGGCACCCGGCCGTCGGCGGCCGGAATCGGATCGCCATGCGGATCGCGCGTCGGATAGCCGAGTTTGGCGTCGATGCGGTCGAGCATCCGGTCAGAGACCGCGTGCTCGAGCACCTCGGCCTCGTCGTGCACTTCGTCCCAGCCGTAGCCGAGCTCGCGGACCAGGAACGTCTCCATCAACCGATGCCTGCGCACCATCGCCAGCGCCGCCCGGCGGCCGGCGTCGGTCAGGGTCACCGCCCCGTACTTCTCATGGTCGACCAGGCCCTGATCGGCCAGCTTGCGGATGGATTCCGACGCTGTGCTCGCCGAGACGCCGATGCGCTCGGCGAGCAGCTTGGTGCTCACCTTCTCCGGGGACCATTCCTGAGCCGTCCAGATGACCTTCAGGTAGTCCTGGGCCACCGTCGTCAACTCGGGCGGCTTCTCGTCAGGACTCACAACTCCAAGAGTTTAGGCAAACATCACCTGTTCCGTCGGTGTCCCTCGGCCACTGTTCGAGTCTGTGTCGCCCGCACGCCGTAGGCTGTCGGCGTGCAGCGCTGGCGGGGTCAGGACGACATCCCCACCGATTGGGGCCGATGCGTCGTCACCATCGGGGTCTTCGACGGTGTCCACCGGGGGCACCAGGAGTTGATCAGCGGCGCGGTGAAAGCGGGCCGCGCCCGGGGCGTGCCCACGGTGTTGATGACGTTCGACCCCCATCCGATGGAGGTGGTGTTCCCCGGCAGCCACCCCGCCCAGTTGACGACGCTCACCCGCCGCGCCGAGCTCGTCGAGGAGATGGGCATCGACGTGTTCCTGGTGGTGCCGTTCACCGCCGACTTCATGAAGCTCACTCCCGAGCGCTACATCCACGAACTGTTGGTCGAGCGCCTGCACGTGGTCGAGGTCGTGGTGGGGGAGAACTTCACGTTCGGCAAGAAGGCGGCCGGCAATGTCGAGCTGCTGCGCAAGGCCGGTGAACGGTTCGGGTTCGCCGTCGATTCGCTGAACCTGGTCGCCGAGCATCACCGGGACGAGACCGTCACGTTCTCGTCCACCTACATCCGGTCCTGCGTGGATGCCGGGGACATGGTGGCCGCGGCCGAGGCGCTGGGTCGCCCGCACCGGGTGGAGGGTGTGGTGGTCCGCGGGGACGGGCGGGGCCGGGTGCTGGGCTTCCCGACCGCCAACGTCGCCCCGCCGATGTACTCGGCGATTCCCGCCGACGGCGTCTACGCCGCGTGGTTCACGATGCTGGGGCACGGCCCGGTCGTGGGCACCGTGACGCCGGGCGAGCGCTACCAGGCAGCGGTGTCGGTGGGCACCAATCCCACGTTCTCCGGGCGCACCCGCACCGTCGAGGCGTTCGTGCTGGACACCACCGCCGATCTGTACGGCCAGCACGTCGCGGTCGACTTCGTCGCCCGGCTCCGGGGCCAGGAGAAGTTCGACTCGGTGGACGAATTGGTCACCGCGATGACCGCCGACACCGAACGGGCGCGCACGATCCTGTCCGCGCGCTGAGCGGATTGGCGGCCACATCGCCGCCGCTGCTAGACTCCTCGCCGACCTGGCGCGTGCTGCAGTTCGCGGTGGCCGCGCCGCAGATTCTCACTCGCGGACCGAATCGATGGAGTTGTTTTCGTGGCGCTCACTGCCGAACAGAAGAAGGAAATCCTGGGCCAGTACGGCCTGCACGACACCGACACCGGCTCGCCGGAGGCTCAGGTCGCGCTGCTGACCAAGCGGATCTCCGATCTCACCGAACACCTCAAGCAGCACAAGCACGACCACCACTCGCGCCGCGGCCTGCTGCTGCTCGTCGGCCGCCGCCGCCGGCTGCTCAAGTACGTCGCCCAGGTCGACGTCGCGCGCTACCGCTCGCTGATCGAGCGCCTCGGCCTGCGCCGCTGACGCGCTAACGTCACACGGGTGGCGACACCCGACTACGTTCTCGGCAGCGACGACGCCGAGATCGAACGTTTGCAGGGGCAGGCGGCGATCATCGCCGAACCCACCGAGGTACTGTTCCGGCGCGCTGGCTTGGAACCTGGCATGCGAGTCCTCGACCTGGGCAGCGGTCCAGGCGACGTGTCGTTCCTGGTGGCCGGCATCGTCGGCAGCGAGGGCTCCGTTGTCGGGCTCGAACAGGATGCGGCGCAGCTGGCCGCCGCTGAGCGGCGCCGCGACCGGCTCGGCCTGGCCAATGTCTCGTTCCGGCAGGGCGACGCCCGCACCTACGTCGGTGACGCACCGTTCGATGCCGTGGTGTGTCGTCTGTTGCTGATGCACCTGCCCGATGCCGTCGACGTGCTGGCGCACCACCAGCGCAACCTGCGGCCGGGCGGTGTGTTCGCCGCCGTCGACTACGACATGAGCGGCGCGCGGTCGCGTCCCGAGGTCGAGCTGTTCACCCGGATCGGCGCCTGGCTGGAGGCGGGATTCCGGCACGCACAGGCCGACCCGAGTGTCGGCATCCGGTTCCCGATCCTGTTCCAGGAGGCGGGCTACGGCGACGTCGGCACGCTCGGCCTGCAGGTCTACTTCCCGCCGCAGGCACGGCAGGCGGCGGGCTACGTGGTCGGCGTGGCGCGGGCTCTGGAAGACGCGATCATCGCCTCCGGCGCGGCAACTGCCGCCGAACTCGACCTTCCGACCCTCGAGCAACGCCTCGCCGAGGCGATCGAGGAGCACGGTGCGGTGTGGACGATGCCGACGATCGTCGGCGGCTGGGGTCGGCGCGCCTGAGCGCCGTTTTTCCGCTGACACCGGCCGCAGAGTACGATGGCCTGGTTCGGCTGCAGGTTTTCTCGGTCGGACACCTGGGTGCGGTCGTCGCAGACCCGCGAGTGCCGTTCCCGCACGTCGCATCGCCGACCCGCTCGATCGCGCGGTCTTCGGTAGTGGCTGCCGGATACGAACGCCGGCAGCTTCGATCGATGGCCGTAGCCGCATCGAAAGCGGTGGTTGAAGCGCTGTGACGACGCAAAACAGCGAAATGACCCAGAGAGGCCGTACGGACGTCCATGTCTGTAGTTGAAATTGAAGACGGCGTGTTCGAATCCACCGCCGTGATCGACAACGGGAGCTTCGGCACCCGCACCATCCGGTTCGAGACCGGTCGGCTGGCCCAGCAGGCCGCCGGCGCCGTCGTCGCCTACCTCGACGACGAGACCATGCTGCTCAGTGCCACCACCGCCAGCAAGGCGCCCAAGGAGCACTTCGACTTCTTCCCGTTGACCATCGACGTCGAGGAGCGGATGTACGCCGCGGGCCGCATCCCCGGCTCCTTCTTCCGCCGGGAGGGCCGCCCGTCCACCGACGCGATCCTGACCTGCCGTCTGATCGACCGGCCGCTGCGCCCGTCGTTCGTCAGCGGGCTGCGCAACGAGATCCAGGTCGTGGTGACCGTGCTCAGCCTGGACCCCAAGGACCTCTACGACGTGCTGGCGATCAACGCCGCGTCGGCGTCGACGCAGATCTCCGGCCTGCCGTTCTCCGGGCCGGTCGGTGGTGTGCGTGTGGCACTGATCGACGGCCAGTGGGTGGCGTTCCCGACCGTCGAGCAGCTCGAGCGCGCGGTGTTCGACATGGTCGTCGCCGGGCGCAAGGTCGAAGGCGACGTCGCGATCATGATGGTCGAGGCCGAGGCCACCGAGAACGTCATCGAGCTGGTCGCCGGCGGTGCAGGCGCACCGACCGAGACCGTCGTGGCCGAGGGTCTCGAGGCAGCCAAGCCGTTCATCTCAGTGCTGTGCGACGCGCAGGCCGAGCTGGCCAGCTCGGCCGGCAAGGAGACCGCCGAGTACCCGCTGTTCCCCGAGTACGGCGACGACGTGTACTACTCGGTCGCCTCGGTCGCCACCGACGCGCTGAGCGAGGCGCTGACCATCGCGGGCAAGAACGAGCGCAACGACCGCACCGACGAGATCAAGGTCGAGGTGCTGCAGCGGCTGGCCGAGCAGTACGCCGGGCGCGAGAAGGAGATCGGCGCCGCGTTCCGCTCGCTGACCAAAAAGCTTGTGCGCCAGCGCATCCTGACCGACCACTTCCG
Source organism: Actinomycetota bacterium (assembly GCA_040752555.1). Lineage (GTDB taxonomy): Bacteria > Actinomycetota > Actinomycetes > Mycobacteriales > Mycobacteriaceae > Mycobacterium. Next base: position 197,450 of record JBFMGT010000009.1, on the reverse strand, counting down.
CATCGACGGCCGCGGAGTCACCGACATCCGCGCGCTCTCGGCCGAGGTCGCGGTGATCCCGCGGGCCCACGGCAGCGCGCTGTTCGAGCGTGGCGAAACCCAGATCATGGGTGTCACCACGCTGGACATGGTGAAGATGGCCCAGCAGATCGACTCGCTGGGGCCCGAGACCTCCAAGCGCTACATGCACCACTACAACTTCCCGCCGTTCTCCACCGGTGAGACCGGCCGTGTCGGTTCGCCCAAGCGCCGCGAGATCGGCCACGGTGCGCTCGCCGAGCGTGCCCTGGTGCCGGTGCTGCCGAGCGTCGAAGAGTTCCCCTACGCGATCCGTCAGGTGTCGGAAGCGTTGGGCTCCAACGGGTCCACCTCGATGGGCTCGGTGTGTGCCTCGACCCTGTCGCTGCTCAACGCCGGTGTGCCGTTGAAGGCGCCGGTCGCCGGTATCGCAATGGGTCTGGTGTCCGATGACGTCGAGGTGGACGGCAAGACCGAGCGCCGCTTTGTGACGCTGACCGACATCCTGGGCGCTGAGGATGCGTTCGGCGACATGGACTTCAAGTGCGCCGGCACCAAGGACTTCGTCACCGCTTTGCAGCTGGACACCAAGCTCGACGGCATCCCGTCGCAGGTGCTGGCCGGCGCGCTGGCGCAGGCCAAGGACGCGCGCATCACGATTCTGGAGGTGATGGCCGAGGCCATCGACGCTCCTGACGAGATGAGCCCGTACGCCCCGCGCATCACCACGATCAAGGTGCCGGTGGACAAGATCGGTGAGGTCATCGGGCCCAAGGGCAAGATGATCAACTCGATCACCGAGGAGACCGGCGCGTCGATCTCCATCGAGGACGACGGCACGGTGTTCGTCGGCGCGTCCAACGGCGAGGCGGCACAGGCGGCGATCGACAAGATCAACGCGATCGCCAACCCGCAGCTGCCCAAGATCGGCGAGCGGTTCCTCGGAACCGTGGTGAAGACCACCGATTTCGGCGCCTTCGTATCGCTGCTGCCGGGTCGTGACGGGCTGGTCCACATCAGCAAGCTCGGCCGCGGCAAGCGCATCAACAAGGTCGAGGACGTCGTCAAGGTCGGCGACAAGCTTCGCGTGGAGATCGCCGACATCGACAACCGCGGCAAGATCTCGCTGGTGCTGGTAGCCGAGGAGACTCCCGCAGCTGCCGAAGCGACCACCGAAGCCGCCGGGACAGAGGCACCCGAACCCGCTGATGCCGCGACCGCCAGCAGCTGACGGGGCGGCGCTGCGCCGGGTGCGCGGTAGCGGCGGGACGGTCGACAAGTCGACGACCATCCGCCGCACGGAACTGCCCGGTGGCCTGCGTGTGGTCACCGAGCACATCCCGCACGTGCACTCGGCGTCGGTCGGGGTGTGGGTCAACGTCGGATCGCGCGACGAGGGCCGCAGCGTGGCCGGTGCCGCGCACTTTCTGGAACACCTGCTGTTCAAGGCGACCCCGTCGCGCACCGCCGTGCAGATCGCCCAGGCCGTCGATGCCGTCGGTGGTGAACTGAACGCGTTCACCTCGCGTGAGCACACGTGCTACTACGCCCACGTGCTCGACACCGACCTCGCGCTTGCCGTCGACCTGGTCGCCGATGTGGTGCTGCGGGGGCAGTGCTTTGCCGACGACGTCGAGGTCGAGCGTGACGTGGTGCTCGAGGAGATCGCGATGCGTGATGACGATCCCGAGGACACCCTGGGCGATGTCTTCCTGTCGGCGATGTTCGGGGATCATCCGGTCGGCCGCCCGGTGATCGGCAGCGTCGAGTCGATTGCGGCGATGACGCGATCGCAGCTGCACTCCTTCCATGTGCGTCGCTACACCCCCGACCGCATGGTCGTGGCGGTGGCCGGCAACATCGACCATCGTGAGGTCGTCGCGCTGGTGCGGGAGCACTTCAGCGACCGGCTGGTGCGCGGCCGCACACCGGTGCCACCCCGCAAGGGAGCGGGACGGGTCAGCGGCCGGCCCTCGTTGCAGGTGGTCAAACGCGACGCCGAGCAGACCCACCTCTCGCTGGGGGTGCGCACTCCTGGCAGGCACTGGAACCAGCGCTGGGCCCTGGCCGTGCTCAACACCGCCCTCGGGGGTGGGTTGAGTTCGCGGCTGTTCCAACAGATTCGGGAAACCCGCGGCCTGGCGTACTCGGTGTACTCGACGGTCGACACTTTCGCCGACAGTGGCGCGCTGTCGATCTACGCGGGCTGCCTGCCCGAGCGCTTCGACGAGGTGGTGCGGGTGACCACCGACATACTCGCCGAGGTCGCACGCGACGGCATCACCGCCGACGAGTGCCGCATCGCGAAAGGCTCGATGCGGGGCGGTCTGGTGCTCGGCCTGGAGGATTCGGCGTCGCGGATGAACCGGCTGGGCCGCAGCGAGCTGAACTACGGACAGCACCGCACGATCGCCGAGACGTTGACCCGCATCGACGAGGTCACGCTCGACGACGTCAATGCCGTTGCCCGTCAACTGCTCACCCGCCCGTTCGGCGCGGCGGTGCTGGGTCCCGTGCGGGGGCGCCGGTCCTTGCCGCGGCCGCTGCAGGCGATCGCCGGATGACCCTCTCGCGGCGCGGGCTTCTCGTGGGCGGGCTGACGCTGGCAGGAGTGGTCGCGTGTTCGCGATCGACCGTGCTGGCCGATCCCGCCGAGCCCCTGCCTCCGATCGCAGACCGGCTCGCGGCGCTCGGTCGCCGGCACAACGCCCAGATCGGGTTGTACGCCCAGGATCTGGGCTCTGGCCGAACTGTCGCGGTGGGTGCCGACGACACGTTGGCGATGTGCTCGACGTTCAAGGCCTACGCGTCAGCGGCGGTGCTGCAGCGCGCACAGCAGGGCCGGTTGGCACTCACCGATCCAATAGCAGTGCAGCGCAGTGACATCCGTCCCCACTCGCCGGTGACCGAGCCGCGGGTGGGATCGACGATGACACTGGCGGAACTGTGCCAGGCGGCGCTGCAGCAGAGCGACAACGCCGCGGGTAATCTACTGCTGCGCACCCTGGGCGGGCCGCCGGCGATCACCGACTTCGCCCGAAGTGTCGGTGACGATCGGACACGGCTGGACCGCTGGGAAACCGAGCTCAACACCGCAATCCCCGGCGATCCGCGCGACACCAGCACGCCTCGCGCCCTGGGGGTCGGCTACCGCGCCATGCTGACTGGTGACGTCCTCGACGCGGCCCACCGACAGATGCTCGAGGACTGGATGCGGGCCAACGAGACGTCGAGCATGCGAGCGGGATTGCCTGGCGGGTGGGCGACCGCGGACAAGACGGGCAGCGGAGGCTACGGCACCACCAACGACGTCGGCATCGCCTATGGCCCGCAGGGTCAGCGGTGGCTGCTGTCGATCATGACCCGATCGGCGGGCGACGACCCCGATGCGCCGAGCCTGCGTCCGCTGATCGGTGAGATCGCCGCAGCGGCGGCACCCGAGCTATCCCAGCCGGCGTGAGTTGTCGCGGCGGAGCACGAAAAAGTACGGCGCCCTGATACCCCGCAGGTCCATCGCGCCCAACACACTCTGCTCGTCGAGGCGACGGAACACGTCGTTGATCGGCAGCTGGTCGTAGATCATCGTCGCGGTGTCCACGCCGCGGTAGCGGGTCGTGCGCAGCCGCGCCTTCGGGCCCCGCGCGGCCAGCACAGGCCGGAGCGCTGAGATGACACCGGCGAGGTTGCGTTGTTTGAGCGCCGGGATCTTCGTGGCGATGCCGAGACCGGCGAACGCGGGCAGGGGGTTGAGTGGCCACAGCCCCGAGCTGTCCCGGGCGGGGAACAGCAGCGGGTGGACCGTCTCACTGTCGGTGTACTGCTTACCCCACCAGCCGCTCGCGTCGAGCATGCCGTCGAGGGGGTGGCCGGTGGGAACCTCTGCGCCGTGCCAGGTGCCGAGCATGAACTCGGTCTCGACGGCGGGCAGGGAGTCGAACAGCGCCAGCGCGTCGGCCGTGGTCGTCGGGGCACTTGGCAGGACATCGGTCAGCACGGACATGGCCGCAGTCTACTTGACACCCGTCAAGTGGGCAGAATGCAAAGGTGCCGGATCCCCCATGCCCGTGCGGCAGCCCCGCGACCGCGCAGGAGTGCTGCCTGCCCCTGCTGGCCGGCGAGCGGCAGGCGGAGACGCCCGAGGAGCTGATGCGCTCGCGCTACACCGCGTTCGCCCTCGGCGACGGCGACTATCTGTGGCGGACATGGCATCCGCGTACCCGTCCTGAGCACGTGACGATCGACCCGGACATCGTCTGGACCCGGTTGGAGGTGATCGAGGCCGGCGCGGTCGAGGTGGAGTTCGAAGCGACCTATGTGGACCAGAAAAGCCAACGAACCGGGACGCTGCATGAGCGGTCCCGGTTCGCTGTGAGAGCCCGCCGATGGTTGTACGTCGACGGGGAGGTGTTCGGCTAGCGTCAGGCCAGAACGCCGGCCGGATCGGTGAACGGCAGGTCGAGGTCGGTGGCGACCTGCTGGGAGAGCAGCGCCCCGTCGTGCGTCGACAGACCCTTGGCGAGCGCGGCGTCGGCCCGGCATGCGTCCCGCCAACCCTTGCCGGCCAGCTTGAGCACGTACGGCATCGTGGCGTTGGTCAGCGCGTAGGTCGACGTACGCGGCACCGCGCCGGGCATGTTGGCCACGCAGTAGAACACGGTGTCATGGACTGCGAACGTGGGATCGTCGTGCGTGGTCGGTCGGGAGTCCTCGAAGCAGCCGCCCTGATCGATGGCGATGTCGACCAACACCGCGCCTGACTTCATCGCTGCCACAGTCGAATTCGTGACCAGCTTGGGTGCCTTGGCGCCGGGGATGAGCACCGCGCCGATCACCAGGTCGGCTTCGGTGACCGCGGCCTCGAGGTCCAGGCTCGAGGAGTAGCGGGTCTCGATGGCGCCGCCGTACTCGGCGTCGATCTTGCGCAGCGTGTTGATGTTGAGATCGAATACCGTCACGTGCGCGCCCATGCCCCAGGCCACGGCCGCGGCGTTGTCGCCGGCCATACCACCGCCGATCACGACGACCTTGGCGGGCGCCACCCCCGGAACGCCACCCATCAGCACACCGCGTCCACCTTGCGTGCGCATGAGGTGGTAGGCGCCGACCTGGGCCGAGAGTCGGCCGGCGACCTCGCTCATCGGGGCCAGGAGGGGCAGCGCGCCGTCAGCGGTCTGCACGGTCTCGTACGCGATGGACGTGGTGCCGGACGCCATCAGCGCGTCGGTGCACGGCTTGGAGGCCGCCAGGTGCAGGTAGGTGAAGAGGGTCTGGCCGGCCCGCATCTTCGAGTACTCGGGCTCGATGGGCTCCTTGACCTTCAGCAGCAGTTCGGCCTCGCCCCACACCTCGTGGGCGTCGGCGACGATCTGGGCGCCAGCGGCCTTGAAGTCGCCGTCGGTGATCGCCGAGCCGTCACCGGCGCCAGACTGCACGAGTACGTCATGGCCACGCTGGGCCAGTTCGGCCACCCCGGCTGGCGTGATCGCCACCCGGTACTCGTTGTTCTTGATCTCGGTCGGCACACCGACGCGCATTGTCACTCCTGAACTCGGGGAAAGTTCCTCCAAGTGTGAAGAAACAGCGATCAACTCTCAATATTCATGAGGAAAATTCGCTAGGATGCGGCCGTGATAGAACGATCATCGGAAAACGTCGACTCGCCGCGGACATCCTCGAAGGATGTTCGGGCTGCCATCGACGACGTGGATCGGCGCATCCTGACAGCGCTGCACGCCGATGCCCGGCTGCCCAACAGCGCGTTGGCCGAACTCGTCGGCATCGCGGCATCCACCTGTCACGGCCGGGTACGCCGACTGACCGAACTCGGCGTCATCCGCGGGTTCTATGCCGATATCGACCCGGCGGCGATCGGGCTGACGCTGCAGGCCATGATCTCGGTCAGCCTGCAGGCCAACGCCCGCGGCAAGATCCGCAACTTCATCGGACAGATCCGGCGCAAGCCGCAAGTGATGGACGTGTACTTCCTGGCCGGCGCCGACGACTTCCTCCTGCACGTCGCCGCCCGCGACACCGACGACCTGAGAAGGTTCGTGGTGGAAAACCTCAACGCGGACGCGGACGTCGCAGGCACCCAGACCTCGTTGATCTTCGAGCACCTGCGCGGCGCCTCGCCGCTGTGAGCTTCACGCGGCAACGAAGGCGCGCAACCAGCTGAACCACTGCGACATGCCCTCGCCGGTCTTGGCGCTCACCGGGAGGATCGTGGCGGTCGGATTGACCTGCCGGATCCGGTCGGTGTAGGTGGCCACGTCGGCGTCGAGGTAGGGCGCCAGGTCGATCTTGTTGAGCAGCACCACATCCACTGCCCGGAACATCACCGGGTACTTCAGTGGCTTGTCCTCGCCCTCGGTCAGTGAATACACCATCGCCTTGGCGTGTTCGCCGACATCGAATTCTGCGGGACAGACCAGGTTCCCGACGTTCTCGATGACCACCAGGTCGAGCCCGGGCAAGTCCAGTCCGCCGAGTGCGCGGCTCACCATCGGGGCATCGAGATGGCACTCGCCGCCGAATCCGCTGTCGGTGTTCAGAAGGGAGATCTGTGCACCTCGGCCGGCCAGGCGCGCGGCATCGAGATCGGTGGCGATGTCCCCTTCGACGATTCCGACCGCGAGCTCGCCGGCCAGCTCGTCGAGAGTGGCGGCCAGCACCGCGGTTTTGCCCGAACCTGGTGAGCTCATCATGTTCAGCGCGCGGATTCCATTGCGGGCGAACGCCTCCCGGTTCTGTGCGGCAAGGGCGTCGTTCTCCGAGAAGATCGCCTCGAGGACATCGACGCGCTGCGTTGCCGTGCGGTAGCCGCTGTGGTCGCCGTGCTCGTGAGGCTCGTCGTGCTCATGGCTGTGTACGGTGCCGTCGTCGTGACGGTGGAATCTACCCACGGGGGGAGCCCGCTGTCTGCGCCGCTTCGTCTGACCGGATGTCGATCGAGGTCACCAGGAATTCCTCCCCGCGGATCACCGTGACGTCACCGCTGGCGCATGCCGGGCAGCACACCGACCACCGGGACTGGATCTCGGACTCCTGCCCGCAGGCCCGGCAACTCACCGCGGCAGGCACCCACTCGAGTTCCAGCGCCGCGTCGGCGAGCCCGTCGTGCTCGGCCACGATGGACCAGCAGAAGAGCAACGAATCGGCGACCACCTGTCGCAGGGCGCCGACGCGAACCCGCACCACCTCGACCGGTCGACCGTCGGCGTGGGTGCGCACCACGCCGGCGATGGCGCGGCACAGGGACAATTCGTGCACAGCGGCAAGCGTAATCCCGACGCGGCATCGGAAATGCGCAGAAGTGTGTGCCAGATTTCGATAGTTGCCTGCGGCACGTGGCGTTAGCCTGGGGCATCTGACGGTTCGAGGAGTCCGCGCCATGAGCGCACACATGCGCGTACGGCTTAGCGTCACCGGCGTGGTTCAGGGCGTGGGATTCCGCCCCACAGTCGCCCGGATCGCCGCTGAGCATCGGCTGGGCGGCTTCGTGCGCAACGACGAGGGGTCGGTGCAGTGCGAACTGGAAGGGCCCGGTCCGCGTGTCGAGGCAGCGGTGAGCGTACTGCGGACCGCGCCCCCGCCGCTGGCTCACATCGACTCCTTCGTCGTCGAACGGCGACCGGTGGTGGGGGACCGGGTTTTCCGCATCCTGGACAGCACGCCGGGAGGCGGCGACGGGTCACGCACGCTGGCCTCACCCGACATCGCCACCTGCCCCGACTGCGTGCGTGAACTGTTCGACCCCGCCGACCGGCGCCACCGCCACCCGTTCATCACCTGCACCAATTGCGGCCCTCGCTACACGGTGATCACTGATCTGCCCTACGACCGGCCGGCCACCACGATGGCGAGCTTCCCGATGTGTTCCGCCTGCGCGGCGGAGTACACCGATCCGTCCGACCGGCGCTACCATGCCCAGACCATCGCCTGTCCCGAGTGCGGGCCGCGGTTGCGGTGGACCGGGACAGACGCGGGAACGGCGCTCGAATCGGCCGCGGCGGCGCTGCAGAACGGTTCGATCGTCGCGATCAAGGGCGTCGGCGGCTACCACCTGGCCTGCCGTGCGGACGACGACCGCGCAGTCGCGCTGCTGCGGCAGCGAAAGAACCGGCCCGCCAAACCATTCGCGCTGATGGTCGCCGACGTGAGGCAGGCGCGCCGGATCTGTGTGGTCGACGGTGCGGCGGTGCGGTCGCTGACGTCACCGGCCGCGCCGATCGTGTTGCTGGCGGCTCGGCCGGGCAGCGTGAGCGCCGGAGTGGCGCCCGGTCTGGGTGATCTCGGCGTGATGCTGGCATATACGCCGATCCACCACCTGCTCTTCGCCGAGCTCGACGTGCCTGCATTGGTCATGACCTCGGCCAATCAGGGTGGTTCGCCCATCGTCTACCGTGCCGAGAACCTGGACTGGATCGACGGATTGGCCGACGCGGTGCTCGACCACGACCGCCCGATTCATGTGCCGTGCGAAGACTCCGTCGTGAGCATCGACGCGCACGGCGAGGAGATCCCGTTGCGGCGGTCCCGCGGCTATGCGCCGCTGCCCGTTGCGCTTGCTGCCGGAGCCGGGGGCCCGATCCTGGCCACCGGCGGTGACCTGAAGACCGCGTTCGCGCTGACCGACCGCGGCGGACGGGTGCACCTGTCCTCGCACCTGGGCGACATGGCCGACCCCCGCACCCAGGACTGCTTCACCTCAGCCGTGGACCACCTGGCTTCCCTGACCGCAGCGGCGCCCGCCATGGTGGTTCATGACCTGCACCCGCGCTATGCGACCACCCGGTGGGCGCGCCGCCGCGGCCTTCCGGCGCTCGCCGTGCAGCACCACTACGCGCACGCGATGTCCCTGCTCGCCGAACACCGACGGCTCGCCGAGCCGATGATCGCCGTGGCCTACGACGGCACGGGTTTCGGTACCGACGGCACGATCTGGGGCGGCGAACTGCTCGCGATCACCGGCCCCGCACAGTTCACCCGGGTAGGGCACCTGGCTCCGTTCTGGTTGCCGGGTGGCGAGGGCGCCGTCCGTGAGCCGGCGCGCATCGCGCTCGACCTGCTGCGGCGAGCCGGCGTCGAGCCGGCCGACGACCTGCCGCCCGTGGCCGCGCTCGGGCCCGCGGGCATGCACGTGCTCAGCCAGCAGCTGCCCCGCGGGGTGGGGTGTGTGCCGACCACCAGCATGGGACGGCTGTTCGACGCCGTCGCCAGCTTGCTGGGGGCCTGCCAGAACGTGACCTACGAAGGACAAGCGGCCGTACAACTCGAGCATCTCGCGCGGTCTGGACGGCGCTGCGTCACAGCTCAGTTCGACGTGACCTCCGGTCTGCTCGATCCCGCGCCGGTGATCGCCGCGTTGGTCGAGGGCGTGCGCGCCGGGCACCCGCGCGCGGATCTGGCGCGAACATTCCACGATGCGGTGATCGGCGCGACGGTGCGGGCTGCAGCAGAGGCGGCCGCCGATGCGGGGGTGGGCACCGTCGGGTTGACCGGCGGCGTATTCGCCAATCGCCTGCTGCTCACGGGGATAGCGGGCGGACTGCGGGCACGAGGGCTGGAGGTACTCACCCATCGTGTGGTCCCGTGCAACGACGGCGGGCTGGCGCTGGGGCAGGCGGTGGTCGCCGCGCTCAGCGCAACGGGGTCTCGAGAAAGGAGTGAGCCATGTGTCTCGGGATACCTGGCAAGGTGATCGCGATCTGGGACGAAGCCGGAACCCGGATGTCCACTGTGGAGTTCGGCGGCACGACGAAAACGGTGTGCCTGGCGTATCTGCCGGACATGGTGGTCGGCGAGTACACGATCGTGCACGCCGGTTTCGCCATCACCCGCCTCGACGAGGCGTCGGCGCAGCAGACGTTGCGCATGTTCGCCGAGCTCGGCGTCCTCGACGACGAACTCGCCGGAGAGCAACCGGCGGCGAGGAGGGATTCAGCGTGAAGTACCTCGACGAGTTCCGTGACCCGGCCGCGGCCAGGGCGCTGGTCGACGCGATCCGCCGTCGCGCGACCCGAACCTGGACGGTCATGGAAGTGTGTGGCGGACAGACGCATTCGATCATCCGCAACGGCATCGACCAGCTGCTCGACGGCGCGGTGGAGTTCATCCACGGGCCGGGCTGCCCGGTCTGCGTCACGCCGCTGGAGATGATCGATCGCGCACTGGAGATCGCTGCCCGCGACGATGTCATCTTCTGTTCGTTCGGCGACATGCTGCGGGTGCCCGGCAGCAACCGGGATCTGTTCGGGGTACGGGCCCGCGGCGGCGACGTCCGGATCGTCTACTCGCCGTTGGACGCCACCCGGGTGGCCGCAGACAACCCCGACAAGCAGGTGGTGTTCTTCGGTGTCGGCTTCGAGACCACCGCGCCGGCCAACGCGATGGCGGTGATCCACGCGCAACGCCTGGGGCTGACGAACTTCTCGATGCTGGTGTCCCACGTGCTGGTGCCGCCGGCGATGACGGCGATCCTGTCCTCACCGACCAACCGGGTGCAGGGCTTCCTGGCCGCCGGGCACGTCTGCTCTGTCATGGGCACCTCGGAGTACCAGCCGCTCGTCGACCGGTTCGCAGTGCCCATCGTCGTGACCGGTTTCGAACCACTCGACCTGCTCGAGGGCGTCCGTCAGGTGGTCGAGCTGCTGGAGGAGGGCACCCCGGCGGTGCGCAACGCCTATCCTCGGGCGGTGTCTGCGGCGGGCAATCCGGCGGCTCGGCAGACACTGGCCGAGGTGTTCGACGTGACCGACCGGCAATGGCGCGGCATCGGCGTCATCCCTGGCTCTGGCTGGACCCTGTCGCCGCGGTACGCGGAGTTCGACGCCGAACGACGTTTCGGCGTCGGCCATCTGCAGGTCGCCGAGTCCGCCGACTGCCACGCCGGCGAGGTGCTGCAAGGTCTGCTCAAACCCCATGAGTGTCCGGCTTTCGGCCGCACATGCACGCCGCGGACCCCGCTGGGCGCCACGATGGTCTCGAGCGAGGGTGCGTGCGCGGCGTACTACCAGTTCCGGCGGCTGGCCAATGTCTGAGACGCCGGTGTCGGTGGACCCGTCGGACTGGGTGTGCCCGTTGCCGTTACGGGAGACCGCGCGGGTGGTGCTGGGCCACGGCGGCGGTGGCGTGCTCTCCGAAGAGCTGATCGAGAACCTCTTCCTGCCCGCCTTCGGCGGCCAGGCCGGGCCGTCGCGGGATTCGGCGGTGCTGCAGACCGGGGCGGGCCGCATCGCGCTGTCCACCGATTCCTACGTCGTGCAGCCGCTGTTCTTTCCCGGCGGCAACATCGGCGACCTCGCGGTCAACGGCACCATCAACGATCTGGCCTGCAGCGGTGCCCAACCGATCGGCATCACCGCCGGCTTCATCCTGGAAGAGGGCCTGGAGCTCGACGTGCTCGGCGCGGTCGCCAGCGCGATGGGTGCGGCAGCGGCCGCGGCGGGGGTACCGATCGTCACCGGGGACACGAAGGTTGTCGGAAAGGGCAGCGCTGATCAGCTTTTCGTCAACACCGCCGGCGTCGGCGTGGTCCCGCCCGGGGTCGACATCGGGCCGGAGCGCGTGTGTCCGGGCGACGTGATGATCGTCTCGGGCTCGGTCGGCGAGCACGGTGTGGCGATCATGAGCGTGCGCGAGGGGATCGATTTCGGCACCCCGGTGCGTACAGACAGCGCGCCGCTGCACCGGCTGGTGGCCGCGATGGTGGCCGCGGCTGGACCCGCCGTGCACGCGTTGCGTGACCCCACGCGCGGCGGTCTGGTGGCCTCGGTGGTCGAGATCGCCCGCGCCGCTTCTGTCGGTGTCGAGCTCGACGAGGCCGCCATACCCGTGCCCGAGTCGGTCGCGTCGGCCTGCTCGTTTCTGGGGCTGGATCCGTTGCAGGTCGCCAACGAGGGCAAGATCGTGGCGTTCGTCGCCCCGGAGCACGCCGAGGCGGTGCTCGCTGCGATGCGCGCTCGCCCCGAGGGTGCCGAAGCGGCGGTGATCGGACGCGTGGTGGCCGAGCATCCCGGCATGGCGGTGGCGCGGACGCCCTTTGGCACCACACGCGTCGTCGAACGGGAACTGGGCGAACAACTTCCGCGGATCTGCTGAGGCTCAGCGGCGCAGCGTCTCCGACGGCGCCTCGCCCCACCGCTTGCGGTATTCGACCGAGAAGCTACCGAGGTGGTGAAAACCCCAGCGCTCGGCGACCGCGGTCACCGTCACGCCGTCCGCCGGGATCGCATCGGTGAGTTCCTCGTGTACCCGCTCCATACGACGCTCGCGGACGAAGGCCATGGGCGACATGCCGAGTTCCGAGCGGAAGCCCTGTTGGATCGATCGCACACTCATGTGGACGGCAGTGGCGAGAGAATCCATCGTGATCCGCTCGGCGAGGTGGTCGTCGATGAAGTCCATCGCCTGCTGGATGACGGTGCGGCGCGGGTCGGGCGACGACGGCTGGGTGATGTCGGCGTGGTAGTTCGACGGTTGCAGGTAGAGCAGGCTGCTCATCACCAGTTCCTCGACGGGCCCGATCGCGCGACCCTTCTGGATCAAGGAGCCGGCGTGATAGACCTCCGTGTGTACCAGTTGGACGGCGGCGTGCCAGCGCATGGCCGCCTCCGTCGCCAGGTCGAACTCCGGCTCGAAGACCAACGGCCGCACCATGTTACGTCCGATCAGCCGGGTGACGTGCGCGGTCATCGCCTGCGCCTCGATGCGGATCAGCAGTTGCGGGGTGTCGACGCCGAGCTCCACACGCAGCGGCACACCCGGACTCGACACTAAGGAGCGCATGGTGTTGGCCTGGAACGTCGCGGACGGATGCACCACGGTGGCAACGCCGTTCATCGGCATGTGCACCGCGTAATAGCGACCCGACTCGGGGATCTCGATGGTGGCGGGCACGTGCAGGTCGAGGTAGAGCATGCTGACGTTGCGCAGCCGCACGCCGTGCATGGTGGCCGCGAACCCGTCGGCCTCGGCCGGATCCACCGTCAGGGTCAACGGCGACAGCGCGCGGCCCATCAACCGAGCGGCCTTGGCGACATCCTCGGTGTAGAAGATCTCGTGGCCGGCGAGTGCCGGCGGAACACCCCGGGAGCGCACCTTGCGCCGGACCGGATCGCTGGTGCGGCGGATGTCGATGAAGCCAAGCCGGGTCAGGCGCGACATCCGAACCCCAGGATGAGATAGGAAAGGCTAACTTTCCTGAGCGCGAGAGACTTTCGCATCCGCAAGGCAATACTCCTAAACATCGGCCTCGCTTCAGCGTAATCATGTGTGCGTAATCCTGATAGGACTTGCGCGAAAGCGATAGGCAGCGCCGGGCCGGCTGAGTACGTTGAGGGCTGTCAGCCACTTCCTCCCCCGGACGGGGGAGACGGCGAGGGAGGTCCGGGCATGGGAACCAACGGCGAGACAAGCACTCCCGTCCTGGATCCGGCCGGCGTGGCCGGGCCGTCGGCGGCCGTCCGTGATCGACTCGACGACCCCCGCGTCGCCGAGGCCCTCGGTGTTCTGCTCGACCATGCCGACCTTCTCGCGGTGCTCGTCACCGGACTCGACGGCTTCGTCCGCCGCGGTGACGACATCGCCGCGAACCTGACGTCGGCGCTGGGGGAACTCAAGGGCCAGTCCGTCCCGCTGGGCGAGCTGTCGGCCAGCCTCACCCAGCTGACCGGTGGCCTGGTGCACGCGGCGCCGGCGCTGACCATGCTGCTGAATTCGTCATTGACCGAGCCGGCCGGCGCCGACGTGATCGCCGCCCTGGGCGATGCTCTGGTGGTGGCCCGTCAGTCCGTCCCGCCGGCGCCGCGCGGTGTGCGCGGCCTGTGGAAGACGCTGCGGGGCGCGGCGAAAGACCCCGACGTGGCGCACGGTCTGGCCTACCTGATCGAGGTGGCGCGGGTCTTCGGTCGTCGCGTCTGAGCACGCTCGAACAACAGAATTGGTTCCGGAGGTCAGCTCCGGCGATCGAGAGGAGTCCCCATGGCATCTGTGCTGTGGTTCCAGGGTGGTGCCTGTAGCGGAAACACGATGTCGTTCCTCAATGCCGAGGAACCCAACGTCGTCGACCTCATCGTCGACTTCGGCCTGGACCTCCTGTGGCACCCGTCGCTGGGACTCGAACTCGGGCAGAACGCGCAGAAGGTGTTCTGGGACTGCGCCAAAGGTGAACGGCCGCTGGACATCTTCGTGTTCGAAGGCACGGTGATGGAAGCCTATGACGGCCGCGCCGACATGTTCGCCGACCGTCCGATGAAGGACTGGGTGACCGACCTCGCGGGCGCCGCGCAAATCGTCGTCGCGATCGGCGACTGCGCCTGCTGGGGCGGAATCCCCGCGATGGAACCCAACCCGTCGGGCTCGACCGGTCTGCAGTTCCACAAGCGCGAGAAGGGCGGCTTCCTGGGCCCCGACTTCCGGTCCAAGATGGGTCTGCCGGTGATCAACGTCCCCGGCTGCCCGGCCCACCCGGACTGGATCACGCAGATCCTGGTCGCGCTGGCCACCGGGCGAGCTGGCGACATCACCCTCGACGACCTGCACAGGCCGGAGACGTTCTTCAAGACGTTCACGCAGACCGGCTGCACCCGCGTGCAGTTCTTCGAGTACAAGCAGTCGACGTTCTCGTTCGGCGAAGGCACCCGAACCGGTTGCCTCTTCTACGAATTCGGTTGTCGCGGACCGATGACACATTCGCCGTGCAACCGCATCCTGTGGAACCGGCAGTCGTCGAAGACCCGCGCGGGCATGCCCTGCCTCGGCTGCACCGAACCCGAGTTCCCCCACTTCGACCTCGCGCCGGGCACGCTGTTCAAGACCCAGAAGGTCAGCGGCATGATCCCCAAGGAAGTGCCCGAAGGCACCGACCACCTGACCTACATGGGTCTGGCCGCGGCGGCACGCATCGCGGCGCCGCAGTGGTCCAAAGAAGACATGTTCGTGGTCTAGGGCCACACGGGAATCACGGGAAGGACGCTCGATGACGTCACAACTGGATCTGTTCGTCAGCCCCCTGGGCCGGGTCGAGGGCGACCTCGACGTCCGCGTCACGATCGAGGACGGAGTCGTCACCTCGGCGTGGACCGAGGCAGCGATGTTCCGCGGCTTCGAGATCATCCTGCGCGGCAAGGACCCCCAGTCGGGTCTGGTGGTGTGCCCCCGCATCTGCGGTATCTGCGGTGGCAGCCACCTGTACAAGTCGGCCTATGCGCTCGACACCGCATGGCGGACGCACATGCCGCCCAACGCCACGCTGATCCGCAACATCTGCCAGGCCTGCGAGACGCTGCAGTCGATACCCCGCTACTTCTACGCGCTGTTCGCGATCGACCTGACCAACAAGAACTACGCGAAGTCCCCGCTGTACAGCGAGGCGGTTCGCCGGTTCGCTCCCTATGTGGGGACCAGCTATCAACCGGGAGTGGTGTTGAGCGCCAAGCCCGTTGAGGTGTATGCCATCTTCGGCGGGCAGTGGCCGCATTCGAGCTTTATGGTGCCCGGCGGCGTGATGTGTGCCCCGACGTTGAGCGACGTGACCAGGTCGATCGCGATCCTGGAGCACTGGAACGACAACTGGCTCGAGAAGCAGTGGCTCGGCTGCTCGGTCGATCGGTGGCTGGAGAACAAGACCTGGGAGGACGTACTGGCCTGGGTGGACGAGAACGAGGCGCAGTACAACAGCGACTGCGGCTTTTTCATCCGCTACTGCCTCGACGTCGGTCTGGACAAGTACGGCCAAGGGGTGGGCAATTACATCGCCACCGGAACGTATTTCGACCCCACGCTGTACGAGAACCCGACCATCGACGGTCGCAACGCGGCGCTGATCGGACGTTCCGGGATCTTCGCCGGCGGCCAGTGGCACGAGTTCGACCAAGCCAACGTCCGCGAGGACGTCACGCACTCCTTCTACCAGGGTGACCGCCCCCTGCACCCGTTCGACGGGGAGACCATCCCGATCGATCCCGAGCAGGGGCGCAAGCAAGGCAAGTACAGCTGGGCCAAGTCCCCGCGCTACGCCGTCGGCGACCTCGGCAACATCCCGCTGGAGGCGGGTCCGTTGGCGCGCCGGCTCGCCGCGGCAGGGCCGAACGCCGCCGCCCACCAGGACGACGACCCGCTGTTCCTCGACATCTTCAACAAGATCGGCCCGTCGGTGATGGTCCGCCAGCTGGCCCGCATGCACGAAGCGCCCAAGTACTACAAGTGGGTTCGGCAGTGGCTGGACAATCTGGAGCTCAAGGAGAGCTTCTACTCCAAGCCGACCGAGTACGCCGAAGGAAAGGGTTTTGGGTCCACCGAAGCCGCGCGCGGCTCGTTGTCGGATTGGATCGTCATCGAGGACAACAAGATCAAGAACTATCAGGTGGTGACGCCGACCGCGTGGAACATCGGTCCGCGGGACGGTTCGGAGGTGCTCGGGCCGATCGAGCGCGCGTTGGTCGGGTCACCGATCGTCGATGCCGATGACCCGGTGGAGCTCGGCCACGTGGCACGCAGCTTCGATTCCTGCCTGGTGTGCACGGTGCACGCCTATGACGGGAAGACGGGGCGGGAGCTGAACAAATTCGTGATCAACGGGATGGTGTGACCTGTCGTCTGCAGACATTGCCGACACCCCGGAGGCACTGCTCGAGCCGCCGGGATGCGACGTGCTCGTCGTGGGGTGCGGGAACCTCCTGCGCGGCGACGACGGGGTCGGTCCGGTCCTGGTTCGGCACCTCTGGGAGCGCGGCGTTCCCGACGGCGCGAAGTTGGTAGACGGCGGCACGGCAGGAATGGACGTCGCATTCCAGATGCGCGGTGCCGGTCGTGTCGTCATCGTCGATGCGGCGGCGACGGGATCGGCGCCCGGCACCATGTTCCGGGTCCCAGGCTCGGAACTGGCCGAGCTCCCGCTGCAGGGTCTGCACACCCACTCGTTCCGGTGGGATCACGCGATCGCGTTCGCGCGGTGGGCGCTGGGCGAGGACTGCCCGACCGACATCACCGTGTTCTTGATCGAAGTCGCCGGCGTGGAGATGGGAGCGGAGTTGTCGGCACCGGTGAGCGCGGCGATGGAGCAGCTCATCGAGATCGTCGAGCGCGACTTCCTGGCGCCGCTGCGACCGGCGGCCGATCGGGAGGTGACCGTCGAGTTCACCGCCGACGGCTATCTGCGGCTGGATGCCGCCACGGCGGCGGCCCGATTTCCGTCCGACGCGGTCGCCGCGGTGCTACGCGACGGAGAGCTCTGGCTGATCCCATTGCGCGGCCCCCGCAGCGGCGGCCTGCTGCTCAAACAGCGCACTCCGGCGGGCGATCGCTCGGTGCTGGTCAGCGAGCTGCTGAGGGAGACCCCCCTGGCCGGCGTTTTTCGCGCATGCTGGGACGATGAACATTCTGCGCTGCGCATCCCCGTCACCGAACTGCACGGGCGAAAGCCGTGATCGCGATGTGTGAGCGTCGCGAGCCGTTCCCGCACGGGCGACCGCCGACCGTCGTCCGCGCAGACAGTTCCGCCGATTCGGCGCGCGCCGTCGAGACCCTGGTCGCGCCCGAGCGCGGCCACTGGGCCGTCGACGTCGTGGTGGTGTTCGACGACGGCGTGGTGCGCAAGCGGATCGGCACACACCGCACCCGTCGGCGGGCCGAGCTCGCGGCCGACCTGATCAAGCGCGCCGCAGAGCGCGAGCTGTAGATGATGGGCAGGGGAGGGCCGTGACCGATATCGCCGTGACACCGACCGACTGGGGCGCGGATGTGGCGACACGCCCTCAACCGCTGGGTGTGTTCGGTCTTCCCCTCGGGTATCTGCTGGTACCCGCCGGGTCCGACACCGATTCCGCGCGGACTGCGCTGGTGTCCGGGTGCCTGCCTGACCTCTGGCCGGACAGAATGGCCGCCCATCTCCATGCGCTTAGGGGAGACCGCGACGGCGCGCTTGCGGCGCTGACCGATGACGACCCGGTGTCGCGCTACAACCGCTACGTGCTCGATCCGGATTCCGCCTCGCCCGACACGGTGCGTGCCGGGCTGGGAAACTACGCCGTGCTCGTCGACCTGGTGGAGTTCACCCTCGGTCGCAGCGACACCGTGCCCCCCGCGGACGGACTCGACGGTGAGCTCGCCGCAGCCGTTGGGGCCGCGGCGGCGTCGGCAGCGCTCGCCGACCGTCGGCCGGCCGATGCGTTGAGTCTGCTCGACACCGCCGTGGAGGCGGCCTCACCGGTGAGCCGGCCGATGGCCGGGGTGCTGCTGGGGGCAGCTGCGGGACTCTGCCGCGACCTCGGTGATCCGTCGGCTTTGACCCGCCTCGACCGGGCTCTGAAGCTGCTCGAGGGCGCCGAGGCGCTCAAGGTGGCCCGCGCTGAACTCCACCTGGCGGCGGCAGGCATCGTGCACGAACAGGCTGCCCACCATCCCGAGCTGATGCCCGCGGCGATCCCGCGCTACCATTCGGCGCTGCAGCTGATCCGCCGCGAGGACGCCCCCGTGCTGTGGGCATCCGGGCACGCCGACCTTGCGACCGCCTACCTGACGATGCCGATGGTGGAGGCGTCCAGCCAGCTGCGCCTCGGTATCGCTGCCCAGTCGCTGCGTCAAGCGCTCACCGTGTTCACCCGCGAGGAGCATCCGGCGCGGTGGGCCAGCGTGCAACTCAACCTGGCGAACTCGTTGGTGTACAGCCCTTCTCGGCATCGTCAGGAGAATCTGGTGGAGGCCGTCGAGATCTATGAGGCCGTGCTCGCCGCCCGGGACCGCGACAGCGATCCGCAGGGTCGGGCTCGGGTGCTGGCGAATCAGGGCAATGCACTCGCTCATCTCGGCGCTTTCGATCAGGCCAAAGCCAAACTGTACGAGGCGAGATTCTTGTTCGAGGAGCTGGGCGACACCGATTCTGTCCAGGTGGTGCGCGGAGTCCTCGACGAGATCTCCCGGGAGGGAGCGCGATGACCCTCGCCGAAGCCACGGATCTCGACGCGTTGGCCGGCCGCGTGGACGCGGCGGTGGCGGCGCTGGCCGAGCTGGATCCGGCAGGGCGGGCCGCCGCCGAGGAACTGAAGGCGGCGCTGGAGGAGATCCACCGTGTCGGCATGACGACGATCGTGGCGCGGATGCGGGCCGACGACGGCGCGCGCCTGTTGCTGTTCGACCTGGTCGACGATCCGGTGGTGCGGATGCTGCTGACGCTGCACGGGATCATCCGGCCCGATCCGATCACCCTCGCCGAGCGCGCGCTGGCGGCGGTGCGTCCGCAGCTGCACAGCCATGGCGGCGACGTGGCGCTGGTGCGTGTCGAGGACGGGGTGGCCTTCGTGCGCCTCGAAGGAGCATGCAACGGCTGCTCGATGTCGTCTGTCACACTGCGCGAGTTGGTGGAAAACGCTCTGCGACAGGGGGTTCCAGGTCTGCGTACGGTAGAGGTGGTGCCGGCCGAGCCGTCTCCTGCGCTGATCCCGGTCGAGTCGCTGCGCATGCCGGCCCGGCCGGCCGACGACGGGTGGGTTCAGGTGGGCCGGGTCGAGGAGTTCCCGGTGGATGAGATCACGGCACCGCGCGAGGGTGTCATCGTGGTCAACCTGGGCCAGCGGTTGGCGGCCTACCGCAACGAATGCGCCCACGAAGCACTGCCGCTGAACGACGCGATCATCGACACCGCCGCCGGGACGTTGATCTGCCCCTGGCACGGGTTCTGCTTCGACGCCACCTCGGGGGAGTGCCTGTCGGCGCCCGGCGTGCAACTCGAACAACTTCCGCTGCGAATCGTCGACGGGGACATCTGGGTTCGGGCCGGCCGATGAGCCGGTACACGGTGCGCCACACCGTGGCCGGCCGCCCCGCCGGGCACACGCCGACCGCAGTCCTGGCCGACGAGCGCAGTGGCGGGTGGCGGCCACACACGTGGCTGGGCGCACCCGCTCCGGGCGGGCTGGCGTTACCACAGGCGGCGCCGAGCATGTCGTGGATGTATTCGCCCCGTGGCGTTTTCGTCGACGAGACACACGTCGTCGTCGCGGATTCAGGCAATCACCGGGTCCTCATCTGGCACGGGGTCCCCGGTGTCGACGAGCAGCCCGCCGATGTGGTGCTCGGCCAGCCGGACGGGTCGACTGAGGGGCGGGCCGCAGGCGGCCGTGGACCAGAGCGTGGCATGAACCTGCCGACCGGTGTCGCCATCGTCGACGGGCGACTGATCGTGGCCGACGCGTGGCATCACCGCATCCTGATCTGGGACGAGGTACCTCAGGCTGACGACGCCGCACCGGACTGGGTGCTCGGCCCGACGCCACATCGGTGGAGCCAAATGCGGGCGGGTCGTGCTCGGCAGACACGTTCTACTGGCCCTTCGGTTTCGCTGTGCTCGGTGGCCGGTTCTGGGTCGCCGACACCGGCAACCGCCGCGTGCTTGGTTTCGACGGCGGCATTCCGGATCCGGGGCAGCGCGCCGACATCGTGCTCGGCCAGCCGTCGCCCAGCGCGCGCGAGGAGAACCGGGGCCAAGCAGTGGGGCCGGCCAGCTTCCGATGGCCGCACGCGATCACCGGTACCGCAGATCTGCTGCTGATCGCCGACGCCGGTGACCACCGGGTGCTGGGCTGGTCACCGCACCCCGGTGTGGACACTGCTGCGAATTCCGTTCTGGGACAACCTGATTTCGTCACGGCCGAGGAGTGGCCGTATGGTCCGCACTCCGGGGACCGGTTCCGCTTTCCCTATGCGGTCGACCTCGACGGCGACACCCTGGTTGTCGCGGACACCGCCAACAACCGCGTACTGGTGTGGGACGGGATACCGGCCGAGCCCCTCGGCGGCAGGCCCGCCGATCACGTGCTGGCGCAGCCGGATTTCGCGTCCAACGGTGAGAACCGCTGGGCACTCGTCGGGCGCGACACCCTGTGCTGGCCCTACGGTGTGAGCCTGCACGGCGAGCTACTGGCGGTCGCCGATTCGGGGAACAACCGCGTGATGCTGTGGCGGCGATCGTGAGGCCGCGCATCATCCAAGGCGACGACCAGATCGGCTTCGGATGGACGACGGCCGCGGGTCTGCCGGCGACGCTGACCGACCTGATCGCCTCCGATGACGAACCGGAGCGTCTCGCGGCCACGCACCTCTCGGCGCTCGACGACGCGATGATCGACGTGGCGCGGCGCTTCGGTCAGCTGCTCGGGGGCGGCCGGCGACCGTCTCCGCAGGAGCGTGCGGATCTCGCCGAGGTGTACCGCAGCCTGGACGCCGCCTGCCTCGACTACGCACGGGCCATCGACACAGTGGGAGTGATGCCGGACGCACGGGCGGGCGGGATCGTCGGGACTGCCGTACTGATGTCGATACTCGCCCGCCAGTCGATCGACCTGCTCGGCCCGGTGCCGTTGGACGGCGAGCTGGCCGAGCCGACGCTCGGAGTCGTCGGCGGGTACGGGGAGATGGTGCAGGTCGATCCGGCGCGGCCGTGGAAGGGCGGTCGCTGGGTGGTGCGCACCGAGACGGGCACACAGCTGCCGCTGACACTGTCGATGCTGCTGTTCGACAGCTCGGGCACCAACAAGGACGCCGCACGCACCGAACACTGCGCCGCGTTGCGGGCGCTGACATCAGCTGCAACACAACCGGATGCGGATCCGTACGACGTTGCGTGCGCGCTCGATTGGCTGCTCTACGACTACCTGATGGCGCACCGCGACGGGCCCGATTCCGCCGAGATCGTGTTCGCCAAGGGGCGCGACGGCGACGCCGCTGTGGTGGTTGCTGCTGCGGCCGCGTCGGTCGCGGCGCGGGCGACGTTCGACCCGGCGCTGGCGCTCAAGCAGGGGTGAGGGTGACGTTGTGCAATGACACCGCGACGTCTGTGGGCAAGATGTCGACGAACGTCGGTGCGTCCCGTAGCGCGTCGCCGGTGCCGATGATGTTGCCACCCACACAGGGGAAGTCGCGGCACCGGAACCAGAATCCCGGCGGGCTCTGGTAGGGCTGCATGCTGGGCGACTGGTCGACCCGGTAGCGGCCCGGTGGGATGAACGTGGTGGCCCAGCCGTCGCGCGGCTGGGTGGTCACGCCGAAGACGCCGTTGCTGCCATAGCCCGGTGCGGCGCTCGCGGGTGCAAGGAAAACGCATCCGGCGGTGACGACGGCGGCGGCAACGGCGACCTTCATAGGGCGACAGTAGCTGCGCCGCTACGGTTCGTCATCGTCTTGGGGTAGGAGGTAGCGGTGGGGGTGGTGGTAGCGGTTGATTCTCCGGTTTCCGGTGTCGAGGTCGGGTGGGGGTCGCCATTCGGTCTGTCCGCGGTCGTTGATGCTCGTGGTCCATCCGGTCTGTTCGACCATCCGATTGTCCGGCCCGCAGGCCAGAGTGAGGTTGGTGATGTCGGTGGCGCCGCCGGTTGTCCAGTCGGCGGTGTGGTGGACCTGGGCCCAATACCCAGGCACGCTGCAGCCGGGACGCGTACACCCTCGCGCGGAGGAGTGCAGCATGATCCGTTGCGCCGGAGAAGCGAGGCGTTTGGTGCGGCCCAGATACAGCGGTTGGTTGGTGTGCTGGTCGAACACCGCCAGGTAGTGGTGGGCGTGGGCGGCCATGCGGATCAGGTCGGCCATCGGGAGCAGGGAACCGCCGCCGGTGACCGCCACCCCCGCTGACCGTTCTAGCTCCTGCAGTGTCGTCGACACGATCACGGTGACGGGTAATCCGTTGTGCGACCCCAACTCACCCGAAGACAGCGCCATGCGCCCGACGGCCAGCCAGGCGTCGTGATTGCGCTGCGCCGGCGAGCGGGTATCGAAGCGGGCCTGTCCGGGGTCGGGTTCACCGTCGACGCAGGGGGCGTGGTCGTCGGGGTTACACACGCCCGGGGCCGCCAACTTGGCTTGGATGGCTTCGTAGTGGGTGCGCCACTCCGGGGTGACCCACCCGGTGAGTCGGCTCATCCCGTCGGCCTGCTGCTCACCCAGGGTGATGCCGCGCCGCCGCGCCCGCTCAGCATCGGTGGGTTCGGGTCCATCAGCGTCGATCATCGCCACCAACCGATCCGCGGCCTTCTTCAACTCGCTCGGCGTGAGCCCGGCGCCCAGTGAGGCGAGTTGGCGGTCGGCGGCGACGTGGGTGTCCACATCGACCCACACCGGCAGCCCGTCATGAAACGCGGTGATCACCGCGACGTGCTCGGCATCCAACGCGCCGCGGGCCTGCGCAGCGGCGGTGGCTTCCCAGCGCGGCGGCAGCGGTTCGCCGGTCATGGCTTGCCGCGGCCCCAACACCGCAGCGTCAGCCAACCGGCGTTTCGCCTCTTTATCCGAGACGCGCAGCGCGGTGGTCAGCACCTTCTTCCACGATGCTTCCCCGAGCCGGCGCGGTTCGGTCTCACCGGTCAGCCGGTTCAGGATCTGATGCTCCAACGCCGGCACCGACCGCACCACCGTCGTCATCTCAGACAGCAGAGCCACCAACTCGGGATGGGCCAACCCGTCGCAGGCGTCGGCCAGGATCGCGAGCTGAGCCCGCATCACCCCTACCGCGTCCGCCACCACATCCATACATCGAACACTAGTTCGAACCACCGACAAGTTAGGCTCGGCCCATGCGAGTGGGAGTACTGGGCGCCAAGGGCAAGGTCGGCGCCACGATGGTGGCGGGCGTCGAGGCCGCTGACGATCTGACGTTCACCACGGGCGTCGACGCCGGGGACGCGCTGTCGTCGCTCGCCGACACCGATACCGAGGTCGTCATCGACTTCACCCATCCCAGCGTCGTCATGGACAATCTGAAGTTCCTCATCGACAACGGAATTCACGCCGTCGTCGGCACCACCGGGTTCACCGACGAGCGGCTGGATCAGGTCCGCGCATGGCTCGACGCGAAGCCGGGCGTCTCCGTTCTGATCGCCCCGAACTTCGCCATCGGCGCCGTGTTGTCGATGCACTTCGCCCAGCAGGCCGCGAAGTACTTCGAGTCCGTCGAAGTCATCGAGCTGCACCACCCGCACAAGGCCGACGCGCCGTCGGGTACGGCTGCCCGGACCGCCAAGCTCATTGCCGAAGCCCGAAAAGACATGCCGCCCAACCCCGATGCCACCAGCACCGGCCTGGAGGGGGCCCGCGGCGCCGACGTCGACGGCATCCCGGTGCACTCGGTCCGTCTCGCCGGCCTGGTGGCGCATCAAGAAGTTCTCTTCGGTACCCAGGGGGAGACGCTCACGATCCGGCACGACAGCATCGACCGCACCTCGTTCGTCCCCGGGGTGCTGCTCGCTGTCCGCAAGATCCGCGACTATCCGGGCCTGACCGTCGGCCTTGAGCCGCTGCTCGACCTGGCATGAGCGAGGGATCCCGCGCGCTGCGCACTCAGCTGCTGATCGGCTTCATGTGTGTGGCGCTCGTGGTCTATTTCGTGTTGCTCGGCCGGGCCGCGCTCATCCTCATCAGGTCCGGGGAAGCCGCCCCCATCGGCCTCGGCGCCGCGATCCTGATCCTGCCGGTGGTCGGCGCCTGGGCGCTGATCGCCACCCTGCGAGCCGGCCTGGCGCATCAGCGGCTGGCGCGGTTGGCGCGTGAGCAGGGAATGGAGCTCGACGTCAGCGACCTGCCCCGGCGGCCGTCGGGGCGGATCAACCGCGACGCCGCCGATGCGCTGTTCGCCACCGTGAGAGAAGAAGTCGAGGCCGACCCGGACGACTGGCGCCGCTGGTACCGATTGGCCCGCGCCTACGACTACGCGGGTGACCGCGGCCGCGCCCGCGAAACCATGAGGAAAGCCGTGCAGATGGAAGAGGCTTCCGAGTGAGCAAGGAATGAGCAAGCGGTGACCACGACACTGCTGCTCGTGCACCACACGCCGTCGCCGCACTGCCACGAGATGTTCGAGGCGGTCGTCGCCGGCGCGACCGACCCCGAGATCGAGGGTGTCGAGGTGGTGCGCCGGCCGGCGCTCACCGTCTCACCGGCCGAGATGTTGCACGCCGACGGCTATCTCCTCGGCAGCCCGGTCAACCTCGGCTACATCAGCGGTGCACTCAAGCACGCATTCGACCAGAGCTATTACCAACTGCTCGACGCCACCCGGGGCCGACCGTTCGGTGTCTACCTGCACGGCAACGAGGGCACCGAGGGAGCGCAGCGGGCGCTGGACGGCATCACCGCCGGGCTGGGTTGGGAACGGGCCGCAGAGACGGTGATCGTCTCGGGCAAGCCGGCCAAAGCCGACCTCGAGGCCTGCTGGAACCTCGGCGCTACGGTCGCCGCGCATCTGATGGCGTGATGTCCGGCCGCGGCGACGCTGCCTGGCTATGCTGCGCCCGTTGGACGGACGACAAGGAGACGCCATGCCCGGTATCGCCGAACTTGCCCTGGCCGGCGCGCCCATCGCCGGCGGTGCGCTGCTGGGCATGGCCGCGGGGAATCTCCGAGCACCCGACGTCCGCGGCATGATCGCCAAGGACATGGACCTCCTGGAACGCCTTCCCCCAGAGCAGGTGCAACGCCGCGCCGAGCTGGAACGCGTCATCGAGCTGCGCATCGACGATCTGATCGCCGCCGTGGACAAGAACCGCGAATTGCGCCAGCTGGCCGCCTCCTACCAGGGCAACTGGCGCGACATCGTGGTGTTCATCTGCGCCGTGCTGTTCACGATCGTGTGGTGGAACGTCGAGCACAGCCGAACCAACTGGCTCGTGATGTTCGTCGTGCTGATAGCGCTGTCGGTGCTGGCCGCCGTCTACGCGGCGCGGGGCATCCTGCGCGCCCTCAGTTCTTTTCTGCGGGCCCGTCGGCGCGGTCAGTAGTGGTAGGTGTCTGACGGCGCGGGGATGTGTACGGGATCGTCGACGTCGTCGAAATCGGAGGGCTCGATGCCGTACGCGCGGGCCAGGTCGAGGATCTTGTTGGCGCGCGCCATCCTGGGTAGATCGGAGCCGTTGCGGATCTCCCCGCCGTCGCGTTCGAATTCGACGAGGAACTCCTTGGCCCAGCTGATCTCCTCGACCGAGGGTGACAGCCCTTCGTTGACCGTCGGGCACTGGTCTGGCGTCAGGCAGATCTTGCCGGTCATACCGAATTCGGCCGACACCGCCGTCGCCTCGCTCAACCGCAGCGCGCTCGAACCGACGGTGGGACCATCGATCGCGCCAGGCAGGTGCGCGGCCTTGGCGGCGATGGTGAAACGCGACCGCGCGTAGGCCAGCGTCGTCGGGTTGTCGCCGAAGCCGGTGTCACGGCGGAAGTCTCCGATGCCGAACGCCAACCGGAAAGTGCCCTTGGCCGAGGCGATTTCGGTGATGCGCTCCAGTCCGCGCGCTGTCTCCACCAGGGCGACGATCGGCACGTTCGGCAGCCGCTTGGCGGTCTCGGTGACGTGATCGACCGACTCGACCATCGCCAGCATCACCCCGCCCACCGAGGTTCCGGTGAGCATGTCGAGATCGCCGGCCCACCATTCGGTGCCGAAGCCGTTCACCCGCACCCAGTCGTCATGACCGTCGGCCAGCCAGCGCGTCACGTTGTCGCGCGCCGCCGCCTTGTCCTTCGGGGCAACAGCGTCTTCGATGTCGAGCACCACGATGTCGGCGCGGGATTGCTCGGCGGGCGTGAACCGTTCGTACTGCGCGCCGTTGACGAGCAGCCAACTCCGCGCGAGTACCGGATCTATCCGGGTGCCGTGCTCGCCGAACGCCGACTCGCTGAAGGTCTGGTCATACACGCCGCTCACCCTAGGTGAGAGGCGAAGAACGACCGCATCGCCTCCCAGTGCCGCCGCGCAGCGGGCTCGTCATAGGGGCCGTTGTCAGGCACTGCGAAGCCGTGGAAGGCGTCGTAGAACTCCACGGTGTGTTCGACCCCGGCGGCGGAGAGCGCCTTGTCCAGTGTTTCGCCGTCCGCGACCGTGAAGGACCGGTCGTTCTTGGCCGCACCGATGTACACCGCGGCCCGCATCCGATCAGCGAGAAGGTGGGGGCTGGACGCGTCATCGGTGACGAGCCCGCCGCCGTGGAAGGACATCGCCGCGGCCACTCGCTCAGGTACCAGGCCGGCCACGGTGACCGACGTTCGGCCGCCCATGCAGTAGCCCGTCGTTCCGAACGCCTCGCCGCTCACCTGCGGATGGCCGGCCAGGTAGCCGAAGAAAGCCTGCGCGTCGGAGGCCATGACCTCCGGGGAGATCTTGCCCATCATCGCGAAGAGCCGCGTGCGTTCCGCCTCGTCGTCGAACACCGTCGCCATCGAGAACGGCGCCCAGTCCCCGTCGCGGTAGTAGACGTCGGGCACCAGCACCGCGTAGCCCTGTTCAGCCAGTTTGTCCGCCATCGCCCGGAATGTCGGGCGCGCGCCGCCCGCATCGGGGTACATGACGACGCCCGGCCACGGGCCCTGGCCCTCGGGCGTGTGCAGACTGACCGGGCAGGACCCGTCAGCGGTGGTGACAGTGTCGGTGATCCTCGGCATGGGTTCCGTTCTACTCCCGATGTCTGCCCGTAAGCTATGGCGCGTGCCGATTGCCACCCCGTACGAGGACCTTCTGCGTCTGGTGCTCGAGCGCGGCACCGCCAAATCGGATCGGACCGGCACCGGTACCCGCAGCGTGTTCGGCCATCAGATGCGCTACGACCTGAGCGCCGGGTTTCCGTTGATCACGACCAAAAAGGTGCACACCAAGTCCATCGTGTACGAGTTGCTGTGGTTTCTGCGTGGGGACTCCAACGTGCGTTGGCTGCAGGACCACGGCGTCACCATCTGGGATGAATGGGCCTCGCCGACGGGCGATCTCGGTCCGGTCTACGGAGTCCAGTGGCGGTCCTGGCCGACGCCGTCGGGGGAGCACATCGACCAGATCAGCGCGGCGCTGGAGCTGCTGCGCAGCGATCCGGACAGTCGGCGCAACATCGTCTCGGCGTGGAACGTGGGCGAGATCCCGCAGATGGCGCTGCCGCCGTGCCACGCCTTCTTCCAGTTCTACGTCGCCGACGGCAAGCTGAGCTGTCAGCTCTACCAACGCAGCGCCGACCTCTTTCTCGGCGTGCCGTTCAACATCGCCAGCTACGCGTTGCTGACCCACATGATGGCCGCCCAGGCCGGCCTGGACGTCGGCGACTTCATCTGGACCGGCGGGGACTGTCACATCTACGACAACCACGTCGACCAGGTCACCGAGCAGCTGTCCCGCGAGCCCCGGCCATACCCTGAACTCGCTCTCGCACAGCGCGATTCGATTTTCGACTACACCTACTCGGATGTGGTCGTGAAAAATTATGACCCGCACCCGGCGATCAAAGCGCCGGTGGCCGTGTGAGTGTGAATCTGATCTGGGCGCAGTCCAGCTCCGGGGTGATCGGTCGCGACAACGCGATCCCGTGGCGGCTGCCCGAGGACATGGCCCGCTTCAAGGCGCTCACCATGGGCCACACCGTGATCATGGGCCGCAGGACGTGGGAATCGCTGCCGGCGCGGTTCCGGCCCCTGCCGGGCCGCAGAAATGTCGTACTGACCCGGCATGCTGACTACGTGGCTGACAAGGCAGAGACGGTGACGAGCCTCGATGGCATCCCGCTCGAGGACGCGTGGGTGATCGGCGGGTCGGAGATCTACGGGTTGACGCTCCCGCTGGCCGCACGTTGCGAGGTCACCGAGATCGACATCGACCTGCGGCGCGAGGACGACGACGCGCTCGCACCCGTGCTCGACGAGGCGTGGGTGGGCACCGTGGGCGACTGGCAGGACAGTTCGTCGGGACTGCGCTACCGGTTCTCCACCTACCTGCGGGCATGATCACTGCTGCGCAGGCGCGCAGGGTGGCGGTGGCGGCACAGGGGTTCCACGAACCCAAGCCCGGTGGACCGGTCACCCGTGCGCACCTCAAACGGCTGATCGCCCGCATCCAGGTGCTGCAACTGGACTCGGTCTCGGTGGCCGTGCGGGCGCACTACGCCCCGGTGTTCAGCCGCCTGGGCCCCTACGACCGCGACCTGCTGGACCGCGCCGCGTGGAGCCATTCGGCACGTTCGCCGCGGCTACTCGTCGAGTACTGGGCGCACGAGGCGGCGTTGATGGCGGTCGACGACTGGCCGTTGATGCGGTGGCGGATGGCTGAGTACGCCCACGGTCGGTGGGGTGTCGAGATCGTCAAGCGCAACGCAAGGCTCGCCGACGACATCGTCGAGGCCATCGCCACGCTCGGCCCCTCCACCGCCGGTCAGATCGAGGCGTACCTGGAGTCCGAACCCCGCGGACGCAAGGGGCCGTGGTGGGACCGCAGCGACACCAAGTGGGTCGCCGAAGCGTTGTGGTCAGCCGGAGTGCTGACCACCGCGACGCGCATCGGATTCGCCCGCCACTACGACCTCACCGAGCGGGTGCTGCCGGCCGATGTGGTGGCCCGCCAGGTCAGTGAACCGGAAGCGGTGCGCGAACTGGCGCTGCGCGCGGCCACCGCACTCGGCATCGCCACCGAGGCCGACATCCGCGACTACTTTCGGCTCAGCGCCCGGCAGATCAAACCGGCGATCGCCGCGCTGGTCGCCGACGGGGAGCTCGAGCCCGTCGAAGTCGACGGCTGGAACGCGCCGGCCTACTTGCGTGCCGGCCAGATCGTGCCGCGGCGCGACCGCGGCACCGCGCTGCTCTGTCCCTTCGACCCCCTGGTCTTCTTCCGCCCTCGCGTCGAGCGGATCTTCGGCTTCCACTACCGCATCGAGATCTACGTCCCGGCCCCCAAACGACAGTTCGGCTACTACGTATGGCCATTCCTGCTCGACGGTGACCTCGCGGGCCGGGTCGACCTGAAGGCCGACCGGGCCGCGGGAGCTCTGCAGGTCGTCGGAGCGTTCACCGAGGACAGCCGCGACCGGACGCATGTCGCCGCCGAACTGGCCGCACAGCTGCAGCAGATGGCGGGCTGGCTCGGACTGACCGATGTCACCGTGGGGGAACGCGGCGATTTGGTCCCGCACCTGCGCGCCGCCCTGGTCCAGTGAGGCATGGACGTTCTCCGCACCCCCGATGAGCGCTTCGCCGAGCTGCCGGACTTTCCGTTCGCGCCGCACTACGTGGACGTCGACGGGCTCCGCGTCCACTACCTGGCCGAGGGCCCTGCCGACGCCGAGGTGGTGCTTCTGCTGCAGGGGGAGCCGTCGTGGAGCTACCTGTATCGCTGGATGATCCCGGTGCTCACCGGTGCCGGCCTGCGTGCTGTCGCGATCGATCTGGTCGGCTTCGGCCGCAGCGACAAGCCCAGTCGGCGGGACCGGCATCACCCTGGTGTGTCAGGACTGGGGCGGGCTCATCGGACTGCGCCTCGTCGGAGAGCATCCCGACCGGTTCGCGCGGGTGGTGGCCGCCAACACCGCGAGCTGGCCACCGTCGTGGTCGACTTCGTCAGCGCGAATCCCGCAGCGACGGGTTAGTTCAGCGGAATGTCGTTGTCGCCCTTGGTCTTCTGATACTCCATCGACAGCGAGTCGTAGCGGGCGCGGATCCTGTCACGCCGAGCCAGTAACTCTTTGCGCAGCGGCTCGGCTTCGGTGTCGATCAGATCGGCGATGGAGTACGCGGTCCAGAAGGAATTGGTCCGGCGATACCCGCCAGGGTCCAGGCCGAACAACTCCTTGAGGATCGTCAGATCGTGGGGGATCGCAAAACTGTCGCGGGAATCCTCGTGGCTGTAGAAGTAGTAGTAGTTGTCGAAGCCGGCCCACGTGATCGCCGACATGCACAGCGTGCACGGTTCGTGCGTGGTGAGGAAGACCAGGTCTTTGGTCGAGGGCCGGTCGGCCCGCTCATAGAACTGTCGGAGTGTGTTGATCTCGCCGTGCCACAATGGGTTACCCGTCTCGTCGTTGGTGCCCGCGATCACCAGCGACAGATCCGATTTCGTCAACAGCGCGGCTCCGAAGACCTTGTTGCCTGCCGCTACTGCGCGTTCGGTCAGCGGAAGGATGTCCTCCTCGATGACGGCGAGAAGCCGGGAGGCGAGCGTGGTGGAGTCGGGCGTGGAGAACATGAAAAACCCTAACGTCGCTGCGGCGGATTCGCTGGGCATGATCGGCACCTGACGCGCACAACCGGCCCGGGAGCGGGCACAATGCATCTGGTTGTACGACGAGAACTTGACGGGACCCCTGCATGTCTGGGTGGTGGCGCCACGCCGGCCGATTCGACGCGATCAGTGCATACTTGCGTGATCGCGGCCTCGAAGTACGCTGGCGGATAACTGTTTTCGCGTTCACCTGCGTCCTCGGCACATTGCCGCTGATCCTGCTCGCAAGCCCGGTCGGTCCATCCAGTTCGGTTGCGCGGGCGGTGGCGATCACTGCCGGCGTCAGCGCGATCGCTGTGTCGACGGTGTGGCTGTGCGGCTGGCCGAGCCACTCGCAGTCCCTGATCTACAACCTGGTGTGCTGCGCCTGCATCGCCGCAGGCTCGCTGTCGATGTCGTATGCCTATGCGGGTCTGATGGGCTGCGTGATGTTCGCCGTGCTCGGCGGCTTCCTGGCCTACTTCCACCGGCTCGCCGATGTGCTGGTCAACGCCGGGGTCGCTGCTGTCTGTGCGGTGATCATGGCGACCCGCCTCGTCCTGGACACCGGTGACCTCGCGGTGACGATCTCCGCAGTCGTCACCGTGGTGGCGCTCAACGTCGGTGTGCCGTTCGGCATCTATTCGCTGGTGCACTCCCTGCACGCCGACCTCGCGGAATCCGGGCGCGACTCGCTCACCGGTCTGCTGAACCGGCGGTCTTTCTATCAGGCTCTCCGCGAGCTGATCGCGGGCCAGCGTCGTGGCTCCGCGGTGAACGTCACGATGATCGACCTCGATGACTTCAAGGGGCTCAACGATTCACAGGGCCACGCGGCGGGGGATCGGGCGCTCGCCGATGTGGGTGACGTGCTGAGGCGCAGATGCAGTGCCACAGCGGTTCTGGGCCGCCTGGGCGGTGAGGAGTTCATTGTCGCCGACGCGGACGCACCGTCGGATCACGCCGGGACCGCCAACGCCGTTCGCGCGAGTATCGCGGCGTTGCCGTTCGAGATCACCGCCAGCCTCGGCACCTGCACCGCGGTGCTCGACGATCGAGAGGCCTCCGACCCCGATTTCCCCGACCGGCTCATCGCGGCCGCCGATGCCGCCATGTACCGGGCCAAACGGGCCGGCGGCGACCGCGTCGAGCGGAGACGTCTCGACACAGCCCGCCCGTCGCAGGATTGATCAGGGCGTTCGTGCGGGTGACTCGACCGCGTGATCCGGCGCCGGCTCCGCGCTGATCCCGCGCATCCTGTTCACCACGTAGACCACCGCGCCGATCGCCAGCCACACGATGCCGCCGATCTTGGCCAGGGAGTCGGCATTGAACAGCACGTAGGCGATGATCACGAAGCCCAGCGCCGGCACGACGAGATGCAGCAGGTAATTGGTCGACTTCTTGCGGCCCAGGTAGTACCAGGCCACCGAGATGTGCAGCAGGCAGAACGCGAACAGCGCGCCGAAGTTGACCAGCGAGGAGATCAGCCCGATCTGGCCGACGAAGAACAGCACCAGCACGATGGACAGCGCGCTGACGGTCAGGATGGCTGCGATCGGGACCTGGCGCGTGCTGATTTTCGACAGGAAGTGGGGGAGCTGGCGGTCGCGGCTCATCGAGAAGAGCAGCCGGCTGGTGGCGGCCTGTGCGGCCATCGCGTTGGCGAAGCCGACGGCGAGCACGTTGACGACGAAGAACGCGTTCATCCAGCCGGTCGACGACGCCGCCTGCACCAGATTGAAGAACGCGTTGCCGACCTCGTCGTCGGGGAAGGATTCCCGGCCGCCGGCGAGCAGGCTGGCCAACCAGGTCTGGGTGATGAACAGGAAGGCGACGATGAACAGCGCACCGACCATCGCCTTGCCGGCCGGATTGCGGGTACCCGTCGACTCTTCGGCGAGCGTCGAGATCCCGTCGAAGCCCAGGAAACTGAGTACCGCGATCGACAGCGCGGCGGCCAGCAGCGGTGCACTGACGGTTTCGGGGTTCCAGATCGGTGTGGTGCTCCACCCGACGTCGGGCAGGCTGCCGCCGCTGATCGCGCGTACCGCGATCACGACGAACACCACCACGAACACCAGTTCGATCGCCAGGAACACCCGGTTGGCCATCTTGAGCGAGTCGACGCCCAACAGGTTGATCGCGGTGTTGACGAGCACGAAGAGGATTGCCCACATCCACCGCGGCGTGTCGGGGAAGAGCCCGATCATCGACTCCGCGGCGAACACGTACAACAGCGTCGGGACCAGCAGATAATCCAAGAGCATCGCCCAGCCCGCGAAAAAGCCTGCGCCGGAGTGGATTCCGCGGCCGACGTAAGAGAACACCGAGCCGGCAAGGGGGAACGACTTGGCCATCTGGGCGTAAGCGATCGCGGTGAAGATCATCGCGACCAGGCCGATCACGTAGACCAGGGGGACCATGCCCGAGGAGCTGTTGTAGACGGTGCCGAAGATCGCCCAGGGCGCGATCGGCACCATGAACACGAGCCCGTAGACGAGCAGGTCGAACGTCGACACCGAGCGGTGCAATTCCTGCTTGTAGCCGAAGGACTCCAGCGTGCGCTGCGGGGCGGGGTCGGTCTCGGTCACAGGGTGTCCTCGTGGTCGGCGAGGAAGGCCGCGATCACGGCGCGGAACTCCTCGGGCTTCTCCAGGTGGCTGCAGTGGCTGCAGTCGGGGAATACATGGCTTCGGGCATCCGGGATGCGCTCGACGTACGGCTGCCAGGTGGCGGGCGTGGCCTCGTCGAACTCGCCGGCCACCACCAGCGTCGGCACGTCGATGTCGGGCAGTCGGTCGATAATCGTCCAATCCCGCAACGTGCCCACCACGTGAAATTCGTTGGGGCCGTTCATCGTGTGATACACGGTGGGCTCGGCCTCCATCTGGGCCTCGGTGTCGAGGAAATCTTGCGGGAACGGGTCCATCCGGCAGACATGGCGGCGATAGAATTCCATCGTCGCGGCGAGGTACTCCGGGTCGGTGACGGTGCCGTCCGCTTCGTGCCGGTCCAGCGCCTCCTGTGTCCGCGGCGGCAGCTGCGCCCGCAGCTCACCGGCGCCCTGTACCCACAGCTCCATCGAGGCGGGCGAGTTGCAGATGGCCAGGGAGGCGAGGCCGGCGGGGCGGCGCACCGCGATCTCGGCGCCGAGCATGCCGCCCCAGGACTGACCGAGCAGGTGGTAGTTCTCGATGCCGAGAGTGCTGTGCACCGTGTGGAATTCGTCGACGAACAACGCCGGGGTCCAGAACTCCGGCGGCGCATCGGGCAGGTGCGTGGAATGGCCGCATCCGATCTGGTCGTAGTGGATCACGACTCGGCCCGTCTCGTCGGCGAGCTCGGCGATGTTGGCCACGTAGTTGTGGGCCATCCCTGGGCCGCCGTGCAGGACGAACAGCGGCAGTGCCCCGGGTTTCGCGCTGTCCGGCGTGGTGATCTGCACCCACGTCTGGTACTCGCGGAAAGGGACGAAACGGGTCTCGCGCTGCATCGGATCAGCATGAACCCCATAAAGGTCTCACTGCAAGACCAATCTGACGATTTAACATGTCGGTGACGAAAAGGGGATTCCGCTGATGGGGCACAACGGAACGCCCGCGGGCGAGGCGCCGGCCGGCCTGCTGCAACAGCAGCTGGACTCGTCGTCGCGCGTCGACGAGGTGACCGATCGACTGATCACCGCGATCGCCATCGGTGAATACCTGCCCGGCGCACGGCTTCCCGGCGAGCGTGATCTCGCGGCGTTCCTGGGGGCCGGCCGGATGACGGTGCGAGCCGCGCTGGCGCGTCTGGTCGACCGCGGCCTCCTGGAGACACGCCGGGGGCGGGGCGGGGGCTCGTTCGTCCGCCAGCAGTGGCCCGATTCGTCGACCGAGGCCGTGGGCCGCACATTGGCGGGCCGGCTCGACGAACTGCGCGTGCACTGCGACGCGGTGTGCCGCCTGCAGGGCGCGGTGTGCCGGGCGGCGGCCGAAGCCCGCACCGATGCTGACATCGCGGTGCTGGCGCAGCGGCTCGAGGAGTATCGCAGCGCGGAGACGGGGCTGGCCGCCCAGCAGGCGGACAGCCGGTTGCACGCCGCCATCGCCGACGCCGCACACAACGACGTCCTGGCCGGAGTGCTCAACGACCTCAAGGCCCGGGTGAGCATCGGGGCGCCGGCGCATCTGTGGGGCGAACCGGAGACCATGCGCGCCGTGGAGGCCAGAGCACTGCACGAGCACGAACTCATCGTCGCTGCAATCACCGACGGTCGTCCCGATGACGCTGACGCGCTGGCCCGAGCGCACGGCACGATCGACTTCGGGCACATCATGACCGCGATGCGCCGCGCGGGCGTGCCCGCCGACTGAGCTCGGTTACGCTGCGGCGGTGGCCGAGATCGCGCCGCTGCGTGTGCAGCTGATCGCCAAGACCGAGTTCTCCGCGCCGCCGGACGTCCCGTGGAGCACCGACGCCGACGGCGGTTCCGCCCTCGTCGAGTTCGCCGGCCGTGCCTGTTACCAGAGCTGGTCCAAGCCCAACCCGCGAACCGCCACCAATGCCTCCTATCTGCAGCACATCATCGACGTCGGACACTTCTCGGTGCTCGAGCACGCCTCGGTGTCCTTCTACATCACCGGCATCTCCCGTTCCTGCACCCACGAGTTGATCCGCCACCGGCATTTTTCCTTCTCACAGCTGTCGCAGCGCTATGTGCCCGAACACGATGTCGCAGTGGTCGCGCCCCCGGGGATCGACGACGATGCCGAGCTGACGCGGATCTTCGCCGCCGCGGCCGACGCCAGCCGGGCCGCCTACGTCGAGCTGCTCGCGCGGCTGGAGGACAAATTCGCCGACGTGCCGAACGCCACGTTGCGGCGTAAGCAGGCCCGGCAGGCCGCCCGCGCGGTGTTGCCCAACTCCACCGAGACCCGCATCGTGGTCACCGGCAACTACCGGGCATGGCGACATTTCATCGCCATGCGGGCCAGCGAACACGCCGACGTCGAGATCCGGCGGTTGGCGGTGGAGTGCCTCCGTCAGCTGGCCGACACCGCGCCCGCGGTGTTCGCCGACTTCGAGATCACGGTGCTCGCCGATGGCAGTGAGGTCGCGACCAGCCCGTTGGCCACGGAGGGCTGAGGCGAGGAGGGTAATCTTGGTGCCCGTGAGCACCAGCGCCTTCGACGTCACCGCCCGTGTGGGCACCCTGTTGACGGCCATGGTCACCCCGTTCAAGCCCGACGGCTCACTGGACACCGAGACTGCTGCTCGCCTGGCCACCCACCTCGTCGACGCCGGCTGCGACGGGCTGGTGGTCTCCGGAACCACCGGGGAATCGCCGACCACCACCGACGCGGAGAAGGTCGCGCTGCTGCGTACGGTGCTCGAGGCGGTGGGCGACCGTGCCCGCGTGGTCGCCGGCGCAGGCACCTACGACACCGCGCACAGTGTGTCGCTGGCCCGGGCCGCCGCCGCCGAGGGGGCGCACGGGTTGCTGGTGGTGACCCCGTACTACTCGCGGCCCCCGCAGCAAGGCCTGCTGGCGCACTTCCGCGCCGTCGCCGACGCGACCGACCTGCCGAACATCCTCTACGACATTCCGCCGCGCTCGATGGTGCCCATCGAGTGGGACACCATCCGCACGCTGGCGCAGCACCCGAACATCGTCGCGATCAAGGACGCCAAGGCTGATCTGCCCGGTGCGGGCCAGATCATCGCCGAGACGGGGCTGGCCTACTACTCCGGCGACGACGCGCTGAACCTGCCCTGGCTGGCCATGGGCGCAGTCGGGTTCATCAGCGTGTGGGGCCATGTCGCGGCGGGTCAGCTGCGAGACATGCTGTCCGCCTTCGCTTCCGGTGACGTGGCGACGGCCCGCAAGATCAACGTGTCACTGGCACCGCTTTCGCAGGCGCAGGCCCGGCTGGGTGGGGTGACGCTGTCCAAGGCGGCGTTGCGGCTCCAGGGTTTCGAGGTGGGCGATCCACGACTGCCCCAGGTGCCGGCCACCGAGGCCCAACTCGAGGCGCTGGCCGCGGACCTGCGGGCCGCCGCGGTGCTTCGGTAACAGGGCCGCTGTGAATTCCGAACTCGTCGCGCCGCCGCCGTTGGCTACCGGCGCCCTGCGGGTCACCGCACTCGGCGGCATCAACGAAATCGGCCGCAACATGACCACGTTCGAGCATCTGGGCCGGCTGCTCATCGTGGACTGTGGCGTGCTTTTTCCCACCCATGACGAGCCGGGTGTCGACCTCATCCTTCCCGACCTGCGGCATGTCGAGGGCCGGCTCGACGACGTCGAAGCCCTCGTCGTCACCCACGCCCACGAAGACCACATCGGAGCGATTCCGCACCTGCTGAAGATGCGCGCCGACATCCCGATCGTCGGCTCCAAATTCACGCTGGCGTTGGTGGCCGAAAAGTGCCGGGAACACCGCATCTCCCCGAAGCTCGTCGAGGTCGCCGAAGGGCAGAGATCGACCCACGGCGTCTTCGAATGTCAGTACTTCGCCGTCAACCACTCGATCCCCGGCTGCCTCGCTGTCGCCATCCACACCGCGGCGGGCACCGTGCTGCACACCGGTGACATCAAGCTCGACCAGTTGCCCCTCGACGGCCGCCCCACCGACCTGCCGGGTATGTCGCGCCTCGGGGACAGCGGCGTCGACCTGTTCCTGTGCGACTCGACCAATGCCGAGATCCCCGGTGTCGGACCGTCGGAGAGCGAGATCGGTCCCGCACTGCACCGTCTGATCCGGGGCGCAGAGGGACGCGTCATCGTCGCGTGCTTCGCCTCCAACGTGGACCGCGTGCAACAGATCATCGACGCCGCGGTCTCGCTCGGCCGCCGGGTGGCATTTGTGGGCCGGTCGATGGTGCGCAACATGGGCATCGCCCGTGAACTCGGCTACCTCACCGTGGCCGACGAGGACGTTCTCGACATCGGCGCCGCCGAGATGATGCCGGCCGACCGCGTCGTGCTGATCACCACCGGTACCCAGGGCGAGCCGATGGCGGCGCTGTCGCGGATGTCGCGCGGTGAGCACCGCAGCATCACGCTGACCGACGGTGACCTCATCATCCTGTCGTCGTCGTTGATCCCCGGAAACGAGGAGGCGGTGTACGGGGTGATCGACGCGCTGGCCAAGGTTGGTGCCCGTGTGGTGACGAATCGTCAAGCACGTGTCCATGTTTCGGGCCACGCCTACGCCGGCGAGCTGCTGTTCCTCTACAACGGGGTGCGTCCCCGTAACGTGATGCCCGTGCACGGCACGTGGCGGATGCTGCGGGCCAACGCAGCCCTGGCCGCCAGTACCGGCGTGGCGGAGGAGAACATCGTGATCGCCGAGAACGGGGTCAGCGTGGACCTGGTGGCCGGCCGGGTCAGCATCGCCGGGGCCGTGCCAGTGGGCAAGATGTTCGTCGACGGGCTCATCACCGGAGACGTCGGCGACGCCACGCTCGGCGAGCGGCTCATCCTGTCCTCGGGATTCGTCGCGGTGACGGTGGTGGTGCGCCGCGGCACCGGCAAGGTGGTGGCACCTCCGCACCTGCAGTCGCGCGGATTCTCCGAGGATCCCAAGGCGCTCGAACCGGTCGCCCGCCGCGTCGAGGCCGAGCTGGAGAACCTGGCCGCACAGAACACCACCGATCCCGCGCGCATCGCCCAGGCGGTGCGGCGGACCGTGGGCAAGTGGGTGGGGGAGACCTACCGACGGCAGCCCATGATCGTACCGACCGTCATCGAGGTCTAGCCGCCTCGAGCCGTCGCGGCCATGGCTACCCCTCGCGAGCCCTGGCCGGCGCCGTCCTCATGCGCGCACATCGTCTGCGCCCGCGGTTGGCGAATCGGTGATCGTCAGCTTGCCTGCAGTCGGTAGCCCACCCCCCGCGCGGAGACGAACCAGTGTGCGCCGAGCTTGCGCCGCAGGTAGCGGACGTAGACGTCGACCACGTTCGACTCCGGTTCGTCATGGCCCCACACCTGTTGCAGCAGGTATTCGCGGCTCAGGACCTGCCCGGGATGGCGCAGGAAAGTCTCCGCGAGATCGCATTCCCGCGCCGACAGATCGACGCAATACTCACCGACGTGCGCTCGGCGAGTCCCGAGATTCACCCGCAGGCCGGCGTAGCGCAGCTCCGTGGGTGCGACGTTCGGGCGGGGCGACAGCAGGCTGCGCGTTGCTGACCGGAGTTCCTCGATTCGCAACGGGGCGACCGAGACGAACTCCTCCGTCGACGTGGTGAACTTCGCGGCGGTGCGCGCGGCGCGGCTGCGGGTCGTCAGCAGTATCGCCCGCAGCCCGATGCCCTCAGTGCGTAGCCGGCGTACTACCTCGAGCCCGTCCATGCCCGGCATGCGGGCCCCCAGGATGACGAGGTCGAAGTTGCCGCGGCGCGCGTCGTTGTACGCGCAGAGTCCGTCCGGCACCAGGGTCACCGAAAACCCTTGCGTGCGAAGCTCTCTGCGGATCATCGCCGAGATCCGTGGGTCGGACTCGGCGACGAGAACTGCGGTCATGTCGATCCCCCCTACTGTGCGCCGGTGAACCTCGTGTCGGCGCTGTCATCGAGGATCGCCGATGCGGGGGTGCGCCGGTTAGGGCCACAGGGAACGGGGATGGGGCCAAAAGTCCCTTCGGCTGTGGGCCTTCTGGACCGACTCAGCGCTCGAGTTCCAGGCGGTATCCGAGACCGCGGCGGCTGGAAATCCGGTGTGTGCCGAGTTTGCGGCGCAGGTACCCCACATACTGGTCCACCAGGTTGGAGGTGTGCGGCTCCTCGTCACCCCACACGTGACGGTGCAGCTCCTCCCTGGTCAGCGTCTGACCGGGATGACGCAGGAACAGCTCGGCGAGCGCACATTCGCGGGCCGACAGGGTCACCCAGTAGTGACCCACGTGGGCGCGGCGAGCACGCAGATCCAACCGGAGGCCGTCGTGGCACAAGACGACAGGCTCCTCCCCGGTCGGCAGCAGTATCCGGGCGATCTTGGCATGCAGGTGCTCGAAGCTAAACGGCTTGACGACGTAGTCGTCGGCCGAGCCGCGCAACCGCGCCACGCTGTCCCACAGTGCGCGTCGCTCGAGCATCATCACCACCGGCACGTCGCTGCCGCCGTGGCGCAGTCGCCGCAGGACCTCGAGACCGCTCATCCGCGGCAGAGTGCTCGACAACAGCAACAGATCTGCGTCGCTGCACCGCGCGAACCGGTAGGCGCCGAGTCCGTCGGTGACTACGTGGGCAGTCAATCCGACACCGGCCAGCCCCTTGCGGATGAACGACGAGAACCGTTGCTCGTTCTCAGCGACCAGGACCACGGGCATGGGAGGGCTAGTTCCCCCAGCATCGGCGGACAAACCGACTCAGCGCGGTGCCCGATTCAGCGATGCGCCACTGCTGTCCACTCGATCGGCGACGCCGTCAGAGCCCTACCGGTGGGCCGGATGTACAGGTCGCGGTAGTAGCTGGGGCCGGCCTGCTCGACCAGATTCCACCCGAGGTCGGCCAGCCAGTCGCCGAGTTGTTCGGGGACCAACCCCGCGCGCCACACCTGCCGTCGCTCCCGGAACCGCCGGTACAGCGACTGTGCGCCGTACAGGTTCTGCCCGTCGAGGAAATCCTGTCGGATGTAGCTGAAGACCAGGCGGCTGCCGGGCGTCGCTGTCCCGAGCGCGGCCATCGTCGCGCGCAGCGCATCGGGGGAGAGGTACTGCGTCAGCCCCTCGGCGATGAAGAAGGTGCGCCGCGCGGGGTCGTATCCGGCCGACTCGAGTGCCTGGAGAAGATCGTCGCGCTCCAGATCGGCAGCGACGAGGTGCACCGACGGCGGTGTGCCGCCGAGCGCGCGCTGCAGCACCGCGGCCTTGCGCTCGACGTTGACCGCCTGATCGACCTCGTACACGGGAAGGTCGCTGTGTCGGGCGATGCGGCATCCGCGCGTGTCGAGCCCGGCGCCGAGGACGACGACGGCATCGGTTTCGTTCAGAGGATCCGAGAGCCGCTCGTCGATCAATCGCTTGCGGCACGCGATGCTCGGCCACAGTCCGGGGCCGCTGCGCTGCACGGCGGCCGCCACCGCGCGGCGCACCGCTGCCATGCGGGTGGCTGCCACCAGCGCCCGCAGCCCGGGCGGCAGGAATGCTTCGGCCAGATCGTCGTCGACGAGCCGCCGGTGGGCCGGCTCGTTGTGCTCGATCGCCGACAGCACCATGGGGCCGAACGCCGTCTGCGCGGCGGGGTTGCGGCGCGTCATCGCTTGTTGACGAACCCGGCGTCGACGGGAAGCGCTACACCGGTGACGAAGCGCGCGGCATCCGAGACCAGCCAGTACACCGCATTGGCGATGTCCTCGACTTCCAGCGCGCGCACGGGGAGCGCGTTACTCATGTCCGGACCGTTCTCCGCGGCGATGCCATCGAGCCAGGACCGGGTGAACTCGTTGTCGATCATCGGGGTGTTCACCCCGGCGGGGTGGATGGAGTTGACCCGAATGCTGTATGGGCCAAGGAAATTGGCGTATGCGCGCATCAACCCGACCATGCCGTGCTTGGCGGCGGTGTAGCCGAGCGAGCCTGCGATGGGCGCGCCGAGGCCGACGAGTCCGTTGACCGAACTGGTGAGCACGATCGCGCCGCCGTTGCCGTACTTGATCATCGGCTTCATCGCGACGTCGACGGTGTGATACGCGCCGGTGAGGTTGACGTCGATGACGTCCTGCCACGCGTCCGGCGCGGTCATCGGCGCGATGCCGGCGTTGGCCACCACGATGTCCAGCCGCTCACCCAGGCGTTCGGTGCCGGCGCGGACAGCGGCTTTGACCGCATCGCGATCCCGGACGTCGGCCTGGGCGGCGACGACCCGGGCACCCGTCTGCTCGACGAGTGCCACGGTGTCGGCGAGATCGTCCGATGTGGCCAACGGGTAGGGCACCGAATCGATCTGCGCGCACACGTCGAGCGCGATGATGTCGGCCCCTGCCGCGGCGAGCTTCACCGCGTGGGCGCGGCCTTGCCCCCGCGCGGCGCCCGTGATCAACGCGACCTTGCCGGTGAGTTCGCCCATCGCTCAGGGCCGCAGCTGGCCCTTGGCCGGATCGCCGGCAACGACGGGGGTGAGCATCTTGATGTCGGGTGCACCGTCGAGATGCTCACCGATGGCGCCGAACATGGTGGCCACCGCCGGCGCTGCGCCGTGCGCTGCCAAGGCGTCAGCGTCAGCCCACTGTTCGACGAAGACGAACGTGCCGTCGGCTTCGTGCAGGGAGTAGAGCTGGCAGCCCGGCTCCTGGTGCACGGCCTCGATTGCCTGCGTGCAGGCTGCGCGGACCGCGTCCACCGAGTCCGGCTTGGCGGTCATGGTCGCGACGACAACAACGGGCGTGGAGGCGGGCATGGGTGACTCCTCGGTGAGCGGGACTGAACAGGCCTCACCGTACTGTCTTGCGCCGACAGTGTCGTCGGGTCATGCCGGTTCGGCGCCGGCGGGCTCCGCGGCGGCGTCCGCCGCGCCCAGTTCGGTGAACTCCTCGGCCGATACCACGAACAGGCGGGCCGTCGTGAGGTCGAGGAACAACCCGATCGCCGTGACCGATCCGTCGGCGATGACCGGCCCCGCCACGGGGTGGGTGCGCAAGCGTTCCACCTGCACCGCGACGTTGACAGCACTGAGTGCGTCGGCCTCGTCGAACCCTGCGGCACGGGCCGCCACCGCTACCGGGTGGCCCTCGCGCAGGGCCGCCAGGCTCTCGTCGGCTTCCGTGAGCCACTGTCGAATCGACCCGCCGCTGTCTCCGCTCAGCAGATCGTGCATGGCTTCGCATCCCGAGTGCCCGCACACCGCGATCGAGGAGACCTCCAGCGAGCCGACCGCATACTCGACGGCCGACTCCACGGATAGGTTGCCGTGGCTGACCGGCACGAGGTTGCCGATGTTGCGGACGTTGAGCACCTCGCCGGGGCCGCCGTCAACGATCAGGTTCGGCAGGATCCGTGCATCCGAACACGTCAGCAGCATCGAATGAGGTTGGTGTTCGGCAGCCATCTGCGCGCGCACCAGGGGGGCGATACCGCTTCTGAACCTGTCGATCCCGCCGGCCAGCTGTGGCGGCCAGATCAACCGCAGCGCAGGCACGGTCCGCCGCCCCTCGGTGCGCCGCCGCGGCGGCGCTGTGGTCGTGAGATCCATTCGCGCCGTACCGGTTTCAGTGACCGTAACGTCGGCTCCGGTGGCGCGCTGCTGGCGGATCCACTCGCGAAGGGTGTCCACCGCGGCGTGGTCGATGTAGTCGACATTGAGATCGACGTGTACGTCGACGGCGGGAGGCACACTGGTCAGCGCTGCCGACAGCCGCGGGAGCGCCAGGAAGCTGCAGGACCCGCTGATCGCGACTCGCCAGCGCGGGCGGGCCCCGTCGACCCCGTCGAGCGGTGCCGCCTCGATGGTGACCCGGATGATGCGCCACGCGGCGAATCCGATGGCCAGCGCGAGGCCGATCGCGACGCCCTCGAGCAGGTTGAGGAACACCACCGACGTCAGCGTGACGAGGTAGATCAAGAGTTCGCCGGTGCGCCGTGCGAGGTCGATGTGGGCGAGCTTGACCAGCTGGATGCCGATCACGATGAGCAGACCCGCCAGCGCGGCCATCGGAATCATCTCCACGACGCTGACGAAGAAGACGGAGAACACCAGCAGCCACACGCCGTGCAGGGCGGCCGACGCGCGGGTCTTGGCGCCGGCGCTGACATTGGCGGTGCTGCGCACGATGACCCCGGTGACGGGCAAGCCACCGAGCAGGCCCGACGACACGTTGGCCGTGCCCTGTCCGACCAGCTCTCGGTTGAAGTCGGTGCCCTGGCCGGAGTGCATTTTGTCCACGGCCGAGGCCGAAAGCAGGCTCTCGACGCTGGCGATCAGCGCGACGGTGAGCACGGCGACGGTGATGGAAGTCCAGCTGCCCGTCGGCAGGGCGGGCAGCGCGATCGCGTCGATCACCGAGCCGTCGAGCCGGATCCGCTCCACCGACGGGAACCACAGGTAGGAGACGAGCGTCGCCGTCACGACGGCGACCAGCGCGCCGGGCACCGCTCGGGCGGCGCTCGGCAGGTACTTCCACCCCAGCATGATCGCGATCACGATGAGGCCGATGGTCATCGATGCGACGTCCGGGGAGCCGAGCTGGCTGGGCAGCCCGATCAGGTTCTGCCAGGCGGTGGGGCCGGGCCCGCCGCCGAGGAGGACGTGCACCTGCTGCAGCGCGATCGTGATGCCGATACCGGCCAGCATCGCGTGGACGACGATCGGCGCAATCGCGAGCGCCGCGCGTGCGACGCGGCTCAGGCCGAAGAGGATCTGCAGCACACCGGCGGCGGCGGTGATCGCACACGTGGCCTTCCACCCGAAGGTGGCCACGAGTTCGGCCACCACGACGGTCAGACCGGCAGCCGGACCGCTGACCTGCAGCGCCGAGCCCCCGACCAGCGCGCAGATGATGCCGCCGACGATGGCGGCGATCAGACCGGCCACCACGGGGGCGCCCGATGCCACCGCGATGCCGATCGACAACGGCAGAGCTACCAGGAAAACCACCAGCGACGCCGGAACGTCGTAACGAAAGATGGTGTGTAACAGGGCTTTAACGTCGGAGTGTGGCGCGCTTGTCGTGGTCACTGAAACCACGGTACCGACGGTTGCGGATTCCGTCGTGTGAGAGCTGCGCTGTGGACGTTAACTTTCTGTGACAGCAGCTCACAGGCATGATCACCAACTACGGAATTCGTTGCATCTTGCCGGCTGACCGATACCTGACTGTGACCTGTGTGGCAGATGGTGTATCTGGGGCTTGTGCGACTAGGCTTACCGTCATGGCGAGTAAGACCGCGTCCCGTTCTGGCGCTCGTTCGACCAGGTCGAAGACCAGTTCCCGGGGTGCTGCGCGGTCCTCGCGCCCGGCACCGCCTCGTCGCAAGCCGGCGCGGCGAGGCCCCTCGCCGGTCTCCGCCGCCGGTACT
The DNA here is from genome assembly GCA_040752555.1 of Actinomycetota bacterium. GTDB lineage: Bacteria > Actinomycetota > Actinomycetes > Mycobacteriales > Mycobacteriaceae > Mycobacterium. Next base: position 152,453 of record JBFMGT010000009.1, on the reverse strand, counting down.
GCGGTCGGCCGCGGTGCGCGCGCCGGCTGGTTGATGCTCGCCAAGGGGGCGGGCAGCACCGCCCGCTCCGTGGGTCGCGCGCGCGACCTGGACCCCGGCCACCGCCGCGACGGCGTGGCCCTGGCCCTGCTCGCCCTGGCGGTCGTCGTCGCCGCCAGCTCATGGTTCGACGCCGCGCGTCCGGTGGGGCAGTGGATCGACACCTTCCTGCGGGTGCTCGTCGGCGACGCCGTGGTCCTGGTGCCGCTGGTCTTGGCGGTCGTCGGCGTCACGCTGATGCGGTCGGAGCCCGACCCCGAATCGCGCCCGCGGTTCATCCTGGGCGCGGCGATGATCTCGCTGCCGGCTCTGGGCCTGTTGCATCTCTGGTCGGGTGCACCGCAGGATCCGATCGCACGCCAGCACGCGGCGGGCTTCACCGGTTTTGCGATCGGCGGCCCGCTGGCTGACGGCCTGACGGCGTGGATCGCTGCGCCCCTGCTCGTGATCGGCGCGCTCTTCGGTGTGCTGCTGATCACCGGGACCACGATCCGCGAAGTGCCCTCGGCGCTGCACGACATGTTCTCCACGCGCTGGCGCGGCGACGAAGACGACGACGAATGGTTCGACGAGGACGAGATCGAACCGGGACCCGCGGACAGTGACGCCGACATCGACGACTTCTCGGACGGCTACTACGACGAGGACGTGTCGCTCGGTGACGGGGACGCCGCCTGGCCGTCGGCCACCCAGCCCACCGTGCCGCTGGCCAAGACTTCGGGACCGTCGGGCACCCCGATGGAGAACTACCCGCTCGACGACCTCGCCGACAACGAGGTCGCCGTTACGCCGGCCCCGGTGAAGTCCCGCAAAAAGCCGCGCAAGGAAGCCCAGCTCAGCCTCGATCGGGTCGTCGACGGGCCCTATGCCTTGCCCCCGCTCGATCTCCTGATCGCCGGGGATCCGCCCAAGCGGCTGACCGCAGCCAATCAGCACATGACCGATGCGATCACGTCGGTGCTGGAGCAGTTCAAGGTCGACGCCGCGGTCACCGGCTGCACGCGCGGGCCGACCGTGACCCGCTACGAAGTCGAGCTCGGGCCCGGCGTCAAGGTCGAGAAGATCACCGCGCTGCACCGCAACATCGCCTATGCCGTGGCCACCGAGAGCGTGCGCATGTTGGCGCCCATCCCGGGCAAGTCGGCAGTCGGCATCGAGGTGCCCAACACGGACCGTGAAATGGTCCGACTGGCCGACGTGCTGACCGATCCGGTGGTGCGCTCGGACCACCATCCGCTGGTGATCGGCCTCGGCAAGGACATCGAAGGCGAGATGATCTCGGCCAACCTGGCCAAGATGCCGCACCTGCTGGTCGCCGGCTCCACCGGTTCGGGTAAGTCCAGCTTCGTCAACTCGATGCTGGTATCCCTGCTCGCCCGGGCCACCCCCGACGAGGTCAGGATGATCCTGATCGACCCGAAGATGGTGGAACTGACGCCGTACGAAGGCATCCCGCACCTGATCACGCCGATCATCACCGAACCCAAGAAGGCGGCCGCCGCGCTGGCCTGGCTGGTCGAGGAGATGGAGCAGCGCTATCAGGACATGCAGGCCTCCCGGGTGCGGCACATCGACGTGTTCAACGACAAGGTGCGTTCCGGCGAGATCACCGCGCCGCTGGGCAGCAACCGCGAATACAAGCCCTACCCCTACATCCTGGCGATCGTCGACGAGCTCGCCGACCTGATGATGACCGCGCCCCGCGACGTCGAGGACGCCATCGTGCGGATCACCCAGAAGGCCCGTGCGGCGGGCATCCACCTGGTGCTGGCCACCCAACGGCCGTCGGTCGACGTCGTCACCGGCCTGATCAAGACCAACGTGCCGTCCCGGCTGGCGTTCGCCACGTCGTCGCTGACCGACAGCCGCGTGATCCTCGACCAGCCCGGCGCGGAGAAGCTGATCGGTATGGGCGACGGGCTCTTCCTGCCGATGGGAGCCAACAAGCCGATCCGGCTCCAAGGCGCGTTCATCACCGACGAGGAGATCAACGCGGTCGTCACCGCGACCAAGGACCAGGCCGAGCCGGAGTTCGTCGAGGGCGTCACCGCGGTCAAGGCCGGTGAGCGCAAAGACGTCGACCCCGACATCGGTGACGACATGGACGTGTTCTTGCAGGCGGTCGAACTGGTGGTCTCCTCGCAGTTCGGTTCCACCTCGATGCTGCAACGCAAGCTGCGGGTGGGCTTCGCCAAGGCGGGCCGGCTGATGGACCTGATGGAGACGCGCGGCATCGTCGGGCCCTCGGAAGGGTCCAAGGCGCGCGAGGTCCTGGTCAAGCCCGACGACCTGGCCGGCACGCTGGCGTTGATCCGTGGGGGTAGCGACGCCGCGGGCGGCGACGCCGACGACGAGCCGGACTTCTGATCGGGAAGGCTAGAGGGTCAACAGCATTCGGGTGTTGCCGAGGATGTTCGGCTTGACGTAGCTCAGGTCGAGGAACTCGGCCACACCCGTGTCGTAGCTGCGGCACATCTCTTCGTAGACCTCGGCGGTCACCGGCGTGCCCTCGATTTCGGTGAAGCCGTGCCTGCCGAAGAACTCGGTCTCGAAGGTCAGTACGAAGATGCGTTGCAGCCGCAGCTCCTTGGCCACCGCCAGCAAGCGGTCGACGATCGCGTGCCCCACGCCGCGGCCCCGCACCTTCGGGTGCACGGCGACGGTGCGCACCTCACCCAGGTCCGACCACAGCACATGCAGCGCACCGCAACCGATCACCTCGCCGGCTACCTCGGCGACCCAGAACTCCTGCACGGATTCGTAGAGGGTCACCAGGTTCTTCTCGAGCAGGATGCGCCCGGCGTACACATCGACGAGGGCCTTGATGGCCGGCACGTCAGAGGTCCTGGCCCGGCGCACGACCAGCTCATCCGGATCTGAGCTCACACGGGGAAGGGTATCCGTTTGAGCAACCAGTATTCTGTGTCGGTGCCGGGCCAACCACATACCGATCCGGTGGTTCCGCGCGCTCGGGTGGCGAATCTGGCCAATGCTCTGACCGGTGTACGCCTGGTACTGGTGCCGGTGTTCCTGGCCTTTCTGTTCGTCGGAGACGGTCATGAAACCTCCTGGCGGATAGGCGCATTCACCGTCTTCGTGGTGGCGGTCCTCACCGACCGGCTCGATGGGGCGCTGGCCCGCAGCTACGGCATGGTCACCGAATTCGGTACGCTGATCGATCCGCTCGCCGACAAGGCGCTCATCGGAGCGGCGTTGATCGGGCTCTCGATGCTCGGCGACCTGCCGTGGTGGGTGACCGCGGTGATCCTGATCCGGGAGCTGGGGGTGACGCTGCTGCGTCTGGTGGTGCTGCGGCATGGCGTCATCCCGGCCAGTCGCGGAGGCAAGCTCAAGACCCTGGTGCAGGCCGTTGCGATCGGGTTGTTCATCCTGCCCCTGACCGGTGCCTGGTTGACCAGTGCCTGGATCGTCATGCTGGCCGCCGTGGTGCTCACGGTGCTGACCGGTGCCGACTACTTCGTCTCGGCAGTGAGGGATTCCCGTGGCCGACCCGCTGGTCACTGACGACGCCCGCGCGCTGGTCGCCGACCTGACCGTGCGCAGGCAGACCGTGGCGACCGTCGAATCGCTGACCGCAGGGTTGGTCGCGGCGACGCTGGCCGGGGTGGCGGGGGCGAGCGCGGTGCTGCGGGGTGGGCTGATCACCTACACCGTCGAGACCAAGATCGACCTCGCCGGCGTCGCCCCGGAACTGCTCGCCGACGTCGGCCCGGTCGCCGAGCCGACCGCGCGCGCCATGGCCGTGGGCGCCCAGCAGCGGTGCGGCGCCACCTGGGGACTCGGGCTCACCGGGGTCGCCGGCCCCGAACCCCACGGCGGGCACCCCGTCGGCACGGTGTTCGTCGGCCTCGCCGGACCCGTCGACACCGAGGTGCTGGCCTTGCGGCTGGACGGTACGCGCTGGCAGATCCGCCTCGCCGCGGCGCACGCCGCACTGAGTCGGCTGCGCGTCCTCGTCGAACAGCAGTGAGCGCCCGGGAACCAACCGGGGCGTGTTGCGCGTTGGGTCGGATAGCACGCCAAGACGGCGGTGCGGCCGAAGCTGACGAAGGAGAGCGCGATGACGACACTGCTGCGCGAAGTGATCGGCGACGTGTTGCGACGCGTGCGGGTCGAGCAGGGCCGTACCCTGCGCGAAGTGTCTGACACCGCGCGGGTGAGCCTGGGCTATCTCTCCGAGGTGGAGCGTGGCCGCAAGGAAGCCTCCAGCGAACTGCTCAGCGCGATCTGCGGAGCGCTCGACGTCCCGCTGTCGCGGGTACTCTCCGAAGCTGGCGACGACATGGCCATTCAGGAAGCCCGGGCGAGCATCGGCGCCCCGCGCATCGACGCCAGCACCAAGGTCGTCATCCCGCAGGTCGCGTCCATGGCGGTCGCCTGACCTAAACAGGGGTGTGGCGAGCTGTACAGAACCGATAAGTTGGGTACCTGCGATGACAGGCGACCCGAGCCGGTGACCCTGTCCCACTGACCCTTCGAGAAGGCGGAAACGTTCTCATGGCCAACCCGTTCAGCAAGGCGTGGAAGTACCTGATGGCGCTGTTCAGCTCCAAGGTCGACGAATACGCCGATCCCAAGGTGCAGATCCAGCAGGCGATCGAGGAGGCGCAGCGCCAGCATCAGGCGCTCACCCAGCAGGCGGCCCAGGTGATCGGCAACCAGCGCCAGTTGGAGATGCGGCTCAACCGCCAGCTGGCCGACATCGAGAAGTTGCAGGTCAATGTGCGTCAGGCCCTGACGCTCGCCGATCAGGCGGTCGCGTCCGGGGACGCCGCCAAGGCCACGGAGTACAACAACGCGGCCGAGGCGTTCGCCGCACAGCTGGTGACCGCCGAGCAGAGCGTCGAAGACCTCAAGGGCCTGCACGACCAGGCCCTGCAGGCGGCGGGGCAGGCCAAAAAGGCCGTCGAGCAGAACGCGATGGTGCTGCAGCAGAAGATCGCCGAGCGCACCAAGCTGCTGTCCCAGCTCGAGCAGGCCAAGATGCAGGAACAGGTCAGCGCGTCGCTGCGCTCGATGAGCGAGATCGCCGCGCCCGGCAGCACCCCGAGCCTCGACGAGGTGCGCGACAAGATCGAGCGCCGCTACGCGAACGCGATGGGCTCGGCCGAGCTGGCCCAGAACTCGGTGCAGGGCCGGATGCTGGAGGTGCAGCAGGCCAGCGTCCAGATGGCCGGGCACTCCCGTCTCGAGCAGATCCGCGCCTCCATGCGCGGCGATCAGCTGCCCGCCGGCGGGGCCACCCAGGCCACGCCGGCCACCCCGTCACCGGCCACGCCGGCCGCCAACCCGACACCGGAAAATCCGCTGTCTCAATAATTTTCACGGGAGCATGTGGTGAGCACTCGGAGCCGACGACCCGACGCCTGGCGTTCGCTGGCCCAACGCGGCATCGACACCGCCGCGGAGTGGTCGGGCACGCTCGCCGACAAGCTCAACGCCGCCGCCGATCCGCGCGCCAAGCTGCTACGCAAGCGGCGCTGGGCGCTGCGCCTCGGGGTTTTCTTCGCGTTGTCATCGGTGTTCTGGGTGGGTGTCACCGCGCTGCTCGCGTCCTGGAACACCCCGGTGTGGGCGCTGTTCATCCCGTCACCGATCGCGGTCGGCGCGGCGTTTCTGGCCACGCTGGCGTTCCTGCGCTATCGGTGGCTGCGCGGTGAGCCGTTGCCGCCGGCGCGTGGCGGGGCAGCGCGGCGGTTGCCGCCGTGGGGTTCGGCCGCCCGGGCCCCGATGGCGGCACTGGGGTCCTCCGAACGCGGGCTGGTGTCTCTGCTCGGCGTGATGGAACGCGGTCACCTGTTGCCCGCCGACGAACTCCGGGAGTTGCGTGCCGCCGCAGAACGGACCGCGGCGACCATGGCCGCGACCGCGACCGAGGTGGTGTCGATGGAGCGCACGGTGAGCTCGGCCCCACAGGCACGGCCTCACCTGGCGCCCACGATCGCGGCGTTCTCCGCCCAGCTCGACCGCGGTGCCCGCCAGTACAGTGAAATGGTTTCTGCCGCAGCGCAATTGGTATCAGCGGCCAACTCGGGCTCGATGTCGAGTTCGCCCATGGCACAGAGGCGCTACCGCGACGAACTCACCTCGGCCACCGACCGGCTCACCGGATGGGCGCAGGCATTCGACGAGCTGGGCCGGTTGCGGGCCTGAGGAGCCCGAACAGAGGCATCAGAAGCGCGGCCGTAGTGCTGGGATGACCATCCCCACCACGGCCTTCAGCGGCGCCTTCACCATGACGTCGAACATGTCGAAATAGTCCCGCCACAGCGTGATCTCGCCGTCGCGCACCTCGAACGCTCCGCACACCCAGAACTGCAGACGCAGAGGTCCGAGCAGGATCGCGTCGGTGCGTTCGGTCAGCACCGTGCCCCCCTCCGCGGCCACCCGGTGGAAGGCCACCGCGAATCCGACCTTGCCCTGACCGCGGCGCAGTAGACCCATGATTCGGGCCCGCCCGCGGATCGAGGGCAATCCCACGTTCTGCCACACCAGGTCGGGGGCGGCCAGCGACTCGACGGTGTCGAAATCTTCGTCGGCGAGCGCGAGCAGGAACTTCTGCACCAGCGCTGCGTTGTCGGCGGTCGGCAGCAGGGTCGTCGGGCGGGCCTCGTCGGTCATACCGATCGAGCCTAACGGCAGGCGCTGTGGCAGGGTAGCCCGCATGCGCGTCGCGGTGGTCGCCGGACCTGACCCCGGTCACGCGTTCCCGGCGATCGCGCTGTGCCGGCGGTTTTCGGCCGCTGGAGACGAGCCGACGCTGCTGACCGGCACCCGGTGGCTCGACACCGCCCGGGGGGAGGGGTTCGACGCCGTCGAACTCGACGGGTTACGCGTCATGACCGGCGACGACGACGCGGACGCCGGCGCGAAGATCCACGAGCGCGCGGCGCGCATGGCCGTCCTCAACAAGACGCGGATAGCCGAGCTGAAACCCGATGTCGTGGTGTCGGATTCGATCACCACCTGCGGCGGGCTGGTCGCCGACCTGATCGGCGTGCCGTGGATCGAACTGAACACCCACCCGCTGTATCGGCCGTCCAAGGGGCTGCCTCCCCTCGGTAGCGGGCTGGCCCCCGGCGCGGGCCTGCGCGGCCGGGCTCGGGACGCGCTGCTGCGCGCGCTCAGCGCGCGGTCCTGGCGGGCCGGGCTCCGCCAGCGTGGCGCCGTGCGCGTCGACATCGGGCTACCGGCCGCTGATCCCGGCCCGCTGCGCCGATTGATCGCCACGCTGCCCGCGCTGGAGGTGCCGCGGCCGGACTGGCCTGCCGAGGCCGTCGTCGTGGGCCCTCTCCACTACGAGCCGACGACGTCGGTGCTGGCGCTGCCGCCCGGGGACGGCCCCGTGGTGATGGTGGCGCCGTCGACGGCGAGTACCGGCGCCGTCGCGCTGGCCGACCTCGCACTGCAAACCCTGGTTCCCTGCGACGTGCTGCCGCAGGGTGCGCGCGTCGCGGTCTCGCAACTACAGGGGCCGGACGGGGAGGTGCCGCCGTGGGCGGTGGTCGGGCTCGGCAGACAGGACGAGCTGCTGTCGCGCGCAGATCTGCTGGTCTGTGGCGCCGGACACGGCATCGTGTCCAAGGCACTTCTGGCCGGCGTGCCCATGGTGGTGGTGCCCGGTGGTGGCGACCAGTGGGAGATCGCCAATCGTCTTGTGCGCCAAGGTAGTGCCGAACTCGTCCGGCCGCTGAACCGCGACACCCTGAGTGCGGCTACCACGCAGGTGCTTGGATCGCAGCGCTACCGGGAGGCCGCGCGGCGCGCCGGCGCCACCGCCGGGGCGGTCGCCGATCCGGTGCAGGTGTGCCACGATGCCCTGCGGGCCCGGGCGTAGGTTGAGCGTGTGCGGCTGACGGAATTCCACGAGCTGGTCGAGCGCCAATTCGGCGCGGTACGGGCGTCCTCGATGCTGATGGACCATGTGCTCACGACGCTGGGTGGACGTACCGCCGCGCAGGCCATCGAGGACGGCGTCGAGCCACGGGACGTGTGGCGGGCGTTGTGCGCGGATTTCGACGTGCCGCGCGAGCAGTGGTGAGCTGCTAGACCTGAGCGTCGGCGAACACCCGCTGCAGGAACGCCACCTGGTCGGCCTTGACCTGCGGGTCGTGATAGATGTCGAAATGACCGTAGGGGTAGTGCCGCAGTTCCCCGCGCGGGGCGCGCTGCGCCGCGGTGACGGTCGGCCCCGGCGGGGTGACCTTGTCGTCGTCGCACACGCAGATCAGCACCGGCATGGCGAGCCGTGCGGCCTTCGAGCGAGGCCGATAGAACGGGAACCGCAGCATCAGGCGCGCGGCTATTTCATTGCGCCACAACGAATTCGGTCCTCGGATCGCATCCAGTCCCGGTTTGGCGTCCGGGGAGGTCATCGCGGCGACTTCACCCGGGGCGCCGACGGCGGGCAGCATCACCGGCGGCGCATGGCGCCAGGCGCGCAGTTGGTCGCGCACGGCGGCGACCATGATGGCCGGAAGGATGCGGGTCGGCACGGCGAGCATCGAGGCCATGGCGTCGGTGAACGGAGCCTGGGCGATGACCGCGGCGAGGCGGGGGTCGTCGGCGGCGACGGTGAGGACGTGGCCACCGCTGTAGGACGAACCCCACACCACGATGCGGTCGGGATCGACGCCGGTGAGCGTGCGCGCCCACGCGACGACGGTGCGATAGTCCTGCTGCTGGCGACCGATGTCGATCAGCTGCCGGGGCTCACCGGTGGAGGCGCCGAAGTGCCGGTAGTCGAACAGCGCCACGGCATAGCCGGCGGCGCAGAACGCCTCGGCGTAGCCGGGCAGCGCGTCGTCGCGGGTGCCGGACAGGCCGTGCGCCATCACCACGCACGGGGTGGGACCGGTGGCGTTCGGTGTGTAGAGATAGGCGGCGAGCTGGTCGGGGCCGGCCGGGATGCGGACGTCTTGGGGTGTGGTCACAGCCGGAAACGCTAACCCGTCGGCGTGTCCGCTTGAATCGAACAGGTGTTCGTCTACTGTGGGGGGAGTTCGACCCCGGGACTTGTCGGTGGCCTCGCCTAGCGTCACGGCCAACCGATCGAGAACCGGTCGACAACGACTACCCGGAGAGGTACATCATGGCGCAGCAAGCCCCCGATCGCGAGAAGGCCCTGGAACTGGCGCTCGCGCAGATCGACAAGAACTTCGGCAAGGGCTCGGTGATGCGACTGGGCGAAGAGGTTCGCCAGCCGATCTCGGTCATCCCGACCGGCTCCATCTCGCTGGACGTCGCTCTCGGCATCGGCGGTCTGCCGCGCGGCCGCGTCATCGAGATCTACGGCCCGGAATCCTCGGGTAAGACCACGGTGGCCCTGCATGCCGTCGCCAATGCGCAGGCGGCCGGTGGGATCGCGGCCTTCATCGACGCCGAGCACGCGCTGGATCCCGAGTACGCCAAGAAGCTCGGCGTGGACACCGACGCGCTGTTGGTCAGCCAGCCCGACACCGGTGAGCAGGCGCTCGAGATCGCCGACATGCTGGTGCGGTCCGGAGCGCTCGACATCCTGGTCATCGACTCGGTGGCCGCCCTGGTGCCCCGCGCCGAGATCGAGGGGGAGATGGGTGACAGCCACGTCGGCCTGCAGGCCCGCCTGATGAGCCAGGCGCTGCGCAAGATGACCGGCGCGCTGAACAATTCGGGCACCACGGCGATCTTCATCAACCAGCTGCGCGAGAAGATCGGCGTGATGTTCGGTTCGCCCGAGACGACCACCGGTGGTAAGGCGTTGAAGTTCTACGCCTCGGTGCGTCTGGATGTGCGCCGCATCGAGACGCTGAAAGACGGCACCGACGCGGTGGGCAACCGCACCCGGGTCAAGGTCGTCAAGAACAAGGTGTCGCCGCCGTTCAAGCAGGCCGAGTTCGACATCCTGTATGGCCACGGCATCAGCCGCGAGGGTTCGCTCATCGACATGGGTGTCGAGCACGGCTTCATCCGCAAGTCGGGTTCGTGGTTCACCTACGAGGGTGAGCAGCTGGGGCAGGGCAAGGAGAACGCCCGTAAGTTCCTGCTGGAGAACATCGACGTGGCCAACGAGATCGAGAAGAAGATCAAGGAAAAGCTCGGGATCGGTGCCGTGCTGACCGATGACGATGTCCTCCCCGCTCCCGTCGACTTCTGATCGTGCCGAGCAGGCGCGGGCGGTGTGCCTGCGCCTGCTCACCGCACGTGCGCGGACGCGTGCCGAGCTCGAGACTCAGCTGGCCAAGCGGGGCTACCCCGAGGACGTCACCGCCCAGGTGCTCGATCGGCTCACCAAGGCCGGCCTGATCGATGACGAGGACTTCGCCGAACAGTGGGTACGGTCGCGGCGACTGCATGCGGGAAAAGGCAAGCGCGCGTTGGCTGCCGAGCTGCGCATCAAAGGCGTCGACAACGAGGTGATCAGCGCGGCCCTGTCCGGGATCGACGCAGGCGCCGAGCGAACTCGGGCCGAGCAGTTGGTCCGCGACCGATTGCGGCGGGAGAAGCTCGGTGACCCGGGGGACCGCGATGCCGAGAACAAGGTGGCACGCCGACTGGTCGGGATGCTGGCGCGGCGCGGCTACAGCCAGACGATGGCACTCGACGTTGTCACCGCGGAGCTGGCCAACGAACGGGAGCGCCGCCGGGTCTAGCGGGCCGCGCTCAGGTCGGCAGTCAGGCTTCGGGTCACCACGCGCCGCACGGCGATCAGGGCGACGACGCCGAGCAGCGCCGTCCATGACAGGTCGACGCTCAGACGCAACAGCCCGGCCGCGGTGAACAACTCGATCATCACGCGCAGCGCGAGCACCGTCTGCCGGAACACCACCAGCGCGGCGGCGCCGATCCCGATGCCGGCGATGGCCAGACACCATGACGCGTTGACGACGATGCTCATGGCTCGGTTGCGGGGCGCGGGTGCCGCAGCTCCTCGATCTCCCGCTGTTCCTGGGCGATCTCCCGGTTCAGGAAGTAGTTCAGCAGCGTGCGGATCGCCGCGATCGCCGCGAGCTTGCCGATCTCGGCGAACGACGGGGAGATCGCAGTGCGCAACACATCGGCGGCGAGCTGGAACTCCAGCCCCAGCACCAGGAAGCGGGCCAGCGACAGCCGCACCGAGGAGAACTGGTTGAGGTCGCGGCGGCCCAGCGCGGCGACGAACTTCACGATCGCCACCACCGCACCGATCATGATGACGATTGCGCCACAGGCCTCGATCAGCCGCACCATGGTGTCGACCAGGGTGCGCAGCGCCGATTCGGGCAGGATCTCCAGGGCCGACAGCGAGTGGATCATCGGGGCGCTCACACCCCGCGACTGCGGTCGCCCTGCAACTCGAGCGGTTCGGCCTCCATCGGCGCCGGCCCTTTACGGGAGCGCCGCAGGCGTGCCTCCAACCGCGTGGCCAGCCACGACAGCGTGAAGTTCAAGCAGATCATCAACAGCGCGATCACGATCAGCGCCGGGATGTAGTTGCCGTAGGACGAGCCGACATTGGTGCCCTGGCGCACCAGCTCGACGAAGGTGATCTGGTACCCCAGGGCGGTGTCCTTCAGGACCACCACCACCTGGGAGACCAACACCGGCAGCATCGAGGTCACGGCCTGCGGCAGCAGGATCGACCGCATCGTTTGCCCTGAGGTCAGCCCGAGCGCGGAGGCGGCCTCGCCCTGCCCCCGCGGTAGGGCGTGCACACCCGCCCGCACGATTTCGGCGATCACCGCGCCGTTGTACAGCGTCAGTCCCGTGATGACACCCGCCAGCGCCAGATGCTTCGACGGGAAGACGTCGTAGTTCGCGTACAGGAAGTAGGCGAAGATCATCATGATCAGCACCGGCACCGCGCGGAAGAACTCGACGATCACCGACGACAGCCAGCGGATGCCCCGGTGGTTGGACAGTCGGCCGACGCCCAGCAGAAAACCCAGCACCAGCGCCAACACGATCGACGCCGCGGCCGCGGTCAGTGTGCCTTCGATGCCAGGCAGGATGTACGTGCGCCACAGGTCGCCGGTCAGGAACGGCTCCCACTTGGCGGCGGTCAGCTGCCCCCTGGCGTCGAGCCGGGTGTAGACCAGCCACGCGATCGCCACCACCACGACCACGGTGACGGCCGAGATCACCCGGTTGCGCACCCGCGCCCGTGGCCCCGGCGCGTCGAAAAGAACCGACGACCCGGTCATGTGGGCTCACCACTTCCCGGCGAGCAGACGCGAACTCGAGTGTTCTGCCGGCGTGTCACGCGATTTTGTGTCTGCTCGCGGAAAGAAATCATCACCGGGCCACCGCCAGTCGCTTGCCCAGCCAGCCGAACAGCAGACCCACGGGCAGCGTCAGGATGACGAAGCCGAGCGCGAAGATGGAGCCCACCACGAGCACCGCTGCGGTGTTCTCGATCATCTCCTTCATCAGCAGCGCAGCTTCGGCTACCCCGATCGCCGAGGCGATGGTGGTGTTTTTCGTCAGCGCGATCAACACCGACCCCAGCGGGGCGATGACCGCTCGAAATGCCTGCGGCAACAAGATGATCCGCAGATTCTGTCCGAAGGACAGACCCAGTGAACGGGCCGCCTCGGCCTGCCCGAGCGGCACCGTGTTGACTCCCGAACGCACCGTCTCGCACACGAAAGACGCGGTGTAGACCACGAATCCGAGCACCGCGAGGCGGAATCCGCTGTCGGCGATGAACGTCGGCGATGTCCGGCTGGCCAGCGTGATGCCCAGCGTCTGCGCCAGCCCGAACGAACAGAACAACACGATCAACGTCAACGGCGTGTTGCGCACGATGTTGACGTAGGCGGTGCCCAGCCAGTTCAGCATCGGCACCGGTGCCATCCGCATCGCGGCCAGCACCGTGCCCAGCACCAACGCGCCGATCGCGGAGAACACCGTCAGTTGAATCGTCGTCCAGAACGCCGCGAAGATCTCGGCGCGGTACTCGGTGAAGATGTCCACTGCGGAGCCGGACCGCCGACTACTTGTCGAGGGGCGGCGGCGCGGGCGCGGTGATGCCTGCGGGCCCGAGGTTCTTGTCGAAGGCCGCCTTCCAGGCCCCGCTGTCTTCCATCTTCTTCAACGCGTCGTTGATCTTGGTCTGCAGCTCGGTGTCGTCCTTCTTCAGCCCGATGCCGTACCGCTCCTCGGAGAACGGCTGGCCCACGATCTTGAACGTGCCCGGGCTCTGCGCGGCATAGCCGGCGAGGATGACCTCGTCGGTGGTGACGGCGTCCACCGCGCCGTTCTTGAGTGCCTCGACGCACGCCGAGTAGGTGTCGAACTGCTGCAGCTGCACCTTGGGGTATTCGTCTTTGATCTTCTGCGCGGGAGTCGAGCCCGACACCGAGCAGAGGACCTTGTTGTTCTCCAGCGAGGCCTTGCCGGTGATGTCGTTGTTGTCCGCCCGGACCAGCAGGCTCTGACCCGTGATCAGGTAGGGCCCGGCGAACGACACCTTCTCCTTACGCGCGTCGGTGATCGAGTAGGTCGCGGCGATGAAACTCACCTGACCGTTCTGGATCAGGTTCTCCCGCTGCGCCGACGGCGATTCCTTCCACTCGATCTTGTCCGGGGCGTAGCCGAGTTCGCCCGCGACGTAGGTCGCGACGTCGACGTCGAAGCCGCTCATCGAGCCGTCGGGGTTCTTCATCCCCAGACCCGGCTGATCGAATTTGGTGCCGATGACGATGGTGTCGCCGCCCCCGCCACTACCTCCACCGTTACTGCCACCGCCGCACGCGCTGGTTGCGAAGGGAAGAGCGACGGCCAGCGCGAGCGCGGCTATCGCGCGGGGGGAGAACGCCCGCGGGAATGAAGCCATGATCAGAGGATTCCTTTCGCGATCAGTGGTGCAGGATTTTGCCGAGGAAGTCTTTGGCCCGATCAGAGGTCGGGTTGTCGAAGAACTGCGCGGGTTCGGCGTTCTCGACGATCAGGCCGTCGGCCATGAACACCACGCGGTGCGCGGCGCGACGAGCGAAGCCCATCTCGTGGGTGACCACGAGCATCGTCATACCGTCGGAGGCCAGGTCGGTCATCACCGAGAGCACCTCGTTGATCATCTCCGGGTCCAGCGCGCTGGTCGGTTCGTCGAACAGCATCACCTTCGGGTTCATCGCCAGCGAGCGTGCGATCGCCACCCGCTGCTGCTGACCGCCCGAGAGCTGCGCGGGATACTTGTCGGCCTGGTTGGCCACCCCGACCCGTTCGAGCAGGGTCATCGCCGCGGCGCGCGCGTCGCTGCGGCCCTTTTTGCGGACCTTCATCGGGGCCAGCATCACGTTCTCGACGATCGTCTTGTGGGCGAACAGGTTGAAGGACTGGAACACCATGCCGACATCGCTGCGCAGCTGGGCGAGCTTGCGGCCCTCCGGGGGCAGCGTCTGCCCGTCGATGGTGATCGTGCCCGAATCGATGGTCTCGAGGCGATTGATGGTGCGGCACAACGTCGATTTGCCCGAGCCTGACGGCCCGATCACGACGATGACCTCACCCTTGCCGACCTCGAGGTTGATGTCCTGCAGGACGTGCAGGGAGCCGAAGTGCTTGTTGACCGCTTTCATCGAGATCATCGGCACGTCAGGGGACTCCCTGGGGCTCTCCATGGGAGCTGACCTTACCCAGGGAACGCACAGATGGCCCCACAACTTGCGCAATCCGCCGGCCGGCAGGGGAGCCCTGCTCGCCGCCGTAGGATGGTCGCCGTGACTTCGGTGGTGACCAGGGGAGGCGATGCGGCGACAGCCGACCGCCCAGCACGCACTTTCCAGGTCCGCACCTATGGCTGCCAGATGAACGTGCATGACTCCGAGCGGCTGGCCGGCCTGCTCGAGGAGGCCGGCTACCAGCGCGCCGCCGACGGTGTGGATGCCGACATCGTGGTGTTCAACACCTGCGCGGTCCGCGAGAACGCCGACAACAAGCTCTACGGGAACCTCAGCCACCTCGCGCCCCGGAAAAATTCCGACCCCGACATGCAGATCGCCGTCGGCGGCTGCCTGGCCCAGAAGGACCGCGACACCGTGCTGCGCAAGGCGCCGTACGTCGATGTCGTGTTCGGCACCCACAACATCGGCTCGCTGCCCGCCCTGCTGGACCGGGCCCGGCACAACCGCACCGCTCAGGTCGAGATCGCCGAAGCTCTGCGCGAATTCCCCTCGTCGCTGCCCGCGCGTCGTGAATCTGCTTACGCTGCTTGGGTTTCCATCTCGGTCGGCTGCAACAACACGTGCACGTTCTGCATCGTCCCTTCGCTGCGCGGCAAAGAGGTCGACCGCAGGCCCGGTGACGTGCTGGCCGAGGTGCAGTCCCTGGTCGACCAGGGCGTGCTGGAGATTACGCTGCTCGGCCAGAACGTCAACGCCTACGGCGTATCGTTCGCCACGGACGAGCGCTTGCGCGAGGACCCGACGATGTGGCCTGATCAGCCACGTGACCGCGGCGCATTCGCCAAGCTGCTGCGTGCCTGCGGACAGATCGACGGATTGGAGCGGGTGCGGTTCACCTCGCCGCACCCGGCAGAGTTCACCGACGACGTCATCGAGGCGATGGCGGAGACCCCGAACGTCTGCCCGACGCTGCACATGCCGCTGCAGTCCGGCTCCGACCGAGTGCTGCGCGCGATGCGCCGCTCCTACCGTGCCGAGAAGTACCTCGGCATCATCGACCGGGTGCGCGCGGCGATCCCGGATGCGGCGATCACCACCGACATCATCGTCGGCTTCCCCGGGGAAACCGAGGAGGACTTCCAAGCCACGCTCGACGTCGTTGCCGCCGCGCGCTTTTCCGGTGCCTTCACGTTCCAGTACAGCAAACGGCCGGGCACACCGGCCGCCGAGCTGCCGGGGCAGATCCCCAAAGATGTTGTCTCGCACCGGTATCAGCGGTTGGTCGAGCTGCAGGAGGCGATCTCGCTGGAGGAGAACGCGGCGCAGATCGGCCGCACCGTCGAGCTGCTGGTCGCCACCGGGGAGGGGCGCAAGGACACGGCCACCGCCCGAATGTCGGGCCGCGCACGCGACGGCAGGCTCGTGCACTTCGCGCCGGGCCCGGCCGCCGAAGGCATCCGCCCCGGCGACGTCGTCGTCACCACCGTGACCGGAGCCGCGCCGCACCACCTGATCGCCGACGCCGACCTGATCGCGCACCGCCGGACCCGTGCTGGTGACGCCCACGAGAGCGGGCAGCGGCCCCGCACGGGCGTCGGCCTCGGCATGCCCGGCATCGGGGTGCCCGCCGCATCGACGGTCCCGTCGGCCGCAGGGTGCGCACGATGAGCGCCCCGTCGGGCGGTCCCGACGATTTCGACCACCTCCGCGAGGACATGGAAGAGGCCGAGCGCCGCATTGCCCGCGAAATCGACCCCGGGCCCCGCGCGCTGGCGATCGCGGTCTTCGTGTTCGCCCTGCTGGCCACGCTCGCGCTGCCTCACGCCGGGCAGGCGCGCGGACTCGACGTGCTGGTCGGCTCCGACGCGGCGCACGCCAGCGCGATCGCCCTGCCCTCCCGCGTGTTCGCCTGGCTGGCCCTGGTGTTCGGCGCGGGCTTCTCGATTTTGGCGCTGCTCACCCGGCGGTGGGCGCTGGCCTGGGTCGCGCTCGCCGGCTCCACGGTGGCGTCATTTCTCGGGCTGCTCGCGGTGTGGTCCCGCCAGACGGCGGCCGCGCCCTACCCCGGGCCCGGCATCGGCCTGCTGATCGCGTGGTTCTCGGTGATCCTGCTGGCCTATCACTGGGCCCGCGTGGTCGCGGCGCGCACCGCGCTGCAAATGGCCACCGAGGAGCACCGCCGCCGGCTCATCGCCGAACGCGAGCGCAAGGGTCTGCTCGACAGGTTCGGCGACGACGACACGCCGGCGCAGTAGCCCGCTAGCGCCTCTTGCCCAGCGCCTCCGCGGCCGCCTCGGCCCACTGCCGCCACTGCTGCGCGCTGGCGCGCGCCTGCTCGGCGTCCTTGGTGCGGCCGGCCGCCTCCGCCTTCTCGGCCTGACGCTCGAACTGCTCGGCCCGTTCCCGGAACTGGTCGGCGCGGGCCTGCGCCTCCGGGTCGACGCCGCCGGTCGGGGCGTCGCGGATCTTCTTCTCCACCGCGCGCATCCGCCGCTCCAGCTCTGGCGCACGCTCGCGAGGCACCTTGCCGATGGCGTCCCATTTGTCACCGATCGTGCGCAGGGCGGCCCGGGCGGCGTCGCGGTCGGACGGGTCGATCCGTTCGGCCTCGGCCAGCAGCGCCTCCTTGGCTTCGGCGTTGGCGGCGAACTCGGCATCCCGCTCGGCGGTCGCGGCGTTGCGGGCCGAGAAGAATGTGTCCTGGGCGCTCTTGAAACGCTGCCACAGCGCGTCGTCGACGTCCTTGGCCGCCCGGCCCGCCGCCTTCCACTCGGTGAGCAGGTCCCGGAACGTCGCCGAGGTGGCACCCCAGTCGGTCGAGCCGCTCAGCTCCTCGGCGCGCACGCACAACGCCTCCTTGGCCTGCCGGGCACCGGCGCGTTCGCGGTCGAGTTCGGCGAAATGCGATCCGCGGCGCCGGTTGAACGTCTCACGCGCCGCGGAGTACCGCTTCCACAGCGCATCGTCGGTCTTGCGGTCGACACCGCTGATCGTCTTCCACTCGTCGAGGATCGCGCGCAGCCGGTCGCCGGCCGCCTTCCACTGGGTCGCCGTGGCAGCCAACTCCTCGGCCTCGACGGCCAGTGCTTCCTTGCGGGCCGTCTGCTGGGCGCGGAACTCCTCGCGCCTGGCCTTTTCCTCCTGCGAGGCGCTGTCGGCCTGAGTGATGATCGCCGCCAACCGCTGCGCGAGCGAGTCGACGTCGCCGAGCACGTGGGCTTCGGGCAGCGTGTCGGCCAGCGCCGAGGCTGCGGTGCGAATCTTGCGGGCGTCCCCAGAACCCGACGTCAACCGGTGCTCGAGGAGCACCACCTCGGTCTGCAGATCGTCGAAGCGACGACCGAAGTGCGCATAGGCCGCCTCGGCGTCGCCGGCCTGCCAGGACCCGATCTGCCGTTCCCCGGCGGCGGTGATCAGCCACACCGTGCCGTCGGGATCGACCCGACCGAACCGGTGCGGGTCACTGGCGGGTACCGCGCCGGCGACCGGTGCGGCCACCGGAGCCGCTGGACGGGGGCCGGGACGGGCGGGACCGGGTTTGGGCCGTGCGCTCGACGGCCCGGGCCGCGGCGGCGATGCCGGGGCTGCTTCGGTCAGGCCGGTGTCTGCGGATTCGCCCGGTCCGGTCATCGTCATGTCAGCTACCTCGTGTCCTCCGCGCGGGGTTCCGCGCACCTGCCGCGCAGCGCGGCGCCTGAAGATGGTGTGACCGCTATTCAAACAGGTCGCCCGGCGCTGCGCCCACGGCTTGGCCTCGGCGGTCTCTAGGCTCGGTGCGAAATCGGATCGCTGTGTCAGGAGGGGACCGTTGGCCAGGGCTGAGATCGCCGCGGTGTTGGCGCTGGCCGCCGCCCTGTTCATCGCCATCGGCGACGTCATCCATCAGCGCACCGCGCACGAGGTCACCGATGAACCCGTCGGCCACGTCGCACTGTTCGGTCGCCTGCTGCGGGACGGTACGTGGTGGCTGGGCAGCGGGGTGGCCGCCATCGGGTTCGCGCTGCAGGCCGCCGCGTTGGGCCTGGGTTCGGTACTGCTGGTGCAAGCGCTGCTGGTGACCTCGCTGTTGTTCGCGCTGCCGATTAGCGCACGGCTGGCGGGCCGGCGGGTGACGAACTGGGAATGGCTGTGGGCCGCGCTGCTGGCCGCGGCGGTCGCCGTCATCGTGACCGTGGGCAACCCCACCGAAGGCGCGTCGCGGGCATCCCTGCACACCTGGATGTGGGTGGCGGCGGTCCTGGGGCCGGCGCTGGCCCTGTGTCTGCTCGCCGCGCAGATGGCCACACCCACGGTCAGCGCGGTGCTGCTCGCGGTCGTCTCCGGGGCGCTGTGGGGACTGTTCGCGGTGCTGACCAAGGCGGTGGTGACCCGGCTCGACCTCGGCAGCTGGGCGAGTGTCGGCACGCTGCTGAGGACCCCGGAACTGTACGTGTGGGCGGCGGTCGCGCTGGCGGGCACCGCGATGCAGCAGGCCTCGTTCCGGTCAGGGGCGCTGACGGCATCGCTGCCGACGATGACCGTTGCCGAACCGGTCGTGGCCAGCGCGCTGGGCGTCGTGGTGCTCGGGGAAACGCTGCGCCCCGGGGAGGCCGGAGTATTCGTGCTGGTCGCCGCCGTGGTCGTGATGGTCGTCGCCACCGCGGCCCTGGCCCGCGGCGAAGCGGCCACGCGGGCCCCCGGCTGAGGTGTGCCGGTTAGGTTGGTGTCCGTGCTGACCGCCATCGCGATCGTTCCGTCGGCGCCGGTCATGGTTCCCGAACTGGCCGGTGCGGCCGCCGCCGAGGTCGCCGACCTGCGCGCCGCGGCGGTGACGGCGGCGAGCAGCCTGCCGGCGCGCTGGGTCGCGATCGGGGTCGCGGCCACCGACGCCGTCATCGGCCCCGACGCCGTCGGGACGTTCGCCGGGTACGGGGTCGACGTGCCGATCCGACTCTCCGACGCAGCGGCGAGCCCGCCCGCCGCACTGCCGCTGTGCGCCCTGATCGCCGGATGGGTGCGGGGACTGGTGGCCCCCTCGGCCACCGTCGACGTACGCGCTTACGCCGAGCACACGGCGCCCGCGACGGCCGTGGCCACCGGTCGGGCGCTGCGGACCGAGCTCGACGCCGCGCGCGACGCGGTCGGCGCGCTGATCGTCGCCGACGGCGCGAACACGCTGACCCCGTCCGCGCCCGGCGGCCACGACCCGTCCTTCGTCCCGGTGCAGGCCGCCCTCGACGACGCACTGAGACTGGCGGATCTGGCGGTGCTGGCCGCGCTGCCCGACGGGATCGTCGGCCGGGTCGCCTACCAGGTGCTGGCCGGCCTGGCCGCACCAGCGCCGCGCTCGGCCGAACAGCTCTACCGCGGCGCGCCCTACGGGGTCGGCTACGCCGTCGGACTCTGGACGCCGTGACCCGGCCGCTGGCCATCGTCGGCCCAACCGGCACCGGGAAGTCCGCGCTGGCGCTGGCCGTGGCGGACGTGATCGGCAGCCCGGTCGAGGTCGTCAACGCCGATGCGATGCAGCTCTACCGCGGGATGGACATCGGTACCGCGAAACTGAGCGTCGCCGAACGGCGCGGCATCGCGCACCACCAGCTCGACGTGCTTGACGTGACCGAGACCGCGACCGTCGCGCGCTACCAGACCGACGCTGCGGCCGACGTGGAGGCGATCATGGCGCGGGGCGCGGTGCCGGTGATCGTGGGCGGCTCGATGCTCTACATCCAGTCCCTGCTGGACGAGTGGTCGTTCCCCGCCACGGATCCCGCGGTACGGGCGCGGTACGAGGCTCGGCTGGTCGAGATCGGGGTCGCGGGCCTGCACCGTGAACTGGCCGACGTCGATCCGGCCGCGGCGGCGTCGATCCTGCCCAGCGACGGACGGCGCATCGTGCGTGCGTTGGAAGTCGTCGATCTCACCGGCAAGCCGTTCGCCGCGTCCGCCCCGACCATCGGGACCCCCCGGTGGGGTACCGCGATCATCGGATTGGATTGGCCAACGGAGCTTCTGGATGAACGCCTGGCGCAGCGCACCGACGCCATGTTCGCCGCGGGGCTGGTCGAGGAAGTGCGGGCACTGCGGGCGCACGGTCTGCGCGACGGGGTCACCGCCGCCCGGGCACTCGGTTACGCGCAAGTCCTGGCCGACCTCGACGCCGGTGGTGACGGCACCGCGGCGAGAGAAGCCACCTTCGTCGGCACCCGCCGCTACGTGCGCCGGCAGCGGTCCTGGTTCCGCCGCGATCACCGCATCACCTGGCTCGACGGCGCGGCGGCGGGGGCGGCCGAGCTTGCCGAGCGGGCCGTGCGCATCTGGGGCGACGTATCCTGACCTGGTGAAGTTCGCCAAAGGGCACGGCACGCAGAACGACTTCGTCGTCCTGCCCGACCTGCAGGCCGAGTTGACCTTGGCGCCCGCCGCGATCGCCGCACTGTGCGACCGCAGACAGGGCCTCGGCGCCGACGGCGTGCTGCGGGTGACCACCGCGGGTGCCGCGCACGCCGCGGGCGTGTTCGAACGGCTCCCGGAGGGGCTGGTCGCCGACGACTGGTACATGGACTACCGCAACGCCGACGGATCGATCGCCCAGATGTGCGGCAACGGGGTGCGGGTGTTCGCCCATTACCTGCGGGCCAGCGGGCTGGAAGCGCGCGACGAGTTCGTGGTGGGTTCGCTGGCAGGCCCGCGCCCTGTGGTTTTGCACGCCGCCGACGCGGTGTATGCCCAGGTCACCGTGGAGATGGGTAAGGCCAACGTGCTCGGGTCGGCCACGGCGACGGTGGGCGGACGATCGTTGTCCGGCCTCGCCGTCGACGTCGGCAACCCGCATCTGGCCTGCGTCGATCCGGCTTTGACGGCCGAAGCGCTGGCCGCTTTGGACGTCGCGGCGCCGGTGGCGTTCGATCCCGCGCGATTCCCCGACGGCGTGAACGTGGAGGTGCTCACCGCCTTGAACGCCGAGGGCGCGGTCGCGATGCGCGTGCACGAGCGCGGGGTAGGTGAGACCCGCTCCTGCGGCACCGGGACCGTCGCCGCCGCCGTCGCCGCCCTGACCCACCAGGGCGCCCAGATCGGCGAGGTGAGTGTCCACGTGCCCGGCGGAACGGTCACTGTCACCATCACCGATGCGACCAGCTATCTGCGCGGCCCGTCGGTTCTGGTGGCCCACGGGGAACTGGCCGAGGAATGGTGGGCTGCGGATGGGCGTTAATGCAGGTGCATGAACAGTGTTCTCCGTGCGAACCTTGATTCGCCTATGACGTATCCCGATTTCCGTAACGACACCCCGAGTGCGGGTGAGCTCGCACTCGAAGAGCGGTCCGCTCTACGCCGCGTTGCAGGGCTGTCGACCGAACTGGCCGACATCTCCGAGGTCGAATACCGCCAGCTGCGCCTCGAGCGCGTGGTGCTGGTGGGAGTGTGGACCGAGGGCTCGGCCGCCGACGCCGACGCCAGCCTCGCCGAACTGGCCGCGCTCGCCGAGACCGCCGGCTCCGAGGTGCTCGAAGGCGTGATCCAGCGCCGTGACAAGCCCGATCCCGCCACCTACATCGGCTCCGGCAAGGCCGCCGAGCTGCGCGAGGTCGTCGTTGCCACCGGCGCCGACACCGTGATCTGCGACGGCGAGCTGAGCCCCGCCCAGCTCAATGCGCTGGAAAAGGTGGTCAAGGTCAAGGTGATCGACCGCACCGCGCTGATCCTCGACATCTTCGCCCAGCACGCCACGAGCCGGGAGGGCAAAGCCCAGGTCTCGCTGGCGCAAATGGAATACATGCTGCCGCGGCTGCGCGGCTGGGGTGAATCGATGTCACGGCAGGCCGGTGGTCGCGCCGGCGGTGCCGGCGGCGGGGTGGGCACTCGCGGTCCCGGTGAGACGAAGATCGAGACCGACCGGCGGCGCATCCGGGAGCGGATGGCCAAGCTGCGCCGCGAGATCAAGGACATGAAGAAGATCCGCGACACCCAGCGCAGTGGCCGCCGGCGCAGTGAGGTGCCCTCCGTCGCGATCGTCGGCTACACCAACGCCGGCAAGTCGAGTCTGCTCAACGCGCTGACCGGTGCCGGCGTGCTGGTCGAGAACGCGCTCTTTGCGACACTCGAACCCACCACGCGCCGTGGGCAATTCGACGATGGCCGGCCGTTCGTGCTGACCGACACGGTCGGATTCGTGCGGCACCTGCCGACCCAGCTTGTCGAGGCGTTCCGGTCAACCCTGGAAGAGGTCGTCGACGCCGAGTTGCTGGTGCACGTGGTCGACGGTTCCGATGTGAACCCGCTGGCCCAGATCAACGCCGTTCGCGCCGTGATCAACGACGTCGTCGCCGAATACGGCATCGCCGCACCGCGGGAACTGTTGGTGGTCAACAAGACCGACGCGGCCAGCGGGCTCACGCTGGCTACGCTGCGCCGCGCCCTGCCCGAGGCGGTGTTCGTCTCGGCGCACACCGGCGACGGACTCGATCAGCTGCGGGCCAGGATGGCCGAACTCGTCGTCCCCACCGATGCCAGCGTGGACGTGACGATTCCCTACGATCGCGGCGATCTCGTGGCGCGCATGCATGCCGAAGGCAGGGTCGATGCCACCGAGCACACCGAGCGCGGCACCAGGATCACCGCGCGGGTGCCGGTCGCGCTGGCCGCCGGGCTGGCCGAGTTCGCTACGTCCTGACGATCCGCGGCGGGTGATGCGCGCGCACCGGGGGCGTTGTCGCGCTGTACCTTTCGACCTCGACGAGGGCGTGTGCGCCCGTGCAACCGCGGGCGAGCGACGACGTACCGATGTCATCGGTGAGGACGTTGGGATTGCCGTGCACGCACATCGCGTCGGGATCGGCGGCGTCCACCGGGTCGTACCACGCGCCCGTCGACAACTGCACGACCCGCGGCCGCACCCGCTCGTCGACGAGGACTCCGGCCAGGCAGGAGCCGCGGTCGTTGAACACCCGCACCACGTCCCCGGTGGTCAGGCCGCGCGTCTGCGCGTCCTCCGGATGCATCCGGATCGGCTCTCGACCGGCCACTTTCGAGTCCTGACTGGTCTTGCCGCCGTCGAGCTGGCTGTGCAGCCGGGCGGCCGGTTGATTGGCCACCATGTGCAGCGGATACTGCGCGGCGCGCGAACCGCCCAGCCACTCGGTGGGTTCGAACCACCGCGGATGGCCCGCGCAGTCGGGGTAGCCGAAACCGTCGATGTCGGTGGAGAAGATCTCGATCAGCCCGCTGCGGGTGCCCAGCCGGTGCGCGACCGGATCGGCGCGGAATTCGGCGAGCAGGGTCAGACCCTCTTCGACGGGCAGCTCCAGCCGGCCCGCCGCCCAGAACTCGTCGAAGGTCGGCACCTCGAAATCCACGGTGGCCGCCCATGTTCGATACAGATGACGTAACCACTGCGCTGACGTGCGGCCCTCGGTGAACTCGTCCTCGACACCCAGGGCGCGGGCGAGCGCGGCGAACGTGTCGTAGTCGTCGCGGGCGTCGGCGTAAGGCTCGGTGAGCCGCGGCATGGCCATCAGCATCGGATCGTTGCGGGAGCCCGAGAAGTCCTCGCGCTCGGCGAACGTCGTCGACGGCACCACGATGTCGGCATGCCTGGCCATCGCCGTCCAGTAGGGATCGTGCACCACCACGGTGTCGGCCCGGCCCAGGGCGCGACGCAGGCGAGGGATGTTCTGGTGGTGGTGGAACGGATTGCCGCCGGCCCAGTAGACCAGCCTGATGTCGGGGTAGGTGAGCCGTAAACCGTTGTAATCGAATGGTTCTCCCGGGTGCAGCAGCATGTCGCTGATCGCCGCGACAGGGATGAACGACGTGACCGGATTGATGCCCTGCGGGAGGCGGGGCAGCGTGCAGCGCAGCGGCGGCAGTCCGGGCTCGTTCATCGACCCGTAGCCGTGCCCGAACCCACCGCCGGCTATCCCGATCTGACCCAGCATCGCCGCCAGCGTCAGCCCCATCCACGGGGCCTGCTCGCCGAACCTGGTGCGCTGCAACGACCAACTGACCGTCACTATCGTGCGATGGGCGGCCATCTGGCGGGCCAGCGCGGTCAGGTCATCGGCATTCACCCCGCACAGTGCCGCCGCCCACTGCGGGGATTTCGGCACGCCGTCGTCGGCGCCGAGCAGATACCGTTCGAACCTCTCGTACCCGGTGCAGTAGGTGGCCAGGAATTGTCGGTCGGCCAGCGACTCGGTGGCCAGCACGTGTGCCAGCGCCAGCATGATCGCAACGTCCGTGCCGGGCACCGGCGCGAACCAGTCGTACGGGCCGTCCACGTCGTCACGCAGCGGGGAGAACGACACGATTCTGCCGCCGCGCTCACGGTAACGGCGCAGGGCCTCCCGGGCCGGATGTGCCGTCGTCCCACCGTGATTGACGCCAGTGTTCTTCAGGGCCAGCCCACCGAAACACACCAGAATCTCGGTGTGCTCCACGATGACGTCCCAGGCGGTGGACCGCTTGAACAGATCGTCGTGTGTGCCGACCACTCGCGGCATGATGACCCCGGTCGCGCCGAGGCTGTAGGAGTGACGGGAAAACGTGTATCCGCCAAGGCAATTGAGGAACCTGTGCACCTGGCTCTGGGCATGGTGAAAACGGCCCGCGCTCGACCAGCCGTAGGAACCGCCGTAGATCGCCCCGTTGCCGTGGCGGTCGATGACCCGCCGCAATTCGGCGGCCAGCAGGTCAGTGAGGTCGTCCCAGCTGACCGCGACGAAGTCGTCGGCGCCGCGGCGGGTGGTCGGCCCGGGCCCGTCGTCGAGCCAGCCCCGCCGCACCGCCGGGCCCGTGATACGCGACGAATGCCGCACGGAACCGGGCAGGTTCCCGAGGGCAGGGGACGGGTCGGCGTCGCCGGCGATCGGGGCGACCGAGGCGATGTCGCCGGCCTCGACGCTGGCGCGGAAGGCGCCCCAGTGGGTGAGGCTGGTGCCCATGGGTCACGAGTGTAGGGCGCGAGGGGGTTCGGTACGCGCCGCCATCCGCCCAACCATCCGGTTGGATGGGGTACCTTGGCGGCAACGTTTCCGACCACCGACGCGAGGATCCTCATGGGCTCTGCAGCCGAAAAATCCGTCATCGCCTACGAGCGCACGCTGTTCGAACCGGAACACGAGATGTTCCGCGAGTCGTTCCGCACCTTCCTCGACCGGCACGTGGCACCGTTCCACGATCAGTGGGAGGCCGACAAGCTCGTCGACCGCAGCGTGTGGGTGGAAGCCGGCAAACAGGGCTTCCTCGGCATGGCCGTACCTGAGGAGTACGGCGGCGGCGGGGTCACCGATTTCCGCTACAACACCGTCATCACCGAAGAGGTCACCGCGGGCCGCTACAGCGGGCTCGGCTTCAGCCTGCACAACGACGTGGTGGCGCCGTATTTCATCCGGCTGGCCACCGAGGAGCAGAAGCAGCGCTGGCTGCCGAAGTTCTGCAGCGGGGAGTACATCAGCGCGATCGCGATGACCGAGCCCGGCACAGGCAGTGACCTGCAGGGCATCAAGACCCGCGCGGTGCGCGACGGCGACCACTACATCCTCAACGGCTCGAAGACGTTCATCACCAACGGCATCCTGTCCGACCTCGTGATCGTGGTCGCCCAGACCGACCCCGACAAGGGTGCGCTGGGCTTTTCGCTGCTGGTCGTCGAACGAGGCATGGAGGGCTTCGAACGGGGCCGCAAGCTCGACAAGGTCGGCCTGGACGCCCAGGACACCGCCGAACTGTCCTTCACCGACGTGAAGGTGCCGGTGGAGAACCTGCTCGGCGAGGAGGGACAGGGCTTCATCTACCTGATGCAGAACCTGCCGCAGGAACGCATCAGCATCGCGATCATGGCGGCGGCGGCGATGGAGGCCGTGCTGGCCGGCACGCTGCAGTACGCCAAGGAGCGCAAGGCCTTCGGCAAGCCGATCGGCAGCCAGCAGAACAGCCGCTTCCTGCTGGCGGAGCTGTCCACCGAAGCCACCGTGGTGCGCATGATGGTCGACGAGTTCATCCGGCTGCATCTGGACGACAAGCTCACCGTCGAGCAGGCCGCGATGGCGAAGTGGTATTCCACGGAGAAGCAGGTGCACCTCATCGACCGCTGTCTGCAGCTGCACGGTGGGTACGGCTACATGCGTGAGTACGACGTCGCGCGCGCCTACCTCGATGCCCGGGTGCAGACCATCTACGGCGGCACCACCGAGATCATGAAGGAGATCATCGGGCGCAGCCTCGGTGTCTAGCCGCTCCGGCATTTCCGAGCCCGTTCGGCGAGGTGGCTTGGTAAACAGAGTCCTCTGACGCAGAGTGAACGGACGCGGTAATTTTCGCTGAACCGTGATGGAGTACTTCAGTCGCCGACCGCGGGGAGGATGAATGACCCGGCAGCCGATGCTGCGCCGACGAGGGTCCGGTCGATGGGCCATCGGATTGCTGGGGGTCGCCGCAGCGCTCCTGCTCTCGCCCGTCGCCGTCGCACAACCCGACGTCGAAGCTGCAGACGCCATCACCGCGGCCTGGCAGGCCAGCGGCGGTGACACGGGTCCGCTGGGACCCCGCTCCGGTGACGCCTACCCCGTGGGGTCCGGATTCGCCGCGAATTTCGCGTCGGGCAAGGTGTTCTTCACCCCGGATACGGGTGCGCACCTGATGCAGGGCGCGATTTTGGAGAAGTACGAGTCGCTGGGCGGTCCCGCCGACAGCGACCTCGGGTTCCCGACGATCGATGAAGGTCCTGGGCGCGCACCCAACAGTCGCAACAGCACCTTCAGCGCGCCGGACAATCCGGTGATCTTCTGGACTCCGGACACCGGCGCACATGTGGTCCGCGGGGCGATCAACGCGGCCTGGGACAAGCTCGGCGGATCGTCGGGGGTGCTCGGGGTGCCTGCCGAGGACGAAACATACGACGGCGCGGTGGTGACGCAGAAGTTCACCGGCGGCCAGGTCTCTTACGACGCACGCGCCAAGACGTTCACCACCGACCCGGCCGACCTCGCCGGGCAGCTGACCGATCTCTCGCTGCCGAACGACCCGGTGGCGGCGATCAACGCCGCCCGCCGGGCCGCGGGCGGTCCGCTCGGCCCGCTGGGGGCCAGCGAGGGCGAGCCGTACAAGATCGGCGCCGACGGTCTCGGGCAGGACTTCGTCAACGGCAAGATCTTCTACAGCCCCGACACCGGCGCGAACGTCGTGACCGGTCAGGTGCTGGCCAAATACGAGAGTGTCGGCGGTCCCGAAGGCGATCTCGGATTTCCGGTGACCGGCGAGGTGGACGGCGGTGTCGCCCCCGCGAGCAGGATGAGCAGCTTCGCCGCGGCGGACAAGCCGGTGATCTTCTGGACCCCGGACCACGGCGCGGTGATCGTGCGCGGTGCGATGAACGCCGCCTGGGAGAAGCTGGGTGGGGCGACGGGTGAGCTCGGCGCCCCGGTCGCCGATCAGACGCAGAGCGGTGACGAGATCACCCAGAAGTTCAGCGGCGGCGCGATCACCTACGACACGGCCGCCAAGCGTTTCAGCACGGAACCGGCCAACCTGGCTTCGCAATTGGCTGGGCTCCAGGTGCCGGGTCAGCAGGAGCCGCAGGCCACGCCATCGGCGCAGGGCGGGGCGTCCGATGAGGGGTCCGGGTCTCGGTGGACGTGGTGGTGGCTGCTGGCGATCGTGCCGGTGCTCCTCGTACTCGGGGTGGTCGCGTTGGCGCTGACCCGGCGGAGCCGCGACCGCGGCGAAGATCCGTTCGAGCCGCACGCGTACGACCGCGACGCTCGCGACGACCACGACCACGACCATGACCATGACTACGGTCCCGAATCGCGGGAGGTGGGGGAGGACGCCCTTTTCGGCGACCGCTACGTTCGTGAAGGTCTGGGTTCGGTGACGCCCGCTCCCCATCCGGTGACCCCGGCCGGGGGTCATGAACCGAGCGGGTCGGACCTGTGGGGGCTCAGCGATGCCGCCGCCGCCGACGATCCAACGACGGCCGATCGCGATGCGGGCCCCGCGTTCGTCGAACAAGAGGACCCGGACTCCGTGGACACCGCGCCGACGCGGGTGCAGTCGGCCACCGAGGCGGTGCCCGAGCACGACGTCGAGGAGCTCGCCATCGACACCGAGACTGACGCTGAGACCGACTTCGAGGGTGGGACCGAGCGTGACTCTGGGCCCGAGGGGTGGGCGCCGGACCCCACTCCGATCGTCGCGCCGGCCGTCGAGCGTGACGCTGTCACCGACACCGGCAGACACGCCCGCATCGACGACGACGATCTGGTCCCGATGGGCACCGCGCTACATCTGCCTCTCGACGATCCAGACGCAATTCCCGACGGCTACCCGATCAAGGCCGACACCCGATCGGGTCTGTACTGGAGCCCGGGCAGCGCCGAGTACGCCGAGGCACGCGCCGAAATCTGGTTCGCCACCGAGGAGATCGCCCGCACCAACGGGTTCGTCCGCGGCAGCTGACGAACCCGTCGGTGATCCGTCAGATCTTGCGGATGACGGTGACGACCTTCCCCAGCACGGCGGCGTCGTTGCCCGGGATGGGGTCGAAGGCCGGGTTGTGCGGCATGAGCCAGACCTGGCCCTTGGTCCGTTTGAAGGTCTTGACCGTCGCTTCGCCGTCGATCATGGCCGCAACGATGTCACCGTTGTCGGCGACGTTCTGCTGGCGCACGACGACCCAGTCGCCGTCGCAGATCGCCGCATCGACCATGGACTCGCCGACCACTTTCAGGAGGAACA
Organism: Actinomycetota bacterium; assembly: GCA_040752555.1. GTDB lineage: Bacteria > Actinomycetota > Actinomycetes > Mycobacteriales > Mycobacteriaceae > Mycobacterium. The sequence goes on along the minus strand of JBFMGT010000009.1, from coordinate 123,096 downwards.
GCGAGCCCTCACCGACGAGCTCGCGCGGGAGTGGGAACACGTCCTCGACGGCCTCTTCGGCGAGGATCGGTCCGCCCGCGGCGATGCGCCCCAGTACGGGCACGAACGTGGGCTCCGGCAGCGTGTCCGAGCCCGCGACATCGGTCGAGACCGCCGGGGCGGCCGCCACGTCGTCGATGCCACGGACGTCGACGGCCCGTGGCCGGTTGGGATCTCGACGTAAATAGCCCTTGCGCTCCAAGGTGCGCAGTTGGTGAGCCACCGAGGACGTGGAGGTCAGGCCGACCGCGTCGCCGATCTCACGGATGCTGGGCGGATAACCGCGGGTGGTCACCGAGGTACGGATGACCTCGAGGATGGTGCGTTGACGTTCGGTCAGGCCTGACCCGCGATCGCGTCGGGTGGCGGAGTCCGGACTGGCCGTGCTGTCGCTGTCGTCGCTCATGGCGTCGAATGTAACGCCCCATGCGCCCGGAATCAAACATGTGTTCGAGGCGTGTCGTGTTCGGCCATGCTCGCCGCCCACGACGCCCAAGGGCTTGTCGGTGCCCTCGGTTAACGTTCGCAACAGTTCGATCACGTGTTCTATTCATCGAACACATGATCGAGTAAGGTTCGAACACAAGAGCGAATCCCCGGAGTGAAAGGCAGTCAGATGACCGTTCTCCACACACCCGACGTCCGTCAGCCCGCTGGCCGCAGCGCGCGGCCGGTGCGGATCGGCCCCGCCGCATCGGCCGTCCCCACCTCGCCCTCTCGCAGGGCTGCGCGGCCGAATCGCCGCCAGCGCCCCGGCGGTGCGCCGCTGCAGTACCGCGGGAGTGGCGTGCTGGTGTCGCGCGCGTCGCATCGACGCCGTCCGATCACTCCGGCCGCCACCGTCTTGCTGGCGCTCGTCGCCGCCGCCATCACACTGTGGCTGGGTTTGGTGGCCCAGGCCGGTGGCGTCGTCGGCCCGCAGGCGGAGATCCCGGGCAGGCTGGCGGTCGTCCAGGTGCACACAGGCGAGTCGCTGCAGCAGGTCGCCCAGCGGGTGGCCCCGCATGCACCGGTGACCGACGTGGTCGCCAGGATTCGTGAGCTCAATCAGCTCGAGACTGTCGCGTTGACCGCAGGCCAGACGCTGATCGCCCCGGTCGCCTGACCGCGGGCCTGGCCACCGTCAGGAGCGGTCCTCGATGATGGAGACCCCTGTCTGGAACGCGCCGATAGCGCCGGTGATGGGCTGCGTTCGGCCACCGCAGGTACGCTCGAAGACGTTCGAAGTGATCCGTCCGTGCGGTGAAGGAGCGGTGGTGCACTGTCCGTTCTGCCGTCACCCTGATTCACGGGTGGTCGATTCCCGGGAGACCGACGAGGGTCAGGCGATTCGTCGACGCCGATCCTGTCCTGAGTGCGGACGCCGGTTCACCACCGTGGAAACTGCGGTGCTCGCGGTGGTGAAGCGCAGCGGTGTCACCGAGCCGTTCAGTCGCGAAAAGGTGATCAAAGGGGTGCGGCGGGCATGTCAGGGGCGGCAGGTCGACGACGATGCGCTCAATCTGCTCGCCCAGAAGGTCGAAGATGCCGTCCGCGCCACCGGATCGCCTGAGGTGCCCAGCCACGAGGTAGGTCTGGCGATCCTGGGTCCGCTGCGTGACCTCGACGAAGTGGCCTACCTGCGGTTCGCCTCGGTTTACCGGTCGTTCTCCTCGGCCGAGGACTTCGAGCGCGAGATCGAGGCCCTGCGTGCGCACCGCGAGGTCGCTGCGGGCAGCTGAAGCCGCCTAGTCGAGCTGGCGGTGCCCGTCTTCGACCACCCGCCCGGCTACCTTGACCCAGCCCTCGGGGCTCCACACCGTATGAATGACTGAGCCGCGGCCCTGCACGATCTTCAGGTCTCGGCTGAGGTATTCGGTGATGCGCACCGCAGCAGCCCCGGTCGCTTCGTCCTCGCGAATACCGAGTTGAGCGGCGAACATTCGTGCTGCGATCTCACCGGCTTCTCGGTCGAGCCAGGTCCACAAGTAATGCTTGTCGCCGTCCCCGTAGTCGTCGGGGTCGGCGGCTGCCAACGATTCGACGCTGTCGATGTCATAGATCGCGAACTCGGGGGCCCACTCGGCGCGCGCGCTGACCGAAGTCAACGGATCGGAATAGCCGACCTGCACGATGCCCGCCGGCACTTGCAGGGTGCGGATTGGAGTGCCCCGCTGCTGGAGCCACCACGCTGCTCCCACCGTCGGATGCCCAGCGAACGGCATCTCGGTGGTCGGCGTATGGATGTGAGCGTGCGCGGTATGAGCGCCCTGCTCGGGAACCGTGACGAAAACCGTTTCGCTATAACCCAATTCGGTTGCTATGCGCTGGCGGTCCGCGGGGGCAACCGTGGCTGAGTCGATGACACCGAGGGGATTGCCGAAGTCGCCGTTCTCATCGGTGAATACCCGGAGCACGGTCACGTCGATGGCCATGAGCCGATGCTACGTGGCTGACGCGAAAGAGTGCTCGAGGCTCAGGTGGCGCTGCGCTCGTCGGCGCCCATGGCATCGAGGACCGCGACTTGGGTGTCCACCGAGCCCGAGAGCGTGCTGGCCTCGATCCCCGTGCGCAACAGCGTGCGGAGGTATTCCTGGTCGTACACCGCAGGCTGGGTGCCGTCGATGAACTTCTCGACGACCTCGACGAAGCGGTCGGGGTCATCGTGGAAGGGGAAATGCCCGGAGCCGGGGAAGATCTCGAGCGAAGAACCGGGCATCGCGGCATGCGCCATCTCCGCGTGGCTCACCGGGATCACCGAATCGCCGCTGCCCCAGATCAATTGCACCGGCACTGACTGCGTCAGATAGCAGCGATCGAGCATCGTGACCACCTGACCGCGCCAGTCCACGACTGCCCGCAGCGTTCGCGCGAACGCCGACGATGCCGTCGGCTCCGGTAAATCCTTGAGGATGCGCAGCATGTCGGGAATGTCGCGGCCGACGCCGGTCGAACCGAACAGCGCGCCGCCCAACCGTCCCACCAGCTGCAGCGCCGGCAACACCAACGGCATCCGCAGCAGCGCGAGGGCCTCGCTGCCCATCGGCAGCGAGGCGAAGCGCAGGGCGATGTTGACGTCCTTGGTCACGCCGCCGGCGCCGACGAGGATCAGCCGCTCGACAAGCTGCGGGAACTGGTAGGCGAACTGCATGGCGACACCCCCGCCCAGCGAGTGTCCGACCACGGTGACGCTGTCGATGCCGAGCACGCTGAGCAGATCCCGCATGCCGTTGGCGTAGGCGGCCACCGAGTAGTCGGCGCGCGGTTTGTCGGATTTCCCGTGGCCGAGCAGGTCGGGTGCGATCACGGTGAAGCGTTGCGCCAGCGCGGTCTGCACAGTGCTCCAGGTGGTGGAGTTGTCACCGATGCCGTGGATCAACAGAATCGCCGGCCCTGACCCGGCAATCCGGTAGGCGCGCCGGTAGCCGTGAATGGTGCGGTACTGCAGCGTCGGCGTCAGTTCGCGCACGGAGCGCAGGTTCGGTTTTCGCTCGCTCATCGCCCGCAGTCACATGTCATGTCGCCCACTTCGTCGTCGGGACGGGGTGTGGAGTGACCCGGGGACGACTACGAACCGTCCCGAGGGTCGTCCTTGTCTTTGTCCTTCGTGTACTCGCCGGCCTGCTGGGCGAGGAACCGCTCGAATTCGGCACCGAGTTCGTCGCCGCTGGGCAGTTCCTCGTCGCGCGCCAGGAGGGACCGGTTCTCCTGTGCGGCGACGAACGCATCGTATTGCCTCTCCAAGGCGTCCACCACCTGGGCGACCTCTGCGCTTGCCGCGACCTGCTCATTGACCTTCTCGGCGACTTCCGCGGCGGCACGGCTGAGCTCAGCAGTCGGGATCTGCAGTGAGCCGCTGCGGGCCACCTCCGAGAGCAGCGTTTCCGCTGCGGCCGGGTAGTCGGTCTGCGCGAGATAGTGCGGCACGTGCACGGTGAAACCCACCACTTCATGCCCGTGCTGGGCCATCCGGAACTCCAGCAGATTGGACACACTGCCCGGCACCGCCACCTCGCCCACCCAGGGTTGATGCTCGGCGATGAGCTCCTTGTCGTTGGAGTGGGCGGTCAACGTGATCGGCCGGGTGTGCGGCACGGCCATCGGAATCGCGCCCAAGCCGATCACCCGGCGCACGGCCAGCCGCTCCGAGAGCAGCCGCACCGCGGTGATGAAGCGCTCCCAGCGGAGGTCCGGCTCGAGTCCGGCGAGCAGCAGAAACGGGGTTCCGACGCTGTCGCGCACGGCGTACAGGTTGAGTTCGGGCTCTTCGTAACTGGTGAAGTGGTCGGTCTTGAAAGTCATCAGCGGGCGACGCGACCGGTAGTCGAGCAACTCGTCGATGGCGAACGAGGCCACCAGTTCGGTGTCCAGGGTGTTCTTCATGTGCTCGGCGGCCAGCTTGATCGCCCGCCCCGCATCGGAGAACCCTTCCAGCGCGTGGATCAGGACCGGCCCGCGGCCATCTGCGGATGTGAGCGAGGGCGCGGGAAACTCGAGCTCGTACATGCCCGTCTGCTCGGGTTGATAGTGCTGACCGGGCTCTGTCTCGTCAGCCATGTCCCTCGCCTCCTCACTGTCTCCGGGGTGGACCTCCAGTGTCCCTCACCGGCGTCCTACCACTGCACCGGCACCACCCGGCGCCGGCACGTCACCCATGTGATCGAACGCGCGCATCCCGATGTGGCATTCCGCGGTGGTGAGGGCGGTTCTACCCCTGTCGACCTCCGCGGAAACGCCAGAAGGAGGATCATCGGACGGTATGCGCCCGGTTGCCCGCATTCGCCTCACCGCGGCCGTCATCACCGCGGCCGTGCTCACCGCGTGCGGGACCGCATATCCGGCGCCGCCGTCGGCTGGTGCGCCGGCGACCGACGACCGGGTGCCCGCCGGGTCCGCGCACCCGGTGCCAGCGGACCTTCGGTTGGGGGCGCTGTTCTACGGCACCGGCGATCTGCACTTCTGCACTGCGTCCGTGCTCCGATCCGCGGTCGCCGACCTGATCCTGACTGCGGCCCACTGCGTCACCGGCGGTGAGGACACCACCTTCGTTCCCGGATTCGCTGATGGTTCGGCAAATGCGAGGGCGAACGACACCTGGCGACTCGACGCCATCTACCTCGATCCCCGCTGGCGCAGCGATCAGGATCCGGCGGCGGACTTCGCGATCGCACGCGTGAGCCGCGACGACGGTCGCTCGCTGCGGGCGGTCACCACTGGCGGCCTGCGGCTGGCCGGTTCGCCTGCTCCCGGCACCCCGGTGACGGTCGTCGGCTACGGGATGGGCGTCGGTGGGGGACCGACGGCCTGCACGGCCGCCACTGCACCGCCGCGTGACGGCTACCCGGTGGTGCACTGCGACGGCATCGTGGCCGGCTTCTCGGGTGCGCCGTGGATCGTGGGGTCGACGGTGGTCGGGGTCATCGGCGGTCTCGACGGCGGGGGATGCCTCGACGAGGTGTCCTACACGCCGGCGTTCAACGACGCGGTGCGCTCCCTTCTGGCCCGCGCCGAGGCGGGAGGGCCGTCCGATGACCCGCCGACGGCGTTCGACGACGGATGCGGTGCAGTCAGCTAGCCGCCGAACTGCTTGAGCGCGCGCAGCTTGTTCATCACGTCCAGTGCGGCGACTTTGTACGCCTCGGAGAACGTCGGGTAGTTGAACACCGCGTCGACCAGGTACTCGATGGTCCCGCCGCAGCCCATCACCGCCTGCCCGATGTGCACCATCTCCGTCGCGCTGGTGCCGAAGATGTGAACACCGAGCAGCGTCAGATCCTCCGTGGACACCAGCAGCTTGAGCATGCCGTAGGAATCACCGGCGATCTGTCCCCGCGCGAGCTCCCGATAGCGCGACACCCCCACCTCGTAGGGCACCGCGTCGTTGGTCAGCTGCACCTCGGTCGCCCCGACGTAGGACACCTCGGGGATGGAGTAGATGCCGATGGGCTGCAGCTCGGTCATCCCGCGGCACGGCTCCCCGAAGGCGTGGTAGGCCGCCAGCCGGCCCTGATCCATCGACGTGGCCGCCAGGGCCGGGAAGCCGATCACGTCGCCGACGGCGTAGATGTGATCGACCTTGGTGCAGAAGTTGTCGTCGACGAAGATCCGGCCGCGGTGATCGGCTTCCAGTCCGGCGTTGGCGAGATCGAGTTGATCGGTCTGCCCCTGCCGGCCCGCGGAGTACATGACCGTCTCGGCTGGGATCTTCTTCCCGCTGGCCAGGGTCGTCACCGTGCCGGTCGCGCCGATGTCCACGGCGGTGACCTCCTCGCCGAACCGGAACGTGACCGCCAGATCCCGCAGATGGAACTTCAGCGACTCGATGATCTCGGGGTCGCAGAAGTCGAGCATCGTGTCGCGCTTTTCGACCACGGTCACCTTCGTGCCCAGGGCAGCGAACATCGACGCGTACTCGATGCCGATCACACCGGCACCGACGACGACCATCGACGTCGGCAGCGTCTTGAGATCCAGGATGCCGTCGGAGTCGAGCACCCGTTCGTCGTCGAACTCCACACCCGCCGGACGGGCGGGCTTCGTTCCGGTGGCGAGGACGATGTTCTGCCCGGTCACCGTCGTGTGCTCCCTGCGTTCTGGATCCTCCACCACGACGGTGTGGGCATCGACGAAGCGGCCGTGACCGGAGATCAGGTCGATCCGGTTGCGCATCAACTGTGACCGCACGACGTCCTGTTCCTTGCCGATGACGTGTGTGGTGCGGGCGAGCAGGTCAGCGGGCGTGATCTTTTCCTTGACCCGGTAGCTGGCGCCGTAGAGTTCGCGTTGGTTCATCCCGGTCAGGTAGACGACCGCTTCGCGCAGCGTCTTGGAGGGGATGGTGCCGGTGTTGACGCAGACACCGCCGAGCATGCGTCCGCGTTCGATGACCGCCACGGACTTGCCGAGCTTGGCGGCGGCGATGGCGGCCTTCTGCCCTCCCGGACCGGAACCGATGACCACCAGGTCGTACTCCAGCATCGAAGCCATGCAGACAGACTGGCGCGGTTGTCGCCCGGTCGCATGCCGGCGGAGGTCAACTTCTCGTGAACACTGCACCGGTTCGCCGGCATTGCTCCCCAGAGGCGATTTCATCCACAGTTCGGGGCGACTGCAGCGGCGACGGGCGCTGGGCGTCGGTGTCAGTTGCCAGGTTGGCGGTATGTCCACAACACAACACTTCGACGCCCCCATCGACCGGCCCGGTGCCCTGATCGCGGCGCTGCCCGCCGTGCTGGGCTTCGTGCCCGAGAAATCGATCGTTCTCGTGACCGTCGCGGACGAGGAGATGGGCGCGGTGCTGCGCGCTGATCTGTCCGAGCCGCGCGAGACGTGTGTGCCGCATCTGAGCGAGCTGGCCGCCGCGTCCGGCGCAGAGGCGGTCATCGCGGTGATCGTCGACGCCGAGGGGGCGAGCTGTCCGATGTGCAAGGACACGTACCGCGAGTGGGCGCGCGACCTCGCCGTCGAGGTGGGTCGATGGGGGATCGAGCTGTTGGCCGCGCACATCGTCGACGTCGTGGCCGCGGGCGGGCGATGGAGCTGCGCTGACGGCTGTGGGGTCGCAGGTGCAGTGGAGGACCCCAGCGCGTCGCCCGTCGCGGCGGCGGCGGTTCTCGACGGCAGACGCCTCTACAACCGGCGCGCCGAGCTGCTCGACGTCGTCGCGGTCTCCGACCCGGCACACAGCGCCGCGCTCGTGCAGCTGATCGAGGCTGCCGGACCCATCGACGGCGATCGCAGCGCGGCGTGCGCGCGCAGTGACATCGAGCATGCCATTGCGTGCGCCGAGCAACTGGCCGCCGGGGAGGCGGTAGCCGACGAGCAGATCAGCCGGCTGGCCCAGTCGTTGACCGATCCGCGCGTGCGGGACACGCTGTACGCGTTGGCCGTCGGCGATCGAGCCGGTATGGCCGAAGCGTTGTGGGCGGACCTGTCTCGCCGGCTCCCTGCACCATGGCGCGTGGAAGCCCTTGTATTGCTGGCGTTTTCGGCATATGCCCGCGGGGACGGGCCGCTGGCCGGGATATCGCTGGACGCCGCGCTGCGCTGCCAGCCGCTGCATCGGATGGCGGGCATGCTCGATCAGGCGCTGCAGTCAGGGCTGCGGCCGGAGCAGATCCGTGAGCTCGCCCGCACCGGATACCGCCTCGCCGGCCAGCTCGGTGTTCGGTTGCCACCGCGCCAGACGTTCGGCCGACGCGCCGGATGACAGGTCAGACCTTCTCGACCTTGACGGCGTGAGCCATTTCGTGGGGAAGCTCGACCTGCTCGTGGCCCGGGATCACGATCATGACGCCACCGTGGTCGTTGACCTCGACGGTGACCCGCGCGTTGGGCACCACGCCGGCGTCCTTGAGCCGGGCGATCAGATCCACATCGCCTTGGACGTGCTCGGTGAGCTGGCGAACCACGACCGCGACCGGCATTCCGGCGGGCAGTTCCGTCAGCCGTGCCAGGCTGTGCGTCTCGTCGACCAGGTCGTTCACGCCGAGTTCCGAGAGCCCAGGAATGGGGTTACCGAATGGCGAGGTGGTCGGGTTGTCCAGCACCTGCACGAGTCGGCGCTCGACGTCCACGCTCATCACATGCTCCCAACGGCACGCTTCGGCGTGCACTTCCTCCCAGGGCAAACCGATGACGTCGACCAGCAAGCGCTCGGCGAGGCGGTGTTTGCGCATCACGGCCACGGCCAGCGCCCGGCCCTTATCGGTGAGCTCGAGGTGACGATCGCCTGCGACGCGCAGCAGCCCGTCGCGCTCCATACGGGACACGGTCTGGCTGACGGTGGGGCCGCTCTGCTCGAGGCGTTCTGCGATGCGCGCACGCAGCGGCACCACGCCCTCTTCTTCGAGGTCGTAGATGGTTCGCAGATACATCTCGGTGGTATCGACAAGATCATTCATTCGCACACCCTCCGTCTGGGCCGAGTCTACCGGCGACCGGCTGCCACGTCGGACCTTCCTGCGGCGACACGGGCCACACCCCTGAGCGGACAGCAGTAGACCCGCCAGGTGGTCCCGGCGGGCCTACTTGGGGAGAAGCTCAGCTGGCGTACGAGCGGAGGCGATCGGCACGCTCGCCGTTGCGCAGCTTGGCCATCACCTCACGTTCGATCTGGCGCACCCGCTCGCGAGAGAGCCCGAAGAGCTTGCCGATCTGGTCGAGCGTGCGCGGCTGACCGTCGTCGAGGCCGAAGCGCAGACGGATCACCTGCTGCTCCCGCTCGTCGAGGGTGGCCAGCACGTACCGGATGTCGGTGTGCAGCAACTCGGAGATCACGGCGTTCTCGGCCGACATCGCCTCGGCGTCCTCGATGAAGTCACCCAGCGGCGCCTCTTCGTCGCTGCCCACCGGCATGTCCAGGCTCACCGGGTCACGGCTGTGCTCCAGCAGATCGGTGATCTTCTCGACGGGGATACCCGACTCGGCGGCCAGCTCCTCGTCAGTGGCCTCACGGCCGAGGTTCTGGTGCATCTCACGCTTGATGCGGGCCAGCTTGTTCACCTGCTCGACGAGGTGAACGGGAAGCCGGATCGTGCGGCTCTGGTCGGCCATGCCGCGCGTGATCGCCTGCCGAATCCACCACGTGGCGTAGGTCGAGAACTTGAAACCCTTGCTGTAGTCGAATTTCTCCATCGCGCGGATCAGCCCGAGGTTGCCCTCCTGGATCAGGTCGAGCAGTGGCATACCGCGGCCGGTGTAGCGCTTGGCCAACGAGACCACCAGGCGCAGATTCGCCTCCAGCAGGTGACGCCGGGCAGCTTCGCCGTCGCGGACGACCGCGGCCAGATCCCGCTTGCGGTTGTCGCCCAACCGCTTACGGGTGGCGAGCAGATGCTGCGCGTAGAGCCCGGCCTCGATGCGCTTGGCCAACTCGACCTCATCGGCGGCATTCAGGAGAGCGGTCTTGCCGATCCCGTTCAGATACACCCGCACCAGGTCGGCGGCGGGGGACTGAGCGTCGAGGTCTTGGTCCATGCGGCTGGTGGTGGCATTTGCCATGACGGCCTCCTGATCGGGTGGATCTTTCAAGAGCTTCAACGCCCCAGACCCGCTCAGAGTTCCCACGATGGATCCGCTTCACACCTTCTGATCAGCGGTTATTCGGGCAAGACCTGAGAATGTGCTGAGAAACGAGCAAGAACGCGCTCAGCTGCGGAAGTCGTGGCGCACATCGTCCGAATCAGGTTGCGGCGCACGGGGTGGGGCCACATCGATAGCCGGCCGTTCCGCTGTCGGAAACAGAGGGATGCGTTGCCGGTTCTGGTAGCGCCGCGGTTCTTCGGCGCGGCGAGGCGGCCGGTCGTTGGCGATCAGCACCGCCATCCACGGCAGCGGGATGGCCACCACCACGATCGCCAGAGAGACCAGGCCGTTGTGCCAGATGCCGTAGGCGACGGCGGCAAGGATGAGTGACGGGATGCGGAAGGACATCAGAGTCAGATACTTCCGCACCCGCTGACGGTGCTGTTCCTCATAGGCGGGGGCGGCCTTGGTGATGAGCACGGGCCTGCCCTCGTCGTCGAAACTCAGCTCTTGGCCGTGTTTCATAACTCCACTGTTCCACATCAGGAGCAGGCCATGCCTGCCGCATTTATTACCGATTCATTCCCAGGCAGAATGGCGTTATGCAAACCCAGACGATCGAGCGCACCGACACCGACGAACGCGTCGACGACGGGACGGACAACGACACTCCCAAGTACTTCCACTACGTCAAGAAGGACAAGATCGCCGAGAGCGCCGTCATGGGCACACACGTGGTGGCGCTGTGCGGCGAGGTGTTTCCCGTGACGCGTTCGGCCAAGCCCGGATCGCCGGTCTGTCCGGATTGCAAGCGCATCTACGACCAGCTCAAGAAGTAGCGGCGTCGGAATCCTGCACTGCCGGCGCGGGGGCGGAGCCGGCGGGTGTGGATCCGTTGCGACTCGCCGACTCCGACCGTGTCTCCAGCCATCCCCTCACCCGGTTGACGTGCGTGGTCGGTGCGGGCCACTCCTCTTCGATCGCTGCGTTGAGTTCGGCGCCGATCATGATCGCGAAGCCCAGGAAGAACGCGAAGAGGAGGAACGCGATCGGAGTCGCCAGCGCCCCGTAGGTGTAACCGGTGCTGGTGATCCACGTCAGGTACAACCGCAGACCCCAGGTGGCGATGAGGAACACCGTCGTCGCCAAGACCGAGCCCAAAAGCAGCCGGTGGGTTGGCAGCGGCTTGGGCAGAGACACCCGGTACAGGATGTTGACCGCGACGGTCAACGCGACGAAGAGCACTGGGTAGTAGCCGAAACGCAGGACGTTGTCCCAACTGTCGGGGATGAATTCGGCGACCTTGCGCGGGCCCAACGCCAGAAACGGTGCGGTGATGATCGCACCGACCAGCATCACGACATAGAGCCCGAGCGCGTAGAAGCGCTGGCGCACCGGGTGCCGCAGCGGGGTCTGATCGTGCGCCTCGGTGATCGAGTCGACGAATGCCGAGATGGCCGACGAGCCCGCCCACAGCGAGATCACGAAACCGATCGACACCACCTCGCCACGAGCACCTTTGACGATGTCGCGGACGGTCGGCTCGATGATCTCGCTCACCACGTTCGGTGAGAAGAAGCGTCCCGCCGTGCTGATCAACTGGTTCTCGATCGCCGGCAAGGTGTCGGGGCCGAACAGCGGACCGATGTAGGCCAGACTGCCCAGCATCCCGAGCAGGAGCGGCGGCAGCGACAGCGCACACCAGAACGCAGCCTGAGCCGACTCCGAAAAGATCGAATCGTCCCAACTTTTCGACAGCGTTCGTAATGAGATCTGTCTGATGTGATGGCGCGATGGGCTCGGCCGCTGCGGACGGCCCTCCGCCCGCGGAGACTGGTCACTCATGACCAGCCCAGCATGGCCGATTTCGGCCTACGACTCCACCGGGCTCACTTCGAGCACCGCCGCGAGTTCGACGAGCTTGGCTTCGTGCTCGTTCGCGTGATGCTGGCAGAACAGCAGCTCGGCGCCTGAGGGAAGCTTGGCACGCACCTTGGCCGCCGCTCCACACCGGTCGCAGCGATCAGCCCTGGTCAATTCAGGACTGGTGAGCGTTGCGGTCATGGCACCTCCATAGGGTGTAGCGACGTGGTTCTACTGTGTCAGACGCTTGGGGTTTCGGCCTTGTTCCCCGGGGGTTTACGGGTGTGTCGTGTCTCACGGCCGCTCGCGTTACGTCGTCGAGGGGGTGCTGGTATGCCAGATCCGGAAGACTCCGCTGATTACGTGCACCTGTGCAGCGTCCAGGAATGGACGGCCGCGACAGAGCGTGGTGCGCACCGGCCGCCCTCGCTCGCACACGTAGGGTTCGTGCACCTGTCCAGCCCCCAGCAGATCCATCTGCCGGCCAACCGGCTCTACGCCGGTCGCACAGACCTTGTCCTGCTGCACATCGACGCGGCACGGCTTGTCTCTCCTGTTCGCTGGGAGCCGGGCGTTCCGGCCGACCCAGATGGCATGGAGTTCCCACATTTGTATGGAGAACTGCCGGTCCAGGCTGTGATCCGCGTCACTTCCTACCTGCCGCGCCCGGACGGGCTGTTCGCTCCGTTGGTGTGACCTCCACGAACGCGTCGGCCTCGATTTCGACGAAGAGACCTGGGTCGATCAAGGCCGACACCTCGACCATGGTCGTGACGGGGCGGATGTCCTCGAACACCTCGGCATGGACTGCCCCGACCGCCTGCCAGTGCGCGATGTCGGTGACGAAAATGCGGGTGCGCACCACGTCGGACAGCGTCGCGCCCACGCTGTCGAGCGCAACAGCTATACGCCGCAATATCTCACGCGCCTGGCTGGCCGGATCGGAGCCGGGCGCGGTCGTCCCTGCCACCGCGACGAGCGACCCCACTCGTACTGCACGCGAGTAGCCGACCGCGTCCTCGAGCGGCGAACCAGACGCGATTTTCACCCGATCATGCACGGTGCCAACCTAGCCGGGGCGTGACCCGCGTGCCTATTGACTGAGCCGATGATTTGCCGGTTAAATTCCAGCAATTCATGGACTCAATCGCGGGGGGATCGAACATGTCCAGAGCGGGGCGCAGCGCAGTACATGAACGCGAACGGACGTCGATCCGGCAGTGGTTGGCGGCGGGCACTGGCGGAGCCGCAATGGTGGGGGCCGGCATCGTCATGGCTCTGCACTCAGGTGCGGGCACCCCGATTCGGCTGGAGGTTGCATTGACCTCGACGGAATCGATCCTGCCCTCGAAAACTGTTGAAAAAGACCGTGTCTGGTGGCTCGGATGGTCCGGATCGGTCCACGGCGACAGTGCAGCTGACTCACGCGCGGTGCCCCCTGCGGGGCCGCGCGTCCGGATGATCGGCACCGGCGGCTGGCTGATCGGCGACGGCGCCGACGCTCCGCTGGACTGCACCGGCGCGGCCTGCAATGGCCGCAATGGCGGCTTGCTGTGGGGTGACGGCGGGGACGGCGCAAACGGCGGCAAAGGTGGCAACGGCGGACTCTTTGGCGGAAACGGTGGCCGCGGGGGCGACGGCAGTTATCCCGGCCAGGATGGCGGCGCAGGCGGGAACGCCGGACGGTTCGCCGAAACCGGCAACGGAGGCGACGGCGGGAACGGTGCCGATGGCGGACCAGGCATGCGTGGCGGCAACGGTGGCGCTGGCGGGTCAGCGGGGTCCCTGCACGGCAACGGCGGCAACGGCGGCAAGGGCGGCAGCGGCGGGGTAGGCCTCGACGGCACCAACCCCGCCCCCGTCGGCCGCGCTGCAACCGGAAATCCCAGCTATGTGGGCACCCCCGGGCTGCCCTTCACGAGCACCGTCGTCGACGGCGCCATCACGGGTGCGTCCGGTGGCCGCGGTGCCGACGGAGCTGTAGGCAGCAACCAATCCGGCGGTCAGGGCGGCACCGGGCAAGGCGCCAACGGATTCCTCGCCAGACCCCACCTGTTCACGGTCAGCGGAAACGGTGGAGACGGTGGCAATGGCGCCGGCGGCGGCATGGGTGGGGACGGCGGGAACGCCGGTCTGGCTCAACAAGGTTCGCCCGGCGCCGCGGCATTCGGCGGCCGTGGCGGCAATGGTGGCGTCGGCGGTATCGGTGCCCGGGGTGGTGACGGCGGCGACGGCGGCAACGTCGACATCGGTTCGACCGTGGGCTTCGGTGGCGCGGGAGGCAACGGCGGAGCCGGTGGCACGGGCGCCACGGGCGCCACGGGCGCAGAAGGCGGGGCCGGCGGGGCCGGTGGGCGTGCGGGTCGACTCACCGGCACCGGCGGTGCGGGCGGGGCCGGTGGCGCGGGCGGAAACGGCGGCACCGGTGCTGCAGGCGGCATCGGCGGAGATGGCGGAGACGGCGGTGTCGACCTGTCTGATCCGGTCCGTGGCACGGTGACCGCCGGTGACGGTGGGGACGGCGGCGCGGGCGGTCGTGGCGGCACCGGCGGTGACGGCGGTAAGGGCGGTGCGGGCGGACGCGGCGGCGCGGGAAGTGCGCAAGAAGCCTCGGTTGGCAGTGACGGCGTCGGCGGAGCGACCGGTGCCGGCGGCGCAGGCGGTGTGGGCGGGCGCGGCGGCAGCGGGGGATCCCGCGGGGACGGCAATGCCGGGGCCGCGGGTTCGGCGGGCAGTGCAGGAAGCTCGGGGAGTGGGTCCACAGGCGGTGCCGGCGGCGCCGGCGGCGCAGGAGGCGCGGGCAACCGGGCGGACTAGACGGGAACCGCCTCGATCACCGACAGTGGGCTGACCGTCGGGATCACGCGGGTCAACCGGAATCCGGCACGCCGCAGAAGGTCTGCGTACTCGGTTCGCGTGCGTTCCCGGCCATGCAGCATGAGGAGCATCTCCAGGTCCAGCATGTGGCCGATGAACGACGAGGCACGTTCTGGCAACACCATTTCCAGCAGGACGAGCCTGCCTCCGGCGATGATGCCTGTGCGGATGTTGCGCAGGATCGTCATCGCATGCTCGTCGTCCCAGTCGTGGATGACGTTCTTCATCACGTACAGGTCCGCGCCGGCGGGCACGGCGTCGAGGAACGATCCGCTCTCCACGCGTGCGCGCGGTGCGACGCCGGCTTGCTCGAAGATCCGCCCGGCGCCCTCGACCACAGTGGGTAGGTCGAACAGCACACCACGGGCGTCCGGGGCGCTGCGCAGGATAGTCGCCAGCACGGCTCCGTGCCCACCGCCGACATCGACGGCGAGCCGGCAGCCCGTGAAATCATAGGCTTGCAGCGCAACATCATCGGACAGCCCGCTGGCAGCGGTCATGGCGTTGTTGAAGACCTCGGCGAACTCGGGGTCGGTATCGAGATACTCGAAAAACGGCATGCCGCGCAGCATGTCCGCGGCAGGCTCTCCGGTCCGCACGGAATAGTCCAGGCTGCCCCAATCCGCCCATCGCGCGGGATGGCCGATGAACAGCACCATGTCGCGCATGGATCCCGGGACCTCCGCGCGCAATGCCTGGCCCACCGGCGTCAACGCGAACCGTCCGTCCCGCCGCTCCTTCAGTGCGCCCCGGCTGGTCAACGCGCGCATCAACCGATGCACGGCATCAGGATGGGCTCCGACAGCGTTCGCCACCTCCGCTGAGCGCCGGGGGCCCTGTGCCAACTGGTCGGCGATCCCGAGTCTCGCCGCGACATAGAGCACCTGAGTGGTCCACGCCCCGGTGGCGATCTCCAGCAGCGCGACGTTGCCGGGCGCGCTGGCGCGGTGCAGAGCCGCCAGACCCGCGCGGATACGATCGATCGCGCGGATCACCAATACCGGCGGAAGTGTTCGTCCCATGGTCGGCGAATGTAGATGATTCGCCTTGAGGATTTCTTGGACGACGCTTGGCTCAGGCGGCTGGTCGACCTAGTCGAGATAGTCGCGCAGGACCTGCGAGCGGCTCGGGTGGCGCAACTTCGACATGGTCTTGCTCTCGATCTGCCGGATGCGCTCACGTGTGACGCCGTAGACCTGGCCGATCTCGTCAAGGGTGCGCGGTTGACCGTCGGTGAGCCCGAACCGCAGCCGGACGACACCGGCTTCGCGCTCCGACAGCGTCTCGAGTACCGACTGCAGCTGGTCCTGCAGCAGGGTGAACGAGACCGCGTCGACGGCCACCACGGCCTCCGAGTCCTCGATGAAATCGCCCAGCTGCGAATCGCCCTCGTCGCCGATGGTCTGGTCCAGCGAGATGGGCTCGCGCGCGTACTGCTGGATCTCGAGCACCTTCTCGGGTGTGATGTCCATTTCCTTGGCGAGCTCTTCGGGGGTGGGCTCGCGACCCAGATCCTGCAGCAGCTCACGCTGGATGCGGCCGAGCTTGTTGATGACCTCGACCATGTGCACCGGGATACGGATGGTGCGGGCCTGGTCGGCCATCGCGCGCGTGATCGCCTGCCGGATCCACCATGTGGCGTAGGTGGAGAACTTGTAACCCTTGGTGTAGTCGAACTTCTCGACCGCACGGATCAAACCGAGGTTGCCCTCCTGGATGAGATCCAGGAACGCCATGCCGCGGCCGGTGTAGCGCTTGGCCAGCGACACCACCAGACGCAGGTTGGCCTCCAGCAGATGGTTTTTCGCCCGGTCGCCGTCGCGGCAGATCCACATCATGTCGCGACGCTGGGCCGCAGGCAGCTTCTCGCCCTTCTCGGCCAGTTCTGCCATCAGCTGCGTGGCGTACAGGCCGGCCTCGATGCGCTTGGCCAGCTCGACTTCTTCCTCGGCGTTGAGCAGCGCGACCTTGCCGATCTGCTTGAGGTAGGCGCGCACCGAGTCGGCCGACGCGGTGAGCTCGGCATCCTTGCGGGCCTGCCGCAGGGCCTCGGATTCCTCTTCGTCCCAGACGAAGTCGCCGGACGCCTTGTCTTTCTCCGACGGTTCGGCGATATCGTCGTCGGCGCCGTCCTTACCGGCCGCGGCGGCTTTACCGGCCGTCACCGGGGCCTCGGTGGCTTCTCCGGCGGCCTCGTCCTCGGCGTCGTCCTCGTCGTCGCTGTCGTCAGCGGCGTCCTCGTCGACGTCGATGTCGTCGAGTTCGAGGTCGCCGTCCTCGACATCGATGTCTTCGCCGGGCTCGGCCTCGAGGTCGTCATTGGTGTCGAGGTCGTCGCCGGTCAGTTCGGTGTCCACGGCGTCGGCTGCCGACGCGTCCTTCTTGGCCCGACCGCGACCGGCGGGGGCGTCGGCCGCCTTCGCGGTGCGCTTGGCTGCTTTGGCGGGCGCGCTCTTGGCCGCTTTCTTCGCGGGCGCCTTCTTCGCGGGGGGCTTGGCGGCGGTGCGCTTCACCGGCTCATCGGTTGCCGGGCTTGCCTTGATCGCTGCCACGTACACCCTTCCAATCGTGCGGGTTTCGGCGCGCACGCATGCGCCGCCGAAAAATGTCGGCTATGTCGAATGTCGGCGACGATCTCAACTGAGGATGCTCCGCCGCTCTCGGTGTAGGCGGCCGCCGTCGACCATTGTAACGACAGTGTGGGTGCGCACGTGCCGAGCGGCAAATTTGACGCGCGGGCCGTGTCGGTTACTTGTGAGTAGCCGTGACGTCGGTCTCGGCCGCCATCGCCGCTCCGACGATGCCTGCGCTGTTCTGCAGGGCCGCGGCGACGACCGGGGTGCGGTTCTCCAGCAGCGGAATCCACTTGTCGGCTTTGCGGCTGATGCCGCCACCGGCGATGAAGAGGTCCGGCCAGATGGCGTTCTCGATCGCCACCAGCACCTTGGTGACCTCTTTGGTCCAGCGCTCGTAGCTCCAGTCCTTGCGCTCCTTGACCGAACTCGCCGCGCGGTGCTCGGCTTCCTTGCCTTCGACCTCCAGGTGGCCGAACTCGGTGTTGGGCAGCAGCGCACCGTTGTGGATCACCGCCGAACCGATCCCCGTGCCGAAGGTCAGCAGCACGATCACCCCGGTGTGGCCGCGGCCCGCGCCGAACTTCTCCTCGGCCAGGCCAGCGGCGTCGGCGTCGTTGAGGACGGTGACCTGCTGGCCGCCCAGCGCCGAGCTGATGACGTCACGGGCGTTGGCGCCGATCCAAGCCTTGTCCACGTTCGCCGCGGTACGCACGATCCCCTCGGACACCACGCCGGGGTAGGTGACGCCGAGAGGCCCTTCCCACCCGAAGTGTTTGACCACCTCGGCGATGGTGGCGGCGACGGCATCCGGGGTGGCCGGCTGCGGGGTGAGCAGCTTGTATCGGTCACCGATCAGCGTCCCCGTCTCGAGGTCGACGATCCCGCCCTTGACCCCGCTACCACCGACGTCGATGCCGAAACCGCGCCGCTGCGACCCGGTTTCGGCCGCGGCAGCAGGTGAGTCGGTGGCAGTCATGCAAGCTCCTCTGCGCAGGTGGGCGGCCCCGGTCGTGCCCACCCTATCGGCTGGCCAATCGCAGGGTGCAGCAGTCGCCCATCCCGGCCCGCCGCGGTGCGCATCGGTGTGTTGCGATGGTCAGTGTGAGCGAGATCGACACCGAGCCATTGGCCGTCGCCGCGGTCGCCCAACAGCTCGCCGCCGAAGCGGCGGCTTTCGTCAGGCGGCGCCGCGCCGAGGTGTTCGACCAGGCGAGTCAGGCCGACGCGGATGCCGCGATCCGGGCGAAGAGCACGCCGACCGACCCGGTCACGATCGTGGACACCGAGACCGAGCGCCTCCTGCGGGAACGGCTGGCAGATCTGCGCCCGGGCGAGCCGATCCTGGGGGAGGAAGAAGGCGGACCCGACGGCGGGCAGGACGAGCGGCTCACATGGGTGCTCGATCCGATCGACGGCACGGTGAACTTCGTCTACGGCATCGAGGCGTTCGCGGTCTCGATCGGCGTGCAGCGCGCCGGAGTGTCGGTGGCCGGCGCGGTCGCCGACGTGGCGATCGGCGCCGTCTATGCCGCCGCAGCGGGCCATGGCGCGTGGATGGTGCGCGACGGTCAGACCGTCCAGCTGCGCTGCAGTGCGGTGTCGTCGCTGCCGATGGCTCTGGTCGGGACGGGGTTCTCCTACCAGCCCGACGATCGCCGACGCCAGGGTGCCGTGGTGGCCCAGTTGCTGCCCGAGATCCGGGATCTGCGGCGCATCGGGTCCTGCGCTCTTGATCTGTGCATGGTGGCCGCCGGCCGACTCGACGCCTACTTCGAAGACGGTGTGCACGTCTGGGATTGGGCCGCCGGCGCCTTGATCGCCGCCGAGGCGGGCGCGGTGGTGCGGGCGCCGCGCAGCGCCGGTGCCGGTCTGATGGTGGCGGCCGCTCCCGGTGTGGCGGGTGCGTTCGACGAGGCTCTGCGCAGCTGCGGCGTGGACGTCGACGGTCAGAGCTGAGGTCAGCAGGTCTGGGTGTGGATCTTGGACAGGAGGGACGGATCCGCCGGCGCGGTGGCATCGGGCATCAAGCTGGCCAGCACCGCATCGATGTCGTCGCTGTGCGCCAACTCGGTGAAGTCGGTGCCGATCGCCAGGTCGACGGTGTCGTCGGGGCGCTGATCCTGGAACAGCTCGGTGCAGGGGGCCACCAGCCACAGCGACGCGGCTGCGGCGCGGCCCGCGGGCCCGAACCGGATCTGGCCCTGGCATTGCAGCCGGCCGTTGGCGTACACGGGATCGTTGGCGGCCTCGGGCTCGGTGAAGCCCAGATCACGCAGCGCACCGGCCACCTCGGCGGCCTGGCCGCCCTGCCCGCTGGCATTGAGCACGCGAATCCTGGTGTCGGCGAGCTTGGCCGGGGTGACGTCGGTCATCGCCGTGCGCGACATCTGCTCACCGAGAGTGGGGGTGGGCGCGTTGGGGTCGGCCGGTGCGGGCGGCCGGTTGCACACGGCGACTTCGCGCACGTCCGGCGGTTGGGACAGGGCGATCACCCAGACCAACAGCGCGGCCACGGCGAGGGCGGCGAACATCAAGGCCCCGGGCAGGAAGTTCCGTCGCCGAAACGGGCGCCCGTGCTTGTCGAACGCGGTGCCTTCGGTGATTTGCGCGACCACGGCTCAGACTCTAGAGGCCGTCGCTGCGGGCCTCCTACCGGCACGGACACAGCCAGGGTCACCTTTGTGACGTAAATCACATTAGAACGCGTATCAATCCGGGCACGAATCATTTGGCGGATGCGTTCGACGCTGGTACAAAACCAACGCTGCAACGAGCTTCACGGAGGGGACAGGCCATGGCTACCGATTACGACGCCCCACGGCGCACCGAGACAGACGACGTTTCCGAGGATTCTCTCGAGGAACTGAAGGCACGCCGCAACGAAGCTCAGTCAGCTGTCGTCGACGTCGACGAGTCCGAGACCGCGGAATCGTTCGAATTGCCCGGCGCGGATCTGTCGGGCGAGGAACTCTCGGTTCGGGTGATCCCGAAGCAGGCCGACGAGTTCACCTGCTCGAGCTGCTTCCTGGTGCATCACCGCAGCCGGCTGGCCAGTGAGAAGAACGGGATGATGATCTGCTCGGACTGCGCGGCCTGACGACGATCAAGCGGCGAGGGACGAGCCGCGGTGAGGAGCAGGCCAGGAGGCACGGCCTGACGACGATCAAGCGAAGCTACTGCTGATTCAGTGCCGCCAGCACCCGGTCGGGGTGGCGCGCGCTGATCAGCCAGTACGGCGTCGGATCCTCGGGATCATCGAGCACGAGCAGCACCAACGGCCCCACCCAGGCCCGGTGGACGACGTAGGCGGCCGGATCCAGTTGTCGACCCAGTGCCGCTGACTTGGCTGACCGCGGCACTGACGCCGAACGCGTGACCACCGCGGCGGGAAGATGCGCCCGGCCCACCCACAGTTCAGCGCCGCCGTCGCCACCCTGGACCACCGACACTTCAACCCGGCCCAGCCACAGCAGGGCGACCGCCGCCACCGGCAGCAGCACCGCGTAGGGCAGCCAGTCGGGCAGTGCTGCGATGCCCTGGTTGACCTCGAGCGCGATCAGCGCGGCCAGGCCCAGGCCGGGCAGCCACCACCACCACGGCACCCACAGCCGCTCGCGATAGCGAACGCTGCGGGCGGTGGTGTGCGTGTCGGACACGCGGCCAAGAGTAATCTCTGACGCCGTGCCCACCTCCCTGCCGGTCGTCCGTCTGGATCCGGATCTGCCGCTGCCCGAACGGGCCCACGCCGGGGATGCCGGGGTGGACCTTTTCAGCGCCATCGACGTGGAGCTGGCGCCGGGGCAGCGGGCGCTGGTCGGCACCGGTATCGCCGTCGCGATCCCGCACGGCATGGTCGGCCTCATCCACCCGCGGTCAGGATTGGCTGCGCGCGTTGGTCTTTCGATCGTGAACAGTCCCGGAACGATCGACGCGGGGTATCGCGGCGAGATCAAGGTGTCGCTGATCAACCTGGATCCGGCCACGCCCATCGTGGTGCATCGGGGCGACCGGATCGCCCAGCTGCTGGTGCAGCGGGTGGAGTTGCCGGAGTTGCTGGAGGTGGCATCGTTCGACGAGGCGGGGCTGGGCGACACGACCCGCGGCTCCGGTGGGCACGGATCTTCCGGTGGGCATGCCAGTCTGTGACGATGGCTGACAGACGAACCGACAAGCGCGAGACCCAAGCGAAACCCTGAGGTGGTAGCAGTGGAAGCCGACGAGGAACTCGAAGGCCCGTTCGACATCGATGATTTCGACGACCCCGAGGTGGCGGCCATCGCGCGGCTGGACCTGGGATCGGTGCTCATCCCGATGCCCGAGGCGGGCCAGGTGCAGGTCGAGATCAACGAGACCGGAGTGCCCAGCGCAGTCTGGGTGGTGACGCCGCACGGGCGTTTCACGATCGCCGCTTACGCCGCACCGAAATCGACCGGCTTGTGGCGGGAGGTTGCCGCCGAGCTCGCCGAGTCGCTGCGCAAGGACGTGCCGAAGGTCAGCATCGAAGACGGCCCGTGGGGCCGCGAGGTGGTCGGCTCCGGTGGTCCGGCCGTGGTCCGCTTCATCGGCGTCGACGGCTACCGCTGGATGATCCGCTGCGTGGTCAACGGCCCCGAAGAGAGCATCCGCGCGCTAGCCGACCAGGCTCGCGAGGCACTCGCCGACACCGTGGTCCGCCGCGGGGACACCCCACTGCCGGTACGCACCCCGCTGCCGGTCGCCCTGCCCGAGCAGATGGCCGAACAGCTTCGTGCCGCCACCGAACAGGCCGCCGCTCAGCAACAGGCCGAGGCGCCCGCGCCCGAACCGCAGCCGCAGCCGCCGCAGCCGCCCGCCGATCCCGCTGCGCGCCGCGCAGCGCAGGGATCGGCGATGCAGCAGCTGCGCACCATCACCGGCGGTTAGTCGGCAGCTGCGTCCAGCGCCGCAATGCTGGCGGCGCCCAGCACCGAGGGATCGGCACCGATCTCGGCGAGTGTCACCGTGCGCAACGCCGCGCGCGGTGCCGCGGCCACCCATTCCAGCCCGACCTCCAGCGGGTGGACCGCGTCGTCCGTGGCCGACACCACGCCCATCGGCGCGGTGAGTGCCTCGAAGTCGCCCACGGTCGGTGCCACGTAGCGCGCCGCTTCGTCCATCGCGTCCGGGAGCGCCGGCCACTGGCCCGCCCATGACCGGGTGAGCTCCTCGGCCAGCCACGCCGGGCTCGAGGCCTGCATCGACGCGGTGGTCGCCACCAGGCCGTCGCGGCGCAGCAGCGCCGCCGACGTCCGCGCCGCCTGCGCGGCGGGCGCGGCGTCGGGCATCCCTGTCCACGCCGGCAGCGCCGCGAGCACTGCCACCACGGACCGGGGGTGTGAGAGTGCCCACGCCGCCGCCACAGCGGCGCCGATCGACACGCCGCCCACCGCGATGGGACCGGGCGCTGACCGAGTGGCCGCGCGCAGGTCGTCGACGTAGCCGTCGATGAGCCGGTGCGGCTGCGGTGCCGGGGTCACGACGACCGCGCCGAGCTGGTGTAATGCCGGGGAAAACGCCCGGTAGACGAAGTCGTCGTCGGATCCGGTACCGGGCAGGAGCACGGTCGTGACGCCGCGCAGATCGACCGTCATGTTTCGATCGTGCCTGGTCGTGGAATTCGGTGTGTCGCGGCCCCGCCGCGGCGTTCGCATCTGGGAACCAACAGGTCTACGGTGGCGTTCGGTTGGAGTACCAACAGCAAAACGTGTTAGAGGTCAGGAGAAGCCATGGCCACGGCCGAGGGTTACCTGCGACGGCTCACCCGTCGGTTGACCGAAGACCCCGAGCAGCTCGACGTCGAGGAGCTCAGCGACGACGTGGCCAGCACCGGGGCGCAAAAGGCGATCGACTGCCAGCGCGGTCAAGAGGTGACCATGATCGGGACGCTGCGCAGCGTCGAGTGCAACGGCAAGGGATGCGCAGGCGGTGTGAAGGCCGAGCTGTTCGACGGCACCGATTCGGTGGTCCTCGTCTGGTTGGGCCAGCGCCGCATCCCGGGGATCGAATCGGGTCGCACCCTGAAGGTGCACGGCCGCGTCGGCAAGCTGGACAACGGTTCCAAGGCGATCTACAACCCCCACTACGAGATTCAGAAGTGAGCGAACCCGGCAACGATCCGGGCACTGGAACCTCACCGGCACGCGGCGCCGCCGTCCTGGAACAGATGGGCGGCATCAGCGGCCTGATCTACTCCTCGCTGCCGGTCCTGGTCTTCGTTCCGGTGTCCACCGCTTTCGGCCTGCTGCCCGCCATCGGAGCGGCCCTCGGCGTAGCGACCCTGATTCTCTTCTGGCGATTGGCCCGCAAAGAATCTGTGCAGCCGGCGATTTCCGGCTTCTTCGGGGTTGGCATCAGCGCATTGATCGCCTACCTGGTCGGTGCCTCGAAGGGCTACTTCCTGCTCGGCATCTGGACGTCGCTGATCTGGGCGGTGGTGTTCGCGGTGTCGGTGGTGATCCGCCGGCCTGTCGTCGGCTACATCTGGGGGTGGGTGCACGCCCAGGATCGCGGCTGGCGCGACGTGCGCCGCGCGGTGTACGCGTTCGACGTCGCGACGCTGGTCTGGGTGGCGGTATTCGCCGCCCGGTTCCTCGTGCAGCAGCATCTCTACGAAGAGGATCAGACCGGCTGGCTGGGCGTCGCCCGGATCGCGATGGGCTGGCCGCTCACCGCGGTCGCCGCACTGGTCACCTACGGCGCCATCCGGGCCGCCCAACGGGCGGTGCGTGAGCAGGCGCCGGCCGAGAGCGACGACGCGGTCCGCGACCAGCGCTGAGCGCGCTCAGCGCTGCCGTGGGCGCAACAACAGTTCCCGTAACTCGGCTTCCACCTCGGCCACGGCGACGAACAGCAGTTCGTCGCCTCCCTCCAGCGGTTCGTCGCGTTCGGGCACGATCACGCGCGGTCCGCGCAGGATCGTCACCAACGTCGCGTCGCGCGGCAGCTCGAGGCGCTTGACGGGCTTGCCGCCCCACGGCGTGTCATCGGGCAGGGTGATCTCGACCAGGTTCGCCTGACCTTTGCGGAACTCCATCAACCGCACCAGGTCGCCCACCGACACGGCTTCCTCCACGAGCGAGGCCAGCATGCGGGGTGTGGACACCGCGACATCGACGCCCCACGACTCGTCGAACAGCCATTCGTTGCGCGGGTCGTTGACGCGGGCCACCACCCGGGGTACCGCGAACTCGGTCTTCGACAGCAGGCTCAACACCACATTGGCCTTGTCGTCACCCGTCGCGGCGATCACCACGT
Organism: Actinomycetota bacterium; assembly: GCA_040752555.1. Classification (GTDB taxonomy): domain Bacteria; phylum Actinomycetota; class Actinomycetes; order Mycobacteriales; family Mycobacteriaceae; genus Mycobacterium. The sequence continues at coordinate 98,464 of JBFMGT010000009.1, read as the reverse complement.
CGAACTCCTCGAGCTTCACCGACTCCAGCAGGCTCAGCTCGCACGCATCGCCCAGGCGCCAATGCGCGGCTGGGATGGCCTCGACGTCGATGTGGTCGGAGTCGCGTTCGAGCAGTGTGACGTCATGGGCCTCGACGAGCTCGCGGGCGATGGACCGGCCGACCGCGCCCGCCCCGGCGATCGCTACTTTCATGTGCGCCGCTCCTCGTGATCCTCGTCGGCGGTCTTCATGGAAACTCAGCCCTCCGCGTCCTCGCTGGGCGGCAACGCCGCGATCGCCAACGCCTCGGCGACGTGACCCGAGATCGCGGCCAGGTACACCTGGTCGCCCGCCTGGATCACCGTCTTGGCGTCCGGCAGGAGCCCGGCACCGAACCGAATCATGAACGCCACCCGGCCCGAGGTCGCCGCCTCCAGATCAGTCAGGCGGCGCCCCACCCAGTTCTCGTGCAGTGCGAGTTCGGTGACGCCGACGTTGCCGGTGGGGTCCCGCCATTTCGTGGTCTCGGTGTCGCGCAGCAGCACGTTGAGCAGCCGGTCGGTCGTCCACGGCACGGTCGCGACCGTCGGGATGCCCAGGCGCTCGTAGACCGCGGCGCGCTTGGCGTCGTAGATACGGGCCACCACCCGCTGCACGCCGAACGTCTCGCGCGCCACCCGCGCGGAGATGATGTTGGAGTTGTCGCCCGAAGACACCGCCGCGAACGCCGAAGCGTTTTCGATGCCCGCCCGGACCAGCACATCTCGATCGAAACCCATACCGAGGACCCGCTGACCCGGAAAGGAGGGGGACAGGCGGTGAAAGGCCGTGCCATCGCGGTCGATGACGGCGACGTCGTGGCCGATCCTGGCCAGACTGTCGGACAGGGAAGCGCCCACTCGGCCGCATCCCATCACCACTACTCGCACTGCGGGTCCTTTCCGGCGGGGCCGAACGTGGCGTTGTCAGGAGCTGCTAGCACCCGTGCATGGAGGAACGCTACAGCTTTGCGACGCCTTTTGACCGTCGGGCTTACCCTTGGCACTCGTGTCCAAGCTTTCGACGGCCGCGCGGCGGCTGGTACTGGGCCGGCCGTTCCGCAGCGACAAGCTCGCGCACACGCTGCTGCCGAAGCGGATCGCGCTGCCGGTCTTCGCCTCCGACGCGCTGTCCTCGGTCGCCTACGCACCCGAGGAGATCTTCCTGGTGCTCTCGGTGGCGGGGTTGTCCGCTTACGCGATGGCGCCCTGGATCGGGCTGGTGGTCGCCGGGGTGATGCTGATCGTGATCGCCAGCTACCGGCAGAACGTGCACGCCTACCCGTCCGGCGGCGGTGATTACGAGGTGGTGACCACCAATCTCGGCCCCACCGCGGGTCTCACGGTGGCCAGCGCGCTGCTGGTCGACTACGTGCTGACCGTCGCGGTGTCGATGTCGTCGGCGATGTCCAACATCGGTTCGGCGGTGCCGTTCGTCGACCAGCACAAGGTGTGGTTCGCGATCATCGCGATCCTCGTGCTGGCCTCGCTGAACCTGCGCGGCATCCGGGAATCGGGCACCGCGTTCGCGATCCCCACTTACGCGTTCATGATCGGGATGTACGCGATGCTGGCGTGGGGGTTCTTCCAGATCTATGTGCTGGGCCACGAGCTGCGAGCCGAATCCGCAGATTTCCACATGCATTCCGAGCACGGCGACGTCCTGGGTTTTGCGTTGGTGTTCCTGATCGCTCGTGCCTTCTCCTCGGGCAGCGCGGCGCTGACCGGTGTGGAGGCGATCAGCAACGGTGTCCCGGCGTTTCGCAAACCCAAGTCCCGCAATGCCGCGACCACGCTGCTGCTGCTCGGCGGCATCGCGATCACGCTGTTCATGGGCATCATCATGTTGGCCCGCGCCACCGGCGCGCAGATCGCCGAGCGGCCACTGGAACAACTCGGCGGGGCGCCCCCGGACTATCAACAGAAGACGCTGATCGCGCAATTGGCCGACGCGGTGTTCCACGACTTCCCGATCGGGCTCTACCTGATCGCCGGCGTGACCGCCCTGATCCTGGTGCTCGCCGCGAACACCGCGTTCAACGGTTTCCCGGTGCTGGGCTCCATCCTCGCTCAGGACCGTTATCTGCCGCGGCAGCTGCACACGCGGGGAGACCGGCTGGCCTTCTCCAACGGCATCTTGTTCCTCGCGTTCGGAGCGATCGCGTTCATCGTGGCGTTCCAGGCGCAGGTGACGGCGCTGATCCAGCTCTACATCGTCGGGGTGTTCGTGTCGTTCACGCTCAGCCAGATCGGCATGGTGCGGCACTGGACGCGTCTGCTGCGCACCGAGACCGACTCTGCGGCGCGGGCCCGGATGATGCGGTCGCGGGTGATCAACACGGTCGGATTCGTGTGCACCGGAACCGTGTTGATCATCGTGGTGCTCACCAAGTTCCTGGTGGGCGCGTGGATCGCGATCCTGGCGATGGCCGGGCTGTTCTTCATCATGAAGCTGATCCACAAGCACTATGCATCGGTGAGCCGCGAGCTGGAGGCACGCGCGGCCGAGGTGGAGGACATCGTGCTGCCCAGCCGTAACCACGCGGTCGTGCTGGTGTCCAATGTGCACCTGCCGACGCTGCGCGCGCTGGCCTACGCCCGGGCTACCCGCCCCGACGTGCTGGAGGCCATCACCGTCAGCGTCGACGACGCAGAAACCCGTGAGCTGGTCCACAAGTGGGAGTCCAGTGACATCAGCGTGCCGCTCAAGGTCATCGCCTCGCCGTATCGCGAGATCACCCGTCCCGTGCTCGACTACGTCAAGCGGGTCAGCCGCGAATCGCCGCGCACGGTGGTGACGGTGTTCATCCCCGAATACGTGGTCGGTCACTGGTGGGAGCAGGTGCTGCACAACCAGAGTGCGTTGCGCCTCAAGGGCCGGTTGCTGTTCGAGCCCAACGTGATGGTGACGTCCGTGCCGTGGCAGCTGTCGTCCTCGGAGCGCCTCCGCAAGCTGGAACCTCAGTCGGCCCCGGGTGATGCGCGCAAGGGGTTCCTCGATTGAGCGGTGAGCCCCCGGCAGAACTGATCCTCACCACGGGGCGCCCCGCCAACGGAGGCAGCGTCGTCGCCCGACACGAAGGTCGGGTGGTGTTCGTACGCTATGCCCTGCCCGGCGAGACGGTACGGGCACGCGTCGTGCGCACCGGTTCGCACCGGGAGAAGTACTGGAACGCCGACGCTGTCGAGGTGATCGAGCCCTCGCCGGACCGCGTCGACCCCTGGTGCCCGATCGCGGGGGTCGACGGATCGGGGTGCTGCGACCTGGCGTTCGCCGACCCGGCCGCCGCGCGCCGGCTCAAAGGTGCCGTCGTCGCCAATCAGCTTGCCCGCCTGGGAAATTACCACTGGTGCGCCGAAGAGGAAGCGTCTGCGGAAGTGGTCGGCGAGGCCGGGCACACCGGCTGGCGCACTCGCGTGCGGCTGGACGTCTCCGCCGATGGCCGGGCAGGTTTCCACCGATACCACAGCGCCGAGCTGGTGCATCGTCTCGACTGCGCACAGCTGCCCGAGGGCATGCTCACCGGGGTGGCCGATCAGAGATGGCCGGCCGGGGCCGCGGTGCACGTGGCCGTGGACGACGACGGGCACCGGCACCTCGTGGTCGCCGGCCGGGGCCGCAAAACCGAAGTGCGCGAAGGCGATTACGAGGCGGTGCAGCGCGTCAACGGACGCACCTGGCGGGTGCCGGTGACCGCGTTCTGGCAGGCGCACCGCGACGCCCCGGCGCGCTACAGCGCGCTGGTGTCCGAGTGGGCGCAGCTGATGCCGGGTATGACCGCGTGGGATCTCTACGGCGGCGCGGGAGTGTTCGCCGCGGCGCTGGCCGCCGCCGTCGGCGACACCGGACGGGTACTCACTGTCGACACGTCCCGGGGCGCAGCCCGGGCCGCACGCGCGGCGCTCGGCGATCTCGGCGCCGTCAGCGTCGTCACCGATTCCGTGCGGCGTGCGCTGGCCGGCCAGTCGGCGCGCGCCGACGTCGCCGTGCTGGACCCGCCCCGCACCGGCGCAGGGAAGGACGTGATCGCTGCGCTGGCCGCCGCCGAGGTGCCGCGCATCATTCACATCGGTTGCGAGGCAGCATCTTTCGCCCGTGACATCGGACTGTATCGGCAAAGCGGGTATCGGGTGGAGAACCTGCGCGTGTTCGATTCTTTTCCGCTCACCCACCACGTGGAGTGCGTGGCGGTGCTCACCCGGTAGTAGGGTTGCCCGCAGGTGTGCCGGGAAGTCTGGTCGGCGTGACTTCGACGACCCGAGGAGACCTGTGATGGCAACCGACCCTGTTTCGCCGCGACGGGGGTTGTTCACACGCGGTTCCTGGGCCGAGACCAGGCGCGTCACCGAGATCCTGCGTAAGGAAACCGTCGGCGGGGTGATCCTGTTGGTGGCCGCCGCCGCGGCCCTTGTCTGGGCCAATTCACCGTGGGCGGCGAGCTACTTCGCGCTGCGTGACCTCGAGGTCGGCGGCGAGTGGCTGGGTCTGCACCTGGACCTGACGATCGGGGCATGGGCGGCTGACGGGCTGCTGGCGATCTTCTTCTTCGTGGTCGGGTTGGAGCTGAAACGGGAGTTCGTCGCCGGCGACCTGCGCGACCAGAGCCGGGCCGCACTGCCGATCGCGGCGGCCGTCGGGGGCATGGTGGCGCCCGCGCTGATCTTCGTGGTGGTCAACCTCGGTACCGGCGACGGTGCGTTGCGCGGCTGGGCGATACCCACCGCCACCGACATCGCATTCGCGGTCGCCGTGCTCGCCGTCATCGCCACCCACCTGCCGTCGGCTTTGCGCACGTTCCTGTTGACGTTGGCCGTCGTCGACGACCTGCTGGCGATCACGGTGATCGCGGTGTTCTACACCGACGAGATCAATGTGATGGCCCTGGCCGCGATGTTGGTCCCGCTCGGGTTGTTCGCGCTGTGCGTGCAGCGTCGCATCCGCTCCTGGTGGCTGCTCATCCCGTTGGCTGTTGTGACCTGGGTGTTGATGCACGAGTCGGGTGTGCACGCCACGGTCGCCGGTGTGCTGCTCGGGTTCACCGTGCCGGTGGTGCGCAGTGCGGCGGCCGGGGGACCCGACGCCGGACCGGGGCTCGCCCAGCACTTCGAGCACCGGCTGCGGCCCATCTCGGCGGGCTTCGCGATCCCGGTGTTCGCATTCTTTGCCGCCGGGGTCAGCATCGGCGGGCTCAGTGGGCTGAGTCGGGCGCTGACCGACCCGATCACACTGGGCATCATCGCCGGACTGGTGCTGGGCAAGCCTGCGGGCATCCTGCTCACCACCCGTGTGCTGTCGGCGGTGACCCGGGCGAAACTCGATCCGTCGCTGCGCTGGGTCGACGTGTTCGGGATATCGCTGCTGGCCGGGATCGGGTTCACGGTGTCGTTGCTGATCGGCGATCTGGCCTTCGGCATGGGCTCGGAACGTGACGAATTCGTGAAGATCGGAGTGTTGTCTGGATCACTGCTGGCGGCGTGCGTGGCGGCAGCGGTCCTGTTGACCAGGAACGCTGCCTACCGGCGGATATGTCGGGAGGAATCGGTGGACCACGACCGCGACGGCGTGCCCGATGTGTACCAGCGTCGCAACGACTGATCTGGTTGCCGGTGCGTAGACTGGCCGAATGCTTGAACAGATCCGCGGCCCCGCTGATCTGCAGCACCTGTCCCAGGCACAGGTGGACGCGCTGGCCGGGGAAATCCGCCACTTCCTGATCCACAAGGTTGCCGCAACCGGCGGCCATCTGGGACCCAATCTGGGTGTGGTGGAGCTGACGTTGGCGCTGCACCGCGTCTTCGATTCGCCCCACGACCCGATCCTGTTCGACACCGGGCACCAGGCGTACGTGCACAAGATTCTGACGGGCCGTGCCCAGGACTTCGAGACGCTGCGCAAGAAGGACGGCCTGTCGGGTTATCCGTCGCGCGAGGAGAGTGTGCACGACTGGATCGAGTCGAGCCACGCCAGCTCGGCCCTGTCCTATGCCGACGGTCTGGCCAAGGCGTTCGAGCTGAGCGGGCACCGCAACCGGCATGTGGTGGCCGTAGTCGGGGACGGCGCGCTCACCGGCGGGATGTGCTGGGAGGCGATGAACAACATCGCCGCCTCCAAACGTCCGGTGGTGATCGTCGTCAACGACAACGGCCGCAGCTACGCGCCCACCATCGGCGGCTTCGCCGAGCACCTGGCGCGGCTGCGGCTGCAGCCGGGCTACGAGCGGATGCTCGAAGAGGGTCGCAAAGCGGTGCGGGGCGTGCCGATGATCGGCGAGTTCTGCTACCAGTGCATGCACAGCATCAAGGCCGGCATCAAGGATGCGCTGTCCCCGCAGGTGATGTTCACCGACCTCGGTCTCAAATACGTCGGCCCGATCGACGGTCACGACGAGCACGCCGTGGAAAGCGCGCTGCGGCACGCCCGCGCGTTCAACGCCCCGGTCGTGGTGCACGTCGTCACCCGCAAGGGCATGGGCTACGCGCCCGCGGAGAACGACGAAGACGATCAGATGCACGCGTGCGGGGTGATCGACCCGGAGACGGGCCTGGCGACGACGATCCCGGGCCCCGGGTGGACATCGGCGTTCTCCGACGCGTTGATCTCGCTGGCCGGCAAGCGGCGCGACGTCGTCGCGATCACCGCGGCGATGCCGGGCCCGACGGGCCTGAGCGCGTTCCGGCAGCGGTATCCGGACCGGTTCTTCGACGTCGGTATCGCCGAGCAGCACGCGATGACCTCGGCCGCGGGCCTGGCGATGGGTGGCATGCACCCGGTCGTGGCGGTCTACTCGACGTTCCTCAACCGGGCGTTCGACCAGGTCATGATGGATGTCGCGCTGCATAAGTTGCCGGTGACCATCGTGCTGGATCGCTCCGGCGTCACCGGGCCGGACGGCGCGAGCCACAACGGCACCTGGGACCTGTCGATCCTCGGTGTGGTGCCGGGCATACGGGTCGCCGCGCCGCGCGACGGCGCCCGACTGCGGGAAGAACTCGCCGAAGCCCTCGACGTCAACGACGGGCCCACCGCGATTCGCTTTCCGAAAGGCGATGTCGGGCAAGATATTCCAGCGCTGGAACGGCGTGACGGAGTGGATGTGCTCGCGGTCCCTGCCGACGGACTGTCCGACGACGTGTTGGTGGTCGCGGTCGGTTCGTTCGCGTCCATGGCTCTCGCTGTGGCCGAACGGCTGCGCAACCAGGGCATCGGCGTCACGGTCGTCGATCCCCGCTGGGTGCTGCCGGTGCCCGCCGCGCTCACCACGCTGGCCGCACAGCACAAGCTGGTGGTCACCGTCGAGGACAACGGGGTGCACGGCGGTGTCGGTTCGGCGGTCTCGGCGGCCTTGCGGCGCGCGGAGATCGACGTGGCCTGCCGAGATGCCGCGTTGCCGCAGGAGTTCTTCGCGCACGCCTCCCGCGGCGAGGTGCTCGCCGAGGTCGGCTTGACCGAGCGCAACCTCGCCCGGCAGATCACCGGCTGGGTGGCCGCACTGGGCACCGGCGTGGCAGAGAAGGAAGTCAGCGAGCAGCTCGACTGACAGAGGGGCGCGGCGTGAGACGGCACGCGCATCTTCTACTTCACCCCCGAAACCCCAGCGCACGATGGCGGTGTGGCGGTGGGGGAACGGCGGTGCTGTGGTTGCGCTGAGGGATTACCGGTGGAACGCGATGCGCACCAGCATGGTTGACGCTCGACGCAGGGGATCGCATAGTGTATCCAATATCGTCGAAAGCGAGATGCCGATGCCGCCGCGCACTGCTGCCAATCCCGCCCGCTCCAAGGGGGTGGGACGGGGTGCCCCCAAGGGCGACCCGAAAGACGCTGCCGACGGGCAGCGTCCGGACTTCGTCCGGCCCAAGACCGCCCAGCAGGCGGTCGCCGAGGCGCTGCGCCATGACATCACGACCGGCAAGCTCGCCCCCGGCAGCTGGATCGTCCAAGAGGCTCTGGCTGAGCAGTTCGGCATGTCGCGCATCCCGATTCGAGAGGCGCTGAAGACACTCGAGGCGGAGGAGTACATCACCTACGTTCCGCACAGCGGATACCGCGTAGCGAAGCTGGGGCTCGACGATCTGCTCGAGGTCTTCACCTTGCGGGCCATCCTGGAGGAGGCGCTCATTCGTGACGCCGTGCCCAGCATCACCGACGAGATCGTCGACGAGATGCGCAGGTGCAACGCCGCGATGGACGACGCTGCAACCGCGGGCGATCTGATCGCCGTCGGAATGTACAACCGGCAGTTCCACTTCCTGACGTTCCACCAGAGCCGGATGGGACGCACCAAGCGCATCGTCACCCAGCTGTGGAACACTGCCGACGCCTACCGGCCCTTGTACTCGCCGCTTCTGGACATGCCGACGGTGTGCCATGAACACCTCGCGATGATCGAGGCCATGGCCGACCGCGACGTCGAACGCATGGTGGCGCTCAATCACCAACATCGAGCGCATGCCATCGAACCGATCCACCGGATGTTCGCCGTGGAGTCCGAAGAATCGGCATGACCGTCGCCGAACGCCTTCTCGAGTTGGGTCTGTCCGTCCCGCCGGCGCCGCCGCCCAAGGGTTCGTATTCGCCGAGCCGCCGCTGGGGCGACCAGTTGTGGATCTCGGGTGCGACCGCCCGCCGCGGCGCAGCCCCGGCTCTGCGCGGCATCGTCGGCGCTGATGTCACCGTCGAACAGGCCCGCGACCAGGCCGCAGAGGCCGCGATGAATCTTCTCGGCGCGGTCGATGCCGCGGTAGGGCTCGACGCGGTGGCTGCGGTGGTCCATCTGCGCGGATATGTCAGAGCCGTAACCGAATTCGAGGCTCACCCGTCGGTGATCGACGGTGCGTCGCGCGTACTCCTCGACGTGTTCGGCGAGCATCGGGGCGCGCACGCGCGCACCGCCATCGGTGTCGCATCGCTTCCCGGCGGAGCGTGCGTCGAACTGGAACTCGTCGTCAGCGTCGCGGCGACAGGCTGACACGATCGGCCCATCGCCCGATCGCCAGGCCGAGTGCGACGCCCGCCGCTCCGGTCAGCGCCACGACGGCCCACTCAGGGGCACTCTCGCGGACCCGCACGGACTCTGCGGTCCCGGGTGCGGTGTCCGTCGGGGCCCGGTCGCCGGCGATGACGGCGTCGAGACGGTCGACGAACTGCCCGATGATCCGATTGCTCACCTGCTCGATGACCCCTGTGCCGAACTGGGCGATACGCCCGCTGAGTTCGACATCGGTGGTCACCGTGACCACGCAGCGGTCGGCCTGCTCGCGTGCGGTGATGCGTACGGCGGCCTCGGTGGAACCGTTGCCCCTGCGGTCACGCGCGCTCCCGACGACGAGCATCTCTTTGCCGATGTCATCGCGACTCATCAGGCGTGCCGTACCCGCCAACGTCACGCCGACCGGTCCCACTTTGACGGCGACGTGGGCGTGATAGTCGTCGCCGTCGGTGCGGTCGAGGCCGGCGCCCGGAACGCAACCGATGACCGTGGGGAGGTCGGTCAGCACGGACCATGCGGTCTGCAACGGTGCCTGAACCTCGAATTCATGAACGAGTTGCATCTCGTGTCCCTTCTAGGTGGCGAGCGGTTGTCGAACCGGCGGACATCACCCTACGATTGGATACGATATCCAACAATCCGAGCCGAGGAGGCCCCCAGATGTTGAGTAAGGGCGTGGGACTGTTCCCGACCGAACCGACGGGAGTCATGTGTTCCTACGTCCGCCTCTGTGAGGATCTCGGCTACGACAACGTGTGGTTCGGGGACTCCCAGAACATCTGGCGAGAATCGTCGACGGTGATGGGCGCTGCGGCGGTCGGCACAGAACGCATCGTCTTCGGCACGGGGGTGACCAATGCCGTGACCCGGCATCCCTCCCTGCTCGCGTCGACGTGGGCGACCCTGGCCGAGTTCACCGGGGGACGTGTGGCTCTCGGCATCGGCACCGGTGACTCGTCGCTGCGGACGATGGGTCTCAAACCTCTCAAGCTCGCCGAGTTGGAGCGCTCGATAGTCGATCTGCGCGCTCTGTTCCGTGGTGAGAAAGTCGCCGAACCCTCCAGCGGCGCGGAGTACCACTTGAACTACCTGCCCGGCCCGATCGACGTCCCGATCTACATCGCGGCGTCCGCTCCGAAGATCCTGGAGATGTCCGGGCGGATCGCCGACGGTGTGATCGTATTGGTCGGTACCGCACCACATTTCATCGAGGCCGCCCTGCGCACCATCGAGCGGGGAGCCGCACAGAGCGGACGGTCGCTCGACGATCTGCACATCGTGCTCTGGACGCCGACGGCGATCGGTGCGGACAGCGTTCAAGCGCGAGACTTGGTGCGCGCCCACGTATCCCGGGTGGCGATCCGTCCATTGCCCGCGGCGGTGGACCCTGCGCTCGAGAAGGCCATCGATCGCATTCGGGAGAACTACAACTACTACGAGCACATGAATCCCGACGCGGCGCACGCCGATCTGGTGCCGGATGAACTCGTCGACCTCTTCGCCCTCGCCGGCACGCCCGATGAGTGCGCGCAGCGGCTCAAGGAGATCGAAACCCTCGGGGTGGACCAGGTGTCGATCGTCCCGTTCGTCCCGTCCGGCCAGAGTCGCGAGGGCACGATCCGTGCCTTCGCCGAGATCGTCGACACCCCCCGAGCCTGACGTGACTCTTCCCGGCGATCCCGGCTCCGATCCTGCTCCCGGCAGCCCGGTGCCGGGCGCACCGCCGGCCTTGAAGCGTGCGCTCACCCCTGCCGACGGGGTGCTCGCCGCGCCCATCAGCTCCGAACCGCCGACCAAAGACACTGTGCTGCAGAAGCATTCGTCGCACAACTCGCCAGCCGACGCGTCGCGATGGATCGTGGCGGCTGCGATGTTCGGCATTGCCGCCGGGTTGGAACTCGCGGGCGCCATGACGAGAAAAAGATCCCGCTAAGTGTTGCCGGGCTTCACAGGCCTTCGTATAGTGTATCCAATATTCATCGACTCTCGGAGGCCCTTCTGATGCCACGGATTTCGAAGCTCACCGGTGCGATTCTCGCCGTGTCCGCCTTGCTCGTCGGCGCCACCGCATGTGCGAACGAATCCGAGGGTCCCTCAGGAGGCGGCAGCGCGACCGACACTCTCAGTATCTCTGCCACCGGTGTCGACAGCCTTCCCTTCATGGCCATCCTGCAGGCGGGCATCGACAAGAAGTGGTTCGAGGAGGAGGGTCTCAAGGTCGATCTGTATTCCGGTGGCGGAGGCGGAAACACGCTGCGCGTGGTCACCAGCGGCGACGCGGACATGGCGATTGCCGGCAACACCTCGGTGATTCTCGCTGCGCAGCAACCTGATTCGAACCTCACCGTGATCGCACCCTGGTTCCAGGTCAACGATTTCTCATGGATCAGCCCGCCCGGACGCAACATCCAAGGTGCCACACTGGGCTTCAGCTCCGCCGGATCGTCGACCGAGCTGCTGGTCAAAGGCTTGGAGCGGAAACTGGGACAGGGTGTCAAGGCGCAGGCCGTCGGCGCGATGGGGGACAACTGGACCGCCGCGAAGGCCAATCAGATCACCGCCGGATGGGCGATGCAACCGTTCATCGCGGACAAGCAGGCCTCCGACAAGGCCGAGATCCTGGTCAACTCCCGCGAGGTCCTCGGCGACCTGCCCGCCGATCTGGTCGCGGTGAACTCGCAATACGCACAAGCCAATCCGGAGAACGTCAAGACCTTCTTCAAGGTCGCCAACCGCCTCAACGAGTGGGTGGTCTCCAATCCCGACGAGGCAGCCACGGAGCTGGCGCCACTGGTGGGTGTCTCGCCGGAGATCATGAAGTCGGCGTTCAAGAACAGCCCCGACCTCGCGAAGGGCTACTCGCTGAAGGTCGACCCCGAGGGCCTGAGGAACCTCTCGGAGCTGATGGTCGCGGCCGGGCAGATCACGGCACCCGTCGACTGGGCCTCGGTGCTCGACCAGCAGTACCTGCCGGAGGATGCCCGAGCCGAACTCTGACCGTCCCTCGACCGATCGCAGAGGTAGCGCCATGAATTCCCCAGGCATCGAGATGAACGGCGTGTCGGTGGTCTTCGACACGCCTGCGCGCCGGGTCACCGCCGTCACCGACATCAACCAGAGCGTGCCCCACTCGAGCTTCGTCTCCATCGTCGGACCGAGCGGATGCGGTAAGTCCACGTTGCTCGCGGTGCTGGCCGGTCTGCAGAAGGCGACCACCGGAACGGTCAGCGTCGGCGGACGGCAGGTCACCGGCCCCGACCCCAAGATCGGCGTGGTCTTCCAGGAGGACTCCACACTGCCGTGGCGCACCGTCGAGGAAAACGTCAGGTTCGCCATGGAGATGATCGGCACGCCCAAGGACGCGCGGCGCAAGCGGGCGGCCGAGGCGATTGCCCTCGTCGGGCTCAGCGGATTCGAGAAATCCTATCCCGCAACGCTGTCCGGGGGTATGCGGCAACGGGTGGCGCTGGCCCGCACGCTCGCGGTGCAGCCCGAGGTCGTGCTGATGGACGAGCCGTTCGCCGCGCTGGACCAGCAGACCCGGCTGTTCCTGGGCGCCGAAGTACGTCAGATCTGGGCGCGAACCAAACAGACGATCATGTTCGTCACGCACGACATCGCCGAGGCGATCCTGCTCTCCCAACAGGTCTGGGTGATGTCCTATCGCCCCGGCACGATTCTCGACGTCGTCGACATCGACCTGCCCGCGGAGCGGGATGCGGGCATGGTGTCCACCCCGCGGTTCAACGAACTGCAGAACCGGATCTGGACCTCCCTGCAGGCCGAGTCGATGCGCGGGTTCAAGCAACAAGAGGCGGCGGCCACGTGACGGCATCGTTCACCGCGACCGACGACCTCCCGACCGACAGCATGCCCACCCACGGCACGCCGGCCACCTCCACCCCGGGTCGCCTGCGCCTGCCGCGATGGGCGGTCAGCTCGCTGTCGACGCTCGGTCTCGTCCTCGTGTTCGTCGTCCTCACCGAGGTCGGTTCCCGCGCGGGCTGGTGGAACGATCACGTGTTGCCCGCCCCGTCAGTGATTTTCGGCGCGCTGGCCGAGCTGCTGACCGAACAGCAATTCTGGGTCGACGCTCAGCGCACCGGGTTCGAGGTCGCGGTGTCGATCGTGTTCGGCTGTCTGCTGGGTTTCGGCGCTGGACTCCTGTTCTGGAAGGTGCCGCTGCTCGGCCGGGTCTTCGAGCCTTATCTGGTGTCGTTCTACGCCGTGCCGCTGGTGCTCTTCTACCCGGTGATGATCGTGCTGGTCGGCATCAACGCGATGTCGGTGGTCATCCTGGCCACGATCATGGCCGCCATCCCCATGGCACTCAACACCGCTGTCGGCCTAAACCAGATGCCGGCGGTGTATCTGAAGCTGGCCCGCTCGCTCAAGGCGTCGCCGCGCCAGACGCTGTTGGCCATCGCGGTGCCGGCCGCCGGCCCCTACATCGTCGCAGGGCTCCGGCTGGCCGTGGTGTACGCGCTGATCGGCACCATCGCGATGGAGTTCACCACCGCGCAGGCCGGGTTGGGTTACCGGATCCGCTACCTCTACGAGATCTTCGACAACACCGGGATGTACGCCTACATCGTGATGGTCCTGCTGCTGTCGTGTCTCCTGACGATCCTGCTCGCCGCCGCCGAGCGGCTGCTGCTGCGCGGGAGGAGCTCATGACGGCCACCCTGCCCGGTCGTGAGGCTGACGCCGAAATCCCCGCTGCCCCAGGTTTCTCGCTTCGCACGCTGCTGACCAATCAGTTCGTCGGGGCCAGCCTGGTCGCGGTGTTCATCGCGGTCGCGTGGCAGATCATGTCGGGGTTGACGTTCGTGATCCCGTCCCCGCTGCACACGCTGCGCGTCGCTGCCGCGAATCTCTCCGATCCGGCGTACCTGTTCGACCTGCAGGTCACCGCGCAGTCGGTGGCGCTGGCCTTCGTGATCGGCACGGCGATCGGCGGCGGAACGGGACTGCTGCTGGGGCTGTCGGCGCGGTTGCGGACCGTGTTCGAACCGCTGTTGATCATGCTCAACGGCATTCCCAAGATCGTGCTGTATCCGGTGCTGTTGCCGATCTTCAGCCTGTCGGGCTCCAAGGTCGTGATGGGGGTGTTGTTCGCGCTGTTCCCGGTGCTCATCAACGTGTCCACCGGGGTGCAGGAGATCCCCCGGGTCTATTGGAAGCTGGCGCGCTCGCTGCAGGCCAATCCCCGGCAGATGTTGGTGCACATCATCTTTCCGGCGATCCGCCGCCCCCTGCTGACCGGTATCCGGCTCGCGGTCAGTCTTGCTGTCGTCGGCGTCGTGCTCTCGGAGTTCTTCGCGACGAAGCGGGGTCTGGGCCGGGTGGTGCTCCAGGCGTACAGCCATGGCGACTATCCGTCGATGGTCGCCACCATCATGCTGCTGATCACCATCTCGTTCGTGATCTCGATTGCGCTGTGGCAGTGGGAGAAGCGAATCCATTGAATTTTGCACGGTCTGAGCCGGGGTACATCGGCGACTCGGTGCGCCGTCGGGAAGATGACCGCATGCTCGGCGGGAAGGGGCGTTTCCTCGCCGATCGTGCTGCGGGTGCCCAGCACGTGGTCTTCGTCCGATCGAACCAGGCCCATGCGAGAATCACCGGGGTCGATGTCGCCGCCGCGGCCGGGATGCCCGGTGTGCACGGCGTGTTTCTCGCTGCCGATCTCGGTCTGGCGGGCGCCGCGATCCCGGCACTGACCACACCCGACCCCGACTTCACCGCGGCGACGTCGCTGCGACTCGCCGAACAGCGCCTGGCGATCCTGGCCGACCAGCGGGTTCACTACGTCGGTCAGCCGATCGCGGTTGTCGTCGCCGACGACCGTTATCAGGCCGAGGATGCCGCCGAGTGCGTCGAGGTGCGCTACGACCCGTTGCCCGCTGTCGTCGATGCCGAAAGCGCTTTGCAGGCAACGAGTCCTGTGCTGTTCGAGCACCTCTGCGGTAACGAGGCGGCTCGCCTGGAGTACTCGTTCGGCGATCCGGCCCACGCGTTCGCGACCGCACATCGCGTCGTCGAGGGTGAGTACCGGATGGAGCGGCACGGGGCGGTGCCGCTCGAGTGCCGGGGCGTCCTGGCCTATGTCGACCCGCAGCGGCACCGCGTCGAGTTGGCCACCTCCACGCAGGTGCCGCACATGGTGCGCAACGCGATCTGCGCGGTCACCGGTTGGGATCGCACACAGGTGGTCGTGTCGGTGCCGGATGTCGGCGGCGGCTTCGGCACAAAGGCCAACGTGTACGGCGAGGAGATCGTGATGGCCGTCCTCGCCGAACAGACCGGCCGGCGGGTGATCTGGGTCGAGGACCGCGCAGAGCACCTGGTCGCCAGTGCCCAGGCCCGCGACCAGATTCACCGGACGCGCCTGGCCGTCGATGCCGAAGGCCGGATCCTCGCGTGGGAGGCCGACTTCGTCGTCGACATTGGTGCCGGAAGTCTCTGGGTGGCCGGCATCGTCGCCAACACCGCCGTTCACCTGCTGGGGCCCTATCGCATCCCTGCGGCCCACATCAGCGGCAGGGCGGCCCTGACGAACAAGACACTCGTCGCGCAGTACCGCGGCGCGGGGCGGCCCGAGGCGACTTTCTCCCTCGAGCGCAGTCTCGATGCAGCCGCCGCCGCTCTGGGTCTCTCGATCGCCGAGATCCGCCGGCGCAACTTGCTGACCGCCGCCGACATGCCCTACCCCCGGCCGATCCCGTACCGCGACGGCGTACCGATCGCCTACGACGGCGGGGATTACACGGCGTGCCTGGAATCGGTGCTCGACGCGCTTCCTCACGCCGAGACGAGTGTGTGTGCCGCGGCCCACCCCGACCACCGCATCGGGTACGGGCTGTCCTGCTATCTGGAGGCGACCGGCCGGGGTCCGCACGAGACGGCTCGGGTACGGCTGCTGCCCAGCGGCGACTTCGAAGTGACCGCGGGCGCGGCATCGGCAGGCCAGGGCCACGAGACGGTGTTCGCTCAGGTGGCCGCCGACGCTCTGGAGGTGCCGCTGTCGCAGGTGAGGTACGTGGGCTGCGACACCGAACGCCTTCACGACGGCGTGGGCACCTTCGCCAGCCGGTCGGCTGTCCTGGCCGGATCGGCGGTACACCAGGCCTGCCGCGAACTGATCCAGACATCTGAGCGACGCGCTGCCGACGTCCTCGGTGTGCCGCGTGCGGAGTACGTGCGAGGCCGGTTCATCGCCGGCACCGGCGTGCTGGGTTGGGATGAACTCGCCGGCGCGGCAGCGGTCGGGGGCGCCGCTGAGGGCGCCATTCCGCTCGACGTCACCACGGTGTACCGGGTGCCCACGGTCACGTGGACGATGGGTGTGCACGCGGTGATCGTCGGCGTCCACCGGCGTACTGGAATAGTGAAGGTGTTGCGCTACGCCGTGTCCCACGAAGGCGGTCGCGAGATCAACCCCCGGATCGTCGAGGGCCAGATCCTGGGGGGAGTGGCGCAGGGCATCGGCGGAACGCTGTTCGAGTCCTGGCGGTACGCACCGTCGGGTGAGCCGACGTCGACCACGTTCGCCGCCTACCACCTGCCGTTGACGACGGACGTTCCGCCGGTACAGGTCAGGCATCTGCACGTGGAGACACCGAGCAACCCTCTCGGCGTCCGCGGGGCGGGGGAGAGCGGCACCATCGCGGTGTACGCGGCAGTCGCCGCCGCCGTCGAAGCCGCGGTGGGCGGCGGGCACCGGATAACGACGACGCCGATCAGCAGCGCCGACCTGTGCCGCGCGCTTGCGGGGGCGGCGTCGTGAAGCCGGCCGAATTCGTCTATCACCGGCCCGATTCGGTGGCCGAGGCGCTGGAGTTGCTGGCCGCCGATCCCGAGGCGAAGCTGCTCGCGGGGGGCCAGTCGCTGCTGACGCTGATGAACCTGCGGTTGGCTCGTCCGTCGGCCGTGATCGACATCGGCCGGCTCACGGAGTTGAGTCGGGTGTTCGACGACACCGACGACCTCGTACTCGGTGCGTTGGTCACCCACCGCACCGTGGAGACGGACCCGTTGATCGGGGCGCGAGCTCCGCTGCTGGCCGACGCCGCGCGCTACATCGGGCACGTCGGTATCCGCAATCGTGGCACCTTGGGGGGGTCGGTGGCCCACGCCGATCCCGCTGCCGAGATGCCGTTGGCCACCGTGGTTCTCGGCGCCACCTTCCACGTTGATTCCGTGCGGGGACGCCGTCGGGTGCCCGCCGAGGACATGTTCGTGTCGTTCTACACGAGCGCGTTGGAACCCGACGAGATGATCACCTGGATCTCGATCCCGGCCGATCGGCCCACCCAGGGCTGGGGATTCGTCGAATATGCGCGTCAGCACGGTGATTACGGTCTGGCCGGCGCCGGATGCGTGATGAGTCTGGGGGCGGACGGCCGCATCGACTCGGTGCGGGCGGGCGTGCTCAGTGTCGCCGACCGGCCCGTGTTGTTCACCGCAGCCGAGGCCGTCGGCCACCAGCCGACCGACGCGTTGTGCCACCAGCTGGCGCAGCAATGGGCGGCCGACACGGAGTTCGTCACCGACGACGCCGACTATGCGCGCCGGTTGTGCGCGGCGGCGCTCACCGAGGCGATGGGCATGGCATGGCGACGGGCGGCGGAAAAGGTACAGGCTCATGGCGGGGAATGACGCGACATCGCCGGTCACGATCTCGCTGATGGTCAACGGCAGGCTGGTGCGGCGCGCGGTGCCCTCGCGGCTCACCTTGGCAGACTTCCTGCGTGACGAACTATGTTTGACGGGAACCCATCTGGGGTGTGAGCACGGTGTCTGCGGCGCGTGCTCGGTGTTCATCGACGGCCGCTCGGCCCGCGCCTGCCTGACGTTGGCGGTCCAGGTGGACGGCCAACGGGTGGACACGGTCGAAGGGCTCGACCAGTTCGAGGAAGCCGCGCGGCTACGCGAGGCGTTCTGCGCTCGCGGCGGCCTGCAGTGCGGGTTCTGCACACCCGGCTTCCTGGTGAGCGCGGTGGAACTGTTGCGGGATCCCGACGCGGAGAAGCCGCTGACAGCCGACGCGGTCCGCGAGGCGTTGTCGGGCAACATCTGTCGATGCACCGGATACCAGGGCATCGTGTCGGCCGTGCTGGATGCCGCCGAGTCGGCGGATTGTCCTGACCGTGCGGACTGACAACGACGCTCCCACGCCGGCACGCGTTCGCCGGTCCTACGTCGCCGAGATGTTCCAGCCGGTCGGGTCCAGCCGATGGGGGATGGCCGTGTGGCTGGCCGCCGCGCTCGGAGCGGTCCTCGCGGTGAGCGCCGCGACAGGGCACCCGGAACGCGGTTCGGCCGTCGCTCTCGGCGTGGTGTTGACCGCCGTTCCCTTCCTGCCGGTGAGCTGGCGAGAAGCGCTGAGGATACTGGTGATCCGCGCATCGGCAATGACCGTCGGGGCGGTGCTCGCGGTCGCCACCGTGGGCCACCCGGTCGCTTTCGGACTCGCCGTCGTGATGTGCGCCACCGGCGGCGCGCTCCTGGCGCGGGTCGGCCCGACCGCCGGGCTGGCAGTGGTACTCATCGCGGCGGACAGACCCCACGCCGGAGGCGTCACCGCCGACGTTGTGCTGCCATATCTGACAGGGGCGGCGGTCGTGGCCGTGGCCTGGGCGGCGTGGTTCGTGTGCACCGACCTCGCAAGGATCGTTCGCGGGCGCGATCGGATGCGCGCAACAGGCGCGGCGCGGGTGACGTGGCGGCAGCGGTTGCCCCATGCGGTTCGGGTCGCCATCGCCGTGCTGATCGCCGTGTCGCTCGCCGGCCTGCTGCCTGACGAGCTGGTGGGTGGACACTGGCTGGTCACCAGTGTCCTGCTCACGGTTCAGCCGGCTGCTGCCGACACCGGAATGCGCTTGGCGCAACGGCTTTCGGGAAACACCGTGGGCGCTCTCGTCGCGGCTGTCGTGCTGGGGGCACATCCGTCGCTGTCGGTGATCGCGGTGGTCGCGGTGGTCCTCTTCACGCTGGCGATGGCCCTGCGGCCGGTCAACTACACGTGGTGGGCGGTGACCGGCCCGCCGGTGCTGCTGATGGTCAGCGAATATCCGCGGCTGTTTCCGTGGTACGAGGGTGGCGTCCGACTGGCGATGAACGTCGCCGGAGCGTTGATCGTGATCGTCGTGGTCTTCGGTCTTCCTGCGTTGCGACGCAACGGTTCTCGATTGACCGGTATTGATTTCCCCGGATCCCGCGAGTCGGATACTGTATACGAAAGGCGATCGAGGAGGATGCGGTGACGACATTGCTCGTGGAGGACATCGGCCTCTTGGTACACGGTGAGCGCACCGTCACGCCGATACGTGACACCACCCTGCTCATCGAGGACGGCATCATCGCCGGTATCGGGGTCAGTGCCGTCGCGCCCGATCAGGTGCTCAGTGCCGGCGGTCTCACAGTGATGCCCGGCCTGGTCGACGGACACGTGCACCCGACGTTCGGGGAGTGGACCCCCGCGCAGGACGCCGTCGGCTGGATCCACAACTATCTGCACGGCGGCACGACGTCGATGGTGTCCGCCGGTGAGCTCCACATCCCGGGCCTCGCGTTCGACGCGCTGACCCCGGAACTGGTGCTGAGCATCGCGATCACCTCCAAACACACCACAGGCCGCATGCGTCCGTCGGGCGTCAAGGTCAACGCAGGCACCGTGCTGCTCGTGCCCGGCATGACGGAGGCGCATTTCGACCGAGCTGCCCGCGAAGGCATCGATCAACTCAAATTCATCTTCTACGACTGGAACCGTCTGGGAGACGGCGAAGCTCAGCGGTACGTGCAGTGGGCGCACGAGCGGGGGATGACCGTCAAACTGCACTCGGGCGGTGTCTCCCGGTCGGGTTCGAGCCGGGTGGCCGGGGCGGACGTGGTGACAGCGGTCGGTCCCGACGTGGTCGGCCATATCTCGGGCGGGCCGATTCCGCCGCCGGACGCCGACATCACCGCGATCATCGGCGGCCTTCCCGACACGCACGTGGAAGTGTGCAGTTCCAACAACTATCGCGCCACCACGGTGGTCACCGGTGAGCTCACCCGGCTCGGCCGGCTGGACCGTCTCACACTCGGCACCGACACGCCGGGCGGAACCGGTGTGATCCCGCGCGGAATGCTGCGCAACATCTGCTATCTCGCCTCGGTGTGTGGTGTCGACCCGCTCTCGGCCGTCGCAGCCGCCACCGGCCAGACCGCAAGCGCACACGGATTGAACACCGGCGTCATCGCCGAGGGAATGCCTGCCGACCTCGTCGTTCTGGGCCCGATCACCGGTTCGACCGCCACCGATGCGCTCGAGTCGTTCGCCCTCGGTGACCTGCCCGGCATCGCCACCGTCCTCGTCGACGGCATCCCGCTGGTGTCGACCCGCAGTGAGCAGACACCGCCGCCGAGTCGTTCGGTGACATGGCACGGTGCGGCGCCGCGGCGTGAGCCTCTCAGGCCGGCCCCCGTCGGTGCGCACGCGTCCGGCTGCTGCTGACACCATCCCCAGACGAACCCGAGGAGACACCATGACCCGACCGCCCACCGCCGACGCCGGTCCCACCGCACCCGACGTCCTGCTCCGCGTCGACGGCCTGCTCGACGACGAGGAACGCCAGATTCGCGATAGCGTGCGCGCCCTGGTGAAGAGCCGCATAGCCCCCGACATCGCGACGTGGTACGAGGAGGGAGAGCTTCCGGTCCGCGAACTCGCCGTGGAGCTCGGCGACCTCGGCCTGCTCGGCATGCACCTGCAGGGATACGGATGCGCAGGCACCTCGGCGGTGGCCTACGGACTCGCATGCCTCGAACTCGAAGCCGGCGATTCAGGCATCCGATCCCTGGTCAGTGTCCAGGGCTCGCTGGCGATGTTCGCGCTGCACGCGTTCGGTAGCGAGGAGCAGAAGCAGCAGTGGTTGCCCGACATGGCGGCCGGACGTGCGATCGGCTGTTTCGGGTTGACCGAACCCGATTTCGGCTCCAACCCCGCCGGAATGCGCAGCCGCGCGGTCCGATCGGGTGGGGACTGGGTCCTCGACGGCACCAAGATGTGGATCACCAACGGCTCGGTGGCCGATGTCGCGATCGTGTGGGCGCGCACCGAGGACGGTGTCCGGGGGTTCGCCGTGCCCACCGACACACCGGGTTTCACCGCGCACACCATCAAGTCCAAGATGTCGCTTCGGGCCTCGGTGACCAGCGAGTTGGTGCTGGACGGGGTGCGACTGCCCGACAGTGCGCGGCTGCCGGAAGCCACCAGCCTGCGGGCCCCGCTGAGTTGCCTGAACGAAGCTCGCTTCGGGATCGTGTTCGGGGCGATCGGCGCGGCCAGGGATTGTCTCGAGGCGGCGCTGACCTACGCCCAGTCCCGGATGCAATTCGACCGCCCCATCGGCGGATTCCAGTTGACGCAGCAGAAACTCGCCGACATGACACTCGAATACGGCAAGGGGTTCCTTCTCGCGCTGCATCTCGGACGCGCCAAGGACGCGTCCGGGCTGCGTCCCGAGGAGGTCAGCCTCGGCAAGCTGAACAACGTCAGGGAAGCCATCGCGATTGCCCGCACGGCGCGCACCGTGCTGGGCGCCAGCGGCATCACCGCCGAGTACCCGGTGATGCGCCACGCCAACAATCTGGAGTCCGTGCTGACCTACGAAGGCACCAGCGAGATGCATACTCTGATGATCGGGCAGGCCCTCACGGGTACCGCCGCGTTCCGCTGAGGGGCCGGGGAGTCGCAGTGGCTGAACCCATCGACGAACACTTCACCACCGCCGTCTCGGCCTTTACCGCGCCGGGCACCGCGAATCCCGATGTGCTGCAGGGTATTTCGCCGCAACAATGCCTGGCCGTGTTCGACGCGCAGCTCGGCAGCAGGCATCTCGATCTCGCGGCACGCTGGCTGCGGTCCCAGGGCAGGGGGTTCTACACGATCGGGTCGGCGGGGCACGAGAGCAATGCCGCCGTCGCCGCGGCGTTGCGTGCGAGCGATCCGGCGCTGCTGCACTACCGGTCGGGCGGCTTCTTCCTGTCCCGCGCGGGTCAGGTCGACGGTAGCGATCCACTGCGCGACGTGCTGCTCGGCCTGGTCGCCGCGACCGAGGAGCCGATCTCCGGCGGGCGGCACAAGGTGTTCGGCCGCTACGACCTCCATGTCATCCCGCAGACTTCCACCATCGCCTCACATCTGCCGCGCGCGCTGGGTGTCGCGTTCTCGGTGGCCCGCGCCCGGAAGCTGGGGGTCGAGAGTCGATGGCCCGCCGACGCCGTGGTGGTGTGCAGCTTCGGGGATGCCTCGGCGAACCACTCCACGGCGGTCGGCGCGATCAATGCCGCGATGCACACCGCCTATCAGGGCGTGCCGCTGCCGCTGCTGTTCGTGTGCGAGGACAACGGAATCGGTATCAGCGTCAAGACGCCGAACGGTTGGATCGCCCGGACCTACCGTGACCGCCCGGACCTGCGCTACTTCAGCGCCGACGGGGCCGATCTGGCGGAGGTGCTGACCGTCGCCGCGCAGGCAGCGGAATACGTGCGGGCACAACGGCGACCGGCGTTTCTTCATCTGCGCACGGTGCGATTGATGGGCCATGCCGGGTCGGACTACGAGCCCGGCTACCGCCGACCCGACGAGATCTCCGCGGACTACGCGCGCGACCCCGTGCTGTGTGCGGCCCGCGCGTTGATCAATGCGGGGATCCTGACCCCGCAGCAGGTTCTGGACACCTACGAGGCCAAGCGCGCAACGGTGCTCTCCCTGGCCGCCGAGGTCGCCGAGCTTCCCCAACTGGACAGCGCCGCCGCAGTGATGGCGCCGTTGCTCACCGCCCTCGACGACGCAGTGACGGCGACGCGGGCCGGCGGGGAGAAAAGTCACGAGCCGGGCGAGACGCCGCTGACGGTGGCGCAGGCGATCAACCGAGCGCTGAAGGGCGTGCTCGTCGATCACCCGGAGGCGGTGGTTTTCGGTGAGGACGTCGGGCGCAAGGGCGGTGTCTACGGCGTGACCCGCGGCCTGCAGGCCGCCGCCGGTCCCGCGCGGGTGTTCGACACGCTGCTCGACGAGCAGTCGATATTGGGATTGGCGCTGGGCGCCGGGGTGTCGGGCCTGATGCCCATTCCGGAGATCCAGTACCTGGCGTATCTGCACAACGCCGCGGACCAGATCCGGGGCGAAGGCGCGACACTGCAGTTCTTCTCCGACCGGCAGTACCGCAATCCCATGGTGGTGCGGATCGCCGGCTACGGCTATCAGAAGGGCTTCGGCGGGCACTTCCACAACGACGACTCGATCACCGCGATCCGGGACCTGCCCGGCGTGGTGATCGCCTCCCCGGCGCGGCCCGACGATGCCGCGGCGATGCTGCGGTCCTGCGTCACCGCCGCGCGGGCCGCCGGCGTCGTGTGTCTGTTCCTCGAGCCGATCGCCCTTTATCACACCCGTGATCTGCACGAGGACGGCGACGACCTCTGGCTGGCTCCCGACCACGGTGCCGTCGCACCGATCGGCGAGGCCCGCACCTACGGTGACGGGCACGACCTGACCATCCTGACGTTCGGCAACGGGGTCCCGATGAGCCTGCGGGTGGCGCGCCGGTTGGCTTCGCGTGACATTGCGGTGCGGGTGGTCGATCTGCGGTGGTTGGCGCCACTTCCGATGTGCGACATGCTCGCGGCAGCCGAGGCGACCGGCCGTGTGCTCGTGGTGGACGAGACACGGCGCAGTGGTGGCGTGAGCGAGGGTGTCGTCACCGCGCTCATCGACCACGGCTACACGGGGGTGCTCGCCCGGGTCGCCAGTCACGACAGCTTCATTCCGCTCGGTGATGCCGCGCTGCATGTGCTCCTCGACGAGGACACGATCGAGGCAGCGGCGCTTCGTGTCGCCGAGAGTTCCCGCTAGCCGCCCCTCGTTACGCTGGACGGGTGGACGCAGATCTCGCGCGGTGGCGCGCACGAGGGAAGTTCTTCGACTATCTCGGCTTCGACGTGTTCTACCGCTGCGAGGGGCAGGGGCCCGCGTTGCTGCTTGTACACGGTTACCCGTTCAACAGCTATGACTGGGCGGCACTGTGGCCGGCGCTGACGGCGCGGTTCCGCGTCGTCGCGCCGGACATGATGGGCATGGGTTTCTCCGCCAAGCCGTCGGCCTATCGCTACTCGGTGCACGACCACGCCGACATGCACGAGGCGCTGCTGGCCGCTCTCGGCGTGCGGTCGGCTCACGTGTTGGCCCATGACCTGGGTGACTCGGTGGCCCAGGAGTTGTTGGCGCGCAGAGTGTTCGACGAGCAGGCCTACGGCGCCTGGACCATCGAGTCGATCACCTGGCTGAACGGCGGAATGTTCGCCGAGTCCTACACACCCCGCGTGATGCAGAAGCTGATGTCGGGAACGCCGCTCGGGGACCTGATGAGTCCGCTCCAGGGCAGTGCGCTCTCGCGCCGCATCTTCGAGCCGACCATCAACGAGATGTTCGGACCGAACACCAAACCGACGCGTGAGATGATGGAAACCTTCCATCAGATCCTGGAGTACAACGACGGCAAGCGGGTGCTGCACCAGGTCGGCAGGTTCCTCGACGACCGCCGCAGACACCGCAACCGTTGGGTGCGCGCGATGCGAGAGACCTCGGTGTCGATGCGATTGATCGACGGACCCGTCGATCCGAACTCCGGCGCGCACATGGCCCGCCGCTACGTCGAGGTCGTCCCCGACGCCGACGTGGTGATGCTCGCCGACGACATCGGGCACTGGCCGCAGATCGAGGCACCCGAGGCGGTGCTGCGGCACTTCCTCGGCCACGTCGACAGCCTCACGGCGAGTCGGTAGGCGCGTTGGTCAACGCCGCGGTCAGCACCGGCACCGTCAGCTCACGCTGCCAGCGCCGGGCGGTCGATGCGGCCAAGAAAGCGTCCACCGCGGCGGCGGTGTCGTCGACCGGGACCCAGTCCCAACACAGCCTGCGCACGATGTCGGGTGCCAGCAGATTCTCGGGCGGTACCGAAACCTGTTGGGCGAGTGCGTTGATCGCTGCGCGTGCCGCTTCCAGTCGGGCGGCGGCTTCGGGCTTGCGGCGCGCCCAGCGTGAGGCCGGCGGGGGGCCGTTGGACGGCTCCTGAGACGACGGCGGGTCGGTAGTGCGGGCCCGCGCCAGCGCGTCGAGCCAGACGCCTGCGCTGCGCCGCTGCCGTGCACCCCCGAAGATCGGCAGTGCGGTCAGCTTCTCCACAGTGTCCGGATCGGTGGTTGCGGCGTTGATGATCGCGCTGTCAGGCAGGATACGGCCCGGGGCGATGTCGCGGCGACGGGCGATCTGGTCGCGAGTCAGCCACAGTTCGCGCACCGCGGCCAACGCGCGCGGGTCCCGCACCTTGTGGATTCCCGACGTGCGCCGCCAGCGGTCGCGGCGGGTGGGGGTGCTCTCGACCGTGCGCAGGTATTCGAATTCTTCTCGCGCCCAACCATCTTTGTCCTGGGCGGTGAGCGCCGCGTCGACCGCGTCGCGCAACTCGATCAGCACCTCGACGTCCAGCGCGGCGTAGTTCAGCCATTCGTCGGGCAGCGGCCGTTTCGACCAGTCCGCGGCGCCGTGTCCCTTGGTCAGCGCGAGACCGAGCAGCTGCTGCACCATTGATGCCAGGTTGACGCGGTCGAAGTTGGCGAGCCGGCCGGCCAGTTCGGTGTCGTACAGCGAAGGCGGCCGCATACCGATCTCGGCCAGGCAGGGCAGATCCTGGTCGGCGGCATGCAGGATCCATTGGTCTTCGGCGAGCACCTCGGCCACCGGCGCGAGCACCTCGACAGGGTCGCCGCCGTGGCTCACCGGGTCGATCAGCACGGTGCCCGCACCGGCGCGACGGATCTGCACCAGGTAGGCGCGGTTGGAGTAGCGAAAGCCCGATGCGCGTTCGGCGTCGACGGCGAACGGCCCGGTGCCGGAGGCGAGAAAGTCTGCGGCCCGGGCGATTTCGCTGCGACTCGCCGAGATGTCGGGGACGCCCTCGCGGGGGGCGAGCAGCGGCGTGGCGGCGGGCGCTTCGGTGGCCTCGCTGTCGTCGGGATGCTCGGTGTCCCGTGGGGAACCGCCGGTGTCGGGTTCGACCATCAGATCAGGCGCGGGTGCGCGAACCCAAGTCGGTCACCCCGGCGGGTGGCAGGCCTGCGGCGTGTTCGAGCACCTCGCAGAACGCCTCCACGTGGGGCCCCAGCTCGAGGGTGGTGGCCGTCCACGAGGCGCGCAGCTCGAGCTGGTGGGCGCGCGGCGGACCGGAGATGTCGCCGTAGCGCACCGACGTCGTCGCGGTGACGGTACCGCCGAGCGCGGTGAGGTGCTGCGCACGCTCGGTCAGGGCGTCGACGAGCCAACTCCACGCGACCTCGGGCAGCAGCGGATCGACGGCCTCGCTGGAATCCAGGTCGGCCTGGATGTAGGCGACCAGCCGCATGGTCCCGTCCCACGCGTCGGCGCCTTCCGGATCGTGCAGCAGGATGAGCCGGCCGAACGCGTCGCCGTCGGAGCGCTCGGGGATGATCGCCGCCTCGGCGTGTTTGACCTCGGCGCCCAGCGCGTAGCTGTACGGGGCGAGGCGCTGCGGCGGCCGGATCGGGCCCAGCTCGATCTCCGGCCGCACGGTGGTGGCGTTCATCGCCGCCACCGCTTCACGGAATTGAGCCGGTTCGGCGGAGGTCACGCCGATCGACGGTAGTCCATTTTCACAGGTCTGTGCTCATGGCGCGCCGATTCGGGATGCACCGGGCATGGCAGCATGGGGACCGATGAACACGCGCCGCGAGCTGCCCGAATCGCCCTACCTGGCCGCCGTCGCCGGCCGCAAACCCCACCGCACGCCGGTGTGGATGATGCGGCAGGCCGGTCGGTCACTGCCCGAATACCGGGCGCTCCGGGCCAAGAACACCATGATGCAGGCCTGCTTCGACGCCGACCTGATCACCGAGATCACGCTGCAGCCGGTGCGGCGCCACGACGTCGACGCCGCGATCCTGTTCTCCGACATCGTGGTCCCGCTGCGCGCGGCCGGCGTGGCACTGGACATCGTGCCCGACGTGGGCCCGGTGATCGATCACCCGATCCGGACCCGGGCCGACGTCGCGACGATCACGGCGCTGGATCCCGATCAGGTGGCGCCGGTGGCGGCAGCGGTGAGCCGGTTGACCGGCGAACTGGGGGAGGTGCCGCTGATCGGGTTCGCGGGCGCGCCGTTCACGCTGGCGTCGTATCTGGTGGAGGGCGGGCCGAGCCGCAACCACGAGCGCACCAAGGCGATGATGCTCGGCGAGACCGACACCTGGCATGCGTTGATGGCCGCGCTGACCGACGTGACGATCGCGTTCCTACGCACCCAGATCGAGGCCGGCGTGGATGCCATCCAGGTCTTCGACTCGTGGGCGGGCACGCTGTCGCTCGTGGATTACCGCAGCTACGTGCTGCCGCACAGTGAGCGGGTGTTCACCGCGCTGGCCCACTATGGAGTGCCGATGACGCACTTCGGGGTCGGCACCGCCGAGCTGCTCGGCGCCATGTCCGAAGCCGTCGTCGGGCACGGCGTGCCCGCGGTGGTCGGGGTGGACTGGCGGACCTCGCTCACCGACGCCGCGGCGCGGGTGCAGCGGGGAGTCGCGCTGCAGGGCAACCTCGATCCGGTGGTGCTGCTGGCCGGACGGTCTGTCGTGGAGCGGGCGGTGCGGGCCGTCATCGACGACGGGCGGCGGGCGGTCGACGCCGGTGCGGTCGGGCATGTGTTCAACCTCGGGCACGGGGTGCTGCCCGCCACCGATCCGGACGTCATCACCGAGGCGGTGGCATTGGTGCATCAGCTATGACGACGTATTGCGTTGTCGGTGGTGGTATTTCGGGTCTGGTCGCGGCCTATCGGCTGCGGGTGGCGGCCGGGCCGGACGCGACGATCACCGTGCTGGACCCAGCCGACCGGCTCGGCGGCGTGCTACGTACCGAACGCATCGCCGGCCAGCCGCTCGACGTCGGGGCCGAGGCGTTCGTCACCCGCAGGCCGGAGGTGCCCGCGCTGCTGGGCGAGCTCGGCCTGTCGGATCGGCAGCTCACCACCACCGGCGCGCGTCCGCTGATCTACAGCGAGGGGCGGCTGCATCCGCTGCCGCAGCACACCGTCAACGGCATCCCGACGCGACCGGCCGCGCTCACCGGGCTCGTCGACGACGCGACGATCCGCTGGATGCTCGACGAACCCCGCCGTCCGCTGTCGTGGACACCTGGTGCCGATCCGACGGTCGCCGAGCTGGTTGGCGACCGCTTCGGTGAGCAGGTGGTGGTCCGATCGATCGATCCGCTGCTGGCCGGCGTCTATGCCGGGTCGGCCGCGACCATCGGGTTGCGCGCGGCCGCCCCCACGGTCGCCGCGGCGCTCGACCGCGGCGCCCGCAGCCTCACCGAGGCCGTCACCACCGCGCTGCCGCCGCCGCAGACCGGCTCGGTGTTCGGCGCGCTCGACGGCGGCTACACCGTGCTGATCCACGAACTCGTGCGCCGCTCCCGACTCACCTGGGCGCAGGTGGCGGTCCGCAGCGTTCGTCCGGCGGCGCGGGGGTGGGACGTCGTCGACGACGAGGGTGTGCGGTGGCCGGCCGATGCGGTCGTCCTGGCGGTACCCGCGCCACGTCTGCCGGCTGTGCTCGGTGACCTCGCGCCGCGCACCGTCGCGGCAGCGAGCCGCATCGAGGTCGCTTCGGCGGCGGTGGTGGCGCTGGCCCTGCCCGGCGGCACCCCGCTCCCGGAGCAGTCCGGCGTGCTGGTCGCCGGCCGTGGTCGCCTGCACACCAAGGCGGTGACGCTGTCGTCGCGTAAGTGGGGCCGGCGGGGCAGCGTCGAGATGGTTCGGCTGTCCTACGGCCGCTTCGGCGACGACCTGGCCCGGCGGGCGGGCGACGAGGACCTGCTGATGTGGGCCGAACAGGATCTGAAGACGCTGTTCGGGATCTCGGTCGAGCCCGAGGACAGCAGGGTGGTGCGGTGGCTCGACGCGATGCCGCAGTACGGTCCGGGGCACGCCGATCTGGTCGCGGAGTTGCGCGCCGGGTTGCCGCCGGGCCTCGCCGTGGCCGGCGCCTACCTCGACGGCATCGGGGTGCCGGCCTGTGTGGCAGCCGCGACCCGGGCGGTTGCGGCCATCGTGGCACGATAGAGCCATGGCCAAGCTCGACTTCGACGCGATCAACTCCACTATCCGCTACCTGATGTTCTCGGTGTTCGCGGTGAAGCCGGGCGTTCTGGCGGACGGGGACGAGGCGCGGGCGGCCGTGGTCGACGAGACCGCGACGTTTCTCAAGCAGCAGGAGGACAACGGAGTCGTCGTACGCGGGCTGTACGACGTCGCCGGCATGCGCGCCGACGCCGACTTCATGATCTGGACTCACGCGGAGAACGTCGAGGCGCTGCAGGCCACCTACGCCGACTTCCGGCGCACCACCTCGCTGGGCCGCGCGTCGACCCCGGTGTGGAGCAATGTCGCATTGCACCGTCCCGCCGAGTTCAACAAGAGCCATGTGCCGGCGTTCCTGGCGGGGGAGGAGCCGGGCGCCTACATCTGCGTGTATCCGTTCGTCCGGTCGCTGGAGTGGTACCTGCTGCCCGATGACGAGCGCAGGCGGATGCTCGCCGAGCACGGCATGGCGGCACGCGGCTACAAGGACGTTCGCGCCAACACGGTGCCGGCGTTCGCGCTGGGTGACTACGAGTGGTTGCTGGCGTTCGAAGCGCCTGAACTGCACCGCATCGTCGACTTGATGCGGGACCTGCGGGCCACCGACGCCCGTCGGCATGTGCGGGAGGAGACTCCGTTCTTCACGGGTCCGCGTGTCTCGGTCGAACGCCTGGTCAACGCCCTGCCGTGATTTTGCTGAAAGCGGTACGTTCGACAATTCGCCCAGGCGTCTGCAAATTATTGACAATGCCGTAAGGCGACGTCATAGGGTCTTTGGGCCTTTCTTCGTGCGAAACATGCCATACCAGCAAACGACTCCTTACTCCCTGCGATAGGTTTTGCCACGGTCTTCCGATTGCTAGGATTTCGGGCATGCCGAATACCAGGGGGCTGGCGGCGGGTGCTCTGATCGCCGCCGCCGGGTATGGCGCCTGGCTCTGGTTCGGGTGGGGCGGCCCGACCGTCGTCCGCATCCTCGACGACGCCGGTCTGGTCGTATTCGCGCTGATCGCCGCGGGTGCTGCCGCCTGGGCCGCGATGCACCTGCGAGCGACCGACCGCGCGGCCTGGGCGTTCATGGCGGCCGGCCTGGTCGGATGGGCTGTCGGCGAGGCGGTGTGGTGTTACTACGACCTCGTCGCGGGGCAGGCTCCCACACCGTCCTGGGCGGATGCCGGTTACCTGACGTTCCTGGCCGGTGCCGGACTGTCCCTGATCGTCAAGCTGACCGCGGCGCCGACCAGTACGCAGTTGCGGGTGCTGATCGACGGATTGATCGTCGCGGCAGCCATCTTCGGCGCGGCCTGGGTGACCTGGCTGGAGACGGTGTACACCGCTCGGGGCAGCAGCGTCCTGACGGTGACGATCGCGCTGGTGTACCCGGTGGTCGACATCGGGCTGATCACGGTGTCGGCGCTGATGCTGCTGCGGACACCGGCGGCGCGGCGCCCGCAGAGGGCATTGCTGACCGCCGGCCTGGTCTGCATCGCGTTCTCCGACGTGGCCTTCGCCTACCTGACCGCGACGAACAGTTTCGACGGCGACCATCCCCTCTCGATCGGCTGGGCGACGGGTTTCCTCCTCCTCGCGGTCGCGGCGGTGCAGGCCAGGCGCGTCGGCTCCGAGGGTGCCGGAGCGCAGGCGCCGACGGTGTCGGGCTGGGTGCCCTATGTGCCGGTGATGCTGTCGGCAGTGCTGTGTACTCCGGTGCTGATCGCCGGGATGGGGCCGGTGTTCGTTGCGGTGGCCGTCATCGTGATCGCCGTGACCATCCGGCAGTTCGTGATCCTCGGGGAGAACCGCCGGCTGCGCGCCGACATCGCCGCCGGTACGCCCGACGCCGATCCGCCACCGATCCTGGACGAGCTCGAGCACGCTATCCATCACGGCGAGATACGGGTGGTCTATCAGCCGCAGTACGACCTGTTCACCGAGGAGATCATCGGCGCCGAGGCGCTCATCCGCTGGCCGCACCCGTGTCAGGGCCTGCTCAACCCCGACCAGTTCCTTCCGTTGGTGAACCAGCGCACGCTGATGACCGCGCTGACCACCGCGGTGCTCGAGCTCGCCCTCGACGACGTAGCTGTGTGGCATGCGCACGGCTTCCCGATTCCCGTCGCGGTCAACGTCTTCGCGCCGACCGTCAGCGATCCCGCGCTCAGTGACGGCATCGCCGAGGCCCTGCGACGGAACGGGTTGTCGCCCGAATCCCTCACGGTCGAGATCACCGAGGACCGGCTTCTCGCCGACATGCCCGGCACCCGATCCGCCCTCGACCGGCTACGCGACAGCGGCGTCCAGGTGGCGCTCGACGACTTCGGCAGCGGATATTCGGCGCTGTGGTATTTACGCGACTTCCCCGTGGACCAGGTCAAGCTGGACCGCGAGTTCATCGCACCGATCCTGACGCACGGACCGTCGGCCACCATCGTGCGCGCGGTGATCGAGATGACCCACGCGCTGGGCCTGACGCCGGTGGCCGAAGGGGTGGAGAGCGCCGAGATCGCCGAGCGGCTACGCGAATACGGGTGCCGGGTGGCGCAAGGGTTCTACTTCAGCAGGCCGGTGCCAGGATCGGAGATGCTCGCCCTGCTCGAGGCGCAGCGGCGCGAACGGATGCTTGCTCCCAATCCTCACTGACCGGCCGGTACCAGCCGCAGCGAGATCGAGTTGATGCAGTAGCGCTGGTCGGTCGGGGTGGGGTAGCCCTCACCTTCGAAGACGTGCCCGAGGTGGCTGTGGCAGTTCGCGCACAACACCTCGACGCGGCGCATGCCCAGAGAATCATCGGACCGCAGGATCACCGCGTCTGAGTCGGCGGGGTCGAAGAAGGACGGCCAGCCGCAATGGGATTCGAACTTCTCAGTGCTGCGGAACAACTCGGCCCCGCAGGCACGGCACTGGTAGACACCTTCGGTTGTGGTGTCGGTGTATTCGCCGGTGAACGGCCGCTCAGTGCCGGCACGGCGTAGCACGGCGAACTCCTCCGGGCTCAGCCGCTCGCGCCACTGGTCGTCGGTCAGCTCCAGCTTGGGACCTGTCATGCCTGCCAGGCTACTCGGCGGCACGAGCACCGGGTCGGTTGTCCGAGGTGAGCCACGGTGGGTCGATCCCGTCGGCCAGCCGCCCATCTCGCCGGGCGTCGAGGTAGCGGAACAGCAGCACGCAGAACACCACGATCACCATCAGTGACCATCCGTAGGTGATCTTCAGGTACTCCAACGCACGCCCGGTGGACGGCAGCTGCCACAGCAGCCAGCGGTCCATGGTCAGGAATCCGTAGGTCGCCAGCCAGGCAACCCAGTTGCGCAACACCGAATTCGGCAGCACCACCGTCATCAAGAAGGGGAACAGGGCGATCGAGTAGTAGCCCTGGCCGAGGGAGAGGACCAGCCAGGATGTCGTCAGGAGCACGCCCGACGAGGTCAGCGCCCAGAAGAACTGGTCACGAGTGCGGTAGTACCGGTACAGCAGCCACAGCGCGGCCACCCCGAGTGCCGCGAACACGACCCGCAGCAGCAGGATCAGCCACGTCGGCAGACCGAAGTACAGGCCGTTGCCGAGGATCGAGCTGTTGAAGTAATCCCGGGTGGAGAAGATGTAGGGCACGGTGCGGGTGACGAAGCTCATCGGATCGGAGATCAGCGGCCACGCAGCGAGATTGAACACGATCGGCACCGCGATCGCGGTCACCAGGACCCGCCACTGCCGGTTGAGCGCCGGGAGCAGCAGCAGCGGGGCGAGCAGCGGCTTGACCACCAGCGTCAGCCCGATGCTGACCCCGGCCCACCACTCATGGCTGCGGTTGCCGTCGAGCAGCCAGCGGAAGAACAGCACCTCCAGCAGCAGCATGACGCCGTTGATGTTGCCGAACACCAGGGTGTTGGTCACCGACTCGGTACAGAACATCGCCAGCAGCAGGGCCGGCGCGGCAACCGAACTCAGCGTGAAGCCGAACAGCCGCAGCAGAAAGTAGCCGGCCAGGATGATCGCCACGGTGTTGAAGAAGATGAACCAGTTGCGCGAAGCCACCTCGGGCAGGTAGCCGAAGGGCGCCATGATGAGCGTGCCGCCGGGCGGATACAGGTAGTGCGGGTCGACGTAGTCGAAGTGCTCGTTGTAGATGTCCCAGCCGAACTTGAAGTTGATGACCGCGCGGTAGACCGGGGCGAAATCGTCGGTGATGTAGCGGTTGAACACCAGCACATAGCTGCGGTGGATGACCGACAGGATCGCCAGCGGCCACAGAACCGAACGCAGAATCGCGGCGGTGGTGGGCGGGGACGTGCGGGGCCTGAACGCTTTCACAACAAGATCACGCACGTCAGGCACCGTACCGTAGCGCCTCAGAGGAGATCCGTCAGGCCGGACAGAACGTGTCGGTGGCGGGCAGTGCTCCGGTGTCGAGGTAGCCCAGCACTGGCGGCAGGGCGCAGGCCGAATAGATGACGGCGCCGTGTCCGATCCCCTGCCACATCACCCGCTTGTTCGTCGAACCGGCGTTGATGGCGGTTGCGGCGACGGCGGCGACCCCTTCGTTTCCGACGATGGGGTCGTTCTGTACGCCGAGCAGCAGCGTCGGAGTGGTGAGTCCTTGGGGCTCCTTGGGTGCGGTGCCACTGGGCCAGTTCAGGCACTTCACCATGTCCAGCGCGCCGACGGTGCCGAACTGCGGGTAGCGCTTGCCCCATTCGACGACGAGCTCGCGCACCCGGTCGGGAGTGGGTCGGTTCAGGGCGTCGCTGCAGGAGTTGACGAATTGCCCGTCGGTCTGGCGCAGGGTCTCGGCGGTGTTGATCAGGTTGTTGAGCCGGTTGGTGTCTCCGCCGTTTGCGTCGGCGATGGCCTGCGCGAGCTCTCGGCCGGCATCCACCCGATTGCCCTGAGGGAACGCCAGCGTGGTGGAGATCGCGTCGGCGACGGCGGCCACCGACGCGCCGCCCGGCCCGTTGCCCGCCCGCGCCGCCGTCAGCAGGGTGTCGACGGCGCCCTTCGGGTCGGGCAGTGGGCAGTTGGTGGCCGCGCACTGCGCGGCCCACGCGTCCAGCGCGGCCTGCTCGCCTTTGACTCGCTGTTCGGTTGCGGCCTCGGCCGAGATGCCCAGCGGCAGCGGGGAGTCCAGGACCAGGCGAGCCACCTTGTTGGGGTGCGAGCCGGCGTAGGCGAGTGCCACCTGCGCGCCGTTGCCGATGCCGAGCAGCGCGAGCGCAGGAACGTCCCAGGTGGTGCGCAGACGTTCGAGGTCCTCGGCGGCATGGGAGTTGTCGTAGGCCGAATCGCCGGGAGCGATGGTGTCGGTGCAGCTGGTCGTCGCGGTCATCGTGATCGCGCCGAGGTTGGCGACCGGGTCGTCGCCGGACTGGAATTGGGCCTGCTCGAACATCTCCTGGCGGTCGAACACATCGCGGCAGTCCAGCGCGCCGGACATGCCGATGCCGCGACGGTCGACCGCGACGACGGGATGCTTGGCCAGCACGTCGGTGCCCGCGCCCGCGAGCCACGCCGGAAGTTGCACCGACGATGGCAGATCCGACCCCGTCGTCATCACCAGCGGACCTGCGTCGGCGGGCGTCTGCGCCGAGCGGGCACGCACCACACCGATGCTGACCGAGCCGGTGGCTCCGGCGATCGGGTCCAGGTCGGCGTCGTAGCTCGCACAGTCCAGCGTGACTCCCGGCGGCGGTGGGATCGCGGCAGCGCTGAACACCCGCGACGTGCAGTCCCGCCACGACAGATCGTTCTTCGGTGCCTCGATCGGCGGCGGCCCGGACGGCTTCTCGCTGGACGGCGCGGAGCCCTGCGGGTGGGCCCCGGAGTCGGTGGCATAACGGGGGTTCGCGGCCAGCCCGGGGGAGCAGGCGGTCAACGCTGTCGCCACCACCGTCACCGCAAGCACTGCCGGCACCGATCGACGCATGCCGACCACAGTACTGATGGCGCTCATCGGTTCGTGCCCGCGCGCGCGTAGCGCAGGAACAGGTATCCGTCGCCGTCGCTGAGCGCGTGCTGCAGACGCAGCCCGGTTCGGCTGTCGCCGTCTCCGGTGACGATGCGGCCGGCCGCACCGCCGACGAGGATCGGCGCGACGGTCAGGCACAGCTCGTCGAGCAGGCCGTCGGCGATCAACCTGCCGAGGATGCCGGGCCCGCCCTCGGCGAGCACCCGGCCCAGGCCACGGTCGGTCAGCACACCAAGCGCGCGCGCCAGGTCCAGCGAGTCGGGATCCTGCCCGGACGCGTCGATGACCTCGGCGAGCCCGCCCAGCGTGCGCTGCGTCTGCGGCGCGACAGATGCGCTGGTGAACACGATCGGCGGCACCTCGGTGCGCTGGAACAGCGCCGCGTCCGGGTCGACCGCACCGGACCGGGTCAGCACCGCGATCGGCGGGACGGCGGCCTGCCCCCGGCTCTCGCGGTGGGCGCGCTGGCCGGCGGTCAAGCTCACTCCCGAATAGTCCTCGGCGCGCACCGTGGCCGCACCGACGAGCACCACGTCCGCCAGTTCCCGCAGGACCGAGAACAGCGCCTTGTCGCCGGCGCCGCCGAGGCCGCCCGATGTGCCGGCGCTGGTAGCGCCGCCGTCGGCGGAGGCGATCATGTTGGCCCGCACCCAGCGGCTGTCGGGATAGGCGTACCGGTCGACCAGTTCGGCGCGGTCCACTTCGTCAACGGTGCCGAGCACTGTGAACTGTGTCCCGTCCGCGTCGTGCGCCATACGCTGAATCTCAGCACGCCGATAGGGTGCCTGCATGCACGGGTCCAGCATCAGCTCCACCACCGGGACCGGCGAGGTCGCGCACCTGACCGATCGGCATCCCAGCGTCACGCCGGAGCGGTTGGTCGCCCAGCTGGTCCCGCCGCCGACCTTCGCCGACGTCAGCTTCGACACCTACCGACCCGATCCGGCCGAGCCGTCGCAGGAGGCCGCGGTGCAGGCCTGCCGCCGGTTCTGCGAGCAGGCGGTGCAGCGTCGCGCCGGCAAGAAGAAACTCTTCGGCAAGCGGGAGGTGCAGCCCGGCGTCGGCGTCTACCTCGACGGTGGCTTCGGCGTCGGCAAGACCCACCTGCTGGCGTCGTCGTACTACGCGGTCGAGGGCAAGAAGGCGTTCGCGACATTCGGTGAATTGACCCAGCTGGCCGGGGTGTTCGGCTTCGTCGAATGCATCGACCTGCTCGCCGACTACACGCTGCTGTGTATCGACGAGTTCGAACTCGACGATCCCGGCAACACCACCCTGGTCTCGCGGCTGCTCTCCGCGCTCGTCGAGAAGGGGGTGTCGGTCGCGGCGACGTCGAACACGCTGCCCGAGCAGCTCGGCGAGGGCAGGTTTGCGGCCCAGGACTTCCTGCGCGAGATCAACACGCTCGCAGCGATGTTCACGACGGTGCGCATCGAAGGCCCGGACTACCGGCACCGTGACCTGCCGCCGGCACCCGAGCCGCTCAGCGATGCCGAGGTCACGGCGCGCGCCGCAGACGTATCCGGCGCGACGCTCGATGACTTCGACGCGCTGTGCGCGCATCTGGCGACCATGCATCCGTCGCGCTACCTGACGCTGATCGAGGGCGTCACCGAGGTGTTCCTGACCGGCGTGCATCCCCTCGACGACCAGAACGTGGCGCTGCGGTTGGTGTCGCTGACCGACCGGCTCTACGACGCCGGCGTCCCGGTGGTCGCCTCCGGCGCCAAGCTCGACACCGTGTTCAGTGAGGAGATGCTGGCCGGCGGGTTCCGCAAGAAGTACCTGCGGGCGACGTCGCGGTTGCTCGCGTTGACCGCCGCGGGTCAGACGGGGCGCACCATCACATAGTCGGCTTCGGTGTGGGCGCCGACGCGGAATGTCTTGGTACCGGCGACCGTGAACCCGTGCTTGCCGTAGAAGCGTTGCGCGCGAACGTTTTTCTGGTTGACCCCAAGCCACACCGAGGCCGCTGCCGAGTGGCCTGCGTGCTGCAGCGCAGCAGACATCAGCGCCGCCGAGGCGCCGGCGCCGTGCGCGTCGGGCAGCACGTACATCTTCGACAACTCCACCGTCGGGCGGGCGGTCACCGCCGCGGCGACGTCGGGATCATCAGGCACGCCGTCGATCAGCATGGCGTAGCCGATGATGCGGCCGTCGTCGGTGGCGGTGAGGACTGTGCGGTCGGGGTCGCTCAGGTAGTCGGCGAACCGGTCGGCAGTGAGGTTCTCGGCGATGAAGGCCGCGACGTCGTCAGGGGTACACGTCGGGGGACATGCCAGCGGGAAGGTGCGCGCTGCGACGTCGGAGAGTTCGTCGAGTCGGGTGGCATCCGCGGGCCTGATCTGCAGGTTCAGCTGACGTTCCACTGGGCGAGGCGTTCGCCGGTGATCCGGTCGAGCAGAACGACATTGGAGACCAGGTCGCGGTAGCAGTCCCACCAGACCCCGCCGGTGAACGTGCGACCGACCTGGGCGTTCTGCATGCCGTACTGCAGCGCGTCGGGGGCGTCGCTGTTGCGGGGCTCGTACGCGTCACCGGTCGGGGTCACGCCGCGGAACCCGTAGGTGATGCCCATGGCGTACGGCGTGGGCAGCTTCACCGGGGTGATCGTGACGTCGGCCCGATAGACCTGATAGCGCGGGGCGCGGGGCGGATAGCCGAAGCCGGGGGGCACCGGGGAGGGGTTGATGCCGAGCACCGCGACATCGGCGACGAGGCCCTTGAACTCGACACGCAGCGTGTCGCCCAGCCGCCCGATCGGGATCACCGCAGCCCCGGCGGGCGGTGCGAGGACGCCGCAAAGCATGGCGATGGTGGCGGCGAGTGCGATGACGAGCCAACGTCGCATGTCCGGTCCCCTCGTAGACGTCTTGGCATGATCGCACACCGGGTGACCGCCCCGGCGGGGTTATGCGGTCGACGGCACCCAGGGCCCCACGCCGCCGATCTTGTCGATGCGGATCCTGGTCAGGTAACCAGGCGGCGCGTCAGGTGGCGGAAAGCCCGTGCCTGGTGCGGCCAGCGTTTCGGCGAGTTCGGTGAGCAGTTCCGGAGCGCCGCCCTCGACGATGCGGGCGGTGCCGTTGATCGCGAGGTAGGGCCGCATCACGCCGGTGGGATCCCCGGGCGCGACGATGGTGACCGCGACCCGCGGGTCTCGACGCACGTTGCGGACCTTTTTGTGCTCGGACAGGTGGGCCGTCACCAGTTCGTCGCCGTCGGGTGTGGACTGTAGGGCCACCCAGACCACGGTGACCTGCGGGCTTCCGTCAGGGTTGAGTGTCACGAGGGTGGCGTCGACGCCACCGCCGATCAGTTCACGTCCGGCCGAATTGAGTTCCATGTGCCTTTCCGACAGGCGGGCCTGGCGTTTCATTCCCTCACTGCTGGGTGAAAGCCTCCAGCGCGGCGCGCAGTTCGGCTTCGAACCGCTGGATATCGACGCCGAGCCGGTGCAGCGCGCCGTCGTCGTCCTCCTCGTCGTAGAGCGCAAGGAGCAGGTGTTCGGTGCCGATGTAGTTGTGGCCGAGGCGCAGTGCCTGGCGGAACGTCAACTCGAGGGCCTTCTTGGCATGCGTGTCGAATGGGATCAGCGCCGGCACGTCGTCGACGGGTGCGGGCAGGTCGATCGCGTCTGCGACGGTTCCGGCGTCGATGCCCTGGCCGGCGAGGAGGCGGGCCGCGAGCCCGTCCGGATCGGCGAAGAGCCCCAGCACCAGGTGTGCCGGCCCGATTTCGCGGTTGCCTGCGGCGTGGGCTCTGTTCTGGGCTTCGACGACGACAGCGCGGGCGCGCGGGGTGAACCGCTGGAAGCCGGCGTTCGGGTCCATTGCCGCGGCGTCGGTCGGTGTTCTCGGAACGAAGCGCTTCTGGGCGGCCTGTTTGGTGACGCCCATGCACCTGCCGATATCGGTCCACGACGCACCCGACCGGCGCGCCTGGTCGACGAAGTGGCCGATGAGATGGTCGGCGACGTCGCCGAGCGCCTCGGCGGCCAGCACGGCGTCGGTCAGTTGGTCGAGCGGTTGATCGTGCACCTGGGTGATGGCGTCGATGAGGTCGTCGAGGCGGACGGGGTGGCTGATGCGGGCGTCGGGCATGCGTCAACCCTAAGTTGACGAAATGCCCTCGTCAACCTTGAGTTGACGGCGACGCGCGGGGGTACCCGCGCCGCACGGTGCGGTCGAGGATGCCGAGCGTGCCCCGCAGGGCGTTTTCGGACACCACAGGGAAGATCTTCGCCTCGCGCCACTGCTCCTCGATGCCCGACCAGTCGTAGAAGGAGGTGACCACCGTGTCCTGGCCGGCCGGTTCCAGCCGATAGCCGTAGACATGCCCGATCTGCGGGCGGATCTGGCCCAGGATCGTCCACGCGATCAGTGCGTCGTGCTCGAACTCGGTGATCTCGACGGTCACGTCGTAACGGCCGAGCGGGAAATCGTTGAGGGCCTCCCGATCCATATGCACCACGAAGGTGTCGCCGACGGCGCGCACGGGCTCGCCGTCTGCGTCCTGCAGCATGCCGGTGGCGTCGATCGCGACGTGGCCCTGAGGGTCGCACAGCACGGCGAATACAGCGGATGGCGGCGCGGCGATGGTGCGGGATACTTCGATGCGATCGGTCATGGGTCGATGGTGGCATGAGAGTGGTCAACGTCACTCAGGGTTTCGTTCTGGCGGAAGTCAGGGAACCCAACACCACGATGCGCCCTGACGAGAAGACCAACACACAGCACCCGCGAATGCTGCGCCGCGCGCTGGACTTCATCCACGACAACGCGCAGTACGACATCACGATCCGCGACATCTCTGCGGCCGCTGACGTGACACCGCGAGCGATTCAATACGCATTCCGTGAGCACGTCGGCACCACACCGCTGGAGTACCTGCGTCGAATCCGGCTGGAGCGAGCCCACCGTGAGCTGAAGTCAGCCGATCCCGCCCGGGACACGGTGACCTCGATCGCCGGTCGATGCGGATTCACCCACCCCGGCCGGTTCAGCAGTGCGTACAAGGAAATCTTCGGCACGGAGCCGAGCCGGACGCTGCGCAGCTCGTGATCCGCTAGGCGATAGGCGTGAAACCTTCCCGGTTGTAGATCCCGGCCTGCCAGCCCTGGGCGCCCATGCACACCAGGGGGCGCCCGTCGGGGGCCTGGGCGGCGGATTGCGGGTTGGGACATGGCGACCCGATGTCCTGTACGCCCTTGAGGTCGTAAGTGATCTGCCAGAAGCCGGTGTAGACCGGCGGCCACTGATTGGGAATCCACCGGCACTGCAATGCTTCTCCGCCCGGACCGCGACCGAAAGTGAACCGCTCCATGTTGGTGCACGGGGCGGTCAGGTGGGCGTCGTAGTTCATGCCGGGGACGTCATTGGCGTAGTGCCCCGGCTCGTCGAAGTAGATGGGGCCGGGATCCGCCGAGGCCAGCGGCGCTGTACCCAGTCCGGCCAGGCCGATCAGCGTCGAAACCGCCACCTCGCGAATCATGTCCCACCCTCTGGTTGCCGAATCGGTTCTGGAGCGCCCAACACTATCGGTTCGCGCCGCGGCAACGCGGGGTTTCGGGTGGGGCGGATATGATCTCGGCCCGCCACCTGAGGGGGGTTGGTGGCGGGCCGAGCGTATCGGGGATGTCTGATCGGTTCTTCGCTGAGTACGACGGTAAGAGGCGAACCTGAGAGCGACCTAATAGCCAGATAGATCTCTGCTAGAAAATCGGTAACGAACCGGGTGTCGCTCAGACCCCGAGCCGGCTCAGTTCCGCTTTGGCGTTGCGTTCGACGAACAGCGGTACGAAGTCGCGGATGGGGCGGCCGGTGAACCGTGCGTAGTGCTCGTGCACGACCGCGGCCACGCGGTCTGGTGCCACAGAGGTGTGGGCATCGGCCAGGCGCCGGGCCAGCTGGTCGATGATCTGCTGCTCACTCAACTCGATCACCGGGTCAGCTTCGTCTGGTGGATGGTTTTTCGTCAATTGGCCTATCGCTCGCTCAGTGGCTGTGCAGGGGCAACGGCGACCACGTGTGGTGAACATCAAACGGCTACTTCGTCTTCAGCACCCAGGCCGGTACCCAGTGGGTCACGGTCTGTTTGTCGTTGCCGAACGCGACGGAGTACGTGACCAGCCCCCACCACCCGCCTTGTTCGCCGAGACCCCAGCACGACAGCCGGCCCTCGACGATCGTGTCCATCTGCAGGCCGTGCGGGTGGTAGCGGCCGCCGCTGTGCGGTTCGCGCGGGAACATCGCGACGAGGTCGATCAAAACGGCAATCGGCGGGTGCACCCTGCGGAACACCGTCCGCAGGGGCTGCCCGCCGTGACCGATCTGTTGCAGACCCACCGTTCGATCATATGTTCGATGGATCGTTCTGCAGAAGGGGTGCTCAGCCCAGATTGTTGATGCTGGTCTTGCCCGGGGTGAAGTTCGGGCCGCAGGGCATCTTGATGCCGTGCTGACTGCACAGCGCCACGCCGCCGGCGACGCCGGAGTAGGTGCCGGCTTTGGGGTAGGTGCCCTGCTGGTCGACGCCATTGCTGGCGGCCTGGGATACGGCGGCTCCGCTGAGGGAGGCGGCGACCATGGCCGCTCCGGTGAGCAGTCCGGCGGTCGCGGCGACGAATCGGTTCGGCATGTCGATCTCCTGGTCGAGGGGTGAGCCGGTTCGGGGGTGTCCCGGCGGGTGTGGCGTCGATGATGGGCACGCAACATCGGAGGAACCACCCCAGTTGCCTGCCGATCAACTGGAGGTCGCGTCGGGCTTTGGGCAGCTCACAGCTCGATGTCAGGAATGACTGGCATGGCGCGGAAGCATGCACGCCGGCCGTGCGGCGATCGCGCCGCGACCGCCTCCCGAACGATGATTTCGCCTTCACAGGTGCGGCGGCATGCTTGCGGGGTGACGTCGAAGCGCCCCGAGTACATGTTCGCGCTCCACTCCGGGTCGCTGGCGGAACCCGGCGATCCCAACCCGTACGCCGGCGGCGAATCGCTGGTGCTGCCGAAGCTGTGGATGCGCGGCTACATGCGGATGCTGCGCGTCCGAGTCGAGGCCGGGCCGGCGATGCAGCGATGTCTGGCAGCGCGGGCGAATGCCGCACCGCGTTTGAACTGATCGCAGCGCATGGGGGACGGGCTAGATCAAGAGAAGATTGACGCGCTGTGGGCGACTGTCGCCGCTGACGTCGATCGAATGATGGAACGGGTCAACGGCGCGATGGATTTCGCGGTGTCGCCG
The DNA here is from genome assembly GCA_040752555.1 of Actinomycetota bacterium. GTDB lineage: Bacteria > Actinomycetota > Actinomycetes > Mycobacteriales > Mycobacteriaceae > Mycobacterium. The sequence continues at coordinate 56,054 of JBFMGT010000009.1, read as the reverse complement.
GGATCGTCGCTAGCCGGCGATGACCGCGCGAGCGATCCCTACCAGGTTTCGCACGCGGTGCAGATGTGCATCGTCGCCGGCGTTGATCACCTATACGCGATGAAGTCACTTCTCATCGACCTCAATATGCTTTACAGCGCAGCGCCGTTCACGATGGTTCGCGGCGCTCTCGAAGTACTGTCGTCGGCGTTCTGGAACTTGCATCCGGCGAGGCGATCTGTTCGCGTCGAACGTGTGTTGCGCTGGCACGCAGAGAATTTCCGCGACCAGCAACCCGCGCTCGAATCACTCGGCTTGTCTGACGCCGCGAAGAAGAAGGCGAAGTATGCGCGCCTCGGTCAGATCGCCGGTCGCGGCGCCGTTCAGGGCGATGTGACGGGCGGATACCGAAGCACCGAGGCGGTCACCTACGCGGACGCGAACGCACCGACCGCGAAGCCCCTGCTCTCATGGCAGATGTGCTCCGGCTACGCACACGGTCGACCGTGGGTGTATCTCGGAATGGCTGACGAGAACATGATCCAGGAGACAGACGAACCGGGCGTTCTCAAGGCGCGAGTGACAAGCGATCCAGGGAAGCTGCTGTACCCGAGTTTGCACGCGTAATGGCTGATGCAGGATCTTGTCGCTTTGGTTGAACGGAGAGGTTCGAACCCGTTCGAGCAGTCACAGCGAGCGACCGACGACAGGGCAAAGCTGTTGCGGCGTTCGTGGCCTCAACAGCCGCTTGGTACTGGCCGGCCGCCGCGCAGTACCTGCGCGGGGCTACCCGTCGATACATTGACGGCTGTACTATCGCGGGATGCAGGCACTTCTTCACGGTGACGTTCTGGCCCGCTTCGGGCACGCCCTGTCCGATCCGGTCCGGGCGCGCTTGCTTCTGGCGTTGCGCGAGGGACCGGGCTACCCGGCTGAACTCGCTGATGTCCTCGGCGCGACTCGGCAGAACGTCTCAAACCACCTGGCTTGTCTGCGTGGCTGCGGTTTAGTCGTGGCTGCACCGGAGGGCCGACGCACGCGTTACGAATTGGCGGACGCGCGTCTCGCTCACGCGCTCGGCGACCTGCTCGAACTCGTCCTAGTGACGGACCCGAGCGCCTGTCCCGCTTCGCCCGCCGACGACTGCTGCTGAGGAACGACTGCGATGACCGACTCCGCCTCCGATGAGTCGAAACCACTGCTCGTCAGTTCGACGCGCTGCGCCGATGGCTGTTGCAGCGCGCCCGAGACCACGGTGTCACCCGAGCGTCGAGCGGTGCTCACCCGTCGCGTAAAACTGTTCGTACTGGCGACCATCACCTACAACCTGATCGAAGCTGCGGTGGCGATCAGCGCCGGCACGATCGCGTCGTCCGCGGCCCTCGTCGGGTTCGGACTCGACTCGCTCATCGAAGTGGCCTCAGCCACCGCCGTCGCATGGCAGTTCGCAGGGCGAAACCACGAGGAACGCGAGCGCACCACGTTGCGGATCATCGCCGTCTCATTCTTCGCGCTCGCGACCTACGTCACCTTCGAGTCGATACGAGCACTCTTCGGCGCGACCGAAGCAGCACCGTCGACCGTCGGCATCGTGCTCGCCGCCGTCTCGCTCGCCGTGATGCCGTTCCTGTCCTATGCCCAGCGCCGCGCGGGCCGGGAACTCGGTTCCGCAAGTGCCGTGGCGGACTCCAAACAAACGCTTCTGTGCACCTACCTATCGGGCGTCCTGCTCGCCGGCCTGCTGCTCAACGCCCTGTGGGGGTGGTCGTGGGCCGACCCCATCGTTGCCCTAGTCATCGCCGGCGTCGCGGTGAAGGAAGGACGCGAGGCGTGGCGCGGCGAGCACTGCTGCTAACGCACAACACGGAAGGGACCAGACACATGACCCGTATCAACGCCCAGGCGCGGGCCGTCTACGAGAGCGAAATGCAGGCCGCTCGCGCGACCGCCTCAGCCGAACAACGCTGGCACCACCTTGAGCGGGCGCACATAGTCTCTCAGCCCGATCCGTGGCTGCACACCTGCAACCACGCTGCGATGCTTCGACTCGCACTCAGGCAACGCGATCGGCGCGAAGCTATCGGCCAAGTCATCCGAATCGTCGTAGCCGCTCCCGGCTCGCTGACGGGTCGGTATCCCGAGGGCAATACGGGACGTGTCGCCGCGGGGCTGACCACACCGATGCCAATGCCGCCCGACCTTGCCGCCGCCCTCGGCACGCGATCCTCCGTCGGTTAAGTGAGGCGGTCGCAGGTTCAGCGGGATGCGTAATCGCGGCGCTGAGTGAACCTCGACGCGGTGCCATTGGGGCATGTGTTGGGCACGCAATCCGCGCAGCGAGTGGGGAAAGCGCCGTTGAACTGCGGTAATGCTGGTGCGCGATACTGGGATTGAACCAGTTCAAGCAGTTAGCTAGCGTGGACGGGTTGACCAGTGCAAATACCAGTTCTAGGTGCACTGATGCCGCTCAGTGTAGCGGAAAGTTGCGGCAAGTTGTGGAAAGTTGAGTACGCCTCGTTCGCTCACGGGGAGTTCACGACTAGAGTTCTAGTTCATGGTGAGGGGCGAAGGCCGACGGCCGCAGAAGCGCGGAGCATTCGGCACAGCGCACAAACTTCCGAGCGGCCGCTACCGCGCTATGTACTTCGGACCCGACGGCCGGCGCTACAAGGCCGACCGGACCTTCCTGACGGAGAAAGACGCGCGCGGCTGGCTCGCGCTGCGCCAATCGGAGATCATCGCGAAATCGTGGATGCCCCCCGGCGCCCACGACGCCCAGACCAAGCTAACCCTCAGGGCGTACTCAGACACATGGCTCACCCAGCGCGACCTGAAAGCGCGCACCCGCGAGCACTACCGTCGGCTGCTCGACGACCACCTGCTACCTGAATTCGGCCCACGCCCCATCGCATCGATCACCATCGACGACGTCCGCGAGTGGCACGCCAAGATGAGCGATCGCGGCACACCCACCCTCCGCGCACACTGCTACGGGTTGCTGCGCACCATCCTGGGAACTGCACTCAGCGACGGCAAGATCACGGTCAACCCCTGCGCGATCCGCGGCGCCGGCACCGCGCGCCGCGTCCACAAGATCCGACCCGCCTCGCTCGAGGAACTGGCGACGATCGCAGACGCCATGCCGGAGCAGTACCGGGCGATGGTTCTCCTCGGAGCTTGGACAGCTCTGCGATTTGGAGAGCTCACAGAACTGCGCCGCGGAGACATCACCATCGTCGACGACGCCGCCAACCCGGATGACGCATACGGCATCGTCCGCGTCGAACGCGGGGTGGTCCGCGTCAACTCCGGATTCGAAGTCACGACTCCGAAATCGGACGCCGGCCGGCGGGACGTCGAGATCCCCCCGCACCTTCTGCCCGTCCTGCGGGCACACCTCGAGGACCACGTGCCGCCCCGACGAGATGCGCTGCTGTTCCCTGCCAGAGGCGGTGGCCACCTCGCCCCAGCGAGCCTGTATCGCCACTTCTACCGTGCGCGCGCGGCGGCGGGCCGAGACGACTTGCGCTGGCACGACCTTCGACACAGCGGCGCCGTCCTTACCGCCGCTACCGGCGCGACACTGGCCGAACTCATGGCCCGCCTTGGGCATTCAACTGCCGGTGCAGCCATGCGTTATCAGCATGCCGCGCAGGGGAGCGACCGACGAATAGCCAAGCTCCTGTCCAAGATCGCCACCGGCGACACGACATGAGGCAATAGGGAAAGTTCCTGTGGTTGCGCGGAAAGTTGTGCTAAACATGGGTTACCAAGAGCAACCGTCCCGCCAGCAGCCCGTGAGGGAAACCCGTCTCTATCGCAGGCAAGGGACAACAGTTCTTGGGTCAGGCGGGGTAGAAAGACCGTCGCGATCCGTATCGCGGCGATCGGAGGGTTCACGTCCACGCGGTACGGATAAACCGCGACTGCCACACCTCCAGCAGTGAGAATCCGAAAGGCTTACTCACGTGTTGGAGTGTGATTCCCTTGGCGCTCAAGGCCTCTGGTCGCAGATATGCCAGCCTGAAGGACGCCGCTGAATACAGCGGCGTCACCATGAGAACCATCCGCAATTGGATCAGCGAAGGTCTGATCACCGGCTACCGCATCAACCAACGGCTGGTCCGCGTCGATCTCAACGAACTCGACCAGGCCATGGAACCGTTCGGGGGCGGTGTCGCGTGAGCCAGAAACGAAGAAGCCGGGCCACATCGGACCCGGCACCCTCGACGACACCACTCGCTGACCGCCAGCTTACTCTTGTCGACCGCGAGGAGCGCGACGACATCGTTGGGCGCTCGACGTTCGGGCCGCACGATGTGAACGCGGCGACCAGTCGGCCGTGCCCGACATGCGGGGCAATGGTCGGTGAGAGATGCTCGATCGAGTTGCCGCGGCGCGGCCGTCGCGATCGCAAAATGCCCTGTATCGCAAGGCTTGCCGGCGGCGCCCGGTGATCTATTCCCAAGAAGTCAACTGGTACCTGGTCCACCTGTTTGTCGAGCCGACACTGAAGAACGTCGACTCTTGGCCTACAGCAGGGACAGTCGAGTGGCATGAGCTGCCCGACAGCGACCCACGTAAAATCGCAGCTGTCCTCGACGCGGCCCGCCACTGGGCGCTTCGCCTCGACTCCTGCCAAGACGATCTCGTTGATGCTGGAGAGCAGATTGCCGAGGCGGCGCCTTGGTCCCAGATCGCGAACGCGAAACGGAACCGGGATACGTGGGAGCAGACCCACCCGTGGGCGCGGAGGGCGGCTTCATGACCGCAACCGCACCGACGTCGATCGACGCGCTTGAGCTCGCACAGCGCCACCGTGGCCAGGTCCGCATCGCCTACCGCCTGGCCGCGACCTACGAGCACGAGCTGCTGCACGTGGCCGGACTCGGTTGGCACGCCTGGGACGGCAGCCGCTGGATTCGTGACGAGTCCGGGGAAGCGAAACGGCACGTGCTCGAGGAGTTGCGTAGCGCGCTCGCGGAAAGCCTCGACGACAAAGAACTTCGGACCGACGTCCGTAAATGCGAATCGGCATCCGGCCTCGCAGGCGTCCTCGACGTCGCATCAGCCTTGGAGCCGTTCGCCGCTACCGTCCGAGATCTTGACGCCGACCCCTTCCTGCTGAACGCCGCCAACGGCGCCGTCGACCTGCGCACGATGGAACTGCGCGGCCACCATCCCGCGGACCGCCTCACGAAAGTGTGCCGCGGTCGCTACGACCCCGACGCTGCAGCGCCGGTCTGGGACGCGTTTCTATCACGGGTGCTTCCCGACCCGGACGTCCGCGGATTCCTGCAGCGACTGGTGGGCGTCGGCCTGCTCGGCGAAGTCCGCGAACACGTGCTGCCCATCCTGACCGGAGTCGGCGCCAACGGAAAATCCGTATTCGACAAAGCAATCCGACACGCGCTCGGCGACTACGCGATCACCGCCGAACCAGACCTGTTCATGCACCGCGACGGCGGCCACCCCACCGGCGAGATGGATCTGCGCGGAGTCCGCTGGGCGGTCGTCTCAGAGACAGAGAAGGATCGACGACTCGCTGAGGCCACCATGAAGAGGCTGACCGGTGGCGACACCATCCGCGCTCGCAGGATGCGCCAGGACTTCGTCGAATTCACGCCGTCCCACACTGCTCTGCTCATCACCAACTACCTACCCAAGGTGTCAGGCGACGACGAGGCCGTGTGGCGACGACTGCGGGTCGTGCCCTTCGACGTCGTCATCCCAGTAGACGAGCGCGACGGCGAGTTAGGCTCTCGCCTCGAGCTCGAAGCAGACGGCGTCCTGTCATGGGCCATCGCCGGCTACCGCGAATACGTCAAGCGGGGACTCGATGAGCCCCTGAGTGTCCGCCGAGCAACCGACAGCTATCACCTCAGCAGCGACGCGCTGGGCCGGTTCATCGCCGAGCGATGCACGGTTGGCGTCTTGATGAGGGCCACCACCACCCATCTGCACGAAGCGTTTGCTGAGTGGCAGGTCGCCGACGGCTGTGAACCCATCGGCAAGCGAACGTTCGCGCAGATGCTCGACAAGCGCGGATATCCCGCAGACCCGGCGGTCAACGGGAAGCGTTGGCGACGCGGTATCGGCCTCCGCGAGAAGTTAGCTGGAGAGGACGAATGAGCACCAATCAGCACGTTAAGCACGTTATTCCAGGTTCGTCTACGCGCGGGCGCGCAATGGCGTCATACCGGAGAAACGTGCTTAACGTGCTGCCTCCTTCTCCTCTATTCCCCGTCAGCAAACCGAACTTCTGCCCGAAAGGAACGTCCGATGAACGACTATGACGACACGCCGCCGCTTCACCCTGTGCGCATGACGCGAGTTCCGCACCAATCGTTCGTGCCTGCCGGAATCGAGACACTGCCCGCGGGCTGGGTCAACGTCAGGCTCTGGAGTTACGACGAAGCGTTGGGCCGCGAGCTGTACGTCACCGAGCCATGCCCGGGCATTTTGCATTTCGAGTCCCGCATCACCGAGCACGTCATTCAGAAGGCCGGCCCGGACGGTGAGCTGTTCGACCAGTACGGCGAGCCCTACGACCATCACCCCGTCGTCGTCGACACCGAGGTAGCGGACCCTCCTCACCGCTTCAGCCAGTTCGTCGACCCCACCTGGCAAGTGGCCCACCTGGGCGGCGGTTACCTCGGCACATGCACCACCGACACGGTCGGGGAGCTGCTCGCCGAACATGGTTTCGCAGAAGCAATCCCACGAGGTGACCGATGACCGAGGACTTCATCCTTGACTCCCGCCGATCGGTTTGCCTAGGCACTGACGGCCTGCCAGGGCATCAAGTGGGGGTCGCGGTAGCAGACGACGGCGGCGAGCACTTCGTGTTGGTCGTCGACGAATTCCTTGGAGACCCACGCGTCCGCATTTCGCCCGGCTGCCCCGACGCCGGGCATGAGCAGCTCGGGCCGCTCCCGGACCTATGGAAGTCGCGAACTTGGCTCGCCCCGGTGCGCTGCGGCCGATCCACCACGACCGGGAGACCATGCCGCGCAGTGGTCGCCGTCCCCGGCCGCCCGTGCAATCGTCACCAACAGCAACCCGAGATGAAGGAGAGATGATGACGACCCAGAACGACGATCATCAGCACGACCCGATTGCGCCCCAGGGCTGCGGCCCGGCCACCCGCGCCCGGAACTACCGACTGCTGCTGAGCTTCCTCGACCCGGTTGACCACGAATCCCTCACCGATCACATCGTTCGGATACTCGGCGAAACCGGTGGTTGCACAGACGATTTGATTGCAATGATCTTCCATCTCGCCGGGATGGTCGTCGCCACCACCGACGTCGACACCAAGGACACCCGAATCGCCGAATACGAGCGTCACCTCGCGCAGGCGCTCGACGAGTTGCGTGGGAGGTACGAATGAAGGCGACCTATGACGCGCGGGCACGCCGCGACCCAGGGTCACTCGCGTTACTCGCAGCAGTGTTGCTCGAGGTGCCGGCGATGCCCAACGCGCTATGTCGCGGCCGAACTGCACTCTTCGACCGCGGGGGCGATGACGCATCAACCGACGCCGTCGAACTGTGCTCCCACTGCCCGGAACTCGAGCCCTGCGCGAACTGGGCGGCACGGCAGCCGAATGGATCTCTGTCCGGCGTATGGGCCGGCACGGTGTACGCCGCAACCGAAACACGCCACAGGTCGACAGCGTGAACCTCTCAGAAAAGCAGGTGAACTGGGCGGCCACAGCTCTCAAGACCCTCATCACCGAACGTCGCCGAGGCGGCAATCCCGTCGCGCGCGAGTGGTTGGCGCTGTATCACCACCTGGTCACTTTCGCCGACGAAAGCCCCGCCGCGGTCCAGAAGTCACCATCAACTCATGATGCCGACTGGATCAACGCAGCAGCCGCCGCGGAGATCCTCAGCCTTACCCCCTGCCGAGTGCGCCAGATCAGGGCCGACCTCGGCGGACAACGATGCCCTTGTGGCCAAGGATGGGTCTTCCGCCGCCGCGACGTCATCGACTATGCCGCAGCCAAAAGCACTGGGTGACAGCCCTATCGACTGGCTGCTCGTCGGCATCGAGATTTACCTCCGCGAACTGCCCGCCGCTGAGTTCGACGAACTGGTGAGGCGCACCCGGCCCCGCTCAACACACAAGGCGGTGCACTGATGCCCGAGTACTCGGCTGGAAGCGCAGCCGTTCGCATCAGGCCCACGACCCAGGACTTCGTCAGGGACTTGCGTCGGCAGCTCAATGGTATTCGCGATCCGGGGTTTTCGGTCCGAGTCAACGCCGACACTGATCCCGCGACGCGCGAGACAGCGGAGTGGCGGGATCGGGAGGCGCGCAACGACATTGGTATCGACGTGGATGTCGATACCAAGGGCGCGACCGCGCACATGGGGGAGTGGCGTCGGGATCAGGAAGCGCGGTCGCTGACGATCAAGGTCGACGTCGACACCAGCCAGGCCGCCGGTGGAATGGCCGCGATGCGCCGCCAGCTCGAAACGTTCGGCCGCTCGGATCTTCTGCGGTTGAATCTCGGTGCGATCGGTATCTCGGCAATCACGCCCGCACTAACCGGGTTGGCGCAGCTGGCTTCGGCGCTGCAGCAGGTGTCGCAGGCCGCGTTGGTCGTCCCGGGCGGCATCGTCGCCGCTGGCGCCAGTTTCGGCACCCTCGCCGTCGGCTTGTCCGGGGTCAAGGCTGCCTACGACGCGGTGTCCAAGGCGGCGCAGTCGTCGGGGCAGGACAGCGCCGCGCAGGCACGCGCATCGGCCGCCGCGGAGAACCAGCTGCGGAACGCGGTCGTGGACTCTGCGCAGGCACGCAAGGACCAGGCGCAGGCCGTCCGCGATGCCCGCAATGAGATGCGCGACCTGAACGTCGAGATGCGCGGCGGCCTGATCTCCGAGTCCCGCGCCGTGCTGGAAGCGCAGAAGGCCCGCGAAGACCTCGCGCGCGGCAAGTTCAGCGATCTTCGCGACGCCCAGCTCCGCGTGCTCGAGGCCGATCAGCGCGTCCTCGAGGTCCGGGCCCGGAACGCCGACACCGCGCAGAAGCTCAACGACGTCAACGCCAAGGGCGTGGAGAACAGTGACCGTGTCGTGGCCGCGAACGAGCGGGTGGTCCGATCGGATCAGCAGGTCGCCGAGGCGCACGCGGCGGTGGCGGCCGCCAGCGATAAGCAGTCCGCGTCGCAGAAGGCCGCCGCGGAGGCCATGGACCACCTGTCGCCGTCGGCGCAGAAGTTCGTCCAGCAGCTCATCGCCATGCAGCCGCTGTGGGACCGGCTCCGTAACTCGGCGCAGGAACCCCTTTTCGAGGGCAAGGCAGAGGAATTCGAGAAATTCGCCAACGACCTGGCCCCTCACTTCGAGGCTGGCATGTCCCGGATCTCGGCGGCGTGGAACGACAACATCACCGCCCTGTTCACCTCAATCGGGTCGACGCGCGGCACGGGTCTGATCGACCGGATTCTCGGCAACACCGGTGACGCGCAGGAACGGCTGTCGAAGGCGATCGACCCGCTGGTGCGCGGCGTCGGCACGCTCGCCGCGGCCGGCACCGACTCGCTGCCGCGGCTGGCCGACGCGCTCGGCACCGTGGCGGCCCGGTTCGCGAACTTCATCGAGGCCGCCGACAAGGACGGGCGCCTCGACAAATGGATCAACGACGGACTCGACGGGATGGCGTCCCTCGGCGAATCCGTGCTGAACATCGGCAAAGCGTTCACCGGAATCACGCAGGCATCGGGGGGCGGGTTCCTGCAGTGGCTGGAGCGCACCACTGACCGGATGCAACGGTTCCTTAACTCCACCGACGGCCAGAACAAACTCAAGGAATTCTTCACTGAAGGCCGAGAGATGTTCGAGCAGTGGAAGCCCGTCCTGGAAGATATCCCCGGCCTACTCAAGGGAATTCACGAGGGAGCGGTCGTCTACATCGGCGGCATGCTCAAGGTGATCGCTCCGGTTACCGACGCGCTCGCCGCGCACCCCGGTCTCATTCGCGACGTCGCCGTGGCGTTCGCCGCGTGGAAGACCATCGACGGCGTCACGAGCCTGATCGGCAGCCTCGGCAAGATCAACGACCTCCTGGGATCCGGCGGCAGGGGCGGCAGAGGCGGAAAGGGCATCCTCGGCAAGCTCGCTCTCATCACCGTCGGCGGCGTCGCACTCGACCAGCTGCTCAACGATGACGCCGCCAGCGCCACTCCACCCGGCGCCAGTGACTCGCTGTCCACCCTCGGCTCCAACGTCGCCGCCGGTGCCGGCAGCGGCGCACTGGTTGCCGGTGTGCCCGGCGCGATCGCCGGTGGCGCCGGTGGTGTCGGCAAGACGGTCTACGACCGCGCGGCCGGCGACCTCGAGAGGGGTCGTGCGGAGGCCGACCGCCGCGCCGCCGAGCAGGCCGAGCAGCACCGCAACGACACCACCGGTCCCTACGCCCCGCCACAGCCCGGCGGCCCCCTCGCCACCGCAGAGCTACGCGACAAAGTTGCGGCCGGTGCCCTCCCCGGCTACTCACTGGCACCCGACGGCAGCATCATCGGACCGGATGGGAAGGCGCTCCCCGCGTTCAGCCGCGGCGGCGCCACCCCGTCCGGTCGTGGCCCAGGCCCCACTGGCGGATATCTGGCTGAAGTCCACGGCGACGAATGGGTCGCCAACCCGCGCGGTCGGGCTGTCCTCGGCGATGCGTTCCTTGAGGCGGCCAACCGCGGCCTGGTCGTTCCGAAGCTGCTGCCGCGCTTCGCTGAGGGCGGTGTGGTCGATCAGTACGGCAACCCGGTGAATCCTGGCGCGGCGCCGGGTCCGGCGGCGGTGCCGAACGCTCCGATTGCGTCGAATCCGACGTCGGGGGGCGGGGGGATCATCTCGAGCCTGCTCGGCGGGATTGCCTCGGGTAGCCAGGGCCTGCTCGGTAACGCGATCGGGCTGGTGTCCGCCATCCCCGGTGTGGCACAGGCCGTGCAGGGCGCCGACGCCGCGATCCAGTTGCCGGACCTGCCGGCAATGACGCAGGCAGGCACACCAGGTGGTGACTTCGCGTCGCGTGCGTCCGGACTCCCGGGGTTCGCGGGCCTGTTTGCAGGGATGGCGTCCCCCGATCCGAAGGGGGCGCTGACGCAGTGGGCCGGCTCCACGCTGAACTGGCTCGGCAACTGGGGCATGAACACCGCAACCTCGGCCGCCGACGCTGTGTTGACAGCCGGGGGAAGGGGCGGCGTTCTCGGGTTCTTCGGACTCAACGACAGCATTCTGTCCCCGTCGAACCCCTACAACCAGGCGGCGACGCAGGTGGCCGGGTTTGCGCTCGGCTCCGACGGCCCCTTCGCGACGCTCGCCGGGCTCGCGACCCCGACCTCAGGCGCCGGCAGCGGGCTGACGGTTGATCCGACAGGTCTGGCCTCTCAGTATGGCGTCACCCTCGATGCCAACACGCTGCAGGCGCTCTACGGCGTCGCCACACCCGGTGCGAGCGGGGGAGCGGACTGGGAGGCGATCGCCCAGCGCGAGTCCAGCGGCAACTGGCAGGCGCCGTCGGACAATTCGGGTGGACCGTACCGCGGTGGGCTGCAGATCCTGGATTCGACGTGGCAGCAGTTCGGCGGTACCGCCTACGCGCCGACCGCCGATAAGGCGACGAAGGCGCAGCAGGTCGCGGTCGCGGAGAAGATCTTGGCGGCGCAGGGCCCGGGTGCGTGGCCGAACACCTTCGCCTGGAAAGCCGCCGCCAGCAGTGGCAGCGGCGGGTCGGGCAACGGCGGTCTGCAGATCAACACCCTCAAGGGCAAGCAGGCCATTCAGGCGAACTTCCCGTGGGCCACCAACATCGGCGGTGTCCGCGCTGACGCGTTGAAGTGGCACCCGTCGGGCCTCGCGCTCGACGTGATGATCCCCGGCGCTGGCGGACTCAACGACCCGACGCCGGCCGCCGGCAAGGCGCAGGGCGACCAGCTCTACGCGTGGCTCAAGCAGCACCAGTCCGAGCTCGGCATCGACTACATCATGTGGCAGCAGAAAGACCACTTCAACCACCTGCACGTGAACTTCGCGCCCAGCGGCTTCCCCGGCATGGAGTCCGGTGGGCCGACGCCGTCACGGAAGGGCCCCGGCCCGACCGGCGGGTTCCTGGCCGAGGTGCATCCGGACGAGTTCATGATCTCCGCGCGGGGCCGCGCCACTGTGCCGGATGCGTTCCTGCATAAGCTGAACGCCGGCCTCGTCGAGCCGAAACAGTTGGCGGGCTTCGCCCCTGGCGGCGCGGTCACCGTGTCGCAAGGGTTGGTGGTGCCGCCGCCGCGGCCGAACTTCCAGGTGCCCAACGCCAAGACCATCACCCCGGCACCCGCGCCTCGGCCGACAACGGTCGTGCCGCAGACACCCCCGTCAGCACCGACACCCGCCCCTGCGCCGCAGACGGTCGCCCCGGTAGCGCCTACCCCGTCACCAGCGGCGCAGGCACCCGCGACGGGACCGGCCGCGGGCGGTGCCGCCGCACCGACGGTCGCGCCGGCACCGAAATCGCTGAACCACAACCTCGACTGGATCAACACCGCGATCCAGTCCGGTGCCGCCACCCTCGGTAACCTCGCCGCGACCGCCGCGTCGATGGGCATCGGCGCGGCCGGCGGCGGACCGCTGGGCGGCCTGGCCGGGTCGCTGATCGCGGGCGGGTTCCAGCAGGGCGGCAAGATCGTTCAGGGCCTCGCCAACGTCGTCTCGTCGGCTCTGGTCGGCTCCGTGCCCGGCAGCTTCGGCGGCGAACCCGGGGCCCGCGCCTACGGCCAGTCCGTGCTCCCCGAGCAAAGCTTCCCCGACCTCCGCATGTCGGCCGGCGGGAACAAGACGTACAACTTCAACGGCATCAGCGACGTCGACCGCCTGATGAACCGGATGGAGCTCGCCGACAAGGTCGAGTTCCAGGCAGAGATGGCGAACCACTTCCGGTAACAACGAAGGGAAAACACAAATGGGCACAATCGATTTCGACAATGCGCGCGCTCGGATGCAACACCTCCGGCAACAGCTCGCGACAGACCTCGCGGCCATCAACGACAACCGAAGCTACTCGCCCGAAGGCAAGCGCAGCGAGACCATCAAGGCCAAGGCCGCCGCGCAAGCCCAGGCAGACGCCTGGCGCGACGAACTCGTATCCGCCCGCGACTCTGAGCAGCTCAGACTCGAACGGCACGCCTTCGGCATCCAGCCCGGCACGGATCCGCGGTCCTACCGAGACGCAGTGGATCGTGTCGAACAGATGCAGCGAGACCCCTCCAAGATGTCAGCCGCACTCAACACCGCCATCCGCAGCAACGACACCGAACTGATCCGGGTCATTGCCGCCTATGCACACAGCAAGAACTGGACACCCGTGCTGAACGAGGCGAGCCGGCACCTCGAGCCAAGCGCCGCGATGCTCATCGACGACCTGCGCTCACTGCCGAGTGAAGCCGACGTCAAGAGCATGCACATCATCCCGCAAGCCAGCGCCGGCATGGACGCCAGCTACTCCGAGCGGCTCGCGATGCGCAATGCCGCCGCTGCAGCCGAACGCGCACCAGCCGCAGCGGACGCATGACCCCTGAACGCAACCCCGCCGAGGACCGCGCCGCCAAGCAACGAGCCGCCGAGGCCCTGCGCACCGCCCCGCGCAACCTCGCCGGGCAGAGCCGCCGCATGGAGACGAGTCCCACGCTTCGATCTGGTGCGTCGAGCGGCTCCGACTCGCGCGTACAGCGCGCCGCCGAGCTGCAACGTCGACTACGACCGTGACCACCGAAGATCGGCGCGCAGATCACCGCTTCCGTTGCGTCCGGGGCCATGCCTGTCAGCCCATGCCTCGGACGCAACGGGCCACCACGATGTCGCTCAGCCCCCTGGGGGGTATGCCTCCCAACTCGCTCTGAGGAGCGCCGGATGGCATAGCGTCTGCCTCTCGATGCATGCAATCAGGATTTTCGACTAGGAAGGCTAAGTAATGGTCGGCTCGGCGTCCTCGCCGCGGCGTCGCCGTCGGCCGCAGGCCGGGCGGAAGCTGCGGGCGTCGCTGGATCAGGCTCAGGCTGCCACGGCCGAAGACCTTGGATACGAGTTGGAGTGGTCCGAGGAAGAATCGCTGATCATCGACCGTGCGGCGGCAGCGGCGGATCGCGCGGAGGTGCTGCAGCGGCAGTGGGATGAGGAGCTTGCCGGGGAGGCGCGCGCGACGCTGCTGGTGAAGCTCAGCGCCGAGATGCGGGCGTGCGAGAAGGCTGTCGTCGACCTCGTGAAGCAGGTCAATCCGGGCGAAGGACGTGCCAAAAGTGCCCGTCACCAGACGGCGGCGACTGCGCGGTGGGGCATTCGGGGCGTGGTGTCCTGATGTCCCGCCGAGTGCGACCCAAGGTTGATCGGGCGGGTACTCCCGGCGCGTACCGACACGTGGCCGAGACCGTCGAGAAGGAGACGCGGCTTTGGTTGCGCTACCACCCGAACAGCTCCGCCGCAGAGTCTCCCTACCGACGAGCCGCGGCCGATCTTGGCGCCGGTCGCGCGGTCAACGTACCGATATGGATGCTGCCAGAGGCGGTCGCTGCGGCGCAGGTGAGGTCCGAGCGCCGGCTACCTGTCGCACGGCTGGTGGCCTACAAACAGACGCGTGCCATCGTGCGCCCCGACGACTCGGTGATCTTCACGGACTCCGATGACCTGCGTCTGTGGCTCGAAGAGATGGACATCTAGCCGCGCACCCCGGCCTGGTTTCATCTGGGCCATGATCAAGCACGCACTCATCATCACCATCATCGTCAGCACGTTCGTCGCGATCGTGGCCAATCAGATGGCCGCCCGTGGCGGTGTTCGGCCGTCCGGCAAAGCGCAGCTGTACATGACCCCGAACCGTTGGGCTGCCCACGGCCCGACGATCGCCAACGTCGCGACCGCGATCAGCGCGGCAGCCGGCATCGCCGCCATGCTGATCCCGTCGATCGCCTAGGCGGAGCGCGGCGCCACCGGCTTGCGGGGCATCGCACCAACGACCGCCGCGTATGCGGTGGCCAGGTGCGCCATCGCCTCGCCGGTGTGCCGTGGCGCCTGCGCTTTGATCTGGGTGAGCAGCGCCTCGGCGGTTTCCTCGGACAATTTGGTCAGGTCGGCCATTCCAGCCCCTTCCCTTCGGTTGATTGTTTCTCGAGCGGTGGTGTCAGTCGGCCACAGGCGGCACGACGGCTGGCAGGAACGCCATCACTTCCTGGTAGTTGGCCATGAACTGCGGCCCCCGCCGGATGATCAGGCCGCGGCGCTCAAGCTCGTTCAGATCACGGGTCACCGTCTTCGATTCCTTACCGGTGTACTCGACAGCGACACGAGGACTGACCTCGCGGATCTTCGAGCGGTGGTACCACGTGTTGGGCTTCAGGTCGAGGACGAGATGGCGTTGCCGGACCTTGGCGGGCGTCTCCTCATCCCGGTAGCTCGTGTGCACCAGATGCTGCCAGGTGACGAGGAACTGCTGACCGCGGATCGTCTCGATCTGCTCCCTGAGTTGATCGACGAACCCCTCCAACGCGTAGTGAATGAACTCGCTGATCGGGTAGCCCTGGCGGGTGCTGGTGCGGTCGAGTTCGACGAGGTACCGGTCCCTGGTCAGGTTGTAGTGGTTGGACAGCAGGTGAGCGGCGGGAGTCGAGATGCCGGCCTGAACCATCAGCTGCAGCTCGATGAGGCGCGCTGTGCGGCCGTTGCCGTCTCCGAAGGGGTGAATCCAGGCGATGTACAGGTGCGCCAGGATGGCCTTGAGCACCGCGATCGGAAACACCAACTCGGGGTTGTCGGCGGGTGCTTTCAGGTCGTTGAGCCAGGTGGCCAGCCGATCCAGCAGGTAATCGCAGTCCTCTGCAGGCGCGCCCCTGTAGTCGTTGATGCCGACCGTGACGCTGTGCTGCCGGGTCATTCCGGGGATGACGGAGTCCTTAACGGGTAAGCCGTCCAGTACCCGCTTGTTGAAGTCGCGCATGCGGTCGGCGGTTACCGGCATTCCGGGGTTTTCCATCAGGTCACGCACGATCTCGTTGGTGATCCCGAGGATGTTGTCGACCTCGTGACCTTGGTACTCACGAGACTTCGGCAGCCGGAGCTCACCTTCGATGCGCTCGCGGACCTCCTCCTCGGACAGCGTGTTGCCCTCGATCGCGGTTGTGCCGAAGATGCCGCGGCTCAGATAGACCGTGTGCAGCTCTTTGGCGACATCGGGGAGCAGGGGAGCACCGCCGATGTGGCTGCACTTCGACGAGGCTTCACCCAGCAGCTGCCACGTTTTGTAGTTGAGATCTTCTTTGAGGTTGATCTCGAAGGTAATCCAGGGGTGTGTCCGTTGGTACTTGCGCTCCATGCTGCACAAACTAGATTGTTGGCGGTGTTTTTGTCCACTCTCAATGTCCGCCAGAGTGTCCGATTCGCTGACCGCTGAATTGTCCATCCGAGATGGGTGCCCCGTGAGGCGGCAATCATCCCTCATTCCGCGAACACGTCACGAAGGCACCCCCCGGTAGCCGACCCGAAATCGACAGGTCCCCCGAGGGAGAAAGGGTCGGATGTGAGATCAGACCCCGCCGGACTACTCAATGCACACACGACTACTTGGACGCGCGATTGCAGGCTCCGGTTCCATCCGAAGGTGCGGGGTGGCTGTCAGTTGAGGACACACCACCATCGGCCGCCATCCTCGGCGTCAGGGCGGGAATGCGCCGTAGGTACCCCGGCTGTCTCCGGCGAGTGCCCAGGCGTGTTGTTGGTCCGCGCGGGCCGCGATTGCCGCCTGCTCGGCGCGGAAGGCGTCGAGGCGGCCCCGAATCCACAGCCCGGCGGCGGCCAGGCTGGCTGCGGCGAGAAGCCACCACAGCCAGCCCGACACCCACGCCACGAACAGCACCGTCAACACCACCGCGCCGGCACGACCGGGCCGACGGCCCTGGCTGATCCGGACTTCGACGTTGACGGTGGTGGTCATGGCCTCATCCTCGCCTATTTCGGCTCCCACGACGGCAGATCCCGCGCAAATCGGCGAACCTCCTCGACGGGGAATACCACCCGCGAACCGATCACCTTCGGTGTGATCTCCCCGGCGCGCATCAACGCCTCCAGCCGGTCGTGAGAGATACCCCCGAGCATCTGACAGGCCACGGGCTTATCAACGAGAACGGGTTCGATCGCGACCATCACCTCGTCGACCATTCGTACGCGCTGGCCGCTCACGCGCGCAGCCGCCGCCGGCTCGTCGGCGAGAGTGACGACAGGCTGGGCGCCACAAAGCCGATCCTGGCTGGACGCAACAGCTCAATGGCCTTCTCGACGTCGCCCTCTGTCGCCCGCCACCGCCGCCCAGCCTTGTACCCCGGCAGCTGCGGCCTCGCTTCACCGCGGAGCCGCTTCGTCAGCCACTGAACCTTGAACGGCTCCACCGACCCCACGGGATCGTCGGCGTCTGGCCCGGGACCGAGGAGTGCCGCCGCGTACTCCTTGAGGCTGAGTGTTCTGATCGCCATGTGCCTACCCTTTCCGCCGCCGAAGCGAGGCGACCACCTTATTGAAGGCTGCGTACAGGTCATCAGCCTCACTCTGCGTTAGAGCGTCTGGATTTCTGGCGAACCAAGCCAACCACTCCTCAAGATCCAATCGCCGAATCAGCGCCCGGTGTTCGTTGGACGCCCGTACGCAGTCGACACAATCCATGTCCAGCCACCACAAACCGGTCTTGGGGTCCTCGTACTCGGTGTCGCCGAACTCGCGAGCGATGAGGTAACCGTCCAGCTCGTTCTCGGTCGTCCTGTATTTCGCCGCCTGCCGTGGGTCGGACTTGACCTCGATCGGCTCGCCGCACAACGCGATAACGCGTCTCGTGCCGTCATCCCACGCACGAATCGCGTCGGTGTCCCACCGGCGATGTACCAGGTTCGGGTTCCGCGGGAACGCGCGCCGGTACGCGCCGCGGAGCCGCTCGAGGTCCAGCATCCGTTCCATCTCCGTGCGGGGCTGGGCTCCCAACGCGAGCTGCTGCTCCCGCTCGTCCCAGTGGCGGTTCTGCTCCGGCAGCAACAGTGCGTGCGGGGTCACGGCGGCGCAATGAGAGCACTTCAGCTCACCGACCCACCGACTCTTCCACTGGGCCACATCGCTGAAGTCACGACTGGTGTTCCGCGCGACCTTGCAGGTGCGCAGCTGGCCGCAGCTGCAGCAGAGCGCCTGCTTCAACGGCTCCGTGCGACCCCCGCGCCCCGGATCGGCGATCGCCAGCCGCCTGCAGTGCGGCCAGTCCAGTGGGCGGCCACGACCACGATGCGTTCGGCACGGCTGCCCCGGGTCAGCGTGACAGAGAGGGCAACGGTGGTCCAGTGCTGGTTGAGATGTTGCGCTGTTTTCGCGCATAGAGGTACGCTCCTATTGGTTTGAGAATGAGCCCCGTTCAGGGGTGAAGTTCAGAAGGCGGTTCCCGGCCAGGGGAGCCGCCTTCAGTCATTCATGGGGGAGCGGCCAGGCCCCCCGTCCGAACGCGTAGACGAACAGAGCCACCGACACAGATCGTGTCAGTGGCTTCTCGCGCTGGTGGCCCGCGGGGCAGGCGTGCTGGTGGACGGATAACCGCAGATCCTTCCTGCTGCGGCTAGCCGGACTGCTCGAGACCCTCAGTTCACATCGAGTTCAGACGGTCATCTCAACTCGGCGAATGTGCAGGCAGTACGTGGTGCGCGATACTGGGATTGAACCAGTGACCTCTTCCGTGTCAGGGAAGCGCTCTCCCGCTGAGCTAATCGCGCCGGGAACACCTTGGAGGTGGAGACGGGAATCGAACCCGTGTGCACGGCTTTGCAGGCCGTTGCCTCACCACTCGGCCACTCCACCGCTGGGCTTTGATGCCAGTGCACCTTCGAGCGGATGACGGGATTCGAACCCGCGACCCTCACCTTGGCAAGGTGATGCGCTACCAACTGCGCTACATCCGCGCGCCACGGTCGAGTTCGTCGCCCGTCGCGATGCACGACGATAGTCCACGCAGTTGGGAGTACACAAATCCCCTCCCGTTCGAGGCGCGTCGGGCGTCCGAACAGGGTGTACGCCTGGCGCGAAAGCGTGAATTCGTGGCCGTCGGACTTCGAGCACCGCCGCCGAAGGTGGTGTCGCCGGCGCACACGAACGTGGCTGGATCGGTGAGGCGCGGTGAGATGTCCTGCACGCAGTCGGTCGTCGTCGAGCAGTCGGCGATCCTGGTGCCGCAAGCGTGCGCACAGCCGACCTGCACGCGGTGAGCAGGCACAACACGCACGGGGCGGTACCTGTGGGAACGCTGCGAGGTAGCCGAACGGCGGAATGGTCGACGGCGGATTCTCGATGACGCGGGCGCGCGTGTTAGTGTTCTGGCCCGTCCGGTCTCGTAGCTCAGTGGGAGAGCGTCCGCCTCACACGCGGAAGGTCGCTGGTTCGAACCCAGCCGGGACCACCCAGATCTCCTCGTCGAGTTGACTTCCTGCCTGCATGCCCACCGCTGGTCCCGTCTTGGTACCCAGTGCGGTGTGCGATGGACTCTGGAGCGACGGGGGCGGTCTGGCGAGCGGGGAGCGACCAGATCGCTCTCGGACGGACGGTGCCCCCGCGGTCGGCCAATCGCCACGACGAGGACGGCGGCAACCCGACTGCCGGCCCTGAGTCGGCAACCCACTACATGTTTCTAGGCCACCGTCTGCTGGCCGTCGGCGGCAGGGAGTCGGGCGTAGACTGCCGTTCCCCAATTCCACCCTTGTCGTTCGAGAGCAGCGTGAATGGTGTTCCGGCGCAACATATCCCCGTATGACGGTTTCGTACCGGGAACCACCTCGATGCCGACCGCCTCCAGCTCGCCGACATCAGGTTGTGGCGGGGGGCTCATCGGGTGGTCCACCGGAGCGCGCGGCAGCACTTCGAGATATCCGTCGATTGCTCTTTTCAACGGATGAAGTGCAAGGGGAGCCGGTCGGTACTCGTGGCGAACATAGTTGTCCAGCAGCAGAACCACCTCATTGAGGGTGGCTATCGCAGGCCAGAAGGCCGCGTTGCGTTGACGGGTCGAGAAGTAGTGCAGAAGGGGGTATGTGAGCTGTTCCTCGACCAATCCGTGGACAGTCCCGGTGAGCGATTGCAGTTCATTCCCCAACGGCCCGAAGTCCCGGCCAGTCCAATTGGCATGCAAGATGTTCACCGGGCTGTCGCCCAGTCCCAATACCTGGCGAGCGAATCGTCGGCGTGACGCCACAGCCGAGTTCAACGATGCGACATACGTGATGACCAATGTCGCCAATCCGAAGGCCATCATCGCCGCGACGCCGGTGAGCACTTGGAATACAGCACCCGAGGGCCGATAGTCGCCGATACCCAATGTCGAGACGGTGAACGCGGTGAAATACAACCGCGCCCACGAGTCAGCAGGTACGCCTTCGCTGTCCACCACAGCCCCCGGTGATGCGGAGAAGATCAGGAACCAGCCGCCCATGAACAGCGCGACCCACGCCGTCACTGCCAACAAGGTGATCGTCGGGCCGGTTCCCGGTGGCGGACCCTGCCGCCCCCCGATTCGGAGCGCGAATCGCCACAGCAGGTCTGCCAGGCGCTCTGTCATGGGCCCACCGGCGCGCCCAACCCGAACAGTGGTGAGTAACGCGTCAGCCACCGTCGCCAACACCAACAGGATTCCTGCGATCGACAGCACGATCGTCAGGCTTGCGTCCACATCAACTCCCGGTGTCGTTGACACCCGAGGACGCCGCAGATTCATCGTCTTCCTCGCTGCGCCACTGTTTGCGGCGCTCTGCCTCGCGCTGGCTGTACGCCGCCTCTCGGACGTCCTCCTCGGATTCGAATCCAGTTCCCAGCGCACCGACCACGGACGCGCCCGCGGTGGCCATCCAACACAGCTTGATGTACTCGGTGGGGCTGAGCGGGGACCCCAGGTTGTCCGCCAGCACCTTGTCGGAGAGCACCAGATGAGCAGCGAAGAAGTTCAGCACCAACAAACCGAGGAATGCGATGCTCACGCCGAGGACGAGAGTGATGACGGTGGATGCATTGAAGAGCAACACCTGTTGACGGTCTGCGGTCTCGTCGTCTCGGAACACCCACAGATGGTGGTAGAAGATCAACCACGTCACCATCGCAGCGACTACCCACAGCGAGATGACCACCAAGCGGTACACGCTGTGGTTCAACCCCAGTTGCCACACCATTGGATTGATGAGCCAGAAGATGCTGAACGCCAGTGCAGCGACGACGCCTCCCCGCAATCCGAGCCAAAGCCGCCACGGGCGATTGGCCCGCACCATCCCGACAAGCTGACGCCACAACCCCCTGCTGGCCACCACCTGCGCGTCGATGCCGCTGGCCTCCGGGAAGACAAGGCGGAACGGCCCTGGAAGATCGCGGTCGGTCAAAGACAGAGCGGGCCCGTTGGTCGTTGCGCGTTCGCTCACGGTTGACATGAGCTCACGCAGTATTTCCACGGTCACGTCGGTGACGCGCCGGCGCAATCTGGTCGCGCCGAACGCAGGAAGCGACAGCACTGCGACGCTCTTCTCGATGCTCAGGTCGGCGACCAGCGGCTCGTTGTGCTCACCACGTAACGGCAGATCGGTCACACAAACGACGACGTCCCAGTTGCGTTCTCGCTTCATCCGCTCGGCGTGCTCGATCAACGACTGATGGTCTCCCTGCGGGCCGATGGGAAGTCGTTCGCGGTGCACACACACGTCGACCATTCCCGGCCCGCTGGCCGTCTCGGCCAGCAGTGCCGGTAACGCGCGGGCGAGATGACCGGCGACCTCCGCCGGCGCAGCCTCGGGATCGCAGATCAGCGCGACTGTCCGGGTGGTCGAGACATCGCGTGTATGAATCTCACTCACAGCACCATGGTTACGGTCGTCGTCGCGCGTGGCACCGGCCCAGCGGTACAAGTCCTACGACATCGTTTCGGCCCCGCGGGCTGAAGGTCGACGCATCTGCGCCATGGCGGGTCGGGACGAATACCGGGTCCCGATTTCACCCCGGTGGGTTCAGGAGATCGGCGGGTCGATCGTTGACCCTTGAGCAGGAGGTGCTCCATCGCGTGGTTGCATCGATCTGCCCGAGTCGGTCGATCGAGGCGGAGCCAGGAATAGCTCGAGGCACGCGCGAGGCCCGATTTTCGCTTCCTGCGGAAAACAAGCACACGAGAGGAAACCTCATGTCTAGCAAGGCATTGCTGGTTCGGCTGCAGGCCAGGCCCGGTAAGGAACGCGACGTCGAGGAGTTCCTGACATCGGCGCTCCCGCTGGTCGAACGAGAACCCGGTACGAAGCCGTGGTTCGCGGTTCGGTTCGATACGTCCACGTTCGGGATCATCGACGCGTTCCCTGATGAGTCTGCGCGCGACGCCCATCTCGGCGGCGCGGTGGGAAAAGCGCTCGCCGACCGGGCCGACGAGCTGTTTTCTTCGCCCCCCGACATCAGCAGACTCGACATTCTCGCTGAGAAATCCTGACGACGCGATGGCGTGACCGCTCGGGGGCGTGGTGCATCTCGCGTCGAGTTCCGGCCGGTCTACTGAGTCCCGCTGCGTCTCAGTCGATTCCGCAGAGGACTTGGTGCCGCAGCCCGTTCCGCCGTTGTGCAGGTGCTCGTTGCGCGTGTGGAGGTGTTGTGAGTGCTTGAGCCGCAGCACCGCCGATGCCGGTTGCGAAGGAACCCGGGGCGTACCGCCGGGCTGCGCTGGTCGACGAATCGCGGCCCCGCCGTGTACCCGAATCCGGCCTCGTCACACGGATGCCGAACGAATTAAAGGACTCGTCTCCAGACTGTGCTCGGAGGACAGATTCGCGCCCACGATTTGGGCACGCGGGGGGCACGCGATCACGCCGTGAGAAGACCAGAATTCGATCTGGGAGCGCTGCCGCTGGGTGGCGCGGGCCGAGCCGATGGCGGTCTCACCAGAACGACCACCGCTGACCGAGGAGAGGCTGATGGCGTTCATCCGTAGTGATCGGCCAGAGACTGTTCGGCGGCAATCGATCTGGCGCGGCGCGACTTTCGCCGCCGACTGACGCGCGGCGGCGACACCCGCGGGCCGGGTTCGCTGCGCTTAGCGCACTCGCCCCGGAGTGGCAGGACATCGCTTCGGACGCAGAGATCCGAGCACTGCAGGTGCCCCCGAGGGCCGGCAATCGACAGGAGTTAAGCATGGCAACAGCGGTAGGTATCGATCTGGGCACCACCAACTCGGTGATCGCGGCCTGGCAGAGCGGCGAACCCGTGGTGATCACCAACGTGGAAGGCGCGCGCACAACGCCTTCCGTCGTCGCCTTCACCGAAAGTGGTGAGCGGCTGGTCGGGCAGCTGGCGCGACGACAGTCGATCATGAATCCGAAAGGCACCATCTACTCGGCGAAGCGGTTCATCGGCCGCCGGTTCAGCGAGATCTCGGAGGAAGCGAAAGCGGTCAGCTTCGATGTCGTCGAGGGGCCCAATGGCGAGGCGCGCTTCGATGTGCGCGGCAAGCTGTACTCACCGGAAGAGATCAGCGCCCAGGTGCTCCGTAAGCTCGCCGACGACGCAGGCAAATTCCTCGGTGAGCGAGTGACGCAAGCGGTGATCACCGTCCCGGCGTACTTCAACGACGCTCAGCGCAACGCCACCAAGGACGCCGGTCGAATCGCCGGCCTCGAGGTGCTGCGCATCATCAACGAGCCGACGGCCGCCGCGCTGGCCTACGGGCTGGACAAGAAGGGCCACGAGACGGTCCTGGTGTTCGACCTCGGTGGCGGCACGTTCGACGTCAGCCTCCTCGACGTCGGCGACGGTGTCGTCGAGGTGCGCGCGACAGCCGGTGACTCCCACCTCGGAGGTGACGACTTCGACCGCAGGCTCGTCGACTTCCTCGCCGACGAGTTCAAGCGGGAGAACAACATCGACCTGCGGTCGGATTCGCAAGCGCTGCAACGCCTCTTCGAGGCGGCGGAAAAGGCGAAGGTCGAATTGTCGTCGGTGGCGCAGACTCAGGTGAACCTGCCGTTCATCACCGCCGACGCCAACGGGCCCAAGCACCTGACGATGACCGTCAACCGGTCCAAGTTCGACGACCTGACGCACGACCTGGTCGAACGGACGATGGGCCCGGTGAAGCAGGCGATGGCGGACGCCAAGGTGACGGCGAACGATATCGACGAGGTCATCCTGGTCGGCGGGTCGACGAGAATCCCCGCCGTCCAGGCCCTCGTCCGTCGGCTCACCGGCGGCAAAGACCCCAACATGAGTGTCAACCCCGATGAGGTTGTCGCGATGGGTGCCGCGATCCAGGCAGGGGTACTGAAGGGCGAGGTCTCCGACGTTCTGTTACTGGATGTCACGCCTCTGTCCCTCGGCGTGGAAACCGCGGGCGGGCTGATGACCAAGATCATCGAACGCAACACGACGATCCCGGCCCGGCGCAGCGAGGTGTTCACCACCGCCGCCGACAATCAACCCGCGGTGGACATCGTGGTCCTGCAGGGGGAGCGTGAACTGGCCAGAGACAACCGGGTTCTCGGCCGGTTCAACCTCGAGAACATACGGCCGGCACCGCGCGGGGAACCGCAGATCGAGGTCGTCTTCGACATCGACGCCAACGGCATCCTCAACGTCACCGCGCGCGACAAGGACACCGGCGCCGAGCAATCCATCACGATCAGTGAGCAGTCCAACCTCGACCAGAGCGAGGTCGAGCGAATGGTCCGCGAGGCAGAGGCGCACCGCCGTGAGGACGAGGAGTTGCGCAGGGCCGTCGAAGCGCGGAACGAACTCGATTCGGCGGCCTATCGGGTCGAGCGCCGACTCGCAGAACTCGGCGACTCCGTCGCGCCGCACGACCGCGGCCGCGCCGAAATGCTCATTGCCGATGCACGGCAGGCGCTCAACGACGAGGCACCGATCGATCGGCTGACGCAGTTGACCTCCGAACTGCAACAGATGCTGTACGGTCTGCAGCCCTCACCAACAGTCAACGGCCATGGGCAAAGTGATGGCGCGGCGGCACAGCCGGCTGACGACGACGTCGTCGACGCCGAGTTCGACCGGAGTTAGCCGATGGCCAGCCCACCAGAGCATCAGACGGTTGACGACGAGCATTCGGTTACACCGGATACGACGCCGGAAACGGCTCCGTCGGAGAGTGATTCGAACGCTGAGCTGGCGCGTCTGGAAGACCGCTGGCGGCGTGCTGTCGCCGACGTCGACAACCTCCGGAAGCGCTACGCCCGTGAGCTGGACCGTGAACGCACCATGGAGAGATCTCGCGTCGCCGGCGCCTGGCTGCCGATCGTCGACGATCTCGAACGTGCCCTCGCCCACGACGGCGGACAGCCGAACGCGGTGATCGAAGGAATCCGGACGATCCTGCACCAGGCCGTGAAAGTGCTCGACCAGCTCGGCTACCCGCGCGACGATCAAACCGGTGTGCCGTTTGACCCTCAGCGTCATGAGGTGG
This sequence comes from Actinomycetota bacterium, assembly GCA_040752555.1. GTDB lineage: Bacteria > Actinomycetota > Actinomycetes > Mycobacteriales > Mycobacteriaceae > Mycobacterium. The sequence goes on along the minus strand of JBFMGT010000009.1, from coordinate 30,599 downwards.
TCGGCGTGGTCAACGCTGACACCGCCCCAGGGACCGTCATGGAGGTGCTGCGTCCGGGATACGGAGAGGGCAGCAACCAGCTTCGGCCGGCGGCCGTCGTGGTCAGCCGACGCGAGGAGTGACCGTTCAGTGGCCCGCGATTACTACGAAGCCCTCGGGGTGTCCCGGGATGCCACGCCGGACCAGATTCAGCAGGCATTCCGCTCACTGGCGCGCAAGTACCATCCCGACGTCAACAAGGACCCCGGTGCCGAGGACAGGTTCAAGGAGGTCAACGAGGCCTATCACGCCCTCTCCGACCCCGCGACGCGCAAGCGGTATGACCGGTTCGGTGAGGACTACCGCCACGTCCCAGAGGACTGGGAGGAACAGGCGCGGGCCGGGGCGGGGGTCGGCGGCTTCGGCGGACCCCGCGGTGCGCCGGGTGGGGGGCGGACGCGCTACAGCACGGGCGGTTTCGGCGGTGGCGCCAGCGTCAACTTCGAGGATCTTTTCGGCGACATCTTCGGGGGCAGTGGCGGCTTCGGGCCTGTCCCGGGGGCCGACCAGGAGGCGCAGCTCGATCTGACCGTCGAGGAGGCCTATCGCGGCGGCAGGCGGCAGCTCTCGATCGGTGACCGCACCTACACCGTCAACATCCCGGCCGGCGTCGTCGACGGACAGCGCATCCGGTTGTCCGGAGAGGGGGGCCGGGGGAGCGGTGACGGCGCACCGGGCGATCTCTACCTGGTCGTCCGCATCAAGCCGGACAAGCGCTTCCGACTGGACGGACGCAACGTGATCGCCGACTTGCCGGTGTCTCCGTGGGAAGCGGTGCTGGGCGCCACCGTCGCGGTGCGAACGCCGGGCGGCGAGGCGAAGGTGAAGGTGCCTGCAGGCTCATCGACGGGCCGACGACTCCGACTGCGTGGTGAAGGAATGCCCAACCCGAAAGGCGAGCCAGGTGACCTGTTCGCCGAGATCAAGATCATGGTGCCTGCCCAACCGACGGCCCGAGAACGCGAACTGTTCGAACAGCTCGCGACGGAGTCCACATTCGACCCCAGGAGGTCCCGATGACGGCGCCGCGTTACGTGTTGGCGCGGAGGCCGGGGTTACCCCTCGACGACATCGCGCGTCGATGTGGCATGCACCCGGACATGGTCCGACGACTGGTTGTGCTCGGGCTGCTGCCGTGCAGACCGGATGCCGAGGGTGAGCTTCGATTCGACCCGTCGGCGGTGGCCGTCGCGGCCCGAATCCACCGTCTTCGCCACGGTTTGGGCCTCAACTACGCGGCCATCGGGCTCGTCCTCGACCTGCTCGACCGCATCGACGAACTGGAATCAGCGTCACGCCGAGGAAGGACATTCTTGTGGACGTCAACAGTCTGACGCAGAAATCTCAGCAAGCGCTGCAGGAGGCGCAGAACATCGCGACCCGGATGGGGCATACCGAAGTCGACGGTGAGCACCTGTTGGCGGCCCTGATCGACCAGGCTGAAGGCTTGGTGCCACGTCTGCTTGCCGCTGCCGACGTCGATGTCGCGGCGCTGCGCGCGGATCTGCAGCGCGAGCTCGAACGCAGACCCAAGGTGAGCGGTCCCGGCGCGGCGGCGGGCCAGGTGTCTGTCACCCGGCGCCTGGCGAAGGTGCTCGACGCAGCCGAGCGGGAAGCCAAGCGACTCAAGGACGACTACGTCTCGGTGGAGCACCTGGTGATGGCGCTGGCCGAGGAGGGCACGTCGACCGCCGCGGGTCGAATACTGGCCACTCACAATGTGACTCGAGATTCCTTCCTGTCGGCGCTGACCAGGGTTCGCGGGAACCAGCGAGTGACCTCCGCGACGCCGGAGGGTTCTTACGAGGCGCTGGCGAAGTACGGTCGCGACCTGGTCGCCGACGCGCAGTCGGGCAAGCTCGACCCGGTGATCGGCCGGGATGCCGAGATCCGCCGGGTGATCCAGATTTTGAGTCGCAAGACCAAGAACAACCCGGTGCTGATCGGTGACCCCGGTGTCGGCAAGACGGCGATCGTCGAGGGCCTTGCGCAGCGAATCGTCCGCGGCGACGTTCCCGAGGGGCTACGCGACAAGACCATCTTCTCCCTCGACATGGGCTCGTTGGTGGCGGGGGCGAAGTACCGCGGCGAATTCGAGGAGCGGCTGCAGGCGGTGCTGTCCGAGGTGAAGGCAGCCGAGGGTCGCATTCTGCTGTTCGTCGACGAGCTGCACACGGTGGTGGGTGCGGGTGCGGTGGAGGGCTCGCTGGACGCGGGGAACATGCTCAAGCCGATGCTGGCGCGCGGTGAGCTGCACATGATCGGCGCTACCACCCTCGACGAGTACCGCAAGCACATCGAGAACGACGCCGCGTTGGAGCGCCGGTTCCAGACCGTCCTGGTCGATGAGCCCGACGTCGAGGACACCATCTCGATCCTGCGTGGGCTGCGTGAGCGTCTCGAGGTCTTCCACGGCGTCAAGATCCAGGACGTCGCGCTGGTGGCGGCCGCCACGCTGTCGCATCGTTACATCACCGACAGATTCCTGCCCGACAAGGCGATCGATCTGGTCGACGAGGCATGCGCGCGGCTGCGTACCGAAATCGACTCCATGCCCGCAGAACTCGATGAGATCAGCCGCCGTGTCACCAGGCTGGAGATCGAGGAGGCGGCGTTGTCGAAGGAGGCTGATCCGGCCAGCAAGAGTCGGCTGGAGGAGCTTCGCAGAGAGTTGGCGGATCTGCGCGCGGAGGCCGACTCCATGCATGCGCAGTGGGACGCCGAGCGGCAGGCGATCAAGCGTGTCCAGGAACTGCGTGAGCAGTTGGAGCAGCTGCGACGAGATGCGGAGGACGCAGAGCGAAGCTATGACCTCAATCGCGCCGCAGAGCTGCGCTACGGGGACATTCGGGACGTGGAGCGCAAACTGGAGGCCGCTGAGGAGCAATTGAGGTCCAAGCAGGGCCAACGGCGACTGCTACGCGAGGTCGTCACCGAGGACGAGATCGCCGAAATCGTCTCCGCGTGGACAGGTATCCCGGTGTCGCGGCTGCAGGAGGGTGAACGGGAGAAGCTGCTGCGACTCGACGAGATACTGCACGAACGCGTCATCGGTCAGGACGAGGCCGTGCAATTGGTGGCCGACGCGGTGATCCGCGCCAGGTCCGGAATTCGCGACCCGCGACGCCCGATCGGATCGTTCATCTTCCTGGGGCCGACAGGTGTGGGTAAGACAGAACTCGCCAAAACCCTTGCAGCAGCGCTGTTCGACAGTGAAGAGAACATCGTCCGCCTCGACATGAGCGAGTACCAGGAGCGGCACACCGTGAGCCGGTTGGTCGGCGCCCCGCCGGGATATGTCGGTTATGACGAGGGCGGCCAGCTCACCGAGGCGGTGCGGCGGAAACCCTATTCCGTGGTGCTCTTCGATGAAGTCGAAAAGGCACACGCAGACGTGTTCAACACACTGCTGCAGGTGCTCGACGACGGCCGGCTCACCGATGCGCAGGGACGTCACGTCGACTTCCGCAACACGGTGGTCATCATGACGTCGAACATCGGATCGCATCATCTGTTCGACGGGGTGACGGGCGACGGCGAGATCAAGCCCGACGCACGGGAACAGGTGATGGCCGAGTTGCGGAGCCATTTCCGCCCGGAGTTCCTCAACCGGGTCGACGACATCGTGCTGTTCACGCCGTTGGCCATCGCGCAGATCGAACGGATCCTCGAGCTGCAACTCGAAGAGCTCAGGAAACGTCTGGCCGACAGGCAGATTCAGCTCGAGATCACACCGGAGGCCAGCCGGATGATCGCCGAGCACGGTTATGACCCGGTGTATGGCGCGCGACCTCTGCGTCGCTACATCGCGCACGAAGTCGAGACGAAGATCGGACGCGCATTGTTGAGAGGCGACGTCCAGGCAGGTGGTGTCATCCGCATCACGGTCGACAACGGCGACGTGTCCGTCACCTATTCCGAGTCCGCTGTGGCGGCCTGAGGAGAGTGAGCACATGCCAGCCGATGTCGTGACATGTCCACACTGCGGGAAGCGGAACCGGGTGCCGGCTGTCGCCGACGGCAAGCCACGCTGCGGCCACTGTCATCAGTGGCTGCCGTGGGTGGTGAACGCCGGCGACCAGGATTACTCCGACGTCGTCGACAAAGCCGCTGTGCCAGTGCTTGTCGACCTGTGGGCCACGTGGTGCGGACCGTGCCGAATGGTGAGTCCCGCTCTGGAGAAGCTCGCAGGAGAACGCGCCGGCCAACTCAAACTCGTGAAGGTCGATGTCGACAAGGCGCCCGCGACCTCACAACGTTTCTCTGTGCAGTCGGTACCCACCTTGCTCGTCGTCGACCACGGCGAGGTGGTGGCCCGCCAATCAGGAGCCGCGCCCGTTGCGGCACTTCGGTCTTGGCTAGACCACGCGCTGGCGGCACACAGCACGAAGGAAGGCTGACCATGACGACGATCGGATTCGACCCGGACATCGCTGCCATCAGGCACGTCGTGCCACGTTCGACAGGATGTGAGGAGTGCCTGCGGCTCGGGACGCCCTGGGTGCACCTGCGGCTCTGTCTCACCTGTGGACATGTGGGGTGTTGCGATTCGTCCCCGATGCGTCATGCGAGGGGCCACGCGCATGACATCGGCCATCCCATCGTGGCCGCAATGGAGGCGGATTGGCGTTGGTGCTATGTCCATGAGAATTATGTCTGAGACAACCGCACCGGAGCAGGTCGCGGCGTCGATACCGGAGACCCCGGACATTCACGGCGCGTATCCGCGCCTCAGCGAGACGCAGATCGCGACTCTGGAATCAGGTGGGGAACGCCGACCGGTAGCACCCGGTGAGATCCTGGTGCGCGAAGGCACCCAATCCCAATCCGTCTACGTCATCCTGTCGGGAAAAGTCGCCGTCATCACCGTCGACCCGCGCGGCGAGCAGCGGACGATTCGAGTCCACGGTCCGGGGCGGTTTCTCGGCGAGCTCGGTGACCTGGAGGGGCAAGCGGCGTTCTACACCGCTGAAGTCGTCGAAGCCGGTGAAGTCCTCGTCGTTCCCTCGCAGATCGTCCGAACCCTCGTCGCCGAGGACCCCGTGCTCAGCGACATGATTCTGCGGGCCTTCCTGACGCGACGCACCTTGCTCATCGAAGAGGGCACCGGCTTCTGGATCATCGGGTCCTGCTATTCGCCCGACACCACGCGGCTGCGAGAATTCGCCGCCCGCAACAGGTTGCCGCACCGCTGGTTCGATCTCGAGCGCGACAAAGAGGCTGAATGCTTGTTGCGCCGGTATGGGATAACGCCGTCGGACACCCCGGTGGTGATCTGGGGCAGCGAGGTCCTGCGCAACCCACCGAACAGTCAACTGGCGCGGAAAGTAGGACTGCCGGTGCCCGATGTCATTCACGACGAACGCGACCTCGTGATCGTCGGCGCCGGTCCTGCGGGCTTGGCCGCGGCGGTGTACGGATCGTCGGACGGGCTCACCACCGCTGCGGCCGAAGCCATCGCGACTGGCGGCCAGGCCGGCACGTCGTCGAGGATCGAGAACTATCTCGGCTTCCCCAGCGGCCTGTCTGGCGCCGAGCTGGCGGAGCGGGCAATGATCCAGGCCGACAAGTTCGGTGCTGATCTGATGATCTCAGCGCAGGCCGTCCGGCTCGAGTCCGATAACGGAGCGCACCTCGTCCGGCTCGGCGACGGCTCGATGGTCGTCGGCCGGGCGGTGATACTGGCGACAGGGGCTCGTTATCGCAAGCTCCCCGCTGTTGGCATCGAGAGGTTCGAAAGCAACGGCGTCTACTACGCCGCCACCTTTCAGGAGGCGTTGTTGTGCGGCAGTGGCCCGGTCGTGGTCGTTGGAGGGGGAAACTCGGCGGGCCAGGCCGCGGTGTTCTTGGCGTCTCGGGTTTTTCGTGTCTACCTGCTCGTTCGCAGTGGTGATCTGGGCAAAGACATGTCGCGCTACCTCGTCGACCAGGTAGAGAGGCAGCCCCGGATCACCGTCTGCCTGCATACCGAAGTCCGCGAGGTGGACGGCGGAAAGCAGGTCGAAACTGTTGTCGCCGAAGACAATAGGACGGGTGAGCGGCAACGCATCGGCACCACCGCGCTGTTCGTGTTCATCGGCGCCGCGCCCAACACCGCGTGGCTGGACGGCGCCGTACTGCTCGATGACCATGGCTTCATTGCGACCGGTTCGGCGGCCTTGTACGCGGCCGACGGCCGAGCGGGAATGCGCAACGATCGTGAACCCATGATGCTGGAAACCAGCCACCCCGGCATTTTCGCGGCGGGCGACGTCCGCAGCGGTTCGGTGAAAAGAGTGGCCTCGGCAGTGGGGGAGGGATCGATAGCCGTCCGACAGGTCGAGCAGTACCTTCTGCCCTGACCGGTCACTGCTTCAGCGCGCTGCCCTTCACCCACTCGGTCCAGGGCAGCGTCCAGTCGCCGTTCTGCTCGAGCTTGAGCGGCGGTCCACCGGTGTTGCGCACCTCGACGACATCACCTGGCCGGGAGAACGCATAGAACCATTGGGCGTTGTCGCCGTTCAGGTTCAAGCAGCCGTGGCTGGTGTCGGTGTTGCCCTGCGCCCACACCGTCGAATTGAGCTGGTGCAGGTAGATGCCGTCGGAGCTGATCTTGGTGGCCCAGGGGATCGTCTCGCGGTAGCCCAGCCGGCTGTTGACCGGCAGCCCGAACGTCGAGGAGTCCATGATCACCGGGTTCGCCTTGTCGATCACCGTGTAGACGCCCGGCGGCGTCCAGAACGACAGCGTGTTCCCGCCGATGGTCTCGGTGCCGCCCATGCCCATCGACGTCGGCATCGTGCGCACCAGCTTGCCGTTGTCGAACACGCTGACCTGCTTGGTGGTGTCGTCGGCGATCGAGACATGCGCGTCGCCGATCACGAAGCTCACTCTCTCGTCCTCTGCGCCGTACAGGTCCTCGCCCAGTTCGTCGCCGTAGATGTCGGCCTCGACGCTGACCTTGGTGCCCGGGGCGTAGTACCGCTGCGGGCGCCAGTGCGCCGTCTGGTCGTCGACCCAGTACCAGCTGCCGACCACCGGCGGATCGGTGCGCACCCGCAGCTGCCGTTCGGCGGCGGCTTTGTCGACGCTCTCGTCGAAGTGGGCGACGATCACCATCCCGACACCGTAGGTGCCGCCGTCCTCGATCGGCGCGTAGCCGACCGTGTTCAGGTAGACCGAGGTCTGTTCGCTGGGCGCCACGGTGGTGAAGCTGGATGTCTGCCGCGTGGGCATGCCGCCGGGCCCGTGCCCGCTGATCGTCATCGTGTACGTGCGGCCGTAGCCGAGTTGAACCGTCGGCTTCCACGCCTTCGCATCCGGCGTCAGCACTCCCGGGATCTCTTTGTCCGCGTCGTTGACCATCGTGACGTTGTCGAGCGTTCCGCTGACTGCCGCCACGAGCACCCGCGCGTCGGGCTTCACGTCCTGTGCTCCGGCACCCGGCGACACGATGAGCCGCGCCGGCTCGGTCGGCGACGGGGGAGCCGGCGGCGCAAACGCCGACCCGCTGCCCGCGGCCAGGGCCTGGCACCCGTTGGTACAGCGCTGCGCGCTCGAGGACACGATGCCGAACGCGGCGACCACTGCAAGCAGGGTGGCCAGGCAGGCGATGCGGGCACGACGATCAGACCTCAAGCGTTCTCCATGGTTATCGGCGGATGGCCAGGCGATCCAGCGCCGGATCGATGGTCCGATCCTACTGGGCCAGCGGCCCTTTGCGCGCAGCGCACCCCGATCGTTATCCCCTGTGGCGCGCACCGTGATCTCCGGCGCCCAGTGGCTCAAGTTTGGTTACCGATCAGGGCGGGCACCTCTGCCAAGCGCGGTAGGTTGCGGCTCCTCGCAGCGGCGCGGAAAGGTGACGACAATGGCACTCGATGACGACGACATCACCACCGAATCCGGCGGCGAAGGTCCCGCTGACGGCGGCTCGAATCCCGGCGGTCATGACGGCGGCGCGGACGGCACCGCGGGCGGTGAAGGTCCGGCCGACGGCGGCTCGAATCCCGGCGGTCATGACGGCGGCGCGGACGGCACCGCGGGCGGCGAAGGTCCGGCCGACGGCGGCTCGAATCCCGGCGGCCATGACGGCGGCGCGGACGGCACCGCCTAGGACGTTTGCGTGCTGACTCGCTGCGTAGCGGTCGACGCCGACGTCTTCGCGGCGCAGTACTGGGGTCGACGGCCCCTGTTGAGTCGGTCCGACGCGCTACCCCGTGACTTCACCGACCTGCTGTCTCCGGCGGCGGTCGACGAGCTGATCACCCGTCGCGGGGTACGCGCGCCGTTCCTGCGGATGGCCAAGGAGGGTTCCCTGCTGGCCCGGGAGTGCTACCTCGACGCTGCCGGCTTTGGTGCCGAGATGCCCGACCAGGTCGATTCCGCCCGCGTGCTGGGACAGTTGGCGGCCGGCGCCACGCTGGTTCTGCAGGGGCTGCACCGGCTGTGGCCGCCCCTGGTCGACTTCGTGCGCGATGCCGTGGACGACCTCGGGCACCCGGTGCAGGCAAACGCCTACATCACCCCGCGCGGCAATCGGGGCTTCGACGCCCACTACGACGTTCACGACGTGTTCGTGCTGCAGGTCAGTGGCGCAAAACGCTGGGTCGTGCACGAGCCGGTGCACACCGACCCGCTGCCCAGTCAACCGTGGACCGATCACCGCGACGCGATCGCCGCGCGCGTGACCGACGCCCCGGTGATCGACACGATGCTCACCGCCGGCGACGCGCTGTACCTGCCGCGGGGCTGGGTGCATGCTGCCGAGTCCGATGACGCCACGTCGATTCACCTCACGATCGGCGTGTCCGCGACGACGGGCCTGGACGTGCTGCGGGCGTTGGTCGACACACTGGCCGACGATGCCGAATTTCGCGCGTCACTTCCGATGGGCGTGAATCCCACAGACCCCACCGACTCTGTGGAGACGGCTGCGCTGACAGCCAAGGTGTTGGCCTGCCTGGTTGGCACCGTCGGCGACCGCATTGAGGACCTCAGCGACCGCGTCGCCGCCCGGCTGGCACGTCGGCACGCTGACCGCACCCGGCCGGTCCCGGTGGCGCCGCTGGCGACGCTCGCGGCGGCGGTTGCCGCGGACAGGACACGGGTGCGCTGGCGCCGCGGACTGTGGGCCACGCTCGCCGACGTCGACGGACGGGTGAAACTCCGTCTGCCTGATCGCACGATGTCGTTCCCTGCATTCTGTCGGCCCGCGTTGGACGCCTTGACATCCGGCGCCGTGCTGGACGCGACGACACTGCCGGGCCTCGACCCCCACGACGGCACAGTGCTGCTCCGCCGACTGCTGCGCGAGGCAGTCGTCGTGGCCGCCGAAACCTGAGTCGATGGCCTCGACCAAACGGGTGCCCTGCAGTGATCAGGCATTGACGCGCGGTGACCCGATGTACGGCACTGCCGGTGCCGGTCAGGCCTGGGCGCTGCTGGAACTCAGCGGTGGCTGGGGCCCGTCGGCGTTCCTCAACTCCCCGTCGGTCATCGCCCCCGAACTCGGTCGCGCGGTGGCCCGCCGCTTCGAGTCGGCAGGCATGCGGATCGCCGCGATCCGCCGGCCCGGGCACCGCCCCACACCACCACGGTGGCGCTGGTATCTCGGCTTCGCAGCAGAAGGGTCGGAGGCGCTCTACCAGGGTGAGGTCACCGACCCCGGCGACTATCTCGATCTCGCACTCGACGGCAGCGACGGTCAGCGCTGCGCCGATCCCGTCGTCATCGTGTGCGCGCACGGCCGCCACGACCAATGCTGCGCGGTGCGCGGGCGGGGGGCCGTCGCCGCCATCGCGGCCCGCTACCCGGAAATCACCTGGGAATGCTCACATCTCGGCGGCGATCGGTTCGCGGCCACCATGCTGGTACTGCCCGAGGGCCTCTGCTACGGCCGTATCGACGGCACGGACGCCGCCGGGCTCATCGACAAATACTTCGCCGGCACGCTGGACAACAGATTTCTTCGCGGACGCACGTCGCTGCCCCACCCGGTGCAGGCCGCACAGTACTTCGCCCGGGAGGCACTCGGTGAAGACCGTATCCGGGCGCTGTCGCCGCTCTCGGTCGATCACCTCCACGACACCATCAGGGTGGTGCTCGCCGGGGTGGCAGGACCGATCGAGGTGTTGCTCGACGAGCAGATGTCCGAGCCTCTGCTCTCGATGTGCCGGTCCACCGTTGCCGGTCCGGTCCGCACGTTCGCGCTCCGATCGATCATCCCGACGAGCGTGGACTGACTCGCACCCGAAAGCTACAAACACGTATAGACTGATCATGACGCGCCCCATCGATTTGGTTCAGACTATGCAGCCCGTGAGACGCAGCGCTTAAGCCTTGAGCGATCCGGAGTTGATATGTCTTCCATCCCGTCCGCGGCGGACCCAGCAGGGACCCCGTCTCCATGTATCGTCACCGATTCCTGGCACGACTCGGTCGTCGTGCTTCGCTGCGTTGGTGATCTCGACATGCTCACCGTCACCGCACTCGACCGTCAGATCGAGGCCGCGCTGACCAAGAAACCGTCGGCGATGATCGTCGACCTGACCGCCGTCGACTTCCTGGCCTCGGTGGGAATGGGCCTTCTCGTCGACGCGCATGATCGATGCGGCGCCGCAACACAATTCATGGTGGTCGCCGACGGTCCTGCGACCAGCAGGCCCATGCGCATGATCGGCTTGGCCGAGCTGTTCGCGCTGCACGCCACGCTCGAGCAAGCATTCGACGCGATCGTTCGCTGAACCTTCGGGGCCAAAACGCCTGCTGCGCAGGCGCATACGAGGCCGACAAAGTGGCCTGCTGCCGTAGCAGCAGGCCACTTCGCACGTCAGCTGGCTTTCTCGCGGATCGTCGCCAACGCGCGCGACAGGAGCCGGGACACGTGCATCTGGGAGACCCCGATCTCCTCGGCGATCTGGGACTGCGTCTTGTTGTCGAAGAATCGCATCTTGAGCACCGTGCGGTCACGTTCGGGCAGCCCGGCGATCAAGGGACGGACCGTGTGGATGTCGATCACCTTCTGCAGGTTGGGATCTGGCCCACCCAGCGTCTCGATCATCGTCAGTCCGTCACCGTCGGAGGTGATCTCCTGCTCAGTCGAGCGGGTCGAGTAGGCATCGGCGGCGATCAGCCCTTCGACCACGTCTTCGCGTTCGAGTCCGAGATACTCTGCCAGCTCGCTGGGCGAAGGGGCACGGTTGAGCTGTTGGGTCAGCTCGGACCGGGCGCTCTTGAGCCGGATGTTGAGTTCCTTGAGGCGGCGCGGGACTTTGAGGGCCCAGCCGTGGTCGCGGAAGTAGCGGCGCACCTCGCCCATCATGGTGGGCACCGCGAAGGCCAAGAAGTCGTCGGCGGTGTCGATGTCGAACCGGTTCACCGCATTGAGCAAACCGACACGGGCGACCTGGACCAGATCGTCGTGGGTTTCGCCGCGTCCACGAAAGCGGCGCGCGATGTGGTCGGCGAGCGGTAGGCAGCGTTCGATGATCGCGGCCCTGTGGCGTTGATACACGGGGGAGTCTTCGTCGAGCAGGGCGAGTTCTCGGAACATGTCCGCGACGTCGGCGTATTCGCCGGAACTCGAGGTTCTGCGGGGAGCAACAGGCTTGATGAGGGTTTGCATCGGAGATCACGACTCTCATGTCATGACGGGACGCGCCCGGTGGCCGGGGATGATGAGTGAGCTCGCTGTTTTCTCAGGCGAGCGCTCACGTCGAGGCCACTGGCGTCAGGTCTTCGGACCGCCCGCAAGCGATTGGCACAGGACCAACAGGTCACGCCGGATTCTCGACATGCGCTTACTGCGGTTGGTACGTCACCGCGGTATCGGCTGGCTGCCGGCTGATGTGGTTCTGGCGGTGACTACACACGTTTAGCACGTACGTCCGACAATACGGCGCGAGAAGAGAAGTGCAAGCCCATTCGTCTGTGAATGTCTGCCAGAGAAGCTGAGGTGCAGTTCAGGCCGTTATGACGATCAGCGCTCGCCAACGCCGGCTTGGATGAGTCGCTCGGCGACATCGACGAGCTTGGTGTTGCTGTCCTGGGACAGTCGGCGCAGCAGTTCGAACGCCGCGACGGCATCGACGCCGAATCGTTCCATCAGAATGCCCTTCGCCTGCCCGATGAGGTCCCGACTGGCGAGCGCATTGCGGAACTGTTGCTGACGGCGCAACAAATTCCACGCGACGGTGGTGTGCGCTGCGAAGATCATGGCCTGTTCGAACGATTCTTCGTCGAAGACACCCGGCGATGGGGCATAGAGGTTGAGGGCAGCCAGCCGGTGGCCGTCGTTGTGGAGCCGGATCGACAAGACTGAGCGCACCGGTGTGCGGGTGAGGGCGCTGCTTCGGTAGCGAGGCCAACGCGTCTCGGCGGCCAAATCGTCGACATGGATGACGTCGTTGTCCCACGCCGCCGACAGGCAGGGACCCTCGTGGAACTCGTTCTGGATGTGGTCCAGAACGGTGGCGTAGTCGATTGTCGCGGCCAACGTGGAGACCCCACGATCGCCGTCGACCAGCGATAGGCCCACCGCGTGTGCACCCGGAACAGCGGCGACGGTGACCAGGTTGATGCTCCGCAACACCGACTCCACATCGCCGTCTGCGCGGCGCTGCACATCGTCGATGCGCTGCAAGATCTCGATGAGCTGCTGCCGCTCCGGTGACAGCTCGGCGCTGGTGCCCTCGTGTGACACGTCCACCTCCTGCGGCGCGGAAACAATGACTCTTCTCTTACATACCCACTGCCGCAATTGCCGAGAATGTCGTCGTTGATCGCCTTCAGCCCACCGCGTCATGCGGCGCGATAGTGAACCGCAGGCCGCCGTCGATCTCCTTCGGCTCCACCGGTGTTTCCCGGCCGCAGACGGGGCAGGTCGCCGCCTGAGCGGAGGGTTGGTCGTTCGGCACCTCGCGCCCGGTTCCTACGCATTCGCTCACCGCGCGCGGATACCCCGTTTCGCCGCTCACGCACTAGGCGTGTGTGCCCGATGTGGCTTGTGACGCGATGTGGGCGGCCTCGACCGGTTTGCCGAACAGATAGCCCTGCCCGACGTCGCAGCTGTGGTCGCGCAGCCACTCGGCCGTCTGCTCGTTTTCTATACCCTCGGCCACCACCGTGATGCCGAGGTCGTGGGTGAGGTCGATGACGGCGCGCACCACGGCAGCCGCGCGGGGGTCGATGGTGACCGGTGCGATGAAGTGACGGTCCAGCTTCACCTCGTCAATCGGTAGGTCACGCAGGTAGGACAGTGACGAGTAGCCGCTGCCGAAGTCGTCGATGGCCACCCGGACACCGTGGGCCCGGAGTCGTCCCAGCACCGCGGTGACCGTTTTCATGTCGCTGAGCACCACGTCTTCGGTGATCTCGACGGTGAGCAGGTCGGCGGGCAGGCCGCGGCTGTCCAGCGCCTCATAGAACAGCTCGGGGAGGTCGGTCTCACGCAGGCATGGCGCGAAGAGGTTGACCGCCACCGGCATGCGGATGCCACAGGCATACCAGCGGGCTGCGTCGTCGAGCGTCTTGTCCACCACGATCCGGGTCACCCGCTGGATCAAGCCACGCTCGCGGACCAGTGCGATGAACGCGTCGGGCAGCAGCATGCCCAGCCGCGGGTGTGGCCAGCGCAGCAGCGATTCCACACCGACCATCTCGCCGGTGCGCAGCGAGATCTTGGGCTGGTAGACGACGCCGAGTCCGTCGTTGTCGATGGCCTCCCGCAATTCGCCGAGTAGACGCACCTCGGCAGCGCCGCCGGCCCCGGGACGTTGCTCGCCGAGTTGATCTGCGAGGTCGGCGTCGGCGGCCAGCATGTCGGCGGTGAAGGTGTGCACCTCACGTGAGCGGGCGCGCTTGGCCGCCTGCATCGCGATGACGGCGCGTCGGTGCACGATGTCGGGCGCCAGATCGGATTCGGCCATCGACACGACGGTGACGCCGATACTCGGCCGGACCAGGATGTCGTGCCCGTCGACGCTGAACGGAACGTCGAACGCGGCACTGACTTGCGCGGCCACCGCGTCGGACGCGTCGTAGGCGCCCTCGAGCAAGACGGCGAACTCGTCGCCGCCGATCCGCGCCACGGTGTCGCCCGGCCGCACACAGGCCGTCAGCCGCTGACCGACCTCGACCAGCAACCGGTCGGCGGTGGCGTGGCCGAGGTTGTCGTTGATCAACCGGAAATCATCGAGGTCCAGCGCTATCACGGCGACCGAACGGTCGATGCGCGAGCGCAGCATCATCGCGTGAGCCAACCGCTCGGCGAACATGGTGGGATTCGCCAGCCCGGTCAATGGGTCCCGCAGCGCCTGCTCGACGGCGGCCGTCACCAGGCGCCGGTTCTCCCACGCGAAGACCGACTGACGCAGAGACACCGCGATCGCGATGGCCGGCACCAAGAAACGTTCGGCACCCGACAGGATGATCATCGGTCCGACGGTGCCGACCAGGAGGAGGGGGACGTAGGGCAGCCATAGCGACGCTCGTGACGGCAAGGTCAGACCAGGTGCACGGGGCGGTGGTGCGGCGCGGCTGAGCAGCGCCGACGCTGCGAAGAGTGCCGCGGCTGCGGCCCATGCAACGTCGATGAGATCGCCGGTCTGATAGCGGTTCTGGGCCACTAGGCCGGCGTAGGCGCTGTCGGCGATGGCCATGACGGTGATCGCCAGGGTGAGCAGGCTCAGGGCCGCGCGCTGGCCGCCATCGGTGCGCAGGAGCGTCACGACCGAGATCGTCAGCATCACGATGTCGGAGGCGGGATACAGAAACGCCACGACGACGGCGCGCGATCGTCGGCGTACGCGTCGTAGACGCCGTGCAGCACCAGGATCCACGACAACAGGAACAGGCACAGCGCGACGGTGATGCTGTCGAGCACGATCCGCAGCCGTGACTGCCGCATAGGTTCGGCGACGAATTGCGTCATCGCGACGGTCGCGAGAGCAGCGAACAGCAGATAGAAGGCGTCGGCCCACGAGGGCACGGGTGCGTCGCGGTGGAGAACGATCTCGTAGAGCAGCCACACGGCATCGCCCAGCGCCCAGGCGGACAGCGCGGCCGCCATCAGGCTCCAGGCCCGCCGCATGCGCCCAGAGGCGGAAGCGGCGGCCCATCCGGCGCACACGGTCGCGTAGACCAGAAGGACGAGGTTGATCACGTCGTCGGCGACACGGACCATCGACCGGTCGCCGGCGCCGGCGAGCAGCGCCGCGAGGATGACGACCAGCAGCAGCGGCGCTGCCACCAGCGCTGTCAGCCGCCGGGGGTGCCGGCCCATGTCCACGACGCTCCCATGCCACCTACTATTGCGCGCTCGACTGTGCTTTGTCAGCAAATGACGGCGCAGGCATCGCGGGTGACGTTAGCGTCGATCGCCGTCGGGGTCGGGCGCGGCTCCCGCTGCCATCCGGTGTGGCGCGGGGTGGAGCCCCACTTCTTGCGCCTTGACCACGAAGAACACCTGTCGACCGGGTTCGATGCGCAGATCGAGCACGGCGGCGGGTGTGACATCGGCGGCGAGCCCAGGACTGCCGTCGGGCAGATCGGCACCTCGGACCCGGACCGCGTGCCCGCGCTGCACCACGTCGGCGACGGTGATCGCCACGACGTTGCGGGGGCTGGCCCGCGGCGGCTCCACGTGCACAGCGACTGCGGCGGGGGAGAACAGTGCCACCGCCGCAGCCCCAGATTCCACGTCGCCGGTGCCTGCCAGTTCGAGGCCCCAGGCGGTCCGCAAGGTGCCCGCGGCGCCTGTTACTCCGGACACCAGGTTCATTCCTGCGATACTCGCGGCGAAATCGCTGCGAGGGGTGGTCAGCACCGATCGGACCCCGCCGTGCTCGACAATGCGACCGTTCTCGATGACCACCGCCGTGTCCGCGATCGCCAGTGCGTCGAGGACGTCGTGCGTGACGATCACGGCGCTGCGCGCCTCCGACCGCAGCACATCGCGCACCGTGCGACGCAACGACGCCGCCGCACCGACATCCAACGCCGCGAACGGCTCGTCGAGGAGTAGCACCCGGGGCTCGGCGGCCAGTGCTCGCGCCAGCGCCACGCGTTGAGCCTGTCCGCCCGACAGCTGAGCGGGCCGGCGTCGCGCCAGTGAGCCGGCATCGACCGCGTCGAGCCAGTGGCGCGCGTGATCGCGTGCCTGTGCTCGAGACAGGCCGCGGCAGCGCGGCGCGTAGGCGACGTTGGCGGCCACACTCAGATGCGGGAACAGCATCGGCTGTTGCGCCAGCAGCGCGACGCCCCTGCGGTGCGCGGGCACGAAGACGCCGGCCTGGACGTCGGTGACGACGTCGGCACCGATGTGCACATGACCGCGGTCGGGGCGCACCAGGCCGGCGATCGTGTGCATGACGGTGGACTTCCCGACCCCGTTGGGGCCGAGCACGGCAACCACCTCGCCCTCGGCGACAGTGAATTCGAGATCTATCCCGCGCTGCGCGAGCACGATTCGGGCGTCGACTCTGCTCATGGCAGTGCACCCGACCGGCGGCCCGCCGTGACCACCACGATCACCGCGGCGACGGCGATGAGCAACAGCGAAAGTGCCACCGCGGCATCCGGATCGGCCTCGCGCTGCAGGTAGATCTCCAACGGCAGCGTCCTGGTGACGCCTTGAAGCGAGCCCGCGAATGTCAGGGTCGCGCCGAATTCGCCCAGTGACCGCGCGAACGCCAGCACCGCGCCCGACATCAGGCCCGGCCACACCAAAGGCATGGTGACGGTGCGCAGGACGGTCGTCGGGCCGGCGCCGAGCGTCGCGGCCACCTGCTCAAAGCCCTGCCCTGCGGTGCGCAGCGCGCCTTCCAGGCTCAGTACCAGAAAGGGGAGGGAGACGAAGGTCTGTGCGAGTACTACCGCGGCGGTGGAGAACGCGACCCGCACTCCCAGCATCTCGAGGTGGTGGCCCAGCAACCCCTGCCGGCCGAACGTGTACAACAGCGCAAGGCCGCCCACGACCGGGGGCAGCACCAGAGGAAGGAGAATCAGCGCACGCAGCACCGATCGACCGGGGAGGTGGCTGCGGGCCAGCGCGAGTGCCATCGGTGCGCCGGCCAGCACGCACAACACCGTGCTGGCCACTGCGGTCTTGACGCTCAGAGCCAGGGCGATGCGGGCAGATTCGGACGTGATCAAAGGGAGGAAGTGCGCCCAGTCGACGCGGGTGATGATCGCCAGGAGTGGGACGATCAGGAACGCCGCGCCGACTGATGCGGGCAGGTACGTCCAGCCCGGTAAGCCCAGCGTGACCGAACCGCCCGCGCGTCGTCGCTTGGTCACGGTGCTGAGAATCCGGCAGTTGCCAGCACCTCGCGACCGCGCGGGCCGGTGACCAGGTCCACGAATTGTGTTGCTGCACCCTTATTGTCGGCGGTATTCAGCGTGGCGATCGGATAGGTGTTGATGGCGCGGGAGGATTCGGGGAATGCAATGGTGTCGACTTGACCGCCCGCCGATCGCGCGTCGGTGGTGTAGACCAGCCCGGCGTCGGCTTGCCCCGAGGTGACCTTGCCGAGGACATCGGTGACCGAGGATTCTTCGCTCACCGGGGTCAACGTCACGCCGGTGAGCTTTTCCACCCGTTGAGTGGCCGCCCCGCACGGGACTTGTGGCGCGCACACCACCACCTGCGTGCCCCGGTTGGCCATATCGGCGAAAGACGCTATGCGCGCGGGGTTTCCGGGCGGCGTGACGATCGTCAACTGGTTGGCCGCGAAGTCGACAGGCTCACCGGACACAAGCCCCGCCGACACCGCCTTGGCCATGTTCGCGGTGTCGGCCGAGGCGAACACGTCAGCCGGCGCGCCCTGCGTCAGCTGGGTGACCAGATCGGACGAGCCGGCGAAGCTGAACGTCACCGTGGTTCCGGGATGGCTCTTTTCGAACTCCGCGCCCAAGTCGGTGAACACCGCCTTCAGGGAGGCCGCGGCGAACACGGTGAGTCCGGGGGAGCCCGGTGGCGAGGAACAGGCGGTGCCGACCATCGCGATAGTGGCCAGCACGGCCGCCAGAGCCCTCACGAACTTCCGCCCGCCGTCTCGACGATCACCGTGGTGGCCTTGACCGCGGCGACGGCAACCACCCCCGGCTCCAGTCCCAGCTGCGCGACCGACTCCGTGCTCATCAGGGACACCACCGTGAACGGCCCGCACTGAAGCTGTACCTCGCTCATCACCCGGTCGGAGGTCACCTTGGTGACCAGCCCGACGAAGCGGTTACGCGCCGAACTGGCCACCCCGACCGGGTCGGGCAGCGGGGACGCGTGCTTCACGGCGAAGTCTGCCAAGGCGTCACCGGCGATCACCTTGCGGCCGGCCTCGTCCCTGACCGCCGGCAACGCGCCGCCGTCGACCCACCGGCGCACGGTGTCGTCGCTGACGCCGAGCAGGATGGCAGCGTCTTTGATCCGGATCGCCGGGGGCATCGGGTCACCTTTCGCACATGCGGACCGATTCGCTGCATTGAACCACAAAAGCGGCTAGAAACGCCGGGCGTCGGCGCAGACGCTATTCGTCGTCGAGGACGGAGAACGGTTCGGTCGGAGTCTCGACGACGGCCAACTGCGCGGCGGACTCCGACGGGACGACCTTGCCCGCGAGTGCCTGCAGCGCTCGTTCGGTGCCCACGTCCTGGCCGGCCCGCTCGGAGAGCAGCCACCGCACCTCGAGAAGGTCGCAGTACGCCTGGATAGGGGTCCCGTTGCGTCCGACAGCGGCGTGGGCGCGATGCATCGTGGGCGTGGCGACCTCCATGACCCACAGCTGGCCCGCGGTGCGCTCGTCGACGTCGTGGCCCGCCTCCCGGCACAGCTGCCCCTGGTAGGCGTGCAGATCGCCGAGCAGTATCCGAGCCTGCCCCTCGCCGACGTCGAGGCCGATCAGCCGCTGCAGCTGCGTGGCGTGGTAGCGGCGGTCGCCGACAGCGACGTGCAGACGTAGCTCGTCGGCGCCGGACGTGACCGGCTGCAAAGAGACCTCGTCGACGGCGAAGCCGAGTTCGTTGAGTTTGCGGATGGTGCCCTCCACCCGGTAGCGGTCGGCGAAGCCGAATGTCGGGGCCGCGTGCAGCAGCTCCCACAGCTGCTCGTAGCGCTCCCGGATCGCCAGCGCCTCGCCGATGAATCCCGGCTCCAGGTCCGGTCTTTCGAGCCGCGCCGCGACGTCGAGCAGGCCGGCCGCCACGTTCTCGACGGTGATGTCGATGTCCTGGGTGCGCTGCCCGTCGGACAGGCTCGGATGGACCTCGCTGGTCTCCGCGTCGACGAGGAACGCCTGCAACACCTGTCCGTCGCGGGAGAACAAGGTGTTGGCCAGCGAGCAGTCGCCCCAGAACACCCCGTGCCGGTGCAACTCCACCAGCAGGGTCGCCATCGCGTCGAACAACCGGGCGCGGTGTTTGGGCGCATCGGGCGGCAACCGCATGAACATCCGGCGGTACTGCCAGGAGCCGGTGAGGTAACGGGTCAGCAGGATCGCGGTGTCGAAATCTGGCTGGAACACCAGGCCCGCGGGACGAACGGCGTTGAGCTCCATGTCTTCCAACGTTCGCAGCACGTCGTACTCGCGCCGCGCGATCCGTGGGGGCAGCTCCTTGAGTGCCCACAGCTCACCGTCGCACTCGACGAATCGGACGAGGTGCCGGCTGGGTCCCACCGGGAGCTCCCGCAGCGGGACCTCGGGCTCCGCCCACTCGGCGAGCGGCCGGTCCCAGGGCAGCGCCAGCAGTTCCGCGCGGGGAGCGCGCAGCCGCAGCTCAGGAGCGGCCATGAGCGGTTTCGCTCGTCGGCTCAGCCGGCGGGCGCCGCGTGCCGACCACTGGACTCGCTCGTCCGCGTGAGGTTCTCACCGCTCTGTGGATCGAACAGGTGCAGCCGCTTGGCGTCCAACCACAGCGTGGCCTTGTCGCCGGCACGAACCCGGCTCAGCGGATCGAGTTCCACGCAGAGCTGGGTGCGCAGCTGCTCGCTGTCCAGATCCTTGGCCAATTCGGCCAACTGGTCCTTGATCTCCGGTGTCGCCTCGAACGGCACGAAGGCGTACTGCTCGTTGCCCAGCCACTCGACCATGTCGACCGTGACGTCGAACGTCACGCCGCGCGAACGCTTGTCGTCGTCGACGAACTCGGCGTCCTCGAAGGCGCCCGGCCGAATTCCGGCGATGTAGAGCGTGCCGTCGGTGACCGCGCCACGCCACTCTTCGCGCAACGGGATCGTCACGAACGGCAACTCGAGCTGGTCGCCACGTGCGCGCGCGGGCACGAAGTTCATCGGCGGGGAGCCGATGAAGCCCGCGACGAAGAGGTTCACCGGCTGGTCGTAGAGCTCGCGGGGGCTGGCAACCTGTTGCAGCACACCCTTTTTCAGCACCGCCACCCGATCACCCAGCGTCATCGCCTCGGTCTGGTCGTGGGTGACGTAGACGGTCGTGACGCCGAGTTTGCGTTGCAGCCGCAGGATCTCGCTGCGCATCTGGCCGCGCAACTTGGCATCGAGGTTGGACAGCGGCTCGTCGAACAGGAATGCATCGGCCTCGCGCACGATCGCGCGGCCCATAGCGACGCGCTGACGCTGACCGCCCGACAAGTTGGCCGGCTTGCGGTCCAGATGCTCGCCCAGTTCCAGTGTGTCGGCGGCTTCGGTCACCCGCGTGCGGATCTCGTCGTCGGACAATTTGCCCGACAACCGCAGGGGGAACGCGATGTTCTCGAAAACGGACAGGTGCGGGTAGAGCGCATAGTTCTGGAACACCATCGACAGGTTGCGATCGCGGGGGGCTTTGTCGTTGACCCGCTTGTCGCCGATCATCATGTCGCCCGAGGTGATGTCCTCCAGGCCGACGATCATCCGCAGCAGCGTGGACTTGCCGCAGCCCGAAGGGCCCACCAGGATCATGAACTCGCCGTCGGCGATGTCGAGGCTGACGTCGTTGACGGCCGGATATCCGTCACCGTACTTCTTGACGATGTTGCGCATCGTGATTGCTGCCATGGGGTTATCCCTTCACTGCTCCGGAGGTCAGGCCGGCGACGATGCGCCGCTGGAAGATGAGGACGAGGATGACGACGGGGATCGTGACGATCACCGACGCGGCCATGATGTAGGGAACCGGCGACTCGAAGTACGAGGCGCCCTGGAAGAACGCCAGCGCCGCGGGCACCGTGCGCGCGCTGTCGGTCGACGTCAGCGAGATCGCGAACAGGAAGTCGTTCCAGCAGAAGAAGAACGTCAGGATCGCGGTGGTGAACACCCCTGGCGCGGCCAGCGGCACGATCACCTTGCGGAACGCCTGCCACTGCGTGGCCCCGTCGACCTGCGCCGCATGCTCCATCTCCCACGGGATCTGTCGGAAGAACGCCGACATCGTCCAGATCGACAGCGGCAGTGCGAATGTCAGGTAGGGGATGATGAGCCCCAACCAGGTGTCGTAGATACCCAATCCGCGCCACATGTCGAACAGCGGTCCGACCAGCGCGGCCTGCGGGAACATCGCGATGCCCAGGGCCAGCGACAGCAGCAGCTTCTTGCCTGGGAAGTCCAGGCGTGCAATCGCGTAGGCGGCGAACATCGCGATGATCACCGAGATGATCGTGGCGATGACCGCGATCCCGATCGAGTTGATGAGTGCCCGCGTGAACAACTGGTTGCTGAAGATCTGCGCGAAGTTGTCCAGGGTGAACGAACTGGGCAGGAACGACGGGTTGCCCGACACGATGTCGGACGGTGGCTTGAAGGCCAGGCTGATCATCCACAGCATCGGCACGAAGCTGTAGATCACGATGACGATGCCGGCGATCGTCCACCACTTGGTGCTTTTGGTCACTGGTCACCCCTGACTTGCGACAGGTCGGTTTTGAAGACCTTGATGAAGATCCACGCGATCGCGACGACCGACAGGAACAGCAGGACCGAGACCGCCGATCCCATCCCGAGATTCACCAGCGTCACGTTCTGCCGGTAGGCCAGGAAGGAGATCGTCTCGGTGTTGTTGGCGCCCGCGGTCATCACGTACGGGTTGTCGAAGATGCGCCACGCGTCCAGGGTGCGGAACAGCAACGCCACCATGATCGCAGCCTTCATGTTGGGCAGCGTCACCTTCCACAGCCGCTGCCAGGCCGTGGCGCCGTCGACCTTCGCCGCCTCCTGCATGTCCTCGGGGACCTGCACCAGGCCGGCGAGCAGCAGCAGTGAGATGAACGGCGTCGTCTTCCAGATCTCCGACAGGCAGATGACGAAGATGGCCGACCAGCGGTCGCCGAACCAGTCGAAGTCGGTGAGATTCAGCCACTGGTTGACGAAGCCGGAGTCGATCGCGAAGGCGTAGCGCCAGATGAACGCCGACACCACGGTGACGATGCCGTAGGGGATCAGGATCGCGGTGCGCAGCGGCCCCCGCCCGCGCACGATGCGCAGCATCACGAACGCGAACCAGAAGCCGAGCACCAGCTCGACCGCGACGGTGACGACGGTGATGGCCAGCGTGGTGACGAAGTCGTTCCACCAGATCGGGTCGCTGAGGATCACCAGGTAGTTCCTCAGCCCGACGAAGCTGCGGCCCTCGGGGTCGGTCAGCCGGAAGTTGTACAGCGACAACACCAGTGCGTAGCCCAGTGGGTAAGCGGTCACCAGCAGCATCACCACGTACGACGGCAAGGTCAGGTAGATGCCCAGTCGGCGCTCGCCTTTGACCCGATCGCTTCGCGCCGGTGTGCCGGGCTCTTTCTGCAGCGGCGCGGATTCCAAGGTCGTCACAGCAGGCGCCTGCCCGCCAGCACGTCAGCCATGAATTGGTCTGTCCTTTCCGGGGTTTCGGCGTTCACCGAGGCGGGCGGGTGCCACGTCTGCTGGACCGCGCCGGAGATGTCGGTGTAGAAGGGCGTCGGTGGCCGGGGACCGCCGTCGCCTATCGACTCGCGGATCAGGTCGGCGTTGGCGTACTCCTCACGGATCTTCGGATCGTCGTAGGACGCGGCGTAGGGCGATGGCTCGCTCTCGTCGAGCATGTACTGGGTGGCTTTGGGTTCGGCGTTGATGCACTCGACGAGCGCGACCGCCTGATCCGGATGCTTGGTGTAGGCGCCGATGCCGAGGTTCGCCCCGCCGAGCGGTGGGGCGCTGGGACGGTCGGGGGAGACCCGGGGATAGCGGGCCCAACCGATGTCGTCGACGACCGATTGGTTCAGCGTGCCCTCCTCGGCGGCGCTGCGGGCGGCGGCGAGCACGTAGGGCCAGTTGACCATGAACATGCCCTGGTCGGACTGGAAGTTGGCGCGGGCCTGTTCCTCCGACGCGTTCGACAGATCGGTGGGCGCGGCGGGGGAGCGTCCGAGGGTGCCGACGATCTCGGCGGCCTTCTCGCCGGCCGGGCTGGCCAGCGAGGGTTTGGCGTTGCGGCCGGCCTCCACGTCCTCGAGCAGGGCGCCGCCGCCGGAGAGCACGAGCGCGTTGATCAACACGGTGTAGCCCTCATAGCGCTGCGCCTGGACGGCGACTTTCTTCTGCTGTCCCACAGCGGCTTTGATCATCTCGTCCCAGGTGAAGGTGGGACTCGTCGGGTCGACCCCGGCCGCGGCAGCAGCCGACTTGCGGTACCACAGCAGCTGCGCATTCGACTTGTACGGGGCGCCGTAGAGTTTGTCCTCCCACATGCCGGTCTCCATCGGAGCCGGCAGCATTCCCGCGGTCAGCCGCTGGGTCTCCTCGCCGGTGTAGGGCCGCAGGAACCCGGCGTTGGCGAACTCAGCGGTGAACACCACGTCCATGCTGACGAGGTCGATCGACGAGTCGCCCGCGGCCAGTCGGCGCACCATCTGCTCGCGCTGGGCGGTGGCGGTGCTGGGCAGCGACTCGATGCGGACCCGGTAGGCGCCATTGGAGGCGGCCTCGCATTCCTGGGCCCGCGCGGCAGATCCGCCGTTGTCGGGCAGGATGTACCACGTCAGCGTCGGAGGCCCGCCTTCGCTGCCGCATCCGGACAACAACGTGGCAGCGAGCAGAGGTGCGCTTGCCAGCGCGATTGCCCGACGTCGTCGCCCGCGGGCGAACTGAATTCGTTTCATCTCGTCCTCGTCTATGACGTCGTGGTTCCTGCAGAGGCCCACGACCAGCACATTCGGTACAGCGACGAGTGTGTCACAGTTCACAGGAACTCCTGCGCTGTGGTGTCGCATCGGCGCGGCACGCGGTGAGGTGCGCAGCGAAAGTGCCTCAGCTGTCGCGACATCGTCGCGTTCACTACCGTGGGTGCACGTTCGCAACTGTGCAGAAGGAGTGCCGTGGCCCCCGCCGAGTCATCGTGGTGGCAGACCGCCGTCGTGTACCAGGTCTACATCCGCAGCTTCGCCGACGGTGACGGTGACGGCATCGGCGATGTCGCTGGGCTGCGGACCCGCCTGCCGTATCTGGCGCAGTTGGGCGTCGACGCGATCTGGATCAACCCGTGGTACCCCTCGCCGATGGCCGACGCCGGCTACGACGTCGCCGACTACCGCGACATCGAACCGGCGTACGGCACGTTGGCCGACGCCCAGGCCCTGATCGCCGAGGCGCACGAGCTGGGCATCCGCGTGCTGCTCGACATCGTGCCCAACCACACCTCCGATCAGCACGCGTGGTTTCAGGCCGCGATCGCCGACGAACCGGGCGCGCGGCAGCGCTATCACTTCCGGTCGGGCCGCGGCTCCGACGGTTCCCTGCCGCCCAACAACTGGCAGAGCGTGTTCGGCGGGCCGGCGTGGACGCGACTGGCTGACGGACAGTGGTATCTGCATTTGTTCGCCCCCGGTCAGCCAGACCTCAACTGGGACAACGACGAGGTGCGCGCGGAGTTCGAAGACATCTTGGCGTTCTGGTTCGACCGGGGCGTGGACGGCTTCCGCATCGACGTGGCGCACGGCTTGATCAAGGCCGAGGGTTTGCCTGACACGGCAGACCCGGACGACGCCGCGCAGAGTCTGGTGCAGTCCCGGGCTGGGCACCCCGCGTGGGATCGGGACGGGGTGCACGACATCTACCGCGGGTGGCGGGCGGTGGCCGAGCGCTACGCGCCAGAGCGCATCTTCATCGCCGAGGCGTGGGTGCCCAGCAACGAGCGGTTGGCCCGATACCTGCGTCCTGACGAATTGCACACGGCTTTTCAGTTCGACTTCCTGCGGGCGCCGTGGCGCGCCGAGGTGCTTCGTACCGTCGTCGACGACGCGATCGCTGCTGCCGCCACGGTGGGCGCCCCGCCGACGTGGGTGCTGTCCAACCACGACGTCACCCGCACCGTCACGCGCTTCTCCCGTTCTCAACCGGGCCACCTGATCGAGACCGATTGGGAGCGGGGTCGCTGGGCTGACGAGGGCCCCGACCACGTCGTCGGCCGGCGCCGGGCGCGCGCCGCGGCGCTGGTTCAACTCGCTCTGCCGGGAACCGCCTACATCTACCAGGGGGAGGAGTTGGCACTCGAAGAGATCGAGGATCTGCCCGACGAGGTGCGCCAGGACCCGACGTGGGTGCAATCCGGTTACACCGATGTCGGCCGCGACGGCTGTCGAGTCCCTCTGCCGTGGACTGCTTCTGAGGTGCCCTACGGTTTCGCGACGAATCCCGACGCCGTCACGTGGCTTCCGCAGCCCGAGCATTGGGCAGAGCACAGTGTCGAGGCGCAAGACAGCGACGCCGATTCCACGCTGAACCTGTATCGCCGCGCGCTGAGTCTGCGGGCGGCACTGTGGCGTGATGCCGGTGATCTCAAGTGGCTCGCGACCGCGGCTGGGGTCGCCGCGTTCGAACGGGGCGCTGCGCAGTGCTGGGTCAACACCGGCGACTCGGAGGTGGACTTGCCCGAGACCGCCTCGGTCGTGCTGGCTTCTGCCCCCGGGGTAGACAAGGTTCTCCCGCCGGACAGTGCGGTGTGGTTGCGCTCTGGATGACGTGCGCGGTTTGAGGCCTTTGTGCCCTCTGCAAACCGCGTGTTCAGCCGCAGTCTGAATCCAGCATCTTTCCCCGGAAGGCTGGACGACAATGGCAATCGACTTCCCTGACACCGAGACGCTGAGGTCGGCGTTGTCGCTGGCGACGCGAGCGCCCTCGGTGCACAACTCGCAGCCGTGGCGGTGGCGCGTGGGGGAGCAGAGCCTGCATCTCTACAGGGACCCCACCGTCCGGCTGCCCCACACCGACCCGGAGGGGCGCGATCTGATGCTCAGCTGCGGTGCCGCACTGCACCATGGCGTCGTCGCTCTCGCTGCTCTGGGCTGGCGATCCAGGGTCACGCGTCTGCCCAACCCCGCAGACCCAGACCATCTGGCAGCGTTGACGCTCCACAATTGCGCAGCTGCCGATCTCGACGTGTCGTTGGCAGCGGCGATTCCGCGACGGCGTACAGACAGGCGCCGTTACAGTGCCTGGCCTGTGCCGCGCGGCGACATCGCGCTGATGGCAGCGCGCGCTGCGCGCGCAGGTATGGTCCTGCACCGAGTCGGCGACGTCGACGGGCTGGCTGCCGTGGTGCACGACGCCGCGCGACTGCACGACGAGGATGGCGGGTACGTCGCGGAACTGGCGCAGTGGAGCGGCCGATTCGCCGCGCCGGTCGGAGTGGCTGCGCGCAGCGTTCCCGTCCCCGGTGGCCCATCGAGCTTCCCCCCGCGCAGATTCGCGGCGGGAGTTCTCTCCCAGCCGCCGACCAGTGACTCCGCCGGCGAGCACGCGGTGATCCTGGCCTTGGGCGCGCGGGACGACGACCCCATGGCGTGGCTGCGGGCCGGCGAAGCGACCAGTCTGGTCCTGTTGACCGCTACTGCGTTGGGTCTGGCAAGCTGCCCGATCACTGAGCCTCTCGAACTGGATCACACGCGAGAAATCGTGCGCCACAGCGTGTTCGGCGACAAAGCCCACCCGCAGATGCTGCTCCGGGTGGGCTGGGCGCCGGTCAACGCCGATCCGCTGCCGTCCACGCCGCGCCGCCAGCTGTCGGAAGTGACGGCCTATCTCGACGGATCACCGCTGGCGTGAGTCCCGTGCTGATCCCGTCGGTCGAGTTTGGAAATGAACACAGCGGCTTGGGTGCGGCGCTCCATGCCCAGTTTCGCCAGCAGCCGTGAGACGTAGTTCTTGATCGTCTTCTCGGCCAGAAACATGCGCGCGGCGATCTGACGATTCGTCAACCCTTCGCCCAGCAAGTCGAGCAGCACGCGTTCCTGCTCGGTGAGGCCGGAGAGCGGATCATCGGCGCGCCCCTCGCCCCGGACCGAGGCCATCAACGCCGCTGCCGCGCGGTTGTCGAGCAGAGACCGCCCGGCTCCCACCTCTTTGATGGCTCGGGCGAGTTCCATCCCTTTGATGTCCTTGACCACGTATCCGCTGGCGCCGGCGAGGATCGCGTCGAGCATTGCCTCGTCGGAGGTGTATGAGGTCAGCATCAGACAGCGCAGGTCCGGCATGCGCGACAACAGGTCACGGCACAGCTCGATGCCGTTACCGTCAGGCAGTCGTACGTCGAGCACCGCCACATCAGGGTGTGCGGCGGGTATGCGGGCCAGGGCCTCAGCGACCGACCCCGCCTCACCGACGACGTCGAGCTCGGCGTCCGCGCCGAGTAATTCGATCAGGCCACGGCGCACCACTTCGTGGTCGTCGACGAGAAACACGGTCACCTTGCTCACGGAGTCTTCTTTCAGTGGTCGGCCCCCCTGGGTCACAGCGCGGTCTGCTGACCGCAGATCAGGATCGAACAATCGCTGTCGCGCAGTGCGGCATTGCCGGGCGCCCCCACCAGTGCTGCCACACCTCCACGGCGTCCGCGGCTGGTCACCATCACTGCAACCTGGTCTGCGTTGGCCGCAAGGTAGTCGAGGGCGTCGGAACCGCTGACCACCGATGAGATGTCGAGATCTGGGAACCGACGCCTCAACTCAGCGAGACGACGTTCCCACTGCTGGCGAACGTCAGTGGTCTGAGAAGAGGCGAGGACCCGCACCGCGGCGTTGCGCCGTTGCGCTTCCTCGAGTCCGCGGTCGAGCAGCGCGCCCGTTGCGCCTCGGTCGGAGAGTTCGACCACCACGGAGCGCTGTTGGCTTCCGTGCGGTCGGTGCGTACGCACGATAGCGACCGGGCAGGGTGCATTCGCAGACAGTGCCGCTGCTGTCGACCCGATCCGGCCACGGGTGGCGTGATGCAACCCGCGGGCGCCGACGCACAGCAGAATCGCCGAGTGCGCCTCCTGGAGAAGGGTTTCCACCGGCCGGCCATTCAGGATGTCGACCTCGACCCGAACGGGCCGCCCGGTGGACTCGACCGCAGCCGCAGCGTCACGCACGGCCGCCTGGGCAATTGTCAGCCGACGGGTCTGATCGTTGTTCGCATCGTTGATGTCCAGCACGTACACCAGACGCAACGCAACATTGCGGTGTTCTGCTTCGTCGACGGCCCAGAGGGCGGCTTCCTGTGCCGCAGCGGATCCGTCGATCCCGACCAGAACGCACGGTTCGGTACGGTCGATCATGACGGGTCCGAACGTATCTGGAGAACGTCTGAGACATGACGCCGTGGTGTTGGCGGAGGTGGCGTTTCGAAAGCAGGTGCCAACCCGATGCGAATCAGTGCCTGGGGGATCGCCCGGCCGCCGATCAACGACGCCACCACATCTCGTCCGGCGTCGACCTCGGTCACATGGGTCACCGTGCACGTCGCCAACCCGGACAACGTGGCGTCGAGGAGAATTGCGGAAAGGATTTCGCCGCAACGTAATACGCTCTCACGCGAGTCGTCCACAGAGGACACCACCAGGATGTGGGCGTGGTCCTCGGCGATCTCGCTGCGCCGTTCCGGTCGGTTGGTGACGGGGAAGTTCCGTCCGACCGCCACCCGGTCACTTTCCGGCGCCGAGATCAGTGCATTCGCCGGGATTCCCACGTCGGATACGAATGTGTCTGTCCACCAACCCAACTCGTCGTGATACCGGGCATCGTAGAGTCGCAGTGCGTCGGTGATCTGGGAGATGTCCATCAAGGACGATCGTCTGTCGTCGGCGATGATGTCGAGTCGCACAGAGCCGGTGTGTTCGGCGGCGTGCACGGAGGCAACAAGGGCATCCAGACCTTCCGGTGGCTCGGCGAAAGCAAGACGGTCGGTACGGCGGGCCATGATGGCATCGGCTCGACTTCGCTGCTGACGGCTCACCGACGCTGCCGGGGTGAGGACAACAGAAGCGAGGTGATGTGGGTCGGTCCGGTCGGGAAATCGGGTGACGTCGGCATGCCATCCCGCGGCACCGATCGCTACCCGGAAATGGTCCAGCACGGCGCCGCAGCTCAGCAGGGCTTGGCGGCCGTTGCGGTCAGCAACATCGACGCGTCGGGACGGATCGACGTACAGGTCCACCGTGTTTCCGGCCACCACCCAGCGCCACGGCTGTGTGTTGTGAAGAGACGGTGCCCGGCAGGCAACCTGCACTGCATCGACGATCAGCTCGCACCTGATCTGCGGCGTGGTCATCGCACGCACCTCCACTTCGTCTGTTGCCAGACTGCGCGGTTCGAGCGCACCAGGACAGGGCCAATAGTCCCTTCAGCGGTGTGACGAGTGCCAGCGTGCCGTCAGCAACGCGTGTGCAATCGGGCGTTCAGTAACGCAGTTCGACTGGGTCGGTCGATGCCGCCGGTGTCGGTGTGAGACCGCGCGGGGGCCGCCCCGGAGACGAACGTGCTCGTCTGTCGATGACGGCAGACGAGTTTGCGGAGTGGAGCCGATTCGGCCCTAGGCACTGTGGCGGCAGACAATCTGCGCCGCCCTTGACATTTCACAGCGCCTTCGAAGGTTGGCGTCGGGGAACGCGGCGGAACGTGATAACCCCAGCTCAGCGCATGGCGACCGCAACGGGATTGCTTCTCCTTGGCAACGGTTGCATAACGCAGCTTTTGTCGCGTCGGCAATTTTCCAAATTGTCGGTTCAGTAAGCCCAGTAACTGATCGGAATTGCAGCACGACGCAGAAGGACTGGGAGCGCATGTCACGGACCAAGAAGGGCATCGTCGTTGTCATGATGGGCAGCGCGGGGATGTTCTTGAGCGCGCCGATGTTGACTCCGTTGGCCACCGCGGATCCCACGAGGGGTGGCGTGCCGTGCGTTGGCATCCTCCAGCAAATCGCGAGCCACCCGGCTGACATCCCCCAGGCGTTGCACAACGCCGCGTCGTCGTTTACTGCCGGCCCCGGGCAGCCTGCGCCGCCTGTGGTCGTCCCGCCTGCCAGTTCGTCGTCGGCTGGCCTGCCGCCGACCCCGCCGCGGCCGCCGGCTTCGGTGTCGACGTCGTCGTCGGGCATGACGCCGCCTACTCCGGGGACGCCGGGCGTGCCGGCATCGACGACGGGCGGGGCCGCGACGCCGCCAGTGCCGCCGGTGCCTCCGGGCGCGGCGGTGACGCCCGCCGCGGGTGCGACGCCGCCGGCGCCACCGGTGCCCGGGGGACCGGTCGCGACGCCTGTTGTCAATGCCGGCCCGCCGCTGCCGCCGGCTCCCGGCGCGCCGATCGTCGGCAATGCCGGGGCCGCGTTGCCTCCGGTTCCGGGTGTGCCGGGTGGG
>JBFMGT010000008.1:0-272881 GCA_040752555.1 Actinomycetota bacterium | reverse complement strand
GATCACGATCACATCGAAGAGCAGGATCGCGATGGTCACGCTGAGCGTGATCCCCCACTCGAGAGCACTGACGTTCATCAAACCTCCGGTCGTCGTTCAACGCCGGAGGTCTCTTCCACCGCCGCCGCTCCCGGCATCCGGCCCGCAGCACCGGTCGCTCGGTGACGAGCGACGTGATGACGACACTGCGGCGAAGGAATACTCCCCTCCAAGCGGGTGATTCTGCCAGTAGGACCGTCAACACGCGAATCAGCGGCCACCCGACGGCGAGAAGTGGCCCCTCGCAATGAGTAGTTTGTACCCGTGACGGCACCGGATCCAACCTCGGAGATCCCCCCGCAATATCTGCTGTCCGCCCAGGCCCCGCCGGCGCGCACGCTGATCGACATCCTCTACGACACGGCGCGGCGCCACCCCGATGCGACGGCTCTGGACGACGGCACCGTGCAGCTCACATACGCCGAACTGATCGCCGACGTCGAAGACAGCGTCGCGTGGTTGGCCGCGCGCGGCATCGGCCGCGGTGACCGCATCGGCATCCGGATGCCGTCGGGCAGCTACGCGCTCTACGTCGCGATCCTGGCCACCCTGGCCGCCGGCGCGGCCTATGTGCCCGTCGACGCCGACGACCCGCCCGAACGTGCCGAACTGGTGTTCACCGAGGCCGACGTCGTCGCGGTGATCACCGAGCGCGGCCTGATCCGGGGTCCCGGCGCCTCCCGCGGGTGGCGGGCGACGGCCCCGCTGAGCCGCGACGACGCGTGGATCATCTTCACCTCCGGATCGACGGGCACCCCGAAAGGTGTCGCCGTCACCCATCGCAACGCGGCCGCGTTCGTCGACGCCGAAGCGCAGATGTTCCTGCAGGACAACCCGCTGGGTCCCGGTGACCGGGTGCTGGCGGGGCTGTCGGTGGCGTTCGACGCGTCGTGTGAGGAGATGTGGCTGGCGTGGCGACACGGCGCATGCCTGGTACCCGCGCCGCGGTCGCTGGTGCGCAGCGGCATGGACCTCGGGCCGTGGCTGGTGTCGCGCGACATCACCGTGGTCTCCACGGTGCCGACGCTGGCCTCGCTGTGGCCGGCCGAGGCGCTCGAGGCGGTGCGCCTGCTGATCTTCGGCGGCGAGGCGTGCCCCCCGGAGCTGGCCGCGCGCCTCGCGGTCGAGGGCCGGGAGGTGTGGAACACCTACGGCCCCACCGAGGCGACCGTGGTGGCCTGCGCAGCGCGGCTGACGGGGAGCGGCGGGGTCAGCATCGGGCTGCCGCTGCCGGGCTGGGACCTCGCCGTCGTCGACGGCGACGGCAACCCGGTGCGCACCGGCGAGGTCGGCGAGCTGGTGATCGGCGGGGTCGGACTGGCGCGTTACCTCGACCCGGACAAGGACGCCGAGAAGTACGGCGCACTCCCGACGCTGGCATGGAGCCGCGCCTACCGCAGCGGTGACCTCGTCCGGCTCGAAGACGACGGGCTCTACTTCATGGGCCGGGCCGACGACCAGGTCAAGGTCGGCGGCCGACGGATCGAACTCGGCGAGGTCGACACCGCGCTGGTGCACCTGCCCGGCGTCAGCGGCGGCGCGGCGGCCGTGCGCCGCACCAGCAGCGGCACCCCGCTGCTGGTCGGCTACGTCGTCGCCGCGCCCGGCGGTGCGTTCGATCTGACGTCGGCCCGCGCGCGGCTGGCCGAGTCGCTGCCCGCGGCGCTGGTGCCACGGCTGGTGGTCGTCGACGAGCTGCCCACCCGCACGTCGGGGAAAGTCGACCGCGACGCGCTGCCCTGGCCCGTCGGCTCCGCGGAAGACGACGCCGCCGCCGAGTTGGGCGGCACGCTCGGCTGGTTGGCCGGGCTGTGGCGTGACGTGCTCGCCGCCCCGATCGACGGGCCGGGCGCCGACTTCTTCGCCCTCGGCGGCGGCTCACTGTCGGCCGCCCAGCTGATCGCGGTGCTGCGGCAGCGTTATCCGCAGGTCACCGTCGCCGACCTGTACGACCATCCGCGGCTGGGTTCGCTGGCCGGTTATCTCGACGAGCTCGAACCGCCACCGGCCGTCGAGACCCGTACGGTGCGCCCGGTCGCCCGGCTCACCCAGGACGTGCAGGTGGCGCTGACCGTGCCGCTGGCCACGCTGACCGGCATGCAGTGGGTGGTGTGGCTGGCGCTGGCCAACAACGTCGCCGCCACGCTCGATGTGGTCCCGTGGGTCCGGCCCGTCAGCTGGTGGTGGATCCTCGCCGGCTTTCTGGTCTTCGTGTCCCCACCCGGGCGGATGGGCATCGCGGTGCTGGGCGCACGCATCCTGGTGGGCACGCTCGCGCCGGGCACCTACCGGCGCGGCGGCTCGGTGCACCTGCGGATCTGGCTGGCCGAGCGGCTCGCCGAAGCCAGCGGCGCGGAGAACATGGCCGGCGCCCCGTGGCTGGTGTATTACGCACGGGCTCTGGGCAATTCGGTGGGCAACGGCGTCGACTTGCATTCCGCGCCACCCGTCACCGGGATGCTGCGGATCGGGCACCGCTGCTCGATCGAACCCGAGGTGGACCTGACCGGGCACTGGATCGACGGCGACCTGTTCCACGTCGGACCCATCACCATCGGCAACGACGCCACGATCGGCGCACGCACCACGCTGCTGCCCGGCGCGGTGATCGGCAAGAACGCCGACGTGGCTCCCGGCTCGGGCGTCGTCGGCAAGGTCAAGAACGGGCAGTACTGGAAGGGCTCGCCTGCGGTGAAGTCGGGCAAGGCCAAGCATCCGTGGCCCGACCACCGCCCGCCACGCGCGCCGGTGTGGGTGGCGATGTACGGCCTGACGTCGATCCTGCTCGGTGCGCTGCCGCTCGCGGCGCTGGCGGCCGGGCTCGCCGTCATCGGCTGGGCTGTCCGCGGTACGGCCACGCTGCGCGAGGCGCTGCTGCCCGCGCTCGCTGCGACGGTGCCCGCGACGGCGGCGGCGATGGCCGTCTACGCCGCACTCACCGTGCTGGGTGTTCGACTGCTCGCGATCGGTCTGCGCGAGGGGTATCACCCGGTGCGCAGCCGGTCGGGCTGGCAGCTGTGGGCCACCGAGCGGCTGATGGACGGGGCGCGCACCTATCTGTTCCCGATCTACGCCGGGCTGGCGACACCGTGGTGGCTGCGCCTGCTCGGTGCGAAGATCGGCAAAGGCACCGAGATCTCGACCGCGCTGCTGATCCCGAAGTTCACCGTCGTCGAGGACGGCGCGTTTCTGGCCGACGACACCATGGTCGCCTCCTACGAATTGGGTGGCGGCTGGATTCACGTCGCGCGGGCGACGGTGGGCAAGCGGGCGTTTTTGGGGAACTCCGGCATCACCCAGCCCGGCCGCCGGGTGCCCGACGACGGGCTGGTCGCGGTGTTGTCGGCGACCCCGCACAAGGCCAAGGCGGGGTCGTCGTGGCTGGGCAGTCCACCGATGCGCCTGCGCCGTCAGCCGACGGCGGCCGACGCGCTACGCACGTTCCACCCCTCGACACGGTTACGGATGCTGCGGGCAGCGGTGGAGACGTTCCGGTTCGTGCCCGTCGTCGTCACGTTCGCGATCGGCGTCGGCGTGCTGGTCGCGGTGCAGTCGTTGGTGCTGACGATCGGGTGGCTGGGGGCTGCACTGCTGACCGGGCTGGTGCTGCTGGTCGCCGGCGCGGTGGCCGGCGGGGTCGCCGTGGGAGCGAAATGGCTTCTGGTGGGCCGGATCACCGCCGTCGAGCATCCGCTGTGGTCGTCGTTCGTGTGGCGCAACGAAGTGTCGGACACATTCGTGGAGACCGTCGCGGCGCCGTGGTTCGCCCGCGCCGCCTCGGGTACCCCGGTGATGAACGTATGGCTGCGCGCACTGGGCGCGACGATCGGACGCGGAGTGTGGTGTGAGACGTACTGGCTGCCCGAGGCCGACCTGGTGACGCTGGGCGACGGTGCGACGGTGAACCGCGGCTGCGTGGTGCAGACCCACCTGTTCCACGACCGGATCATGCGGATGGACACGGTGGAATTGGAGGCGGGCGCAACGCTGGGACCGCACTGCGTGGCACTGCCCGCGGCACGGCTCGGTGCCGGCGCCACCGTCGGCCCGGCATCGCTGGTCGTGCGCGGCGACGAGGTACCACCGTCGACCCGCTGGCAGGGCAACCCGATCGCGCCGTGGCTGCCACCCCGCAAGAAGCGCGCGGAGGCCGGCGGCAAGGCGAAGAAGCCGGCGGCCGCGTGAGAGCACGCAAACAGCTCGCCAAGAAAGGAGCGGCACCAGTCATCGACCCCTACCTGCCCGGCACCGGGAACTTCGGCTATCGGGTGTCGCGCTACGCACTCGACCTCGAGTACAAGGTGGCGATCAATCGGTTGACCGGATCGGCCACCATCACCGCGGTCACCCTCGCCGAACTGCAGACCTTCACGTTGGATCTGTCTGCGGCGCTGTCAGTGGCGAAGGTGACGGTCAACGGCAAGCGGCCCAACAACTTCCGCACCTCGAACGGCAAATTGCACATCGCTCTTTCCGACCGCCTACCCGCGGGCGCGGCGATGACGATCGTCGTGCGCTACGGCGGCACCCCCCGACCCGTCCGATCCTTGTGGGGGGAGGTCGGTTTCGAGGAACTCACCGAAGGCGCACTGGTCGCCGGCCAACCCAACGGCGCCTCGTCGTGGTTCCCGTGCGACGACCACCCCAGCGCCAAGGCCAGCTTCGGCATCCAGATCACTACGGAGAGCCCGTATTTCGCACTGGCCAACGGCAAGCTGGTGAACCGGCGGGTGCGCGCGGCGATGACCACGTGGACCTACGAGCAGGCCGAGCCGACGTCGACCTACCTGATCACACTGCAGATCGGGGTCTACGAGCGGTACCGCCTCGCCAAGAACGGCGTGTCGATCCACGCCGTGGCGCCCGAGCGGCTGCGCGACGAGGTGGCCCACGACTTCGGTCGGCAGGGCCAGATGATGAAGTTGTTCACCAAACTCTTCGGGCCGTATCCGCTGGACACCGGTTACACCGTGGTGATCACCGACGACGACCTCGAAATCCCCCTGGAGGCACAGGGCATCTCGATCTTCGGTGCCAACCACTGCGACGGCGAGCGCGGCGCCGAACGCTTGATCGCCCACGAGCTCGCCCACCAGTGGTTCGGCAATTCCGTGACCGTGCAGCGGTGGCGGCACATCTGGCTGCACGAGGGCTTTGCCTGCTACGCCGAATGGCTGTGGTCCGAACACTGCGGGCAACGCAGCGCCGACGAATGGGCACGCCACTACCACCAGCGGCTCGTGCACTCGCCACAGGATCTGGTCCTCGCCGATCCCGGGCCGCGCGACATGTTCGACGACCGCGTCTACAAGCGCGGCGCGCTGACGCTGCACATGCTACGAAAGCAATTGGGCGACAAGAACTTCTTCGCGTTACTCAAGGACTGGACCACCAGGTACCGGCACGCCAGCGCGGTCACCGACGACTTCATCGGACTGGCGGCCGGCTACACCGACGCATCGCTGCGCCCACTGTGGGCGGCGTGGCTGTACTCGACCGACGTTCCGCCACTGGACCCATGACCGACGCGACAGTCGGCCCGGGCGCGGTCACGCGCAGCAGCGTGGTGCGCGTCGGGGCGGCCACCGCGGTGTCCGCGCTGTGCGGGTACGCGGTGCTCTACCTGGCCGCCCGGGACCTCGAACCCGCCGGGTTCTCGGTGTTCGGGGTGTTCTGGGGTGCGTTCGGCCTGGCCAGCGGTGCCGCGTTCGGATTATTGCAGGAGACCACCCGCGAGGTCCGCCAGGCGGCGACGGGCGAGATCGGCGGCGAGCGCACCCGCCCGGTGCGGATCGGCATCGGGGTGGGGCTGGCCGCCGCGGCGGTGATCGCGGTGACCGCACCGCTGTGGGCCTGGCACGTGTTCGCCGACGCCCAGCTGCTCAGTGTGGCGCTGCTGGCTGCCGGCCTGGCGGGCTTCTGCGTGCACACCACCCTGCTGGGCCTGCTCGCCGGCTGCAACCACTGGTCGGAGTACGGGGCGTTGATGGTGGCCGACGCGCTGCTGCGGGTCGCGGTCGCGGCCGGCAGTTTCATGCTCGGCTGGGGGCTGGGCGGCTACCTGTGGGCGACGGTTGCCGGAGCGGTGGGGTGGCTGCTGATGCTGGCCGCCTCCCCCGTGACCCGCGCCGCCGCGCGGCTGCACACCCCGGGCAGCACCGCGACGTTCCTGCGCGGTGCCGGCCACTCGATCGCCGCCGCGGGCGCCAGCGCCGTGCTGGTGATGGGCTTCCCGGTGCTGCTCAAAGCCACCTCGGGGGATCTCGGCGCCGCCGGCGGCGTGGTGATCCTCGCTGTCACCCTGACCCGGGCACCGCTGCTGGTGCCGCTGACCGCGATGCAGGGCAACCTGATCGCCCACTTCGTCGACCAGCGCGCCCACCGTTTGCGGGCGCTGATCGTGCCGGCCGCAGCCGTGCTGCTGCTCGGCGCGGTCGGCGTCACCGCAGCTGCTGCATTCGGGCCCTGGCTGCTGCGCGAGGCCTTCGGCGCGGACTACGTCGCCGACGGCACACTGCTGGGCTGGTTGACCGCCGCGGCGGTGATGATCGCACTGCTCACCCTGACCGGGGCCGCCGCCGTGGCCGCAGCGCTGCACCGCGCGTACGCCGTCGGCTGGGTGTCGGCGACGGTCGCCGCGGCACTGCTGTTGGCGCTGCCGCTCGATCTGGAGCTGCGCACAGTGGTGGCGCTGCTGTGCGGACCGCTGGTGGGCATCGCCGTGCACCTGGTCGCCCTTGCCAGGGTTTCGGCGCTGTGACCGTGTACTTTGTTGCGCATCGACATCTCCGACACCTCTGACCAGCGCTCCCGCGACGTGTGGATCGTCATCCCGGCCTACCGGGAAGCGACCGTCATCGCCGACGTCATCGGTGAGGTCCGATCGGTGTTCAGCAACGTCGTCTGCGTCGACGACGGCAGCGACGACGGCACCGGGGACGCCGCGTTGCGCGCCGGCGCGCACGTCGTCACCCATCCGGTGAACCTCGGTCAGGGCGCGGCCATCCAGACCGGGGTGGAGTATGCCCGCAGCCGGCCCGGCGCCGCACTGTTCGCGACCTTCGATGCCGACGGACAGCACCGCGTCGCCGACGTCGTGACGATGATCGAGCAGTTGCGCGCCGTCGACGCCGACCTGGTGGTCGGCAGCCGTTTCCTCGGAGGGCCGACCCAGACCCCGCCGCTCAAGCGACTGGTGTTACGGACCGCGGCAACCCTGAGCCGCCGCAACCGCAGCCTCGGGCTGACCGACGCCCACAACGGCTTGCGCGTGTTCAACCGCCGCGTCGCCGACGAGCTGGATCTGACGATCAGCGGGATGGGGCACGCCGGCGAGTTCATCGCGCTGGCGCACGAAAAGGGTTGGCGGGTGGCCGAAGTGCCGGTCGACATCCGCTACACGGAGTACTCGAAGGCCAAGGGCCAGCCGTTGCTGAACGGGGTCAACATCCTCTTCGACGGCCTGCTGCGCAGGAGGACGACGCGATGAACTGGATTCAGCTGCTGCTGATCGTGTCGGTGCTGGCACTGCTGGTGTATCTGCTGCGGTCGCGCAGCAGCGCCCGCTCCAAGGCGTGGGTCAAGGTCGGCTACGTGCTGTTCGTGATCACCGGCATCTATGCGATCCTGCGCCCCGACGACACCACCGTGGTCGCGAACTGGCTCGGGGTGGACCGCGGCACCGATCTGCTGGAGTACGTGCTGATCATCGCGTTCGCGTTCACCACACTGTCGACGTACATGCGGTTCAAGGACATCGAGCTCAAGTACACCCGGCTCGCGCGCGCGGTGGCGCTGCAGAACGCGCGCGAGCCGGGCAGCGAATAGACCGGGCGATCAGATCTCGTTGCGGAAGTAGTCCACCGTCCGGGCGACCCCGTCGCTGAGCGGCACCTGCGGCTGCCACCCCAGGACCGAGCCGGCGCGGCTGTTGTCCAGGCACGAGCGGCGCACGTCACCGAGGCGCGGCGGGTGGAACTCGGGCTCGTCGGGCGCTCCGGCCGCCTTCGCGATCTCCGAATGTAGTTGTCGGGTCGAGGTTTCCACGCCGGTGCCGATGTTGAAGCGCTGCCCGCTGCCCGCCTCCCCTGCGGCACGGACGAACGCGTCGACGACGTCGTCGACGAACACGTAGTCACGGGTATCGGTGCCGTCGCCGAAGATCTTGGTCGGCCGACCGGCGAGCAGCGCGCGGGAGAAGATCGCGACCACCCCGGCCTCGCCGTGCGGATCCTGGCGCGGCCCATACACATTCGCCGGCGCGATGTGGCTGCAGTCCAGTCCGTAGAGGTTGCGGAACATCCCGAAGTACACCTCGCCGCAGACCTTGCTGGCCGCATAGGGCGACGCCGGATCGAGCGGATTGTTCTCGTCCGTGGGGTAGCGCGGCGTGGCGCCGTACACCGACCCGCCCGACGAGGTGTGCACGACCTTGCGGACGCCGGCCAACCGGGCGGCTTCGGCGAGCCGTACCGTGCCGACCACGTTGACGCTGGAATCGAACACCGGCTCGGTGACCGAGCGGCTCACCGAGATCTGGGCGGCCAGGTGGAACACCACCTCCGGTTTGACGTCGGCCAGCAGCGCGACCAGATCGGCGTCCACGATGTCGGCCTTGACGAACTCGAAGGTGTCGTGCCGCTCGGCGGGCCCCAGGTTCTCGCTGCGGCCAGAGCTCAGATCGTCGAGCCCGATCACCGAATGTCC
Organism: Actinomycetota bacterium; assembly: GCA_040752555.1. Taxonomy (GTDB): domain Bacteria; phylum Actinomycetota; class Actinomycetes; order Mycobacteriales; family Mycobacteriaceae; genus Mycobacterium. The sequence goes on along the minus strand of JBFMGT010000008.1, from coordinate 264,136 downwards.
CTCGGCCAACAGCCTGTCGACCAGCGTCGATCCGATGAATCCGGCGGCGCCGGTGACCAGTGTGCGCATCGGGTCACCATACCGGCGGCGGGCGGGCAATTCATGAATCCGTACAGTCGCAGGCGACATGAATCCCGACGAGCGCCCGCAGACCGCATGGGTCGCACGCGCCGCCGTCGCCCTCATCTCCGTGCACCTGATCGTCCGGGCCGTGCTCGCGTTCGGCGGCTACTTCTACTGGGACGATCTGATCCTCGTCGGTCGGGCCGGCACCCAGCCGCTGCTCTCGCCGGGCTACCTGTTCGACGACCACGACGGACACGTCATGCCCGGCGCGTTCCTGGTGGCCGGTGTCATCGCGCGGGTCGCGCCGCTGAACTGGATCGGTCCGGCCATCAGCCTGGTGGTGCTGGCACTGGTGGCATCGTCGGCGCTGCTGCGGGCACTGCACACGATCCTCGGGTGGCGGCCCGCGCTGTTGCTCCCGTTGGCATTCGCACTCTTCACGCCGCTGGCGGTACCCAGTTACGCGTGGTGGGCGGCCGGTTTGAACTCGCTGCCGATGCTGGCCGCGTTGGCGTGGGTGTGCGCCGACGCGATCCAGCTGGTGCGCACCGGCTCGCGGCGGTACGCAGTGACCGGCGCGGCCGCGTTCCTCGCGGGCCTGCTGTTCTTCGAGAAGTCGGCGATCATCCCGTTCGCGGCGTTCGCGATCGCCGCGGTGTACGGGCACGTGACCGGTGAGGCGAGCGTGGCCCAGGTGTGGCGCCGCGGCAGACGCCTGTGGCTGGCCTGCCTGGCGCTGACCGTCTGCTGGGTGGGTGTGTACGTGGCGGTGGTCGACCAGCAGCGCTGGAGCTTCGATCTGGCGATGACGTGGGATCTGCTGTGGCGCTCGATGACCCACGGCATCGTGCCCGGCCTGGTCGGTGGGCCGTGGGACTGGCAGCGGTGGGCCCCGGCCTCGCCGTGGGCCACCCCGCCGGTGCTCGTCATGGCGCTCGGCTGGGCCGCGCTGGTTGCCGCGGTGGTGGTGACGATGCTGCGCCGGGAGCGCCTCGGCCCGGTGTGGGCGGTTGCGCTGGGCTACGCGGTGGCCTGCCAGGTGCCGATCTATCTGATGCGCTCCTCACGCTTCACCGCGCTGGAACTCGCGCAGACGTTGCGCTATCTGCCCGACCTGGTGGTGGTGCTGGCGCTGCTCGCCGCGATCGGGTTGCTCGCGCCGGCCCGCCGGCCGATCGCGCAGCTGTGGCGCCCTCACCTCCTACTGGCTTGCGCCGCAGTGCTTCTCCTGGCCAGCAGCCTGTACTCGACAGCCACCTTCCTCACCAGCTGGCGGGACAATCCGACCAAGCAGTATCTGGTCACCGCCCGCGCCGCGCTGGCAGCCGCGCATTCCACTTCGTCGGCGCCGATGCTGGATCAGGAGGTCGATCCCCTGGTGCTGCAGCGAGTCGCGTGGCCGGAGAACCTGACCTCACACATGTTCGTACTGCTGCGCAATCGTCCGGAATTCGCTTCGGCGACAACAGATTTGCGGATGCTGGACTCTTCGGGCCGGCTCGTCGACGCCGTCGTCACCTGGGTGCGCAGCATCCGGCCGGGTCCGGACCCACGCTGCGGATATCTGGTGCAACCCGACTTCCCGGTTCGCATGCCGCTGGACGGGCCTCTGCTGCCCGCGGATTGGACCGTCGAACTCAATTATCTTGCCAATTCCGATGGTTCGGTGCTGATAGCGCTCAGCGAGGGCGACGAAGTGAAAGTCCCGGTGCGACCCGGCCTGAACCGGGTGTTCGTCCGGCTACCCGGGGCGGGGGACGCGATCACGGTACACGCCAACACCGCAGCGCTGTCGGTGTGCGTCGCGGCGGGGCCGGTCGGCTTCCTCGCCCCGCGGTGAACAGCTAGCGTTCGACCACGGTGAACCGGCGCAGCGCCACCGCCGGATTCTTCTGGCGGACCCGCTCGATACGGGCGCTGTCCAGGCGTGCCGACACGACGCCGGCCTCCTCGCCGATCGAGGCCAGCACCACCCCCATCGGATCGACGATCATGCTGTTGCCCGCACCGTGGGCGCCGCACTGGTCGGCGGCCGCGACGTAGACGGTGTTCTCGATCGCCCGGGCACGCACCAGCGTGGTCCAGTGATCCTCCTTCTGCGCGCCAGGCACCCATTCGGCCGGGATGAGCACCGTGTCGACGCCTGCGTCGACCAGGCGCCGCGTGGTCTCGGGGAACCGCAGGTCGTAGCAGGTCTGCAGGCCGAACGTCAGCGCCCCGACGGTGAACGTCTCCGGGGCGCTGACGACACCCGCACGCACGAACCGGGATTCGGAGTAGCCGAACGCGTCATACAGGTGCAGCTTGCGGTAGATGGCGGCCACCTTTCCGCCGTCGTCGACGGCGACCAGCGTGTTGTGGATCCGGTCGGCCCGCTCGGTGGTCTCGTTGAGGCCGGCGACGATCGTCACCGCGGCACGCCGGGCCAGCTCCTGCAGGGCCGACACGAACGGACCGTCCAACGACTCGGCTGAGGCAAGGAAGCGCTCGTCCATGGCCGACGCGGTGAACATCGCATACTCGGGAAAGACGACGAGGTTTGCACCCTGATCCGTGGCCTCGGTGACGTAACCGCTGACGGCCTCGAGGTTGGCGTCCTTGTCCTCACCGGGCGCGAACTGGGCCACGGCAACAGTGACCGACGTCGTCATGTCTGTCTCCTTGTCGGACGGACGACGAGAAAATATGGAGCCGCCTGGGGGAATCGAACCCCCGACCTATTCATTACGAGTGAATCGCTCTACCGACTGAGCTAAGGCGGCCTGGTCGGGCGGGACGAGTCTACGGCAGGGCGTGGCGTGCACCCAATTCGATCCCCGGGTCGCTCCGCTCCTGCCCGCCGGACTTCGATCCCCGGGTCGCTCCGCTCCTGCCCGCCGGACTTCGCTCCCCGCGTCGCTCCGCTCCTGCCCGCCCTCAGCTCCGCAGCGCCTGACCCACGGTGCCGACCATCGCGTCGACGGCGAATTTCGGTTTCACGTTGATCGCCAGCGCCTCGCGGCACTCGAGCACCGCCTCGATGCAGCGCAGCAGCGCGGCAGGCGGCGCATGTGCGGCCATGGCGGCCACCTTGTCCGCCATGTCGGGATGGTTGGGGGCGATGTCCGGGGCGCCCGAGGCGATCAACAGCGCGTCACGGAAGTAAGTCGCGAGGTCGATCAGGGCACGGTCCAGCGCATCGCGCGACGCCCTCGTCTGGCGGGACTTCTGCCGCTTCTCCAGATCCTTGAGCGCGCCCGCGGCTCCGCGCATCGTGCCCGCGGTGCCCTTCCCGGTGCCGCCGGCACCCAGCGCGGTGCGCAGTTCCTCGGCCTCGGCCTCGTTGCGGTCCTCGGTCAGCGCCTTGGCCTCGGCCTCCGCGGTGCGCACCAGCTCCTCGGCCGCGGCGTACGCCCGCGACGGGGTTGCCGCGTCACGCGCCAGCCCCAACGCGCGCCGGCGCCGCTCCCGGGCCTGCTCATCGGTGGCCAGCCGGCGGGCCCGGCCGACATGGCCGCCGCTCACCGACGCCGCCCAGGCCGCCTCGGCCTCGGGCAACCCGTCGCGCTCCACCAGCACCTTCGCGATCGCGTCGACCCCCGGGGTGACCAGCGCGATGTGCCGGCAGCGCGACCGCAGCGTGATCGCGATGTCCTCGGGATCCACCGACGGTGCGCACAGCAGGAACACCGTCGACGGCGGCGGCTCCTCCACCACCTTGAGCAGCGCATTCGCCGCTCCCTCGGTCAGCCGGTCGGCGTCCTCGATCACGACGATCTGCCAGCGGCCGGTGCCCGGCCGGCGCGAGGCGATCTGCACGATCGTGCGCATCGCGTCCACCCCGATCGACAGACCCTCGGGAATGATCCTGCGCACGTCGGCGTGCGTGCCCGCCATGGTCGTGCTGCACGCCCGGCACTCACCGCAGCCCGGCACGCCGTCCGACGTGCACTGCAGCGCCGCCGCGAAGCACAGCGCCGCCACTGACCGCCCGGAACCCGGCGGACCGGTGATCAACCAGGCATGCGTCATCGTGCCCGTCTCTTCGGCACCGCTGTGAGCGGAATCACCGCGGGCCGCCCGCGCAGCGGCCGTCAGCTCCGCCTCCACAGCGTCCTGGCCCACAAGACGCGAAAAAACACCGGCCATCGCCGATAACAGTAGTGCTGCGAACCGACACGTCCGTCCCAGAGGCCCCGTGCCCGTCAGCTCCGCCCGATACGGTGAACGCGTGGCTGCCGAAGCGATCGAGGTGGGGCGAATCAGTGCATTCGTCCGCTGGGTCGCGCGCACGCCCTGGCCGGTGTTCACGCTGGGCATGCTGCAGGCCGACATCATCGGCGCGCTGCTGGTGCTCGGGTTCCTTCGGTTCGGGCTACCCCCCGAGGACCGCATCCAGCTGCAGGACCTGCCCGCCTACAACCTGTCGATCTTCCTGGGCTACCTGTTCGTGTCGTTCACGGTGGCGTCGTACCTGACGCTGCGGATGCTGATCCCGGTGATGCGCTGGCAGCGCCGCGACATGCTGCTGGGCGACCGGGACCCCGCCGACACCGAAGTCGCCCGCATGCGGGCGCTGCGCATGCCGTTCTACCGCTCGGTGATCAGCGCGACGAACTGGCTGCTCGGCTCCGTGGTGTTCATCGTGGCCAGCTGGCCGGTGGCCAGCAAGTCGGCGCCCGTCGTGGCCGTGGCGACCGGCCTGGGCGCCACGGCGACCGCGATCATCGGTTACCTGCAGTCCGAACGGGTGCTGCGGCCGGTCGCAGTGGCCGCCCTGCGCGGCGGCGTGCCGGAGAAGTTCCACGCCCCCGGGGTGATCCTGCGGCAGGTGCTGACATGGGTGCTGTCCACCGGGGTGCCCCTGGTGGCGATCCTGCTCGCGCTGGTGGCCAGCAAGTTCGAGATCCTCACCGCGCCCGCCGACCGGGTGAACACCACGATCCTGCTGCTGGCGATCGTCGCGCTGGTCATCGGGCTGTCCAGCACGGTGCTGGTCGCGATGTCGATCGCCGACCCGCTGCGGCAGCTGCGCTGGGCGCTGGGCGAGGTGCAGCGCGGCAACTACAACGCCCACATGCAGATCTACGACGCCAGTGAGCTGGGCCTGCTGCAGGCCGGCTTCAACGACATGGTGCGCGACCTGGCCGAGCGGCAACGGCTGCGGGACCTGTTCGGCCGCTACGTCGGCGAGGACGTCGCCCGACGCGCGCTGGAGCGCGGCACCGAGCTGGGCGGCCAGGAGCGCGACGTCGCAGTGCTGTTCGTCGACCTGGTCGGATCGACGCACCTGGCGGCCACCATCCCCGCCGCCGAGGTGGTCAACCTGCTCAACGACTTCTTCCGCGTGGTGGTCGACACCGTCAACCGGCACGGCGGGTTCGTCAACAAGTTCCAGGGTGACGCGGCGCTGGCGATCTTCGGCGCCCCCATCGAACACCCCGACGCCTCCGGGGCCGCGCTGGCCGCCTCGCGGGAACTGCACGATGAGCTGATCGAGGTGCTCGGCGAAACCGAGTTCGGCATCGGGGTATCGGCGGGGCGGGCCATCGCCGGCCACATCGGCGCGCAGGCCCGCTTCGAGTACACGGTGATCGGCGACCCGGTCAACGAAGCCGCGCGCCTCACCGAGCTGGCCAAACTCGAGAAGGGGCATGTGCTGGCCTCGGCGATCGCGGTCAGTGAGGCGCTGGACTCCGAGGCGCTGTGCTGGAACGTCGGCGAGACGGTGAATCTGCGCGGCCGCACCGCCCCGACGCAGCTGGCCCGACCGGTGGGGCTGATCAGCCCGCCGGAGGTGGACCACCAGGTGAGCGGCGACGTGTCTAAGTCGTCGCGCTGACGCTCGAGAGGTCAGCTCTTCTTGGCGGCCTTTTTCGCCGCCTTCTTGGCCGGCGCCTTCTTGGCCGCCTTCTTCGCACGCTTCACCGGGCCACGGGCGCGCCTGTCGGCGAGCAACTCCGACGCCCGCTCGTCGGTGATCGTCGCGACGTCGTCGCCCTTGCGCAGGCTGGCGTTGGTCTCGCCGTCGGTCACATACGGGCCGAACCGGCCGTCCTTGATCACCATCGGTTTACCGGTCGCCGCATCCGCACCCAGCTCCCGCAGCGGCGGCGTCGACGCGCGTTGCCCCGCTCGGCGTTTGGGTTCTGAGTAGATCTTCAGCGCCTCGTCGAGCGTGATGTCGAACATCTGCTCCTCGGTGGCCAGCGACCGTGAATCGGTGCCCCGCTTCAGGTAAGGGCCGTACCGACCGTTCTGCGCGGTGATCTCCTCACCGCTGGCGGGATCCACGCCGACCACCCGCGGCAGCGACAGCAGCTTCAGCGCGTCGTCGAGCGTCACCGTCTCCAGATCCATCGACCGCAGCAACGAACCCGTGCGCGGCTTGGGACCCGTCGGCTTCTTGCCCTTCTTGGCGCCACTGCCGGCGTCAGGATCCTCCGGCGGCTCCGGCAGGATCTCCGTCACGTACGGGCCGTACCGCCCGTCCTTGGCGACGATCTCGTGCCCGGTCGCAGGATCCACGCCCAGCGAACGTCCCTCCTGCGGTGTGGCGAAGAGCTTTTCGGCCAGCTCGAGGGTCAGCTCGTCCGGGGTGAGGTCGTCGTTGAGGTTGGCACGCTGAGGCTTGAGCTCGCCGGGATTGTCCGGATCGGGAACCATGCGCTCCAGGTACGGGCCGTTGCGACCCACCCGCACGTTGACCGCGCGACCCTCGGAATCGTCGAACAGCTTGATGGAGTTGACTTCTCGAGCGTCGATGTCCTCGAGGTTGCCACCCACCAACTTCTTCAGCCCGCCGGCACGTGCGATCGAGCCGTCCACGCCGTGCTCGCCGCCGAAGTAGAAGTTGTTGAGCCAGTTGGTCCGTCGCTCGTTGCCCGCGGCGATCTCGTCGAGCTCGTCTTCCATCGCGGCGGTGAAGTCGTAGTCGACCAACCGCGCGAAGTGCTGCTCGAGCAAACCGATCACGGCGAACGCCACCCACGACGGGACCAGCGCGCTGCCCTTCTTGTGGACATAGCCGCGGTCCTGGATCGTCTTGATGATCGAGCTGTAGGTCGACGGCCGGCCGATGCCGAGATCCTCGAGCGCCTTGATCAGCGAGGCCTCGGTGTAGCGCGCGGGCGGGCTGGTGGTGTGCCCGTCAGCCGTCAGGTCCTTGGCGTCGACGCGCTGGCCCTGCGTCAGGTTCGGCAGGCGACTCTCCGCGTCGTCGGCCTCACCGCCGGCCTGCTCGTCGAGGCTCTCCACGTAGGCCTTGAGGAACCCCGCGAACGTGATCGTGCGACCGCTGGCGTTGAAGACCACCTGCTCACCAGTGCGGGCACTGCCGCCGATCCGCAGGCTCAGCGTGGTCCCGCGCGCATCGGCCATCTGCGAGGCCACCGTGCGCTGCCAGATCAGCTCGTAGAGCCGGAACTCGTCGGTGTCCAGCGCCGCGTGCAGCTGCCCCGGTGTGGCGAACACGTCGCCGGCCGGGCGGATGGCCTCGTGGGCCTCCTGAGCGTTCTTCACCTTGCGGGTGTACTGGCGCGGCGAGGGATGGACGTATTCCTCGCCGTAGAGCTGCTGGGCCTGTGTGCGGGCCGCGTTGATCGCCGACTGCGACAGCGTCGTCGAGTCGGTACGCATGTAGGTGATGTAGCCGTTCTCGTAGAGCCGCTGGGCGATGCTCATCGTCCGCTCGGAGGAGAACCGCAGCTTGCGGCCGGCTTCCTGCTGCAACGTCGAGGTCATGAACGGCGGATAGGGCCGGCGGGTGTAGGGCTTCTGCTCGACCGAAGCCACCTGCAGCTGTGCACCGCGCAGGCCGCCGGCCAGCGCGTTCGCCGCCGCTTCGTCGAGAACCAGCACCTCGTCGGGCTTCTTCAGGGCGCCCAGGGAGTCGAAATCGCGACCGGCGGCCACCCGCCGTCCGTCGACGGTGTTCAACTTCGCGGTGAACGTCGGGGGCGTGGCCTGGGCGTCGGAGACGCTGGCGTCGAGTTCGGCGGTGACGTCCCAGTAGCCGGCGCTGCGAAACGCCATCCGCTCGCGCTCCCGCTGCACGATGATGCGGGTCGCGACCGACTGCACCCGGCCCGCCGAGAGCTTGGGGGCGACCTTCTTCCACAGCACGGGGCTGACCTCGTAGCCGTAGAGACGGTCGAGGATGCGGCGGGTCTCCTGCGCGTCGACCAGCGCGTTGTCCAGATCGCGGGGATCTTCGGCGGCAGCGCGGATCGCCGGCTCGGTGATCTCGTGGAACACCATCCGCTTGACCGGGATGCGCGGTTTGAGGGTCTCCAGCAGGTGCCAGGCGATCGCCTCACCCTCACGGTCACCGTCGGTCGCGAGGTAGAGCTCGTCGACGTCTTTGAGCAGGTCCTTCAGCTCGGCGACGGTGCTCTTCTTCTCCGGGCTGATGATGTAGAGCGGCTCGAAATTGTGCTCGACGTTCACCCCGAGTCGGGCCCACGGCTCAGATTTGTACTTCGCGGGGACGTCGGCGGCATTGCGCGGCAGGTCACGGATGTGTCCGCGGGACGACTCAACGATGTAGTTCGAACCGAGATAGCCGGCGATTTTGCGCGCCTTGGTAGGCGACTCGACTATGACGAGCCGCCGCACTCTGCCGTTTCCACCGCGGCCGCGGTCTCCGTCAGCCACCTATCCCGTTCACCGTCTTGACTCCTACTACTTCTTCTTCATGCCGTCGGCAGGGTCGCACATCATTGCGCCTCCCCGCCCCGGCAACGAACAATTTCGCACTCTGCGCGAGCCGACGCAAACCGGCTCCCCGCGCGGCGACCGCTAGATCCGCGGCCACGACGCCAACGCCTCGGCATCCTCCGGAGGTTCCCCCACGTTCTCTACCAGGCGTGATAGCCGTCGTCGGCCGCTGATCCGCAGCGCCGGCCGCGCACCCCTTGTTCCGATCAGCGTCGGGGCGATCCCAACCCGCATCATCGCCGACGCCAGCACGGAATGCGTGTCCGGCGCATGGGGGTCCAGTCCCAGCAGGTAGCGGTCGTCGGCCTCCGGGCTGCCCGCGGCCAGCGTCCACGCCCGCAGTTCCCGCGGCCCGGGCAACCACTGCGGCGGCACGGTCTTCACCGCGCCCCTGGTCCACTCCAGAGCGATCGGGGTGAGCCTGGGGTCCACGGCGGTACGCACCAACGGCGAGTGCTCGTCGGTGCGGGCGATCTCGGGCGCGAGTCCCGCGTCGGCGATCATCTCGGCCAGCCCCTCGGCCCGCCACAGCCGGTCCACCACCACCGACAACCGGGCGGCCTGCCCTTGCACGCCCGCGACCAGCACCGCCTGTCCCGGCCCGGCCAGCATCCCCGTCAGATCGGCGACGGCCGGGGGCACCGACTCGGCCGAGAAGAAGGACAGCTGGCTCACACAGATGACAGTAGGCCAGCCTGCAGGCGGCCGACGCGCACACGCGTGCGCGTCGCCTCAGAACGAAACACCCCCGCGCCGCCGGAATGCGGTGACGCGGGGGTGCCAGGTCTTAAGGTGACTCAGACGGCGCGAACGCCGGTGGCCTGCGGCCCCTTGGGGCTCTGGCCGACCTCGAACTCGACCTTCTGGTTCTCTTCCAGGGTGCGGAAGCCGGAACCCTGGATCTCCGTGTAGTGGACAAAAACGTCAGCGGAGCCGTCCTCGGGGGCGATGAAGCCGAAGCCCTTCTCCGCGTTGAACCACTTCACAGTTCCCTGTGGCATCTTTCGTGATTTCCTTCTCTTCTTACCGGGGCGGTTCACCGACTTCCGGTGGACCGGGCCCGTTCCGACCGCCATACCTTCGTGGAGTGCTCGGAACTCGACCCGACCTACAACCCTCGCAGGAACCGCGATCGCAACGTCGTTCCTGCGAGTGCGTATACACGAACACAGAAGCTGCGACCGCGGTAAGTCAATCACGTTCAGCGCTGCTGCGACAGTCCGACGAGCTCTTCAGAATCATCATGTAGCCAACAATTCACATACGACACGACGTGAGGGAAGAGTGGAGACCTCCGAGGCGCCCGATCCGGGGCCAGGATTCGGCCGCGCGCTGCTGGCCAGCGCGGTCGACGGCACCGGGCCGGACGAGCATCCGCTGCGCCACGTCGCCGATCTGCCCCCGCGCCGCGCGCAGGGGCGACGGTGGCCGTCCTGGGCGCCCTCAGATGTGGTGCGGGCGTTCGTCGATCAGGGGGTCGCGGCGCCGTGGTCGCATCAGCTCACCGCCGCCGAACACGCCCACGCGGGGCGGCACGTCGTGCTCAGCACCGGCACGGCGTCGGGCAAGTCGCTGGCCTACCAACTGCCCATATTGACGGCACTGACGGACAATCCGCGATCGCGGGCGCTGTATCTGTCGCCCACCAAGGCGCTCGGACACGACCAACTGCGCGCGGTGGCGGCGTTGACCGCTGCCGCAGGGCTCGACAGGGGCCCACTCTCGGTCGGCCCCACGTCCTATGACGGCGACACCTCCGCCGACGTCCGGCGATTCGCCCGTGAACGCTCCCGCTGGATCTTCTCCAACCCCGACATGATCCACCTGTCGATGCTGCGCAACCACGCCCGCTGGGCGGTGTTCCTGCGCCACCTGAAATACGTCGTGGTGGACGAATGTCATTACTACCGGGGCATTTTCGGCTCCAACGTGGCCATGGTGCTGCGCCGGCTGCTTCGGCTGTGCGCACGCTACTCCCCCGGCGGGCAGGTGCCCACCGTCATCTTCGCCAGCGCGACGACGGCCGAGCCGGCCATCACCGCGGCCGAACTGATCGGCCAGACCGTGGTCGAGGTGACCGAAGACGGGTCGCCGCAAGGGGCGCGCACCGTCGCGCTGTGGGAGCCGGCGTTGCTGACCGATCTCGTCGGGGAGAACGGCGCGCCGGTCCGCCGCTCGGCGGGCGCCGAGGCGTCGCGGGTGATGGCCGACCTGATCACCGAGGGCGCACGGACTTTGACGTTCGTACGTTCCCGGCGTGGCGCGGAGCTGACCGCACTGGGCGCCAGCACGCGACTCTCCGAGACAGCTCCCGAGCTCGCCACGCAGGTGGCTTCCTATCGGGCGGGTTACCTCGCCGAGGACCGTCGCGCACTGGAGCGAGCCCTGGCCGATGGGCAGCTGCGCGGCATGGCGACCACCAACGCACTCGAACTCGGCGTCGACATCGCCGGGCTGGATGCCGTTGTGCTGGCCGGGTTTCCGGGTACCGTCGCGTCGTTCTGGCAGCAGGCCGGGCGGGCGGGGCGGCGCGGTCAGGGTGCCCTGGTGGTGTTGATCGCCCGTGACGATCCGCTCGACACCTACCTGGTTCACCATCCGGCGGCGCTGCTGGACAAGCCCGTCGAACGCGTGGTGATCGACCCCGCCAACCCGTACGTGCTCGGCCCCCAACTGCTCTGCGCGGCGACCGAATTGCCGCTGACCGACGCCGAGGTGCGGATGTGGGATGCCGAGACGGTGGCCGACGCACTCGTCGACGACGGGCTGCTGCGCCGCCGCCCCAGCGGCTACTTCCCCGCCCCCGGCCTCGATCCCCATCCGGCCGTGGACATCCGGGGGTCGATCGGCGGCCAGATCGCGATCCTCGAGGCCGACACCGGCCGAATGCTCGGCAGCGCCGGCGCCGGGCAGGCGGCGTCCTCGGTACATCCCGGCGCGGTGTACCTGCACCAGGGCGAGAGCTACCTGGTGGATTCCCTGGACTTCGAGGACGGCATCGCGTTCGTACACGCCGAAGACCCCGGTTACACGACGTTCGCGCGGGAACTGACCGACATCACGGTCACCGGCCCCGGTGAGCGCTCGACCCACGGCCCGGTGACGATCGGCCTGGTGCCGGTGTGCGTGAGCAATACGGTGACCGGATATCTACGGCGCCGCCTCGATGGCGAAGTCATCGACTTCTGCGAACTCGACATGCCGACCCGGACGTTGGAGACCATGGCGGTGATGTGCACGATCACCCCGGAAGCCCTGGCGGGCAACGGAATCGCCCCGCTGCGCACTCCAGGCTCGCTGCACGCCGCAGAACACGCCGCCATCGGACTGCTGCCGCTGATCGCCAGTTGCGACCGAGGCGACATCGGCGGCGTGTCCACCGCGGTCGGCCCGGTCGACGGGCTGCCGACGATCTTCGTCTACGACGGCTATCCCGGGGGCGCCGGGTTCGCGGCGCGAGGGTTCGGCGCGATCACGCGCTGGTGGGCGGCGACGGCATCGGCGATCGAGGCGTGCGAATGCCCGGCGGGTTGCCCTTCGTGCGTGCAGTCGCCCAAATGCGGCAACGGCAACGACCCGCTGGACAAGGCAGGCGCGATCAGGGTGCTGCGCCTGGTGCTGGACGCGTTGGCCACCGGCTGACCGGCGGTGGCGACCGACCCCTCGACGATCGCCGCGGATTCGACGACGGAATCCGTACCGCCTCGACGGTTGGGAACCTACTCTGCGAGGTGCAGCAGGGCAAGCGGAAACTGCTCGTCACAGCGGTGCTGGGCGCGGTCCCGCGAGGCATCGATGTGCGGATTCCGTAGCGGGCGCCTGGGTAGGATCGACCGCATGAGCCACGACTGGATGCTCGTGGAGACGCTGGGGAGCGAACCCACGGTGGTCGCGCAGGGGGCTCACACCAAGAATCTGATCCCGATCTCGTCTCTGCTGCGGCGCAACCCGCACCTGATGGCGATTCAGACCGCGATCAGTGAGACCGTGCGCGGTGGGTCGGGGCTGAGCAGCATCACACCGAAGAACGACTGTGTGATCCGCACCGAGGTGGTCGCAATGTCGGACGGGCGCATCCATGGCGTGCAGATGTGGATCGGTGCGGCCGACGACGACCCGCCGCCGCGCCCCGAGGTGGGCTCGCTGGTGTGGGACCTGACCAACGGCACGGCGACCGACACAGTGGAATCGCTGAAGATCGGCGGCTGGGACCCGGCGTCGCAGCCGTTGCAGGGCCGTGCGTTCGCCGACGACCTGCCCCGCCGCGACCTCAACCCGCACGAGGCGGAAGTGGTCAGCATGCTGATCAAGCCGCGCCCCGGTGTGACGATCTGCACCACCTGGGATGTCACCGATCACCGCGGCGAGCAGATCACGATCGGCTTCGTCGCCCGCTCGCTCGAGGAAACGGACGACGACGACGCGCCGCGGCTGGTCTGCCGGGCGATGAACTGGCGCAGCGTGCACGAGGGCAAGGGGGGCAGCGAGTCGTCGCTGGCGGATCGCATTCTGGCCAGCCTGGCGCGGCCGGGCGTGCACCGCGCGCTGGTCGATCCCGAGCACTGGATGCTGGTCAAATGGCTCGACGATCCGGCGCCGTTCTTCGACTGGCGGGCCGGCATGTCGCGCGAGCAGGCGATCCACCCGCACGACAGAGCCACCGTCGCCGCGATGGCCGCCGGTTTCAGTGAGGGCACGGTGTCGGGGGTGCTGCGGGTGATTGCCCGCGACGGCACCTGGACACCGGTACATGTGACTGTGCATCGCATCGAACTGCACGACGGCGTGCTCGCCGGGCTGGCCGAGCTGCGCCTGCCGACCGCCGCTGAACTGGCCGAGGCCCGCCTCGAAGAACGCTGACGCGGTTCAGGGCTTGTCCTTCTTGCCGTGGCCGTTGCCGCGCCCCGGCTTCGGGCCGGGTCCACCGCCAGTCTGTTCGGGCGGGGGCGCGACAACGGGCGGCGGTGCTGACGTGGTCGGTGTGACGCTGCTGGACGTGACGCTGCTGGGCGGCGGTGGTGGCGGTGTCACGCTGGTGCTGGTGCTCACCGGTGCCGGCGAGGAACTGAACGGGTCCAGCGCCAACGCCAATGCCGAGACGACGAACGCAGCCGCGATGGCCGCGCCGACCAGCACGTAGCGGCGCGGATTGCGTCGCCGCTGCTGCGGACGTGCCGGGACGGGTCCGGGGTATCCCGCGGTCGGCGGCAGCGGGGTGGCCATCACCCGGGTGGCGGGTCGCGGCCCGGGAGCGACGGGCGGCGGGGCTGCCAGGGCGGCGGGGTCGCCGGCCAGGGCGGCACGCATGTGGTCGGCGCCGGCGAAGCGGTGAGCAGGGTCGCGCGCCATCCCGCGGGCGATGACGGCTGCCAGCGCAGGATCGACGTCTGTCCGCACGGCGCTCAGCGGGGGTGGCGGTGTGTCGACGATCGCGCGGGCCAGTGCGACGGGATTGTCGTGCGGGAAGGCCCGCCGCCCCAGCAGCGCCTCGTAGCCGATCACGGCGACGGCGTAGAGGTCGTCGGCGACCGAGGCGGGAGCGCCGGTGACACGTTCCGGGCTCATGTAGCACATCGTCCCGATGATCTGGCCGGTCTTGGTCTCGGCGCTGCCGCCGGTCTTGGCGATCCCGAAGTCGGCGACCTTCATGCGGTCACCGCTGGCCGAGAGCAGGATGTTGCCCGGTTTGACGTCGCGGTGCAGCACCCCGGCGGCATGGGCCGCGCTCAAGCCGGCGAGGACGTCGTCGAGCACGGCGCGCACCTGGTGGGGGGCCATCGGGCCGGCGCCCATCATGTCGTGCAGCGTTCGGCCGGGCAATCGTTCCATGACGATGAACGGTGAGCCATCGTGCTCCCCGAAGTCGTGCACGGCAACCACATTGGGATGCTGGAGAGCCGCTGCCGCCTTGGCCTCCACCTCGAATCGGCGGCGCAGGTCGGGGTCGTCGGCGAGCCGCGGATGCAGCACCTTGATCGCCACCGGCCGACACAGCCGGGTGTCCCAGCCGTCTCGGACCTCTGCCATGCCGCCGCGACCGAGCATGCCGCGTACTTCGTAGCGGCCGACGAGCAGTTCGCGGCCGGTCATGACGTGTGCGTATCCCGCCTTACGGCGCCGTAAACCCCTGCGCGTCCTGTGGTCCCGCACGTGCGGCAGCCGTAGCAGCACCCATCACCGTCGCACCGAACCTCATCGCCGCTTCGGCGGTCACGATCACATCTAGCCCGTCGACGTCGCACCGAACCACCGTAGAGGCCATCGACCCCGCCACGGAAGCCGCCGTCGCACAGGCGGTCTCCCGCCCCGCGGGCAGCGCTGCGGCCGCACTCAACGCCGCGAGGTCCGCAGCCGCAGCCGCCCGGTGCCGTGCGATGACGGCCGAGCCGAGCAGTGCCCCCGCGCTCAGCGCCGCCACCACCGCGGCGATCAGGAACGCTGCCAGAACCGTCGCCGCGCCGACCTCCTCACACGCCCGGCTCCAGCGCCGAGACGGCGCGGCCGGAGATCGCGACACCCGGCAGAAGTGCCGACCCCGCGGTGACGGTCGCAACCACGAAACCGCCGTCGCGCTGCAGCTCGATGCCGGCCTGAGCAGGCGCGATCTCGCGTGCGGTGGCGGCGGCACCGGGGTCGCCGCGCGCCGCCAACCGGGCCGCTTCCCGAGCGGCATCGATGCAGCGCACCTGCAACGTGACCGCGGTGAGGCCGGCCAGACAGACCGCCACGATCGCCACAAGCGCGAGGATGGCGAACGCCGCCTCGACGGTCGCGAAACCCGCATCTAGATGTTGGTGTTCAACGCCCGGGTGATGATGTTGGTCAGCGCACCGACGATCGAGTCGCCCGTCACCACGGTGTGCAAGATCGCCCCGAACGCCGCGGCCGCGATCGTCCCGATCGCGTATTCGACGGTGCTCATCCCGTCGTCGGCAGCCGCGAACACCAGCAGCCGTGCGCGCAGTGTGGCGAATCGTTGGTTCAGCATGCAGATCCTCCTCGATGGTTGTCACAACATTCCTGACCGCAGGACGTCTCCGGCCAGCCCCGCCACGACGGGGACGATTCCCAGGCACAGGAACGCCGGCAGATAACAGAGCCCCAGCGGACCGGCGATCAGCACCGCGGCGCGCTCGGCGCGTGCACCGGCCGCGTCGGCCGCCTCCGCGCGCAACGTCACCGCGAGGTCTTCGACGCCCCGGGCCAGCGCCGCACCCGATGTCGCCGATCGGCGTGCCATGCGTAGGTAGGCGCGGACGTGCACGTCCCCTCCCTCGTCGGGATCGGCCCAGGCGCGGTCCGCGTCCGACCCCAACGCCAGCAAGTCGGCCCCGCGCCGCAGCACGACCGCCAACGCGGGCGGCGCCGCGTCGGCGACCGCTGCGGCTGCTCCCGACACCGCCATGCCGGCGCGTAGGCACGCTGCGAATGCATCCAACGTCGCCGCCACCGCGAGCGGACCGTCGGTCGACGTGGACACAGCCGGATGCCCGAGCGCTCGTCGACCCGTCGCCATGCGGGCGGTCGACAGCTGCGGTGCGACCAGCACAGCCAGCGCCAGCGACACCGCGGCCCACGTCACGTCAGCACCGAGGCCGTGATGCGGTCTGACCACAGCAGACCCGCCCCGACCAGCAACGTGCCGACCCACAGCAGCCAGCCCCCGGCACCGCCGGAGAAAAGGAATCCCAGGGGATCGGCGCCGATCGCGCAGCCGAGCAGCACGCCCAGCAGCGGCAGCCCGGCCAGGAGGTTGCCCGTCGTTCGGGCGCCGGCCATTCCCGCTTCCACCCGGGACCGGAATCGCTCACGTTCAGCCAGATCGCGCTGCGCTGCCTGCATCAATGTCGCGACCGCGAGTCCGTGACGCTGCGCGAGATGCCAGCACACCGCAAGCCGCTCCCAGTGTCCAGGCACCCGGGAGCGAACCGACTCCGCACGTAACCCCGCGACCACGTCGGCGCCGAGCACCGCGCGGGCCGCGACAGCGCCCAACGACTCGCCCACCCGACCGCCGATCTCCCGTGATGCGGTCGTGATCGCGGCGACGGGGTGCGCCCCGACACGCAGCTCCGACACGAGGATTTCGAGGGCACTACACAGTGCCACGGATTCGTCGGCGCCGGCGCGACCCCTCGCACGCCACCGCCGACGCAGCCCCAGCACCGTCAGCATCGTCACGGCGGCCAGCACGGCAGTCGGGGGAAGCAGGCTGCAGAGCCCCGCGCAGACCAGTGACGCCCACGCGATCGCCGGTGGTCTCCGGCGGGGCACCGCCGCGACCCGCCGTACCGGTGCGCGTGTCCCCGGCGGCAATGCCACCAGCGCCAGCGCCAACGCGACCGCGGCCACGCTCACGATGCCCCCCTGCCGTCGATGAGCTGCCGCAAGGCGTCGGCGCCCTCCCGGAAACCCGCGTCGGCGTCCCAACTCGGCAGCACCGAGACCAGGCCGTCTCGGTCGCGCCGCAACACGCCGATCTGGCTCAACCGTCGTCGTCCGGACCGATCACGCGACGTGTGCAGGACCACCTGGACCGCTGCGCCGAGCTGGCTGTGCAGAGCTGCGCGGTCGAGGCCGCCCAGCGCCGCCAGGGCCTCGAACCGGGCCGGCACCTCGGCCGGGCTGTTGGCGTGCACGGTGCCTGCGCCGCCGTCGTGACCGGTGTTCAGCGCGGTCAGCAGGTCGACGACCTCGGCGCCGCGCACCTCGCCGACCACGATGCGGTCGGGCCGCATCCGCAAGGCCTGACGGACGAGGTCACGCACGGTGACCTCGCCGACTCCTTCGACGTTCGCAGCGCGAGCGACGAGTGACACCAGATGCGGGTGCCGCGGTGCCAGTTCTGCGGCGTCTTCGACGCAAAGGATGCGTTCGTCGGCGGATACGGCTCCGAGCAGCGCAGCCAGCAGGGTGGTCTTGCCCGCACCCGTGCCCCCCGACACGACGAATGCCAGCCGGGAGGCGATGATGCCGTGCAACAACGCCACCAGCTCGGCCGGTATCGCGCCGGTGGCACAGAGCGCGGACAGATCCTGGGTCGCTGGACGCAACACCCGCAGCGACAGGCAGGTGCCGGCCGCCGCGATCGGCGGAAGTACCGCATGCAGCCGCACGCTGAGCGGCGTTCCCGTTGACTTCCCCAGGTCAGCGAGGTGACCGTCGACCCACGGTTGCGCATCGTCGAGACGCCGCCCAGCGTTCAACGCGAGCCGCTGCGCGAGTCTCCTGACCGCGGCGTCGTCAGCGAATCGCACGCTGGTGCGTCGCAAACCAGTTCCGTCGTCTATCCACACCGCGTCCGGGGCGGTGACGAGGACGTCGGTGGTGCCGGGTGCGGTGAGCAGCGGTTCGAGGATGCCTGCGCCGACGAGCTCGGTCTGCAGATCACGCAGGGTGGTCAGCACCTCGGTGTCTCCGAGAACACCGCCCGACTCGGCTCGGATAGCGGCGGCGACGGCGCTGGCGCGCAGCGGCGCGCCGTCAGCGGCAAGGCGCTCGCGAACCCGGTCCAACAGGGGCGCGTTCATGCGGCGATCTCGCCGAGCGATTCGATGCGCGGCTTCGTCTGCAGCACCGCCAGCACGGCGCGTGCCGCCGCCGCCAGCGGCGAGTTGCCCCGCAGCCGTACTCCCCCGCGTTCGAGTTGCTGCTCCAGCCCCGGATGCGGTCGCATGGCCGTCAGCAGGGGCAGCCCGACGATGCGCGCCACGTCGATGGGACGTAGGCCACCCGGGGAGGGTCCACGCACCAGCACGCCGGTGTTCGGATTGCAGGTGAGCACCCATTGGGCGGTGGCCGCTGAAGCAGCACACGACCGCACGTCCGCGGGTGTGACCAAAACCACCAGATCCGCGGCCGCCAACGCCGCGTCGATGGCCGGCAGTGGGCGCCGGGCAATGTCGCAGATCACCGGCACGCCACCCCGGCTGCCCGCGTCGATCACCGCGCCAAGCGCCGGCGGGTCGATCTCACCGGCGGGTCGTTCGCCGGCCAGCACGCGACTTCCCGCCAGGATCGCGACGCCGTGCCGCCGTGGCAGCGCCTCACGCAACGCCGCGTAGGTGAGACGGCCGCCTGCCAGCGTGAGGTCCGGCCACCGCAAACCCGGCTCGGTTTCGCTGCCGAGGACCAGGTCGAGACCGCCACCCCACGGGTCGGCGTCGACGAGCAAGGACTCGGCTGCTGTGCGAGCCAACGCGGTCGCGAACACCGATGCCCCGCCACCGCCGCGACCCGACATCACCGCCACCACCGGACCGCGGGCACCGCCGTCGCGCGCCTCGTCGGCGGCTTCGGTCAGCACCGCCATCAGCTCGGCTTCCTGGTTTGGCACGGTGAGTACGTGCTGGGCACCCACCGCGACGGCCGCTTCCCACTGCGACGCGCCCGGTGCACGACCGCCGATGAGCACGACCCGGGCCCGTCTCGGCAGGTCGCATTCGGCGCAGGACCGGGCCGCTGCGGCGTCGAGCAGCACGGCTGCAGCCCCGGTCCACACCCGCCGGCTCGACGGCTCGACGCTGCGCACCGCCGCAACGCCGGCGGCGGCGACCACGCGATCCACCATCGCGCGCAGCACGGGATCGGAAACAACGATCAGGATGGCGGCACCGGTCATGAGGCCCAGCGTGCGCGGCGACGGGTCGGTCAGCCAGAGGGCGGGCGGGATCTGTGGATGGCCAGGGAACTATCCACAGGCTGACGGGAGCAAGTCAGGAAATTTCGCCGAAAACGGCGTTCCGCAACTTTTCGGCGGGAAGGCGACTTATCCGGATGACGAATTGGTCCAGAAAAGGGACGACCCCCGCCAGGGGGGGAGGAGGCGGAGGTCGTCGTGTATCAGCCCCGGGGGGTCGGGCTGATGCACACCCGGCATAAGCCGAGTGATGCCCACTATACACACGCCCGAGCGGGCTGGCGCAAGAGCGCACCGCAGAGAAGTCGACACAAGTCTAGAAAAGGTTGCAGATGAAGCCACGTGTCGTGAACTGCCAATTTGTACGATCTGCCGCAATTTGTCACGCGCGCGCGCTTTATGCTGACGCAGTGACCCCTTCCGACCCTGTGACGGGCTCCGAAGCAGCCGCCGGGACGCCGACGTCCGAGCTCCCCGTGCGCACCGCGGCCTTCTTCGATCTGGACAAAACCGTCATCGCGAAATCGAGCACATTAGCTTTTAGCAAACCGTTCTTCAGCCAGGGGCTAATGAATCGGAGGATGGTCCTCAAATCCGCATACGCGCAATTCTTGTTCATGATGTCGGGCGCCGACCACGACCAGATGGACCGGATGAGGGCCCACCTCACCACGATGTGTGCGGGCTGGGACGTCGAGCAGGTGAAGTCGGTGGTCGGCGAGACGCTGCACGACATCGTCGACCCGCTCGTCTTTGCCGAAGCTGCCGAGCTGATCTCCGATCACAAGCTGTGCGGCCGCGATGTCGTCGTCGTGTCTGCCTCGGGAGAGGAGATCGTCGGACCGATCGCCCGAGCCTTGGGCGCCACCCACGCGATGGCCACCCGGATGGTCGTCGAAGACGGCCGCTACACCGGCGACATCGCGTTCTACTGCTACGGAGAGGGCAAGGCCGAGGCGATCCGCGCGCTGGCCGCGCGCGAGGGCTACGCGCTCGAGCACTGCTACGCCTATTCGGATTCGATCACCGACCTGCCGATGCTCACAGCCGTCGGGCACCCCACGGTGGTCAACCCGGACCGAGCACTACGCAAAGAAGCCGCCGCCCACGACTGGCCGGTGCGGTCGTTCTCCAAGCCCGTGTCGCTGCGTGACCGCCTGCCTGCGCCGTCGGGTGCTGCGGTCGCCACCACGGCGGCGGTCGGTGTCAGCGCGCTCGCGGCGGGCGCGCTGACCTACACGCTGCTGCGGCGCTTCGCATTCTGACCTATTTCGGCGTAGCTGGACGACTCCGCGTAACGAATCGGGATAACGCGCTGTCTGGGCCTTGATGTGACTGCGGTCACGTAGTACAAAGGAAGCACGGAAGCCGGGTGAGGCCAAGGTCGAGCCGGAAGAGAAGGCTCGATCTCCCGACCTCGGCTCCCCAGCACGAGTCCCGGAACCCACGCGGCGCACATGCCGCGGAACAGGCAAAAGTGTTGCGGGCCTGCGTAAGTGCGGAGATCGGACGGCCACGACGACCCTTTGGGTGGGGTCGCAGCCGAAGCGGATCGCACGGCGCCGAGGCCACCCACGCAACCCCCAACGCACGCATGGTAACCGGAGGCTCGTGCTGGCGGGCGGCGCGCCGAAGTACTTTTCGAATTACTTCGGAACGCCGCCCGCTTTGCTTTGCTGGGCGCCCTCAGGGGGAGGCCGCGATCGACAGCGCCTCGCGCGCGCCCGCGTGCAGCGCCTCATTGCTGAGCACCAGCCACGCCGCCAACCCGGCGGGCGTTCCGGATGCGAAACCGCGCGCCGCCGCGGTGTAGTCGCCGGAGCGGCGCATCCAATG
The DNA here is from genome assembly GCA_040752555.1 of Actinomycetota bacterium. Lineage (GTDB taxonomy): Bacteria > Actinomycetota > Actinomycetes > Mycobacteriales > Mycobacteriaceae > Mycobacterium. Next base: position 242,898 of record JBFMGT010000008.1, on the reverse strand, counting down.
CATCTCCGGCACCCCGAGGCCGTGCGGGTCCAGCCCGCTGGCAATCGTGATCAACCGGGACACGCCGCGGGCCACCACGCCGTCGGCGCTGCCGAACGGCGCCAATGTCAGGAGTTCACCATGGGCCACCGCGGCCAGGATGGTCGCGGGCACCCGCGTTCCGCCGGTCGCGAGGTCAGCCAGCAGCTCCAGCCGACGGCCGATGTCGAGGTCGGTGCGGGGCCGGCCAAGCGCATCGGCGTCGACCAGGTCGGCGGCAGCCAGCGAGTGCAGCCGTGCGATGGCCTGCAGCGGGGCACGCCGCCACACGCCGATCAACGATCCCTGCCCGCCCTCCAGCGCCTCGGCCACGCGCAGCGCACCGGCGAGCACCGGGTCCTTGCCTTCCCCGGCGACGTCGTCCTCCGGCCCGAACTGCAGCGGGCCGCCGTCGAGCACCGACGACGCGCGAGCCGCCCGCAGCGCGGCCTCGGCGGCCGTGCCCGGCCAGCCGCGCAGGTTTGTGCGGTGCCGGTGGGCCCGGCCCAGCGCCTCGCGCGCCTCCTCCCCCGCCTCGGCGACGCCGGGCAGAGTGGTCAACGGGGCAAGCGGATCGGTCACGCCCGCACACGGTAATGGATTCCTCGGATACCGATGGGCGCACCGGGTGCGACGTTCGGCGCCCAGCACGCGCCGCCCGCAGCGACGCTTGTGAGTTGCCAACGTCGATGCAACGTTGGGTGACTACCCTCACAGTCATGACCGACACGCACGTTGACGTTCAGGCTTCCTACCCGCCTGCCCCTGAGTTCACCGCCCAGGCCAACGCCACCGAGGCGCTCTACGAGGAGGCCGCCGCCGACCGGCTCGGATTCTGGGCCGCGCAGGCCAATCGGCTGAGTTGGGACACCCCGTTCGACGAGGTGCTGGACTGGTCGGAGGCGCCGTTCGCCAAGTGGTTCGTCGGCGGCAAGCTCAACGTCGCCTACAACTGTGTCGACCGGCACGTGGAAGCCGGCAACGGCGACCGGGTGGCGATCCACTGGGAGGGCGAGCCGGTCGGCGACTCCCGCAGCATCACCTATGCCGAGCTCAAGGACGAAGTGTGCCAGGCCGCCAACACGCTGGCCGAGCTCGGGCTCACCGCAGGCGATCGGGTGGCCATCTACATGCCGATGGTGCCCGAGGCGATCGTCGCGATGCTCGCGTGTGCCCGCCTGGGCGCCATGCACTCAGTGGTCTTCGCGGGCTTTTCCGCGAGCGCGCTCAAGGCCCGCATCGAGGACGCGCAGGCCAAGCTCGTCATCACCACCGACGGCCAGTTCCGCCGCGGCAAGGCGGCGCCGCTGAAGGCTGGTGTCGACGAGGCCATCGAGGGGCTCGGCGGCGAGAGCCCCGTCGAGCACGTGCTGGTCGTCCGGCGCACCGGTATCGAGGTGCCGTGGACCGAGGGCCGCGACGTGTGGTGGCACGAGAGCGTGCCGAACGCCTCGACCCAGCACACCGCGGAAGCCTTCGACTCCGAACACCCGCTGTTCCTGCTCTACACCTCCGGCACCACGGGCAAGCCCAAGGGCATCATGCACACCTCGGGCGGCTACCTCACCCAGTCCTCCTACACCCACCACTACGTCTTCGACGTCAAACCCGAGACCGACGTGTATTGGTGCACCGCCGACATCGGCTGGGTAACCGGGCACACCTACATCGTGTACGGGCCGCTGTCCAACGGTGTCACGCAGGTCGTCTACGAAGGCACGCCCGCCTCCCCCGATGAGCACCGCCACTTCCAGGTCATCGAGAAGTACGGCGTCACGATCTACTACACCGCGCCGACGGTGGTGCGGACCTTCATGAAGTGGGGGCGCGAGCTGGCCTTCGAGCACGACCTGTCCAGCCTGCGTCTGCTGGGTTCGGTCGGCGAGCCGATCAACCCGGAAGCGTGGCGCTGGTACCGCCTGGTGTTCGGTGGGGACAAGACCCCGATCGTCGACACCTGGTGGCAGACCGAGACGGGCGCGGCGATGATCTCGCCGCTGCCCGGCGTCACCGCCTGCAAGCCCGGTTCGGCGATGCGTCCGCTGCCGGGGATCTCGGCCAAGATCGTCGACGACGACGGCAATGAGCTGGCTCCCGGTACCGATCACGGCGAGCAGGCCAGCGGTTACCTGGTCCTCGACCAGCCCTGGCCGTCGATGCTGCGCGGCATCTGGGGTGATCCCGAGCGCTTCAAGGAGACCTACTGGTCGCGGTTCGCCGAGCAGGGCTGGTATTTCGCCGGCGACGGCGCCCGCTACGGCAAGGACGGCGAGATCTGGGTGCTGGGCCGCATCGACGACGTCATGAACGTGTCCGGGCACCGGATCTCCACCGCCGAGGTGGAGTCCGCGCTGGTGGGCCACTCCGGGGTGGCGGAGGCTGCCGTCGTCGGCGCGACCGACGAGCACACCGGCCAGGGCATCTGCGCGTTCGTGATCCTCAAGGCACACGCCAAGGAGATGTCGCACGAGCAGATGGTCGACGAGCTGCGCGCGGAGGTCTCGCGCGAGATCTCTCCGATCGCCAAGCCACGCGAGATCCATGTCGTGCCTGAGCTGCCGAAGACGCGCAGCGGCAAGATCATGCGCCGGCTACTGCGCGACGTCGCCGAGGGCCGGGAGCTGGGCGACACGTCGACGCTGGTGGACCCGAGCGTGTTCGAGGCGATTCGGGCCAGCAAGTAGTCCCTGAGAATCAGGCGACCGGGACGAAGCCCGTCCCGGGCCTGTTCTTGGCCGCGATGTCGGCCAGCTGGGTGTTGATCGACATCGTGACCGCCGGCGTGTGCAGCGGGATGAACTTGACCACGCACGTGGGCAGGTCCTCGGAGAACGCGCCGTGGATCATGCCGACGAGCTTGTTGTCGACGGTGACGGGAGCGCCGGAATCGCCGGGCTGGCCACACACCTGGTTGACGATCGTGCCGGGCTGCTCGCCCGGTCCCCAAGTGACGCCACACGAGTAGCCGGTGGTGCGGCCGAGCTTGCACGCCACCTCACCGAACACCGGGTCGGGGCCGATGCCGTCGATGCGGAAACCGTTCACCTCACTGACGGGACGGACCTTGGCCGGGTCGAACTTGATCACCGCGTAGTCGAGCACGTCGTTGCCGGCCACCATGGTGCCGACGACGCCGGCGTCCTGCTCGGCCTCGCTCGCCACGACGGCCCCGGGACCGCCGCAGTGCGCGGAGGTGAAGCCGATGAGGTTGCCGCTGCGGTCGGTGCCGATCGCGGTCAGCGTGCACAGCGTTTCGCCGTCGACGACCAGACCGGATCCACCGCCGAGGGGCACGGGGGCGGCTGCGTGGGCGACTGCACCACCGGCACCCCAGCCCAGCAGTATGAGCACGCCCAGCGCCGCGCAGACAGCAGACAGGACACTCGGCTGGTCGTTCGTCTTCACACCTCGCCCCAATCGACACCCCGATCGCTACGGCCCGACCCGCCAGAAGAGAATCGCGAAAGAATCAAGGCAGTCTAACGTCACTGCGGAATCGTTTCGTTTCTCGCCACGTGGCAACATAAGCCGCGACTCCAGAACACATGCGGGGAAGGAAGCTCTTGTGAGCGATCGCAGTAACGGCGCACCGGCGACGGTGACATCCATACCGCTGGTGGACCCGCATGCCCCCAAGCCCGATCCCTCGATCGGTGATCTGGTCAAGGACGCGACCGCGCAGGTGTCGACGCTGGTGCGCGCCGAAGTCGAACTCGCCAAGGCCGAGATCACCCGCGACGTGAAGAAGGGTCTTACGGGCAGCGTCTTCTTCATCCTGGCGCTGGTGGTGCTCTTCTACTCCACGTTCTTTTTCTTCTTCTTCCTCGCCGAGCTGCTCGATCAGTGGCTGTGGCGCTGGGCAGCGTTCTTGATCGTGTTCGGGATCATGGTCGTGGTCACCGCGGCGCTGGGCCTGCTCGGTTATCTGAAGGTGCGCAGAATCCGCGGACCCCGCAAGACCATCGAATCGGTCAAGGAGATCCCCGAGGCGTTCAGCCCGGGCGCGGACAAGAAGGCCGTCGCGACAGTGGACGGCAAGCAGCCGGCGGCGACGGATCCGTCCGGCTGGTAATGGCCGCACCCGATCCGTCGGTCGTTCGCGTCGGCGGACCGTGGCGTCACCTGGACGTGCACGCCAATGGCATCCGCTTCCACGTCGTCGAGGCCGAGCGGGAGGCGGGTGCCGACGATCAGTCGCGGCCGCTGACCGACCGGCCGCTGGTGATCCTGCTGCACGGCTTCGGGTCGTTCTGGTGGTCCTGGCGCCATCAGCTGCGGGGGCTGTCCGGCGCGCGGGTGGTGGCGGTGGATCTGCGCGGCTATGGCGCCAGCGACAAACCCCCGCGCGGATATGACGGCTGGACGCTGGCCGGCGACACCGCGGGTCTGGTGCGGGCGCTCGGCCACAACACCGCCACGCTGGTGGGCCACGCCGACGGCGGGCTGGTGTGCTGGGCCACCGCGGTGCTGCACCCGCGCGTGGTGCACGCGATCGCGGTGGTCAGCTCGCCGCACCCGGCCGCGTTGCGCGCCTCGACGCTGCGCCGCCGCGACCAGGGCCGGGCCTTGCTGCCGTCGATGATGCGCTACCAGGTGCCCATGTGGCCGGAGCGCGCCCTGACCCGCCACGACGCTGCCGAACTCGAACGCATCGTGCGGAGCCGCTCCAGCGCGGCGTGGCAGGCCGGTGAGGACTTCGCCGCGACGATGCCCCTGCTGCGTCGGGCCATCCAGATCCCGTCGGCCGCGCATTCGGCGCTGGAGTATCAACGCTGGGCAGTCCGCAGCCAGCTGCGCGGTGAGGGACGCCGGTTCATGCGCTCGATGAAGCGGCCCATCCCGGTGCCTGTTCTGCATCTCCGCGGTGACGCAGACCCCTATGTGCTCGCCGACCCGGTGTACCGCACGCAGCACTACGCCCCGCACGGCCGCTACGTATCAATCGACGGCGCAGGGCATTTCGCGCATGAGGAGAAACCGGAAGCGGTCAACGCACAGTTCGCGCGGTTCCTTCGCCAGGTGTACGGGTGATCAACCGCTGATGCACGTGCCCGTCGGCACCCGCTCGACGTTGCCGACCTTGGCCATCTGCCGCGAGACCTCCTGGGCGGTCAGCACGAACCCGGTGTCGACGTCGTCGACGGCGGCGCCGAACACCACGCCGAGCACCTTGCCCGACCGGTTGATCATGGGGCCTCCCGAGTTGCCCTGCTTCACCGTGCCCCGGATCGTGTAGACCTCGCGCGTCACCGTCGTGCTGCGATAGATGTCCGGGCCGTTGAGTTCGATCACCTCACGGACCCGGGCCGGGGTCGCGGTGAAGTCACCGCCCCCGGGGTAGCCCATCACGATGCCGTCGGTGCCCGCGGGCGCCTCGGCGTCGACGAACTGCAGGGGCGCCGACGGCAGGTTGGGGACGTCGAGGATCGAGATGTCGGCGTTGGGGTCGTAGCTGACGACACTCGCGTCGTAGGTATTGCCGTCGACTTCGACGGTGACGGTCTCCGATCCGGCGACGACGTGGGCGTTGGACATGACCCGGTTGGGAGCGACGACGAACCCGCTGCCCTCGAGCACCTTCTGGCAGCTGGGCGCGACGCCGCGCACCTTGACCACGCTGGACCGGGTGGTGCCGACGACGGCCGAGGTGGCCAGCGACGCGTCCGGGGCGTCGACCGCGGCCACCGGCGTCGGGCCGAAGTCTTTGAGCACGTCGTGCAGTCCTGAGGTGTCCCACAGGCCAGACAGCCGGCCCGGCATCGAGCGCAGCCAGTTCGGGGCTACGGAGTCGACCTCGGCGATCACCCTGGACCCCTGCACGGCCGCGGCCAGGTTGGGCTGCGGTGAGGACACCAGCGCGGTGCCCAGCAGCCATGCCGCGGTCAGCACGAGCACCAGCTGCACCGCCACACCGATCACCGAATCGACCACGCGCAGCGTGGGATTGCGGATCGCGCCGCGCACCGCCCGGCCCAGCACCACGCCGGCGATCTCGCCGATCACCACGAGGGCCAGGATCAGGAACAGCGTGACGAACAGCTTGGTGCGGGGCCCGTCGATGTGGTTGACCACGTGCGGGGCCAGCAGCACTCCGGCGACCGCGCCGAGCACCACCCCGACCAGGGCCAGCACAGAACCAGGCGCGCCGGATCGCCAGCCCGAGATGGCGGCGATCAGCGCTACGGCGAGTACGGCTATGTCCAGCCACTGTGACGATGTCATCGTTGGACCTCACCGTAGCTGCCCGCGGCCTCAAGACGCGCCATCGCATCGCCGAGTTCACAGACGGCGTCGGCGTCCCACGGCTGCGCCCAGCCGGCGACGTCGAGCATCGCCGCGATCACGTGGCCGGTGAAACCCCACACCACCATCTGGTTCAGCAGGAACGCCGGGCCGGCCGAGCGGCGGGTGTTCTCCTTGCGGTACACCATGAGCCGGTTGGCCGGATTGACGAACGCCCGCACCGGAACCCGGGTCACCAGCGCGGTCTCGGAGTGGTCGACCACGGCGACCGGCCCGGGGTCGGCGGAGTACGCCAGCACCGGCACGACGTGGAAGCCCGACGGCGGGATGAACATCTTGTCCAGCGTCGCCAAGGGCCGTAGCCGGCTGGCCTCCAGGCCCGTCTCCTCGGTGGCTTCGCGCAGCGCCGTGTGCACCGGGCTGCGGTCTTCGGGATCGGCGGCGCCGCCGGGAAACGCCGCCTGGCCGGCGTGGTGCCGCAGGGTGGACGCCCGCACGGTCACCAACAGATCGGCCTCGGCAGGCAGGTCACCCGGCGTGCCGCCGTCCGGACCGGAGAACAGCACGAGCACCGCGGCGTCGCGGCGGGTACCGGTCACGGCGGCCGTGGTGTTGGCGGCGGTCAGCGCGGCGAGCACCTCGGCGGGCACCCGCCGGCGGTAGGCCTCCTTGACCGCAGTGGGATCGGCGACCAGTGGCGTCAGCCACGGCGGAGCCGCATGGGGCATCAGCTCACCGTCCCTGCTGTCCCAGCTCACCTCGCTCCAATCTCCGGATCCACTGCGGCGGCGATCTCGTCAGCGGTGGCAAACGACCGAGGCAGGATCTGGGCCACGGTACCGTCCGCGCGAAGCACCACCGTCGCCGGCATCACGTTGGGGACCTGCAGGGCAGCGGCGATCTGGCGGCGCCCGTCCTGCAGTGTCGGCAGGTGAACCCCGAGGTCGGAGAGTCGGAGCAACCCCGCCGTCTCGTTCTCGTCCTGGTGCACGGTCAGCACGGTGATCGAGGATCCGACGCGGCGCTGATATTCCGCCATCGCCGGCAGTTCGTCCGCGCAGGGACCGCACCAGTACGCCCACAGGTTGAGCACCGTCGGCCGTCCCGCGACGGCCCGGGCCACGTCGACCTGCGTGCCGTCGCCGGCGCATTCGACCTCGATGCCACGCAACATCTCCGGGCCGGGCCCGACACCGGGGCCGGGGCAGGGCGCCAGCGCGGCCTGCGCCCGCGGCCCGGCCAGTGCGGCGGCGGTGTCGGCGTCTCGCTTGTCCCGGGCGGACACCGCGCCAGGAGCGGCCGGACCGGCGGGGCCAGCAGGGTCGGCCCCCAGCTCGCGGAACAGCGCCACTCCGAGCGCGATGAGGACCACCAGCGCCACGACACTCCACCGTGCCGACGTGCTCATCGACGTCCTAGAGGCCGGCCAGCGCCAGCAGGTGCTCGGTTTCGGGGCCCTTGACCAGCGGGGCCGCGACCAGCGGATCGGTGGGGCCGATGCCGTAGGACGGACAGTCCTTGGCGAGCACACACACCCCGCAGGCGGGCTTGCGGGCATGGCACACCCGCCTGCCGTGGAAGATCACGCGGTGGCTGAGCAGCGTCCACTCGCGGCGTTCGATCAGCGCGCCGACGGCGTGTTCGACCTTGACCGGATCTTCCTCGGTGGTCCAGCGCCACCGTCGCACCAGCCTGCCGAAGTGGGTGTCGACGGTGATTCCGGGGACGTCGAAGGCGTTGCCGAGGATGACATTGGCCGTCTTGCGCCCCACACCGGGCAGCGTGACCAGTTCGTCGAGCGTGGCGGGCACCTCGCCGTCGAAGCGTTCGACCAGTTCCTGCCCCAGCCGGATCAGCGAGGACGCCTTGTTCCGGAAGAACCCGGTGGGGCGGATCAGCTCTTCCAGCTGCGCGCGGTCGGCCTGCGCGTAGTCCTGCGCGGTGCGGTAGAGGGCGAACAGCGCCGGCGTGGTCAGGTTGACGCGCTTGTCGGTGCTCTGCGCGGACAGGATGGTGGCGACCGTGAGCTCGAGGGGATTGGTGAAGTCCAGCTCGCAGTACACGCGCGGAAATGCTTCGGCCAGCGTGCGGTTCATCCGGCGGGCGCGCCGCACCAGGCCGAGGTGGGTCTCTTTGTCCCATGCGCTGGCACGCTTGGTCACGGTCACCTCGCCAGCGTACTGAGGGCCCCCGACACGGCGACGCGAACACGACTTCAGATCGGTCGTTAACGAGGGCTTTTCGTGATCCCGCCGAGACCTTGGCCGTGTTTACTTCCGCATGTGTCGTGGTTGCTCGTCGCGTTGATACCGGGGTTGTTGATGCTGGCGACGTTCGGGTTGGAGAGGGTGGAAGCCGGCCTGCGTCAGCAGACCATCTCGGCGTCCGACGTTGCTGACTTCTTGAACCAAGCCGAGGCCAGCGACGTCGACGCCCTGGTGCGCGACGGGCTGGACACCGCGATCAGCGACCAGAATCGGCGTCGTGAGGAGCGCGAGGTGGCCACCGCGGCGCCGACGCGCGGTGCGACGGTAACGGGTTTGCCGACGACCACACCGTTCCCGCACCGCCTCAATAACGGGTTTCAGCAGACCCGACATGCCAATCCTGTGTAGCGTGAGCTGGTCACAACCGGACATGGCACTAGACTGACTCGGCCGTCGTTCCGACGTCGGCGTGCGCATGTCCGACCACCAACATCTTTCAACAAAGGGGCAACGTGGACGAGATCCTGGCCAGGGCCGGAATCTTCCAAGGGGTCGAACCCAGCGCTGTTTCCGCGCTGACCAAGCAGCTCCAGCCTGTCGACTTTCCCCGCGGGCACACCGTGTTCGCCGAGGGTGAGCCCGGGGACCGGCTCTACATCATCATCACCGGCAAGGTGAAGATCGGCCGGCGTTCACCGGACGGTCGGGAGAACCTGCTGACGATCATGGGCCCGTCGGACATGTTCGGTGAGCTGTCGATCTTCGATCCCGGCCCGCGCACGTCCAGCGCGACCACCATCACCGAGGTGCGGGCGGTGTCGATGGACCGCGAAGCCTTGCGCGCGTGGATCGCCGACCGCCCGGAGATCGCCGAGCAGTTGCTGCGCGTGCTGGCCCGCCGCCTGCGCCGCACCAACAACAACCTGGCCGACCTGATCTTCACCGACGTGCCCGGTCGCGTGGCCAAGCAGCTGCTGCAGCTGGCCCAGCGGTTCGGCACCCAGGAGGGCGGCGCGCTGCGCGTGACGCACGATCTCACCCAGGAGGAGATCGCCCAACTGGTCGGCGCGTCCAGGGAGACCGTCAACAAGGCGCTCGCCGATTTCGCCCACCGCGGCTGGATCCGCCTCGAGGGCAAGAGCGTGCTGATCAGCGACTCCGAGCGGCTGGCCAGGCGGGCCCGTTAGGGATCAGCCGCGCAGGTAGTCCAGCTGCGCCTGCACGCTCCACTCGGCGACATCCCAGAGTTTCTCGTCGACGTCGGTGTAGACGTGCTCGACAACCGACCGCGCCGTGGCGTCGCCCCCGAGGTCTCGCAGCGCACCGCGGACCTGCTCCAGGCGGTCCTGCCGATGCGCCAGATAGGTGTCGGCGACCGCCACCAGGTCATCGAGATCGGGGCCGTGTCCAGGTAGCACCGTGCGGTGGCCGAGCCCGCGAAGCCGCCGCAGCGACTCCAGGTAGTCGCCGAGGGCACCGTCCTCCTTGTCGATCACCGCCGTACCCCGGCCCAGCACGGTGTCCGCGGTCAGCACGGCGTCGTCGAGCACGAACGACAGTGAGTCGGCGGTGTGGCCGGGAGTGGCCAGCACCGTGATCCGGAGTCCGGCCGCGTCGATGACCTCACCGTCGGTCAGCGATCCGCCCAGGCCCCGTTGAAAACCGCTGCCCACCGCCCGCACGACCGCGCCGGTCAGGTCGACGAGCCGGTCGATCCCGCCGGTGTGGTCCTCGTGCCGGTGGCTGATCAGCACCAGGGTGATCCGACCCAGTGCGGCGAGCCGCTCGATGTGCTCGTCGCGGTCATCCGGGCCGGGATCGACGACCACCATCTCGTCGGTGCCTGGCCCGCGTAACACCCATGTGTTGGTGCCGTCGAGCGTCATGCGCCCCGGGTTGTCGCACAGCAGCACCGACGCGGTCTCGGTGACCGGCCGCAGCAGTCCGTACGCGGGGTGCTCCACTCAGACGACCCCTGCCCGATCGTCACCTCCGGCGACCTCGACGATGATCTCCACCTCGACCGGCGCGTTGCGCGGCAGCTCGGACACCCCGACCGCGGACCGGGCGTGTGCACCGGCGTCGCCGAAGATCTCCCCGAACAGTTCCGACGCCCCGTTGATGACAACAGGCTGCCCGCCGAACCCGGGGGCGGACGCGACGAAGCCGACGACCTTGACCACCCGCACCACCGAGTCGATACCGACCAGGGCGTCGACGGCAGCCAACGCGTTCAGTGCGCAGCGGCGGGCCAGGTGCGCGGCGTCTTGCACCGACACCTCGGCGCCCACCTTGCCGGTCTCGACGAGTTCACCCCCGGAGATGGGCAGCTGTCCCGCGGTGTAGACCAGGTTCCCGGTGCGCACCGCCGGCACGTAGGCCGCCAGCGGGGCCACGACCTCGGGCAGCGCGATGCCGAGCTCTGCCAACCGCTCGGACCAGAGTTGGGTCACTTCGCGCGCTTCAGGTACGCGACGTGCTGCTCCCCCGTCGGGCCGGGCAGCACCGAGACCAGCTCCCAGCCATCCTCGCCCCATTGGTCGAGGATCTGTTTGGTCGCGTGCGTCAGCAACGGAACGGTCGCGTACTCCCAGCGGGTCGGTTCGCTCATGCGGCTGAGCTTATCCGGAGCCCCACTGGCTATGGCTAGCATGCAGTGGTGGCAACCACTGCAGAGGGCACACCGCACGGTTCGTGGCCGGTGCGGCTGACCGAGGCGCGCCTGCACTTCGTCAGCGGCAAGGGGGGCACCGGCAAGTCCACGATCGCCGCGGCCCTCGCGCTGGCGCTGGCCGCCGGGGGCCGCAAGGTGCTCCTGGTGGAAGTCGAAGGGCGGCAAGGGATTGCGCAACTCTTCGACGTGCCGCCCCTGCCCTACGAAGAGGTCAAGATCGCCACGGCCGAGGGCGGCGGACAGGTCAATGCGCTGGCCATCGACACCGAGGCCGCGTTCCTCGAATACCTGGACATGTTCTACAACCTGGGGTTGGCCGGCCGCGCGATGCGCCGCATCGGAGCCGTGGAATTCGCCACCACGATCGCCCCCGGCCTGCGTGACGTTCTGCTGACCGGGAAGATCAAAGAGGTCGTCACCCGCACCCGCAAGGAAGCCAAGGGCAAGTACGGGTACTACGACGCGGTGGTCGTGGACTCCCCGCCGACCGGGCGGATCGCCCGCTTCCTCGACGTCACCAAGGCCGTGTCCGATCTGGCCAAGGGTGGGCCGGTGCACTCGCAGGCCGACGGCGTGGTGCGTCTGTTGCATTCCGATCTCACCGCGATCCACCTCGTCACACTGCTCGAGGCGCTGCCGGTGCAGGAGACCCTGGAGGCGGTCGCGGAGCTGCGCGAGATGGAGCTGCCGATCGGCTCGGTGATCGTCAACCGCAACATCCCCGCCTATCTACCGGCCGACGATCTGGCCAAGGCCGCCGAGGGCGGCGTCGACGCCGACGAGATCCGCTCGGGTCTGTCCAGCGTGGGAATCACATTGTCGGACAATGATTTCGCCGGGCTATTGACCGAAACCATCGAGCACGCAACGCGTATCGCGGCCCGTGCCGAAAGTGCCGAGCAGCTCGCCGAACTGGCGGTCCCGCGCCTGCAACTCCCGGCCCTGGCCGACGGTGTGGATCTCGGCAGCCTGTACGAACTGGCCGAAGCGCTCGCCCAGCAGGGCGTGCGGTGACGGGAGGCAGATCATGAGCACCGCTCCGGTGACCCTGGACATGGCAACCATCTTGCGCGACACGGCCAACCGAGTCGTGGTGTGCTGCGGGGCGGGTGGCGTCGGCAAGACCACCACCGCGGCCGCGATGGCCCTGCGCGCCGCCGAGTACGGTCGCACCGTCGTCGTCCTGACCATCGACCCGGCCAAGCGGCTCGCGCAGGCGCTCGGCATCAAAGACCTGGGCAACGTCCCCCAGCGCGTCCCGCTGGCACCCGAGGTGTCCGGCGAACTGCACGCGATGATGCTCGACATGCGTCGGACGTTCGACGAGATGGTGGTCCAGTACTCCGGGCCCGACCGGGCCGACGCGATCCTGGACAACCAGTTCTACCAAACCGTGGCCACCTCGCTGGCGGGCACGCAGGAGTACATGGCCATGGAGAAGCTGGGACAGCTTCTGGCAGAAGACAAGTGGGATCTGATCGTGGTCGACACCCCACCGTCACGCAATGCGCTGGACTTCCTCGACGCACCGAAACGGTTGGGCAGCTTCATGGACAGCCGGCTGTGGCGGCTGCTGCTGGCACCCGGGCGCGGCATCGGCCGGCTGGTCACCGGCGCGGTGGGCCTGGCCATGAAGGGCATGTCGACGATCCTGGGTTCCCAGATGCTCTCCGACGCCGCGGGGTTCGTGCAATCGCTCGACGCGACCTTCGGCGGGTTCCGGGAGAAGGCCGACCGGACCTACGAGCTGCTCAAGCGCCGCGGCACCCAGTTCGTCGTGGTGTCGGCGGCCGAGCCGGATGCGCTGCGCGAAGCGTCGTTCTTCGTCGACCGGCTCTCCTCGGAGCGGATGCCGCTGGCAGGCCTGATCCTCAACCGCACCCACCCGACGCTGTGCGACCTCAGCGCCGAGGCCGCGACCGAGGCGGCCGACAAGTTGGACAGCGCCGAGCCGGGCTCGCTGACGGCCGGGGTGTTGCGGGTGCACGCCGATCGCGCGTCGACGGCCAAGCGGGAGGTCCGGCTGCTGTCGCGGTTCACCGGCGCCAACCCCCATGTGGCGATCGTCGGTGTGCCGTCCCTGCCGTTCGACGTCTCCGATCTCGAGGCGCTGCGCGCGATCGCCGATCAGATCACCGGACAGACGACCGCGGCCTGATCCGGTCAGGCCGCGGCGCTCGTAAGCAAATTTTTACGGCGGAGAAAAGACGGCCGGTCTAACCCGCGCTGCGGTGTTTGCGCTGGGCGGCGAAGAAGTCGGACCAGGACACCACTTCGGGGTGCTGCTTGAGCAGTGCGCGACGCTGGCGTTCGGTCATGCCGCCCCAGACGCCGAACTCCACGCGGTTGTCCAGCGCGTCGGCGCCACACTCGGCGATCACCGGGCAGTGCCGGCAGATGACCGCGGCCTTGCGCTGCGCCGCGCCGCGGACGAACAGTTCGTCGGGATCGGTCTGGCGACACCGAGCCTGCGAGACCCAAGCAATACGGGCTTCTGACTCTGCACCATGCAGAATGGGCTCAGTAGACGGATTCACCGTGGTCTTGCGAGCGGCGGGCTTGGTAACTGACACCAGCGATCCCCTTCGTTCTGGCCGCGCCCCGACAACGCAGACGGCTGATACACCGACGTCGATCACCTGAGTGCGATCTACGCCACATTGCGAGGGTCTTGTGTGACCTGTATCGCACTGTGCGCTCAATTTAGGTGGTCACCGCCGTTTTGCGCAATACGTTCGTGACCACTTTTTTGGGACAACCGTGCCGTCATGGCGGTACAGTGCGCGACCTCGGCGTTTGTCAGGTCCTGCCACGAGTCAGGAGGAGGCGCTCGGCACCGGTGTGCTGACCGGGCCTCGCTACTCTGTAACCCATGCCGGAGGACGAGAAGGCCACACCGCCGCGTGCGGTGACGGTCATCAAGCTCGCTTGGTGCGTTCTTCTCGCCAGCGTGATCGCCGCGGGATTGATGTTTCCCGTCGTCGGCGGGGTGGGCCTGATGTCCAATCGCGCCTCCGATGTGGTCGCCAACGGGTCGGCCCAACTGGTCGAGGGTGAGGTGCCCCAGGTCTCGACGATGGTCGACGCCAAGGGCAACGTGATCGCGTGGCTCTACAGTCAGCGGCGCTTCGAGGTGCCCAGCGATCAGATCGCCAACACGATGAAGCTGGCGATCGTCTCGATCGAGGACAAGAGGTTTGCCGAGCACAACGGTGTGGACTGGCAGGGCACGCTGACCGGCCTGTCGGGGTACCTGTCGGGCAACCTCGACACCCGCGGCGGGTCGACGCTCGAGCAGCAGTACGTGAAGAACTATCAGCTGTTGGTGATCGCGCAGACCGATGCCGAGAAGCGCGCCGCCATCGAGACCACCCCCGCGCGCAAGCTGCGCGAGATCCGGATGGCCCTGACGCTGGACAAGACGTTCACCAAGCCCGAGATCCTGACCCGCTACCTGAACCTGGTGTCTTTCGGTAACGGCGCCTTCGGGATCCAGGACGCCGCACAGACCTACTTCGGCATCAACGCCTCGGAGCTGAACTGGCAGCAGGCCGCACTGCTGGCCGGCATGGTGCAGTCGACGAGCACGCTGAACCCGTACACCAACCCCGACGGCGCATTGGCGCGGCGCAACCTGGTTCTCGACACGATGATCGAGAACATCCCCGAGCACGCCGACGAGCTGCGCGCCGCCAAGCAGGAACCGCTCGGGATCCTGCCCACCCCCAAGGAGCTGCCGCGGGGCTGCATCGCCGCCGGCGATCGTGCGTTCTTCTGCGACTACGCACTGGATTACCTGGCGCGCGCCGGAATCAGCAAGGACCAGGTGGCCAAGGGTGGCTACCTGATCAAGACGACGCTGGACCCCGACGTGCAGAACACGGTGAAGTCCGCGATCGACAGCATCGCCGCGCCGGACCTCGACGGGGTCGCCAGCGTGATGAGTGTGATCCGGCCGGGCAAGGAGTCCCACCCGGTGCTGGCGATGGCCAGCAACCGCACGTACGGGCTGAACCTCGACGCCGGCGAGACCATGCAGCCACAGCCGTTCTCGCTCGTCGGTGACGGCGCCGGGTCGATCTTCAAGGTCTTCACCACCGCCGCGGCCATGGACATGGGCATGGGCATCAACGCCCAGCTCGACGCCCCGTCCCGGTTCGAGGCCAAGGGGCTGGGCAGCGGTGGTGCGCGCGGCTGCCCGCCGGCCACCTGGTGCGTGCAGAACGCCGGCAACTACCGCGGCCAGATGAGCGTCACCGACGCGCTGGCCACCTCGCCGAACACCGCGTTCGCGAAGCTGATCGCGCAGGTCGGCGTGCAACGCACGGTCGACATGGCGGTGCGACTCGGTCTGCGGTCCTACGCGCTGCCCGGCACCGCGCGCGATTACGACCCCGAGAGCAACGAGAGCCTCGCCGACTTCGTCAAGCGCCAGAACATCGGCTCCTTCACGCTGGGGCCGATCGAGGTCAATGCGCTGGAGCTGTCGAACGTCGCCGCGACGTTGGCGTCCGGCGGGACCTGGTGCCCACCCAACCCGATCGCCCAGGTACTCGACCGGCGCGGCGAAGAGGTGGCGGTCACGACGGAGACGTGTGAGCAGGCCGTGCCCGAGGGATTGGCCAACACGCTGGCCAACGCGATGAGCAAGGACGACCAGGGGTCGGGTACCGCGGCCGGCGCCGCCGGCTCGGTGGGCTGGACCCTGCCGATGTCCGGCAAGACGGGTACCACCGAGGCCCACCGGTCGTCGGGCTTCCTGGGCTTCACCAATCAGCTCGCCGCCGCCAACTACATCTATGACGACTCGAACAGCCCCGGTGAGCTGTGCTCGTTCCCGCTGCGGCAGTGCGGCGACGGGAACCTGTTCGGCGGCAACGAGCCGGCCCGCACGTGGTTCACCGCGATGCAGCCGATCGCGACCGCCTTCGGCGACGTCTCCCTGCCGCCGACCGATCCGCGCTACGTCGACGGCGCGCCCGGATCGCGGGTGCCCAGTGTGGCCGGGATGAGCCAGGACACCGCTCGGGCGCGGCTGCGTGAGGCCGGCTTCCAGGTCGCCGACCAGGCGAGCCCGGTGAACAGTTCGTCGTCCTACGGCACCGTCGTCGGGACCTCGCCCAGCGGGCAGACGGTGCCGGGCTCGATCATCACGATCCAGATCTCCAACGGCATCGCCCCGGCACCGCCACCGCCGCCCCCTGGCGCGGCACCGCCGGGCGCGCCGCCGCCGCCCGTGGGCGAGACGGTGATCAACATCCCTGGTCTGCCGCCGATCACCGTGCCGGTGCTCGGGCCGCCGCCCGCCCCGCCACCGCCACCCTGACCGTCGTGCACCGCTCGCGAGGCAGCCGGTGGCGCTAGGCTGGAATGATGCCTGGTTCTGCTGGTTCGAAGGTGAAGACCGCCGCAAAGAACACCACCCTCGTGTCGGCCGGCGCGCTCGTGGCCGGCATCGCCTATGCCTCGGTGATCGAGCGCAACGCGTTCGTGGTGCGGCAAGCGACGATGCCGGTGCTGACGCCGGGTTCGTCGCCGCTGAAGGTGTTGCACGTCAGCGACATCCACATGCGGCCGGGGCAGCGTCGCAAGCAGGCCTGGCTGCGTGATCTGGCGGGCCTACAGCCCGATCTGGTGGTCAACACCGGCGACAACCTCGCCCATCCCAAGGCGGTGCCTGCGGTCGTGCAGGCGCTCGGCGATCTGCTGTCGGTGCCCGGGGTGTTCGTGTTCGGCAGCAACGACTACTTCGCGCCGCGGCTGAAGAACCCGGCGAACTATCTGACCAAGCCGACGCACCGCATCCACGGTGAGCCGCTGCCCTGGCAGGATCTGCGCGCGGCGTTCACCGAGCGGGGCTGGCTCGACATGACGCACACGCGGCGTGATCTCGACGTGGCCGGACTGCGGATCGCGGCGGCGGGCGTCGACGATCCACATCTGTCGCGGGACCGCTACGCCACCATCGAAGGTGCGGCCGATCCGACGGCGAACCTGACGTTGGGGTTGACGCACTCCCCCGAGCCGCGAGTGCTGGACCGCTTCGCCGCCGACGGCTACCAGCTCGTGATGGCGGGGCACACCCACGGCGGGCAGCTGTGCCTGCCGTTCTACGGGGCGATCGTCACCAACTGTGAGCTGGACCGGTCGCGGGTCAAAGGCCCGTCCCGCTGGGGCGCCCGAACCCAGCTGCATGTGTCCGCGGGCATCGGCACGTCGCCGTTCGCGCCGCTGCGGTTCTGCTGCCGCCCGGAGGCCACCTTGCTGACGCTGGTGGCCGCGCCGACGGGCGGCTCGGACGCGGGAAGTCGTGCGGGACAATCGCATCCGACCGTATCGGCGCGGTGAGCCAACCGCTCACCTCCGTCGCGCAGGACCGGTCTCGTTCGTGGGTCGACAACGCTGTGCGGCTCATCGAGGCCGACGCGCGCCGCAGCGCTGACACTCACCTGCTGCGCTATCCGCTGCCGTCGAGCTGGGCGCACGACTGCGATCTGGCGCTGTATCTGAAAGACGAGAGCACGCACATCACCGGCAGTCTCAAGCACCGGCTCGCGCGCTCGCTGTTCCTCTACGCGCTGTGCAACGGCTGGATCTGCGAGGGGACGACGGTGATCGAGGCGTCGTCGGGCTCGACGGCGGTCTCCGAGGCGTACTTCGCGTCGATGTTGGGCCTGCCGTTCATCGCGGTGATGCCCGCGTCCACCAGCACCACCAAGGTGGCGCTGATCGAATCCCAGGGTGGCCGTTGCCATTTCGTCACCGAATCGGCCCAGGTGTATGCCGAGGCACAGCGGCTGGCCGAGGAGACCGGCGGCCATTACCTCGACCAGTTCACCAACGCCGAGCGAGCCACCGACTGGCGCGGCAACAACAACATCGCCGAGTCGATCTTCGACCAGATGGCGCGGGAGACGCACCCGATTCCGGAGTGGATCGTGGTGGGGGCCGGCACCGGGGGCACCAGCGCGACCATCGGCCGCTACCTGCGCTACCGCCGACATGCCACCCGGCTGTGCGTGGTCGACCCCGAGAACTCGGCGTTCTACCCGTCCTACGTGAGCGACGACCCGAATGTGGTCACCGGCATGTCCTCGCGGATCGAGGGCATCGGCCGGCCCCGGGTGGAGCCGTCGTTTCTGCCCGGGGTGGTGGACCGCATGGTCGTGGTCCCCGACGCCGCGTCGGTCGCGGCCGCTCATCACGTGAGCCGGGTGCTCGGCCGCCGGGTGGGGCCGTCGACAGGGACGAATCTGTGGGGTGCGTTCGGGCTGCTTGCCGAGATGCGGGCACAGGGCCGCAGCGGGTCGGTGGTGACGCTGCTCGCCGACGGCGGGGAACGCTACGCGGAAACCTACTTCCGGGAGGAGTGGCTCACCAGCCACGGACTCGACCCGTCAGAGTCGGCCGAGGTGCTCGCCGAGTTCGAACGGTCGGGCTGCTGGCGGTGATCCTGTGACCCTCGCGACAGCGGCGTCAGGGGCCCGTCGGAGGTCAGGAACAGCCACAGCGCTGCCAGCGCGAAGAACCCCAGGTAAATCGATGCACCCAGTCCGGTCATGACACGCCTCGTTTCGGTCGTTCCTGTTCGTCAGTGTGCACAACGCCACTGACACCCCCGTTCCATCCCGCGGCGTGTCACGCGTTTGGCTTCAACCCTGGGCCGTGCGATACGCTGTCGTGGCTTCACGCGGGGTGTGGCGCAGCTTGGTAGCGTGCTTCGTTCGGGACGAAGAGGTCGTGGGTTCGAATCCCGCCACCCCGACTCGGTGACAGGTGAGAGGCCCCGACTGGAATACCAGTCGGGGCCGTCTTACTTTGGATGGTTATGGCAGATGGATCCGCGGAGCTCTCCTCGTTCTTGCGAGCAAGGCGGGAAGCCGTGACGCCGCAGGATGTCGGTCTGGTGCCAGGCGGCGGTCGGCGGGTTCAGGGCCTTCGCCGCGAAGAGCTGGCTCTCCTCGCCGGATTGAGCACCGACTACTACCGCAGGCTCGAACAGGGTCGGGAGCACCGACCGTCACTCCAAGTGCTTCGGGCCCTCGCACGTGCGCTGCGCCTCGATGCGCATGCGACTGCCTACCTCATCTCGCTTGTCCATCCCGCGCCACTCGCGAACCCCGCTCACGCGACCACGGTGTCCACAGTGTCCAGGGGGGTCCAGGCCCTCCTCGACGCCGGCATGCGCGTACCGGCATACGTCGTCGACATCGGCATGAACATCTTGGCGATCAACGCGCCCGCTCGTGCGATGTACAGCGGCTTCGCTGACACCGACAACCTTGCCCGCATGGTGTTCTGCGACCCTGCCGCCACAGATTTCTACACGAATTGGCATCAGGTGGCCGTACAGGTCGTCGGCAATCTCCGGTCAGGTCTGACCGGGTTCCCGAACGACGACCGCGTCGCCGAGGTGGTCGAGGAGATCTCCGCACACAGCGCCGTGTTCGCCGACCTCTGGGCGACCCACCACGTGCGCCCGCGCGTCAGCGAGGACAAGGTGTTCCGCCATCCGCATGCCGGCGAGCTGCACCTGCACTTCGAGGCGCTCGAGGTGGCGGGTGCGCCCGACCAGCGGCTGTTCATCTACTGCCCGGTCGAGGGCGGGGCGCATCCCGACGCCGTCGCTCTGCTGGAACCGCTCATGGCGGTGGCTGCCTCTACGTAGCCGCGCTGAGCTTCTCGATCTCTTCCGGGGTCAGCTGCACGTCAGCGGCGGCGAGGTTCTCGTCCAGATGGGTGCGGCGCGACGTGCCGGGGATCGGAAGCATCGCCGGTGAGAGGTGTAGCAGCCAGGCGATCGCCACCTGGCCCACCGTGCAGCCGTGTCCCCGGGCGACGTCGGCGAGCGCCTGGTGAGCCGCGTCCAGCCCGCCTTGGGCCACCGGCGCCCAGGGAATGAACGCGAGCCCGTCGCGTTCGCACACCTTCAACATGTCGCCCGCACTCCGATCCATGACGTTGAATCGGCTTTGCACACTGACGATCTCGGCGATCTGCCGCGCCTCGTCGAGCTGTTCCACGGTGCATTGCGACATACCGATCTCACGGATCTTGCCCTCCTGCTGAAGAGCCTTGAGCTCACCGATCTGGTCGGCCAATGGCACTTTCGGATCCACCCGGTGCAGCTGCAACAGATCGATCTGGTCGACCCCCAACCGGCGCATGCTCATCAAGACCTGCTGGCGCAGGTATTCGGGTCGCCCGACCGGTGGCCACGCCGCCGGGCCGAGGCGTTTCGGCCCGTTCTCGGTGTCGATGACATCTGGTCCGTTGCGGGTCAGGCCGGCCTTCGTCGCGATCACGACGTCGTCGGGGTACGGATGCAGCGCCTCGTGCAGAATCTGTTCGGCGACATGCGGGCCGTAGGAGTCGGCGGTGTCGATGAACTGCACGCCGCGGTCGACCGCGCGACGGGCGACGGCGATACATTCGTCACGGTCTTGGGGTTCACCCCAGATTCCGCGGCCCGTGAATCGCATCGAACCAAAACCCAGGCGCGACACGGTCTTTCCGGCGATATCGATCGTCTTCGGCATCGTGGTGATCATTGTGTGGTTCTCCTTTTTCTTGCGTTTCTAGATGAGTCCTCGAGCGGCTGCGTCGAAGTCACAGAACATCTGGGTGAAGTACTCCGGTTGTTCCTCGGCCACCCAGTGGCCGCAGTCCGGGACGAGGTGTTCGGTCACCGATTCGGCGACCTCTTCACACATCGCCCGGAACTGTCGTGCGAGGGGATTGGTAGCACCTCCCGAGGCCAGCACCGGGATGGTGAGCTTGCCGTGTTCCTGCAGCGCGGCGCGATTGTCCTCGGCGTCGCGGTCGAGTTCCCGGTAGACCTCACACATCGCGCGCATGGCTCCCGGGGCTTCGAACGCGCGGGCGTAGACGTCGACGTCGTCGTGGGAGATCGCATCCGGTTGGTAGGTCAACTCGTCGAAGAATCGGTTGACGTACCATCGTTCACGGCCGTGTGTGAGGTACACCGCGATGTCGGTGTTGGCGTGAAAAGAGAACTGCCACGCCGACTTCTGCGCCACACGCCATGTGTAGTAGGCAGTGCCCGGCAGCGGAGCTTCCATGAACGTGGCGCTCACGACGTCGTCGCGGTACCGCAGCGCGAAACCCAGCGCCAGTGTCGACCCGAGATCGTGGCCGACAAGAGAGATGGGTTCGGTCACACCGAGGGTGCCGCGCACGAGGCTGTGAACATCGCCGGCCATGGTCCACTTGTCGTAGCCGTCGCGAGGTTTGTCCGATGCTCCGGCGCCGCGATAGTCCGGCATGATCACCCGGTAGCCGGCAGCGGCCAGCGGCATCATGACCTTGCGCCACTCGTATCGCGTCTGGGGGGCGCCGTGGAGCAGCACGACGGTCTTGGTGGGTTCAGGCGGCGTGACGACCGTGTAGCCGATGCGGACCGTCTTGTCCGGGTCGACCCAGGCGCGGCCGTGGTGGACATCGACATCGCGCGCTGTGGTCATGCAGCCAGTGTCGGCCCCGAGTCTGCACGAATGGGGGGAGCAAGTCGGCCCCCCAGCACGCCCCAGTCGTGGCTAGGTCCGCAACCGGGCACGTGAGCCGGCACCTGACTACTCTCGGGGGTCACCATGCCACCCACCGACGACTTCGCAATCCCGACATGGCCCACCCGGTGACCAGGGCGCGACGGCGGATCGCCGACGTCGGCGATGACCGGCTCCGCCGCGCCCGTCGTCAATGGGCGGTCGTGCTGGTCGTCGCCCTGCTGTTCGGCACGGCCGTCTACCTGCTGGCGGTGCAGACCGCCCTCGGCCAGCGCCTCGAAGACGCGGCGCTGCGCGGCGCCGATCAGGTCGATCCCGACCTGCACCGGGTGGCGATGCGGGCGTTCCACACCATCACGGTGAGTTCCCAGATCGCGGCCACGGTGCTGGTGGCGCTGATCGGGCTGCTGCGCCGCCAGGTGTGGCTGGCCGTCGCCGGCGTGGGTGTGATCCTCGGCGGTCAGGCCGTCACGCAGATCCTGAAGTACCACGTGCTGTCCCGGCCCGACCTCACCCGGATCGACGGTCAGTTCGCCGAGAACACACTGCCCAGCGGCCACACCACCGCGGCGATGTGCCTGCTGTTCGCGACGATGATCGTGATGCCCTACCGATTTCGCGGTATCGCGATGTTCCTGACGTTGACGTGGGCGGTCGGCATAGGGGCGTACACGGTGATCATCCAGGCCCATCGGCTGTCGGACACCTTGGCGGCCGACGCAGTGGCGTTGGCGGTGGCCTGTGCGGCCGCGCTGCTGTTGTCGCGCACCGGTCGGATCCGCGCCGTCGTCTCCCCCAGCCCGCAGCGCTACGTGCTGCGGACGGTGTTCGTCGTCGCCGTCGGCGTCGTCGGCGCCGCCTGCCTGGGCCTCGGCGGAGTGCAGGTGCTGCACGCGGTGGCGGCGTACGTCGACGACGAGCCCACCGCATGGCGGCTGTTCCTCAGCTCGCAGTGGCTGGCCGCGGCGGGGTCGATCGCGTCGGCGCTGCTGTTCTGGTGGACGTGGTACCGACTCGAGACCAAGAGACGCCACGATCCGGTGGCGACGCGTTAAGCGGTCGGCTCGCCGCCGTCCTTGTCGACGTCCGGTGTGTCGCGGTCCGGATCCTTCTCGGTGTCAGCGGCTTTGTCGGCAGTCGAGCCGTCCTCGTCGTCGTAGATCCCACTGCCTCGCGTCATCGGATTCCTCTCACGCTTCGATTTCCTTACGACGCCGCGTTGCGCAGTTTTTCCAGCAGCGGGCCCGCTGCCTGGCTCAGGAACGCATCTTGGGTGTCGCCACCGACCTGCACCAGCGCGATGTCGGTGAACCCGGCCTTCCAGTATTCGGAGACGGCGTCGACGATCGCGTCGAGGTCCGGGCCGCACGGAATGGATTCCGCGGTGTCCTCGGGCCGGACGAACTGCGTGGCCCCGTCGAAGCCCATCGTGGTGGGCAGGTCCGCGTTGACCGCCCACCCCCCGGCGAACCAGCGGAACTGGTCGTGGGCCCGCTCCACGGCGGCGTCGCGGTCGGGGTCCCAGCTGATCGGGATCTGCCCGATCACCCGCACGTCACCGGGCAGGCCGGTGGCCCGGCGGGCGTCGTGCCAGGCGTCCACGAGGTCCTTGTTCGGTTCCACGGCGATGAGATGGTCGGCCAGCGGCGCGAACGCCTCCACCGAGCGGTCTCCTGACACCGCGGCCGCAATCGGCACCGGCACGTCGGGCACGTCCCAGATCCGGGCGGAGTCGACTTCGAAGTGCTCGCCCTTCCAGTCGACGAGGTCGCCGGTGTGCAGCTCGCGGATGATCTGGATGGCCTCACGCAGCATCTCCTGGCGGCGTGCGACGGTCGGCCAGCGCTGGCCCACGACGTGCTCGTTGAGGTTCTCCCCGGTTCCGACGCCGAGGGTGAACCGGCCGTCGGCCAGGATCTGCAGGGTCGCCGCCTTCTGCGCGACGACGGCGGGGTGGTAGCGCATCGTCGGGCACGTCACGTATGTCATCAACTCGACACGTTCGGTGGCGTGCGCGACGGCGCCCAGCACCGTCCACGCGTACGGCGCGTGGCCCTGTGAGGCCAGCCAGGGGAAGTAGTGGTCACTGGAGACTTCGAAGTCGAAACCGGCCTGCTCTGCCGAAATCGCATAGCGGACAAGGTCTTTGGGTCCGCTCTGCTCGGTCATCAGGGTGTAGCCGAAACGGGTCATGCGAGGAGGTTTACCCGGGACGCCCGTGCCGAAACGACCCGCGGGGCCGGGGGCCGCGTTGTCAATCCCCGGCACGCTCGACAAGATGGTGAGCATGACCTACGACGCCGGTGGCTACCGGTACGGCCCGCCCCCGGGTTACGGCCCACCGCCGGGCTACGCCGCGCCGCCCGGGTACGGTCCACCGCCGGGGTACGGTCCACCGCCCGGCTACGGGCCGCCACCCGGCTACGGGCCGCCGGGCTACGGGCAACCGCCGGTGCTGCGTCCCGGCATCGTCCCGCTGCGGCCGCTGACGCTGTCGGACATGTTCAACGGCGCGTTCGCCTACATGCGTGCCAACCCCAAGGCCACGCTGGGTCTCACCACGATCGTCGTGGTCGCTGCGCAACTGCTGGCGCTCATCCTGTCCCTGTGGCCGCTGGCGCTGAGCGGTGACGTCGAGCAGGCCATCGACAGCGCGGCCACCGGCGCGACGATGTTCGAGACCGGCGCCGGCATCGCGTCACTGCTGTCGAGCGTCACCGCCGGCGTCGCCACCGCACTGTCGACGATCCTGCTCAGCGGCTTGTTGACCGTGGTCATCGGCCGGGCGATCTTCGGTGCAGGCATCTCGATCGCCGAGGCATGGCACCGCCTGAAGCCCCGGCTGTGGGCGTTGCTCGGCTTCACCGTGCTCGAAGCGCTCGCCGCGATCGTGCTGATCGGCATCGTCGTGGCGATCGTCGCCGTGGTCGGCGTGTTCGGCAACGGGTGGGCGGCCTTCGCGATCGCGGTGCCCCTGGGGCTGGGCGTCATCGCTGTGTTGGTCTACGTCGGGACGATGCTGGCCTTCACTCCGGCGGTGATCGTGCTGGAACGCCGCGACATCATCTCGTCGATCCGACGTTCGTTCGCGCTGATCCGCGGAGACTTCTGGCGCGTACTGGGCATCCGCCTGCTGGCGGTGCTGGTCGCCCAGCTGGTCGCCGGCGCCGTCGCCATCCCGTTCACGTTCGGCGGCCAACTGTTGTTGACCACCGGAACCACCGTGACTACGGCCATGGTCGCCCTGGTCATCATCGCCGTCGGTGGCGCCATCGGCCAGATCGTCACCGGGCCGTTCAACGCGGGGATCGTGGTGCTGCAGTACACCGATCGCCGCATCCGCGCCGAGGCGTTCGACCTCGTGCTGCAGACCGGCGCGGTGCAGACGCCGACGGCCCCGCACACCACCGACGATCTGTGGTTGACCGGCCGGCGGTGACGTGGCGCCGATCGACATCGACCGCGACGCAGCCCGGGACGCGGCACACGACGAACTGTCCAAGGCGATCTATCCTCGGCCGTCGCTGACCGACCAGGTCCTCGAATGGCTCGAGCGGCTGCTCTACCGCATCACCGCCGACGCGGCCGCGCTGCCCGGCGGGTGGGTCACCGTGTCGGTCGTGATCCTGCTGCTCGTCGTCGCCGTCCTGGTCGCGGTTCGGATCGCGCGACGAGCCATGCGCAGCAAGCGAACTGCCGTCGACGAATTGTTCGCCGGCCATGTACTCAGCGCCGACGAACATCGGGCCGCTGCGCAGCGCCATGCAGCGCAGGCCGAGTGGACACCGGCGATCCAACACCGCCTGCGTGCGGTGGCCCGTCAACTCGAACAGGACGAGGTACTTGGCGCGGCCGCGGGCCGCACGGCGACCGAACTCGCCAACGACGCGGGTCGGGCCCTGCCGGCGTTGCAGCAGCACTTCGACTCCGCTGCAACAGCTTTCAACGATGTCAGCTACGGCGAGAGGGCCGGCACCGAAGAGCAGTACGTCATGGTGAGCGCTCTCGACGACGCGGTGGGCCGGCATGTTCCGGCAGTCGCCACCGCCCACGCGCCCGCAGCGGAACCCCCGTGGGCACAGGTGCGATGACCACAGCGATCGGCCCCACGCTCGGGCAGCGGTGGCGCACGTGGCGGTGGGTGCTGCTCGCGGTGGCCGCAATCGTCGCGATCGCCACGGTCAGCACCTGGCTCACCGCGCCCCGTCCCGGCGGACCGCTGGACCCCGCATCGACCTCACCCGACGGCACCCGCGCCCTGGTGACACTGTTGCGGGACAACGGAATCGACGTGGTGATCGCCGATTCCGTCGCAGCCGTCGAGCGGGCCGCCCGTCCCGATACCCTGCTGGTGGCCGGGCAGACGTTCTGGCTCTACGACGACGAACAGCTGCGTCGGCTGGCAGCGCTGCCCGGGGATCGGCTTCTGCTGGCGCCCATCGGGAAGACCCGCGAAGCACTCGCGCCGGGGCTGCGCAGCGGCGACGCCACCGAATTCGGCGGTCTGTCCCCGCGTTGCGATCTACGCGAGGCGCAGCGCGCGGGCTCGGTGCAGTTCGGCGCCGCGGATACGTTCGAACCCACCGGCAGCACCGCGGTCACCCGCTGCTACGGCGGGGTGCTGGCGCGATACGACGATGCCGGGCGGACCGTCACCGTGGTCGGCGACGCGAGCTTCCTGACGAATTCCGTTCTGCCGGAAGAGGGCAACGCCGCGTTGGCGATGAACCTGGCCGGCACTCGCCCCACGGTGATCTGGTACGCGCCGCAACGCGGCGAAGGGGCGGGAGCGACGGGCGACGCCGACATCGTCGATCTGATCCCCGATCAGGTGACCTGGTTGGTCCTTCAGCTCGTCGTGGCGGTGGCCCTGCTGGCGCTGTGGCGGGGTCGGCGGGTCGGTCCGCTGGTCGCCGAGCCGCTGCCGGTGATCGTGCGCGCCTCAGAGACCGTGGAGGGCCGCGGCCGGCTCTATCGGTCCCGGCGCGCCCGCGACCGCGCCGCCGACGCGCTGCGAACATCGGCTCGGCAGCGGCTGCTGCCCCGGCTGGGGCTGCGACCCGATGCTGCCCCACCGGCCGTCGTCGCCGCCGTCGCGCAGCGCAGCGGTCAGGACCCGCAGTGGGTCACCCATACTCTCTACGGAGCGCCCCCGGCGAGCGACGCCGAGCTGGTGGCCCTGGCCCGCGCACTCGACGACATCGAAAGGCAGGTCGCACAGTCGTGACACAACCCAGCACCGCAGATCAGTCAGGCGAGCATGCCCGCACCGCACTGATGGCTCTGCGCGCCGAGATCGGCAAGGTCGTCGTCGGCCAGGACGCCGTGGTCAGCGGCCTGGTGGTCGCGCTGCTGTGCCGGGGGCACGTCCTGCTCGAAGGGGTCCCGGGGGTCGCGAAGACGCTGCTGGTGCGCACGTTGGCCGCGGCGTTGCAGCTGGAGTTCAAACGCGTGCAGTTCACCCCGGATCTGATGCCAGGAGACGTCACAGGCTCGCTGGTCTACGACGCCCGCACCGCGGAGTTCACGTTCCGTGCGGGTCCGGTGTTCACGAATCTCCTTCTCGCCGATGAAATCAATCGCACACCACCGAAGACGCAGGCGGCGCTGCTGGAGGCCATGGAGGAGCGTCAGGTCAGTGTCGACGGTGAGCCGCGGGCGCTGCCGGACCCGTTCATCGTGGCCGCCACGCAGAACCCGATCGAATACGAAGGCACCTACCAGTTGCCGGAAGCCCAGCTGGATCGGTTCCTACTCAAGCTCGATGTGCCGCTGCCGCCTCGCGAGCAGGAGATCGCGATCCTCGACCGGCACGCGCGCGGGTTCGATCCGCGCGACCTGTCCGCGGTGCGGCCGGTGGCCGGACCCGCCGAGTTGACGGCCGGCCGCAACGCGGTCCGGCAGGTTCTCGTCGCCGACGAGGTACTGGGCTACATCGTCGACATCGTGGGCGCCACAAGGCATTCCCCGTCACTGCAACTCGGGGTGTCGCCGCGCGGCGGGACCGCCCTGTTGTCTACGGCACGGGCGTGGGCCTGGCTGTCCGGCCGCAACTACGTCACCCCCGATGACGTGAAGGCGATGGCGCGGCCGACGTTGCGGCACCGGGTGGCGCTGCGGCCAGAGGCCGAGTTGGAAGGGGCCAACGCCGACGGTGTGCTCGACGGCATCCTCTCAGCTGTGCCGGTGCCCCGCTGGTGATCCTGACCGGGCGCACCGGGCTGGTTGCTGCGCTGTGCGCAGTGCCGGTCGGGTTGTCCCCCAGACCGGCGATCACGTTCGTCGTTCTGCTGGGGCTGCTGGCTGCCGCCGTGCTCGTCGATGCCGTCCTGGCCGGCGCACCGCGGGCGCTGCAGGTCAGCCGCCTCGGGCCCCGGTCGGCGCGGCTGGGCCAGCCGGTGGAGACCACCCTGCGCGTCGTCAATCAGGGGCGGTCGCGCTTTCGCGGCGTCATACGCGACGCGTGGGCGCCCAGCGCGACCGCGACACCGCGCATCCATTCACTCGAACTTGCTGCGGGACAACATGTCTCGCTGACCACGCAGCTGAATCCGGTCCGCCGAGGCGATCAGGTCGCGGGCCCGGTGACGGCTCGGTCCATCGGCCCGCTGGGCCTTGCCGGCCGGCAGGGGTCGCATCGGGTGGCAGGGGACGTGCGCATCTTGCCGCCGTTCCTGTCCCGCAAACATCTGCCGTCGCGGTTGGCGCGGCTTCGCGAACTCGACGGTGCCACACCCGCTTTGATCCGCGGACAGGGTAGCGAATTCGACTCGCTGCGCGAGTATGTCGACGGCGACGACATCCGCTCGATCGACTGGCGGGCCACCGCCCGGCGCGCCGATGTGGTGGTGCGGACGTGGCGGCCCGAGCGGGACCGGCGGGTGGTGATCGTGCTGGACACCGGGCGGACGTCTGCGGGCCGGGTGGGTGTCGATCCCACCGCTACCGAGCCGGTGGGCTGGCCGCGGCTGGACTGGTCGATGGATGCGGCACTTCTGCTGGCCGCACTGGCCACCCGCGCCGGCGATCACGTCGATTTCCTGGCGCACGACCGAATCAGCCGGGCGGGCGTGTTCAACGCGTCGCGCAGCGACCTGCTGGCACAGCTGGTCGAGGCCATGGCGCCGCTGGAGCCGGCCCTGGTGGAGTCCGACGCGCGGGCGATGGTCGCGGCGGTGCTGCGGCGGGTGCGGCGGCGCGCGCTGGTGGTGTTGCTGACAGACCTGAACGCCACCGCGATCGACGAGGGTCTGATGACGGTGCTCGGGCAGTTGACGGCCAAGCACCAGGTGCTGCTGGCGGCGGTGTCGGATCCGCGCATCGATGCCCTCGCGGCGGGCCGGGCCGACGCTGTCGAGGTATACGACGCCGCCGCGGCGGAGCGCGCGCGGGGCGAACGCCGCGACGTCGCGTCGAGGTTGCGCCGCCACGGGGTGGACGTCGTCGATGCGCCGCCGGAGGACCTCGCGCCCGCGCTGGCCGACCACTACCTCGCGATGAAGGCCACGGGCCGCCTCTAGCCCCCGGCGAGCGAGGGGGTCACCCTTGTTCCGGCGAGGAGACGCGAACTCGAGCTTTTCGCGGCGTGTCCACTCGAGTTCACGTCTGCTCGCGCAGGAAAAGTCATCCCCAGAGCCGGTTTCATCCCCAGCTGTGTCGATTGGTGCGCCACACCCCTACCGAACCGGCCCGACGATGGCGCCATGCAGCCAGCCCTCGAGGACCTGTTCGCCCGCCACGCGGGGTTCCTCGACACCGCAACACTTCTCACCGTCGTCACCCGCGGCCAGCTCGACCACCTGGTGAAAAGCGGTGAGCTGGCCCGTGTCCGCCACGGCATGTACGGCAGGGCAGTTCCCGACCGGGCGGGCCGACTCGCGGCGCTGGACCGCCACCTCGGCCAGCCTGCGGTCGTGTGCCTAGGGACCGCGGCCGCGCTCTTCGGCTTCGATACCGAGGGCACCACGACCATGCACGTGCTCGACCCGGGCATTCGTCTGCGTCCGACGCTCGGCCTGATGGTGCACCAGCGCCTGGGCGCTCCCCTGAAGCGGGTCGAAGGACGGCTGGCGACAGCACCGGCGTGGACCGCGGTCGAGACCGCGCGCATGCTGCCCCGGCCTCGTGCGCTGGCCACGCTCGACGCGGCCCTGCATTCCGGCTGGTGCACGCCCGCCACGATCGAGCAAGCGATCGCCGAGCAGAAGGGGCGGCGCGGCATCGTCGCGGTTCGCGCGCTGGCACCCCTTGCCGACGCGCGCGCCGAGTCGCCGATGGAGAGCGAGGCCCGCCTGGTGATGATCGACGGTGGCCTGCCGAAGCCGGAACTGCAGTACGAGATCGACGGGCCGACTCAGAGCTGGCGGGTCGACTTCGCGTGGCCTGAGCACGGGGTCGTCGCGGAGTACGAGAGCGTCGAGTGGCACGCCGGACGGCTGGAGATGCTGCGGGATCGAGTGCGTTTCGCCGCGATTCAACAGCTCGGATTGACCGTCATTCCGATCGTGGCCGCCGACGTGCGCGTCCACCCTGAACGGCTCGTCGAGCGAATAGCGATACATCTGGACCGGAACACCCCCGCCACCAGACGCAAACTCGCGTGAGACACGCGCAAAAAGCTCGAGTTCGTGTCTGCTCGCCAGAGGGAGGTACCCCCGAGGGAGTCAGCCCGTCGGGACGTAGTCGGGGGCGTCGTCGATGTCCCCGGTCTCGCCGCGGCGCGCCGCCCTGCGGCCGAAGTACACCACGTAGCCCAGGAAGCCGGCTTCCGCGGCGACCCCGATCGCGATCCGCAGGAACGTCGGCAGTGGCGAGGGCGTGACGAACGCCTCGATCAGCCCCGCGATCGCGAGCACCGCGACCAGCCCCAGAGCCACCGAGATCATCGCGCGGCCCTGCTCGGCGAGCACCTGCGCGCGCGGCCTGTCGCCCGGCGCGACCACCGACCAGCCCAACCGCATGCCCGCCGCCGCGGCCAGGAACACCGCGGTCAACTCGATCAGCCCGTGCGGGGTGATCAGCCCCAGGAAGACGTCTCCGCGGCCCGCGCCGAACATCACCCCGGCGAGCACGCCGAAGTTGAGCGCGTTCTGGAACAGGATGTAGGGGATCGGGATTCCGAGCAGGATCGCCGCCACCACGCATTGCGCCGCGATCCAGGCGTTGTTGGTCCACACGCTGAGCGCGAACGCGGCGGCCGGGTGCTCGCTGTAGTAGGACGCGAACTCGGTGTTGACCAGTTGCTCGATCTCGCTCGGCGTGCCGATGGTGGCCTGCACCTCCGGGCTGCCCGCCACCCAGACCGCCAGCGCCACCGACACCAGGAAGAACGCGACCGCGGTGCCCGCCCACCACCGCCATGTCCGGTAGGCCACGACGGGAAACGACACCGTCCAGAACCTCACGAACTCCCGCCACAGCGGCGCGTGCGCCCCGGTGACCACCGAGCGCGCCCGCGCCACCAGGCTGGAGAGCTTGCCGACGAGCACCGCGTCCGCCGACGACGACCGCGCCATCGACAGGTGTGTCGACACCCGCTGGTAGAGCTCCACCAGTTCGTCGGCTTCGGCGCCGGTGAGCCGCCTGCGCCGCTTCACCAGATGGTCGAGGCGATCCCACGCAGGCCGGTGCGCCAGCACGAACGCGTCGACATCCATCCCGAGAACTTTAGTAGCGTGGCGTCATGGCCAGCCCGCAGCAACCGGTGGTGACCGGTGACGCGGTCGTCCTCGACATCCAGATCGCTCAGTTGCCGGTGCGCGTCCTGTCGACGGTGATCGACGTCGTGATCGTCGTGATCGGCTACGTCCTGGGCGTGGTGCTGTGGGCGCTGACGCTCTCGCAATGGGAGTCCGCGTTCTCCGACGCGGTGCTCATCGTGTTCACCGTGCTGGCCCTGGTCGGCTATCCGTTGATCTTCGAGACGGCCACCCGGGGCCGGTCGCTGGGCAAGATGGCGATGGGGTTGCGCGTGGTCTCCGACGACGGCAGCCCAGAGCGGTTCCGGCAAGCTCTTTTTCGTGCGCTGTCCGGCGTGCTGGAGATCTGGATGCTGACCGGCGGCCCCGCCGTGATCTGCAGCTTGGTCTCCCCGCAGGGCAAACGCATCGGCGACATCTTCGCCGGCACGGTCGTGATCACCGAACGTGGGCCGCGGATGGCGCCACCGCCGGTGATGCCGCCACAGCTGGCACCGTGGGCGTCTGCGCTCGAGCTGTCCGCACTGAGGCCGGAAAGTGCCGAGCTGGCACGGCAATTCCTCACGAGGGCACACCAGCTCGACCCGAGGGTGCGCGACGAGATGGCCGGCCGAATCACCGGTGAGGTGGTCGCTCAGATCTCTCCGCCGCCCCCGCCGGGCACTCCGGCCGGCCTGGTGCTCGCCGCGGTGCTCGCCGAGCGGCACCGCAGGGCCATGCTGCGTCTTGGACCGCCCGCCCCGAATCCGTACTGACTCACCTCGCACCAGACTGGTGTCAGCTGACTACCCGGCAATCCAGTTGCCGTGGAATCCGTACGGAACCCGTTGCGGCAGTCTGATTCTGGCGACGGGCCGGCCGGTGAAGTCGGAGGCGTCGATGATCACGAGGTCGCTGCCGTCCCGTGCGGCGTCATAGACGTAGGCCAGATACCAACCGCTGCTCTCGTCGGCCGGTCCGGCGGCCGGCACGAAGACGGCTTCGCCAGGGACACCCGGTGAGCTCGCCGTCCCGAACCGGTGTTCGTACGCGTCACCGGTGATCAGGTCGTGGCGCACGAGGCTGGAGCCGGCCACCGACACGGAGTACCGCGCAGGCAACGTCGTCAGGCGGTCATCGATCCGCGGGAACTCCACGACCCGGTCGTCGAGCTGCGCTTCGCTGACGGTGCCGCGCGCCACGTCGACCGTCCATGTCCATATGACCGCTTGTGCTCCGAAACCGCTGTCTTGACGCCATAATTCGGGATACCGCACCGCTTGCAGAGTGAGCCCCTCGGCAGTGTCGTAGGCGTTGACGACGTGGAACACGTAGCACGGGTCGATGTCGAACCAGCGCACCTCGCCGAACGGGTCTGCTCGCCGCAGAAGACCCAGGCGGGCACCGTAGCCGTCGTCCCATCGGAACGGCATACCGCCGGCCATCGCCGCAGAGAGATTGAAGACAACGGGGAGATCAAGAAAGACAACGTGATTCGCGGTCAGAGCGAAGTCGTGCATCATCGTCATCGCCGGCACGTCGACGGGACGGTCGATCACCAGCGCGCCGGAGGCGTCGGCTCGGTGGTAGGTGACGTGGGGGCCGAGCAGGTTGCCGTAGCCGAAGAAGTGCAGTTCACCGGTGGTCGGGCAGATCTTGGGATGGGCGGTCATCGCGTCGACGAGCTTGCCGCCGAAGTCGTAGGCGCCGATGGTCTCCAGGTCGGTGCTGATCTCGTACGGCAGCGAGGATTCCACCAGCGCCAGCGTCTTGCCGGCGTGGTTCACGACGTGGGTGTTCGCGACGCTGGAACGCAGGTTGCGGGTGCCATCGGGGTTGTACACGGGGAAGGGCTCCTCGAAGCTGTCGGTGCGCACCCAGCGGTTGCGGTACCAGGCCGCGCGGCCGCCTTCGATGCGCACGCCGTGCACCATGCCGTCCCCGGTGAACCAGTGCCCGCCGTCGGCGCGGGGGTTGGGGCCGTTGCGCAGGTACCAGCCCGACAGGTCGGTGGGAATCGTGCCCTCGACGGGCAGGTCGAAGGCCGTGAGTTCGTCGGGCACGGGCGCGTAGTTGCCCGTGCGGAACATCTCGACGGCAGTGTCGGTCATCACCCCAGCGTGACAGCTCCGGAGAAAACTCAACGTTGCATCACGATAGTTTCCGATATATCGTCAATGCATCGGAGCGGCTCCACCGCTTCCCCACACGTAAAGGACACGACATGAACACCCCCTTCACACCTCCAGAGCGCGGCTTCGGTTTCGGCCCACTCGGCCCACACGGCCCGCAGGACCGGCGCGCACTCCACGAACATCGGCGTCACACGCGTCGAGAGTTCCGAGACCACTTGCGTGAGCACCGAGGCCAGGCCGGCTTCGGGTTCGGCCCCTTTGCTCCCGGGCCCGGCGGGCCGGGGTTCGGCCCCGGCTTCGGGCCCGGACCGTTCGGCTTCGGCGCCGGCGGGCGAGGCGGCGGACGGCGCGGCGGTGGCCGCGGCCGACGCGGTGACGTGCGCGCGGCCATCCTCGCCCTGCTGGCGGAACGGCCGATGCACGGCTACGAAATGATCCAGGAGATCGACGCCCGCAGCCAGCAGCTGTGGAAGCCCAGCCCCGGTTCGGTCTATCCCACGTTGCAACTGCTCGTCGACGAGGGCCTGCTGGTGGCCACCGAATCCGAGGGCAGCAAGAAGCTCTTCGAGCTGACCGACGAGGGCCGTGCCGCGGCGGAGAAGATCGAAACCCCGCCGTGGCAGGAGATCACGTCAGGCGCCGATCCGACCGCGATGGGTCTGCGGACCGCGGTGGGCCAGTTGATGGGCGCGGTCGCACAGTCCGCGCACGCGGCGACCAGTGAACAGCAGCAGCGCATCGTGGAGATCGTCAACAACGCGCGACGCGAGATCTACCAGATCCTCAGCGAGGACTGACCGCTCAGCCGGCGCGGCTTCTTTCCCGATTCGGGGATGAAACCGCGCCGGTTCTGCGTCACTAGTGACCATGCAGACCTTCAGCCTCGGGAACCACGTCGTCGGCCGCGTCGGATTCGGCGCCATGCAGCTACCCGGTCCAGGCGTGATGGGTCCGCCCCGCGATCACGACCAGGCGATCGCGGTGCTGCGCCGGGCGCTCGAGCTGGGCATCAACCACATCGACACCGCCGAGTTCTACGGCCCCAAGGTCGCCAACGAGCTGATCCGCGAGGCGCTGCACCCCTACCCCGAGGATCTGGCACTGGTCAGCAAGGTCGGCGCGCGCCGCGACGAGCAGGGGAATTGGACTCCCGCCCAGCAACCCGACGAGCTACGCGCCGACATCGAGCAGAACCTGCAGACCCTGGGAGTCGACCGCATCGCCGCAGTCAACCTGCGCATTCACTCGGGCGATCCGAGCAGTGTCGGCCCCGTCGACCAAGATCTTTTTCCCCGCCAGCTCGACGCGATGATCGCCGCCCGCGACGAGGGCCTGATCGAGGGCATCGGTTTGAGCAGCGTGTCGGCCGATCATCTGCGCATCGCGTTGGACCGAACCGAGATCGTCACGGTGCAGAACGCCTACAACCTGGTCGATCGCAGCTCCCAACCGGTGCTCGACCTGTGCACGCAACGGGGCATTTCCTTCGTCCCGTTCTTTCCGCTGGGGTCGGCGTTCGCGCCCGACAATCCGGTCCTCGGGCACCCGGCGGTGCGTGCCGAAGCCGAGAAGCTGGGTCGCACGCCGGCACAGATCGCGCTCGGGTGGACGCTCACCGTGGCCCCCAACGTCTTGCTGATCCCGGGGACGTCGTCGGTGGCGCACCTGGAGGAGAACACCGCAGTCGCCGAGGTCGAGCTCGACGAGGAGACGAAGCAGGCGCTGGACGCTGCAGCGTAGACACAGCGATTCTTCGTTCCGAGCTCGCCGGCAATACCATTGACGGCATCATGACGACTTCCACCGCCGGCTCTCGGCCCGATCAGTTGTCGGCCGAGGCGCAGCGCAGACGGACTTTCGCCGTCATCAGCCACCCCGACGCGGGCAAGTCCACGTTGACCGAGGCGCTGGTGCTGCACGCCAAGGCCATCACCGAGGCCGGCGCCATCCACGGCAAGGCCGGGCGCCGCTCCACCGTCTCGGACTGGATGGAGATGGAGAAAGCCCGCGGCATCTCGATAACCTCGACCGCGCTGCAGTTCCCGTACGTCACCAAGACCGGCAACACCTGTGTGATCAATCTGCTCGACACCCCGGGGCACGCCGACTTCTCCGAGGACACCTACCGGGTGCTCACCGCGGTGGACTCGGCGGTCATGCTCATCGATGCCGCCAAGGGTCTGGAACCGCAGACGCTCAAGCTGTTCCAGGTGTGCCGGCACCGCCGCATCCCGATCATCACGGTGATCAACAAGTGGGACCGCCCGGGACGGCACGCGCTGGAACTGATCGACGAGATCCAGACCCGCATCGGCCTCAAGCCGACGCCGCTGACGTGGCCGGTCGGCATCGCAGGCGATTTCAAGGGCGTGCTGGACCGCCGCACCGGAACCTACATCCGCTTCACGCGCACCGCGGGCGGCGCGACCGCCGCGCCCGAGGAACACATCCCCGCCGACAGAGCACACGATGCCGCGGGCGTGGACTGGGACACCGCGGTCGAGGAATCCGAGTTGCTCAGCGCCGATGACGCGGACTTCGACCCCGAGACGTTCCGCGACTGCACCTCCAGCCCGGTGCTGTTCACCTCGGCCGCGCTCAACT
Organism: Actinomycetota bacterium; assembly: GCA_040752555.1. Lineage (GTDB taxonomy): Bacteria > Actinomycetota > Actinomycetes > Mycobacteriales > Mycobacteriaceae > Mycobacterium. The sequence goes on along the minus strand of JBFMGT010000008.1, from coordinate 206,814 downwards.
TCGGGGTCAACCAGTTGCTCGACGTACTGGCCGAATTGGCACCGCCGCCGACGGGAGCGCTCGATGCCGACGGCAATCGACGGGAAGCGACGGCGCCGTTCAGCGCGTTCGTGTTCAAGGTGCAGGCCGGGATGGATTCGGCGCACCGGGACCGGATCGCTTATGCGCGTGTGTGTTCGGGCACGTTCGAGCGCGGCGACGTGCTGACCCATGCCGCGACGGGTAAGCCGTTCGTCACCAAGTACGCGCAGACGGTGTTCGGTCAGCAGCGGTCCACACTCGACACCGCGTGGCCCGGTGACGTCATCGGCTTGGCGAACGCAGCCGCGCTGCGCCCCGGCGACACGCTGTATTCCGAAGTGCCCGTGTCCTATCCGCCGATTCCCAGCTTCTCGCCCGAGTACTTCGCGGTCGCTCGGGGCACCGACCCGAGCAAGCACAAGCAGTTCCGCAAGGGCATCGAGCAGCTGGACCAGGAGGGTGTGGTGCAGGTCCTGCGCTCGGATCGGCGCGGCGATCAGGCGCCGGTGCTGGCCGCGGTCGGGCCGATGCAGTTCGAGGTGGCCAGCCATCGGATGGCCGCCGAGTTCGGTGCGCCGATCACGCTGGAACCGTTGTCCTACACCGTCGCCCGGATCTGCGATCCCGCCGATGTCGACACGCTGCAGCGGCTGGCCTCGGTCGAGGTGTTCACCCGCACCGACGGCGTGCTGCTCGTGGTGTTCTCGACGAAGTGGCGGTTGGAGAACGTGGCGCGGGAGAACCCGGAGATCACGCTGCGCTCGCTGGTCGCCGCCGGCGACAACTAGCGCGCCGCTCAGTCGACGTCGACCCAGTCCAGCGTGCGCGACACCGCTTTCTGCCAACCTTCATAGCCAGAGGCGCGCTGCTCGTCGGACCACTCCGGCGACCAGCGTTTGCCCTCTTGCCAATTCGCGCGCAGATCGTCAGCGCCGTCCCAGAACCCCACCCCCAGCCCTGCGGCGTAGGCCGCGCCCAGTGCGGTGGTCTCGGCGACCACCGGGCGCACCACGTCGACGCCGAGCACGTCGGCCTGGATCTGCATGCACAAGTCGTTGGCCGTGATGCCGCCGTCGACCTTGAGCACTTCGAGGTGCACGCCGGAGTCGGCGGCCATTGCATCGACGACGTCACGGCTCTGGTAGCAGATCGCCTCGAGCGTCGCACGTGCCACGTGGGCGTTGGTGTTGTACCGGGAGAGCCCGACGATCGCGCCACGCGCGTCTGAACGCCAGTAGGGCGCAAAGAGTCCGGAGAACGCGGGGACGAAGTACACGCCGCCGTTGTCCTCGACCTGACGGGCCAGGGATTCGCTCTGCGAGGCGCCGCTGATGATGCCGAGCTGGTCGCGTAGCCACTGCACGGCCGAGCCGGTCACCGCAATCGAACCCTCCAGTGCATACACGGGTTTGGCGTCGCCGAACTGGTAGCAGACCGTGGTCAGCAGCCCGTTGTCGGAGCGCACGATCTTCTCCCCGGTGTTGAGCAGCAGGAAGTTGCCTGTGCCATAGGTGTTCTTGGCTTCGCCTTCGGCGAGGCACACCTGCCCGACCATCGCGGCCTGCTGGTCGCCGAGGATGCCGGTGATCGGGATCTCGCCGTCGGCCGGGCCGGTGTCCAGGGTCATGCCGAACGGTTCGGTCACCGACGACGGCCGGATCTCGGGCAGCATCTGCCGGGGAATGCCGAAGAACGACAGCAGTTCGTCGTCCCAGTCGAGCGTCTCGAGGTTCATCAGCATCGTGCGGCTGGCGTTGGTCACGTCGGTGACGTGCACGCCGCCGCGGTGGCCGCCGGTCAGGTTCCACAGCACCCACGTGTCGGTGGTGCCGAAGATCGCGTCGCCTTTCTCGGCGTCCTCGCGCACCCCGTCGACGTTGTCGAGGATCCACTGCACCTTGCCGCCGGCGAAGTAGGTGGCCGGTGGCAAACCGGCCTTGCGGCGGATGATGTCGCCCCGTTCGTCGCGGTCCAGCGCACTGGCGATGCGGTCGGTGCGGGTGTCCTGCCACACGATCGCGTTGTGGTACGGACGTCCAGTTTTGCGGTTCCACACCAGCGACGTCTCGCGCTGATTGGTGATGCCGAGCGCCGCGAGGTCGCCGGCGGACAGGTTGGTCTTGTTCAACGCCGTCGCCAGCACCGAGCCCGTGCGCTCCCAGATCTCCACGGGATTGTGCTCGACCCAGCCGGCGCGGGGCAGGACCTGCTCGTGTTCGAGTTGGTGGCGGCCCACCTCGGCGCCGTCGTGGTCGAAGATCATGCACCGGGTGCTGGTGGTGCCCTGGTCGATTGCTGCGACGAAGTCGGCCATCCGTCCATGATGAACCACCGGGCCGAGCCGATCGGCCGAACGCCTCGCCGGGGCCGCGCTAGAGTGCGCAAAGGCGTGACGAAAGGTGCCGCTCATCAACACTCGATCCCGCCGCTGCAGGCTCGCCGGCCTGGCCGCCGTGTTCGCGGCCGCGCCGCTTCTGCTCGGCGGTCCCGCCCACGCCCAGCCGGGCTCCCCACCCGTGGACCCCCGGACGGGGTGCGAGTCTCCTGAGTTCGGCGGCGTCTTCGTCGCCGTGACGGCGACACGCGCGGAATGCCAGTACATCGTCGCAGGAAGCTTCTACTACGACGATTACGACAACGGCGTCTACACCGGCACGCTCGTGTACCGCGACGGGGCGAAGGTTCCCACCGAGCGCCCCCAGATCCCCGAGATGTTCACCATGCCAGGCGGCGGCCTGCCGCCTGTCGTTCCGTTCGAGGTGGGACCCTGAACACCCTCGCCCACACTGCAGCTCTTGCCGATATGCCTCGCGGCGGCCCGAAGGCGTCCTGCCTGGACCGACTGCTGGAGACCGACCGCCAGGAGTACCTCGACCGCGACGACGTCGACCCGAAGGTCAAGCGCAGCGTGATCCGCGCGCTGGACTGGACGGGCGACGTATTCGGCAACCACGACCGGTTCGCCACCCTCGCACTCGAACAGGTCGCCGACGTCGTGGACCCACGGATTCTCGAGCTCGGCGCCGGCCACGGCGCACTGTCGCGCCGGCTCCTCGACTGGCATCCGTCGGCGCGCGTCACCGTCACCGACGTCGAGCCAGACTCGGTCGCGCGCATCGCCTCCGAGCTCGGCAGCCATCCCCGCGGCACCGTCGCCCAGATGGACGCCACGGCACTCGACGTCGCCGACGGCGCGTTCGACCTCGCGGTGTTCGCGCTATCGTTTCACCATCTGCCGCCGGACGCCGCTGTGCGGGTGCTCGCAGAGGGCACGCGGGCGGCCACCACGCTGCTGATCATCGATCTGCCCCGCCCGCCGGCGCCGCTGCACCTGGCGCGGCTGGCCACGATGCTGCCGCTGGCCCCGTTCGTCCCGTTCGCACACGACGGTGTGATCAGCTCTCTGCGCGCGTACAGCCCCTCGGCGCTGCGCGCGCTGGCCGCACATGCCGACCCGGCGATGCACGTGGAATTGCGCGGCGGTTGCCTCAGCCCGCAGGTGATGCTGGCGACGAGGCGACCGTCGGCAGGCGGCTGACCACCGGGTAGACGGTCTCGCGGGTGCGCCGGCCCTTGACCGTCACCTGTTCTGGCACCCCCCACAGGTAGAGGTCGGCGACCAGGTCGTGCACCTGCTCGGTGACGAGCACCGACGCGCGCCCTTCCCGGCCGGCGATGCTCGCCAGCCGGAAGGCCAGGTTCGTCGCATCGCCGAGGATCGTGGCCACCGCTCCCGCCATCGCCGTCTGAGCGGCAGCGCCGTGCACCACGCCCCACCCCATCCGGATCGGCAGCCCGTCGGCGTCGCGCAATGCCAGCGACGGGCCCGACGTGGTGACGGCCCGATCGGCGGCGAGCGCGAAGTCGATCGCCAGCGCGTGAGCGCCGTCCTGGGTCTGCGTGTTCCACACCGCATAGATCGCGTCGCCGGCGTAATTGCTCAGCGTGCCGTTGTGCGTACCGAGTATCTCGTCGAGCCGGAACCACAGCGTCGACAGGCTCTCGGCGAGCACCCTGCTGTCGGTCGACTCCGAGATCGTCGAGTAGGACAGGATGTCGCCGACGACCATCACCATGTCCGCCTGGCTGATCTCGGCCTGGGTCAGGGTGGGCAGCGACCGGTCCTTCTTGGTGAAGCGGTCCGACCGGAAGGTCATCGCGATGTCGCCGACGGTGATCCTGTCGCCGGGGGTGATGGGCGCGGCGACGGTGCGCGCCAGGGGCATGCCGTTGAGCGAGGTGCCGTTGGTGCTGGTGTCGATCACCACGGCCAGGTCCAGGTCGGCGATCAGCCGAATCTCGAAATGGTTGCGAGAAACGTGCCTGTCGGACAAAAGCAGCCGGCGCTCGGCGCTGATGCCCGCGCACTCGCGCCCCACGAAGAGTTGGTCATGGATCGGGACCGCCAGCTCGTCGCGCGCGTGTAGCACCAGGTACGCGAGCGCTCCAGCAGGCTCCTCATCCCCCACGACATCCCCCACACCGCGAGTGTAGGAGTCCCGAAGGCACCAGGCGCTGGCTTGAACTCGGTCCGCCGAACAGGTGACGCCGCCTCCCCGTCCGACCTACTGTGAAACTGTCGAGGGGGTTGCTCGTTTGTGCGGGGGAGGTTCGATGGAGGGGACTCCCTTCGGTCGATATCGGCTGATCGATTTGCTCGGCCGCGGGGGCATGGGCGAGGTGTGGCGCGCCCACGACACGGTGACCGACCGGGTCGTGGCGTTGAAGTTGTTGCCTGCCCAGTGGGCCGAGGACGAGCTGTATTTGCAGCGCTTCCGCCGCGAGGCGCACGCGGCCGCCCGGCTCACCGAGCCGCATGTGGTGCCGATCCACAACTACGGCGACGTCGACGGCCGGCTGTATGTGGACATGCGGCTGATCGACGGCTGCGATCTGCAGTCACTGCTCGCGGGCGGCGCGCTGATCCCGAGCCGGGCCGTGGTGATCGTCGAACAGGTGGCGATGGCGCTCGACGCCGCCCATCAGGCCGGGCTCGTGCACCGTGACATCAAGCCGTCCAACATCCTCATCGCCCGCTACGACTTCGCGTACCTCATCGACTTCGGGGTGGCACGGGCCATCACCGACACCGGACTGACCAACTCGGCGCACATCGTCGGCACGCTGCTGTACATGGCGCCCGAGCGGTTCCGCAATGGCATCAGTGATGTCCGGTCCGACGTGTACTCGCTGGCCTGCGTGCTGGCGCAGTGTCTGACGGCGACGACGCCGTTCCCCGGCCAGAGCGTCGAAGAACAGATGATGGCCCATCTGACCGCGCCGCCGCCGATGCCCTCAGCGGTCAACCCGTACATTCCGGCGGCCTTCGACGCGGTCATCGCCAAGGGCATGGCCAAGAATCCCGATGACCGCTACCAGAGCGCGTTGGAGTTCGCCGAGGCGGCAAGCCGTGCGCTGGACGGTGCGGCGACCAGCCCCCCGCGGGTGTCGGTCACGTCGACCCTGCCGGACGCCGTGGGTGACCTGGCCCCGACGCTGCTCGGGGAGGTGCCCGACTCGGCCGAAGCGACGTCCGAGGATGACCTGTCCCGCACCGGCGACTCGATCGACGATCTCCTGGACAGGGCGGTCGCCGCGATCAACAGCGGCGACCGGGCGAAGGCCTCGGCGCTGGCCGATCAGGTGCTCGCCGTCGATCACCGCAACGCCGAAGCCGAGGACCTGCTGCGCGCGCCGACCGATCGGGGTGAGATCCGGCGGCTGACGATGATCTCGGCCGACCTCGTCGACGCCACCGACCTCGCGCTGCGCGTCGAGCCGGAGACCCACCGCCTTCTGGTGAGCCGGTTCCGCGACGCCGTCCGCCAGGTCGCCGACCGCTACGAGGGCCACGTCGCCTCGTCCAAGGCCGACGGATTGCTCGTCGTGTTCGGCTATCCCAACGCTCACGAAGACGACGTCCACCGTGCGGTCCAGGCAGGTCTGGACATCGCCCGCGACGTGGAGCGGCTCAGCGAGCAGGCGCGGCGCCGCTTCGGCGCGAGCGTCGACGTGCGCATCGGAGTGCACCGCGGGCCGGTCTACCTCGACAGCGACCAGGACGACGTGTACGGGCTGGCGGTCACCCTGGCCGCCCAGGTGTCGGCACTCGCACCGACCGGCGGGGTGGCCGTATCCCACTCCGTGGAACCGTTGGTGCGCAACGCTTTCGATCTGGAACGGCTGCCATCGGCGTCGATGCCCGGCTCCGCCGAGGTGATCAATCCGTTCCGCGTTCTCGGGGAACGCGCCTACACCACGGCAGCGCCGATGGGCCCTCTGGTCGGGCGGGACCGGGAATACGCCCGGTTGGACAAGAGTTGGCGGCGCGCGCAGGCGGGCACGCTGACGGTGCCCGCGGTGGTGTTCCGGGGCGAGGCGGGCATCGGCAAGAGCCGACTCGCCGCTGCTGCCACCGAACTCGTGCAGCGCGACGGCGGCACGATTCTCGAACTCATCGGCTCCCCCGTGCATGCCGATGTCGGGCTGCATCCGGCGCGGCTGCTGCTGGAACGACGCTGCGGGATCACGCGGACGACCGAACCGGTGCGTCGGCTGCAACTCCTCGACGCCGAGCTTCGCGGTCTCGGCCTCGCCCCGGCAACCGAAATCCCTTTCCTGGCACCGATTCTGGGTCTCGATTCGGCGTTGGGTTATGCACCGCCGCAGGCCGAAGGGCGCAAGTTGGCCGAGCTCATCGCCGCGGCCATGAAGAACTACCTGTTCGCCGCCTTCGGAGACGCGCCGGGTCTGTTACTCGCCGAGGACGCCCACTGGTTCGATCGGTCCACCCTCGACCTGCTGGCCGACGTGCTCACCGCGACGGGCGGTCGGCTGTTGGTGGTGATCACCGGCCGCGAGGGCAACTGGCTCAGTGAGCAGTGGCCGGCCAAGGTGTTCGATCTGTCACCGCTGTCCGACGAGCAGACCGACGAGTTGGTGCTGGCACTGGATCCTCGGGTCGCACCGGAACAGTGCGCGGCAGTGCGCGCGCGATGCGGCGGCGTACCGTTCTACATCGAACAGGTGGTCAGCGGTCTCGAATCCGATTCCGGTGCAGTGCATTCCACGGTGCCCGACTCGCTCTACGAACCACTGTTCGCCCGGCTGCTCGCCGTGCCCGATGTGGTACCGGTAGTCGAGGCGGCGGCGGTCATCGGCAGGCACGTCGACCGCGGGCTCCTGGTCGCGGTGTCGTCACTGACTGAGGACGCGGTCGACGACGTCATCGACGAGCTCGAAGACGCCAAGGTGTTCGAGCCGCACGGGCCCGATGTGTGGAAGTTCCGCCACGAATTGCTCCGCGAGGTGGCCGCCGAGCTCGCCCCGCCGAGCGTGCGACGAGCTCTGCACGGCAGGACAGCCGACGTGCTGGTCACCGGCGCCGCCGGCGAACCCGACTGGCGTCTCGTGGCCGCCCACTACGAACAGGCCGAGCGGCACACCGACGCGGCGGCGGCGTACCGCGAAGCCTCGGCCACCGCGCGTCGCCGCGGCGCGCTGGAGGAGGCCAGGGCCTATCTGACCCGGTCACTGACCCAGCTGGAGTTGTGCCCGCCCGGCCGGGACCGCGAGCGTCTGGAGATCGAGCCCCGGCTCGAGCGCGGATTCCTCACCTCGACCGCTGAGGGTTATCAAAGCCCCTCCGTGGCAGCGGATCTCGAGCGTTGTTTGCAGATCGTCGGTTCCGATCTGCACGACGACCAGGTGATCGGCACGCTGCTGGCGGTCAGCAGCTATTACATCAACAAGTCGGATCTGCGCCGCGCCCATCAGTTGGCAGAGGCGCTGACCGACACCCCCGACGAGCGGCGGCGCGTGTGGAACCCCGCCATCGCCTGCGTGCACGGCATGGTCACCTTCCTGCGGGGCGAATTCGAGCGCGCGAGAAGGCATTTCGAGGAGGCCAGCGCCGGGTTCGACGCCGAGGGCCAGAACAGTATGCAGGAGCTGTGGTTCATTCCCTGGGATGTCGTCGCGCTGGCCTACGAACACCTGTCGATCTACCACATTCTGCGCGGCGAGCAAGCGGCAGCGGAGTCGGCGATGGCCAAGGCGGGCCATCGCGGTGATGAGCTGGCGTTTCCGTGGGGCCCGTACAACCACGCCTACGCCAGCCACATCGAGATCTGGCTCCGCCGGGAGACCGGTCAGTTGGACCGTGCCCAGCAAGTGGTCACCGAGATGATCGAGGGGGCAGAGCGCTACGGGATCGATTTCTGGCACGCGCTGGGTTCCACGCTTGGACAGGCCACCGTGGCTGCCGATCTCTCGCTCGCCGCGGCTGAGCCTGCCGAGGAGCTGTCGACCCAGATCGATCAACTCACCGGTTTCACCGACTTCTGGCGATCCCTCGGGTTGTACGCCTATCAGACTCAGTACGACTGTGTCATCGGCTGGTTGCTGATCGCGGCGGGGCGCCTGGACGAGGCCAGGGAGCGCATCAACGCCGCGCTGCAGATCGCCGAGGACACCCAGATGCACTTCTTCGATGCGGAGCTGCTGCGGGCGCGGGCCAAGACGCACACCGACCCCGACGTCGGCGCCGCTGATCTGAGTGTGGCGATGGCGCTGGCCCGTCACCAGGGCGCGCCGCTGTACGAGCTGCGCGCCGCGCTCGACGATGTCGACTTGCGCGGCGAGTCGGCGATCCAGCAGGTCGCCGACGCGCTGTCGCGGCTGCCCGACGAGTGCACTCTGGCCGAGGTGGTGCGCGCCCGCGCTCTGCTCGGTTGACCGGGTGGCCGGACCCGGGGCCTCGGTGCACCTGAGGGCTCCGAGGGGCCCCGGATCCGACCGGTCGGCCGCCGGAGTCCCCTCGCATCCGCGGCCTGCTCGGCGGGCACCGGTCGTGCCGTCCCCCGATCGGTGGCGCGGCCGGTGTTCGACCGTGCCGTCCCGGTGCCCGCGACGAGTGAGACAACGTTCTCGAAGCGGCCTTGGAAAATTCTTGGATACCGGCGTGGCTAGCTCGGGGCGGTGTCGTGCTCGAAGAAGAAATCGCCGTCGCCGATGCCGATCCGATCTCCGTCGGTGAGTTCGGCGCTGCCGTGAATGCGACTGCCTCGTAATCGGATTCCGTTGGCCGACCCGGCGTCGATGACGACGTAGCCGGCGCCGGAGCCGATGATCACCGCGTGGTGGCGGCTCACGCGGGGATCGGCGAGCACGATGTCGTTGTCGGAGTGCCTGCCGATGCGCGTCACGGCGTCGGTCAATGGGTGCGTACGGCCCGCCGGGGTGCGCAGCCGCGCGGCACCGGCATGGGCGACCGACATCAGTCTGTTCACCGTGGCGACCATGGTGTCGGCGGCGGTCTTCTTGACTGCCGGTTCGACGTTCAGTGGCGCCTGACGCAGGATCACCTCGTGCAGGTCCCGCACCTCGGGGGCGGGGTCGATGCCGAGGTCGTCGGCGAGCACCGCTTTGACGCGGCGGAACGCATCGAGAGCATCGGACTGGCGCTGCGCCAGGTAGTAGGCCGTCATCAGCTGTGCCCACAGCGGCTCTCGGTACGGGTAGCGCGCCACGAGCTCTTCGAGTTCGGTGATCACCGAGGCCGCTCGCCCGCAAGCGATCTCGGCCTGGGCCCGCACGGTGTGCGCCGTGATGCGGTCCTCCGACAGCGCCACCTCGAATGTCTGCGCGAACGGGAATCCCCGTAGGTCGGCGAGGAAGTCGCCCTGCCACTGCGCCAGCGCCTCGCCCAGGTGCTCGCCGGCGTCGTCGAAACGTCCCGCGGCGGCGGCCTCCAGTCCGGCCGCCCGGGCCGCGATGAACCTGCCCAGGTCGACGTCCTCGTCGGCGATGTGCACCCGGTAGCCCGCCGATGACTTCTCCAGCAGCGCACGGTCGTCGACGCCGGCGGTGCGGAGCAGGCGACGCAGGTTCGACACGTAAGCATGCAGACTGGCGCGGGCCTCGGCCGGGGCGTCCTCGCCCCACACCGCATCGATCAGGGCTTCGGTCGGAACCGGGCGATTGCGGTTGAGCACCAGCACCGCGAGGACGGCCCGCTGTTTGGGGGTGCCGAGCGGGACGATGGTGCGGTCGACGGTCAACTGAAAGGGCCCGAGGAGCACGAAGCTGGCACGCGACCTCATCCGTCGTCCGTTCCTCCCCTCGCGCTGCGCCCGACCTTACCGCTCAACGTCCCGCCCCATCGCCGGTGATGGCGTTGAATGGCTGACGTGGGCGAGGAACTGACGCAGACCGAGTTCACTCGGGCGCATCGCCGCGAGTACCGCAGGAAGGTGCAGCTGTGTCTCGACGTGTTCGAGACCATGCTGTCGCAGTCCAGCTTCGACTTCGAGAAGCCGCTGACCGGCATGGAGATCGAATGCAACCTCGTCGACGGCGACTATCAGCCGGCGATGAACAACTCCGAGGTACTCACCGCCATCGCCGACCCCGCGTATCAGACCGAGCTCGGGGCATACAACATCGAGTTCAACGTGCCGCCTCGCCGGCTACCCGGCCGCGCAGCGCTCGACCTCGAGGCCGAGGTGCGGGCCAGCCTCAACGCCGCAGAAGCCAAGGCCAACAGCGACGGTTCGCACATCGTGATGGTCGGCATCCTGCCCACGCTGATGCCCCAGCATCTTTCGGGGCACTGGATGAGCGAGTCGACCCGCTATCAGGCGCTCAACGACTCGATCTTCACCGCGCGCGGCGAGGACATCGACATCGACATCGCCGGCCCGGAACGGTTGAGCCTGCAGACCGCATCGATCGCCCCCGAATCGGCGTGCACCAGCATGCAATTGCACCTGCAGGTCTCGCCCGGCGACTTCGCGAACAACTGGAACGCCGCCCAGGTGCTGGCCGGTCCGCAACTCGCGCTTGGCGCCAATTCGCCGTTCTTCTTCGGCCATCAGCTGTGGGCCGAGACCCGCATCGAGTTGTTCGCCCAGGCCACCGACACCCGCCCCGACGAACTGAAGACCCAGGGCGTCCGGCCGCGGGTGTGGTTCGGGGAACGTTGGATCACGTCGATCTTCGACCTGTTCGAAGAGAACGTGCGGTATTTCCCGTCGCTGCTGCCGGAGTTGTCCGACGAGGATCCGGTGGCTGAGCTGGCGGCCGGACGCACCCCGGCGCTGTCCGAGCTTCGGCTGCACAACGGCACCATCTACCGCTGGAACCGGCCCGTGTACGACGTGGTGGCCGGCCGCCCGCACCTGCGGGTGGAGAACCGGGTCCTGCCCGCCGGGCCGACGGTCGTCGACATGATGGCCAACGCGGCGTTCTACTACGGCGCGTTGCGGACGCTGTCCGAGGAGGACCGCCCGCTGTGGACGAAGCTGAGTTTCGCCACGGCGCAGGCCAATTTCGAGGCGGCGGCCCAGTACGGCCTTGACGCCCGGTTGTACTGGCCGGGGGCGGGCGAGGTCACGCCCGACGAGCTGGTGTTGCGCCACTTGCTACCGCTGGCCGACGAGGGGCTGCGCCGCTGGGAGGTCGCTGCCGAGGTGCGGGACCGCTACCTCGGGGTCATCGAGGGCCGGGCCAAGTCCGGCCGCAACGGTGCGGTGTGGCAGACCTCGGCGGTGGCGGCGCTGCAGGACCGGGGTCTGAGCCGGCCCGAGGCGCTGGCGGAGATGCTGCGGCTCTACTGCGAGCACATGCACTCCAACGATCCGGTGCACACCTGGGAGGTACCCGCGTAGCCCGGGGCCTGACCTACGCGGCGGGCAGGTACTCGCTATAGAAGTCGGCCAGTCGATCGACGGCCTGATCGACGTATTCGGCCACGTCGTACATCTCGTAGTGACCGGCGCCCTCGATCACCATCAGGTCGACCGGGTTCGGTGCCATCTGCCACAGTTTCATGCCCGCCTCATAGGACCCGGTCACTCCCTTGCGGCCCCCCAGGATCACCTGAAGGGGCTGCGTCAGCAATTGGTCCACGAGGTGGAATGCGTCGTATCCGAGCAGCAAGGCGTCGCTGCGGGCCAGCCGGCGATTGGTCGAGCGCGGGTGGCCTCCGCGCGGCGTCCGGTAATACGCGATCGCCTGCGTGTTGTCGATGTCGGTGATACCGGCCGCCGCGGCATCTTCGGCGGTGTCGGGCAACCAGTTCAGGCGCTCCAGTCTGTCGGTCTCCACTTCGCGGCTGCGGTCCTGCGCGAGACGGTCCAGCGCCGCGACGGGGCCGTCCGGCGCGAACGCCGCAGACCGCCAGCTGTCCCCCATGTTGCCCGCGACGACGGTCCCGACCGCCCGGATACGGTGGTCGGTGCGTGCGGTGTGGACGGCGTATCCGCCACCGGCACAGATTCCCAGCACACCGATGCGGTCCCGGTCGATACCGGGTACGCGTTGGAGTGCATCGATCGCGTAGGAGATGTCCTCGCCGCGCCGATACGGGTCTTCCAGATCCCGCGGCGTGCCCCCGCTTTCGCCCTGATATGCCGGGTCGAACACCAGGGCCGCGACACCCCGGTCGGCCAGCCGCGACGCATAGTTGGCACCGATCTGTTCCTTCACGCTGCTGCCCGGCGTCGAGAGCACGACCGCCGGGCCCGAACGTTGGTCGTCAGGGAGGTGCAGGACGCCCGCGAGGTCGAACGACCCGCGGGGGATGCTCAGCGCAGTGGTCGCCACGGCGGTCCGCCTTTCGATCGGGTGCACCCTGTGTAACCCCAGCACCGACCGAATCTTCCCCGGCGCGCGTAGCTTGGTGGCCATGGCCGACAACCTCGCTGACTTGGACTGGGATGGCGCCTACCGCGGAGAGGGCGGGTTCGAGGGTCCACCGCCGTGGAACATCGGGGAACCTCAGCCCGAACTGGCAGCACTGATCCGGGCAGGCCGGGTGCGCAGCGACGTCCTCGACGCCGGCTGCGGGCACGCCGAGTTGTCGTTGGCGCTGGCGGCCGAGGGGTACACCGTCGTCGGCATCGACCTGTCCCCGACGGCGATCACCGCAGCGACGGCCGCCGCCCGGGACCGGGGACTGACCACCGCAACGTTCGTCGCCGACGACATCACGGCCTTCACGGGATTCGACGGCCGGTTCGCCACGATCATCGACTCGACGCTGTTCCACTCGCTGCCCATCGAGGGCCGGGCGGGTTATCTGCAGGCCATCTCCCGCGCCGCCGCCCCCGGGGCTACGTACTTCGCACTGGTCTTCGCCAAGGGGGCGTTCCCCGCCGAACTCACGCAGAAGCCGAACGAGGTGACCGAGGACGAACTGCGCGATGCCGTCGCACAGTACTGGACTGTGGACGAGATCCGGCCCGCGTTTATCCACACGCTACCGCCGATGTTCACCGACGCTCCGGTGGAGATGCCCCAGTTCGACACGGATGAGAAGGGCAGGCCGAAGATGCCCGCCTTCCTCCTGACGGCCCACAAGTTGGCCTAGACCCCGGCCTGGACCCCCAAGTCACGCCGAAACCTCTCGGGCACAATCACACTCGCGGGCTCGAGCTCCTGAATGGAGGACAGCCCCAGTCCCAGCAGCGCGGAATCGATGCCGCCGCGCAGGATGTCGAGGACGTTCTCGACACCGGCCTGCCCGCCAGCGGCCAGCCCCCACAGGTAGGCCCGTCCGATCATCACCGCGCGGGCACCGAGCGCCACCGCCTTGACGACGTCGGATCCTCGGCGGATTCCACCGTCGAGCAGGACCTCCACCTCGTCGCCGACGGCCTCGGCGATGGCCGGCAGCGCGCGGATCGCGGCGGGGGTGCCGTCGAGGTTGTTGCCGCCGTGGTTGGACACCGAGATCGCGGTGACACCGGCATCCACAGCTCGGCGGGCGTCGTCGACGCGCATCACCCCCTTGAGCATGAAGGGGCCTCCCCACTGGTCGCGTAGCCACGCGATGTCTTCCCAGGTGGGCAACGGCGTCTGCATCCATTCGCCGTAGGCGCCGAAGAACGTCGGCGCCGCGCCGCCGTCGGCGAGATTGGGTGCGGTCAGGTCGGGCACCCGCCCCGTCTTGGCGAACTCGAGAAGCCAACGCGGCCTGCGGATTCCCTCGGGAGCGAACCGCAGCATGGCCTTGAGGTCCATCCGCTCGGGGATGGCGGGACTCCCCCAATCCCGGCCGTTCGAGAACGACCAGTCGGTGGTGATGATGAGGCCGACCGCACCGGCGCGCCGCGCCCGTTCCATGCGGTCCAGCAGCTTGTCCCGGCCACCGGTCCAGTACATCTGGAAGAACGTGGCGGGGTTGGCGAGCGTCACCTCCTCGATGGGCTTGCTCGCGAACGACGACAGACCGATCGCGGTGCCACGGGCGGCGGCTGCACGGGCCACCGCGACCTCCCCGTCGGGGTGCACGGCCTGCACACCGGTCGGCGAGATCAGCACGGGCAGCGAGATCGACTGTCCCATCACCGTCGTCGCCATGTCCCGCTTACCCGACAGGCCGGCCACGTGTGGGGCGAAGCCGAGTTCGGCGAACGCCGCCGTGTTGTCCGACACCGTGACACCCTTCTCGGAGCCGGCGACCAACGCGCTGTACACGCTGGGTGGCAGGCGCTTTCGGGCGCGCCGTTGGGCATCGGCGACAGTCTCGAACCAGGCGGCCATGGTCACTCCCTTGTCTCGGTGCCGTCCACGCTAGAAGCCGTGCCGCCGCGCATGAACTCGCCGATCGGGTAGTCCTCGCCCACCCAGGTGGCCCCCACACAGCACCCGATCGGGGCACGCGAACGCACCGTCTGCTCTCCTAGCGTCATCCACTATGCAAGCAGCTCAGCTCGATCCGCTCGCACCGTCACCGCGGGGGCTGTGGAACGGCGACGGCATCCGGGTCAGTCGCCGGCGAGGTCCGCACCGCCCGCACCGCAGCGCGGCGATGGTGTGTGCCGGCCGATTTTGTGTGCAGCGGCGCGACCATCTCCTCACCGTCGAACACGACCTGACCCCCGACGAGCTGTCTGATGAGTTGACGTCCCTGTTGACCGAACATCTGGTCGACACCCAAGTTCTCAGGGGGCAAACGGAATTCGAGCTCGTGTTCACAGGCGTGGTCCGCTCGACCGTCGACGGCGGGCTGTCTTCATGGCTGCGGTTCTACCGGAACTCCCTGGCCGCACTCGAACGCGGCGCCACCGCGTTCGGGCCCATCCACGCCGAGGCGGCCGCCCAGGTGCGCGGACACCAGTTGATCGATCTGGGGTCATGTTTCGGCTTCTTCCCTCTCCGCATGGCCCGCCACGCCGAGGTGCTGGCCACCGATCTCAGTGCGCCGACAATGCGACTTCTCGCTGCCGTGAGCCCCCGGCTGCAGCGTCCGCTGGCCACGCTGGCGTGCGACGCGACCGATGTGCCGCTTCCGTCGGCCAGCGCGGATACCGTCACCGCGCTGCACTTGATCGAGCACCTACCGACCGAGGTGATGACCGCAGTCTGCGACGAAGCGCTCCGGCTGGCGCGCCGCCGCGTCGTGATCGCCGTCCCGTTCGAGGACGAGCCGCGGGAATGCTACGGGCACATCCAGCGGTTCGACCTTCTCCGCATGCAGCACCTGGCCGACGATGTGATGCGCCGCCATCCGGGAGTCTCCGCGCACACCTATGCATTCCACGGCGGCTGGCTGATCCTCGACCGCTAGATCAGGCCCCGCTTGCTCGCGGCGTACACCGCTTCGGCGCGCCTGCTCACCTCGAGTTTGCGCATGATGTTGCTGACGTGGAACTTCGCGGTGGTCGCGGAGATGTAGAGCTTCTCGCCGATCTTGTTGTTGGACAATCCCGCTGCCAACAGCCGCAACACCTCCACCTCCCGGTCGGTGAGCTGTGCCCGCGGCTCGGCCCGTCCCGACAGGGAACGCACCACCGCAGCGGCGCTGCGCGAATCGAATGCGCTGTCCCCGGCTGAGATCGCGCGGATCGCACGCACCAGCTCGGTGGTGTCGACGTCCTTGACGACGTAGCCGCGCGCTCCGGCGTGCACCGCCCGTACCACGAGGTCCTCGTCGAGGAACGTGGTGAGAATCAGCAACCCCAGCCGGGGGTAAGCGGCAGATAGCTTGCTGCACAACGTGAGTCCTTCGAACTCCGAGCCCGCCGACAGCTTCAGGTCCAGCAGCACGACATCGGGCGAGGTGGCCCGCACGACAGCCTCGGCCTCGGCCTCCGAGGCGGCCTCGCCGACGACGACGAGGTCCTCGGCGCGTTCGAGGACCGAGCGCAGACCCTGCCGTAGGATCGCGTGATCGTCGACGAGGACCAGCCTGATGGGTGTCATGGCGTCCGGCTTTCTACGAGATCTGGTGCAGGGTAAGGGATACGGGCCACGACGCGGACGCCGCCGATGCGGGAACGGTAGACATCGAAGGTACCGCCGTGCCCGGTGGCCCGCGCACGCATGTTGGCCAGTCCGCGGTGTCGGCCGTCCACGTCGGCGGCCTCGGCCATCCGCAGCATCAGCCGCAGCTTGTCCGGGTCACCGGTGCCGTCGTCGGCGATGGACAGTGAGACCGCGTCCTGGCGGTAGGAGAGCCGCACGATCGCTCGGGTCGCGTGGCCGTGCATCGCGGTGTTGAACAGCGCCTCCCCCGCGATCCGCAGTAAGGCGTGCTCGACCTCACTGGGCAGCTCGACCGCGTGGCCGTCAACGCGCAGCGTGACGCGCAGATCCTCGGGCATGTGCACCGTCGCGAGTTGCCCGAGCATCGCGGCCAGGCTGGAGCGTTGCGCGTTGGCGGGCTGGTTGAGCGCATAGATCGCCGAGCGCAGCTGCTCGGTGGCCGAGCGGGTGAGTTCCTTGGCCAGGTCCAATCGGCCGGCGAGTTCCGTTGATCGGTCCGCAATTTCACTGCGGCACACCTCGATCTGCATACCGGCCGACAGCACGGTCTGCGCGACGCTGTCGTGTAGTTCGCGGGCGATGCGGTGCCGCTCGGAGTTGAGCACCTGGTGGCGCTGCACCGCCCCGAGTTCACGTTGGGTGGCCAGCAGTTCGGCATTGCGCGCCTCGGACTGAGCGAGCAGGGACACCGATTTGGTGA
Source organism: Actinomycetota bacterium (assembly GCA_040752555.1). Classification (GTDB taxonomy): domain Bacteria; phylum Actinomycetota; class Actinomycetes; order Mycobacteriales; family Mycobacteriaceae; genus Mycobacterium. The sequence continues at coordinate 189,821 of JBFMGT010000008.1, read as the reverse complement.
ACAGCGCCGAATTCTGCAGGGCCACTGCGGTTTGCCCGGCCAGAATGCGCATCACCATCGCGTCGGTACCGTCGAGCGCGCGGCGCGGCGGTGTCCACGCCGCGAACGCCCCGATCACCGCCCCATCGAGTTCGATCGGCACATGGGCGTGCTGCTTTTCGATCACCGGCAGCCGGAACTGGGCGAGCTGCCCGCGCAGGATGTCGTTGAGGCGGTTGAGGACGGCGTCGGGCAGCGCGGTCCCCGGGTCGGTGGCATCGCGGAGCCCTTCGAAGGCGTAGGCCGTCCCCGCGGAGTCGAGAATGAGGTGCCGCACACTCGCCTCGGGTAGTGCTCCGTCAGCCAGCGCGAGCAGCACCCAGTCCGCGTCCAGTGTGGCGCGGGCCGCCTCGGCCACCGCGCGCACCAGCTTCTCCGGGCCTTCGATGGTCTGCACGAGGGCGCGGGAGATGGTGTCGAGCGCGGCGATCACGCGGTCCAACCGCGCTGCGGTGAGCCGCAATTCGGGATAGAAGCGGCCCTTGCCCGAGCGTAGACCGGTGAGCCGGGCCAGGTCGGGTGGGCCGGCGTCGGCGGCCGTCATCGACAGCGCCTCACATCGCTGCCTGGAACAACGCATGCATCTGCGCCTCGTCGGCAGCCCGCGGATTGGTGCTCATGCAGGCATCCGACAGCGCAGTCTTGGCCAGCCGGGGCAGGTCTTCGGGCTGCACCCCCAGTTGGGCCAGCCCGCGCGGCACGCCGACGTCGCGGGCCAGCCCGTCGATGCGGTCGGCGAGGGCCAGCGCGGCTTCGGCAGCCGGCATGGCCGGGTCGGCCACCCCGAGGAACGTCGCGATGGTCTTGTACGGCTCCGGATCGGCTTCGGCGTTGAACCGGATCACGTGTGGCAGCAACACGCCGTTGACGACTCCGTGGGGGAGATCGAGCAGGCCGCCCACCTGATGGCTCATCGCGTGGGTGGCACCGAGAATCGCATTGGTGAACGCCAGTCCGGCTTCCAGCGCGGCTTGTGCCATCTGGACTCGCGCCGGCATCTCGTCCGGACGTTCCAGGGTGTCGGCCAAGTTGTCGGTGACCATCTGCACGGCACGGAGCGCGTGATGGTCGGTCAGCTGGTTATGGCCCAGCGACACGAACGCCTCGATGCCGTGGGTCAGGGCGTCGAGTCCGGTGGCGGCGTTGAGCCAGTCCGGCATCGTGGTGAGCAGCCGCGGATCGATCACCGTGATGTCGGGTACCAGCGCCCGGCCGAGGATCGTGATCTTGGTGTTGCGGGTGGTGTCGGTGACGATGCAGAACTGCGACACGTCGGCGCCGGTGCCGGAGGTGGAAGGCACCACCACCAGCGGCGGGATAGGCATCTCCGCCTTGTCCACACCTTCGTAGTCCAGGATGTCCCCGCCGTTGGCCGCCAGGATCGCGACGCCTTTGGCGGCGTCGATCACCGATCCGCCGCCGACGGCCACCAGCACGTCGCAGCCGTGCTCGGCGTAGCAGTCGAAGCCCGCCGCGATCTCATGGTCTTTGGGGTTGGGCGTCAGGTCGTGCCACAGCCGCATCTGGATGCCCTGCTCGGCGAGGTGACCGACCATCTCGTCGGCCCAGCCGGCTTCGATGAGACCGGGGTCGGTGACCAGCATCGGCCGTACCGCTCCCAGCCGCATCGCGGCATGCGCGGCCTCGACCATCGACGCCACCCCGAACACGATCTCGGGGGCGTGGAACTTCAGCAGCCGCGGCCCCACCGCGGTGCTCGTCTGTCCTGTCTCCACTGCCTCGCCTCGCCAGCCCCGGGCCGCGGCCACGCTGTGTGACCGAGCCAACATTCCGGGCTCCAGCGTACGACCCACAGCTCACCTACCAACGGCTTCCGCGGCGAACTCGTGCGCGGCACTTTCCAGCCCCGACAGGTCGGCCACCACCCGCACCCGGTCGCAGAACTCGGCATAGGCGGGCAGGTCGCAGCTACCCAGACCCCACGAGTAGCGCGGTTCAGGGGTGAGCCACACCGTTTCGCGGGCGCGGCGGGTGATCTCCTCGAACGCGGCGAGGTTGGGGTCGCGGCCGTTGGTGCGGCCGTCGCCGAGGACCAGCACCGTGGTGCGCCGTGTCACCGCCGACGAGTGCTCGGCCAGGAAATCCCCGAACACCCGGCCGTAGTCGGAGTTCGCCGCCGTGTCGATGACGTCACCGCCGAAGATCTGGCCCAGTGCTCGGTCACTGGGTTGGTCGCGGAACAGTTCGGTGGTCTCGGCGATGTCGGCGACGAACACGAAGGAGCGGACCTGGGTGAACAGGTCCTGCAGGCCGTGCACCAGGCTCAGGGTGAACCGCGATGTCGCCCGCACCGACAGGCTCACGTCCGCCAGCACGACCAGCCGCGGCCGGTCCTCGGCTCGCCGCACGGTGACGGGCATGAACGGCACGCCGTCGAAGCGCATGTTGCGGCGCATGGTCTGTCCGGAGTCGACGCGACCCGCGGCGGCGACCCGGCGCCGGTGCGTCAACGCGCCGTGCAGGGTTCGGGCGAGCCGGCGCAGCGAGTCCTCGAGGTCGGCGCGTTCAGCCTCCCCGATCCGGTCCACCCGAGCTTCGCGCCGCTCTCGCGTCTCGACGATCGCGGTCTCCAGCGCCAGCAACGCCTCGAGATGGCGCTTCAGCGCCTGCGGGAGGTTCTCCAGCACCCCGGTCAGCCGCCGGCGCAGCGCGGCCGCATCGTCGCCGTCCCCGTCCTGACTGCCGAATTCGCCGTCCAACCAACCGAGGAGAGCCTCCTGCTGGGCGATCGTCAGCTCGGCATCGACGGGGGTGCCGGCCGAAGTCGACAGGGTGCCCACGGTGGCCGCACCGCGCAGTCGGTCGGTGGACAGCTGCACCCGGTAGGCGTCCTCGGCGCCCGCGCGGGCCTGGTCGCTGAAAGCGATCTCGTCGGTCAGCGCAGCCAGGTCGACGCGGTTGGCCTCCTGATGCAGGTTGTAGCGCTGAGCGAGGTCCTCCTGCTTGAAGTAGTCGCGGATGCTCGACGGCTTCCCGTGCTCGTGGCCCTGCTCGGGGGTCTCGCTGGGTTCCTCGGACAGCGTGAAGGAGTCGAGCTCGCCGGTGTCGACGAGGTCATCGTGGGCGTGGGAGTGCCCATGCCCTCCGTCCTCGTCACCGACCCGTACGAGGTGAAAGAACGCGTCGAAGATCTCGTCGAAGACGGGCGCATCCCGTTCGTCTTTGACCAACGCGACACGCAGCGCGGTGCGCAGGACAGCCCGGGACGACAACACACCGGGCTGCCCCGCGCACCGCATCGCGTCCAACGCCTCGGGAATCGAGACGCGCACCCCGCCGAGGCGGAGCAGCCGGACGAACCGGTGCAGCGTGGCTTCCATGGCTACAGTGCGCGGCGCCGGCCCAGCGTCGCCGCCGCCGTCTCCGATTTTCTGGGAGTGCCGTAATAGCCGTCGGTGAAGCGGCCGGGCTTATCCTTGGCCAGCCGCGCCACCCGACCGTCGTCCCCGTGATCGTGGTCATGCCCGTGATCGTGCGAATGTGGGTGCGGATGGTCATGCGAATGATGCTTGTGCTCGGGCACTTTCGCGTTAGGGTCCACCAGCCGCGGCAAAGCGTCCAGCGCCTTGCGGACATCCTTGTCGTACTTGACCACCACCGAGACGGTGTCCGAGAGCACCTGCGCCGACAATTCGTCGACACCCAGCACGGCCAGAGTCCGTGCCCAGTCGATCGTCTCCGAGATGCTCGGCGCCTTGCGCAACTCCAGCTCTCGCAGGCCTCGCACGATGTCGACCAGCTGGGTGGCCAGCGCTTCGGTCAGACCGGTGTTCTTCGACCGGACGATCTCCAGCTCGCGCTCGGCAGCCGGGTAGTCGAGGAACAGATGCAGGCATCGCCGCTTCAGCGCCGCGGCGAGATCACGGGTGTTGTTCGACGTGAGGATCACATACGGGGCGTGCGTCGCGGTGAAGGTGCCGACCTCGGGTACCGAGACCTGGTACTCCCCCAGCAGTTCCAGCAGCACCGCTTCCAGCGCCTCGTCGGCACGGTCGATCTCGTCGATGAGCAGCACCACCGGCTCGGGCGAACGCACCGCCTCCAGCAGTGGCCGCGGTGCCAGGAACCGGTCGGAGAAGAACACGCTCTCCTGGGCGCTGATCCGCTCGACGGCCTGATCGAGGTCGGGGGCGTCAGCGACGAGCTGGCCGATCTTCTCCCGCAGGATCTGCGTGTAGAGCAGCTGCTTGCCGTAGTCCCACTCGTAGAGCGCCTTGGTCTCGTCCTGGCCCTCGTAGCACTGCAGGCGCAGCAGCCGGCGGCCGGTCGCGGCGGCCAGCACCTTGGCCAGTTCGGTCTTGCCGACGCCGGCCGGTCCCTCGATGAGCAGCGGCTTGTCCAGTCGCGTCTGCAGGAACACGGTGGTGGCCAGGCGCTCGTCGGCGATGTAACCCTCGCCGGCGAGCGCCTCGCGCACGTCCTCTACGGTCGCGAACATCGCTACGGCAGCAGCTCGTCGAGGCTGCCGTTCATGCAGTGCTCGACCACCGGGCGCACGGTGTCGAACGTGCACTCCTTGGCGTTGCCCGGCGTGCAGGCGTCGCCGAGGACGTGGTTGGTGATGCGGTCGACGTCGGCCTTGTCGCCCTTGATCACCGGGGCGTTCTCGTAGAACTTGGTGGGGCCCTTGCCCAGTCGGTTCTTCGAGTAGCTGTCCTGCTTGACGTCGACGAAGCGCTCGATGATGTTGACGTCGCGCAGCAACCGGATCGCGGCGGCCAGCGCCGCATCGGCGGCCTGCACGTCGGTCATGCCGTAGGTGTCGACGCCCATCGCCTGGGCGATGTCGGCGAAGCGCTTGTAGGCCACCGGCATGTTGAACGCCCACACCCGCGGCAGCGCGATCGCGTTGTTCAGGCCGTGGTGGGTGTCGTAGAAGGCGCTGACCGCGTGGGAGATGGAGTGGATGATGCCAAGACCGCCGGAGTTGAACGCCTGGGCGGCGATGTACTGGGCGTACATCATTCCTTCGCGGCCCTTGAGATCCGTTCCGTTCCAGGTGGCTTCGCGCAGGTTCTCGGCGGTCAGCTTGATCGCGCGGATCGCGTTGCCCAGCGACGGTTCGAAGTTCAGTCGCGACACGTAGGGTTCCGACGCGTGGGCGAGCACGTCGAAGCCGCACTGCGCGGTGTAGTCGGTCGGGCATTCGTAGTACAGCACCGGGTCGTCGACGGCCAGCGTGGCCACCGACGCATCGTCGAAGGCGACGTACTTGTGGGGGTTGTCGGGATCGGTGGTGGTGTCGGTGATGACGTAGGCCCACGAGGTCTCCGAACCGGTGCCCGCCGTCGTCGAGATCGCGATGTGCGGTGGGTTCTTGGGGTTTTCGCTCTTGTTGAAACCCTCGAAGTCGTTGACGTTGCGGCCGTCGTGGGCGATCGAGATCCGGGCACCCTTGCAGGCGTCGTGGGTGGAGCCGCCGCCGATGGAGATGAAGCTGTCGCACTCGTTTTCCTGGTACAGCTTCACCGAGTCCATCACGTTGTAGTCCTTGGGGTTGGACTCCACCTGGTCGTAGACGACGACCTCCAGCCCGTGCCACTTCAGCGACTCGGCCATGTTGTGCACGATGTCGGTGCCGCGCAGGCCCGAGCTCATCAGCAGCACCCGCTTGAACCCCATCTTGAGGGCTTCCGGGCCGACCATCTCGTGCGCGCCGGGGCCCATCATGGCGCGCGGGAACGGATGGAACTCCTTGATGGGGAAGGGTTTCAGGAGATCTTCGACCTTCATGGCGGCGGTCCTCTCTCGGGTGCAATGCCGGTGTCGTGGACCACCTTGGCACGCGCGATGTGACCGAAAGAACAGCCTGCGGGCACAACCGAATCGTCGGGCAGCGCAAGTGCGGACGGGCGGGCAGGGCGTGACCTACCCGGTTGGAGAGGTCTCCCGCGGTTTTTCGACCGTCTCGTGGTCGTCGACCATGGTGGATTCGTCGAATGGCCGGTCGCCGTCGAGCACCTCGCGTAACCGAACGTCGTCGACGCTGTGCGTCCAGTGCCCGATCAGCAGCGTGGCCACAGCGTTGCCGGAGAAGTTGGTCAGCGCCCGGGCCTCGGACATGAACCGGTCGATGCCGACGATGATCCCGACGCCGTCGAGCAGTTCGGGGCGGTGGCTTTGCAGTCCGGCGGCCAGTGTGGCCAGCCCTGCGCCGCTGACGCCGGCCGCGCCCTTCGACGCCACGATCATGAACGCGAGCAGACCGAGTTGCTCGGGAATCGACAGCGGGTCGCCCAGCGCGTCGGCGATGAACAGCGACGCCATGGTCAGGTAGATCGCGGTGCCGTCGAGGTTGAACGAATACCCGGTGGGCACGACGATGCCGACGGTCGCCGGTTTCACCCCGGCGTGCTCCATCTTGGCGATCAGCCGCGGCAGTGCGGATTCCGACGACGACGTCGCAACGATCAGCAGGTACTCCCGGGCCAGGTAGCGGGCGAGTTTGAACACTGACACCCGCGCCACCGTCCACAGCAGCGCCCCGAGCACCCCGAACACGAAGATCACACAGGTCAGATAGAACGCCACCATCAGCACACCGAGCTGGATCACCGCCTCGAATCCGGTGTCACCGACCACCTCGGCGATGGCGCCGAACGCGCCGATCGGCGCCAGCCACAGCACCCCGATCAATATCTTGAACACCAGCTTCTGCAGGGCCTCGATGCCGCGCAGCAGCGGCTCGCCGGTGGCACCCATCGACTGGATGCCGAACCCTACGAGCAGCGCAACAAACAGCGCCTGCAGCACGTTGCCTTCGGTGACTGACGAGAACAATGTCGACGGGATGATGTCAGCGATGAAATCCATTGCACCGCCGGCAGATTCGGCCTCACCAGCCAGCTCGGCGCCCTTGCCGGGGTCGTTGGGGACGTTCAACCCGGTGCCGGGGCTGATGAGGTTGCCCACCACCAGGCCGATGGCCAGCGCCACCGTCGACATGGCGAGGAAGTAGGCGATGGCAAGCCCGCCGACCTTCCCGACGGCGGTCGCGGCCTTGACCTTACCGATGCCGAGCACCACGGTGCAGAAGATGACCGGGACGATCATCATCTTGATCAACTTGACGAACAGTTCCCCCAGCACGCCGAGCGAGCCGGCCAGGTCCGGCGCCGCCAGCCCGACGACGATCCCAGCGATCACCGCCGCGATCACCATCAGGTAGAGCCAGTGCGTCTTGTCGCGCTTCTTCTTCGGGTTCTCCGACGCGGGTTCGTCGGCCTCGGTCGCGGTCATGGCGGCGTCCCTCCGGTACTGGTGCAGGGGGGATAACCAGAAGTGCCCGGCGTCACACCCCGGAGACGGCCGCCAACGCGGCGGTCAGGGCCGTCAGGTCGTCGTCGGTGACGTCGACGTGCGGGGAGACGCGCAAGGCCGGCCGGGTCAGCTCCTTGGGAGCCCGTTCCACACCGATGAACGTGGTGAGGATGCCGTGCTCGGCGATCAACTCTGCGCGCACCGCCGCGGGGTCGACGCCGTCGGGCGGGGTGAGCGTGGTGATCGCGCTGGGCTCGTCGACGTTCTCGCGTACCTGCCACCCCGGGACGTCTGCCAGCGCGCGGCGGGTCTGCGCGCCGACGTCGCGCAGCCTGGCTTGGATGTCGTGTGGACCGGCGGCGATGTGCTCGGCGATCGCGACCGAGAACCCGACATGGGAGGCGACACTGGCCTCGGCGTGCGCGATTCGCAGCTGGGTGTATTCCGACAGCAGCCCCGGCCGGGTGGCCAGCACACCCACCCCCCGCGGTCCGGCCGGCCATTTCCGCGACGACGAGTAGATCGCGTCGGCTGCGATGCCAGCGCAGTCGAGGTGCGCGAAACCCTGTGCCGCGTCGACGACGAGCGGCAGACCCTGGCTGCGGCACGCGCCGGCGAGTTCGCGCACCGGTTGCACGACCCCGCTGTGGCTGCCCAGCATCGTCAGATGCACCAGCGCCGGCGGATCGTTGGACAACGCAGCGCCGACGGCATCGAGGTCCAGCCGACCGAAACCATCGACGGGCAGGTCTCGGATCTCGAAGCCGTGCCGCGCCATGATGGCCAGGTTGGGCCCGTATTCCCCTGTCAGGCAGGCGATGACACGGTCACCGGTCCAGTCGGAGAGCAGGATGTCCAGCGCGTGGTTGGAGCCGGTGGTGAAGTACACCTCGGCGTCGGTCATCGCGGTGAGTGCCCGCACCGCCGCGCGGCCGGCGTCGAGCACCGGGGCGGCCGCCTGGGCCGCGACGTAGCCGCCGACCTCGGCTTCGTGGTGGGCGTGCCGGGCCGCGGCCTCCAGGGCCGCCGAACTCTGCCGCGAGCAGGCGGCGCTGTCGAGGTGTATCCCGGCCGGCGCCGGACGCGCCGCGCGCCACCTCTGCGCGAGGGTCATTTCACCGCCAGCGACAGGCCGAAGTCGCCCGCCTCGTCGGTCCACCAGTGTGTGCGCCGCAGCCCGGCCGCCCGGAGTTCGGCCTCCACGCCGGCGGGACGGAACTTGCACGACACCTCGGTGAGCATCTCCTCCCCGTCGGCGAAGTCGACGGCCAGGTCGAGTGCTGGGATGTGCACCCGTTGCGCACGATCGGCCCGCAGCCACATCTCGATGCGTTCTTCGCCGGCGTTCCACCGGGCGACATGCGCGAACGCGGCGATGTCGAAATCCGCCCCCAGCTCGCGGTTGACCACGGCCAGCACGTTGAGGTTGAACCGTGCCGTCACCCCCGCGCTGTCGTCGTAGGCACGGATCAACCGCTCGGTGTCTTTGACCAGATCGGTGCCCAGCAGCAGCGTGTCCCCGGGCTGCATCATCGCCGCCACGGAGCCGAGAAAGTCCGCGCGGGGGCCCGGGGTGAGATTGCCGATGGTCGAACCCAGGAATGCGACGAGCCGTCGGCCGCTCGCGGGGATCTTGCCGAGATGCTCCTCGAAATCGCCGCACACCGCGGCGATCTCGATGCCGGGGTACTCCTTCGCGATCGCCGCGCCTGCCGCTTCGAGCACCGTGGCATCCACGTCGAACGGGATGAACCTGCGCAGTGCGCCACGCTCTTTCATCGCGTCGAGCAGTCGACGGGTTTTCTCCGAGGTGCCGCTGCCCAGCTCGACGAGCGTGTCCGCGCCGGACGCGGCGGCAATCTCCCCGGCGTGCGCGGTGAGGATCTGCGCCTCTGCCCGCGTCGGGTAGTACTCGGGCAGCCGGGTGATCTGGTCGAACAGGTCGCTCCCGACGGAATCGTAGAACCACTTGGGCGGCAATGACTTCGGCGTCGCGGTCAGTCCGTCCTGGACGTCGCGACGCAGCGCCTCCTCGGCGGCGTCGGCGGCGAGGTAGTTCTCCAGCGAGAACGTCATCACAGTCCTTTCAGCGGGGTCAGGTCAACCTGCGTGTCCACTCCGCCGACCCGAACGTCGACCCGAACGTCGACGAGGTGGCGGTCCGGGATCTCCTGCCATGACGGATCGTCGTCATAGGGTTCGCTGGCCACCACCACCCCGTCGGGCCTGCGCAGCACCGACAGGGTGTCGCCCCACGTCGTGGCCAATAGCCGAGAACCATTGCCCGCCAGGATGTTCAGCCGGGCGTTCGGGTCGTCGGCGGCAACCGCGGCGACGGTGTCACCGAGCGCATCGAGACCGCGGTCGAAGATCAGCGCCGCGAGGAGCGCGCTGTCGTTGGTGGACTCCGCGTGCGGCGACAACGGCAACACCGCGCGATCGACCAGCCCGTTGTGCGACAGCAGCCACGCCCCGTCGGTGAACGGCGCGGATGCAGACGCCTCGATCGGCATCCCGACACTGGCCGAGCGCACCGCGGCCACCACGCAGCCGCTGCTCAGCGCCGGTGCCACCGACGCGAACGAGGCGTCCCCCCACAGCGGTGCGGCGCTGCGCCACCGCCGCGGCTGCGGGCCGTCGAAGAAGCCCGCACCCCAACCGTCGGCATTCATCAGTCCGTGCTTCTGGCGGCGCGGTGCATAGGACTGCACCAGCAGGCCCGAGGGCGGCTCGAGCACCAACGACGCGAGCGTGACCGGCGCGCCCAGCCAGGCAAGGTGCCTACACATGCCTACACATCCGAGGCCAACCGCACACCCGAGAAGATCTGCCTGCGGATCGGGTGGTCCCAGTTGCGGAAGCTCGGCCGCAGTATCCCTGGCGCCACCGCCCACGACCCGCCGCGCAGCACGCGATAGTCGCCGGAGGTGACCCCGTCGAAGAACGGGCTGGAGTACTGCTCGTACACCATCGGCGTGAAACCGGGCCATGGCCGCAGCGTCGAGGTGGTCCACTCCCACACATCGCCGAGCATCTGCTCGGCGCCGTAGGCCGACGCCCCGTCGGGGTAGGCGCCGACGGGCGCTGGCCGCAACGCGGCGCCGCCGAGGTTGACCCGCTCACCAGACGGCGCGGCGGACCCCCACGGATAGCGCCGACGCCGGCCGAGCGCCGGATCCCAGGCACACGCCTTTTCCCACTCGACCTCGGTGGGCAGCCGCGCGCCGGCCCACGCGGCATAGGCCTGCGCCTCGAAGAAGTCGACATGCTGAACCGGCTCGTCGACGGGGATGTCCTCGATGTGCCCGAAGCGGGTGCGCGTGCCGGCCAACGCTCCGGTGTTCCAGAACTGCGGCGCGGTGAGCCCGGCTTTCTGCCGATGGGCCCATCCCGCGTCAGACCACCAGCGGCGCTCGTCGTATCCGCCGTCGCCGATGAACTGCAGCCATTCGCCGTTGGTGACCGGGACCCGGCCGATACGAAATGCCGGCACGTCGACGGTGTGGGCGGGGCGCTCGTTGTCCAGGGAGAACGGCTCTGCGGCCGCGTCGACACCCAGCACGAATTCACCGGCAGGCACCTCGACCCACGTTCCGGCCAGCCCGGGCCGGCCCTGCGGCAGAGCAGCGCCGCGGTCGAGCAGCGGCGCACCCGACCGCAGGTTCAACGCCTGCAGCATCGTCTCGTCGTGCTGGTTCTCGTGGCTGGCCACCATTCCGAATGTGAAAGCTTCGGGGTGGTCGTCGGGTAGCGCATCGAGAACGTCGAGCACCTTGTTGCGGACTGTGGCGCAGTAGGCGCGGGCATCGGCGGGCGGCAGCAGCGGCAGGCTGACCCTGCTGGCCCGCGAGTGCACGAACGCGTCGTAGAGCTGGTCGACCTCCCGGGTCAGCATGCCGGGCCGCTCGGGATTGCCGCCGCGCAGCAGCCACAGTTCTTCCTGCTGGCCGATGTGCGCCAGGTCCCAGACCAGCGGGCTCATCAGCGGGTCGTACTGGCGGCGCACCTCTGCGTCGTCGAAGTCGACCAATCTCAGCGTGCGGTCCCGGGCGGCGGCCAGTTCTCCGGCCAGTAGCTCGCGCGTCGTCACAGCTCCCCTTCTGCCAGGTGGGTGATCGCACCGGTGATTCCGGTGGCCACCACGCGGTCGGCGAAGTCGTCGGCGGCGCAGCGACCCCGCTCGACCGAACGCACCAGTACATCCATCGTTTCCGTCAGCTCCGACGGCGCCCGCTCAGCCGCCGCGGTCACACAGGCCACCGCGGCCGCGTGCAGATGCCGGTCGGCGAGGCCGGCCCGCGCGGCGCGATCCCACGAGGTGGCGACCTCCTCGGTGGCCTCCGCCGCGATGTCGGCGGCAGCGGGATCGTCCAGCAGGGTCGTCAGCGTCCACGCCGCCGCGGGCCACAACGCGTCCGGCAGGCTGTCCAGGTAGCGGATCTCCAGGAAACCGCGCGGGCGCACAGGGGGAAACAGCGTGGTCAGGTGATAGTCGAGATCGGCCTCGGTGGGCCGCCGCCCGCCCAGCAGCACCCTCCCGTCGGCCCAGTCCGCGAACGGCACCCACTCGGTGACCGGCTCAGGGTCGGGGGTGTGCACGAGCATGACCGGGGCCCGCAGCGCGTAGCGCGCCCAATCGCTGGCCGGGTCGTCGCCGCTGGCGCCGAGCACGGGCCCGCACCGCGCGGAGTCGAGCTGCCCCCACACCCGCTGCCGGGTGGACTGCCACCCGGTGAAGCTGCCCGCGAGCACCGGGGAGTTGGCCGCGATCGCGATCATCGTGGGGCCGAGCGCGTGCGCGAGCCGGACCCGCTGCGCCCACTGTGACCGTGGACCTGCTTCGAGGTTGACCTGGATCGACGCGGTGGAAGTCATCATCGCCGCGCCCGCGTCGGCGGTGCCGCTGACTTGGAAGAAGCGCTCCATCGCCTGGTAGCGCCCGCCCGGGTTGACGCGACCTGGGGCGCGCAGCGGATCCGCCCCGAGGAGCACGAGGCCCAGCCCGGCCTGACGGAACGAGCGTCTCAGCGCGGCACGGTCGGATCGCATCGCCGCGATGGCCGCCGCGGCATCGGCTGCCGGGGGGCCCGACAGCTCGACCGCACCACCGGGCTCCACGGTGACCACGCTGCCGCCGGGCAGCGGAGGCAACGTCGCGATGGTCGCGGTCAACTCGTCCCAACCGGGCCGGCGCGACGGATCGGCCAGCACGAAGCAGTGCGCCTCGACCTCCAGGCCGACCCCGCCGACCGGCCCATCGACGAGGCAGCTGTCTGCGAGGTGCTCGGCGGCAGCTTCGGCACTGGCCAAAGTGTCGCCGGCCGTGACGTCACACGGCATGGTGCGGGCCATCGATCAGCCGCCCTCTTTCGGTCGTTGACGATCTAGGTGACGAGTCTTCCCTTTTATCTTCCAGAGCGCACCGACAAATTCCCGTCCGCAGCGGTGACACACCTGTGACGTGGTCGCTCGGAGGGCGAGCGTTACTGCCCCAGCGTGTTCTGCATGGCGCCGGCCAGCACGTTCACCGCGGGTCCGCCATTGCCCGATTGGCACACCTTGGCTTGGAGCAGGACGTTCTCCCGCAGCCGGGTGGTCACGAAGCATCGGCGGTCGGCTCCGGCCTCCTGTTTGACCCAGTCGGCCTGGGTGGCGCCTGCCGGCCCCCCGGTGAAGGTCCACACCTGGGTGGTGAAGTCGTCCAGGTGCATCGCAGTGGTCTGACCGCTGCAGCCGACGGTCCGGTCGACGACGCGGTGGTACGCGCGCCCGGCGGCCTCGGGGGTGGCGAACACACCCACCGCCTGCTTGACGAAGTGGGTCATGTCGGACGGGGATTCCTGCGCCGTGGCGCCGTTGAAGGCGGCCAGGTCCGGATCGAGGTACACCTCGGGCAATCCGATGTCGGCCCAGTTGTTGCAGACCGGAGTGTCGACCGAATACGCCTGGAACGGGGCGGTGAACGTCGACTCGACGCCCAGACGTGTGCCCACGATGTTGCCGACAGAGCCCTTGCTCAAGACGGCGTAGTTCACCACTCCGGGATCAGACGGCCGGGCAGCCGCGGGGGCGGCCAGCGCCAGACCCACGACAGCGAGACAGCCCAGGGCGACGGCTTTCACCTGACCGATCATGCCAGCCGGTCGTCAGCCTTCGGCGCTGATCTCCTCGTCGCCCGTGGAGGTGCGTACCGCGTCCTCACACGGTTCGTCGTGCCAGTCACCGAACGGGTCGTCGAAGCCCGGCCAATCCTGCGGCCGTGCCATCTCCTCATCGGTCAGCACCGCGTCGCCGAGAGTGGTCGTGACCGATTCCGCACTCGCGCCGCACACCAGAACGGCCAACGAGCTGTGCCGGTCCCCGTGCTCGGGGTCCCACATCGCGTCAGCCATGGCACGCCGTTCCGGATCGACATAACACGACTCTCGAGTCGTCATGGCGGCCAACCATTTTCCCGCCTGCGCGAGCCGCAGACCGCCGCCGGCGGATTCCACCCACATCACCCGATCGGGTCGGTTGGCCAGCCACAGGCGGCCCCGGCTGCGGACCACACCGTCGAGCAGCACATCGAGGGCGTCGTGCAAGCGCTCGGGGTGAAACGGCCGTCGAGCGGTGAACTCGACGAGACCCACGCCCGACTCGATGCCCAGTGGCGGCTCACCCCGTAGGAGCGAGGCATGCGGGTCCTGCGGCTGCCCGCGGCGCGGGTCCGGGTCGACATGGGCCAGCGCGAGCTCGAGCCGATCGGTACCCACCGTGATCCGCGCGCGGGGCGCCAACCTGCGCAACACGGCCAGTGTGCGGGCGTGTGGCGCGGACAGGACTGCCACGTCGGCGAATTCGGCCTGCCCGACCACCACCTGCGCCACCGTGCGGCCGTCGGCGTGCTCATCGTCACCGAGTGCGTCGGGCAGCCATGTCTCGGTGTCGACGGCGGAGATCACCGCCGACAGGGACACGTCACGGGCGGCGGCCGAGTGCGTGATCGCGACGCAGACGGGCTCGGGTTCCAGCCAGGGGGCCAGGCGCACGACGATGCGGGCCACGCCGCCCCGGCGGTGCAGGTGGCACAGGTGCGCGAGCAGATCGTCGCGCACGGTGCACGCCAGACAGCAGTTCCTCAACTCCAGGACGGCGTCGGCCTTCACGGTGACTCCGCGCTGCACCGACGCGGTGGTGCGGTGCACGACGTGCCCGTCGAAGTGGTGCTCGACCACCATCGTCCCCGGTTGCTCGAGCAGCACTCGGGCGATGTCGGCGGTGCCATTCTGACCGGCCACGACGATGACGGGGGTGCGCATCCGCAGACTCCTTAACGGGAATGATTTTCAATAGTGACGCGTTCACGCTACAGTCCGAGCCGCAGCTTGTCGAAAACGATTTCCATTAAGGAGGCGCTGTGTCCGCTCACTGCCAGGTCACCTGCCGCGCGCCCGGCTTCGGTAACGCGGTGTCGCATTCGCACCGCCGAACGCGCCGGCGCTGGGACCCCAATATCCAACGCAAGACCTACTACCTGCCGTCCGAGGGCCGCCGAATCACGTTGCGCGTCAGCGCCAAAGGCATCAAGACCATCGACCGTGACGGCATCGAGTCGGTGGTGGCACGCCTCCGCCGGGAAGGAAAACTCTGATGGCACGCAGCACCGACATCCGTCCCGTGGTCAAGCTCCGCTCCACCGCGGGCACGGGCTACACCTACGTCACGCGCAAAAACCGGCGCAACGATCCCGACCGCATCGTCCTGCGCAAGTACGACCCCGTCGTGCGCCGGCACGTCGACTTCCGCGAAGAGCGCTGATGGCCAAGAAATCGAAAATCGTGCAGAACGACCGCCGGCGCGAGATCGTTGCCCGCTATGCCGAGCGTCGGGCCGAACTGAAGAAGATCATCCGCACGGGCGCACCCGAGGAGAAGGTCGCGGCGCAGGCAGAACTCAATCGCCAGCCGCGTGATGCCAGCCCGGTCCGGGTGCGCAACCGCGATGCCGTCGACGGGCGACCCCGGGGCCATCTGCGCAAGTTCGGCCTGTCACGAGTTCGGGTCCGCGAGTTGGCCCACCGCGGTGAGCTGCCCGGCGTTCGGAAGTCGAGTTGGTGAAGCGCAGGCGCGAGGCGGCCGCCCCCGCCAAGAAGCGCCGAAACCTGTTGTCCTCGTTGGGTATCGACGTCGTCGACTACAAGGACACTGCCACGCTGCGGCAGTTCCTGTCCGATCGCGGCAAGATCCGATCGCGATCGGTGACCGGTGTGACGGTTCAACAGCAGCGCCAGGTCGCCGCGGCGATCAAGAATGCGCGCGAGATGGCACTGCTGCCGTATCCGGGTCAGCGGTTCTAGGCTCCGCGCACGCCTTCCTCGATCTTCTTCCCCAAATCGGGGTCGATGTTGCGCCAGTACTCGAACACCCGCGACAGCACCGGCTCTTTCACTCCATCGGAGACGTGGCCGACGACGTTGTGCACCAGCCGTTCCCGTGCCTCGTCGTCGAGAACCTCGCGCACCAAAGTGCCTGCCTGACCCCAGTCGTCGTCATCGGCGCGCAACGCGTAGGCGGCCCGCACCATGTCTCCGTCGGACGCCCAGTGCACCTCGGACGCCCGGCGGGGATCGGCCTCCGGCCCGCCCATCGAATTCGGCGCGTACACCGGGTCGGTGACGTTGTGGATGCGCATCGGCCCGTCCTTGGAGTAGGCGCGCACCTCCACCTTGGGCTCGTTGACAGGTATCTGCTTGTAGTTCACCCCGAGCCGGTGCCGGTGCGCGTCGGCGTAGGAGAAGCCGCGCGCCAGCAGCATCTTGTCGGGGGACAGGCCGGTACCCGGCACGATGTTGTTCGGCTCGAACGCGGCCTGCTCGATCTGGGCGTGGTAGTCGACGACGTTGCGGTTGAGCGTCATCTTGCCGACCTCGTGCAGCGGATAGTCGCTGTGCGGCCACACCTTGGTCAGGTCGAAGGGGTTGTAGCGGTACGTCTTTGCGTCCTCGAACGGCATGATCTGCACCTGCAGCGTCCAGCTCGGGAAGTTGCCGTCCTCGATCGCGGTGAACAGGTCGCGCTGGTGGTAGTCGCCGTCCTCACCGGCGAGCCGGTCGGCGTCCTCCTGGGTGAGGAAGTCGATGCCCTGATCGGTCTTGAAGTGGTATTTCACCCAGAACAGTTCGTCGTTGGCGTTGACCCAGCTATAGGTGTGGCTCGAATAGCCGTTCATGTTCCGCCACGTCTTGGGGATACCGCGGTCCCCCATCAGCCAGGTGACCTGGTGGGCCGACTCCGGCGACAGCGTCCAGAAGTCCCACTGCATGTGGTGGTCGCGCACGTTGGACGCCTGCAGCCGCTTCTGACTGCGGATGAAGTTCTGGAACTTCATCGGGTCGCGGATGAAGAACACCGGCGTGTTGTTGCCGACCATGTCGAAGTTGCCCTCCGACGTGTAGAACTTCAGCGCGAACCCGCGCGGGTCGCGCCACGTGTCTGGGCTGCCGCGCTCCCCGGCCACCGTCGAAAATCGGGCCACCATCTCTGTTTTCACCCCCGGCTGCAGGAACGCCGCCTTGGTGAAGGCGCTCACGTCATGGGTGACCTCGAATTCACCGAACGCGCCACCGCCCTTGGCATGGGGTTGGCGCTCGGGAATGCGCTCCCGGTTGAAGTTGGCCATCTGCTCGAGCAGGTAATGGTCCTGCAGCAGGATGGGTCCGTCAGGGCCGACGGTCAGCGAGTGCTCGAGGCTGGGGACGGGGGCCCCACTGTCGGTGGTCGCGTACTTGTCTGACATCTACTCTCCTCCCGGGCTGGCGGCTGCCGGGCTGCGCCGCCGAGGTGCGGGTACCCGAAAGCCGCGCAGATCATCCTCCCACCGGCACCTCAGGGCCGAGGCGGAGTCGGCGTATCGGGAGACGACGAACCGTTACCGGGAGCCCGCGGGATTTCGATGATCTGGCCGCCGGGACCGAAGGGTCCCTGGAACGCAGGACCGCGCTGGAACCCACCGGGGGGACCCATCGGAAACATCGCCGGCCCGGGGCGCATCATCATCTCGTGGCCGTGGTCGAAGTTCCGATGGTTGCCGACGGCCTTGCCGGTGAAGAAACCCGCCCCGAAGATCACGACCACGATGAACAACGAACCGGCGACGATCCCGACCCATGCGGCGGCCTTGTTGAGACGGCTGGCGGGCTGCTGGACGTACACGGGCTGCGGCGGCAGCGGCGGGGATTCACTGTAGGTGGGCGGCGCGGTGTAGACCGGGCCGGTGGCAGGCTCGTTCTGCTCGGAGGGCTGCGGTGACGATGGCTGCGGTGACGGAGGCGTTGTCTCGCTCATGGCACTGATCCTGCACCGCGGCCCACAGCGTCAGTTAAGTGAGCGCTGTGAGTCAGCTGTGAGAGCTCGGATCGCACGTCCCGCGGTGCTGGCCGTATCGTGCCACGACGTCACCGCAGGGAGACGCCGATGCAAGGTCCTGGTCGCACGCCGCTGCCTGCTGCCCGCTGCGGCGCTGATCGTCGGAACCCTCGCCTCCTGCACGAGCGGCCCGGAGGTGGTCACGTCGATCGAATTCGACGGCGAACGTCGCACCATCACCACCCAGGACGTGAGCTGCATCCGGCAGCCTGATGACAGTGTGGTGATCCTGGTGTCCGGTGGGCGACAGCGAATGGTCCGCCTGCACATCGGCCGGCAGCGCCGCATCGAGGTGTTCGCTGTGGGGCTGCGGCACGACGACCTGCGGGGCTTCGTCGCAGATCCCGACGCGGTGGTCGGCACCAAGGTCGATGACACCTACGCCGTCCGTGGGCGGTTGCCGCCCACCGACGGCGAACGGGAGGGGCACACCTTCAGCATCGAAACCAGCTGCCCGGGGTACCGCGATGCGACACCCAACGAGAGAGTAAGTGCCGTTGACTAGGGCTTCAACGGGTTGACCGCGAACTGGATGACCCGGTAGGGGCTGCCGCCGCGCGGGGTCGTGTTCCACTGGCTGACGAAGACGCGCACCGCATCGGGCGTCGACGCCGGCGAGAGATACCCGCCATAGGGCTGGGCCAGCCGATTGTCCTGTGGCGCAGGCAGATCCTCGGCCTGTTCCGGCCATGGTGCCGCGACGACGACGGTGGTCACGGGCGCGGTGCCGAGTTGGGTCGGGTCGTTGGCGACGCGGATCTCCATGTTGCCGGTGCTGGCATTGAAATACGACAGCACTGTCTGCCCGTCGATCTGGCGCACGCTCATCTCACCGATCTGGTCCTCCCACAGCGGCGTCGGCGATGTACCCCACCCGGCGGGCGACCACCCCTGCCAGGCGGCGCGATCGGTGAAGGTCTGCGGCGTCACCCGGTACAGCGTCAGCGGACCGGTGCGGTCGAAGTTGTTGGCGACGATGTACACCCACCCTCGCGGCGAGTCCGCCGTCGGAATCGGATCGTAGTAGCCACTGATCTGGGACTGCCCGCCGCCGGCGTATCCGGCATCGCGGCGGGACCCGGGCACTGTTGCCCAAAGTGCCTTGCCTGCTTGCGCTTTCACCAGCCGCGACGATTGCGGCCGCAGATCCTTGGTCGTGGTGACCAGCAGGTAGTTCTCCCGGTTGATCTCGACGATGCCCGCCGGCAGCTGTGACGAGCCAGGCGGCGTCGGGTCGGCCAACAGCGGGGTGCCGATCCCGGTGACCCCGTCGTAGCGCACCCCGCCGGGATCTTCGAGGGAGCCGTCGACGACGTGCAGCGCGATCGGGGAGTACCACCCACCGAACCCGACGCCCTGGCCGGCGAAGCTGTCCCCGCAGACCTGCAGGGTGCCGGCCGGGAACTGCATGAATTCGCACAGGTCGGTCGCACCGATCCCGTAATCCGCTGTCGGCGTTCCCGTCCCGGCCACCGGGCCGACACGCAACACCTGCCCCGGCTGCAACGGCGGCAGCTCGACCGGCGTGGCGTGCGCAACACCCGCCGAAACTGTATTCCACGCGCAACCCAGCGCGACAACACCGCGCAGAATGCAGTTTCGACGCAACGGCGGATCAGAGCGTGGCGGCCAGCAGCTCGGCGATCTGGATTGTGTTGAGGGCCGCACCCTTTCGCAGGTTGTCCCCGGAGACGAAGAGCGCCAGACCGCGACCGTCGGGAACGCCGGGGTCTTGTCGAATCCGGCCCACCAGAGAGTCGTCCACCCCTGCAGCGGCCAGCGGTGTCGGGACGTCGACCAGTGTGACACCGGGTGCACCGGAGAGCAGCTCGGTGGCGCGCTGGGCCGAAAGTGGCTGCGCGAACTCCACATTCAGCGACAGCGAGTGCCCGGTGTAGACCGGCACGCGCACGCAGGTGCCCGACACCGCGAGGTCGGGAATGCCGAGGATCTTGCGGGTTTCGTTGCGCAGCTTCTGGTCTTCGTCGGTCTCACCCGAGCCGTCGTCGACCAGCGAGCCGGCCAGCGGCACGACGTTGAAAGCGATCGGCGCGACGTACTTGTTCGGCGCGGGGAACTGCACGGCGCTGCCGTCGTGGACCAGCGCCTGGCTGTCAGACACCACGGCGCTGGCCTGACCGAAGAGTTCTTCGACGCCGGCGAGCCCGCTCCCCGACACAGCCTGGTACGTCGAGGCGATCATGCGGACCAGCTGCGCCTCCTCGTGCAGCGGCTTGAGCACCGGCATCGCAGCCATCGTCGTGCAGTTCGGGTTGGCGATGATGCCCTTGGGGCGCCGTGCCGCGTCCCGGTCGAAGTTGACCTCCGACACCACCAGCGGAACGTCGGGATCTTTGCGCCACGCCGAGGAGTTGTCGACCACCACCGCGCCGGCGGCAGCGAACCGCGGCGCCTGCACCCGCGACATCGTCGCGCCGGCAGAGAACAGCGCGATGTCCAGGCCGGACGGATCAGCCGTCTCGGAATCCTCGACCTCGATCTCCTGCCCGCGGAACTCCAGCTTCTTGCCCGCCGAGCGCGCCGAGGCGAAAAACCGCACCTCATCGGCCGGGAAGTCGCGCTCGTCCAACAACTTCCGCATGACCTGGCCGACCTGCCCGGTCGCGCCCACCACTCCGATACTGACCATCGCTAGCGCCCCGTTCCCGCGTACACCACGGCTTCCTCGTCCCCGCCGAGCCCGAACGCCTCGTGCAGTGCGGCGACGGCTCGGTCGAGTTCGGTGTCCTTGATCAGCACCGAGATCCGGATCTCGGAGGTCGAGATCAGATCGATGTTGATGCCCGCATTGGCCAGAGCCTCGCAGAAGGTCGCCGTGACGCCGGGGTGCGATCGCATGCCCGCACCGATCAGCGACACCTTGCCGATGTGGTCGTCGTAGAGCACGCGGGTGAATCCGATGTCGTCCTGCAGGGACGTCAGCTTCTCCACCGCACCCGGCCCGCTGTCGCGCGAGCACGTGAACGTGATGTCGGTCTTGCCGTCTTCGACCTTGGAGATGTTCTGCAACACCATGTCGATGTTGACGTCGGTGTCGGCGATCGCGCGGAACACCTGGGCGGCGTAGCCGGGCACGTCGGGCAGGCCGACGACGGTCACCTTCGCCTCCCCGCGGTCGTGGGCTACTCCGGTGAGGATGGCGTCTTCCATGGGGATGTCCTCGATCGATCCTTTGACGATGGTGCCCGGCCGGTCTGAGTACGACGAGCGGACGTGGATGGGCAGGTCGAATCGGCGCGCGTACTCGACGCAGCGCAGCATCAGCACCTTGGCGCCTGCGGCGGCCATCTCGAGCATCTCCTCGAAGGAGACGGTGTCGAGGCGCTTGGCATTGGGCACGATGCGGGGGTCGGCGGTGAAGATGCCATCGACGTCGGTGTAGATCTCGCACACGTCGGCGTTCAACGCTGCGGCCACCGCGACGGCGGTGGTGTCCGAGCCGCCGCGACCCAGCGTGGTGACGTCCTTGGTGTCCTGGCTGACGCCCTGAAAGCCGGCGACCAGGACGATCTGCCCCTCGTCGAGGGCCGACCGGAGCCGGGTGGGTGTGACGTCGATGATCTTGGCGTTGCCGTGGGTGCCGGTAGTCACCACACCCGCCTGCGAGCCGGTGAACGAGCGGGCCTGGGCGCCGAGCGACTCGATCGCCATGGCGACCAGGGCGTTGGAGATGCGCTCCCCCGCGGTCAGCAACATGTCGAGCTCGCGCGCCGGCGGCGCGGGGCAGACCTGTTTGGCCAGGTCGAGCAGTTCGTCGGTGGTGTCGCCCATCGCCGAGACCACCACGACGACGTCGTTGCCGGCCTTCTTGGTCTCGACGATGCGCTCGGCCACACGGCGGATGCGCTCGGCGTCGGACACCGAGGATCCGCCGTACTTCTGTACGACGAGCGCCACTACTCGAACCTTTCAACGTGGGGAATCCCGAACAAGGATAAAGGCTGCGCGCGCGTGATTTATTCGCCCAGTAGCCTCGCCGGGGTGACGTCCACCGATCGGTTGGCCCAGACCTCGGTTCCGCTGCACCCGCCCGTCGCCGCCCGCTGGAGCCCGCGGGCCTTCGACCCGACGGCGGAGCTGGACGACGACGACCTGGTCGCGCTCATCGAGGCGGCCCGCTGGGCGCCGACGTGGGGGCGTCGTCAGCCGGTCCGCTACGTGGTCGGGCGCCGCGGCGACGCGACCTTCGCCACGTTGGCTGATCTGCTCAAGCGCGGAAACAGCTGGGCGCGGGTGGCGAGCGCGCTGATCTTGGTCTGCGCCGATCAGGGCCCCGACGAGAACACCGCGCAGTATTCCGGTGTCGATGCAGGCGCGGCCCTGGGCATGTTGTCGGTCGAAGCCGTTGCGCGTGGGCTGATCGTGCATCCGATGGCCGGGTTCTATCCCGACAGGGCCACCGAGGCCTTCGACCTGCCTGAAACGCTGCGGCCTCTGATGGCGATCGCAGTCGGCCGCCTCGGCGACTACACCGACGTGGATCCGGAGATCGGCGAACGCGACCGGATGCCCCGCGAGCGGCTCCCGCTCGACGAGATCGTCTTGAACTGGTCGCAACCGTAAGCGTACGCTTACGGTTAGTGGATACTTACCAAGCAACTGATCCGTGGCATGCACTCGCCGACGGAACGCGGCGAGCGATCGTCGAACGCCTTGCCGTCGCGCCGTGCGCGGTCGGTGAGTTGGCCCGCGATCTCCCTGTCAGTCGGCCCGCGGTATCGCAGCACCTCAAAGTTCTCAAGTCTGCCGGCCTTGTCACCGATCACGCGGTGGGCACCCGCCGCGTCTACCACCTCGACCCCATCGGCATCGAGCGGCTACGCGACGACCTCGACCGGTTCTGGACGGGAGCCCTGGTCGGTTTCAAGCGCATCGCCGAACAGGACACCGAGGAGGAAACATGACCGAGCCCGTGCGCCGACAGATCGTGGTTCAGGCACCCGTCGACCGCGCCTTCGCGGTATTCACCACCCAATTCGGCGATTTCAAACCGCGCGAGCACAACCTGCTGCGGGTTCCGATCGCCGAGACGGTGTTCGAGCCTCGCGTCGGCGGCCACATCTACGACGTCGGTACCGACGGCAGCCGCTGTGACTGGGCCCGAGTACTGGTCTTCGAGCCGCCCAGGCGGCTGGTGTTCAGCTGGGACATCGGTCCTACCTGGCAGGTAGAGCCCGACCCGGCGAAGACCAGCGAGGTGGAGGTGCGCTTCATCGCCGAAGGTCACGATCGCACGCGTGTCGAGCTCGAACACCGACACCTCGACCGCCACGGCAGCGGCTGGGACTCCGTCGCCGACGGAGTCGGCGGTGACGCCGGGTGGTCGTTGTACTTGACGCGTTTCGAAGAGTTGCTGAACCGATGAGCACGCAGCTGGCGATGGCCCGCGCGGAGCGTGTCGATCTTGCCGACTACCTCGCCTCACTCTCGCCGCAGCAGTGGCAGCTGCCGACGTTGTGTACCGAGTGGACGGTGAAAGACGTTGTCGCTCATGTCATCAGCTACGAAGAACTGAATCCCCTCGGGCTGCTGCGGCGCTTTGCCCGGGGCCGTGGGGCCAACGCCAATCAGGTGGGTGTCGACGAGTACCGCGCCCTGACGCCCGACGAGCTCATCGGATTCCTCCGTGCGCACACACAGCCGCGGGGGTTGACGGCCGCGTTCGGCGGCATGATCGCCCTGGTGGACGGGACCATCCACCATCAGGACATTCGGCGCGCGCTCGGACACCCACGCGTGATACCGCCGGATCGGTTGGCGCGGGTTCTCCAGCTCACGCGTGGCAACCCCCGACTCGGAGTGCCGAAGCGGATTCGGGGTTTGCGTCTGCGCGCCGTCGATCTCGACTGGGAGACAGGTGCCGGCACCGACGTGAGCGGACCCGGGGAGGCGTTGATGATGGCCATGGCCGGGCGGCCCGATTCGCTGGGCGAACTCGCCGGACCGGGCCGGGAGGTTCTCGCCGTTCGGATGGGTGTCGACCGTTCCTCCTGGGAGTGATCGCGATCAGCACCCGCTCGACGAGATCGTCTTGAACTGGCCGCTGCCCTGAGCGGTGGCACCCGTCAACGCGCCGAACGTGCGTCCTGATACGCCTCTCGCGGCGTGTTGCGGATGAATCCACACACTCGCATCAAACCGCAGTTGCGCAATTCCGTTACGCGGACGAAACCTGAGGAAACAGTCCACGTAACAGAGACATCGGTAACTGTCGGTGAACGGCTCCGCGGCGGAGCCGGTAATCGCAGGAGAAGTCTATGGATACAGGGACGACCGCGTTCATGCTGTGTTGCATCATCGGCCTCACGTTGATGATCCCCGGCCTCGCGTTGTTCTACGGCGGCATGGTGTCCGTCAAGAGCTCGACCAACATGATGATGATGACGTTCGGCGCGGTCGCGATCGTCGGTGTGCTGTGGGTGTTGTTCGGTTTCTCGATGGTCTTCGGCACCTCGTACGGCGGATTCCTCGGCAACCTGACCGAATTCGCCGGGATGAAAGACCTCCTCGAGACGCAGACCACGGTCTCGGGTCTGCCGGTCAGCTTGTTCTCGATTTTCCAGGCACTCTTCGCCGCGATCACCGTGGCGCTGATCTCCGGTGCGGTCGCCGACCGGATGAAGTTCGGCGCGTGGATGGGCTTTGCCACGCTGTGGGCGGTGCTCGTGTACTTCCCGGTTGCCCATTGGGTGTTCGCATTCGACGGCGTCGTCACCGAGGACTCGATCGGCGGCTGGATCGCCAACAAGCTCAAGGCGATCGACTTCGCCGGCGGCACCGCGGTGCACATCAACGCTGGCGCGGCCGCGCTGGCCGTTGCCATCGTGCTCGGTAAGTCGGCGAACTGGGGCAAGCTGCGCAAGCCGCACAACGTGCCGCTGACGCTGCTGGGCGCCGGGCTGCTGTGGGCCGGCTGGTATGCGTTCAACGGTGGTTCTGCTCTGGCAGCGGGGAATTCCGCCGCGATCGTCATGGTCACCACGTTCGTCGCGACCTGCGCAGCGACGCTGGCGTGGATCGCCGTGGAGAAGATCAAGGACGGGCATGTGACGGGTGTCGGTGCGGCGTCGGGCGCGATCACCGGCCTGGTCGCGATCACCCCGGCCTGCGGCGCCGTCACCCCGGTGGGCGCGATCATCCTCGGCGCGATCGCCGGCGCGGTGTGCGTGTACGCCGTCGGCCTCAAGGAGCGGTTCGGCTACGACGACTCCCTCGACGTGGTCGGTGTGCACCTCGTCGGTGGCGTCATCGGCACCTTGTTGATCGGCTTCCTGGCGAGCGACTCGATGCCCAACGCCACCAACGGCTTGTTCTACGGCGGCGGGTTCGACCAGCTGTGGCGGCAGGCTGTGGCCGCGGGTGCGGTGATGGTCTACTCATTCGTCGTAGCCGGCCTCATCGCGTTCGCACTGAAGAAGACTGTGGGCATCCGTATTTCGCCCGACGACGAAGAGAAGGGCATCGACGCGGCATTCCACCGCGAGGCGTCCTACGAACTCGCCTCCGTCTAGCGCACTACTCGACCGGCCGGTGCGGACACCCACGACGTCCGCACCGGCCGTTCGACGTGCGGGGGGTTTCCCAAGCTGATACCTTGATTCCTAACAAGAGACACAAGGCGGTCGACATGACACAGGACCTCGCGGTCGCAGCAGAGCGATCCGGTACGAAGTTCATCCTCGCGCTGTTCGTCGATTTGCGCGGAAAGCCGTGCGCCAAACTGGTTCCCGTGGAGGCGGTGGACATGTTGGCCACCGAGGGAGTCGGCTTCGCGGGGTACGCCGTCGGGGCCATGGGCCAAGAGCCCAAGGATCCTGATCTGATGGCTCTGCCCGATCCGGCGTCGTTCACCCCGATCCCTTTCCTCAAGGAGGGCCTGGCGATCGTGCACTGCGATCCCCACGTCGACGGCGCACCCTGGCCGTATGCACCACGGGTGATCCTCAAGAACCTCGTACAGCGTTGCGCAGACGCCGGTTTCGAGCCCTGGGTGGGCGCCGAGGTCGAGTACTTTTTGCTGCGGCGCACCGACGACGGCGGTGTGGCAGTGGCCGACTCCGCCGACACCGCGGCGCAGCCCTGTTACGACGCGCGCGGGGTCACCCGCATGTACGACCACCTCACTGCCGTATCGACAGCGATGAACGGACTCGGGTGGTCGAACTACGCCAACGACCACGAAGACGGCAACGGCCAATTCGAGCAGAACTTCACGTTCGCCGACGCGCTCACCACGGCCGACCGTGTCGTGACGCTGCGCTACCTGCTCTCGATGATCGCTGCCGAACGAGGCATGATCGCGACCTTCATGCCGAAACCGTTCGCCGACAAGACCGGCAGTGGGCTGCATCTGCACCTGTCGTTGACCAGCGCGGGCAACGCGGTCTTCCCGACGCAGGGTGACGACGGCCGCGGTCTCGGATTGTCGGACACCGCTTACGGTTTCATCGGAGGGATCCTCGAGCACGCCTGCGCGCTCCAGGCTGTCATCGCGCCCACGGTCAATTCCTACAAGCGCACGGGCGCGGTCGCGACCGCGTCCGGTGCATCCTGGGCGCCGAGGCTGCCGACCTTTGGCGGCAATGACCGCACGCACTACATCCGGGTGCCCGATGCGGACCGCATCGAGTTGCGCGGCGGGGACGGCTCGGCCAACCCGTACCTCGCGATCGCCGCGGCGCTGGGCGCAGGTATCGACGGCATCAAGCGCAGTACCGATCCCGGCGCCGTCGGGTCCGGATCGAGCACCAGGCCGCTGCCGCCGACGCTGTTGCACGCAGTCGAGGATTTCGAGAACGATCCCGTGATCACCGGAGTCCTCGATGCCGCCGGCGACGGCGTCGCCTCGTATTTCGCTGCCATCAAACGCGAAGAGTTCTTCAACTACCACAGCGCGGTCAGCCCCTGGGAGATCGACCAGTACCTGACCGCCTTCTGACACCACAACCACGGAGGACCTCATGTGCGGCATCGTGGGATTACACCTGCGAACCCCCTCGCTCTACCCCCACTTGGGCAGCCTGCTGTCCGGCATGCTCTGTGAAATGGGCGATCGTGGCAGCGATTCGGCCGGCGTCGCCGTCTACGGTGATCCGACGTGGGCTCCACCGGGCCAAGGCTGTGTGTCGGTGGCCGACCTGGGCACCGGCCGCCGCGAAGACCTCGAGCTGGTGACGCGCACGGTTGCCTCGGCACTCGATGACGACGTCGAGGGCGTCGCGGTCGGCGACAGTCATCTGCTGTCTTCCGACGCGCCGTCCGAGGCGCTGCTCGCCGCGGTCCGCGCCTCCTATCCGGACGCGATCATTGCCGGATTCGGCTCGGACATGGCGGTTCTCAAGGGCGTCGGCCATCCGCGCGTACTGACCGAGGGTTGGGGGCTCGCCAACGCGCAGGGCTGGCAGGGCGTCGGCCACACCCGGATGGCGACCGAGTCCGCGGTCACGCCGTCGGGCTGTCACCCCTATGCTGTCGGTCCGGGACAGTGCATGGTGCACAACGGATCGTTCGCCAACCATGCCACTATTCGCCGAGAACTGCGTTCTCGCGGCGTCATTTTCGACAGCGAGAACGACACCGAGGTCGGTGCCCGCTTCATCGCCGCACTGCTCGCCGAGGGCCGCGATGTCGAGAGTTCACTGAAGGAGCTCTGCAGAACCTTCGACGGCTTCTACACCCTGCTGGTGTCCGACCGCGACTCTTTCGCCGTGGTGCGCGACGCGATCGCCTGTAAGCCCGCCGTCATCGCCGAAACCGACGACTGGGTCGCGATGGGCAGCGAGTACCGCGCCCTGGCCGGTCTACCCGGCGTCGAGCGCGCCCGCATCTGGGAACCCGAGCCGGAGGTCGTCTACGCATGGAGTCGCTAGCAACCAGATACGACCTGCAGACCACCCCGTTACGCGAGGTCAATGCCGCCCTGCATGCCCCGAATCTGCAGGGCGAGTTCGTGATCGACCATCCCGCCGGAGCGCACAACGTCGCCGTCGGACTCGACGCGCCAGTCACCGTCACGATCGACGGCCACGTCGGCTACTACGCCGCAGGCATGAACCAGCACGCCGATGTCGTGATCAACGGCAACGCCGGCACCGGCGTCGCCGAGAACATGATGAGCGGCTCGGTGTGGGTGAAGGGCAATGCGTCGCAGTCGGCGGGGGCGACGGCACACGGCGGCCTCCTGGTCATCGAGGGCAATGCCGCTGCGCGATGCGGTATCTCGATGAAGGGCGTGGACATCGTCGTCGGCGGGAACGTCGGCCACATGAGCGCGTTCATGGCCCAGGCGGGCCGGCTCGTCGTGCGCGGGGACGCCGGGGAGGCCCTCGGCGACTCGCTCTACGAGGCTCGCATCTACGTGCGCGGCGAGGTCGGCTCCCTCGGCGCCGATTGCGTCGCCAAACCGATGCGCACCGAACACCTCCGCGAACTGGAAGAGTTGCTCAAAGCCGCAGGCTTCGAGGGCGACGATCTGGCCGCCTACACCCGCTACGGCTCGGCGCGTGCGCTTTACCACTTCCACGTCGACAACGCGGGGAGCTACTGATGGGTTATGCCGAAGACGACCGCGCCCGCCTCGGCCTGCGCGAGTCCGCGACGTTCGACCGCGCCACCATCGCCGCGATCCAGCGTGCAGCCGACACCGGCGTCTACGACATCCGCGGCCGGGGCGCCAAACGTGCACTCCCCCACTTCGACGACCTGCTGTTCCTGGGTGCGTCGATGTCGCGCTATCCGCTGGAGGGCTACCGGGAACGCTGCGCGACCGATGTCGTACTGGGTGACCGGAACGCCAAACACCCTTTGCACCTTGCTATTCCGATCACCATCGCCGGGATGAGCTTCGGTGCGCTGTCCGGGCCCGCCAAGGAGGCGCTGGGCCGCGGCGCCAGCGAGGTGGGCACGTCCACCACCACCGGCGACGGCGGCATGACACCAGAAGAACGCGGGCAGAGCAAGCACCTGGTGTACCAGTACCTGCCGTCGCGCTACGGCATGAATCCCGACGACCTGCGCAAGGCCGACGCGATCGAGGTGGTGCTCGGCCAGGGCGCCAAACCCGGTGGTGGCGGAATGCTGCTGGGGCAGAAGATCTCCGAACGCGTCGCCGCGATGCGCACCCTCCCGCAAGGGATCGACCAACGGTCAGCGTGCCGCCATCCTGACTGGACCGGGCCCGACGATCTGACCATCAAGATCAACGAGCTGCGGGAGATCACCGACTGGGAGAAACCGATCTACGTCAAGGTCGGCGCCACCCGTACCTACTACGACGTCAAACTCGCGGTGCACGCCGGCGCGGACGTCGTCGTCGTCGACGGCATGCAGGGCGGCACCGCCGCCACGCAGGAGGTGTTCATCGAGCACGTCGGCATCCCGACACTGGCGGCGATCCCGGAGGCGGTGCGGGCGCTGCAGGAACTGGGCGTGCACAGACGGGTTCAGCTCATCGTGTCAGGTGGAATCCGCAACGGCGCCGACGTGGCCAAAGCCTTGGCGTTGGGCGCCGACGCGGTCGCGATCGGCACGGCGGCGCTGATCGCGCTCGGCGACAACGACCCGCGTTACGCCGACGAGTACGAAAAGCTCGGCAGCGCAGCGGGCTTCTATGACGACTACCAGGACGGCAGGGATCCGGCGGGCATCAGCACCCAGGATCCCGAACTCGCCGCCCGGCTCGACCCCGTGGCCGCCGGTCGCCGGCTGGCCAACTATCTGCGGGTGATGACGATGGAGGCGCAGACCATTGCCCGCGCGTGCGGCAAGTCCCACGTGTGTCACCTCGAACCCGACGATCTGGTCGCAGTCAGCATCGAAGCCGCCGCGATGGCGCGCGTTCCGCTGGCCGGAACCAGCTGGATTCCGGGCACGTGAGCACCGCAGAGGTCGTCATCGTCGGCGGTGGTCTCGAGGGCTGCGCCGCGGCCTGGGCGCTGGCCGAGCGTGGCGTCACCGACGTCGTGGTCGTGGAACGCAACACCGTCGGGTCGGGCATGACCGGAAAGAGCAGTGGCATCGTGCGGTGCCACTACGGGGTCAGCTCACTGGCCGCGATGGCCACCGTCGGTCTCGAGGTGTTCGAGCAGCCTCAACGATTTCTGGGAGATCAGGCACTCGACATCGGGTTCCGCCAAACCGGTTACGTCGTGGGTGTCGGCGAACCCAACGTGGATGCGCTGCGTAAAAGCCTTGCCGCCCAGCGCGCCGTCGGAGTGGACACCGAGGAGATCGACCACACCGAGGTCGCGAAGATGTGGCCGTTCGCCGACCTCACCCCGTTCGCAGCGTTCGGCTGGGAGGCGCGCGGCGGTTACGGTGACGCCTACCAGACCGCGCAGGCGATGGCGATCTCCGCGCGTTCCTCCGGCGTCAGAGTCCGGCAGGGTTGTGCGGCAACAGGATTGACCACTGCCGGAGACCGCGTGACCGGCGTCGCGCTGACTGACGGCACGGAGATCTCGGCGGGCACCGTCGTCGTCGCGACCGGGGTGTGGACGCAGCCGCTGCTCGCCCCGTACGGCGTCGAGGTGCCCATCCGGGTCGTGCGCGAGCAGATCGTGATGATCGACCCCGGCGTTCCCACCGGGCCGGTGCCCGTGTTCTCCGATCTGGTGTCGCTGCAATACGTGCGGCCCGAGGTGGGCGGTGACATTCTTTTTGGCAACAGCGATCTCGCCGATGCGCAGACCGCCGACCCCGACGACTATCTCAACCGGGCCACCGAGGAGTTCGTCGACATCACCGTCGACAAGGTGGGCACGCGGTTCCCGGGCTTCCCCGACGCGTCGATCACCAGCAGCTACGCCGGGTGCTATGACGTGACACCGGACTGGAACCCGGTGATCTCGCGGACCGATCTCGACGGGCTGGTGGTCGCGGCGGGCTTCTCCGGCCACGGGTTCAAGATCGCCCCTGCAGTGGGCCGGCTCGTGGCCGATCTCGTCGTCGACGGACACAGCCGCGACCCACGCATCCCCGCATCGGACTTCCGCCTCTCACGGTTCGCCGAAGGCGAGCTGCTGACCACGCCGTACCCGTACGTCGGCGCGGGCCAGATGCGCTAGACAGGTGAGCTGTGAACTCCGCTGACGATCACGCCCCGCTGCTGCGCAACAAGTCCGGGACGGCGCGTGATCGCGACCCCGCCGAGTCGGTCGACGAACTCGAGATCGAGTCCGCGATCGGACGCAACGTGCGGCTGTTGCGACTGCAGCACGGGCTCACGGTGGCCGAGACCGCCGCGCGCATCGGCATCTCCAAAGCCATGATGAGCAAGATCGAGAACGCGCAGACCTCCTGCAGCCTGTCCACGCTGGCACTGCTCGCCAAAGGCTTCGACGTGCCGGTGACGAGCCTTTTCCGGGGCGCGGACGTCGAGCGGCCCGCGGCGTTCGTCACCGCGGGCACCGGTGCGCGGATCGTGCGGGAGGGCACCCGCGAAGGGCACGAGTACGAACTGCTCGGCTCGCTGCGCGGTGAACACAAGCGGCTGGAGTGCCTGCAGGTCACGCTGTCGGAGAAGAGTCGCACCTACCCGCTGTTCCAGCATCCGGGCACCGAGTTCATCTACATGCTCGAAGGGGTCATGGACTACAGCCACAGCCGCTCGGTCTACCGGCTGCACCCCGGGGACTCGCTGCAGTTCGACGGCGAGGGCGCGCACGGCCCGGTCGACCTGGTCGAGCTGCCGATCCGCTTCCTGTCGGTGATCGCGTTCCCCGACTCCCACGTCTGAGCGCTGCGACTGTGCGTCCTGATACGCCCGGCGCGGCGTGTCGCGGACGAAACCGCACGACCGGCCGTTTTGCCCGACGCGCCTGCCGGAGTACAGTCACTGGCGTGCAGCGGGTGCTCCTTCTCGGACGCCGCGACGGGGTCTGATCCAGACTGGCCTCCCGTCGCGGGTATTCGCGATGCGCCGGTCTGAGATTCCCAAGACCAACCCGGAGCCCATCATCATGACCGAGAACTTTTCTGCCGACGCCTTCCATTCGGTTCGCACGATCACCACGCCCGCGGGACCTCGCCGCGACGGCCAGCCCGCCTGGAACACCCAGCGCGCCTCGTCGATGCCGGTCAGCCGGTATCGCAGCTTCGCCGAGGAAGTGGAGCCGGTGACGCTGACCGACCGCACCTGGCCCGACAAGACCATCGACGCCGCTCCACTGTGGTGCGCGGTGGACCTGCGGGACGGCAACCAGGCGCTGATCGACCCGATGAGCCCAGCGCGCAAGCGCCGCATGTTCGACCTGCTGGTGCGGATGGGCTACAAGGAGATCGAGGTCGGCTTCCCCTCGGCCAGCCAGACCGACTACGACTTCGTACGGGAGATCATCGAGCAGGGCGCGATCCCCGACGACGTGACGATCCAGGTGCTGACGCAGTGCCGCCCCGAGCTGATCGAGAAGACCTTCCAAGCCTGCCAGGGTGCGCCGAGGGCCATCGTGCACTTCTACAACTCGACGTCGATCTTGCAGCGCCGCGTCGTCTTCCGCGCCGACCGCGAGGCCGTCAAGAAGATCGCCACCGACGGCGCCCGGATGTGCGTCGAGGAGGCGAAGAAGTACCCCGACACGTTGTGGCGTTTCGAGTACTCACCGGAGTCCTACACGGGCACCGAGCTGGAATACGCCGTCGAGGTCTGCAACGCCGTCGCCGAGATCGTCGCGCCCACACCGGAGGTGCCGCTGATCGTCAATCTGCCGGCGACCGTGGAGATGGCCACCCCCAACGTGTACGCCGACTCCATCGAATGGATGAACCGGCACCTGGCGCCGCGCGACTCGATCATCCTGAGCCTGCACCCGCACAACGATCGCGGAACCGCAGTCGCCGCAGCCGAATTGGGCTACCAGGCCGGCGCGGACCGCATCGAGGGCTGCCTGTTCGGCAACGGCGAGCGCACCGGCAACGTGTGCCTGGTCACGCTGGGCCTGAACATGTTCTCCCGGGGTGTCGATCCGCAGATCGACTTCTCGAACATCGACGAGATCCGCCGCACCGTCGAGTACTGCAATCAGCTGCCCGTCCACGAACGCCACCCTTACGGCGGCGATCTGGTGTACACCGCGTTCTCCGGCAGCCACCAGGACGCGATCAACAAGGGCCTGGACGCGATGAAATTCGACGCTGATGCTGCCGACAAGGACGTCGACGACATCCCGTGGCAGGTGCCGTACCTGCCGATCGACCCCAAGGACGTCGGCCGCACGTATGAGGCCGTGATCCGGGTCAACTCCCAGTCGGGCAAGGGTGGCGTCGCCTACATCATGAAGGCCGATCACGGGCTGGCGCTGCCTCGGCGGTTGCAGATCGAGTTCTCCGCGGCCATCCAGGCCATCACCGACGGTGAGGGCGGCGAGGTGTCGCCCAAAGAGATGTGGGACGCGTTCTACGACGAGTATTTGGCACCGATCACCCCGCTGGAGCGTATGCGGCAACGCGTCGACGCGGCCGAGGTGGACGGCGGCACCGACACCATCACCGCGGTGGTCAAGGTCGACGGCATCGAGCGGGAGATCGTCGGCGCGGGCAACGGCCCCCTGGCCGCGTTCTGCGACGCCCTCGGCGCGATCGGTTATGACGTCAACGTGCTGGATTACTCCGAGCATGCGATGTCGTCCGGCGAGGAGGCCCAAGCCGCGGCCTACGTCGAGGCGTCCATCGGCGGCACGACCGTCTGGGGTGTCGGGATTGCGACATCGATCACGACGGCATCGCTGCGCGCGGTGGTCTCGGCGGTGAACCGAGCCGCCCGCCGCTGACCCCCCATCTGGGTCGATCTTGAAAAGTATTGTCTTCATTAGGGTTTCGCGTCACCGGCGGCGGGAAGCCACCCGTGCATGAACAAGACTTTCACTTTCGGCTCGATGCTCACCTGCGCTGCCGCTGCGATCATCTCGTTTGCTCCCGCGGCGGCCGCGCAGCCGGAGTGCGCCACGCCGCACGGCGCTGCTGACGGCACACCGTGCAGCAACGTCACCCCCGGCGGCGGTACGACCGGCACGGACGAGGGCACCGGAGGCGGTCCTTACATCGGTGGTGCCGGCTGCATTCCCGGGCGGGTGTGCAACAACGGCGACGGCTAATCGTTTCGACGACACCGCTCGTTTCGACCGCCCTGCAGCTGGTAACCCACAAGGTCATGAAACTCTTCACCTTCGGAACAGCAATGCTGACCGGGGCCGCCGCGACGGTCATCGCGTTGGCACCTGTCGCCGGTGCGCAACCCAACGTGCCGTGTGACGATCCAGGCGGCGCCGCCCGGGGTGCGGCATGCGACGCGACCGCGCCAGAAGGCGCACCGCCGCCCATCGTGGGCGAGATCCCGCCCGGTCAGGACGGCATGGTCGACGTCGCGGGATGCACCCCGGGGCGGATCTGCGAAGCCCCCTGATCCCTGGTCAGAACAGCGACAGCTGTTCGTCGCCCGGGTCGGAGCCGACGAAGTCTTCGACCCGGGTGCCGCCGACGACCGACCCGACAGCAGCCATGAATTCCGCCGTCGACATCAGCGGGATGTTGAGTTCACGGGCCTGGAAGCCCTTGCCCTGTGCCGCATCTTCGACGTCGCAGAGCACCACCGAGGTGTGGGCGTCCACGGATTCCGTGTAGGCCAGCCCCGCGTCGAGCACGCGTTCGATCAGTTCTTCGTATGTCCGGTCGACCTCGGCTGCCACTGCCACCCGCATGCCCTGGGCCAGCGGCCGGCCGGCGATGAACCGACCCGGATTGGCAAACGGGCAGGCCACGCGGGCGGCGACGGCCTTCAACGGGCGCAGCTCGTCGTGTGTGACGCGGCCGTTGGGCCAGCTGCGGCGTGACACGGGGTGTACGGGTAACCACGTGCGGCGCTCATGTGCCCGCACGAGAACCGGCTTGAGGATCTGAGCGAGCACCATGGCGTCGTCGAGGGCGTCGTGCGGGCGCATCTGCGTCACACCCCAGTGCGCGGCCAGCGTCTCGAGCCGCAGGTTTTCCAGGCCGAGGTCCAGCCGCCGGGCCAGTTCGACCGTGCACATCACGGTGTCCACCGGCAGCGCCGCCCCCACCAGTTCCGCCTCGGCGGCCAGGAACGCGTAGTCGAAGCCCACGTTGTGGGCGACCAGGGTGCGGCCCGCCAGCACCTCGCACAGATCCGCGACGACCTCTCCGAACGTCGGCTGGCCGGCCAGCATCTCCGCGGTGAGTCCGTGCACGTGGGTAGGACCCGGGTCGACCCCGGGATCGAGCAGTGTGTACAGGCTCTTCTCGACGTTGCCGTCGTCACTGAGCGCCAGGGCGGCGACGCTGACGACGCGCGCCTGCCCCGGCCGGAACCCGGAGGTTTCCACGTCGACGACCGCCCACCCGGCACCCTCCTGGTCGGCGGGCCGGCCCCAGGTGCCGACGGCGGTTGAACTCACCCTCCGAGAATGGCACGCAGCCCCGACAAGCCTTGCTCCCCACGCCGCGTGTCGGCTCCTTCTCTAAACTGCCGGGAATGGTCTCGGTACGCGGACGAGCAGCGCTCGCAGCCGGCGCGGGCGCCCGGTGGGCGTCGCGCGTGACCGGCCGCGGCGCCGGCGCGATGATCGGCGGACTCGTCGCCATGACGATCGACAGCTCGATCCTGCGGCAATTGGGATTGGGCCGCCGTACCGTCGTCATCACCGGCACCAACGGAAAGTCGACCACCACCCGGATGACGGCCGCCGCGCTGGCCACCGTGGGGCCGGTCGCCACCAATGCCGAGGGCGCCAACATGGATGCCGGCCTGGTGGCCGCGCTCGCCGCCGCTCCGCACGCGACGCTGGCCGCGCTCGAGGTCGACGAGATGCACGTTCCACACGTCAGCGATGCCGTCGACCCCTCGGTGATCGTGCTGCTCAACTTGTCCCGCGATCAGCTCGACCGGGTGGGTGAGATCAACCACATCGAGCGCACTCTGCGCGCCGGCTTGGCTCGGCATCCGGCCGCGGTGGTTGTCGCCAACTGCGACGACGTGCTGATGACCTCGGCGGCCTACGACAGCCCGCACGTGGTGTGGGTGGCCGCTGGAGGCGGCTGGGCCAGCGACTCGGTGAGCTGCCCACGCTCCGGCGAGGTGATCGTGCGCGAGGGCGCCCACTGGCACTCGACGGGCTGCGACTTCAAGCGTCCCACTCCGGACTGGTGGTACGACGACACCCACATCCACGGCCCCGACGGCCTGACGTTGCCGATGACGCTCACGCTGCCCGGCACCGTGAACCGGGGTAACGCGACCCAGGCCGTCGCGGCAGCGGTCACCCTGGGCGCCGACCCGGCCGCTGCTGTCGCGGCCGTGGCCGCCGTCGACGAAGTGGCCGGCCGGTACCGCACCGTGCCGCTCGGCACGCACACCGCACGCATCCTGCTGGCCAAGAACCCGGCCGGCTGGCAGGAGGCGCTGTCGATGCTCGATCGTCAGGCCGCCGGAGTGGTGATCTCGGTCAACGGGCAGGTCCCCGACGGAGAGGATCTGTCGTGGCTGTGGGACGTCCGGTTCGAGCACTTCGAGAACGTGCCGGTGGTGGCCGCCGGTGAGCGTGGCACCGACCTCGCGGTCCGCCTCGGTTATGCC
The DNA here is from genome assembly GCA_040752555.1 of Actinomycetota bacterium. Taxonomy (GTDB): domain Bacteria; phylum Actinomycetota; class Actinomycetes; order Mycobacteriales; family Mycobacteriaceae; genus Mycobacterium. Next base: position 153,491 of record JBFMGT010000008.1, on the reverse strand, counting down.
GGTGTCGAGCACACTCTGGTGCACGACACCATGGCCGCGATCCGCAGTTGCCCGCCCGGCCACGTCGAGGTGCTCGCCAATTACACGGCGTTCCTCCAGCTGAACAGGCGCCTGCCATGAGGGAGTCCGCGGTCCGCATCGGGCTCGTGCTACCCGATGTGATGGGCACCTACGGAGACGGCGGCAACTCGCTGGTGTTGCGTCAGCGGCTGCGGTTGCGGGGCATCGACGCCGACATCGTCGAGATCACCCTGGACGACCCGGTGCCCGCCGAGTTGGACGTCTACACCCTCGGCGGCGCAGAGGACTACGCGCAACGGCTCGCGACCAAACATCTGGTGCGCTATCCCGGTCTGCAGCAGGCGGTGTCGCGCGGCGCTCCGGTGCTGGCGATCTGCGCGGCGATCCAGGTGCTCGGCCACTGGTATGAGACCTCGGCCGGGGAACGCGTGTCCGGTGTCGGTCTGCTCGACGTCACGACGTCGCCGCAGCCGGAGCGCACCATCGGCGAAGTGGCCTCGACACCGTTGGTCGACGGGCTCACCCAGCCGCTCACCGGATTCGAGAATCACCGCGGCGGAACAGATCTGGGGCCGCAGGCACGCCCGCTGGCCGCGGTGACGAAGGGGGCGGGGAACCGCGCAGGCGCCGGCGTGGACGGCGCGGTGCAGGACAGCATCGTCGCGACCTATCTGCACGGCTGCTGCCTGGCGCGCAACCCCGAGCTCGCCGACTTTCTCCTGGCCAAAGTCGTCGGACCGCTTGCCCCGCTTCACCTTCCGGAAGTCGACAAGCTGCGCCAGGAACGTTTCGCGGCACCCAGGCGGGTCTAGTTCGCCCCGCCGGCGACGATCCCGTGGCGGTAGGCGTAGACGATCGCCGCCGGGCGGTCACGCAGCCCGAGCTTGCCGAAGATGCGGCCGACGTGGCTTTTGACGGTCACCCCCGAGATCACCAGCTCTTCGGCGATCTCGCCATTCGACCGGCCCTTCGCGATCAGTGTCAGCACATCCAGTTCGCGGGGCGTCAGCTCGCGCACTGCGTCGGGGGCGGGATCGCCGGCTGCGGTGCGATAGGTGGTCAACACACGCGCCGTCACCGCCGGGTCGAGGTATCCGTCCCCGCGGGCGACCGCGTGCACGGCCCGAATGAGCTCCTCGGCCGGAGAGTCCTTCAGCACGAAACCGGCTGCGCCAGCACGGAGTACACCGGAGAGCAGCTCGTCGTCGCTGAACGTCGTCAGCGCCAGCACCGGTGGTCCGCCGATGTCGGTGAGCGCCCGGGTCGCCTCTATCCCGTTGATTCGCTTCATCCGCAGGTCCATCACGACCACATCAGGCCGGTGCTCGGCCACCGCGCCGAGTACCTCGTCCCCGTCGGAACATTCGCCGACGATGGCGATGCCGTCGCGGCGCCGCAGGATGCGGCGAAGGCCCGACCGGACGAGCTCCTGATCGTCGACGAGCAGCGCGCTGATCGGGTCCGCGGTCACAAGAGGCGACCCATCAGACAGCTCGGCTGACCGTCGACCGGAATCACCGCGCGCACAGCCCAATCCGGACCGTCGAGTCCGACGTCGAGGGTGCCGCCCAGCAGATCGATGCGCTGCCGCATGCCGCGCGTGCCCCGGCCCTCAGGTCCCGCCGTGGGTGCCGGCGCCGGGTTCACGATGGTGAGCACGGCTGCGGCGCCGGCGATGTCGAGCGTGACCGACGCCGCGGCATCAGGTGCGTGCTTGGCGACGTTGGCCAGCGATTCCTGGGCGATGCGGTACAGCGCCAGGCCCTCGGCGGCGGAGATCCGACCAGTGTCTCCGCTGACCGTCAGTGACACGGACAGACCTGCGCGGACGAAGTCGTCGACGAGGGTGGGCAGATCGGCCACCCCGGGTTCGGGAAGCGCCGTACCGGTGGTGTCGTCGAGGAGGCCGACGGTATGGCGGATGTCGGCCATGGCTTGGCGGCCCAGCCGCTCTGCCTGCTCCAGCGCATCCACCGCTTCGTCGACGTCGCGGTCGAGTTGGAGGTCGCGCCGCGCACCGGTGACGTGAAGCAAAGTCACGCTCAGCGAGTGCGCGATGACATCGTGGACCTCGCGGGCGATTCGGCGCCGCTCGTCGGCGGCGGCGTGCTCGGCCAGCTTGGCCTGCGATCGACGCTGCTCGACCAACAGCTCCTGCTGGGTGCGCATCAACTCGCCGACGAGCAACCCGATGGCGATGAAAGTGAGATAGAGCCACGGCGTTTCGATCCGGCCGGCCCACGCCGCCGCGCCGAGCAGGACCGCGGCCGAGAGCGCGACGACAAGACCGCCCCGCGATGAGGTGAACGCGCCGACCATTCCGGTCAGCAAGCCGAGCAGCAGCGGCGCGAAATCACCGCCGATGGGGGTCGGAAACGGGAACAGGAACAGCGCGGTGCTCGTCATCCACGCCAGCCACACCGTGGCCGCCTCGACCTGCACGGAGGTCCGGCGATCGGCGCTGAAGAACACGACATCGGGCAGCACGCCCACCACAACGGCGATACCGGAGACCCACCAGTGCGACCACGGCCGTTGGACGGCGGCAATCACCGACACCAGCACCATCGTCGCGTCGATGCTGATGACGAAAGGCCAGCTGTAGCCGCCTGGCATGTCGTCGGCCTTGCGAGCGGCGTAGGCGCGCACCCGGCGCCGCAACGCATCGAGCATCGACCCAGTGTAGAAGCACGTTAGTTGCGCAGGGATCGGTCTGCGGTCGGCACCTGCTCTCCTACCACGGTAGGAGGCCACGATCGAACCGCAGGACGATGCGCCGGCACGCTGCGCTCCCTAACGTGGAGGCATGGCGACGATCTCGACGAACGTGCGCACCTGGCTGCGCTGGGTGGCACTTCACGGGTTGCCGCGAGTGTTCCTCGCCCAACGGGCCCGCCGCGGGGAACCGATGGCGACGCTGACGCTCGGACGCGACGACCCCGCCGGGCGGCTGCGCCGCATCGAGCAGATCCGCGCAGCGGGCCCACTGGTCCGCACACCATTGGTGTACGTCAGCGCCGATCATGAGGTCTGTCGAACGGTGTTGCGCGACAATGACTTCGTGGTGGCCGATCCGTCCGAGACCGGCCTGCCTGAGGTGTTGGCCCGGCTGATGCGCCGCCTCGACCCCGAGTTGCCCAATCCGGTCGAGTCGCCGTCGATGCTGATGACCGATCCGCCCGAGCACACGGGCTACCGCAAGATGGTGGCCCGCAGCTTCACCCCGCGCGCGATCGCTACCCTTGACGCCCGCATCGACGAGCTGACCCTGGGGTTGCTCGACCGGCTCGACGGTCGAGCCGAGGTCGATCTGATCGCGGACTACGCCGCCCAGGTGCCGGCCGCGGTGATCAGCGACCTGCTCGGCGTGCCCGCCGCAGAACGGTCGCGGATCCTGCGGTGGGGGAACACGGTCGCTCCGTTGCTGGACATCGGCATCGACTGGCCCGCCTTCCGCGGGGCGATCGACGAACTACGCGACGTCGACGTCTACATGCGAGACCATTTCCGCCGGCTTCGCGCCGAAGGCTCCGACGGCACGCCGTTCAGCACGATGGCTCTCGAGGGCGGACTGACCGATCGAGTGCTGCGCGCGAACGCGGCCCTTCTCGTCGGGGCGGGTGTCGAGACGACGGTCAACCTGATCGGCAACGGGATCGTCGCGCTGCTGAACCACCCCGAACAGCTGGCGCTGCTGCGTGAAGACCCTGATCTGTGGCCGTCGGCGATCGAGGAGATGTTGCGGTTCGACAGCCCCGTGCAGATGACCGCCCGCGAGGCTAGCCGCGACACCGAGGTCGCCGGGGTGCCGGTCGCGCGAGGCACCGCGGTGGTCCTGCTGCTCGGCGGCGCCAACAGGGACCCCGAAGTCTTCGACCAGCCGGACCGTTTCGACATCACCCGCCCCAACGCCCGGGACCATCTGGCATTCGGCAGCGGCATCCACGTCTGCCTCGGCGCTGCGCTGGCCCGCAATGAGGCGGTGACGGCGTTGCGGGCGCTGTTCGACCGCTACCCGGACCTCCGGTTGCAGGGCGCGCCGGTGCATCGGGGACTGGTCAACCTCAACGGGTACCGCCGGCTGACGGCCCGACTCGAGCACAGGGTCGTCACGCAGAAAGCGTCGTGACGACCGGGACCGGCAGCGCGCAACCCCTTTCCCGCAGCGCCGTCTCCACGCGGGACATCCAGGCGTCCGGCCGGTCCTCGGCGATCACCCGAATCACGATCCAGCCCATCTCCTCCAGCATCCGCAGCCGCGCGATGTCTTTGACGTAGGTCGGTCGGTTTGTGCGATGGTGGTCACCGTCGTATTCGACGGCGACCCCGTAGTCCGGGTAGGCGAGGGCGAGGAACGCGACGGGCCGGCTGCCCTGCAGCACCGGGTGTTGCGTCTCGGGATGCGCGAAACCGTTGTCGTGCAACAGAAGCCGTATTGCCGTCTCACGCGGGGACGCGGCGCCACCGTCGACGAGCGGGAGCAGCTCCCGCAGCTGCCGCAGCCCTCGCGAGCGCGGATGCCGCTCCGCCAGCCCGGCCACCTCGGCGACGTCGAAGCGCTGGTTCCACATCAGCGCGTCCAGCCGAGCCAACGCCTCGGTGCGCTCGAGGTGGCGCCCGAGGTCGAATGCGGTGCGGACACGCGTGGTGACGGGAAGACCTCCGACACGGGTGATCTCGTCCGAGGCCAGGCGTTCGGTGCGCAACAGCAGGCCGTCCTGCGGCCGGCCTTTCACACCGGTCACCTCGATGTCGTCGGAGGGATCCACCCACGCGGCACCGTGCAACGCTGAGGCGGTGACCCCGGCGATCACCCCTTGCCGGCCGGTGGCCAGCCAGGCGCCGATCGCCCGGTCTTTCAGCGAGATCTCCCCGCCCTTTCGGACGAACACGCCGCGGTAGAGCTTCGCGTAGTCGCGGCGAAGTTCGTGCCTGGTCGCCACGCCTGCCCGGACGGCCTCGCCGCCGAGAATGACCCTGTTCATGCCGTCATGGTGTCAACACGCACCGACATCCCGGGTCTGGCGACAGGCGCTCAGGCCATTGCGTTCAGGCCATCGCGCGACGGCCCGCCAGCGCCCGGCCCAGCGTCAGCTCGTCGGCGAACTCCAGATCCCCGCCCATCGGCAGACCAGAGGCGATGCGCGTCACCGTCAGCCCCGGGATGTCGCGCAGCATCCGCACCAGATACGTCGCGGTCGCTTCACCTTCGGTGTTGGGGTCGGTCGCGATGATCACCTCGGCGACCTCCACGCCGTCGACCCGCTCACCGATCCGGTTCAGCAGCTCCCGGATCCGCAGCTGATCGGGCCCGATGCCCGACAGCGGGTCCAGGGCCCCGCCCAGTACGTGATAGCGCCCGCGGAACTCCCGCGTCCGCTCGACCGCCTGCACATCCTTGGGCTCCTCCACCACGCACACCAGCGATGCGTCCCGGCGCGGATCGGCACAGATCCGGCAGCGCTCCTCGTCGCTGACGTTGCCGCACACCGCGCAGAACGTCACCCCGTCGCGGACCTTGTTGAGCACGGCGGTCAGCCGGTCGATGTCCGGCGGCTCGACGGACAGCAGATGGAACGCGATCCGCTGCGCGCTCTTCGGCCCGATCCCGGGCAGCTTGCCGAGCTCGTCGATCAGGTCCTGAACCGGTCCTTCGAACAAGTCACATCCCCGGCAAGCCGAGGCCGCCCATGCCGCCTGCCAGCGGGCCGAGCCGGTCATGCGCCAGGATCGTCACCTGCTTGGCGGCGTCGGCAATCGCCCCGACGATGAGGTCCTGCAGCGTCTCCACGTCGGACGGGTCGACGACCTTGGGGTCGATGGCCACCCCCACGACTTCCCCGCTGCCCCGCATGGTGACCTGCACGAGGCCGCCACCGGCCTGGCCGTGCACCTCGGAGGCGGCCAGCGCTTCCTGGGCCTCCATCAGCTGCTGTTGCATCTGCTGTGCCTGGGCGAGCAGTGCGGACATGTCGGGTTGGCCACCGGGCTGCATGCTGATCCTCTTGCGGGTTGATTGCGTGTCGGTCTCGACTTGGTTGCACTCGCGCCGAAAGCAGCGCTGAGGGCTTTCAGCGTAGTCGGCAGGCGGGCTACCGTGGCGCGGTGCTGACCAGAGCCACCCGCCGTGTCGGCGCCCAGATCGTCGCCGGGCTGCTCGTCGCGGCGTCCACGCTCGCCGCCCCGGCGCACGCCGCCCCCTCCAATATCGCCGGCATGATCGTGTTCCTCGACCCCGGTCACCAGGCGTCGATGGCGGGATTGAGCCGCCAGGTCCCCACGGGCCGCGGCGGCACCAAGGACTGCCAGGCCAGCGGTACAGCCACCGAAGACGGCTACCCCGAGCACACGTTCACCTGGGACACGACGCTGCGGGTCCGGCAGGCGCTGACGGGCCTGGGGGTGCGCACAGCGATGTCGCGCGGCGACGACAGCGGTCCCGGGCCCTGCGTCGACGAACGGGCCGCGATGGCCAACGCGATCCGCCCCAACGCGATCGTGTCGATCCACGCCGACGGCGGCCCGCCCACCGGGCGGGGTTTTCACGTGCTGTACTCGTCGCCTCCGCTGAACGCGGCGCAGGCCGGCCCAGCGGTGCAGTTCGCCCAGGTGATGCGCGACACGATGGCCGGTTCGGGCATCCCGCCGGCAACCTACATCGGCTCGGCGGGGCTCAACCCACGCGCGGACATCGCCGGACTGAACCTCGCGCAGTATCCGTCGATCCTGGTCGAGTGCGGCAACATGAAGAACCCCATCGACTCCGGGCTGATGAAGACGCCCGAGGGCCGGCAGAAGTACGCCGACGCGATCGTGCGGGGCATCGTGGCCTTCCTGGGCGCCCAGCGCGCTTAGACCGTCAGCCGAGGGTGCCCTCGACGCCCTCGGTGCCTTCGACCTCGCGCTTGAGATTGCCGAGCACCTCGGCCTGGATCTTGCGCAGCCCGATCGGCGCGAACGTCTTTTCGAAGAACCCGCCGATGCCGCCGGCGCCCTGCCAGGACGTCTTGACCGTCACCGACGAGCCCGGCCCGGCCGGTGCGACGGTCCAGTTCGTCACCATCGACGAGTTGGCGTCCTTCTCGATCACCGTGCGGCCGGCGACGTCGACGGTGGCCTTGACGTCGCGCGAGCGGGACTTGGTGGCTTGCAGTTTCCACGTGGCGACCGTCCCCGCGCCCTGACCGCCCTTGAGCACTCGGTAGCCGCTGTAGTGCTCGGACAGGATCCTCGGCCGCATCGCCTCGTAATCGGCGACGGCGCCGAGCACTGTCGCGGGGTCGGCGTCGATCAGAACCGTGCTGGACGCGCTGACCTGTGCCATCGCTGGAACTCCTTGTCGTCGACTCGGGTGCGGTCGCATCGGCTGCAACCGCGGACTAGCGTATATGTGTGGCTGTGGGCTCGATTGACGCGTGGGCCGCTCACGCCGAGGGCGTGCAGCGGCTTCTGACCAGCTACCGGGCCATCCCGGCCGGCGCGACCGTTCGTCTGGCCAAGCCGACGTCGAACCTCTTCCGCGCCAGAGCCAAGAACACCGCACCCGGACTGGACGTGTCCGGTTTGACCGACGTGATCGCCGTCGACCCGCAGGCGCGCACCGCCGACGTCGCCGGCATGTGCACCTACGAGGACCTCGTCGCCGCCACGCTGCCCTACGGGCTGTCCCCTCTGGTGGTCCCGCAGCTGAAGACCATCACCCTCGGCGGCGCCGTGACCGGCCTGGGTATCGAGTCGGCGTCGTTCCGCAACGGTTTGCCGCACGAGTCGGTGCTCGAGATGGACATCCTCACCGGCACAGGCGAAATCGTGCGCGCAAGTCGTGACCAGTGCCCCGATCTGTTCGCGGCCTTCCCCAATTCCTACGGCACTCTTGGCTATTCGGTTCGCTTGAAGATCGAGCTCGAGCCGGTCAAACCGTTCGTCGCGTTGCGGCACATACGTTTCGACTCCGTGGCTGCGCTGATCGAGGCGATGGACCGCATCATCGAGACGGGCGGTTGGAATGGCGAGCGCGTCGACTACCTCGACGGTGTGGTGTTCAGCGCCGAGGAGGGTTACCTGTCTCTGGGCACCCAAACGGCCACGCCGGGTCCGGTCAGCGACTACACCGGCCAGCAGATCTACTACCGGTCCATCCAGCACCCCGCCGGGGAGAAACACGACCGGTTGACGATCCACGACTATCTGTGGCGCTGGGACACCGACTGGTTCTGGTGCTCACGGGCTTTCGGCGCGCAGAACCCGGCGATCCGGCGCTGGTGGCCGCGGCGTTACCGCCGCAGCAGCTTCTACTGGAAGCTGATCGGCTATGACCAGCGTTTCGACATCGCCGACCGCATCGAGAAGCGCAACGGAAGACCGCCGCGCGAACGGGTCGTGCAGGACATCGAGGTCCCCATCGAGCGCACCGCCGAATTCGTCGACTGGTTCCTGGCCAACGTCCCGATCGAACCGATCTGGCTGTGTCCGTTGCGGCTTCGTGAAGCGACGAGTTCAGCCGGCGGCTGGCCGCTGTATCCGATTCGGCCGCACCACAGTTACGTCAACGTCGGATTCTGGTCCTCGGTGCCTATGGGGCCCGAGGAGGGGTACACGAACAAGATGATCGAACGAAAGGTCAGTGAGCTCGCGGGACACAAGTCCCTGTACTCGGATGCCTTTTATTCGCCGGAGGAGTTCGACGAGCTCTACGGCGGGGAGGTGTACGCGACGGTGAAGAAGACCTACGACCCGGACTCACGGTTCCTCGACCTGTATGCGAAGGCGGTGCGGCGACAATGACGACTTTTCGAGAGCCCACGGACGCGAAGCTGACCCTGGCGGAGATCCTGGAGATCTTCGCCTCGGGCACCCAGCCGCTGAAGTTCACCGCGTACGACGGCAGCAGCGCCGGACCGGACGACGCCGAATTCGGGCTGGATCTGCTGACCCCGCGCGGCACCACGTATCTGGCCACCGCTCCCGGTGACCTCGGTCTGGCGCGTGCCTACATTTCGGGCAACCTCGCGGTCCACGGCGTGCATCCGGGCGATCCGTACCCGCTGCTCAACGCGCTGACCGAGAAGCTCGACTTCAAGCGACCGCCCGCCCGGGTGCTGGCCCAGATCGTCCGTTCGATCGGCATCGAGCATCTCAGGCCCATTTCCCCGCCGCCGCAGGAGGCCCTGCCCCGCTGGCGTCGATTCGCAGAAGGTCTGCGGCACAGCAAGACTCGCGATGCCGAGGCGATCCATCACCACTACGACGTGTCGAACAGGTTCTACGAGTGGGTGCTCGGCCCGTCGATGACCTACACGTGCGCCTGCTACCCGCACGCAGACGCGTCGCTGGAGGAGGCTCAGGAGAACAAGTATCGCCTGGTGTTCGACAAGCTACGGCTGCAGCCCGGCGATCGGTTGCTCGACGTCGGCTGCGGCTGGGGCGGCATGGTGCGCTACGCGGCCCGGCACGGGGTGAACGTCATCGGCGTCACGCTGTCGCGGCAGCAGGCCGAGTGGGCCCAGAAGGCGATCGCCGACGAAGGGTTGAGCGATCTGGCCCAGGTGCGCCACAGCGACTACCGCGACGTGCGGGAATCACAGTTCGACGCGGTGTCCTCGATCGGTCTGACCGAACACATCGGCGTCGCCAACTATCCGACCTACTTCCGGTTCCTCAGGTCGAAGCTCCGCACCGGAGGGCTGCTGCTCAACCACTGCATCACCCGGCACGACAACCGGCACGGCGCGGCCGCGGGCGGATTCATCGACCGGTACGTGTTCCCCGACGGAGAACTGACCGGGTCGGGCCGCATCATCACCGAGATCCAGGACGTCGGCCTTGAGGTCCTGCACGAGGAGAACCTGCGGCATCACTATGCGATGACGCTGCGCGACTGGTGCCGCAATCTCGTCGACAACTGGGACGCCGCGGTCGCCGAGGTCGGCTTGGCCACCGCGAAGGTGTGGGGTCTGTACATGGCCGGCTCGCGAGTCGGCTTCGAGCAGAACGCGATTCAGCTACACCAGGTGTTGGCCGCCAAACTCGACGAGCACGGCCGCGACGGGGGTCTGCCGCTGCGTCCCTGGTGGACGCCCTAGAATCAGCAGGCTCATCCGTCGATTCGGCGCGCCCCCAGCTCGCTCTGCAGCAGTTCCAGCGCCGCCTCTTCGGGGTCGCGGCGCGGCGCTGCCGGGTCGATGGAGCCGGCCTCGGCCAGCATGCTCTCCTCGTCGTCACCGTCCGGCGGTGGCGGCGGCTCGTCGGGCAGCCGGCGGGGTTTCGCGGCGGGTTCGGGCGTCGGGGCGGGCGCGGTTCCGGTCTCACAGCGGACGGTCCAGTTCACCCCCAGTGCGTCCTTGAGCGCTTCCCGGATGACGTCGGCGTTGCGCTGCTCGGTCAGCCGTTTGGCCAGCGGTGCCGATTCATGGCTGAGGATCAGGGTGCCGTCCTCGACGGCGCGAACGATGGCGCCGGCCAGCATCACCTCGGTGGTGCGGCTACGCTCCCTGACCTTTTCGCGCACGGTGGTCCACATGCTGCGCACGGCAGCAGCGTTCGGCTCACCGGCCGCGACGGCGGCGGCGGGGGTCACCGGCGGGGCTTCGACGGCGGGTGCGGCGGGTGGGCGCACCGGCGGCGGTGACGAAACTGGCTCAGGGTCAACCGGTTTGGGCGCGACAGCCGGGGCGGGCGCGGCCGGCTTCTGCGGGGTGGGCGGCTCGGCAGGCTGTGTGGCGGGCTGCTCGGCCGCCTTGGTCTTGCGAACGTACTGCTTGACCGGTGCCGCGGCGGCCGGAGCGGAGGCGCCGTCGGTGGGGATCGACATGTCCAGTCGTGTCTCGATGCGCTCCACCCGCTGCAGCAGCGCGGCCTCGGTGTCGCTGGCCGACGGCAGCAGCAGGCGAGCACAGACCACCTCGAGGAGCAGTCGCGGCGCCGTCGCACCGCGCATCTCCCCCAGCCCGGCGTGCACCACCTCGGCGTAGCGGGTCAACGTGGCCGTGCCGATGCGGGCTGCCTGCTCACGCATCCGGTCGAGTTCGTCCTCCGCCCCATCGACGACACCGCGGGCCACCGCGTCAGGCACCGCCTGCAGCACGATCAGGTCGCGGAACCGCTCCAGCAGATCCGTCGCGAACCGGCGCGGATCGTGCCCTGCGTCCACGACGCCCTCCACGGCGCCGAACAGCGCGGCGGCGTCACCGGCGGCCAGCGCGTCGATCGCGTCGTCGATAAGCGCGACGTCAGTGGCGCCCAGCAGCGCCAGCGCGCGCTGGTAGGCGACGTGACTTGAGCCTGCCGAATTCGTGTGAGCGCCGGCCAGGAGCTGGTCCAGAACCGACAGCGTGTCGCGCGGCGAGCCGCCACCGGCGCGGATGACGAGCGGATACACCGCGTCGTCGACGTCCACGTTCTCCGAGGCGACGATCTTCTCGATCAGCGAACGCATCGTGCGCGGAGCCAGCAACCGGAACGGGTAGTGGTGCGTGCGCGAGCGGATGGTCGGCAGCACCTTTTCCGGCTCGGTGGTGGCGAACACGAAGATCAGGTGGTCGGGCGGCTCCTCGACGATCTTGAGCAGCGCATTGAAACCCGCGGTGGTCACCATGTGCGCTTCGTCGACGATGAAGATCCGGTACCGCGACTGGGCCGGGGCGTAGAACGCGCGGTCGCGCAACTCGCGGGTGTCGTCCACGCCGCCGTGGCTGGCGGCGTCCAGTTCGACGACGTCGACGTTGCCTGGCCCGTTGGGCGCCAGGGCCACACAGGAATCGCAGACTCCGCACGGTGTGGCTGTCGGCCCCTGGACGCAGTTCAGCGAGCGGGCCAGAATGCGCGCCGAGGACGTCTTGCCACACCCGCGGGGCCCGGAGAACAGGTACGCATGGTTGATGCGGCCCGAGTTCAGCGCGGTGGACAACGGCTCGGTGACGTGTTCCTGGCCGACGACCTCGGCGAATGTCGCCGGACGGTACTTACGGTAGAGAGCCACGGGATGCAGGCTACCGACCGGTCCCGACTACTTCTCGGCCTCCTCGGCGGCCAGCAGCGACTCGGTCGCCGAGAGCAGCGCGCAGGTGGCCAGGCCGTCGATGGCTTCGCGCAGATCAGCCATGCCCGGGAACGTCGGCGCGATGCGGATGTTGGTGTCCTCCGGGTCTTTTCGATACGGGAATGATGCGCCGGCCTCGGTCACGGCGATCCCCGCGTCTTTCGCGAGCGCCACCGTGCGCTTGGCGGTGCCAGGGAGCACGTCGAGGCTGACGAAGTAGCCGCCCTTGGGTTCGGTCCAGGATGCGATCTTCGACGCTCCGAGCCGATCCTCGAGGATCTGCGCAACGAGCGCGAACTTCGGCGCGAGCAGTTCCTGGTGGCGCTGCATGTGCAGGCGCACCCCGTCGGCATCACCGAAGAAGCGCAGATGCCGCAACTGGTTGACCTTGTCCGGCCCGATCGACTTCTTGCCCGCGTGCTGCAGATACCACGCGATGTTGCCGAGCGAGCCACCGAAGAAGCTGACCCCCGCGCCGGCGAAGGTGATCTTCGACGTCGAGGCGAACACCAGCGGCCGGTTGGCATTGTTGGCTGCCGCGGCCAGGCCCAGCACGTCGACCTGCTTGACGAACTCGTGGGTCAGCGTGTGGACGGCATAGGCGTTGTCCCACATCAGCCGGAAATCGGTTGCCGCCGTAGGCATCTGCACCAGTCGGCGGACCACCTCCCACGAGTACGTGGCGCCCGTGGGGTTGGCATAGACCGGCACGCACCACATGCCCTTGATCGCCGGATCCGCGGCGACGAGCTCTTCGATCAGGTCGACGTCAGGGCCGTCCTCACGCATCGGCACCGTGATCATGTCGATGCCGAGGCTCTCGGTGATCGCGAAATGCCGGTCGTAGCCCGGCGCCGGGCACAGGAACTTGACCCCGGAGCCGTCGCGCAGGTCCTCGATCCACGGCCGCGGCGAATCGACACCGCCATGCAGCAGCGAGTACACGACCACGTCGTGCATGAACTCGAGGCTGGCGTTGTTGCCCGCGATCAGGTTGGGCACCGGAATGCCGAGCAACTCACCGAAGATGGCCCGCAGCGCGGGCAGACCGTGCAGGCCGCCGTAGTTGCGGGTGTCGGTGCCCTCGGGGTCGCGGAAGGAGTCCGGGCCCTCGCCGGGCAGGCTGAGCAGCCCATTGGACAGGTCGAGCTGGGCCGGCGACGGCTTGCCCCGGGTCAGGTCGAGTTGGAGATTCTTGGCCCGCAGCTCGGCGTAGTTGCGCTGCTGCAGTTCGTGCTGCTGAGCCAGCTCGTCGCGGCCCAGCGACTGAAACGACACGGCTCGCCTTTCGCCGTCGTGCGTGAGTGCAATAAAGGGGACCCCGCGCACCCGCCAGAGCCCGTTGACCCTTGCTGCCTTCCGGCCCTGGGGGAGTTCACAGGATGGACGCCGCGCGGGGTCCACGGCGAGTCTAACCGGTGGCGGATTTGGGGAGCCACCGTGCCGGTCGGTTACCATGACCGACGGAGGATTCGCCTAGTGGCCTATGGCGCTCGCCTGGAACGCGGGTTGGGTTAACAGCCCTCGCGGGTTCAAATCCCGCATCCTCCGCACTCGCCCGGGGTGTGATCGGCCGGCACGTCGCAGCTGTCACACCCCGGGCACCACGATCGAGGAGGAGTATGGGCCGCACCGTTGCGGTGGTCTGGCACGCGTCGTTCGCCATTGCCGCGGGTGTCCTCTACTACTTCTTCGTCCTCCCCCGCACGTTCGAGCTGCTCGGCGACACGTCACACACGCTCGGCACGGCATTGCGCATTGTCACCGGCGCACTGATCGGCCTGGCCGCTCTGCCCGTGGTGTTCACGCTGTTGCGCACCCGCAGGCCTGAGTTCGGCGTGCCCCGCCTCGCGCTGCGGCTGCGCACCACCTCGATCGCGCTGCACGTCCTGGCCGGCGTACTCATCATCGGCACCGCGATCTCCGAGATCTGGGTGTCGCTGGACAGCGCCGGGCAGTGGTTGTTCGGTATCTACGGCGCGGCCGCGGCCATCGCGCTGCTCGCCTTCCTGGCCTTCTACCTGGCGTTCGTCGCCGAGCTGCCGCCGCCGCCCCCGAAACCGGTCAAGGTCAAGCAGCGCACGCAGCGCCGGCGCCGCAAGAAGGACGCCCCTGAGACGGCTGCCGATGCCGAGACGGGCGCTGGTGCGGACAGTGACACCGCTGACGTGGACGAGGAAGCGGACAGCGAACCCGTGCCGACCGCCGAGACCCAGACGGACACCGAAGCCGAGCCCGACACGGAATCCGACACGGATTCCAGCGAGCAATCGGAGGCCTCCGGCAAGCTGCAGAACAAGCGGCCGAACGGCAAGGGAACCCTGCTCAGCAGGCGTCGCCGCACCAAGGGTTCCGTGGCGCTCGAGGACTGAGCAAGCATCGGCTCGTTCGACAGCAGCTCGGTATCCGGCCACTATTGATTGTTATGGGTCCTTTTCCCCGGCTGCGATTCGTCCTGGCCGCATTGATGTTGGCACTCGTCGCTCCGGTGGCGCCTGCCGCCGCTGCTCCCACGGATCTCGTCGCCGTCTCCGGACAGGTCGAGCCGTCGGTGGTCCGGATCGACACCCAGGTCGACTACCAGGGCATCATCGGCGCCGGCACCGGCTTCGTCATCGACCCCGGCGGTCAGGTGCTGACCAACTTCCACGTCGTGCAGGGCGCTGACCGCATCACCGGGACCGTCAACGGGCGTGCCTACCCCGCGACGCTCGTGGGTTACGACCGCAAGCGCGACGTCGCGGTCATCCAGTTGCAGGGCGCCGGTGGGCTGCCAGCGGCGCGAATCGGCGACTCCAACGTCCTGGTCCCCGGCGAACCTGTCGTCGCCCTGGGCAATGCCTCGGGCACCCAGAGCCCGCTGACCCGCGAGGTCGGCACCTTCACCGCGTTCGGCCAGACGGTGAACGCCGAGGACACGCTGACCGGCTCCAGCGACGAGATCACCGGTCTGATCGAGTTCGCCGCCCCCGTGCGCGCGGGCGACTCCGGCGGTCCGGTGATCAACGGCACCGGCGAGGTCGTCGGCATCACCACGGCCGCGTCGGTCAACTTCCGGATGGGTCCGGGCGGCAAGGGTTTCGCGATCCCGATCAACGACGCGATGTCGATCGCCAACCAGATCCGCGCCGGGCAGGCGTCGGACAGCGTGCACATCGGACCGCCGGTCCTGCTCGGTGTCGGTATCCGCGCCGCGGATCGCGGCGGGAACGGCGTGGTCATCCAGGAGGTGCTGCGCGGTGGCCCGGCCGCACAGGCCGGCCTGGCCGACGGTGACCTGCTGGTCGCCGTCGACGGCGTGACGCTCGACTCGTCGAAGTCGCTGCCCGCAGTGCTGGACCGCCACTATGCCGGCGACGTCGTCGAGCTGACCTGGATCGACCGCAGCGGTGCCACCCGGACCGGCAAGGCGGTGCTCACCCCGGGCTCGTAACCCGGCTCCCTATTTCTCGGCGAGCAGACACAATCTCGAGCTTTTTGCGCGTGTCGCGCTCGAGTTCGCGTCTGCTCGCCACTGTGACCGGGCGTTCGACCCCGGTCAGTCCGGGAGCGCCCGCAACGTCGTGGCGATGACGTCGATCACCTGCTGGGGCTGCTTCTCCAGATAGAAGTGTCCGCCGGAGAAGGTGTGCACATCCCCTCCTGCTGAGGTGTGCTCGTGCCACGCCGACGCGTCGGCCACGCTGGTCTTGGGATCGTCGGTCGCCGTCATCACGACCACCGGCGCGTGGATACCGATGTCGGTGCCGCGGTGGTAGGCCTGCAGCGCCCGGTAGTCGTTGCGGAAGGCGGGCAGGAAGGTCTCGAGCATCTCCTGGTTCTCCAGCACCCGCGGATCGGTGCCGCCGAGTTGGCGCATCACGTCGATGAGGTCGCGGTCGTCCTTGTGCTCGCGCTCGTCACCGTAGCGGCTGGGGGCGCGCGACCCGGAGGCGAAGATCGTCACCGGCGTGCGGCCGGCCGCCTGTTCGAGCCTGCGGGTCACCTCGAACGCCAGCACCGCGCCCATGCTGTGGCCGAAGAACGCGACCGGCCCGGCCGGCACGGCGGCCAGCTCGGCGGTGATCTGATCGGCCAGCTCGTCGATGGTCTCGACGAAGGGCTCCTTGTAGCGGTCCTGCCGGCCCGGGTATTGCAGGGCGAAGACGTCGAATTCGGGCGTCAGCGCTCGCGACAGCGGGAAGTAGTAGCTGGCCGAGCCGCCAGCGTGCGGGAAGCACACCAGGCGCAGCCGCGCCGCCGGCGCGGGGTTGAAGTTGCGGACCCAGGGACTGCGTTGCGGTTCGGTCATGGCTGCGGCACCTCCGGAGCCGGCGCTGGCGCTGCCGGCGGGGCCCCGGGTGGCGGCGGTGCCCCGGGCGGTGGCGGCGGAGGCGGCGGTTCCTCGACGACACGCAGGACGTTCACCGACAGCCGCGCCCCCGGCGGTCCCTCGACCTGGACGTCTTTGTAGATCTCCGCTTTTTCCCCTTGCACGGTGAACTTGCCCGGCTGCGGTGCGGTACCGCCGGTGACCTCGTACTCCACCCGGAACGGCGTCTCCGGGAACGGGTGCAGCCCAACATATTTCGGTTCAATGGTGTAGGTGTACACGCAGGGGCCGTCGGGCTGGCACGCCTGGTTGGTGACCGTGACCCCGATCAGGAACTCCTTGGCCGTGGGCACTGACGGCGGTGGCGGCGCGGGCGGCGTGCGACGCGGCGCCGCGGCCTGCTCGTCGGACCTGGCGACCAGCACCAGCGACGCGATGCCGACGCCGCTGGCCAGTACCCCGACGATCGCCAGCGCGGCGAGGAGTTTGCGGAAGGTCACCTGGGCAGGGTAGCGACTGCGATCAGTCCGCGATGCGATTGCCCTCGTCGTCCCAGTGCGCTGCGACCTTCTTCGACGGCTGCACGCGCGGCGGTTCGCCCGGCATCTTCGGATAGCTCGGCGGATACGGCAGATCGCCCAGCCCGCGTTCCTCGTCGGCGGCCACCATCTCCAGCAGCGCGTCGAGGCGCTGCGCCGTGTCGTCGATGCCCGCCCACGGATCGGGTCGGCCTGCGACGAACTCGGGCACGGTGCGGATCGTGTAGTCGTCGGGATCAGCCGTGCGCAGCTCCTCCCAGGTCAGCGGCGTCGACACGGTGGCGATCGGCGTCTTGCGGACCGAGTACGGCGAGGCGAAGGTGCGGTCGCGGGCGTTCTGGTTGTAGTCGATGAACAGCCGCTGCCCCCGCTCCTCTTTCCACCACGACGTCGTCACCGCGTCGGGCGCGCGGCGTTCCACTTCCCGGGCCAGCGCGATCCCGGCCCGGCGCACCGCGATGAAATCCCACTCGGTGACAATGCGCAGGAACACGTGCACGCCGCGCCCGCCGGATGTCTTCGGGTAACCCACCAGACCGAGTTCGTCGAGCAGCGGCTTCAGCACGTCGACCGCGACGGTGCGCGCCTCGGCGAAGCCGGTACCGGGTTGCGGGTCCAGGTCGATGCGCAGCTCGTCGGGATGCTCGGTGTCGGGGCAGCGCACCTGCCAGGGATGCAGCGTCACCGTGCCCATCTGCGCGGCCCACGCGATCGCCGCGGGATGGGTGATCTTCAAGGCGTCGGCGGTGCGGCCGGACGGGAACGTGACGGTGCAGGTCTCGAGATAGTCGGGGTGTTTCTGCGGCACCCGCTTCTGGTAGATCTCCTCGCCCCCGATGCCGTCGGGGAAGCGCTGCAGGTGGACCGGCCGGTCCCGCAGCAACGCCACCATCGGGTCGGCCACCGACAGGTAATACTCGACCAGCTTGCCCTTGGTGCCGTCCTTGCCCAGTTGCGGGAAGTACGGCTTGTCGGGGTTGGTCAGCCGGACCTTCACCCCGTCGACGTCGAGTTCGGTTGCGGGGCTTGGCATCAGGACTCCAGCACGTCGTAGAGGTCGTAGGTGATCGGCACGTCGAGTTGGTCGAAGGTGCAGCTGGCCGGGTCCCGATCGGGCCGCCACCGTCGGAACGTCACCGCGTGGCGGAACCGGTCGCCTTCCATCTGGTCGTAGGCGACCTCGCACACGCGCTCGGGCCGCACCGGAATCCAGCGCTTGTCCGCCGCGGAGTTCCACCGGCTGGGTTCGCCGTCGCGCACGTCGTCCCCGATCCGCAACGGCTCGAGATCGGCCAGCAGCGACAGCCGCGCCTTCGCGGTGAACGAGGCGGCGCCGCCGACCATCTGCAGCTCGCCGTCGTCACGGTAGAGGCCGAGCAGGATAGAGCCGATTCCCTCCCCGCTCTTGTGGATTCGGTAGCCGATCGCGACGCAGTCGGCATCGCGCGCATGCTTGACCTTGACCATGTCGCGCTTGCCCGGCAGGTACACGCCGTCGAGCCGCTTGGCGATCACCCCGTCCAGCCCGGCGCCCTCGAATTCCTGCAACCACCGAGTGCCCAGTTCCGCGTCCTCGGTGGTCCGCGTGACGTGGCACCACTGTTTCTCGGTGACCGACTCGGCCAGTGCGCTGCGCCGCATGCGGAACGGTTCCTTCAGCAGCGAGGTGTCGGCGACGGCGAGGGCGTCGAAACCGATGAAGTGTGCCGGTGTCTGCTGCGAGAGCATCCGGACTCGGGATTCGGCGGGATGGATGCGCTGGCTGAGCGATTCCCAGTCCAGTCGGACCCGCCCGTCGATGTCGCGGGGCACCACGATTTCCCCGTCGAGCACACAGCGCGGCGCCAGCTCGTCACGCACCGCGTCGAGCACCTCGGGGAAGTAACGAGCCAGGTCCTTGCCGCTGCGCGAGAGCAGCACCACGTCGTCGCCGTCGCGGAACACCAACGCCCGGAAGCCGTCCCACTTGGGCTCATAGGACCACACCCCGGCTTCGACGGGCACCGACTTCTGCGCCTTGGCCAGCATCGGCTCCAGCGGTGGCATCACGGGCAGATCCATGGCGTCCATACTCACGTAGACCCGTATACCCAGACAATCTCATCGCGCTCATCACCGCACCGCGTCAATCAGTAGGTAGAGGAACGGGCGGTGGCTTGCGCGGCCGTCGCGGCGCAGCGGCATGCTGTCGGCCGCCGCGGCGTACCAGTCGGCGCGGTCCACTCTCGTGAGGTCGAGACGGCGACCGCAGCGCGACGCGATGCCGAGCAGGAGCAGGGCACCGGCGCGGCCATTGCCCTCCCGAAACGGGTGAATCTGGTTGTAGTCGACGTAGATTCGAGCGAGCTCGTAGGCGAGGCGGGCGGCACTGTGGGTGTTGTCGCTGGCGGCCAGTTGCGCCGCGCTGTCGTGAAGCGCAGACATTGCGTCGGCGATCGCCGACACCGATCCGAAAGACTGCTTTCCGCGCCGCAATTCGACGGTTCGGTAGCGACCGGCCCAGGCATAGACCCCACCGAACAGGTGCCGGTGGATGTTGCGGACATCGAGAGGGGCGACGTCGGGTGGCCGGCACATCCACTCCACCATCCGCGCTGCCGACGTGGCGTACTCCAGATCAGCGAGCACCTCCGCGGTGGTCACCCCGAACTCGTTGCGCAGCACCTGGGTTCCCGGGATCAGGTAGGGTGCGGGCCGCCCGAACCGTAACCGCCGACGCTGCGGACGCGGTGGCGGGTGCCGGTCCCGGTAGGCCGCCAGATAGTCCTCACAGCGCAACTCTCCCCGGACGATCGCGGTGAGCGCATCGACCTGTTCGGCTGTCGGACACCACCCCTCGATGCGGTGCACGGCCACCGTCGTCGCGACGACGTGTTCTGCTGTGTCTATTGCGGGGTCCATCGGCATCAGTGATCGGCGAACGCCGAGATCGACGACAGATAGGACAGTTTGCGCATCACCCCGGACACCTCGCGAGCGACGCTGCGCAGTCCGGCGCGGTCCTGGGGGGACAGCTCACCCAGGGCGACCACGTCCCCCGCCGTGCGGCCGGCCCGCAGATCCGCCATGTGCCCCTGCCACCGGAACCGCATCAGCCACTGGTGACACTCCTGCAGCGTCGCTGCGTCGTCACCGTCCAGCACGCCCCCGGAGGCACCGTCGTCGAGCCGCTCCCCCGTGGACAGCGCACGCGACCCCACCGACAGGGCCGCCCAGCGCGCGATCTTGACCACCGGATCCAGGACGGCGCGCTTGACGTCGACGGTGTCACCGGCGCTGACGAACACCCGCAGCCGCGACGGCACTGACGCCCGCACCGCGGTGGCATCCTGCAGCATGGCCTGCCGCACCGGGTAGTGCCGCCCGGCCGCCGCAGTCGCCGCCGCCTGCAACAGATCCCTGGCCCCCGACAGCGCGCACGCATCGGCCATCAGCCCCGTCATCACCACGCCACGGTCACGCTCAGGATCGCTCGCCCACCGCTCGATGCCCTCGACCCAGCTGCGTCGCCTGCGGCAGAAGCGAGCCCGGCTGGCCAGTACACCGTTCGCGTCGGCGTCGATCCCGCAGCGCTCGAGCAGCGCATGGACCTCGGCGGCGCGCGTCAGCAAGTCAGCCTTCTCGACCTCGCCGACTCCGTCATCGAGCACCACCATCGTCTCGACGTCGGAACCCGGCACGGCTTCACCGCGCGCCACGCTTCCCGACACGAACCAGGTCCAGTCCGCCGGTTCCACCAGCCGCACGCCGGCGGCCACCGCAGACCGCAGCACCGCCGAGAACGCCGCGCTCTGCTCGGGTCGCCGGGGCAGCGAAGCCATCGCACGATGGACTTCTGTGCGCACTCCGGCCTCGTCGACGCACGCGTCCAGCGCCGCGGCGTGCTGCGAGAGATCCGACGGCGGCATGCACACGATTGTGACCTGTCCAGGCTCCGGTCACACAGCCGTGACATGACGGAAACGGCGAGCACACGAACGCTCTATACATTTCTGTCGCACGACAGGAATGCCTCATGTCAGGAGCACCATGACCGCCTACGACCCCGCCATCTCCTCCGCGGAGGACGCCTCCACGCTGGAGGAGCTCGGCTACACCCAGGAGCTGCACCGCGGTATCGGCGGGTACGCGTCGTTCGCGGCGGGCTTCTCGTTCGTCTCGATTCTGACCACGGTATTCGCGTTCTTCCCGCTCGGCTTCGCACTCGGCGGGCCGGCGTTCTTCTTCACCTGGCCCATCGTGTTCGTCTGCCAGTTCTGCGTCTGCCTGGTGTTCGCCGAACTGTCGGGCAAGTTCCCGGTCGCCGGCGCCATCTACCAGTGGTCGCGGCGGCTGGCCGGCAACGCGATCGGCTGGTTCGCCGGCTGGTTCATGCTCATCGGCTACATCGTGTCGATCGCGGCGCTGGCGATCGCCATGCAGACGGTGCTACCGCCGATCTGGAGCGGATTCCAGTTGGTCGGTCAAGACATGGATCCGCTGTCGGTCGACGGCGCCACCAACGGCATCATCCTGGGCGCCATCACGATCGTGCTGTGCACCATCATCAGCGCAGCCGGCGTGCGGTTCATGGCGCGGATCACCGTCACCGGGGTGACGCTCGAGATCATCGGCGTCGTCCTCATCGTCGGCGCGATGTTTCTGACCGCCGAGCGCAGCCCCGCCCAGGCCGTGCTGGACACCGGCGGCCACGGCACCGGCGTGCAGTACCTGCCGGCGTTCCTGGCCTCGATGTTGATGGCCGCCTACGTGATGTACGGATTCGACAGTGCGGCAGAGCTTTCCGAGGAGACCCGCGACCCGCGGCGCACCGCGCCCAAGGCCATCGTCACCGCGCTGCTGGTGTCCTTCCTCGGCGGCGGGCTGATGATCGTGGCCGCGCTGATGTCAGCGCCCGAGCTCGGCGACGACCTCGCCCACGGTGGCATGGCGTGGGTGATCGAGAGCCAACTCGACACCTGGCTCGGCAAGACGTTGCTGGCGCTCGTCGCCGTCGCGATCTTCTCGGCGACCCTGGCGATCCAAGCGTCGGCGTCGCGCGTGATGTTCTCGATGGCCCGGGACAACCGTCTCCCCCTGGGCTCGTTGCTGGCCCGGGTCAACAAGCGCACCGGGACGCCGGTGATCACCGGGATCTCGGTCAGCCTGCTGGCGATTCTGGTCCTGCTCGTCAATCTCGGTCAGGCCAGCGTGTTCGCCGCGATCGCGTCGGTGTCGGTGGTCATCGTGTACCTGGCCTACCTCATGGTGACGGTGCCCGCGTTGGTGCACCGGCTGCGCGGAACCAGCCTGTCCCACGGGAAGCCGATCATGGATCTGGGTAGGTGGGGCATTCCGGTCAACCTGATCGCCGTCGTGATGGGCGGGCTGCTGGTGGTCAACATCGGGTGGCCGCGTCAGGAGGTCTACAACCCGGCCGGCGACTCGCTGTTCCTGCAGTACTTCGCGCTGATCTTCGTCGTGTTGACGCTGGTCGTCGGCTACGCGGCCTACCGGGTGGTGCGGGGGCGCGCCGGCGCACCCGACCCGGTCGACGCGCTCGTCGGCCGGAAGGGCTGAGCCGCCGCGTCACAATGGCGGGTGATGCCTCATTCTTGGGGCGCAATCCGGCGCGCGAGCATGGTCGTCCATTCGGCGAGGTACTGGTCGTCGGGCAGGGTGACTGCGTCGGCATCGAAGAACATCGCGGTGGCGCGCTTACCCAGCAGTGCGTTGATGCCGACGACGGCGACAGCTCGACGGTCGGCTGCGCCGAGTTCGGGCGCCCACCCGCCGATCCAGTCGGCGAGTTCGGCATACAGCCCATCGATGAGCGCAGCGTAGGCGTCATCGAGGCGCGACGATCGATTCGCCGGTGTTCGGGCAGCGATCTGGAGGAGTTGACTCTCCTCGTCGAGGACGGTGAGTAAGTATCGACCGAGCATCGTGAGTTCGGTTCTCAGTTCTCCCAGTCCGGCGAAGAGGGACCGGATGTCGCGCATGGCACGGCGCCGATCGAGCTGTCGGTCGATCCCCGCTTCAAGTAGTGATTCCTTGGATTTGAAGTGGTGATACAAGGCGCCCGAACCGGCAGCCAAGCCGGCGGCGGCTTCGATCTGCGCGACGCTGGTCGCACGGTAGCCCTGCTCGCTGAACAGTCGCATCGCTTCGGTGACCAACCGTTCGCGCGTTGTGATGGTTGCCATTGACCTCTCCAAAGTGTTCACTTAGTGTCACCAAGTGAACACTTTACCAGCGCGATGGAGGTCCGACATGGCAGACGCACATCCATTGCCACGGGGGCGGATTCGCCGCACGATGCCGTTGGCGGGCTTCACCGCACGCGCCGCCGGCGGGCGTATGGTCGCGGCATTGCAGGAAAAGTCCGGCGACGCGGGCGCGCTGCAACGGTTTCACGAACGAACAGCCGAGCGGTACGCCGATCTGCTGGGACACTCCAAGGGCGTGCTGATGAAGGCCGGCCAGATGTTCTCCATGATCGATCCCAGCGTGGTCGGAATGGACGCACTGTCGCCCTACCAACGTGCTCTCATCCGGCTGCAGGCCGATGCCCCTCCCATGGACCCACTGCTGGCGCGCGAGGTCCTCGAAGCCGATCTCGGGCGTGATATCGAGGAGGTCTTTGGCGAGTTCACCTACGAGCCGATGGCTGCGGCGTCGATCGGTCAAGTTCACCGTGCGGTCATGCCCGACGGCCGCGCCGTTGTGGTCAAGATTCAGTATCCGGGAGTGGCAGAGGCGATTCGCGAAGACTTGGCCAACACTGAACTACTGACAACGATCATTCGGTTCGTTGGGTCCACGGCGCCTGGCACCCTGCCCGATCTACGACAGGCTGCCCATGAACTGTCCGAGCGCATCATGGAGGAAATCGACTACCGCCATGAGGCCGCCAACATCGCAGCGTTCAGCGAGCTGTACCGCGGCCATCCGTTCATTCGCATTCCCGAGGTCGTCGCCGACGCCTCAGCAGACCGCGTTCTGACCATGACGTACTTGGCCGGGCTTGACTGGGCTGAAGCGCAACAGGTGGAGCAGGACGTGAAGAACGCCTGGGCCGAGGCCATTTCGCGAATGGTGACCGGTTCTTATCGACACGCGAACCTCTTTCATGCCGATCCACACCCCGGCAATTACCGCTTCGGCGTCGACGGCACCGTTGGATTCGTGGACTTCGGCTGCGTGAAAGTTCTCACCGAGCCCCGACGCCGCCAGATCGTCGAGATGGCGCGCGCCGCCGTGGACGGCAATGGTGACAAGTTACATGAGGTGATGACTGAATCGGGCTTTCTCGCCGATGACTCGACACTGACCGCGCAGGAGGCCTACCAATGGTGGGCTGCAGTGCTTCATGAGTTGCTCGTCGACCAGCCAGCCCGCTACAGCCGCGAATCCTCCGAGCGGGCCGTGCGAGCGCTACTAGACGTGCGCTCCCGTGAGCACGTCGTGCGCCGCATGTCCGTGCCATCGGACTTCGTGTTCTTCGCTCGGCTGAACCTGTCGATGAATGCGATCTTCGTCGCGCTGGGCGCAGAACTCCACGCCCGCTCACTGCTGGACGACATGGACGGTGTCGCCGAACCGGTGACCGATCTCGGCAAGCAGCATGTCGCCTGGGCCCGCGAACGTGGCCTGCCCTTCGGAATGGACGACCATGACCAGCTGTGAGATTCCGGAAACTCCCGCCCCGCGGTTGCCGTGGGATCCAGCGGATCCTCACTCTTTCTACGACCGTCGTCGACGCGACGGCGACGTCGTCTGGGACGAAACCGCGCAGGCCTGGCTCGTCCTCGGGTATGAGGTCGCACGAAAAGTATTGGGCAGCAACGGTTGGAGCAGTGATCCGCTGACCAATCCCACCACGAGGGCCGCGGTCGACCCAGTCACTGCGCAGCTCATCCAGCGTTCGATGCTCTTCGCGGACGGCACCTGCCATCGGCGGCTTCGCGGGTCCGTGAGGGACGTCTTCACCCCGTCGTTCATTGCCGGTCTGACCGATGGCATCGAAGCGATCAGTGCGGCGGTGATCCGTCGACCGGCGACGTTGGCACCGCTGAACTTCATGTCCGAGATCGCCTTGCCGCTACCGCTGGCCATTGTTGGCGAGTGGCTTGACCTCGACACCGAGAGCGCCACGCTTCTGCGCGAACTCTCGTCGGTCATCATCCGGATGCTGGGGAGCTTGGCTGACCCAGTAGAGATCCAGGCAGGCACGGCCGCCTCGGCCGCGCTGATGGCGCGCTTCTTGCCGTTGGCTGCCGACCGGCGGGCACACCCCGGTGATGATCTGCTCAGCTACATCGCCACTGACCGCGCGCTGGAACTCGAGGATGTCGTGATGACCGCGATACTGATCGCCGTCGCCGGTCATGAGACCACCGCCAATCTACTCGGCGCTGGCCTCGTCCGGCTTCTCACACCCGGCCGGGACGGCACGCGCATCGCCGATGTCGTCGATCCGGCCCACCCTGCACTCGTCAACGAACTCCTGCGGCTGGACGGCCCCGTGCAAACCGCGGCACGCACCGCCACGGAGCGGCACATCCTGGCCGGCACCGAGATCAGCGTCGGCCAGACCGCACTCGTCGCCGTCGCGGCAGCCAACCGCGACCCGAATGTCTTCGAGTGTCCCGACGAACTCTGGCTAGACCGCGAAGGTCCCCCACCCTTGTCCTTCGGATATGGAGCCCACTACTGCGTCGGCTCACCGTTGGCGCGACTCGAACTCGACACGGCGCTACGTGAACTCCTCAGTCGACGCCCCGCGCTCGCGGGCGAGGTGGTCTGGCGCGATACCACCGCCGTCCGCGGACCCTCGACGGTCCCGATCGTGTTCTGCGCCCCCTAGATCACAGGCTTCGAGCATGCGTGTCTTCATCACCGGTGGCACCGGCGCCATCGGCAGCTACGCGGTTTCCGCGCTGATCGGCGCTGGACACGTCGTCAGCGCGCTGGCGCGAAGCGATGCAAAAGCTAACCTCCTGACACGGCAAGGCGCAACACCGGCACGGGTGTCGCTCTTCGACCGCGAATCGCTCACCGCGGCGATGGCCGGATGCGACGCCGTCGTCAACGTGGCCTCGGCCCTACCGTCGACAGCTGGGTTTCTCCGGCAATCAGCCTGGCGGGAGTGTCAACGGGTACGCGGCGAGGGCTCGGCCGCCGTCGTCGACGCATGCCGTCGTGCTGGCGTTCCGACGCTGATCCAGGAGTCCGTGGCGATGATCTACGCGGACAACGCCGGCGATTGGATCGACGAAGATCACCCCGTCGAGCACTATCCGATTGCCAGCGGCAACCACGCCGCGGAAGCGAACGCTCGACGATTCGCCGACACCGGCGGCTGCGCGGTCGTGCTGCGGTTTGGCGTCTTCTACGGGCGCGGTGCCGCCCACAGTGAGCAGATCCTGGCGCTGGCACGACACCACATCGGGTTCGTTGCAGGTCGCGGTGACGGCTACATGTCTTCGATTCACGTCGCCGACGCTGCCGCTGCCGTCGTCGCAGCATTGGAGTGCCGCGGGGGAACTTTCAACGTCGTCGACGACGAGCCCGTCACCAAGCGACAGCATGCGACAGCGTGTGCAGAGGCCGTCGATACTCGCCCCTGGATGAACGTGCCTGGCCGCTTGGGCCTCCTGCTAGGCGATCGACTGACATCGTTGACCCGATCACTTCGGGTCAGTAACGCGCGGTTCCGGACCGCCACCGACTGGAAACCGCGTTATCCCAGCGTTCGAGAGGGCTATCGAGACATGGGTGCATCGGTGCGGTAGTCCGTCGTCGCCCCAGTCACACCGCTCGTCACAATGGCGGGTGATGAAGCTCCCCGTGATGCCACCCGTCTCACCGATGCTGGCGAAGTCGGTTACCGAGATACCACCGGCCGCGTGGTACGAGCCGAAGTGGGACGGGTTCCGGTCGATCCTGTTCCGCGACGGTGACGAGGTGGAGTTGGGTAGCCGCAACGAGCGACCCATGACGCGGTACTTCCCGGAGATCGCCGACGCCGCGCGAGCCGAACTGCCGCCGCGCTGCGTGATCGACGGCGAGATCGTGATCGCCACCGAGCAGGGCCTGGACTTCGAGGCGCTGCAGCTGCGGCTGCACCCGGCCGCCTCGCGGGTACGGATGCTGGCCGAGCAGACGCCGGCGGCGTTCATCGCGTTCGATCTGCTGACGCTCGGTGATGCGGACCTGACCGGGCGGCCGTTCTCCGAACGGCGGGCCGCGCTCGTCGACGCACTGGCCGAGTCCGGCCCGATGATTCACGTGACGCCGGCGACCACCGATCTGGACACCGCCCGCCGCTGGTTCGACGAGTTCGAGGGAGCGGGTCTCGACGGCGTCATCGCCAAGCCGCCCACGTTGACCTACCAACCCGACAAGCGGGTGATGTTCAAGATCAAGCACCAGCGCACCGCCGACTGCGTCGTCGCGGGATACCGGCTGCACAAATCGGGACCCGACGCGATCGGTTCGCTGCTCCTCGGGCTCTACGCGTCCGACGGATCGCTGGCCTCGGTCGGGGTGATCGGCGCGTTTCCGATGGCGCGCCGCCGCGCTCTGTTCGCCGAACTGCAACCGCTGGTGACGACGTTCGACGACCACCCGTGGAATTGGGCCGCACACGCCGACCCCGAGGTGGTGCGCCGCTACGGCGGCGGGTCGCGATGGAACGCCGGGAAAGACCTGTCCTTCGTGCCCCTGCGGCCCGAGCGGGTCGTCGAGGTGCGCTACGACCACATGGAAGGCACCCGGTTCCGGCACACCGCCCAGTTCAACCGGTGGCGGCCCGACCGGGAGCCCCACTCCTGCACCTTCGACCAGCTCGACCGGCCGGTCACATTCCGGCTCGACGACATCGTGCCCGGGATCATGGGGCATCACGAACGCTGACGCGCACGACCGGCTGTCGATGATCAGCGAAGGTTCTGCGCCGCCGTTGCACTAGAGCATGACGTCGCCGGAGTTCGGGCCCAGCGTCTGACCGACGTAAAGGTTGCCGCCCGGATCGCTGGCGAGTAGCACCGCTGTCGGGGCCACCTCGGATGGTATGCCTGACCGGCCGAGTGGCAGGCTGGCCGCTTTTCGGGCCAAGGTCTGCGGATCCAGGTCACGGACGAACGGGGTGTCGACGGGGCCCGGTGCGATGGCGTTGACCAAGATGTTGTCCTGCGCGAGTTCACGTCCCAGTGATTTGGTGAATGCGATGACCCCCGCCTTCGCCGCGGCGTACGCCGCAAATCGCGCGCCACCCATCTGGCCGACCTGGCTGGCGATATTGATGATGCGCCCTCCACCGTGCCGGCGCATGATCGGCACCACAGCTTGGCAGGCGTAGAAGACGCCGTTCAGGTTGACCGCGAGGTTGAGCTCCCACATGTCCATGGTCATGTCGTCGAGCGCGGCCTCCTGAATGAAGCCGGCGCAGTTGACCAGGACATCTACTGCACCCATGCGTGATTCGGCCGCGGTCATCGCGGCGCGAACCGACTGCCGATCGGTGACATCGACGAAAATCTGCCACCCTCCAGGGACCTCGAGGGACTCTCCGTCTGTGCCGTAGGCCCGGTCAGCCATCGTCACCGTGGCCCCTTCCGAAACGAACGCGAGTGCTATCGCTTGCCCGATCCCACCGGCAGCGCCGATCACCATTGCGGAGCGGCCGAAGAGCACAGGTTCTCTTTTCGGTATCACGAGTTCCTCACTACCCTCCGGACGCCCTCTTCCAACGACACCATGGACCGGCGACCCGTATCGCGCAGCAGATTTGAGACGTCGAAGGCTCGGGGATAGGACGGGGGCGCTGTCACCGGTTCATCTAGAACAATCGTCGACGGCGACAGTGTCTCGTGCACAACGATTTCCGCAATCACAGAGTGGTTCGCCACCCGTTCCACCAGCTCGTAACAAGCAGCGGGCTCCGACACCTCGATCAATCCGGCAAGCAACTGGCCACAGTCGTCGACGTGGACCAGCGGCTCGACGGCGCGAGGATCGATCACCACCGGCTCGCCGGCCTGCGCTCGCGCGATCATCTCCATGATGGGATTCGAGGTGACCCGGCCCGTCCCGTACACCGATCCGACACGCACCGATGTCCAACGCCGGTGGCCGTGACGCCGGTAATAGTCGACCAGGTCTTCGCCGAACCGCTTGGTCACGGCATACACCGAGTCCGGCCGGGGATCTGCCGACGTGCCGTGGGCGTAAGCGGCCACGGAGGCGGCATAGACGACCGTGGCCACACCCGCGCGGTGACTCGCCGCCAGGACGTTCGCGGTACCGACGCAATTGATGTCCACGACGTGAGCGGGATCGTCTTCCAACAGCATGGGTCCGGACACGCCCCCGAGGTGTATCACTGCCACAGGTGCGCTCGCGTCGATTGCGGCACACACCGCGGGGGTGTCACGCAGATCCAATCCGTCGGCAACGTCGGTGCCGACGACATGGTGGCCGCGATCGTGCAGGGCGCTCGTCACTGCCGTCCCGATGAATCCCGCTGCACCCGTGAGGAATACGGTGGCCATCAGTGGTATGCGCGTTCTCGCCACGAGAAGGCGCGGCGCTCGACGAGAATCAGCACGTAGTTGCTGAGAAGCCCCAGGACACCGATGACGGCAGCGGCGGCGATCATGTCGCCGACCCGAAACCATATCCGCGAGAAGTTGATCAGATAGCCCAGTCCGCTGTCGGCCGCGATGAATTCCGCGCCGACCACGAGGAACCATGCGGTGGAAAGTGCAAGTCTGACCCCGACCAGAATCTGCGGGGCGATACCTCGCACGGTGACGTACCGGAAACTCTGCAGGCGTGACATCCCCAGCGTCTGCGCGGCGCGAAGCAGAATCGGGTCTATTCCACGGACCGCGTCGACGGTGGTCACATACACGAAAAAGAACGTACTGAACGCGATCAGCATGACCTTGGAACCTTCGCCGATACCGAACCACAGAATGAAGATCGGCAACAGCGCGAGGGTAGGGACCGGGCGCAGCACCTCGATCACCGGGTCGATCAGGACGTCGAAGATCCTCGCTGACGTGGTGAGTATGGCCAGCGCGACGCCCAACGGCACAGCGATGGCCAACCCGGCGAACACCCGAGCCGACGACGCCGCGATGCCCGACCACAGTTGACCATCGGCAGACAATCGGATCAACGAATGTCCTACGGCCACCGGTGAAGGCACCAGCACGCCGTTGTAAAAACCGAGCTGGTCGTTGACCAATGCGACGACCTGCCACGCCGCTACCAACACCGCCAATGTAACGACTTTGGCCGGCAGGCGGATACCGCCACGGCGCGGCTCGGCGGCGGAGGCTTGTGACGCCGGAGCCTCACGCAGCATGACGGCCGTCCAGGTCAGGCGCTGCGGCGGATTTCAAAGCGCTGCGCACGGTGCGTTCGAGTTCGACGAAACTCTCCGAGAGATTGTCACGTGGCCTGGCCAAGGTATTCGTGATGAGCCGTGGTGCGATATCTGTGTGTGCCCCCAGCACAAGGATGCGATCCGACAGCGTGACCGCTTCCTCGACGCTGTGCGTCACGAACAACACCGTGCACCGCTGCTGCTGCCAGACGGTCAACAGATCGGCCTGCATGTGCTCGCGCGTTTGGGCGTCGAGCGCGCCGAAAGGTTCGTCCATCAGAACCACCTCGGGGTCGTTGATCAAGGTCCGGGCGATCGCAACGCGTTGCCGCATGCCTCCGGAGAGCTCCTTGGGGAACAAGGAACGCTGCTCGTAGAGGCCGACTCGGCGCAGCACGTCGGAGACTCGGCGGCATCGCTCGCTGGTGGGTAGGTGCCGGACACGCGGGCCGAGCTCCACGTTCTGCTCGACGGTGAACCACGGGAACAAGGCGTATTGCTGGAACACCACGCCGCGGTCCGCTCCGGGGCCGGTGATCGGCCGCTCACCCAGCGTGATGGTTCCCGCAGTGGGTCGGGCGAACCCCGCCACAAGGTTCAGCAATGTCGATTTCCCGCAACCGCTGGGCCCCAGCACACAGAAGAATTCGTTTGGCGCCACCACAAGGGACAATTCGTCAAGAACCGTACGGGTGGCATTGTTGCGGGAGGTGAACTGGTGCCGCACCCGATCGAAACTCAATGCGACGTCAGACATCGAACGCTCCTGAGCTAGTTGGTGTCATATCTTCACGGCGGCCGGATCGACCGTTTTGAACAGGGTGAAGTCGACCAGATCGAGCGGCTTCCATTGCTTCTGCAGGAACTTTTGTTCCGGTGCGGCAGCCCAGTCGAGATAGTCGGTCCAGCCCGTGACGAATCGGCCGTCGATCACCGAGTTGTAGGCGCTGGCCTCGAGGATCGGCAGCAATTCCTGTTCGCTGATACCGAGTGGGCCGGCGATCACCCTGGCTGCGGCGGGGGTGTCCCTGTTGATCGCGTCGGTGGCCGCCATCAACGCCCGCATGACGGAGGTGATCACCTCCGGTGACTGTTCCATGAAGGACTTCGATGCCGTCACACCTGTGGTGAGGTACAGCCAGTCAACCGGCGTCTCCGCCCCGCGAATGTAGGACCGGTCACCGGTGAAGTACTTGGTCCCACCGCTGGATACGGCGTTGCCGATGAAGGGCTCCCAGCAAGCCATCGCGTCGATGTCCCCCCGCAGCAACGCTGACATCTGTTCCGGCGGTTCGAGGTTGACGAACTCGATGGACCCGAAGTCCAGTCCGTTGGCATTGGCCATGTTGAGTACTGCCAGTTCCACGGCAGCGCCCTTGTACATTCCCAAGCGCTTGCCCGCCAGATCCTGCGGGCTCGTGATGCCTGAGTCGGGAGCCAGCACCACGCCCTGGGTGTTCGATATCTCGGAAAGCTTCATCAGCCAGCTGAAGTCGACGTTCTGCTCTCGCAAGGACGCCACCATGTCGACGGTGGCGGACATCAGGCTGATGTCTCCGCTGGCGGCCAGGCTCGGAAGGTCGGGACCATTGACGATGTACTTGATGTCGACGCCGATTCCTTCCTTCTCGAACAGTCCGCTCTCGGCTGCATAGACCAGCTGCGCAGAGTGTTGGGGGTCTTTGACGCTCCATACCGTCACCCGGCCTGAACCGCTGGAGTCAGTGCTCGATCCTGCACAGGCGGACAGGCCGGCGGGTGCCGCGACAACGGCGCCGACGAGTGCGGCGCCACGAAAGAATGAACGTCGAGAGAACGAGTGATCGACCACGTCAGTACCCCGCGTTCGCAAGCGCGTCGGCGCGAACCTCGCCCGCGCCGGTTTCGAAGGACTCGTGATTGTCGAGCCACCATCGTGCGATATCCGCGCGCGGCGCAATCCAGACATCGCCGAGAGACAGCACGTATTCGAGGAACATGCGCAGGCCTGAAGCCCGGTTGGCCTGGCCCATCCAATGTGCGTGCACGCCGAGGGTCATCATCTTGGGATGCGTGGCTCCCTCCATGCGCAGGTAGTCGATACCGTGCTTGCAGTTGTGGAAGAAGTCGCGCGGCTCGGAATAACCCTGCGCGATGACGAAACGGTGGTCGTTGTACACGCTGCTGTAAGGCAGGACCAGATGCCGCTTGTCCCCGACCGTGGTGAAGTACGGTACGTCGTCGGCGACCGAGTCGGCGTCGTACCAGAACCCACCTTCCTCCACGATCAGCTCGCGGGTGTTCGTCGAACCGCTGTGGCGTGACTGCCATCCGACGGGACGCCGGCCGACTACGGATTCGATCATCTCGACCGCGGCGGCGATACGCTCACGCTCCTCTTCCCGGGACAGCAACCATGCCTCTTCCCACCTCCAGCCGTGTGAGCTGGCTTCGTGCTCGGATTCACCCACGTAGGCTGCCAACTCGCGGTTTCGGTCGAAGGCGACCGCACAGCCGGAGAAGGTGGCGCGAACGTCGAGATCGTCGATGAGACGCTGGAGCCGCCAGATCCCTGCTCGGCCACCGAACTCGGAGACCGATTCGGCTGCGAGGTCCCGGTACCGGTGGTCGACCTCGTAGGGGAACTCGAAGATCCTGTCGTTGCGGCGATCACCAGAGGGCCACGACCGTTCTGCGCCGGTCTCGAAGTTGATGACGAGTGCCAGTGCCACCTTCGCGTTCTGCGGCCAGCGGCTGCGGATGCCGTGACGGCCATAGCCGAGCAGATCGCGGGTCGGCCCAGGGGTGGGTTCGTCGACCCAGGGCAGGCTTCGGGGATTGGGCATAGGTGTGTTCCTCTCCGTTGGGCGGGGGTCAAACCGGGGTGGCCAGCGAGGCCACCGCATGCGCAGTGACGGCCCGCGCCGAAATCACCGGAAGCTTGCTTGCCGCACGCACAGCGCAGGTCTCCGATACACCGAAGCCGAAACAATCGAGAACAATGGCCTGCGAGCCCCTTTCAGAACCCGCAGTGGCCACGTCGCGCAACCTGCCAAGTGTGTCGTCGCGGTAGGGGGCCACAGCACTCACCCGTGGCGCGAACCCGGAGACGCTCCAGTGGTTGGCCGCCCGCTCCTGCTGCCCAGGGTGGGGCACCACCACATCGATGACCCGGCCGGTGAGCACCGAGGCGGTGAAGGCCGGGAGAAGCGCTGTCGGCACGATCAAGGGCATCTCTGCGGTCAATGGACCGATGTCGGCGGCGCAGAGCACCGCGATCAGGTCCGCGCCGGTCGCCGCGACCGTGTCGACCGCACGTTGCGCGTAGGGCCGGATGTCGTTGCGCGGCACATTGATCGACAGCTCGGGCGTAATCGGTACATGGATGGGGTAGTCGCCGTCAGGCCGGTCGAGCGAAGCCGCCTCGTCGTCCGACGTGCCGTCCAGTGCGCCGGCCACCACCACTGCGGTGTCGAGCAGGGCGCTGACCACCGAGTGGATGGCGGTGCGGCCCCGACGACCGAGCACAACGAGGCCGACCGTTGGTCTGGTCATGCGCTCACGGGAACGACGCCGTTGATGCGGCGGCTCATCAGCATCCAGTAGCCGACCGCGGCCGTCGCAGCGCCGAAGAACCAGGAGTACGGCGCGATATCGGCGAACGCCGGTACCAACGCGATGATCGCCGAGATGGCCGCCGTGGGGACAAAGGTCGCCAATGCGGCGGTGTTGATGCCCTTGACGTAGCGATATGCGCTGCCCGGACGAGCGTCGTAGAGATCACCGATCAGGACCACGCGCTTCCTGATCAGGTAGTAGTCGACCATCATGATCGCGAACAACGGACCGAGAAACGCACCGAGAGTCCCCAGGAAGTAGTTGATCACCACGGGCGACGAGTACAGCTTCCACGGCATGACGACGATCGCCAGAATCGAGGTGATGGCGCCGCCCATTCGAAACGAGATGACCTTCGGCCAGGCGTTCGACAGGTCGTAGGCGGGCGAGACGAAGTTGGCCACGATGTTCACGCCGATGGTGGCGAAGGCGAACATGAAGACGCCAATGACCAGCAGAGCGGTGTTGGGTATCCGTGCCAGCAGGAGGGCCGGCTCGGAGATGGCCTCGCCGTAGACCGCGACGCTGCCGGCTGAGACCAGTACGCTGGTGAGAGCGAAGGCAGTCCAGTTCAGCGGTATCCCAAGCAGATTGCCGATCCGCACCGATCTCTCAGAGCGAGCGAACCGGCCGAAATCGCAGTAGTTGAGCATCAATGTGGACAGCTGCGCGACCACCAGCGCTGCGCCCGAGCACATCAACAGGACCTGCTGGGATGTACTGATGTCGGTCACCGATTCGGTGAACGAGACCGCGCCTCCGGCGCTGATCAACAGCCACGCGGCCAAAGCGATCATCACGACCCACAGGATGGGGCCTGCCCACTCTTGGAATCGGCGCACCATGTCCATGCCGAAGCTGATGATCAGCCACTGGCACACCCACAAAGCCAGGAAGGAACACCAGCCCAGATGATGCAGCCCGAGGAACTGGCGCTGAGTCCAGGGTTCGAGCCCCGGGTTGATTCGAAGTAGGAGGACGGTGATAGCCACCGACGCCAGATAGGTCTGGATTCCATACCAGAAGATCGCAATGACACCACGGATCAGCGCCGGGACATTGGCGCCGAACACGCCCCAGCTCATCCGCGAGACCACCGGAAACGGTACCCCGGTGCGCTGCCCGATGACGCCTGACATGGTGCACCCGACATACAGCACGAGCGTGCCCACCAGCACGCTGACCAGAACCTGCCACGCGGACAGGCCCAGGACGAACAACCCGGCGGCGAACGTGTAGCTGCCGACATTGTGCGCCACCGACATCCACAGCGAGAACAGGCTGTAGGTGCCCCATGTCTTCTTCGCCTCGGGGGTGGGCGTTAGGTCTTCGTTCGACAGCCGTGGATCTTGATGCTCGGTCACAGCTGGGCCCACCTGTGAGGCGATGTTGACCATTGTGGACCCTCTCTGCCAGCCGTCGAAGTGCGGCAGATGCGCCGCCCACGAATTGATGTCGAAATGCTGTCGCCAGCGAGGTGGTCCGTCAATCGTGACGGACTTGGGTCCGTGCCCCTCATCGGGCAATTCGCGGCAAGTGTGCGCACGTCAGAGGTGCTGCCATCTGCAGCGCGTAATGCCGTGGTGCCGCAGGTTTTACGCGCGGTTAACAGCAAAGTCTGTCAACGCTGACACACTTGCTCGGGGTGCGTCCCCCCGGTCCACGGATACGTCCGGTGTGAAAGGAGTGCGGTGCGTGAGGTGATATCCGCCCATGAGTCCGCCTTGCTGCTGTGCCTACGCGAAAGCGACGGCCCGGTGGGGGCCCGCCAGTTGCTCGCAGCGGTGCGGCTGCGAGGAGTCGCTGCCTCCGAGTCCACCGTTGCTCGGCGGTTACGCGATCTTGACGAGCAAGGGTTGACTGTGCTGCATCCCACCCGCGGACGGACACTGTCAGCGGCCGGGCTCGAGAGGGCGGAACTCGTGGCCCGCATCGACAACAGCGCAACAGAGCTCCAGCAGGCGACCCAGATCCGCAACGCCCATGACGTCCTCCACCTGCTGCGCGCGCGCCGGGCCATCGAGCCCGAGGCGATAGCCGATGCCGCACGGGTTGCGACCTCCCACGATGTGCAGCGCTTGCGCGGCCTGATCGGCGATCACGTATCTCAACTGCACAGCAGAGGACCCATCCCACGCGACAAAGCGCTCGAATTCCACCGCAACATCACCACGTTGACCACCAACCCCCTGGTGCAGTCGATGCTCGCCGTGGTTCTGGACCCGTCACTCGATCACATCGAGGGCACCCTCGACATCATCCTGCGGGCTCATGGGTCAGACCGCGAGAGCGTGGACGAACACGAGATGATGGTCGATGCCATCGCCGAAGGGCAGGGCGACCGTGCAGCGGCGATCATGCGGACGCACTTGACCAGGCTCTGCAACGAGGTTGAGGCCTTCATGGACCGTAACGATCCCGAGCTGCTCCACCGCCTGCTGCAGTTGCGCGCACCCGTCTCCGGCCGTGAACAGCACCCCACTTCAAGATGAGTCCCCGGCCTTGGCGGAACCTGACCTGTGCGTCAAGTTGCTGCCAACCGGGAATCGTGTGCGGGCCCGTCGGCTTGTAGCCGAACATGGAACTCGGACTCAGCATTCCCATCCTGGACATCGACGGCGGCACGACGGCCATCGGGCCCGAACTCGCCCGGGTCGGTGCGGCCGCGGAGAACGCGGGCGCGAACTCCCTGTGGTTCATGGACCACTTCTTCCAGATCGAGCCGACCGGCCTGCCTGCCGAAGCCAACATGCTCGAGGGCTACACGCTGCTCGGCTATCTCGCCGGGCACACGTCCCGGATCAGTCTCGGTCTGCTCGTCACCGGGGTGACCTATCGCCATCCGGGGCTGCTCGCCAAGACCGTGACGACCGTGGACGTGCTGTCGGGCGGCCGTGCGGTGCTCGGCATCGGCGCGGCATGGTTCGAGCGTGAACACGTCGGCCTCGGCGTGCCGTATCCCCCGCTGACCGAGCGATTCGAGCGGCTCGAAGAGGCGCTGCAGATCTGCGACCAGATGTGGGACCCCGACAACAACGGCCCCTTCCACGGCAAGCATTACCGCCTGGAGGAGACGCTGTGCAATCCGCAGCCGATCAACAAGCCCAAGGTTCTGATCGGCGGCAGCGGAGAGCGCAAGACGTTGCGACTGGTGGCGCAGTACGGTGATGCGTGCAACCTGTTCGGCACCTCGCCCGACGAGGTCGCCCACAAGTTGGAGGTGCTCCGTGGCCATTGCGACAACGTCGGCCGCGACTACGACACCATCCGCAAGACCATCATGGTCAACGACCTCAGCCCAGCACCGGAGACGCGAGACGAATTCGTGCGCGCCATGGGCGATTACGAGAAGCTTGGCATCGACGAAGTGATGGTGTTCCCGCCCACCGGCTCTCCGGCGGCGTGGATCGACAGCATCGCCCCGACGGTCAAGCAGCTCGCCGAACTGTAGATTTTTCCCCGCGTGGGGCCCCACGAAGTAGGGAACAGACGCGAACTCGAGTGATTCTGCCGCGATTCACTCGAGTTCGCGTCTGCTCGCGCAAGGGGACTTGACCTGAAGCAGGGTTGAGGTTGCAGCCTTTACGCATGAAAAAGGTTCTGCGCGATCTACACGAAACCCGCACCGACTCACCATTTCCCGGGTTGACCACCCACGCCTATCTCTGGACGCCGGCCAACATCCTGTTCTACTCACCCGCCAGCGATGCCGAGTTCGACGAACTCGACGCGCTCGGGGGTGTCCGCCACCAGTACCTGAGCCACCGGGACGAGGCCGGCCCGATGCTGCGGCGCATCGCCGCGCGGTTCGGCTCCACGTTGCACGCGCCGGCCGGCGATGTCGGAGACATCAGCAAGCACGCCCACGTTCACGTGCCCGTGACGGGCCGCTACATCGACGCCAACGGCATCGAGATCATCCCGACTCCCGGCCACTCGCCGGGCAGCGTGTGCTATCTGGTGCCCGGCGCCGAGGGCCGCTACCTCTTCACCGGCGATACGCTGTTCCACACCGACGGTGCTTGGCGCGCCGGCTACATCGAGAGCTTCCACACTCCCGCCGATGCCGCCAAGATCGCCGAGAGCCTGCGTGTCCTCGCAGAGGTCACACCAGACTTCGTGGTCTCCAGCGCTTTTGACGGCGACGCGGTCCATCGCATCGACCCCGCCCATTGGCGCGGTCACATCGCTCACGCGATCGCCGGCTTGCCTATTCCTGCGCGGCAATAGCCACCAGGCCGCGGGCGACGGCGAACCGCGGGCCGTGCACGCCGTCGATGTGCGCGCGGCCCACCACCACGCGGGCGGGCCGCAGGGCCTCGGCGACTGTGCGCATCAGTTCGTCGTCCAGCGCGCCGCCGCCGGCGAGCACGAGGGCGGCAGGTGGCGCGTCGAACGCGGTCAGGCATCGCGCGATGTTCGCCGCAACGGTCTGCTGTTTGACCGCCAAGCGCAGACTGCGCCACTCCTCGGCCGCCAAGCGGTTCGAGAACGGCACCAGCCCGGCAGTGCCGCGGGTACACAGCCGGCCGATCGCGTCCGAGGATGCCGGGGCGTCGAGGAACACCCGCCTCCCGTCTTCCTCGTGCGCGACGTGCGGGCCTTCCACCCGCACCGCGGGCGTGCGTTTGACCGTTTCGGCCAGCGCCTGCGGGATGCCGAGCACCCGCGCGATCGCCACCGTGACGGACTCCCCCGCACCCGCGGCCACCACCGTGGCGTCGGCGCCGATGAGATCAACTGTGCCGCCGCCGATGTCGCACACCATCGCGCCCGGCGGGAAACCCGGCGTGGTGCGTGCACCCCAGGCCGCCGCTTCGGGCTCCGACGTCAGGGTGCGGGCCGGCCGACCGGTCGCAGCGCTGAGTTGCGCCGCGGCATCGGCGGCTTCCTCGGCAGCCAGCAGCGCGACCACCGTGCCCTGCGCATCGACGACCCCGCGCCGCAGCCACGCCCCGTCGTCGATCGTCGTCAGATCGGTGAAGAACGCGTCGTGCACGTCGAGGCCTGACATGGCGGACGGAACTGACTGCAGTCGAACACGTTTCACCCGACCTGGCGCCGAGCGGCGCAGCACCGCGTGGGCCTGCGCAGGGGTGTAGCGCACGAGGTCGCCTGCGACACCGATCTCGACGTAGTCGTCGTCGGCCGCGGGAGGGGGTGGCGCCTCGGTGCGAGCCGTGACCGCGATGGCCGCGGCGTCGGCAAGCTCACGACAGAATTCGGCGACGTCGGGCAGGGCGTGGATCGGCAACTGCAAGGCCGCCGTCAGGGCGATCGGGTCGGCCATCGCCCGGTAGGCGCGGCCCTGCTCGACCACTTCGACCGCGACCACCGCACCTGGCGCCAGCCCGTCGAGGTCGCACTCGTCGACCACCGGTACGTCCACCGGTATCCGGTTGCGGATCAGGACGGCGTCGTCCTGGGCAGCCACCACCCCGACGATGCGCCAGTCGCCGGCCACCGCAGCGCTGATCTCGCGCGCGGCGATCTCGAAATCGGTGAGCGCGTCGACAGAAACGATGACCGGCCCGGCCAGCGGTTCGGTGCCGAGGTCGGCGAGTCGAACATGCTGTCCCACAGCATGTCCCGCCCCGGCCGGAGTGCTGGCATCGGGGCGGCGCAGGCTGCGCACCGGCGCCGACGGCGAGTAGGCGGGCGGGATGGGCGCCGTCGCGGTGTCGACGGGCCGCAACGCCGACAGCAGCAGTTCCTCGGCCGTGACCCCCGCCTCGACCTCGATCCTGTGCAGCAGCGCGGCCGCGCTGTGCAGCGAATCGGGGCTGCCTTTGCGCCCCCGGGTGGGCGCCTGGCCGTGCGCGACGGTCGTGACGGTGCCGCCGTCCACCGTGGCCAGCAGGATCTCTGTGGTGTGGTTGCCGATGTCGATACCGGCCACCGTGCGGGTCAACGCAGTAGGCCCCGGCGGGCATACACAGCGGCAGCCTGCTCGACCAGCGCGGCGCACCGCGGCGCACCCCTGTCGACCAGCGAGGCGCGCAGCTCTTCCAGCTCGGCTGCCGTCGACCGGTACGGGCGCAGCGCCTCGTAGAGCGCCATCACCTCTTCGTCGTCGATCATCGCCAATTCCGCTGCCCGCATGAAGTTCTCGGCCAGCTGAGGATTACCACCCCGCTCGGCCACGTCCGCCTGATGCGCCAGCGCAGCGGGATCCATGCGCAGATCAGCGAGCCCGAGCTTGCCGTCGACGGCATTGGCGAGGGTGATGTCGGTCATCGATGCTCCACTTTCACGGTCATCGGCGGCTGCCCCGGTTCGGACGCGTCACGCTCCAGCGCGACGAGCGCGACCGCGCGGGCGTGGTAGCGCGCCGAGATCGATTCGTCGGTGCCGCCGGTGAAGATCGGTACCGGTGCCATGCCCTTGGCATGGCGAGCCGCGTTGCGGCCCAGTTCGCGGTACATCTTCGCGGTCAACAACGGTGCGACGCTAAACAGCTCGAGGTTGGCCAGCGGCGCGAGGTCGCGCCGGTGGATCAGAGCGGTTCCTTTGCCCTGCAACCCGATTCCGATTCCCGAGCCAGAAAGCCGGGCCGCGGTCAGCCCGATCAGGCCGACGTCGATGGTGGAGCGCACCCGCACTGTCCTGGCGACGCAGCCTT
The DNA here is from genome assembly GCA_040752555.1 of Actinomycetota bacterium. Classification (GTDB taxonomy): domain Bacteria; phylum Actinomycetota; class Actinomycetes; order Mycobacteriales; family Mycobacteriaceae; genus Mycobacterium. The sequence continues at coordinate 112,985 of JBFMGT010000008.1, read as the reverse complement.
CCTCTTCCAGCCCCGCCGAGATCTGGCGCAGCACTTCACCGATCGTCAACCCGCACAGGCTGAGCCACACAGAGCGGCCCCACGCGGGCGACAAGCCGATGCAGACTTCCCGGGGATCGCTGCCCTGCCGCGCTGGTTCGACGTCGACGACGGTGACGTGACCGCGGTGCTGCTCCTGGTCGGCGGTCAGCTCGGCACTGGTGCGGGCCTGCCGGACCGCATCGATCTCGGCGCGGCGGGCGTCGCTGAGCGCGTACCCCGTGGCCGGGCCCGTGTAGTCGTTGGGGTCGGTGAGCTTGGACAGCACGCCGAACCGCTCGTCGAAGATCGCCGACGTCTGCAACTGGTCACCTTTGAGGCGCTCACGTGTCAACGTCGTGATCGCCTCGGCCTCGTCGGTGAAGCCAGTGCGGTGCAGCGCAGCGATCACGTCGAACACCGTCAGCTGCCTGGCCTCGATCGACGCGGCGGCCTCGGCCACCATCTTCGGATGGCCGGGCGGCAGATCACGAGAGCCGTTGGCGGCCACGACTTCCTCGACACGGGCATCGTCATAGTCGGCCAATCCGAGGTCGCGGTAGACCGCCTGCACCGCCGTGGCCGCGCGCCGGCGCACCGCTTCCAGATGTTCGGGGGACACGGTGCGCAGACCGCCGTCGGCGCCCCAGTCCCGCTGCAGGACAAGGAAGTCGTCCATGTCGTCGGAGTTGAAGTTCGACAGCGCGAACGCGTTGTCGTAGCGCGGGACCGACCCGAACCCGGAGAAGATGAAGTCGGCTCCGGCGAGCAGCACCGGCAGCGTGTGCGCGCTGCGCCGGATGTCGGACTCGGAGATCAGATTGTCGTTGCCCGCGCAGGATTCCAGATCCCGCATCATCACCATCAGGTTCTCGGCGAGCAGTTCTTTCATGCCCTCGGGCACCGACGCGACCACACCCACGCCGTCGATGCCGCCGTTCTGCACCCCTTGGGAGCCCAGCGCACGGGCCAGCGACACACAGCGCGATTCGAGGTAGAGGATCGAGCACTGCTCGGCCGCACCCATCAACACCTCGGCGCCGCCGCCGCTGGTGACCCGCATCTTCAACCCCCGTGACGCGTATGCGGAGGTCAGAATGGCCTTGCTGAACGGGGTGTCATCGCCGTCGACGAACACCTGCTCGGTGCCGTAGATGGAGATCGTCTCTGCGTAGCTGGTCAGCCCGCGCAGGCCCAGCCGCAGCTCGAGGGCTTCTTCGATCGAGCACTGCGCCATCGCCCCCGGCGTACCGACCTGGGAGCCGATCAGCAGCGCAACGGCATTGGACGGCGCGTCGCCGAGCACCGGCACCGTCGTCTCGACTTCCCGGAACCCGTACGCGACGGCGCTGGCCGCATCGGCGGCGATCAGCAGCGGGTCATCGAGCTGGTTGGTGACGTGTGCCTGATTGCTCGGGGTCCGGCGGGCCCGCATCTTGGCCATCGCCATCTGCATCTCGACCGGAGACATCAGCGCGATCACCCGCGCCAGCTTGGCCGGGGTGGTGCCGCCGATCAGCCGCACCACCTCGGCGCGGGGGACGTTGATGTCCACCGCCATCCGGGCCAGCGCCACGTCGTCGAGGGCCATCGCCTCCTCGGCGACCGCGAGGTCGATGCCGTAGCGGGCGATGAACTCGTCGATCACGTCGAACTCGTCGGCGCCTTTGCCGTCGAGCTCTGTCACATAGGGCCCGACCTCCCCGTCCCGAATGGTCAGGGACGGGGAGGGGTCGTGGGGGCTGCTCATCGCGGCCAGACCGAGTCGGGCGTCCGGGACGCTGAACCCGTCGAGATTGACGGGCTTGGCGTTCAGTACCCGGAACCGGCCCAACTCGTCTGCCACGGAAGCCTCCTCGCTGAGCTCCTCGGACTGGATGATCAGTCTCGGACTTCGTTGTCCTCGTAGACGATCCGGCCGATCAGCTCATACCGGTCCTTGTCGGCGAACTTGAAGTACAGCGCCATCGCCGCACCGAACGCGAAAAGCCCGACCACGATCCATGGTGTCAGCTTGAACAGCAGCGTGCCCGATGCGGCACCTGCCGCGGCGTCCTTGTGTTCCCAGAGGAGGTAGACGACGTAGAGCATGCCGATGCCGCCGAGGAGTGGCGCCAGGAACGTCTTGAACCAGTGCGCGCTGGACGGGTGGTTCTTGTGGAAGTGGAAGTACGCGACGACCGAGAAGGCGCACAGCGCCTGCACGATGAGGATCGCCATGGTGCCCAGGATCGCCAGCAGCGTGTACATGTGCACGTAGGGGTCCATGCCGGCGAAGAAGAAGGCCAGGATCAGCACCAGCGTGATGCCGGTCTGCACGAACGACGCGATGTGCGGTGAGCCGTGATGTTGATGCGTGGCGCCCAGCGTCTTCTGCAGGCCGGCGTGCAGGCCCTCGCGACTCATCGCGTAGAGGTAGCGCGACGCGCAGTTGTGGAACGCCATACCGCAGGCGAAGGATCCCGTCACCAGCAGGATGTTGAAGAGCGTGATCGCCCATTCGCCGTAGGTGCTGCGCACCGGACCGAAGAAGATCTCCGAGCTGGTGTTCGCGTCCTGCGCGAGTTCGAGCGCCTTCTGCGGTCCGGTGCCCGCGATCGCCATCCAGGACACGAAGATGTAGAAGATGCCGACGCCGAGCACCGCGATCATGGTGGCGCGCGGGATGATTCGCTTGGGATCCTTGGACTCCTCGCCGTACATCGCGGTCGACTCGAAGCCCACCCAGGACCAGAACGCGAAGAACAGGCCGAGGCCGGCGCTGGCGCCGGCGATGGCGGCGGGCTGGAAGGCGCCGACCGGGTTGAGGATCTCGCCGACCGCGAAGCCCTCGGGGCCGCCACCCTTGATCAGGACGGCGATCGCGCCGAGGGACAACATGACGATCTCGGTGACCAGGAAGACCCCGAGCACCTTGGCGGTGAGGTTCACGTCGAAGTACGTCAGGATGCAGTTCAGCGCCAGCATCAGCAGCGCCGGGATCAGCCAGTGCACATCGATGCCCAGCTGAGTCGCGAACAGGTTCTTGAAGAAGAACGCGAAGATGCCGATCAGCGAGCCCTCGAACACGACGTAGGCCATCGTGATGATCAGGCCGCTCGCCATGCCGATGACGCGGCCGAGCCCGTGCGAGATGTAGCCGTAGAACGCGCCGGTGGACGTGATGTGCTTGGCCATCGTCGCGTATCCGATCGCGAAGAGGCCCAGCACGATCGTGGCGACCAGGTAGCCCGCCGGGGCGTGGGTGCCGTTACCGAAGCCGACCGCGATCGGCACGTTGCCGACCATCGCGGTGATCGGCGCAGCAGTCGCCACGGCCATGAAGATCACTCCGATGGTGCCGACGGCGTTGCGCTTGAGCCGTTGGACCGAATCGGTGGAGGTTGGGCGGGGCACGACGTCTTCTGTCATTGGACACCTTCCAGGCGAAGGGGAACCAGTCCGGCCATCGTTGGTCAGTCTGTGTGGCGGTCAGTCTGTGTGGCCTAGACCACAGCGAATATTCGCAGTCATATTGGCACTACCAAATCAACCGCGCAACCCCAAACGGTCGCTGTTGACACAAATGGTCCTACCCTTTAGTTTTTGGTCAACCCCGGCGACCTCACGACAGGGAGTTCCGTGTACGACTACGGCACGTTCTCGTTCGAATCCAAGGCACAGGTGCTCGAACGTGCCAAGGAGTACTGGAACCCCGACAAGACGCAGTTCTGGACCGACTCCGGGGTGGACCTGGTGATCGACCGCAGGCAGGACTACTTCCTGTGGGACATGAGCGGCCGCCGCCTGATCGACATGCATCTCAACGGCGGCACCTACAACCTGGGACATCGCAATCCCGAACTGGTGGCCGCGCTTTCGGAAGGCATGCAGTACTTCGACGTCGGCAACCACCACTTTCCCTCGGTGGCGCGAACAGCACTGGCACAGAAGCTGATCGAGTCCGCCCCGGCCTCGCTGACCAAAGTCGCGTTCGGCTCCGGCGGCGGCGAGGCCATCGACATCGCGCTCAAGAGCGCCCGCCACGCGATGCAGCGCCGCAAGATCGTCTCGATCGTCAAGGCCTACCACGGCCACACCGGGCTTGCCGTGGCCACCGGGGACGACCGGTTCGCCAAGCTCTTCCTCGCCGACCGGCCCGACGAGTTCGTCCAGGTGCCGTTCGGCGACACCGACGCGATGGAACGTGCGCTGCGAGGTCGCGATGTCGCCGCGGTGATCATGGAGACGATCCCGGCCACCTATGGTTTTCCGTTGCCGCCCATCGGTTATCTCGAAGCGGTCAAGGATCTGTGCGTGCGCTACGACGCGCTCTACATCGCCGACGAGGTGCAAACCGGTTTGATGCGCACCGGCGAGATGTGGGCGATCACCAAGCACGGCATCGAGCCCGACATCATGGTCACCGGCAAGGGCCTCTCGGGTGGGATGTACCCGATCACCGCGGCGCTGCTCAGCGACCGCGCGGCGCAGTGGCTCGAGCAGGACGGCTTCGGCCACATCTCCACCTTCGGTGGTGCCGAACTCGGCTGCGTCGCCGCGCTCAAGACACTCGAGATCACCAGCCGCCCGGAGGTCAGGTCGTCGGTGCACTACATCGCCGACATCTTCGCCCGCGGCCTGGCCCGCATCCAGGCCGACCACCCGGACTGGTTCGTGGGGATCCGGCAGAACGGGGTGGTGATCGGTCTGGAGTTCGACCACCCAGAGGGCGCGAAGTTCGTCATGCGCGAGCTCTACCACGGCGGTGTGTGGGCCATCTTCTCCACCCTCGATCCCCGTGTCCTGCAATTCAAACCGGGCCTGCTGCTCAACCGTGAGCTCTGCGAGGACGTGCTCGACCGCGTCGAGGTCGCCGTCGGACGGGCGAAGCTGGCCGCGACCGGACGGAGGAAACCGTGATATCGGTAGCGCACGCGGGCCAACTGCTGGAGCGGGCGCGCTTCGCGGCGGCGGCCTACGCCGAATACGACCAGGCCTCGGTCGCCCGCATCGTCGAGGCCGTCGCCGAGGCCGGGCACCGCAACGCCGAACGCTTCGCCGCGGCCGCCGTCGCCGAGACGCAGATGGGTGTCGTCGAGGACAAAATCGTCAAGAACCGCGCCTGCTCGCGCGGCATTGTCGAGTTCTATCGCGACGAGGACTACGTGACCCCGCGGATCGACACCGCCCGCAAGATCGTGGCGATCCCCCGGCCGGCCGGCGTCGTGCTTGCCCTGTGTCCGACCACCAATCCCGTTGCCACCGTGTACTTCAAGGTGATCCTTGCGCTGATGACGCGTAATGCGGTGGTCGTCGCGCCGCACCCGCGGGCCCGGCAGTGCTCGACCGATGCGGCCCGCCTCCTCGCCGAAGCGGCCGTGGCCGCCGGCGCGCCCGACGGCGTGGTGCAGGTGATCGACGAACCGACACTGCCCCTGATCGAGACGATGATGGCCGACGAGCGCACCGATGTCATCGTCGCCACCGGCGGCACCGGCGTGGTGCGCGCCGCCTACTCCTCGGGCAATCCGGCACTGGGCGTCGGGCCAGGCAACGTGCCGGTCTTCGTCGATGCCAGTGCCGACATCGACGCCGCTGCACGACGCATCGTCGAGAGCAAGGCGTTCGACAATTCGGTGCTGTGCACCAACGAGTCGGTCTTGATCGCCGAGGAAGCGATTGCCGGCAAGCTGACCTCGGCACTCACCCGGCACGGCGCGCACGTTCTCGACGCCGACGCCACTCAGCGGCTGCGCGAGTACATGTTCCCTGCCGGCGCACTGAACACCGAGGTGGTCGGTCGCGACGCCGCCTGGATCGCCGAGCGCATCGGTCTGCGGGTCACCCCCAAGACGCGTGTGCTGATCGCCCCGTTCACCGACGTGATCGGCGAGGAGGTGCTCACCCACGAGAAGCTGAGCCCCGTACTGGGCATGACCACGGTCGCCGACGCCCAGCGAGGCATCCGCGCTGCCCGGGCCGTGGTGCGCATCGCGGGCGCCGGACACTCCGCCGCCATCCATAGCGAAAGCGCCTCCACTATCACCGAGTTCGCGGCGTCGGTGCCCGTCCTGCGGGTCTCGGTCAACGTCGGGAACAGCACCGGCAGCTCCGGGCTGGAGACCAACCTCGCCCCCTCGATGACCATCGGCACCGGGTTCGTGGGACGCAGCTCCATCGGAGAGAACCTGCAACCCGAGAACCTGATGAACTGGACGCGAATCGCCTACAACGCCGACGCCGGCGTCCCGATGCCCAGTTTCGCCGGCCTCTCACCGTGGCGCTCCCCCACCGAAGAGGTGCCTGCGTATCCGCGGGCGTCGAACGACACGTCCGGTCCCGCACCCGCTGCACCGGTGAGCCGCCCGACCGCGTCCCGCCGTGCCGACGACCCGGGTATCGAGGCGCTGCGCGCCGAGCTGCGCGCGCTGGTGGCCGAAGAACTCGCCCAACTGATCAAGAGGTGACCCGTGGCTGACCTGCGTTCGTTCATCTTCATCGATCGGCTCCAGCCGCAGACGATGTCGTACCTGGGCACCTGGATCAAGGGCGCCCTGCCGCGCGCCGGCGTTGCGGCGCAGATCATCGAGGTGGCACCGGGTCTCGACATCGAGGGCGTCACCGACGTCGCCCTCAAGCATGCCGATGTGCAGGCCGGGGTGCTGGTGGTGGAGCGCCAGTTCGGCTATCTGGAGTTCCACGGCGACACCGACGCAGTGCAGTCCGCCGCCGATGCCGCGCTCGCCGAGCTGGGCCGCGACGCCGGCGAGCATGAGGCCAAGGCGCCCGAGATCCTCGCCTCGCGCATCATCTCCAGCATCGACGCCCAGCACGCATTCCTGATCAACCGCAACAAGATCGGGTCGATGGTGCTGGCCGGTGAGACCCTCTATGTTCTCGAGGTCGCGCCCGCGTCGTATGCGATCCTGGCCACCAACGAGGCCGAGAAAGCCGCCGACATCAAGGTCGTCGACTTCCGCATGATCGGCGCGACGGGCCGGGTCTACCTGTCCGGCAGCGAGTCCGACATCCGGCAGGCCGCCGCGGCGGCCGAAGAGGCACTGAGCCGGAGCGTGCGGTGAGCATCGACCGCGAGGCGCTGCGGCAACTGGTGCGCGAGGTGATGCGGGAATCGATCGGCGACCTGACCAGTGCACCGGCCCCGCGCCCGGCGGCAGCGCCGACACCCGCCCCCGTGCCGGCGGGTCCGGTGGCCACCGGGCCGCTGACCGCCGACGAACGGTCCCGGGTGGACACCGTGCGGCTCGCGACCGACCGTGACCTCGACGTGTTCGTACGGAATCTGCTGCGTCTGTTCGAGAATCCCAAGACCCGCGCCGACTTGCGGCACGGCCGGCTGTCGTTCCGGTTGGCCGGCACCGACCGCACCGCCGCCGGCGGCGGCAGCAGGCGGGTGGAGCGGGGCGCGGTCACCGAACGACAGATCACCGACATCGCCGCCTCCGGCGCTTCCCTGGTGCTCGGCCCCCGGGCCGTGCTCACCCCGCTGGCCCGCGAGCGCGCCCGCGCGCTGGGCGTGACGATCCACAAGGAGCGAACATGATTCGTGGCACTGTCACCGGTCAGGTCTGGTCAACCCGACGCATCGACGGGCTGCCCGCCGGCGCCTTCCTCGAGGTCGAGGTCGACGGCTCCGGCTCGCGACTGATCGCGTTCGACGTGCTGGGCAGCGGCGTCGGCGAACACGTGCTGATCACCCAGGGCTCGGTCGCGGCGAGCTGGTTCACCGGCACCCCACCGCCGGTCGACGCGCTGATCATCGGCTCCATCGACCCCAGCGGATAGCCGAACCGGCTTCCGCCCGACAATCCGTCACCAACCGACACCCGAGAAACAAGGAGAAACCATGGCCAGCAACGCGATCGGCATGATCGAGACCAAGGGTTACGTCGCGGCGCTCGCCGCAGCGGACGCGATGGTCAAGGCCGCCAACGTGACCATCACCGACCGCCAGCAGGTCGGCGACGGTCTGGTCGCCGTCATCGTCACCGGCGAAGTGGGTGCGGTCAAGGCCGCGACCGAGGCGGGCGCCGAGGCGGCCTCCCAGGTGGGCGAGCTCATCAGCGTGCACGTGATCCCGCGTCCGCACAACGAGCTCGGCGCGCACTTCTCCGTCGCCGCACAGTAACCTCACCCGATGGCCGTCACGGAGACTCCGACACGGACCGACATCCGCGTCTATCTGCTCGTCGAGGATCTGCAGCAGCAGTTCGCCGCCTACCTCGGCACGCCCACCCGGGCCCGCGGCTACCCGCCGTACGCCGGTGAGCATGCGCTCATCGTGGAGGTGTCGCCGGCATTGGCGATCGAGCGGGTCATCGACCTGGCGCTGCGCGAGGTGCCCGGCATCCAACCGGGGATCCTCTACGTGGAACGCCAGTTCGGCGTCCTCGAGATCCACTCGAGCGATCTGGCCGACGTGCGCCGGGCTGGTGAGGCGATTCTGAGCGGAACCAAGAACTCGGCCTCTGACCAGCTGCGTCCACGAGTGCTGTATCACGACGTCATCGAAGACATCACCGACCAGCACGCGGTCATCCTCAACCGCAACCGGCAGGCCTCGATGGTGCTGCCCGGGCAGTCGCTGCTCGTGTACGAGATGACCCCGGCGCTGTTCGCCGCGGTGGCCGCCAACGAGGCCGAGCGCGCGGCGCCCGGGCTGACGTTGGTGGACGTGCAGATGATCGGCGCCGCCGGCCGCCTCTACATCAGCGGCAGCACCGCCGATGTGGTGACCGCACGCGAAGCGATCACGACGGTGTTGCAGGGCATCGAAGGACGGGACCATTGAGCGTTCTCGGTGACGATCTCGGCGATGACGAGGTAGTGGCGCAGAAGGCACTCGAGGAGTTCGATCTGCCGCAGGGCTCCGCGCTGCGGCTGCTGAACCTCTCCGAGAACGCCACCTACGCCGTCGAGGAACCCGGCTGTGGACACCGGTCGATCCTGCGCGTGCACCGCAAGAACTATCACCGCGCCGACCAGATCGAGTCAGAGCTGGAGTGGCTCGACGCGCTGCGCCGCGACAGCGACGTCACCGTGCCGACGGTGGTGCCGACCCGTGACGGCCGCCGTGTGGTCACCGTCGACCACGACGGGGCGCAGCGGCACGTCGTGCACTTCGAGATGGTGCCCGGCGCCGAACCCGATGAGAACAGCCTCACCAGTACCGATTTCCACACCCTGGGGTGCATCACCGCCGCACTGCACGACCACGCCCGCAGCTGGCAACGGCCCGCGTCGTTCAGCCGCTTCGCCTGGGACTGGGAGCACAGTCTGGGCGCCTCACCCCGCTGGGGGCGCTGGCGCGACGCGGTCGGAGTCGGGGAGCACGAGGCTGGGATTCTGCGCAGGGCCGAGGAGCTGCTGTGCCGCCGGCTCGGTGAATACGGCACCGGCAGTGACACTTTCGGGTTGGTGCACGCCGACCTACGGCTGGCCAACCTGCTCGTCGACGGCGACACGATCACGGTGATCGACTTCGACGACTGTGGATTCGGCTGGTACTTCTATGACTTCGGTACCGCTGTGTCGTTCTTCGAAGACCATCCCTCGGTGCCCGACTGGCAGGAAGCCTGGGTCAGCGGGTACCGCACCCGCCGAGAGATGACCGCCGCAGACGAGGACATGCTGGCCTCGTTCGTGCTGCTGCGCCGCCTGCTGCTGCTGGCCTGGATGGGCACTCACAGCCACTCCCGGGAGTCACAGGCCATCTCCGTCACCTATGCCGCGGGCAGCTGCATGCTCGCCGAGCGGTACCTGTCCTCCGACGGTCACTCGCTGACCTGACACTCGAAAGGTTGTCCATGTTCACATCGCTGCAGGGCCGATCGGCCATCGTCACCGGCGGCAGCAAGGGCATCGGTCGCGGCATCGCCGAGGTCTTCGCCCGCGCGGGCGTCAACGTCGTCATCACCGGGCGCACCCAGTCCGACATCGACCGCACTGTCGCCGATCTCGCGGAACTGCCCGGCACCGTCACCGGGGTCACCGCCGACGTGGCGAGCCCCGAGGACTGCCGGCGCACGGTGGCCACCGCGACAGAGCGCAACGGCGGGGTGGACATCGTGTGCGCCAACGCCGGAATCTTCCCGTCCGCCTCGCTGGCGGAAATGACACCCGAAGACCTCGATCTGGTGCTCGGCACCAACGTCAAAGGGACCGTGTACATCGTCCAGGCAGCGCTCGACGCGCTGACCGCCAGCGGCCACGGGCGGGTGATCATCACCTCGTCGATCACCGGGCCGGTCACCGGCTTCCCCGGGTGGTCGCACTACGGCGCCAGCAAGGCCGCCCAGCTCGGATTCTTGCGCACCGCGGCAATCGAACTCGCCCGCAAGAAGATCACGGTCAATGCAGTACTGCCGGGCAACATCCTGACCGAGGGACTCGTCGAGATGGGCGAGGATTACATGAACCAGATGAAGGCCGCCATCCCCACGGGAACGCTCGGCACCGTCGCCGACATCGGCAACGCCGCGCTGTTCTTCGCCACCGACGAGGCCGCGTATGTCACCGGCCAGGCGCTGGTGGTCGACGGCGGTCAGATCCTGCCGGAATCGGCGGAGGCGCTCGCGGACCTCTGATTTCCACGTATCCTTGGATTTGGTCTGACCAAATCAAGAGGCGAGGGGGCGCGGTGGCCACGCATACCGAGGATCTGCGGCGCCGAATCGTGGCCGACATCAACGCCGGGGTGCCGGGTACCAAGCTGGGCAGCGAGCGGGAGCTCGCCGAGCGGTACCGCACCAGCCGGTCGAGCCTGCGTCAGGTCCTCGCTGCGCTCGAAGAGGCCGGCTTGGTCGACCGCGTGATCGGACGTGCGGGGGGAATCTTCATCAGTCACGCCCAGGTTCAGCGCAGCCTCGGCGATGTCGTCGGGGTCCCCGCGTTCCTGGCCAGCCAGGGCTACGTCGCGGGCACCCGGGTGCTGTCGACGAAGATCTGTGCTCCCGATGCCACCACGCAGACAGCGCTGCGCCTGACCGCCGACGACTTCGTCGTGGAGATCCAGCGGGTGCGCCTTGCCGACGGCTCACCGATCTCGTTGGAGCTGGCCCAGTTTCCCGCCGATGCGTTCCCGGGCCTGCTCGAACAGCAACTCGGTGGTTCTCTCTACGAGATCCTGGAAAGCCAGTACGGTCTGGTGACCGCGCGCGCAGACGAGCGGATCGAGGCCGTCAACGCCACCGGCGAGGAGGCCAGCCTGCTGGGCATCAAGCCGAAGTCGGCGCTGCTGCTGATCACCCGCATCACCTACGACCAGCACGACACGCCCTGCGAGTTCTCCCGCGACCTGTTCCGCGGCGACCGCACCCGACTTGCGGTCACCGCACAGGGCCGCGGCATCGGCGTGGCACCGGCGGTCGCGGCGGCATCGGTCGCGCTGCAGAGCCAGGGTCGTCGCGCCGTCTGACACAGTGATGTGGTGACCCATCCCGGCGCCGGCAGATTCGCCCCGAGCCCGTCGGCCGACCTGCACCTGGGCAATCTGCGCACCGCGGTGCTGGCCTGGCTGTTCGCCCGCTCGACCGGCCGCCGGTTCCTGATGCGGGTGGAAGACCTCGACGACCGCACCCACACCGACATCGCCGAGCGCCAGCTCGCCGATCTGGCTGCGCTCGGCGTGACGTGGGATGGACCGGCCACCCGCCAGTCCGCGCACCCCCAGCGCTACGACGCCGTCGTCGAGAAGCTCGACCAGCGCGGCTTGCTGTACGAATGTTATTGCAGCAGAAGAGACATCGCACAGGCTCCGCGGGCGCCGCACGCGCCCGAGGGCGCCTACCCGGGAACGTGCCGCGACCTCACCGAGGGCGACCGGGTGCGGCGGCGCACCGAGACAGGCCGGCCGCCGGCCCTGCGGTTGCGCACCGACACATCGTCGGCGACGGTGCACGACGTGCTGCACGGCGACTACACCGGCCTGGTCGACGACTTCGTCGTCCGCCGCGGCGACGGGGTGCCCGCCTACAACCTCGCGGTCGTCGTCGACGACGCCGAGGCCGGGATCGACCAGGTGGTCCGCGGTGACGATCTGCTGTCCTCGTCTCCGCGCCAGGCCTACCTGGCTCGCCTGCTCGGCCATCCCGAACCGGTGTACGCCCATGTCCCCCTCGTGCTCAACGCCGACGGGGCCCGGTTGGCCAAGCGCGACGGCGCGGTCACGCTCGCCGAGATCGGGGTGGCCGGGGCACTGGGTCTGATCGCGGGCTCCCTCGGTTTCACGGCGACCACCCTCGACGGCATGCTCGCCGAGTTCGATCCGGCGCATCTACCCCGCGCACCGTGGGTATATGTACCCGGGTGAGCCGAACTCTTTCCCACGATGCGCGGTGTTGCTAGCGTGCGCCCGATGCACCGACCACGCCGCGCATTGCCGGCGCTCCTGCTTCTCGCGGCGCTGATCCTCGCCGGGTGTGCCGGCTCGACCGGCGGCGGGGACACCCCGATCGCGTCTGCAGGTGTGCTGCGGGTGGGCACCGAAGGGGTGTACGCCCCGTTCTCCTATCACGACGCCGCGACCGGGGAACTGGTCGGCTACGACGTCGACGTGGCGCGTGCGGTCGCCGACAAGCTCGGTGTTCGCGTCGAATTCGTCGAGACACCGTGGGATTCGATGTTCGCCGCACTGGAGGCCAACCGCTTCGACGTGGTCGCCAACGAGGTCACAATCAATCCCGAGCGGCAGGCCAAATACGACCTGTCGCAACCCTATTCGGTCGGCGAAGGGGTGATCGTCACCCGGGCCGACGACAACTCGATCACCTCGACAGCCGATCTCAAAGGCAAGGTCGCCGCCGAGAACGCCACCAGCAACTGGTCGGAGGTCGCCCGCAAGGCCGGTGCCCGGGTGGAGTCCGTCGAAGGCTTCACCCAGGCCATCACGCTGCTCAGCCAGGGCCGCGTCGACGTCGTGATCAACGACAGCATCGCGGTCTACGCCTACCTGGCCGAGACCAAAGACGCCTCGGTCAAGATCGCCGGCACCGTCGGGGAGAAGAGTGAACAGGGCTTCGCCGCGCGCAAGGACAGCGGGCTGCTCCCCGAACTGAACGCCGCGCTGGACCAGTTGCGCGCCGACGGCACGCTGGCCGACATCTCGCAGAAGTACCTCAACGCCAACGCCTCCGGCGCGCCCGCGGCCGCCGACAACGCAGCTCCCACCCGCTCCACGTGGCAGTTGGTCCGGGAGAACCTCTGGCCGCTGGCCAAGGCGGCGCTGACGATGACGATCCCGCTCACCGTGATCAGCTTCGCCGTGGGCCTGGTGATTGCGCTCGCAGTGGCGTTGGCGAGGTTGTCGTCGAACTTCGTGGCCAGCAATGCGGCCCGCTTCTACATCTCGGTGATCCGCGGCACGCCGCTCCTGGTGCAGCTGTTCATCGTGTTCTTCGCCCTCCCGCAGTTCGGCGTGAAGATCGACCCGTTTCCCGCTGCGGTGATCGCGTTCTCCCTCAACGTGGGCGGCTACGCCGCCGAGATCATCCGGTCGGCGATCCAGAGCATTCCAAAGGGTCAGTGGGAGGCCGCGCAGACGATCGGGTTGGACTACACCGGCACGCTGCGCAGGATCATCCTGCCGCAAGCGGCCCGTGTCGCGGTGCCACCGCTGTCGAACACGCTGATCTCTCTGGTCAAGGACACGTCACTGGCGTCGACCATCCTGGTCACCGAACTGCTGCGCCAAGCGCAGATCATCGCCGCACCGACGTTCGAGTTCTTCGCCCTCTACGGCACCGCCGCCGTCTACTACTGGGTGATCTGCCTGGTGCTGTCGTTCGGTCAGGCCAGAATCGAGCATCGACTGGAGAGGTACGTGGCCAGATGAGCGAGGACCGGATCGTCGCCACCAACGTGCGCAAGTCCTTCGGACTGCTGGAGGTGCTCAAGGACGTCTCCTTCACCGTGCCGCGCGGCTCGGCGACGACGATCATCGGTCCCTCCGGGTCGGGCAAGACCACGCTGCTGCGCACGCTCAACGCGCTCGACCCCCCGGATTCCGGGGTGATCCGCGTCGGGGACGTCGAGGTCGACTTCAGCACGCCGGTGGCCAAGGACCGGCTCCGCGAATATCGGGCGCAGAGCGGCTTCGTCTTCCAATCCCACAACCTCTTTCCGCACAAGACCGTGCTGGACAACGTCATCGAGGGTCCGGTCGTCGCGCAGAAGCGCCCGCGCGACGAGGCTCGGGCCGAGGCGGTGGCGCTGCTCGAGCAGGTGGGGCTGGCCGACAAACGCGACCAGTATCCGTTCCAGCTCTCCGGGGGTCAGCAGCAGCGTGTCGGCATCGCCCGCGCACTGGCGCTCAAACCCAAGGTCGTGCTGTTCGACGAACCGACTTCCGCGTTGGACCCCGAACTCGTCGGCGAGGTGCTCGCGGTCATCCGCGATCTGGCCGTCGAGGGCCAGACTCTGGTGATCGTCACCCACGAGATCCAGTTCGCCAAGCAGGTTTCCGATCAGGTGCTGTTCACCGACTCCGGAGTCATCCTCGAGCAGGGGCCGCCCGCCGCGGTGATCGGCGACCCGCAGCACGACCGCACCCGGCAGTTCCTGCAGCGAATTCTCAACCCGCTGTAGGAGCCACCGTGAGAGGGTGTCGCCATGGCAGCACTCGAGGCGGACGTCGTCATCGTCGGCGCAGGCATCTCCGGGCTGATCGCGGCCCGCACCGTCGCGGCCGCCGGCCTGACCCCGCTGATCCTGGAGGCCGACGAACGGGTCGGGGGGCGCATTCTCACCGAGGAGGTGGCACCCGGCCTGCCGGTGGAACTCGGTGCGCAGTGGATCGGCGACACCCACCACCGGATGTTCGCGCTGGCCGACGAACTCGGGGTGCAGACCTACCCGCAGTACGACGAGGGCGAGACGTCTTACGAGCTGGCCGGCTCACCGGTGTTGCGCGAGAGCGAGTTTCACCGCCGGTTCGGCGACGAGCTCGCCGAGCTGACCAAAGTGCTGCGCCTGCTCGACGAATTGGCGGCCGAGGTTCCGCCCGAAGCGCCGTGGACGGCGCCGCATGCCGCGGAATGGGACGCCATCACAGCGGGCGCCTGGTACGACGGCCAGGGACTCTCCCCGGTGGCGCGCACGCTGCTGGAGATCTGCACCGTGGGGATCCTCGCGGTGCCGACGGTGGAGGTGTCGTTCCTGCATCTGCTGTTCACGATCCAGACGTGCGGCGTCACCTCCGAACTGTTCGCCGAATCCGAGGGCGGCGCACAGACGACGCGATTCGTCGGGGGGACAGCAGAGATTCCCAAGCGGTTGGCGGCGTTGGTCGAAGACCATCTGGTGCTGCAGGCCCCGGTGCAGCTGATCGAGCACACCACCGACAGCGTGACCGTGCACTGCCGCGGGGGACGGGTCGCCCGCGCGCGCCGGGTGATCGTCGCGATCTCCCCGATGCTGGCAGGCCGCATCTCCTACGACCCACCGCTGTCGGGATACCGGGACCAACTCACCCAGCGCATGCCGAATTCCGCGGCGATGAAAGCCTTCTTCGTCTATGACGAGCCGTTCTGGCGCACCGATGGTTACAACGGTCAACTGATCTCCGACATCGGACCCGCCCGGATGTCCAACGACACGTGCATTCCGGGCGACGACCGCGGGGTGATCCTGCTGTTCCTCGAGGGCGAGCAGGCCCGCACCCACCTGCGCTGGTCTGAAGAGGACCGACGGGCGGCGCTGACCGCCGAACTGGTCCGCCACTACGGCGAGAAGGCTGCGCACCCACAGTTCTACGTCGACGGGGAATGGGGCAGCCGGCAGTGGACGCGCGGCTGCTACAACGCCAACTGCGGACCGCTGGTGTGGACCACCTACGGTCCGGCCCTCGCCGAACCGATCGGGGTGATCCACTGGGCCTCGACCGACACCGCGACGCAGTGGAGCGCCTACATGGAAGGAGCGGTCGAAGCCGGCGAGCGGGCAGCCAACGAGGTCATCGCAGCGCTCAGTTAGCCTGCGTCACAAAGCGATCAGAAGTTCCTGCATGCCGCGCAGCGTGACGTTCGGCTTGTAGGACGGCTCGGCCTCAAGCCGCGCGTCGGGGAACCGGTCGGTCAACGAGGTCAGCGCGACCGTGGCCTCCAGGCGGGCCAGCGGTGCACCGATACAGAAGTGTGGGCCCTTGCCGAATCCGAGGTGGCGGATCACCGGGCGGTCCGGATCGAACTCGTCGGGGTCGGGGTTCACGGCCGGATCGCGATGCGCGGCGGCCAGCAGGAGCAGCATGTTGTCGCCCTTCGGGATGGTGACCGAGCCGATCGTCATCTCCTCCCCCGCGACGCGGCCGATCAATTGCACCGGCGGGTCGTAGCGCAGCGTCTCCTCGATGACCGCGGCGGCGCGGCCGGGGTTCTGCGCCAGCGCATCCCACTGGGCCGGGTGGCGGAGCAGGGCCAGCGTGGCGTTGGCGATCAGGTTCACCGTCGTCTCGTGCCCCGCGATCAGGAGCAGGTTGCACGTGGCGACGATCTCGTCCTCGGTGAGCACGTCACCGGACTCCTCCACCGCGATCAGCGCCGACATCAGGTCCTCGCCGGGCTCGCGGCGCCGGTCGGCGACCAGCCCGCGCAGGTACTCCCGCAGCCACCGGCCCGCGCGTAGGCGCTCCTCGACACCGTCGCCGGCGGCGCCGGTGATCGTCAGGAACGGGTCGAGGGATTGGGCGAGCAGAGCAGAGGCCGCACGGAACTGCGGTTCGTCCTCGACAGGCACCCCGAGCAGCCGGCAGATCACCGCGACCGGCAACGGATGGGCCAGCCCGGCGATCGCATCGAACGGGCCCGCCGCCTCGTCGAGCAGCCCGTCCACCATGCCGGTGATGTCGGGTTCCAGCGCCCGCACCACCTTGGGCACGAACGCCTTGCTGACCAGCCGGCGCAGCCGGGTGTGATCAGGCGGGTCCAGGAACAAGAAGCCCGGCGGCCCCAGCGGACGGGCAGGCGCGCCGTCGGCGATCGCGCGCTGCGCCACCGTCGACTTCAGGCGATCGCTGCACGCGGCGGGATGACGCAGCACCTCGTCGCAGTCGGCGTAGGACGAGAACACCGCGAGGTTGTGTTCGGGCAGCAGCAGCGGACCGTGCGCCCGCAACCCGTCGTAGAGCGGGTACGGGTCGGCGCGGTGCGCCGGGTCGAGGAGCTCCCGCAGCAGGACCTGCGGCGTCGCGGTGGTCATGACCTAGTGTGCGCCCGCTGCGTAGTACCGACCCAGCACATGGTCGCGCAGCTCGTCGAAGCGGTCGGCGAGGATGGCCGCGCGGATGTCGTCGACCAGCCGAATCACGAAACGCTCGTTGTGGATCGTGGCCAGCGTCGAAGCCAGGATCTCCTTGGCCTTGAACAGGTGGTGCAGGTAGGCGCGCGTGTAGTGCGCGCAGGTGTAGCAATCGCACTCGGCGTCGATCGGGGTGAAATCGCGCCGGTAGCGCGACCCGGTGATGTTGAACCGGCCGTCCGCCGAATAGACCGCCGCATTGCGGGCCACCCGCGACGGCGAGACGCAGTCGAACGTGTCGGCGCCGGCCTCGACCGCGGCGAACAGGTCGTCGGGTTCGCTGATGCCGAGCAGGTGCCGGGGTTTGTCCGCGGGCAGTTCGCTGGTGACCCAGCCGACGATCGTGGCCAGATTCTGCTTCTCCAGTGCGCCGCCGATCCCGTATCCGTCGAAACCGGCGCCGTCGTCGTCGACGATCTCGGTCAACCCGCGTGCCGCCTGCCGCCGCAGATCCTCGTACTGGGCGCCCTGTACCACCCCGAAGAGCGCCTGCGGCGGCTTGTGGGCGCGCACCGCGGTGAGCCGACGATGCTCAGCCAGGCAGCGCACCGCCCACCGGTGCGTGCGTTGCACCGACTGCTCCTGGTAGGCGCGGGTGTTGACCAATGTGGTCAGCTCGTCGAACGCGAAGATGATGTCGGCACCGAGCTGATGTTGGATGCCGATCGACACCTCCGGGGTGAACCGATGCGTCGTGCCGTTGAGGTGCGAGCGGAAGGTCACCCCGTCGTCGTCGACATGGGCGAGGCGCTGCTTGCCCTCGGCGATGATGTCGTCGGTCTGCACCCGCGTGGTGTCCATCGCCAGCACCTTCTTGAACCCGACTCCCAGCGACATCACCTGGAAACCGCCGCTGTCGGTGAAGGTGGGGCCGGGCCAGTTCATGAACGCGCCGAGCCCGCCGGCCTCGTCCACGATGTCCGGGCCGGGCTGCAGGTACAGGTGATAGGCGTTGGCCAGAACCGCCTGCGCGCCAAGGCTCTTCATGGTTTCCGGCAGCACCGCCTTCACGGTGGCCTGGGTGCCGACGGCGATGAACGCCGGAGTGCGGATGTCGCCGTGCGGGGTGTGGATCACGCCGGCCCGGCCCGATCGCCCCGGCAACTCCGCTTCGACGCAGAAGAACGGATCGCGGGTGTTGGGGGGCGGCACGGAAGTAGATTCTTCCACTGTGAACATCCGAGGTGCGTGGGCCGGTGTGCTGGCGAGCGCCGCGCTGGCCGGCTGCTCGTCGGCGCCGCCGCAGTATCAACCGCCGCCCGGCGAACTCGTCGCCGGCACCGCGCAGGTGAGCGTCGACGGCCGCGACACCGGAACGACGGAGTCGGTGCGGTGCACGCCGGCCGGGTCGCTGCTGACGATCGAGACCGGCGACGAGGCCCGCGGCATCTCAGCGGTGGTCTCCGGCGCAGAGGGCCTGAGCGTGCGTCAGGTCGGTATCAACGACCTCGGGGGGTTCACCGGCAGCTACAACGCCGGGCTGGGCGGCGACGCCTCTGTCGAGATGAGGGGCCGCACCTATCGGATCACCGGCACCGCCGACGGCTTCGCCACCGACAACCCGAGCTTCCGCACGTCAGGCACCTTTGCCATCTCCGTCGCCTGCTGAAAACTCCGACCGCGCACCCCGGAGTCTGAGTATCAGCTGACACCCACCTGTGTCACATTTTCGTATTTTGGCTAAGCCGGCCGGGCTGGCGACCCATACTGACCGCGGTGATCCGCCGGTGGATCGCCATGACACACGAAGGAGAACCGTGGTGAAGCGTGAAATCCTGGTCGCCGTGGGCGGCGCAGCGATCCTCATCGCCGGCCTGTCAGGCTGTTCCTCCGAGAAGAAGTCCGAGACATCGGGAGAGACCTCGTCTGTCGCGGCAGCCGAGGGCAAGTCCACCGTCACCATCGACGGTCAAGACCAAGAGATCCAGGGCAACGTCGTCTGCACCGACGCGGGCGGCAACACCAACATCGCGATCGGCAACCCGACGGGCGGCGTCGGCGCGGTGGTCAGCACCGGCGACAACCCGTCGGTCGTCTCGGTGGCGTTGGGCAACGTGAACGGCGTGACGCTGGGCTACGCCAGCGGTTCGGGACAGGGTGAGGCGAAGGTCGAGAAGGACGACAAGACCTACAAGATCTCGGGCACCGCCTCGGGTGTCGACATGGCCAACCCCCTGCAACCGGTTAACAAGCCCTTCGAGATCGAGGTCAGCTGCCCCTGACAGTCAGACGTCAGGACGGTCTGTAACCGGCGGCCGACTGCCGCAGTTGCCAGATCTGCGCAGGGCACAGTTCGTTGACGGCCTGATTGATCAGGTACGCGCCCTGGTATTCATCGGTGCTGTGGAAGTCGGCCGTCACCTGACCGACCAGGTCGGCGTAGCTGATCCTCGCCGCGACCCGGTCGCAGATGCTGCGGCCGTAGCCGATCGCGGCGTCGGCGTTGGGGAAGTTGTAGCCGGGCCGCACGGTGACGTTGACCAGATACGCGACCGTGTCGGCGCCGGCCGCAGGCGCCGCGAGAACGGCTGCCGCGCAACCGATCGCTGTACCGATCGCCAGTCCCGCCGACCTCGCCTTCATGGAGGGTTACCCTACGCGCCAACCGGCCATATCGAGCCAATGCCGGCAAACCCCGCTCGGGACCGCGACCCGACCGCTTAGGCTGCATGCCATGAAACGTCTGGTCGCGTTCGCCGGTGGTCTGCTCGTCGCTCCGGTACTGGGACTCGGCGCGGGAACGGCCACGGCGTCTCCGGGCGCCTGCGACGACGCCTCATGTGTGCCGTACGTCGACCGCGGCGTACACGCCGGGGGCGAGTGCAATCAAGCCACCCGCTACAACTTCGGTCTCGATGCCAGCGGTAACACGCTGGCGTGCAACTCGAAACGCATGTGGGTGTCGTTCCCGCCGCTGGTCGGGGTCCGCCTGCTGCGCTCTCCGTGCGGCACCACAACCGGTGTGGCGCAATCGCCCGACGGTGTCCCGCTCAAGTGCGACGCCGGCGCGTGGACCGCCGACTATTCGGTGATGTTCTACGGCTGAGGCAGAATCATCGGTTATGGACCGTTCCGGCGACTACGACGACGCAGGCCCTGACGACACCCTCGGCCCGAGTGAATCACTGGACTCCGACGAGGTACGCAACGACGACGGCGACGCCGTCGTCGACCCGCCCGACGAGTGGATCGAGGCCGAGGACGACGAGAGCCTCGACGAGCGACTCGCCGCCGAGGAACCCGACGTCTTGCCCCCGGCCGAGCCCGAGGTGCGGCCCGACCGCCGCAATCTGGGCCAGATCGACGGCACACCCGAAGACGGTGAGTCCTTCTACACCGTGCTGGACGAGAACGACTAGTCGTGGCGTTGAAAAGAATCCTCTGCTATGGGGATTCGTTGACGTGGGGCTGGGTGCCCGTCGCCGACGGGATGCCCACCGAGAGGTACCCGAGGCACAAGCGGTGGACCGGCGTGCTCGCGGAGCGTCTGGGCGAGGGGCACGTCGTGCTCGAGGAAGGTCTGTCGGCCCGTACCACCAACCTGGACGATCCGGTCGACCCGCGGCTCAACGGTGCGGCGCACCTGCCGTCGTGTCTGGCCAGCCACCTGCCCCTGGACCTGGTGATCCTGATGCTGGGGACCAACGACACCAAGGCGTATTTCAACCGCAGCCCGCTCGACATCGCGCTGGGGATGTCGCTGCTGGTGACGCAGGTGCTCACCAGCGGCGGCGGGGTCGGCACGTCATATCCCGCGCCCAAGGTGCTGGTGATGGCCCCGCCACCGGTGGCCCCGACGCCGCACCCGTGGTTCCAGCTGATCTTCGCGGGCAGCCAGGAGAAGTCCGCCCAGCTCGCCGAGGTGTACGGCGCGCTCGCTGACTTCGTGAAAGTACCGTTCTTCGATGCCGGTTCGGTGATCTCCACCGATGGGGTGGACGGCGTGCACTTCACCGAGCAGAACAACCTCGACCTCGGTGTCGCGGTCGCCGAACGGGTCGCGAGCCTGCTCTAGGCCCTCAGCACGACCGGGCCGAGTTCCTCGTAGCGCCGCGCTGTGCCGGCGTCGAGTTCGGCTCCGGTGACGATCGATTCGAAGTCCGACACCTTCGCGAAGCGGCAGAAGCTGCTTTCCCCGAACTTCGAATGGGCGGCCACCAGGATGGGTCGCCGCGCCACCCGCACGGCGGTGCTCTTCACCGCCGCCACCGCCGGATCGGGGGTGGTCAGCCCATGCTCGAGCGAGATCCCGTTGGTGCCGAGGAAGGCCACGTCGACCACCAGACCCGCCAACATGTCCACCGCCCAGTGATCCACGGTCGCCAGCGTCCTGCCCCGCATCCGTCCGCCGAGCAGCAACACCGTGACCGTGCGGCTGTGCGCCAGTGCCTCCGCCGCGAGCAGTGACGACGTGACCACCGTCAGGTCCTGCTCGGCCAGCCGTTCGGCGATCAGCCGGGGCGTGAATCCCTCGTCGAGGTACACGGTTTCGGCGCCGTGCAGCAGCTCGGTGGCCGCGATCGCGATCCGGTGCTTCTGGGCGAGATCGACCTGACTGCGGTACTCGACGCCGGATTCGAAAGAGGCCGTCTCCAACGGCACCGCGCCACCATGCACACGCTTGAGCAGCCGGCGGCCGGCGAGGACCTTGAGGTCCCGGCGGATCGTCTCGCTCGCGACGTCCAGCTCCGTCGCGAGCGAGGCGACCTCCACCCGTCCCCGGGTACGGGCGAACTCGACGATCCTGCTCTGGCGGGTGTCGGAATCCACCGACGTCACGCTAGTCGGCGGCGGTCAGGATCGCCTTGATCTCCTCGGCCGTGGTGGCCTGCCGCAGCCGCGCGACGTCGTCGGACTTGAGGAACACCTGAGCGATCTTGGTCAGCAGCGCCATGTGATCCTTGCCGGCGCCGGCGATGCCGACCACGAACTCGGCCGGTTTGCCGTTCCAATCGATCGGCTCGCTGTAGCGCACGAACGACAGCCCGGTGCGCTTGATCGTGTCCTTGGCCTCATTGGTGCCGTGCGGGATCGCCAGCCCGTTGCCCATGTAGGTCGAGATCGAGCTCTCCCGATCATGCATCGCGGTCACGTAGGCCTGCTCCACCGCGCCTGCGGCGACCAACAATTGGCCCGCTTCGTCGATGGCCTCGCCGGCGTTGCGCGCCGTGCCGGCGAGCACGATCGAGTCCACCGACAACACGTCGGCGTCGGTCGACGGCGCCGGCTCGTCGGCCGGCTCCGCAACGGCATCGGATCCGTTGTTGGTCTGTTTGAGGCTCTCCACGATCTCGTCGTAGCGGGGGCTGCCCATGAAGTCGTCGACGGAGACGTGCAGCGCCGACGGCGTGCGTTGCCGTGCCCGATCGGTCAGGTCTCGGTGCGACACGACGAGGTCGTAGGTGTCGGTGAGATTCGAGATCGCCGAGTTAGACACCTTCACGTCGCCGAATCCCGCGCTCTGGATCTTCCTCCGCAGCACCGATGCGCCCATCGCCGAGGACCCCATGCCCGCATCGCAGGCGAACACGATCGTGTGAATCGGTCCCGATGCCGATGCGCCTGCGCCCGCGAGAGCCGAAGCGACACTGGACTTCTTGCCCTTCATCGACTCCATGCTGGCCGTCGCCGCGGCCAAGTCGGGCTCGTCGGTGTCCCTATCGGTCTTCAGCAGGAACGCGGCCACGGCGAACGAGACCGCGGTGGCACCGAGCACTGCCAGCGTCACGCCGAGGAAGCTGTTGCCCGGCGTCTGGGCGTAGATGGCGATGATCGACCCCGGCGCGGCGGGAGCCCGAAGGCCCGACCCGAACAGCACGTTGATGAACACGCCGGTCATCCCGCCGAGGATGGTGGCGGCGATGAGCTTGGGCTTCATCAGCACATACGGGAAGTAGATCTCGTGGATGCCGCCGAAGAACTGGATGATCGCCGCACCGGGCGCCGACGCACGGGCCGCGCCGCGACCGAAGAACATGAAGGCCAACAGCACACCGAGACCGGGACCGGGGTTGGTCTCCAGCAGGAACAGGATCGACTTACCGGTTTCCAGCGCCTGAGTGGTGCCCAACGGGGTGAGCACGCCGTGGTTGATGGCGTTGTTGAGGAACAGCACCTTCGCCGGTTCGATGAGCAGCGAGGTCAGCGGAAGCAGGTCGTTGTCGACCAGGAAGTCCACCGCGTTGCCGGCGCCACGGGTGAACGCCGAGACGATCGGGCCGATGCCGAAGAATCCGAGGATCGCGAGCAGCATGCCGAGGATGCCGGCGGAGAAGTTGTCGACGAGCATCTCGAAGCCGGGGCGGATCTTGCCTTCCCACAGGGCGTCGAGCTTCTTCATGCACCAGCCGCCGAGCGGCCCCATGAGCATGGCGCCCATGAACATCGGCACGTCGGCGCCGGTCACCACGCCGATCGTGGCGATCGCACCGACCACCGCGCCACGGTTGCCGTGCACCATGCGACCACCGGTGTAGCCGATCAGGATCGGCAGCAGATAGGTGATCATCGGGCCGACGATCCCGCCGCCGTCGTAGGAGCCCCACCCGCCGATGTGGGCGACCCAGCCATCCGGATTCTTCAGGGCCGAGAAGATGCCCTGAAGCCAACCTTGCTCGATGAACAGGGCGGTGATCAGCCCCCACGCGATGAACGCGCCGATGTTGGGCATGACCATGTTGGACAACGCGGTGCCGAACTTCTGTACGCGCACCCGCGCCCCGGCACGAGGCGGTGTGTCCTGGGTTGCTGTTGACATGGAGCTCCTCCGATTCTCGCCGGTGACGCCGGTCACAGCCATCAGTACATCGCACAAACGGGCACTTCCGCAAGCATTCGGGCGCATTCGGTCAACATTTATGGTGGTTTTATGCCCGGATGCCGGATAGAGTGCTGAACAGCACACCGGAACACACCGGGCTTGTTGATGCGTCGTCGACTCGAGAGGACCCCACCATGAAGGCACTGCGCTTCTACGCCCCCGAAGACGTCCGGCTGGAAGACGTGCCGGAACCCACGTGCGCGCCCGACGAGGTGAAGCTGCGCGTGCGCAACTGTTCGACCTGCGGCACCGATGTGAAGATCTTCTACAACGGCCACCAGAATCTGACACCCCCGCGCACGATCGGCCATGAGATCGCCGGCGAGATCGTCGAGGTGGGCACCGACGTCAACGCCACGTACGGCAGCAACTGGGCGGTGGGCGATCGCGTGCAGGTGATCGCGGCGGTGCCGTGTGGCGAATGCCATGAGTGCCGCAAGGGCTGGATGGCGGTGTGCCAGAACCAGACATCGATGGGCTACCAGTACGACGGCGGCTTCGCCGAGTACATGATCGTTCCGCGCCAGGTACTCAAAGTCGATGGGCTGAACCGTATTCCGGACAACGTCGGCTTCGACGAGGCGTCGGCCGCCGAACCGTTCGCGTGCGCGATCAACGCCCAGGAACTGCTGGGTATCGAGGAAGGCGACACTGTCGTGGTGTTCGGCGCCGGACCCATCGGCTGCATGCACATCCGCATCGCGCGCGGGGTGCACAATTGCGGGCCGGTGTACCTGGTCGACGTGAATGCCGCTCGCCTGCAGATGTCGGCCGACGCCGTTGCCCCCGACGAGATCATCAACGGCGCAGAGGTCGACGTCGTCGAGCGCGTCCTGGAGCTGACCGGCGGCCGGGGCGCCGACGTGGTGATCACTGCCACTGCAGCGAATGTCGCTCAGGAGCAAGCTATTTCGATGGCGGCCCGCAACGGCCGCATCTCGTTCTTCGGCGGCCTACCCAAGACCGATCCGACGATCACCTGCGACTCCAACCTGGTGCACTACCGGCAGCTGCACATCCACGGCGCGAACGGGTCGGCACCCGAACACAACAAGCGTGCGCTCGAGTACATCTCGACCGGGCAGGTGCCGGTCAAGGACCTCATCACCCGGCACATCCCGCTCGACGACGTTCTCGAGGCGTTCCAGATCGTCAAGAACGGCGAAGCCATCAAGGTGACCGTCGAGCCGGCCCCGGCCCAGGTACCCGCTGGCGTCTGACACCTATTGACTTTCGATAGGAAACTGTCGAAACTCGACTGATGGCTGTCCTCAGTCGGGTCGTTCCCGCCCTCAAGGCATCACTCGCGGCGCTGTTTGCCGTCCTGGTTTTGCTCCAATGTTTCTCCCTGCCAGGACAATTCGCTCACATGGCGCAGGAGGATCCGGATCAGGCTCATCTGCGCTGGCCACTGACGGCGGTGTCGGTGTTCCTCGTGCTCTGCGTCCAGGTCGTGATCGTCTGCACGTGGAAGCTCCTGACGCTGGTGCGCCACGACCGGATCTTCACCACCCGTTCGCTGGCCTGGGTCGACGCAATCGCCGTGGCGGTGCTCTCCGGCTGGTCGGTGTTCCTCGTGCTGTTCGGGTATGTCGGTCTGCACGCGTCCGACCCCGGCCTGCCGCTGCTGATGTTCGTCGTCCTGATCAGCGGCGCGGTGCTGGGTCTGCTGATCCTCGTGTTGCGCGAGCTGCTGCGGCAGGCCACCACGTTGCGCACTGAGATGGACGCGGTGATCTGATGCCGATCGTCGTGCGCCTCGACGTCCAGCTCGCCAAACAGAAGATGAGCGTCGGCGAGTTCGCCGCGCGGGTCGGGCTCACGCCCGCCAACGTCGCGGTCCTGAAGAACGGGCGGGCCAAGGCCGTCCGGTTCAGCACATTGGAGGCGATGTGCCGCGTGCTGGACTGCCAGCCGGGTGACCTCCTCGAATGGGTCGACTCATGACGGCGTGTTTCAAATCCGGACCGTTCAGGTACCCCTGACCCAGCGGCTCGACCTCCGGGCTGGACATGAAAGCGAAGGGACGACGCACATGGGCGCCGATGACAAGGCCAGCAACAAGATCGACGACCTCGGCGGCAAGGCCAAAGAAGGCCTGGGCAAGGTGACCGGCGACAAGAGCACCGAGAACGAGGGCAAGCTCGACCAGGCCAAGTCCAGCGTCAAGGACGCCGTCGAGAACGTGAAGGACGCCTTCAAGAAGTAAGCGCTGATCCCGAGGGGCCCGCCACCACGCGGTGGCGGGCCTTTCTGTGTCAGCAGGCGACGTACGGTCACACGGCGATGGCCGCGGAGAACACCGACGGCGCCGGCGACACCACCGTGTAGCCGAGATCGCGCAGGATGGCCCCCTCGACGGGGCTGAGGACACGCAGGGTCTTGCCGTTGGGCGCGACCGGCCCCATCAACTTGGCGTTCGGCCCGCTGTAGGGGAACGTCGAGAGCCGCAGGTGCGACAGTGAAAGCGCTTGCAGCGGAACGGGACCACCGTACGCGGCGACCGCGTACGCGCCGCCGAAGAAGAGGCCGCCGTCGGCGCCCGACAGGTTGGCCGCGTAGGCGCTGTTGAACCTGCCCCGGCTGTTGATGACCCGGGTTCCGTTCTGATCGACGATGAATTTGTCGTACGTCAGCCAGGACTTCCGGCTGGTCTGTCCACTGTCCAACAGGGCTTGGTAGCCGAGGCTGTGCAGCAGCTCGTGCATCACCACCGTCTGGAAGTCGACCTCGTTGATCGCGGGCGAATCATCGTAGGAATACGACGGATACGAGAAGTTCACCAGGAGGTTGCCGTCGGCCGACCGGCGATTCGCATCGGTGTGGAACCGCGACGTGACCTTCTTGATCATGGCATTCGAGAAGGCCGGCCGGCTGGGGACGCCGAAGTTCGTGCCGCCGGTGGCCAGATACGTTGCCGACGGGTTGACCTCGCCGGTGACGTTGTAGGTCAGCGTCACCGGACTGGACGTCGCGATGTACTCCGACAGGCGAGTGGCCGCGGCCTGCAGCGCTGCCTTGGCCTGCGGCGTCCAGTACTGCGAGCCGCTGCCGTAGTTGAACTGGAAGACGATGTCGTCGACGGCAGCAACGGTCAGTGTGACCACGGCGACGTTGCTGGCGGCGATGCCGTCGGACGCGGTGTAGCTGAACGTGTCGACGCCGTGGTAGTTGACCGTTGGGGTGTAGACGAACGAGCCGTTACCGCTCAGCGACACAACGCCATATGCGGGCCCGGTCACCACGCTGGCGACCAGCGCCGTGCCGTCGGCGTCGCCATCGTTGTCCAGCACGTTGCCCTTGATGGTCTTGTCTTCGAAGCCGGCGTAGACATCGCCGGTGGCGACCGGGCTCGAGTTCGCCGCTGCGAGCGCAGCTGCGTCCACGGCATCCGCGTCGTGGTTCTGTCGGCGCACCCATGCCATCAGTCCCCACAGCAGCGGGGTGCCCGGCTGCGTGCCGTGGCCGAGGCTGGAGGCGAAGAAGTCGCTGACCGCGCTGAGCACCGTGCGCACGACCGGGGTGCGTGTGGGCGTCGACGTCGGGGTCGGCAGAGCCGGCGCGTGCAGCGCGACGGGTTCGGGGACGCTGATGCTGGTCTGCTTCGGTGCGACGACACCAGGACTCCGCACCGGTTTCACCGCCGGCTCGACCTTCACTCGCGCGGGCGCGACCCGGTCTCGAACCGTCGGCGCCGGGTCCGTCACCCGTTCGCTCAGACGGACGTGGCGCTTCGACACCCGAGGCTCGTCGTCGGTGCGCTTGACCTTCCTGGTCTTCCGCGGTTCGGCGACCGACTCATCCGACGGTTCGTCCTGCGTGTCGGTGGGTCGTTCGACCGCCCGCGGTCGGCTGTCGTCGGATGCGTCTGCGGCCGCGCTCGTGGATCTGCTCGGGTCAGGGCTGCTGCCGACGGCCGACGACGTCTCCCCCGTCGCGTCGGCCCAGGCAACCGCCGGTGCACCTGTGACGGCCAACCCGATCCCGAGTGCGACAGCCAACGCTCCGACCCGGCCTATGGAATAACCCATGTCGTTCCCCCCGTGAATTGACGGCAGGGTAACACCGGGTCAGGCGCAGACACAGCAAAAAGCCCCGCGTCTGGATCGCAGACTCGGGGCTTTGGCGGTGGCGGAGGGATTTGAACCCTCGGACGGGGGTTACCCGTCACACGCTTTCGAGGCGTGCTCCTTAGGCCGCTCGGACACGCCACCGTGTGGCAGCTTACCGAGGGAGGGCTCCCGACCCAAACCGGCCGTCAGCGCTGGGCCGCGAAGAACTCCTCGAGCGGGGCGGCGCACAACTCGGCCAGCACACCCCCGCGCACCTGCGGCCGGTGCGTCAGCCGGCGATCGCGCACCACATCCCACAGCGAGCCCACCGCACCGGTCTTGGGCTCCCACGCCCCGAACACCACCCGCGCGACCCGCGCCATCACCAGCGCGCCGGCACACATCGTGCACGGCTCGACCGTCACCGCCAACGTCGCACCCTCGAGCCGCCAGCCATCGCCGTGCGTCAGCGCCGCCGCCCGCAGCGCGAGGATCTCGGCGTGCGCGGTCGGATCGCCGAGCTCTTCACGCGCATTGACCGCCCGGGCCAGCTCTGTGCCATCGGCGGCCACGACCACCGCACCGATCGGCACGTCGCGCGGCCCCGCCGCTGCGGCGGCGTCCAACGCCGCCCGAATCAGCTGCTCGTCGGTCACCGGCCCAATCGGTCCAGCACAGCCGCCAATTCGTCGGCAAAGCCCATCTCCCGCGCGATCCGGCCCACCTGCTCGTCGGCGTAGAGGTCGTCGCTCTCGTCGAGGATGACGCCCAGCACGGCCTCGGGGAGGCCGATGTCGGACAGCACACCGAGATCACCCTCTTCGAACGGGTCCGCGCCGTCGAGTTCGTCTTCGTCGAACTCGGCGTCGAGCTTCTCCAGCACCTCGGCAGCGATGTCGTAGTCCAGCGCCGCCGTCGCGTCCGAGAGCAGCAGACGCGTGCCCGATGGAGCGGGCCGCACGATCACGAAGAACTCGTCGTCGATGTCCAGAATCCCGAAAACCGCTCCCGCACTGCGCAATTCCCGCAACTCCGTCTCGGCAGCGGAGAGGCTGGTCAGCGCGGCCGCCCGCATCGCGGTGCACCGCCACTTCCCGTCTTCACGCACCACGGCCACCCCGAAGCCGTCCGGTTCGTCGACCGACCGCCCCTGAGCCTGTGCACGCTGCGCTCCCATGACAGGTAACCGTAGTCCCCTGCCATGGCCTTGACCATGCGCTATGCCAACCTGGACACGTGGAGAAGACACCCGTGTGCGTCCTGGGTCTCGGGTTGATCGGCGGCTCGCTGATGCGCGCGGCCCGGGCCGCAGGCCGTCCCGTGTTCGGGTACAACCGCTCGGTCGAGGGAGTGGAGGCCGCCCGCTTCGACGGCTACGACGCCACCACCCATCTCGACGACGCGCTCAGCCGTGCCGCCGACCTCGGCGCCCTGGTCGTGCTGGCCGTGCCCATGCCGGCGTTGCCCGCGCTGCTCGCACACGTCCGGGCCATCGCGCCGCAGTGTCCCCTCACCGATGTGACCAGCGTGAAAGGCGCCGTGCTGGACGCCGTCGGCAAGGCCGGGCTTCTGGACCGCTTCGTCGGCGGACACCCGATGACCGGCACCGCGCACTCGGGCTGGACCGCCGGCGACGCGGGCCTGTTCGTCGGCGCGCCCTGGGTGATCAGCGTCGACGACCACGTGGATTCACGGGTCTGGACCGAAGTGATGAAGCTGGCGCTGGATTGCCGCGCGTTCGTGGTGCCTGCCCGGTCCGACGAACACGACAAGGCTGCTGCGACGATCTCCCACCTCCCGCATCTGCTGGCCGAGGCGCTGGCGACGACGGCGGGGCACGTCCCGCTGGCATTCGCGCTCGCCGCGGGTTCCTTCCGGGACGGCACCCGGGTGGCGGCCACGGCGCCGGAGTTGGTGCGCGCGATGTGCGAAGCCAACGCCGACGAGCTGCTACCGGTGCTCGACGACACCCTGCGGCTGCTCACCCGCGCCCGCGAGCAGCTGTCCCAGCACGGGTCGGTGGCCGAAGTGGTCGACGCCGGGCACGCCGCACGAGTGCGCTACGACAGCTTCAGCCGACCCGACATCATCGGCACCGTGATCGGCGCCGAGGGCTGGCGTGAGGAGTTGGCTGCCGCCGGCCGGGCCGGCGGGGTGATCAGATCCGTTCTGCCAAGCCGGGATAGTCGAGGATGAACCCGTTGGCGTCGACCGTGACCGTCGTGTCGGCGACCGGCGAGTTCAGCTTGATGCCGTCGGGGGTCGCCGCGTAGCTGATGTGTGCGACGTCCACCGACAGGTCCGGCACCCGCAGGTAGACCACCGGCACGGTCACCGATTCGCCGCTGCCGGGCATCACCCCGGTGCGACGGATGGGCAGCGCGTTGAAGAACGGGCTGAAGATGACATCGACGTCGAGCGCGCCTTCGTACGCCGACCGGCTCGTCTGACCCGAGTGCTCCTGCACCAGCCACATGTTCTCTTCGTCGCGCGCGATCGAGAGCTGTCGCTCACGCTCGGCCAGTGTGACTGTCAACGACAATCGTTTCGTGGCGCCGGCCTCGTCGGTGACCAGGTCATAGGAGGCACTGAACGCCGGATGCGCGGAGGTGGCCGCAGCCACCACCCGGCCGTAGGCCTTGATGCGGTTGCCCGAGAGCTGGACGCGCACCGACTCCATTCGCGGTTCGTCGGGTGCCCGCCACGTCAGGACGGCGGGAAAGGCGGTCGTCTCAGAGCGGTCGGCTTCACTCATGGGTCTACCGTAGGCGACGGCCCCGCCCGTTCGTGGCGGGCTGCCGAACTGGGCCCAGATTCGAGCGCCACCTCGTCGGAGAGGAACGGCTGAGGCAGCGCCCGGCTACCGCGCAACCGGCCCAGCTTCTCTGTACCGGGCTCCGCCAGCCACACCGCAAACGCCAGCGCAGCGTCCAAGATCAACGCCAGCAGGGTCACCATCAGCGCTCCGACCAGGGCGATGTGGAACTGTCGGACCTTGATGCCGTCGATCAAGTAGCGACCGAGCCCACCCAGACTCGCGTAGGCAGCCACGGTGGCCGTCGCGACGATCTGCAGCGTCGCGGTGCGCAGGCCGCCGAGGATCAAGGGCATGGCGTTCGGGGTCTCCACGCGCAGCAGGATGCGCCGTTCCGTCATGCCCATCGACCGCGCCGCGTCCACCACCGACCGGTCCACGTTCGCGATGCCGGCATAGGTGCCCGCCAGCAGCGGCGGGATGCCGAGCAGCATCAGCGCGACCGTCGGGGGCACCAGCCCGAGGCCCCACAGCAGCACGCCGAGGAGAAGCACGCCCAGCGTCGGCAGCGCCCGCAGCGCGTTGACGCCGGTCACCACCAGGAACGTGCCGCGGCCGGTGTGGCCGATCACCATGCCGATCGGCACGGCGACCAGTGCGGAGAACAGCGTGGCGATCGCGGTGTACTGCAGATGCTCGAGGATGCGGATGCCCAGCCCGGCCGGCCCGGACCAGTTGGCCGCCGTGAAGATGAACGACAGCGCCTGCTGCAGGAAGTTCATGCCGACACCCCTGCTTTCGAAGACCTCTTCTGCGCGCGGGTCTGGGTTCTCGTCCACGGCGTGAGGGCTTTGCCCGCCAACATGATCAGTGTGTCGATGACGAGCGCCAGGACGAAGATCGCGATGATGCCGGCGACGATCTGATCGCTCTTGTTCGATTGGTAGCCCTCCGTGAACCAGGTACCGAGGCCCCCGATGCCGATGACCGAGCCGACCGACACCATCGAGATGTTCGTCACCGCGACCACCCGCAGGCTGGCAATCAGAACCGGAATAGCAAGTGGTAGTTCGACTTTCAGCATCCGAGTGAGCGGTTTGTAGCCAACCGCGGTGGCAGCGTCCAGTACCGCGGGTGAGACCGCGTCGAGCGCCTCGGGCACAGCGCGGACCAGCAGCGCGACCGTGTAGAGCGTGAGCGCGACGATGACGTTCGCCTCGTCGAGGATCCGGGTCGGGATGATGAGCGGCAGCACCACGAACAGGGCCAGCGACGGGATCGTGAAGATGATGCTCGCCGTCACGGTGGTGAGCCGGCGCAGTGCGGTCGTGCGCTGCACCAGCGCCCCCAACGGCACCGCGATCACCAACCCCAGCACGATCGGGATCAGCGAGAGCCGAAGGTGGATCACCGTCAGGGCCCAGAGATCGTCGAGATGGGTGAACAGATAGCGCATTACTGGGCCTCATCTCCCCTCGAGTCGCTGCGCTCCTGCCCCGCCGGAACCTGCCGCGCGGTGCGCTGAGTCTCCAATGCGTCGAGGACGTCGTCGGCGCGGACCCCGCCGATGACCTGACCGTGGTCGTCGACGGCGACGCCGAGCCCGGCCGGGGAGGACAGCGCGGCGTCGAGCGCGAGACGCAAGGTGCCGTCGGGGCGGAACAACGAGCCGCCGGCGATCGTGCTGTCGTACAGCGAACGTCCGGCGCGGTGCAGCTCGACTCCGTCGGCATCGATCCATGCGTACGGGGTGCCGTCAGGGCGGGTGACCAGCACCCAATCACCGGACTGCAGTGTAAGAGCGTCGATTTCGGGCTCGCCGACGTGGCGGATGTCATGCAGGGGCAGGCCGGTTGCGTGGAAGAACTGCAATCCTCGGTAGCCACGGTCGGCGCCGACGAAGCCGGCGACGGCGTCGTTGGCGGGGTTGGAGAGCAGCCGCGACGGCGCATCGTACTGCTGCAGCACGCCGCCCCGGCCGAACACCGCGACCTTGTCGCCGAGCTTGATCGCCTC
Source organism: Actinomycetota bacterium (assembly GCA_040752555.1). Lineage (GTDB taxonomy): Bacteria > Actinomycetota > Actinomycetes > Mycobacteriales > Mycobacteriaceae > Mycobacterium. Next base: position 80,032 of record JBFMGT010000008.1, on the reverse strand, counting down.
GTCGATGTCGTGGGTGACGAACACGACGGTCTTGCGCAATTCCTTTTGCAACCGCACGATCTCGTTCTGCAGATCGTCACGCACCACCGGATCGACCGCGCTGAACGGCTCGTCCATCAACAGGATCGGCGGGTCGGCCGCCAGCGCCCGAGCCACCCCGACCCGTTGTTGCTGCCCTCCGGAGAGCTGCGCCGGGTAGCGGTTGCCCAGCGCCGGGTCCAGGCCCACGCGCTCCATGACGGCGAGTGCGGATTTGCGTGCGCTGCGGCGGGATTCACCGCGCAGCACCGGGACGGTGGCCACGTTGTCGACCACCCGCAGGTGCGGCATCAGCCCCGCACTCTGGATGACGTACCCGATGCCCAGGCGCAGTTTGACGGCGTCGACCTTGGTGACGTCGTCGCCGTTGACCGTCAACGTGCCCGATGTCGGTTCGATCATCCGGTTGATCATCCGCATCGACGTCGTCTTCCCGCAGCCGGAGGGCCCGACGAACACCGTGAGCGTCCCCTCCGGCACCTCCAGGGTCAGGTCGTCGACCGCGACAGTGCCGTCCGGGTACTTCTTGCTGACGTTGGTGAACGTGATCATCGCGCCTACTTCCCGACGGGCTTGTCGAAGCCGTTGTCGGCGATCCACTTTCCCGCAGCTTCGTCGGGATCGACGCCCTGGTTGCCTTCGACCGCGGTGTTCAGCTGGATCAGCCCCTCGGTGGTGAGTTTCGCGCTGACGGCATCGAGCACGGTCTTCAGTTCGGTCGACTTCTTCTGCGAGGCGACGAGCGGCACCACGTTCGCCGCCAGGAACACGTTCTTGGGATCCTCCAGCACCACCAGCTTGCTCTGCTCGATCGCAGGCGAGGTGGAGAAGATGTTGGCCGCGGTGACAGTGCCACCGGTCAGCGCCTGCACCGTCGCGGGTCCGCCGCCGTCGCTGATCGCCACGAAGTTGGCCGGCGCGATGTCCAGGCCGTACTTCTCCTTGAGCCCCACCAGCCCGGTCTGCCGAGTCTGGAACTCCGAGGGGCCGCCGACCTTCACTTCCGCCGAGTGTGTCGCGAGATCAGCGATCGACCTGAGGTTCCAGCGTTGCGCTGTCGCCTCGGACACCGCGAGGGTGTCCTTGTCCTCGGCGGGCGACGGCACCAAGATCGACAGGTCACCGGGCAGCGCCTTGAACAGCGCGAGCAGCACCGCGTCGGGGGTGGTGGCCGGGCTCTTCTCGTCGAAGTACTGCAGCAGGTTGCCGGTGTACTCGGGGATCAAGTCGATCGAATGATCCTGGACGGCCGGGATGTAGGTCTCGCGGCTGCCGATGCCGAACTGTCGCGAAACGGTGAACCCGTTGACCTCTAGCGCTTGGGCGTAGATCTCGGCGATGATCTTGGATTCCGTGAAGTCCGCCGAGCCGACCTTGATGGACTTCAGATCACCGGACACTTCGCCACCGCCGAGCGGGTTGGAGCTGCCGCACGCGGCGACCGTGAGCGCCATGACGACGACGAGGAGGAGGTGCAGCGGCCGCCATCCGGATTTTCGAGAGGGCTTTCGGAAACGAATCACGCTGGAACGTCCTTTCCAGGTCGCGGAAGCTGTCGTGACCCTAACGCGACACTTGCGCATGTTTCATTCGAAGCGCGAAAGGGCAAGAATGGAGCCATGTCCAGCGAACCGTTCTCGTCGGCCGAGCCGCCGCCCACGTACGACGTGCCGACGACACCGGCTAAAGGCACCCCGGTACCGCCGCAGTCGGCGGTGCACCGCACCCGCGCCGCGGCGCTGTGGTCGGCGCTGGCACTGGGCTTCCTGATTCTCATCGTGCTGCTGATCTTCATCGCGCAGAACACCGAATCGGCCGAGTTCGCGTTCCTCGGTTGGCGCTGGAGCCTTCCCTTGGGGGTGGCGATCCTTGCCGCCGCGGTGGCAGGCGGGTTGTTGACCGTGGCCGTCGGCGCGGTGCGCATCTTCCAGCTCCGTCGAGCAGCCAAGAAGAACCTCAAAGCCGGGTTGTGAGCCGGACTCACCGGATCGACACGACCTCAGAGACGGAATCGCGCGGAAGCTCCCCATCGACGGTCGCGGTGACGGTCATGTTGTTGACCGTGATCTGCCCCTTGTGGTTGTCCAGCCACGCCGTATCGGCGGCGTCGCGCCCGGTTGCGATACGCACCATCGACTGACGCGGCGCAAGGCACGTCGCGTCGACCACACGCCACTGCCCGTCGACGAAAGCTTCGGCCACGGCATGGAAGTCCATCGGTTGGCAGCCGGGTGCATACACCGACACCAGACGAGCCGGGACGTTGACCGCACGCAGCAGAGCGATGACCAGATGGGCGTAGTCGCGGCACACCCCCGACCCGGCGAGCAAGGTGTCCGCCGCGCCGTCGATCGGGTCGCTGGAGCCGGGCACGTACTGCAACCGTGACCCCACCCATGAGGACACCTTCTCCAACAACGCGACGGAGTCGGTGTAGTCGCCGAATTCGGTGGCGGCGAAGCCGAAGAACTTGTCCGCCTCGGCGTACCGACTCGGCCGCAGGTACGTGGTCAGATCGAGTTCGGTCACCGGCGTCGGGTCGGCCTGCCCGCGCACGGTGGCCGCGTAACTGACCTTCAGATTGCCGCCGTCCACATCGAATTTGTGGATGCGGTTGCCGTGGTCACCGGAGATCTCCTGGATCCGATCCGGCGGAATCTGGTTACCGTTCAACACGAACGACAACGACTCGGTCACCTCGGCGCCGGGCTGCGGCCCGACCGCTATCTGGAACTCCAGTGTCGTCGGCGCAGTGATCTCGACGTCCAGTTCCGCACCGACGTCACGTTTCATCTCAGAGGAGGCCACGCGTCTCTCTACCCCCCGACGACCTGGGATGAAACCTCTGCGGTCAGGACTGTGAATTCAACCCCGCGGCGATCAACAGACCAACAGCTTCCCCGACCCGGTCGCTGTCGTCGGTGACGCCGCCCTCGCGCGCACGGTAGGCGATGCCTGCCGCGATGATCGCGAGCTTGAAGTAGGCCAACGCCATGTAGAAGTCCCAGTCGTGCAGGTCGACACCGGCTGCCCGCGCGTACTTCTCGGCCAGCGCGTCCGGATCGGGCACCAGTTCCGATGCCCACGCCGCGTCGGCGTGCACGAAATGGAAGGTCGGATGTCGGTAGACGCACATCAGGGCGGCATCGCTGAGCGGATCGCCCAGGGTCGACATCTCCCAGTCGAGCACGGCCGCGACCTTCGTGGCGTCCTCGGCGTCGAGAATCGTGTTGTCGATGCGGTAGTCGCCGTGCACGATGGCGCCCCGGCTCTGGGCGGGCACCGATTCAGCCAACCGGGCGTGCAACCTCTTGACGTCGGCATCGCACGGGTCGTCAGGCCGCTTGACCAGTTCCCACTGCGATCCCCAGCGCCGCACCTGGCGTTCGAGGTAACCGGTCGGCTTGCCGAAGTCGCCGAGACCGACCGCGTCGGGATCCACGGCATGCAGGTCGGCCAGCACGGCAATGAGTGCGTCGACCGATGCCTCGATGGCGGCCTTGTCGCCGATCGCCTCGAGTTGATCGGTGTAGCGCACCACGCGGCCGGGCACGAACTCCACCATCTGGAACGGTGCGCCGAGCACGGAGCCGTCGTTGCGCATCGTGACGGCCGGCGCCACCGGCACCGCGGTGTCGGCCAGGGCGGCGACCACCCGGTATTCGCGGGCCATGTCGTGCGCCGACGGCGTCAGCCCATGCAGCGGGGGTCGGCGCAGCACCCACTTGGACGCGTCGTCGGACACCAGGAAGGTCAGGTTCGACCGACCCCCGGACACCAGCTCGGCGTTCAGGTCGCCGGCGCGGGGCACGCCCACCTCCCGCAGGTGGCGGTCCAGGGCGGCGAGGTCGAGGCCTTCGAGGTCGGTCACGCCGTTCTGTTTACCACCTGGCGTTCTTCGGCAGCAGGTCCCATACGTGTTCGGTGCCGTTGACGCTGGCGACCGAGAGCCGTCCGCTGCGGGACGACAGCACGCGGGTCACCGAGGCGTAGTCGACGTGGAAGTTCAGCAGCCGCTCGGTACCGAGAATCGTGTGCAGCAGAACGTTGATCACGCCGCCGTGGCTGAACACCGCGACCGTGTCCTCATGGTCGGCCGCGGCGACGACGTCGTCGATGCCGGCGGTGATGCGGGACCGGAACGCGTTTTCGTCGACACTGCTGGGGAGGTGGCCGTCGATCAGCCGCTGCAACTCTTGGGGGCGCTCCTGCGCGATCTGCTCGATCGGGATGTAGTGCTCCAGATCCCGGTCGTACTCGGCGAGCCGGTCGTCGACCTCGATGGGTAACCCGAGCGCGTCGGCCACCGGCCTGCCGGTTTCGATGGCCCGCACCTGCGGGCTGCTCACCAGCCGGGCGATCGGGAAGCGGGCCAGCGCCTCGGGCAGTCGGGCAGCTTGCGCGAGACCATCGGGCGACAGGCTCGGGTCCGAGCCCTCCCCCGGCTCGCTGCGCCGCGGAAGCGCATGTCGAACGAGAAGCAGTTGCACCGTGCCACCATAGGGCCCGTGACGGGGTACGCCGATTCGCTGTTCGACTTGACCGACCGGGTCGTGCTGGTGACCGGGGGCAGCCGCGGGCTGGGGCGGGAGATGGCGTTCGCCGCGGCTCGGTGCGGTGCCGATGTCGTGATCGCCAGCCGCACGTACGAGTCCTGTGTGGCCACCGCCGAGGCGATCGCCGCCGAGACGGGCCGCAGCGCACTGCCCTACGCGGTGCACGTCGGGCGGTGGGATCAACTCGACGGCCTCGTCGACGCCGCCTATGACCGGTTCGGGCGGGTCGACGTACTGGTGAACAACGCAGGCATGTCCCCGCTGTACGACTCGCTCACCGACGTCAGCGAGAAGCTGTTCGACGCGGTGCTGAACCTGAACCTCAAGGGCCCGTTCCGGTTGTCCGCTCTGGTGGGGGAACGGATGGTGGCCGCGGGTGGCGGGTCGATTATCAACGTCAGTACGAGCGGCTCGCTGCGGCCGGACCCGACGTTCCTGCCCTATGCGGCCGCCAAAGCGGGCCTGAACGCGACGACCGAGGCGTTGGCGCGGGCGTTCGGCCCAGCGGTGCGGGTGAACACGCTGATGCCCGGACCGTTCCTCACCGACATCGCCGACGCGTGGACGTTCGACCCGGACCAAGCGTTCGGGCACCTGGCGTTGCGGCGAGCCGGCCAGCCGCGCGAAATCATCGGGGCTGCATTGTTCTTGATGTCGGATGCGAGCAGCTTCACGACGGGATCGATCATTCGCGCCGACGGGGGCCAGCCCTAGGGCGTGACGATGTCGAACCCCGGGTCAGGCTTGTCGAGCACGTCCACGAGTTGCGTCAGAACCCCGGCGTCACCGCCGATCTCGACACCGGGCGAGGCCGTGTCCCCCGCTGCCAGCGTCAGCAGCCGCACCTTGGTTGCCAGGCGAATCGTCGCCTGCGCCGTCGCATCGTCGGCATCGGTCTTGCGGTAGACGAGTACGCCGTTGCGCAGTGTGAGCCGGTAGTTGGTGGCGGTGTCGACGAACGTGACGTCGATCGACAGGTCGAGATCCCAGGCGCGCGGCCCGTTCACGCTGATCGCCAGCACATCGAACATCTGCTCCGGCGACAGCTGCGCAGCCATCGTGGTCGACGTCGCGGTCGGGGTGCCGAAATTGCCGTCGCGCAGCTCGGTGGCACCGGCGAGGAAGAAGTTGCGCCAGGTGGCGGTCTCCGAGCCGTACGCCAGCTGCTCGAGGGTGTCTGCGTAGAGCACCCGTGCGCCCGCGTGGTTCTCGTCGGTGAAGATTGCGTGATCGAGAAGTGTTGCAGCCCAACGGAAATCACCCTCATCGAATGCCTGCCGGGCAATCTCGACTACGCGATCCAAACCGCCCATCGCCGCGACGTAGCGCGGTCCGATCGCTTCCGGCGGGTGCGGCCACAGTCGCGCCGGGTTGCCGTCGAACCAGCCCATGTAGCGCTGGTAGATGGCCTTGACGTTGTGGCTCACCGAGCCGTAGTAACCCCGCGCGTGCCAGGCCCGTTCGAGCGCCGGGGGCATCTGGAACGTCTCGGCGATCTCGATGCCGGTGAAGCCCTGGTTGAGCTGACGCAGAGTCTGGTCATGGAGGTAGGCGTACAAGTCGCGTTGCAGCGACAGGAATTCGACGATCCGTTCCTTGCCCCACGTGGGCCAGTGGTGCGAGGCGAACACCACATCGGCCCGTTCGGCAAAGGTGTCGATCGCCTCGGTGAGGTAGCCGGCCCAGCCGTGCGGGTCCCGCACCAGCGCCCCGCGCAGTGTCAGCAGGTTGTGCAGATTGTGGGTGGCGTTCTCGGCCATGCAGAGTGCGCGGTACCGGGGGAAATAGAAGTGCATCTCGGCCGGCGCCTCGGTGCCAGGGGCCATCTGGAACTCGATCTGGACGCCGTCGATCGTGTGGGTCTCCCCCGTCGTGCGGATGTCGACGGTCGGCACGATGATCGCCACCTCGCCCGTTGACGGGGTCTGCCCGAGGCCGCAGCCCACCTGGCCCTGCGGGCCACGGTCGAGCACCGCCCCGTACATGTAGCCGGCCCGTCGGGCCATTGCCGTTCCGGCGTAGACGTTTTCCTGCACGGCGTGTGCGGTGAAGCCTTCCGGTGCCAGCACCGCGACCTTCCCCGCGTCGACGTCGGCCTGGGAGGTCACTCCGAGCACACCGCCGAAATGGTCGACGTGGCTGTGGGTGTAGATCACGGCGGTGACGGGCCGTTCTCCGCGGTGTTCGCGGTACAGCGCCAGAGCTGCTGCGGCCACCTCGGTGGAGACCAACGGGTCGATCACGATGATGCCGGTGTCGCCCTCGACGAACGTGATGTTCGACAGATCGAAGCCGCGGACCTGATAGATGCCGTCCACCACCTCGTAGAGACCCTGTTTGGCGACCAGCTGGGACTGCCGCCACAGGCTCGGGTGTACCGACGGGGGCGCGTCCCCGGCCAGGAAGTCGTAGACATCGTTGTCCCACACCACCCGACCGTCGGCGGCTGTGATGACGCAGGGTTGTCGGGCGGCGATGAACCCGCGGTCAGCGTCAGCGAAATCCCGGGTGTCGTCGAACGGCAAGGCTTCAAGGTGTTGACGGTGCGCTGCTTCGATGGTGCTCGTGGGCGGCTTGTGCTCCATTCCGCAGAGACTGCCACTTCAACGGCGCTTCTGGTGGTTGACTGAGCGAATGGATGTGCGCCGAGTTGTCACAGGTCACGATGCGTCCGGGAAGTCGGTGTTCGTCAGCGACGAGGCCGTCGCTCCGCGTAAGCCGGTACTGCTTCCGGGGGCTGAGTTCACGATGCTGTGGGGCGGTGACACAACACCGCGCTTCCCCGACGACGGGTCGATGCCGGAGTGGCGCACGTACTTTCCGCCGATCGGTGGATTTCGGTTCTCGATGTTCACCCTGCCTCCCGGCACGGCTGAGGCACGCACCGACGATCTGACGACCGAGGAGGCGATTGCCGACGGGGAGGAGAAGCTGCCGGGCCTGCTCGCCTACATGGAACTCGACGACCCCGGCATGCACACCACCGACACCATCGACTTCGAGGTGGTGCTGGAGGGCACGGTGATCCTCGAGCTAGACGACGGCGCCGAGGTGACCCTGCACCCGGGAGACACTGTGGTGCAGAACGGGACTCGACATCGGTGGCGCAATCCCGGCGACGTCCCGGCGCGGCTCGCGCTGTTCTGCTGCGGGGCCGAGCACGACAAGGTCAGCCGTCCCGGCTGAGCCACTGCTGGGCGCGCCGTTTCGAGGCGCGGGACAGCCACGCATCCTGGATGATCTCCTGCAGTTCACCGCGCCCGATCTCGCCGAGACGGCTCGCGCGCACCAGCACCGACGGATGCCCGTCGAAGTGCGCGGTGGTGAAGAACGGCGAGGACGGGTCCTGGGTGAGCGCGAGCTTGTCTTCCTCGGACTCGACCCAGAACATGATGACGTCGGGGTACTTGTCCCCGGTGTCGGGGTCAACCGCGTCGGGCCGCGGGGTCCGGAAGAACACGAAGGACTTGCCGCCGACCTGATAGATGGGGTTGCCGGCTTTCGGCCCCTCGACGCGCGTCACATGCGGCATCCCCGCGGCGATGCGGTGTACGTCGTCGACCGTCGCGGGCCGGTCACTCACGACGCGGCACCCGATGCAACTCCACGTCGGTCAGCGTCCCGTCTGCCACCGTCGCGGTCATGTAGGTGCAGTGCGGCTGGCGCCGCCGGTCGGTCGGCGAGCCGGGATTGAGCAGCCGCAGGCCGCTGTCGGCCGTCGTGTCCCACGGGATGTGGCTGTGCCCGAAGACCAAAACGTCGGTGTCGGGGTAGGCCTTCGCCATACGGGCCTCCCGCCCGCCGGACACTCCCGTCTCGTGGGTGACCGTGAAGCGCAGACCGCCCAGCTCGACGTCGGCGCGTTCGGGCAGCCGGCGGCGCAGTTCGCCTCCGTCGTTGTTGCCCCAGCACGCCACCAACCGACGGGACCGTTTCTCCAGCACGTCGAGCAGGCCCGGCTCCACCCAGTCGCCCGCGTGGATCACCACGTCGGCGACGTCGACGGCGTCCCACACCTGCGGCGGCAGGTCTTTGGCCCGCTTGGGCACGTGCGTATCGGCGATCAGGAGGAGGCGCACGTGCCCAGCCTAGGCCGTCGGGCGGCCGCGAAATTGGCGCACGGGCCCCCTCTCGCCGGCTAATAGGCTGCTTGCCGTGGAGCGTTCGGTCGAGGTCGTGGTCTCGGAACTGCAGGCGGCGTCCGAGCGCCTGCGCGACGCCGGGCAGCGGCTGCAGGACGGATTGTCCAGCGTGGACCTGGAGACGCGGCAGCTGCTCGGCTCGGGTTGGAAGGGCGGTGCGGCCTCGGCCTACGGGCCCGCGTGGGATCAGTGGCACACCGGTGCCGGGCAGGTGGTCCGCGGTCTGCAGACCATGGCAGACCTGCTGAGCTTGGCAGGCAAGGAGTACGCCAAGACCGACGAGCAGTCCGGCGAGGCGCTGAACGCGACGATGCAGGGCGGCGGTGGTGGAGGCGCGCCCGCCGCCGGTGGGGGCGGCGGCGCTGCGAGTGCGGCGCCGGCGACGTTCGCTGAGGGTGGTGCGGCTGCCGCCCCGGCCTCCGAGCCTCTGACGGGTTTGGCCAAGGCGATGGACCTGGATCAGCTGGGGTCGGTCGCTGAGTCCGCGCAGTCGGCACCGCAGCAGCTGGGCGGGTTCCTGCAGCAGGGTGCTCAGATGGCCGGCGGTTTCGTCGAGCAGGTCTCGTCGATGGTCGAGGGGTTCGCCCAGGGCGGCGACGCTCAGGGCGGGGAGACGCCCGGCGGGGATGCCCCTGCTCCAGAGCGCGCGCCCGGTGCAGACGATCCCGACCGTGAGGCGCGCGAGCGATGAGCGAGCTGATCGTGGACTTCGACGCGTTACGCGCCGCCATCACTCATATGGAGGAGTTCGGGCGCGAGGTGACCGAATGCCTCGATGACATCGAGCACACGATGGCGATGCTTCGCGGGTCCTGGGAGGGCGCCGGGTCGGACGCACAGGCGCAGGCCCAGAAGCAGTGGGAAGACGGTGCGGAGCAGATGAAGGAATCGCTTGCCGCGCTGCAGAAAGTCGCCGACACCGCGCACAAGAACTACACCGACGCCGTCACGAAGAACGGTCAGATGTGGCAGGTATGACCACCGGGGGGACACGCGGTGCGGATCGAGGTTGACCCGGAGGCGCTGATCGCCGCGGGTCAGCAGACGGGTGCCATCGGAGCGCAGTTGGGCCGGCTGTCGGACGCGCTGGGTACCGCGCTGGCGGGCGGGATCTCCTCGGGCATGGACCCGGCGGGGATGAACTTCGGCCTGAAGTACGGGCATCAGGCCGGCGAGTTCACCTCCGCGGTCGCCGACGCGGCCAACGCCTTCAAATCCGTGGGCATGCTGCTGCAGGCCACCGGCTACAACTACCGCAACGCCGATGCCGCGGCGACGATCGGAGGCCCCGGCCCGTCGGGCGGCGTCGGCGCCGAGCCCGACAAGACCTTGCCCGCGCACGTGCCCGCCGGTCCCAACGGCGTCACGGTTCCGCCGCCGGACAAGTGGTACCTGATCCAACCGTTCCTGCAGATGCTGCCCGGCATCGGATTCCTTGCCGGCGGGGCGATGACGTGGCCGTCGGGCAACGCGCCGATCATGGGCGTGACCGCGACGCAGTGGCGTAACTTCGCCACCGGCTTCGCGTTGATCAAGCCACAGCTGAGCGGGATCGAGAGTGTCGTCGCGGCCCAACAGGTCCCCGAAGGCGCGGCGATGAAGACAGCGCTGAAGGACCTCGGCACCGCCATTTCATCGCTGACCGACGCGTGCACCTCTGTCGCGCAATTGATTACGGATTTTGCCAACGGTGTGCAGGAAACCCAGGACGCCATTCGGCGGATACTCGATCGGCTGTCCCTCGACGGGCTGTGGGACACCGTGAAGGGCATCTTCACCGGTGAGGCCGACGACATTCTGCGCGAGGTCGCCCACGACGTCAGCACGGTGCTGCACAACTTCCAGAATCAGGTGAAGGGCGTCGTCGGCCTGCTCGAAGAACTGACCGGCGTGATCGGCGACGCGGCAACGGCATTCCAGAAGTGGATTCGGCCCATCCTGGTGCAGACGTTCGGCGACGGCGCAGGCAACGTTCTCGCCGACTACCTGAAGCTGGTGAACGACGTTCAGGTGGGTGCGCTGACCGGATTGATCGGCACCGTGTCGGGCGTGGTGGCGATGGCCGACCCGGACACCTGGAAGGGCATGGCCGAGATGGCGCTCTCGGTGGCGAAGGACCCGTTCAGTGCGCCCGGCGTCTTGGCCAACATGGCCAAGGAATTCGTGGCGTGGGACAAGTGGTCCGGCGATCATCCGGGCCGCGCGGCGGGCGAGGCGATTTTCAACATCGGCTCGCTGTTCGTGCCGGGCGGGGCGCTCTCGAAGACAGGCAATGTGGCCAAGGGCCTGAACCTCAGCCGGCGCGTGTTGGAGGAAGGACGGCTGCCCAAGATCGGCGAGCTGGGAAGCTGGACCCGCGCGACGCCGAGTCGCGTTGACACGCCCCATATTCCGGAGTTCAATCCTTCTGGTACAGGCGGGGTGCCGCCGCTGCGGCCCGAGGCGATTCCGGGCGGGGCCGGGCCGGGGACGCCGGGCGCGGGTCTGGCACCTTCGGGCGGCGGCCCGTCGGGTGGGAGCCCGTCGAGCGCGAGTCCGTCCGGCGGCGGTCCGCGCACGGGTGAACCGTCGGCGCCGAGCGGCCGGCCGTCGGGTGCCGGCGCCGAAGGTGGGTCCGGTCCGCGGGCACCGGTCGATGCGGGACGGGGTGGTGGGGGCGAGACTTCGCTGGCTGCGCCATCTGCATCGCCAGGCGGGGGTGCGGGATCTGGCGGCGGATCGGCACCGCCGTCGCATGGATCGTCGAGCGGGGCGCCGGAAGCGCCGACCGAGGCCCCCGCACACTCAGCTCCTACGTACACGCCTGAACCTGCGACATCAAGCGAAGGTTCGCCCTCGCAGGGTGGGCCATCAGAGGCGCCGACAGACGCTGCGCCGCAGCGTGATCCGTCGGCGAAATCGGGGCAGCCCAACGGTGCGGATATGCATGTCAACCCGCAAGCAGACACACCACCTTCAGCCGACGCGCCTCCTCATGGGTCTCCTGCCCCTGAGCACGCGACTGATGCCTCACCGCAGAGCAAGGAGTCGCCCGGTCATACCACTCAGACAGATGGCGGTCGGCTAGGAGAGCACGCGGGCGGAGGCACTGCGTCCGATGCACCCCCGTCGACTGCCGACGGTCATAACGGATCGAATACCGACCATCACACGGACGCGGGCAGGCACGACCACAATGCGCCGGGTTCAGACCCTCACGCGCATTCCCCGGTGCATTCCCACGAGCCGTCTGGGGATGGATGGCATCGAATTGATGACAAGCCTGACGATCCGAATTACGGTCAGCCACTCGAGCACCATTGGGAGTCAGGAGATTATCCGACACCAAACGACGTCAACCAACGAACCTTCGACCTGGTGGAGCACCCCGAAGAGCCGTACGGGCACGACGAGCACGGGAACGCGCTGACCAAGGAACAATACGATGAGCGATACAACGAAATCACCGACGAAGGCAAGCACGAGCTTAATTACCCTCCGAACGACGGAGCGGTACCGGGTACCCGCGTAATGTACGAGTCCGGCGAGGCCTTCATGCGGGATTATGGACCACACTTGGACCGTATCGGAGGCCCCAGAGGTGCGTATCTTGGGGTAATGCCCGAAGGCATCGCACCGTCGTTTGAATCGAGGGCACTCCCTGTCGCCTCACTGAATCTTCCTTACAATTCTTACTCGATTAGCGCATTACCCAGTGGTTGGTCGATTGAGGTCTCCCAGATCGCGCCTGCGTTCGGCAGAGACGGCGGTGCTCTCCAGGTTCTCATCTACGACAGCGCCGGGGAGAAAGTGAGCGTAGAGCGATTGGTCGACAGCGACATTCTGGAGCGAAAGTGATTCCCATCTCGCAAGAATTGGTCACCTGGGCTGCCGTTGGTGGCTTCGATTTCGACCCCGAAGATCAGTCCGGCGCTGCGGTCTTCTCATCCGATCCCGGAGCAGAGATCCGCATGTACGTCCGCCAGGCTCACGACGGCTACGTGTTGACGTGGGCTGAGCGCAGGTCAGCGGAGCAGTTCGAACTGTTCACACCCGCTTTGGAAACCATGGAGCGCTACCTGTTCGGCCAGTTCGGCTCGAACTTCAGGTCCTTGAATGGGCTCGAACGGCTACGTATACCGACCAGGCCAGAGGCTATCGCTCACGGATACAGCCTTAGCGGTATAGACGACAAAGGGCGCTGCACGCTTTTCCATGAGCGAAGTGACGTCGTAGCAGTTGCCGGGGGTGACATCACTGCTTTCTCGGCACTCGTGAAACTGTCGCATCTGCTTTCATCATCTGTGGACGAGATCACCGCCTCGTACAGAGATGCCGAAGGACGCCCCCTGTTTCCGCGGTGACGTGACAATGACCGAGACGCCCTTCAACAGCGCATCTTCCTTTTGCCGTGGACGATGGATATCCCTTCAGCAGTGCCGGAGGTTCTCGACAGTGGGAATCAGCGGCTGGTGGCTGTCCTCGGTCGCGATGAGTGGATACCCCGAGGGCAATTGACATGGATGTTCCTGTCTCGGGCGGTGTCGCAACATATCGGGGAAAGCAGTACCCGATCGCCTTCACCGGTGACGACTGGATCGCACTACGCGCAGAAGGCGGACCAGAATTCCCCGACGCCATCGAAGCTGGTCAGTCCCGGTTCGAGCCCGGCTATTACCGGCCGTGGGTCAAGGTGCCTCGATCGTCGATAGAGAAGACCGTCTACAGAAAGGTGACCGGACTTCTTTCCGGCCACGAAGTTTCTCTCGTCAGTCGATTCCACGACGGTCAAATCGGAGTCTCTTTCATCGGATCGCCCGCCGTTGCAGACGAACTCGGACTCGACGGCGACCAGTACATGGGGTGGACGGGACATTACAAGCCCGAGGACTTCGACAGCATCGCGGTGGAGGAAACGCCTTATGCCTGACCGCCTGATATTGCAGAAACTGCTCAACTCCGCCTTGGCGACGGCCATCGTGGAGACTGGCGACGATCAGGTCGGGGGTCTTGTCACCGACGCCGCAGCTGTCGCCAATTTACGCACCCCGCAACAACTTCTGGCGGCATACGGGGTGGATGGCGCTCCGCAGTTCGTCGACGTGGTCCGCTTCGAACAACCCCGCCTCGCGTCGTTGCGACCGCCCGACGATGCGCCGCGGCCCTGGCCCACCTTCCCGAACGGCTTCCTCCGTGGCGACTCGCTGGCTCGAGTCTGGTCCATGAGCCGCACCCGGTACCCCTACGGATCGGAATACTGGCGACTTCGCTCCGACGGTGAGCAGAAGGTGCTCTCCCGCTATGAAGGGGTTGCTCGAGGCTGGCTCAATGCGAAGCGGTGGCGCCCGCCGAGTTCGATGGTCGGCACGCTCGCGCGGTGGCGCGGCGACGAGTACTTCGCCGATGTCGTCGCAGAGACCGTTCATCTGACAGCCATCGCAACCGACGGACCGACGGGGTTTCAGCCTGTCCGTGCCAATGTGTGGTCAGCGAGCGTCCCGCTTGCCGAGACCGAAATCTTCGAACGCGTCTACACCGCACAGCTCGACGGTGTTCCAGTCCGCATCCTGCGAACATCGGGAAGAACCACCGAACTACTGCTACTCACCGATGATCCTGACAGCGCGCAGCGGGTCGGCGCCGGCCTGGTCGAATCCGGTGTCTACGAGATCGTCGTGGACAGTGGATGACTGAGCAATGTTCGCGGAATCGAGAATCAATGGGCAGCTGGGTGAGTCAGCTGTGATCGTTTGCAGTCTGGCAATGGGAACGCAGCTGCGCCGCGGCATGACGCGCTTCCCGGTACAGCTTGCACTGGTTATCGACAACACTATTGGCCGGGACGAAACCCTTGCTTTCGAAAAGTGCGAGTACGCGGGTCAGGCTCTCGTGACCGACCTCCCTCAGATCCCGGAGTAGCCAAGCATGCAGAGTTCCATCGATCTCCGACAGTTGGCCGATTCCCGATGGGAATGGACCCTGTACACCACAGCCGACGGAGCGAAGATTCTCGGGGTGATGTTCACTGTGGGGCCGTACAAGATCGACATCGAACGCTTCTTCGCCTTGCCGGAGCAACGCAGACCTGACGATCCGGGCGACATCGCCGCGCGCATCCGACGCGAGTACCCGAACACCAGCTACGTCGAAATCCCAAGAGCAGAAATTCGAAAGCATTCTCGTAGCGCCGGGACAACAGATGGGGCACCAGGCCTGAACCCTAGAGCCAGAACGGCATTCGCCGACAAGGTCCAGGCAATCATCGGCCCGTCTCTCTCTCGTCGAGGGTTCACTTTCGATCAGGTCCTCGAGCTGGATGAGGGTGGCCGCACCGGGTTCGCCGCGTTCTTTCACAACACGGTCTGCAAGGTACAGGTCTACTGGTCCGCGCGTGCGCAAGAACTGAATTGCATGATCGCCGCCCAGGACGCACCGAACGTGCACGGCCTGTACGACACGTCGGCGCAATGGCATTACTTGAACGACTATGCCGCGCGGCCCGACATCCCACTGGAGCAACTCGTTGAGCACGTTCGTTCTGGTGAGGCACACTTCAAGAACCACGACGCGTGGCTCCCATGGCTTGCGACTCGAATAGACGAGTACTACGAGTCCGCAGTAGCCGGCATCCAAGGCCAATTGAAACTCGAAAGTGGCGATCATGAACGTCAATGAACTGGGCAAGGCCCTGGCCGCCATCGGAATCCCCGACCGTCTTCTGGCAATCGGTGGACAAGCTGAATACTCGTGGTGCATCGAGCCCAGCGCCGACGGCAAGTGGGAGGTGTATTGGTACGAACGCGGCAACAAGAACGGCTTGGTACGGCTCTCCAACGAATCAGAGGCGTGCTATCAACTTCTCGGACGGCTCACGTACAGCCAACTGCTGGGCGGGACGTTGGCGTTGAGGGAGGCATACAACTCACGTTCCGCCCCGGAGCTGTCACAGTCCTCACAGAGTGGGCGCGAGCAGTCGGATACACCCTGACGCGAGACGACCACTCGCGGGCGACAATTCTCTGGTCTGATCCCGGCGGCGAAATTCGCTTCTATATTCGTGCACGCTTTGACGGTGACTACGTCCTCACCTCGACGGACAGGGCGTCCGAGGAACGTTTCCAACTGGCGGAGCCGGCGATCGAAACCGTGGAGAGATACCTCTACGGTCTTTTCGGTTGGGATAGGCGAGCTCGAAAACGGCTTGCCCGCCTGCGTTTACCTACCACTTCCGATGCCGTCGCGTCCGCCTTCTGCAGACTCGTTCGACAGAGACGCTCGAGTAATCGCCTTTGGTCACGGTGGCAGCACCGGCATATCGAGACTCGTGAATCTCTCTCACCTCGTATCGCATCCACTGTCCGACATCATCGCGTCCTACGAGGATCCCGAAGGCCGCCCACTGTTCAGGGTGTGACGCCAGCTACGAACCCGTCACGAATCCCAGCACCGTCAGCCCGAACACGCCGAAGAGCAGAAGCGTGCCCGCCACGTCGGACACCGGATTCGACCCCACCGCCGCCGTCACCACGCCCAGCAGCACCGCCAGGGCCACAAACGCCATCCGCACACCGAGCCAGAGTCGTTGTCGCACAACGTGACTCAAGACTACCGCAGGAACCGTGCGCACTACCCACACCAGCGGGACAACCAGCGCCACACCCAGGATCCCCGCCGCGATCCGCGGCAGCACTGTCGACATCCCGTCGTCATCGGCCGCCATCACCACGATCAGCGCCACCGCCAGGAACACTACCGACGCCGTCGCCATCCGCAGCACCCGCGCCATCGCCAGCCCGATGTTGTCGATCACCAACGGCCGCAACGCCGGATTCATACCATCGGCGACCAACAGCCCCCGCACCGCCTGCGTCAACGTCCCCCACCGCAACCGGCTCACCGCAAGGTTGTGCGTCGCCAACGCATTGTTCGGCTCGATCCGCAGCGCCTGCAGGTACTGCTGCTCTGCGGCCTTCGGGCCCCACGTCGTGCGAAAGATGTCGCCACGCAATACCAGTGCGTCCGTATTCGTCGGGTCGAGCCGCAACGCCTCGTCGACGACCGCCGATGCCTGTTGATCCTGCCGCGACTCGTGCAGCAGGCTGGCATACGTGTAGAGCGCGAGCGCCGACCGCGGGTGCTGAGTCACCAGACGCCACGCCATCGCCAGCGCATCGGCGCCGCGGCCCTGCCCATGCAACGCGAGCGTGTACAGCCGCATCGCTTGCTCGTCGGTGGGCGCCACTGACAACGCCGACCACGCCGCCGACGCGGCCGCGCCGTAGTCCTTGACGCCGAGGCTCGCTTGCGCCGATCGGGTGAGCATCGCAACGTCGGACATCACCGGTGAATTTTATCGGCGCTCGAACGGGGCGCTGCGCACGTCTTGGCCGGGGTATCCCCGATCCGTGCGTTAATTTTGCAGGAGAGAACACGGGCGAGAGGTGGAGGTGAACGGCACGCATGGCAGGCCGCACCCGCAAGACGCCCGCGAAAGGCGAAGACTCCCGCATCATCCGCACCCGCGCCGACGTCGGCCGCACCGCCCTCGACGTTCTCGTGACCGAGGGCTCCGATGCCGTCACCCACGCCCGCGTCGCGGAACTCGCCGGCTACTCCAAGACCACGCTCTACACCCACTGGCCGTCGCGCGTCGACTTGCTCCGGATCGCCGTCGACGCCATCGGCGAGCTACCCCACACCGAGCCCTCCGGCGACCTGCGGGCCGACCTGGTCGGGGAGCTCCAGTCGTTCCGCGAGGCCGTCACCGAACTACACCTGGACAAGGTGCTCTACGCGATGGCGCAGTGGGCGTCGATCGAGACGATGGCCGAGATCCGCGACGCACTGAACACCGAGGCGCAGCGCCCGGTCCGCGCGATGCTGGAGAACGTTTTTGAGGGTGTGCAGTTGGAAGCGGCGATCTCGATGCTGGCCGGCGTGGTGGCGTGCCCGTCACTGATGTTCGGCACGTTGCCCGACGACGATGTGATCGAGGCGGCGGTCGACATGGTGCTGGCCAACCGGAAAACGAAGCGCGCCCGAAGGGATTCGAACCCCTAACCTTCTGATCCGTAGTCAGATGCTCTATCCGTTGAGCTACGGGCGCTTGGGTGGTGCATGTTCAGTTGTTGGCGGAGGCGAGAGGATTTGAACCTCCGGCCCGCTTTAAGGCGGGCAACTCATTAGCAGTGAGTCCCATTCGGCCGCTCTGGCACGCCTCCTGACGTTGACCGCCGAAGGAAGAGAGTACACAGGCCTTGCCGCGGGAAGCAAAGCAGTACGCGAGCGGCCCTAAACTGTTCGCGTGCCCGCCCGTCTGCGCCCCGAACTCGCTGATCTGCCCGCCTACACGCCGGGCAAGACCGTGCCGGGCGCCATCAAGATCGCCAGCAACGAAACCGTGCACGGCCCCCTGCCCAGCGTGCGCGCCGCCGTCGCCAACGCGATGGACGGCATCAACCGCTACCCCGACAACGGATACGTCGAGCTCAAGGAGCGCCTCGCCAAGCACGTGAACTTCGCGCCCGAGCACATCTCGGTGGGCTGCGGGTCGGTGAGCCTGTGCCAACAGCTGATCCAGATCACCTCGACCGTCGGCGACGAGGTGCTGTTCGGCTGGCGCAGCTTCGAGATCTATCCGCTGCAGGTCCGCACCGCCGGCGCCACCCCGATCCAGGTGCCGCTGACCGACCACACCTTCGACCTCGACGCGATGCTCGCCGCGATCACCGACCGCACCCGGCTGATCTTCGTGTGCAACCCGAACAACCCGACCAGCACAGTCGTCGACCCCGGGAAGCTGGCCGCGTTCGTCGAGGCCGTCCCGTCCCACATCATGGTGGTGCTCGACGAGGCCTACATCGAGTACATCCGCGACGACCTGGTGCCCGACAGCTTCGGCCTGGTCCGGGCGTACCCCAACGTCGTCGTGCTGCGCACGTTCTCAAAGGCCTACGGCTTGGCCGGCCTGCGCGTCGGCTACGCCGTCGCCGACCCGGACATCGTCAGCGCACTGTCCAAGGTCTACGTCCCCTTCACCGCGACGACCGTCTCGCAGGCCGCTGCCATCGCCTCGCTGGACGCAGCCGACGAACTGCTCGAGCGCACCGACGCCGTCGTCGCCGAACGCACCCGTGTCTCCGACGCGCTGCGTGCGGCCGGGTACGAACTGCCACCGTCGCAGGCCAACTTCGTCTGGCTGCCGCTCACCGGCCGCGCGCAGCAATTCGCGGCCGACGCCGCCAACAGCCGCATCATCGTGCGGCCCTATGGCGACGACGGCGTGCGCGTCACCGTCGCCGCACCGCACGAGAACGACGCTTTCCTCGATTTCGCCCGCACCTGGACAGGACGCCGATGACCGACGCACGCACCACGTTCACCGAGCTGACCGAGCGCACCGACCGGATCGACGACGCCGAACTCGACGCGTTCTGGGCGACCCTGGCGCCGGCGACCATCGAGTTCATGATCGGCGAGTGGAAGGGCGGTGAATTCGACACCGGCCACAAGGCCAACGGCTTCATGAAGCGGCTCAACTGGTTCGGCAAGACGTTCCACTCCGCCGCCGACGCCAAGCCGCTGGTGTGTCTCGACGCGGACGGCAACCGGTTCTCCAACACCGAGGCGATGAACGGCGAGGCCAGCCTGTGGATGGAGGAGTTCCGCGGCGAGACCGTCGCGTCGATGGTCTACGACGGCAAACCCGTGCACGACCACTTCAAGGTCGTCGACGACAACGCGGTGCTCGGCATCATGAACGGCAAGGGCGCCCTGGACACCAGCTCCGGCACGCCGCGTCACCTGTATTTCTATCTCGAACGGGTGTAGCCCCCTATCGTGGCGGGGATGAGGACGCGCGTGCGGGTGACGACGGCGGCTGTCGCCGGGTTGGCGATCGTGCTCGGCGCGTCGACGGCGTGTCAGCGCACCACCGAGGGTGCCGTCGCGCAGACCACCCAGCCGGGGCCGCCCCTGACCACCGAGCCCAGCTCGCCGAGCCGGCTGCCGTCCATCCCGGGCCTGCCGGAGATCACGATCCCGAACCTGCCGCTGCCGACGCGGGGCTCCGATGTGCCCACGGTGCCGCCGCCGCCGAACGCGACGAGCATGTCGTGCGAGGAGTACTCCACGCTCGACGAGGCGACCCGGCTCGCGGTGGTGCGGGCGATCCTCGAGCAGGGCAGCAATCCGCTCGGGCCCAACGGCGAGACGGTGGGCCAGCTGCTCGCCGACGCAGCGTGCCAGTTCCTCCCCAGCGCGAAGGTCAGCGACGTCCTGATGGGCTGACAGCGGGCTCGGCAGAGGGGCTAGCCTCTTGGTCCATGGGCAGCAGCTACGAGTCAATGACGGTGGAGATCGCCGACCGCATCGCGCAGGTCACGTTGATCGGCCCGGGCAAGGGCAATGCGATGGGTCCGGCGTTCTGGGCCGAACTCCCCCAGGTCTTCGCCGAACTGGACGCCGACCCTGAGGTGCGCGCGATCGTGCTGACGGGCTCCGGCAAGCACTTCAGCTACGGGCTCGACCTTCCCGCGATGGGCGGTCTGCTGTCGCCGATGATGGCCGAGGGTGCGCTGGCCAAGCCCCGCGCCGAGTTCCACGCCCACCTCAAGACCATGCAGCAGTCGATCACCGCGGTCGCCGACTGCCGTACCCCGGTGATCGCCTCGGTGCACGGCTGGTGCATCGGCGGCGGTGTCGATCTGATCTCGGCAGTCGACATCCGCTACGCGAGCGCCGACGCCAAGTTCTCCGTGCGTGAGGTCAAGCTCGCGATCGTCGCCGACGTCGGCTCGCTGGCCCGGCTGCCGCTCATCCTCTCCGATGGGCATCTGCGCGAATTGGCGTTGACGGGCAAGGACATCGATGCCGGCCGCGCCGAGAAGATCGGTCTGGTCAACGACGTCTACCCCGACGCCGATGCCTCGCTGGCCGCTGCGCGGGCCACCGCCGCCGAGATCGCCGCGAACCCGCCGCTGGTCGTCGCCGGCATCAAGGACGTGCTCGACGAGCAGCGCACCGCTGCGGTGTCGGCGAGCTTGCGCTATGTGGCAGCGTGGAATTCAGCGTTTCTGCCGTCGAAGGACCTCACCGAGGGCATCACCGCGATGTTCGAGAAGCGGCCGCCGGACTTCACCGGGGAGTGACCGGCCAGAGCGTGCGCCCCGCCGTCTCCGGCAGACCGAGCACGCAGGCCAGGCTGACGAGCCCCAGGGCGCCCATCATCACCGCCACCGCGCATCCGCCGAAGGACGCCAGCAGCATCGGTGAGATCACGGGTGGCAGTGCGCCGCCGATGATCGCGCCGAGCGTGTGCGACAGTGCCGCTCCCGTGTAGCGGTACTCGGGGGCGAAGATCTCGGGCAGCAGCGCGGCGAGCGGTCCCATGCACCATCCGATGAGGCAGTAGGTCACCACGATGGTCACGCCGAACATCAGCTTGTCGCCCGTCTCGATCAACGGGAACACCGCGAAGGACCACGGCGCGGTCAGTGCGAACCCACACGAGACGATGCGGCGCCGGCCGTAGGTGTCGCTGAGCATCGCCGACACCGCGGCGAAGCCGACCGCGCACAGCCCGCCGATGACTCCGGTCATCAGCACCAGGTCGTAGGAGAAGTCGAGCCGGTCGGCGGCGTAGTGGACGAAGAACGTGCCCGCCTGGAACACGAGCATCGGCGCACACACGGCGACGCCGGCGGCGAGCAGCACCTGTCGGCCCTGCCGGCGGAACAGCGTGACCAGCGGGGCGCCCTGGTGGCCCCGGTCGTCGTCGTGCACGGGGGAATCCTTGACGTGCATGCGGATGTACAGCGCGACGAGGATCAGAATCCCGCTGAGCAGGAAGGGAATTCGCCATGCCCAGGTGAAGAATGCCGAGCCCGGATCCTCACCGAAGATGGCCTGCACCACCCAGAACACGAGGTTGGCCAGCACCAGTGCGGTGCCCAGGCCGAGTTGGGTGAACATCCCGAAGAATCCCCGCCGCTGCGCCGGCGCGTTCTCGGCGCTCAGCAACACCGCACCCGCCCACTCGCCGCCGACGGCGAACCCCTGGATCAGCCGCAGACCGAGCAGCAACAGCGGAGCGGCGACACCGATCGTTGCTGTACTGGGGATGAGACCGACCCCGACGGTCGCGACCCCCATCAGGAGCAGCGTCACGACCAAGGTCTGCTTGCGGCTGATGCGATCGCCGAAATGCCCGAACACCGCCGCCCCCACCGGGCGGGCCAGGAAGGCGGCCGCGAACGCGCCCAGCGAGGCCGTGGTCGCCATGATCGGGCTCAACTCCGGGAAGAACACCGTCGGGAAGACCAGCGCGGCGGCGGTCCCGTAGATGAAGAAGTCGTAGAACTCGATGGCCGAGCCCACGTAGCTGGACAGCGCGATGCGCCACAGCGGCGCAATGGCAGTGGGGCCGTTGGCGGCCGCTTCCGTCGTCATGGGTCGATATTGACGCCTTTGCCGGAAATTCACATCCGCTATTGGGTGGAATGCTGCGGTGGAGCGTGGGGTCCACCGATCAGGGGATTTGCCGACAACGCGCCACTCAATGGCAAACAAGATTGCTGATGACGTTTCAATTACTTTGCTTTGTGCAACAGAACACAGCATGAAACCACGATCAGTAGTGAGTGTCTTGTCCTCTGCCGCAGCAGCATGCGCGTCCATGGTGAGCGGGATTGGCACGCCCGCAGCGTCTGCACAAGGTTGCAGCGATGTGGAAGTCATCTTCGCCCGCGGGACCACCGAGCCAGCCGGCGTGGGGTGGCTGGGCACCGCGTTCATCAACGCGGTGCGCAGCAAGGTGGGCGCCAAGACCGTGTCGACCTATGCGGTGAACTATCCCGCAAGCTGGGACCTGTACTCCTCGGTGCGCGCAGGCGGGACCGACGCACTCGCCCGCGTGCACGCCACCGCTGCCAACTGTCCCAACACCCGCATCGTCCTGGGTGGTTACTCACAGGGCGCCGGTGTCGTCGATGTCCTGGCGATCGGCCAACGCGTGGGCATCTTCACCCCGATGCCGATCCCCGCCGAGGACGAGCCGCACGTCGCGGCGCTCGCGGTGTTCGGCAACCCGATGCGCACGATGAGTGGCGGCGGTCCGCTCACCGACAAGAGCCCGGTCTACGGCAGCCGGACCATCGACCAGTGCGCCACCGGCGACCAGTACTGCGACGCGGGACCCTCCACCAACACAGGGCATTACGCCTATGTCCAGAACGGCATGGTCGACCAAGCGGCAGCGTTCGTCGCCGGCCGGGTGTAGCGAAAGAGCGGTGGCGGAGGGATTTGAACCCCCGGACGGTGTTAGCCGTCTCTCGCTTTCAAGGCGAGTGCATTAGGCCGCTCTGCCACGCCACCGCGGGTCAGTCTAGACGCGGCCCACCTTGACCGACGGTGCGCCCGACTGCAACGCGGTACTGATTCGGCGGCAGTTCTCGCCCATCGCCGCCACCTGCGGTCGCGACAGCCGGTCCACGAAGTGTTCCCGCACCGCCGCGCCGTACGTCTGCTGCGCCGACGCCAGCGCATCCCGGCCGGGCGGCGTGATGTTGGCCAGCACTCCCCGCCCGTCGTCCGGGCTGGCGCCGCGGGTCACCAGACCCTGCTTCTCCAGCCGGTTGATCTGCCGGGTGACGCGGCTGGGCAGCGACATCAACGACTCCGCCAGGTCCCCCATCCGCGCGGCACCCGCCGGCGACCCGGCCAACAGATCGAGCAGCCGAACGTCGTTGAGTGTGAGCTTGTGCTTGTCCACCAAGGCCCGATTCATCGTGGCGTACAAGCGCAGTGCGGCGTCCAGAAAGTTCTGCCACGCCCGTTGTTCTGACATGTCCAAACCCGGCGTATCGCTCGCGGTACGCCCCCCCATGATCCCCTCCATGGGCACATATTAGAGGCACCGCCCCATTGCCACTGGGCAATAGGAATGCAGTTTCCGCTGCGTAGTAGCGTTGCGTCAATGCTGGCTATCGTGGCCGACTCCGGCCAACTGACCTGGCGCACCGTCCCGGATGTGACACCCGGACCCGGCGAGGTTCTGCTCCGGGTCACGGCCGCGGGCGTCAACCGCGCCGACCTGCTGCAGGCGGCCGGAAACTATCCGCCCCCGCCGGGGGCCAGCGAGATCATCGGCCTCGAGGTGTCAGGAGTGATCGAGGGCCTCGGCACCGGTCTCGAGGGCACCGAGCTGACTCGGGGGCAACAGGTCTGCGCTTTGCTGGCAGGCGGCGGCTATGCCGAATTCGTGGCCGTACCTGCGGGCCAGGTACTCCCTGCGCCGGTCGGCGTTCCGCTCGAACACGCCGCCGGGCTGCCCGAGGTCGCGTGCACCGTCTGGTCGAACGTCGTGATGACCGCCGGGCTGGCGCCCGGCCGGCTCCTCCTGGTGCACGGCGGTGCCAGTGGCATCGGCACGCACGCCATCCAGGTCGCGCGGGCGCTGGGCAGCCGGGTTGCGGTGACCGCGGGTTCGGCGAACAAACTCGAGCTGTGCGCTGAACTGGGCGCCGAGCTCACCATCGACTACCACAACCAGGATTTCGTCGAGGTGATCCGCGACGCGGGCGGGGCCGACGTCATCCTCGACATCATGGGAGCGTCCTATCTGGACCGCAACATCGATGCGCTGGCCACGGACGGCCGGTTGGTGATCATCGGCATGCAGGGTGGCGTCAAGGGCGAACTGAACATCGGCAAACTGCTGGCCAAGCGCGGTGGCGTGTTCGCCACCGGTCTGCGAGGACGCCCCGTCGACGGTCCCGCCGGTAAAGCCGAGATCGTGGCGCAGGTGCGCGACGAGGTCTGGCCGCTGATCGCCGACGGTCAGGTTCGCCCGGTGATCGGCGCCGAGTTCCCGATCTCGCAGGCCCAAGCTGCCCACGAGTTGCTGGAATCCGGCGATGTCTCCGGCAAAATCATTCTGCGCGTTGACGATTAGTCCCGCTCAGCCGAGCGAGGCCAGGGCCCGCACCAGCTGATCGACCTCCGCGGCGGTGCTGTAGTGTGCCAGCCCGATCGTCACCGCGCCGCCCACGTCATTGACCCCGATGACGTCGAGCACCCGCGAATTCGCGTTGGCGATCGCGATGATGCCGTTGTCGGCGAGCCGCTGTACGACCCGCTCGGCGGGCACGTTCTCGACCGCGAAGCTCAGCACCGGGATGCGTTCCTCGGGGCTGCCGATGACGATCACCGTGGGCAGTACCCGCAGCGAGGAGAGCAGATAGTCGAACAGACCGTCCAGATAGCCCGAGGCGGACCTCATCGACACCGCGAGCCTCTCGCGGCGGCTACCCTGTGCCGAATCTTCAAGGCTCGCAAGGTATTCGATGCTGGCGACCAGTCCTCCGAGGTAGCCGAACTGATGGGCTCCCAGCTCCAGGCGGGCCGGCCCGGTCGCATCGGGGTCCAGTGACACCGACCCGAACGCGTCGATCAGCGATGGATCGCGGAACACCAGCGCACCGATCGGCGGGCCGCCCCAGGCCAGCGCGTTGAGCGCCACCACGTCGGCCTCCACCTCGTCGACGTCGATCAGGCGGTAGGGCGCGGCGGCGGAGTGGTCGACGACGACCAGGCCACCCACTTCGTGCACCAGCTTGGTCACCTCTCGCAGGTCGGTGACGGTGCCCAAAGTCGGTGAGGCGGAGGTCAATGCGACCAGCCGAGTGGCCCGGTTCACCAGGCCCTCCCACTGCCAGGTGGGCAGCTCCCCGGTTTCGATGTCCACCTCGGCCCACTTGACCTGAGCGCCGTACCGGTTTGCTGCCCGCAGCCACGGTGCGATGTTGGCCTCGTCGTCGAGACGGGACACCACCACCTCGTAGCCCAGCCCGACGCGACCCGATGCGGCGTCGGCCAGCGAGGTCAGCAACACGGCGCGGTCAGCCCCGAGGACGACTCCCGCCGGGTCGGCGTTGACCAGGTCGGCCACCGCCTGGCGGGCCGCCGCGAGCACCGCAGCACTGCGCCCCGACGCCGGGTGCGGACTCGACAATGTCGGCATGGAGCCGCGGAAGGCGGTGGACACCGCGCGACTGACCGTGTCGGCCAGCAGCATGCCGTGCTGCGCATCCAGGTGCACCCACCCATCGCCCAACGACGGGTGCAGACCCCGCACCCGGGCGACGTCGTATGCCATGTCAGCCCACCTTAGTGCGTCCAGGGAACCTCGCCGTACCGCCTGATCGCAGACGGTTGAGCGATCGCCCGCCCTCGCTCGTGCTGCCCATGCCGTGGCCGGTACGGGTCATCTGGGCAGCCATACTAGTCCAGTGAGCTTCGGGTTCGGAGTCCTACTTGCCTTGTCGTTGCTGGTGGTCCCCGGGGCAATCATCGCTCGGTGCGGCGGACTGCACTGGCCCGCCGCCGTCGCGGTCGGCCCTGCGCTGACCTATGGCGCCGTGGCCATCGCGATCGTGCCGTTCGGTGCATTCGGGGTGCCGTGGAACGCGGGCACCGCACTGCTCACCCTCGCCGTGGTGACGGGCGTGGTCGCTGGTTTGCGGCTGCCGGCGCGGCGCTTCCGGGGGGCCCCGCAGGACCCGGAGCGCCCCCGCCCGCCGCGCGGTGCGGTGCTCGTCGCCGGCGGCGGCGTCGCGGTCGGGGCGGCCCTCATCTGGCTGGCCGCCGCGCGCGGCCTGCCCGACTGGCAGTCGATCCCGAGCACCTGGGACGCGGTCTGGCACGCCAACACCATTCGCTTCATCCTCGACACCGGCCAGGCCTCACCGACCCATATGGGCGAATTGCGCAACATCGAGACCCACGAGGCGCTGTACTACCCGTCCACCTTCCACGCGCTGGCCGCCGTGGTCGCCCAGGTGTCCGGCGCGGCGCCGGCAACCGCGTACACCGTCGTCTCCGTCGCGGTGTCCTGCTGGCTGTTCCCCGCCAGCGCGGCGATGTTGACCTGGCAGCTCATGCACCGTTGGGCCTCGCCGTGGCGCACCTTCGGGGCGGCAGCCACCTCGGCGGTGCTGGCGGCGTCGTTCACCGCCGTGCCCTACGTCGAGTTCGACACGGCCTCGATGCCCAACCTCGCCGCGTACGGCATCGCCGTCCCGGTGTTCGTCCTGGTCACGACGACGCTGAAGCACCGGGACCGCGTCCCGATGGCCGTACTTGCCGTGGTCGGCGTGTTCTCGGTGCACATCACCGGCGGCGTGGTCACCGTGCTCCTGGTGGCCGCCTGGTGGCTGGTCGACGTACTGCGCCACCCGGTGCGCGGGCGTCTCGGTGATCTCGCGACTCTGCTCGCCGTCGGCGTCCCGTCGGTTGCGCTGCTGCTGCCGCAGTTCCTCGGGGTCCTGCAGCAGGCGGAGATCATCGAGGGGCATTCGTTCGTCACCCATCAGGGCAGGAAACGGGCGCTGTTCGACGCCGTCGTGCAGCACACCCGGCACCTCAACGACTTCCCGATCCAATGGTGGTTGATCGCGTTGTCGGTGGCCGGGGGCCTGCTGCTCGTCGTACGGCGGGTGTGGTGGCCGGTTCCGGTGTGGCTCCTGCTGGTCGTGTCGATCGTGCACTCCTCGGCGCCGTTCGGCGGCCCCGTGGGCGCCGTCACCGGCCAGTTCAGTGACCTCTTCTACAGCGATCCGCGCCGCCTGTCGGCGGTCGTGACCATGCTGCTGAGTGCGCTGGCCGGGATTGCGGCCACGACGATGGCCTGCTGGCTGGCCGACCGCTTCGGTGGGGTGCCGGCGCGGGTGCGGCATGCCACGGTCGCAGCGGTGCTGGCGGTGGCGGCCATCGCCTCCGCCGTGCACTACCTGCCGCGGCACGAGTTCCTCTTCGGCGAGAAGTACGACTCGGTGATCATCAACGACAAGGACATGGAGGCGTTTGCGTATCTGGCCACGCTGCCCGGTGCGCGCAACAGCCTGATCGCCAATGCGAACACCGACGGGACGGCGTGGATGTACGCCGTCGCCGGCCTGCACCCCCTGTGGACCCACTACGACTACCCCGTGCAGCAGGGGCCGGGGTACCACCGCTTCATCATCTGGGCCTACGCGGACGACGCGGACACCGATCCGCGGGTGGCCGAAGCCGTCGCGGCGCTCGACATCCGCTACGTTCTGGTCAGCGCGACGGTGGTGAAGGGGTTCGTGATTCCCGACGGCCTGGCGTCGCTGGACAAATCCCGGTCGTGGGAGAAGATCTACGACAACGGTCAGGCCCGCATCTACCAGTGGCGTGGAGCCCGACCGGAATGACGACGCAACGCTGGGGCACTCTAGGACCATGACTTCAGGCGGGACATCAGGCATGACTTCGGACCATGACGACGACAACATCGAGATCATCGGCGACGGCGCGGCCGATGCCGAGCAGGGCTCCGACGGCAAGTCGCTGACCGACCTCGTCGAGCAGCCCGCCAAGGTGATGCGGATCGGCACGATGATCAAGCAGCTGCTCGAGGAGGTGCGTGCAGCTCCGCTCGACGAGGCCAGCCGCGGCCGATTGCGCGACATCCACCGCACCAGCATCAGCGAGCTGGAAGAAGGCCTCGCGCCGGAACTGCGCGCCGAACTCGAACGCCTGACGCTGCCGTTCACCGAAGACGCCGTGCCCTCGGATTCCGAATTGCGCATCGCCCAGGCTCAGCTGGTGGGTTGGCTGGAAGGCCTGTTCCACGGCATCCAGACCGCGCTGTTCGCCCAGCAGATGGCCGCCCGCCAGCAGCTCGAGCAGATGCGTCAGGGTGCGCTGCCGCCCGGCGTCGCGGTGCCCGGCCAACGCGGCGGGCACAGCACCGGCCAGTACCTGTGAGCGGTTGGTGAGCAGTCCCCAAGGCTCTTCTGAGCCGTCCATCCACACGCGCAATGCGTGGGTGGAGTTCCCGATCTTCGATGCCAAGACCCGCTCGCTGAAGAAGGCGTTCCTCGGCAAGGCCGGCGGCGCGATCGGACGCAACGAGTCCAACGTGGTCGTCATCGAGGCGCTGCGCGACATCACGATGTCGTTGAAAATGGGTGACCGGGTCGGTCTGGTCGGCCACAACGGTGCCGGCAAGTCGACGCTGCTGCGCCTGCTTTCCGGCATCTACGAACCGACGCGCGGGGTCGCGACCGTGCGGGGCCGGGTGGCCCCGGTGTTCGACCTCGGTGTGGGCATGGATCCGGAGATCTCCGGCTTCGAGAACATCATCATCCGCGGGCTGTTCCTGGGTCAGACACGCAAGCAGATGCTCGCCAAGGTCGACGAGATCGCCGAGTTCACCGAGCTGGGTGACTACCTGTCGATGCCGTTGCGCACGTACTCGACCGGTATGCGGGTCCGATTGGCGATGGGGGTGGTGACGAGCATCGACCCCGAGATCCTGCTGCTCGACGAGGGCATCGGCGCCGTCGACGCCGACTTCCTGAAGAAGGCGCAGACCCGGCTGGCCGACCTGGTGGCACGCTCGGGCATCCTCGTGTTCGCCAGCCATTCCAACGAATTCCTGGCCCGGCTGTGCAACACCGCGATGTGGATCGACCACGGCACCGTCAAGATGGAGGGCGGTATCGAGGACGTCGTGCGGGCCTACGAAGGCGAGGACGCCGCACGGCACGTGCGGGAGGTCCTCGAGGAGACCGCGCGTGGCTGAGATGCTGTGCGCGGTCGTCGTCACCCATCGCCGTCCCGACGAGCTCGCGAAGTCCCTGGACGCCGTCGTGTCGCAGAGCCGCCGGCCCGACCACCTCATCGTCGTCGACAACGACAACGATCTCGCGGTGGCCGATATCGTTGCTGGGCAACCGATTCCGACGACATACCTGGGTTCGGCGCGCAACCTCGGCGGCGCAGGCGGATTCGCGCTCGGCATGCTGCACGCGTTGGCACTCGGCGCGGACTGGGTGTGGCTGGCCGACGACGACGGCCGCCCCCAGGACAGCGAAGTGCTCGCGACGCTGATGGCGTGTGCCCAGCGGCACGGGTTGGCCGAGGTGTCACCGATGGTCTGCAACCTCGAACATCCCGAACGGCTGGCCTTCCCGCTGCGCCGCGGCCTGACGTGGCGACGCCTGACCA
This sequence comes from Actinomycetota bacterium, assembly GCA_040752555.1. Lineage (GTDB taxonomy): Bacteria > Actinomycetota > Actinomycetes > Mycobacteriales > Mycobacteriaceae > Mycobacterium. The sequence goes on along the minus strand of JBFMGT010000008.1, from coordinate 50,280 downwards.
GCGAGTTGCGCACCGACGGCAGTGGAGACCTGCTACCCGGCATCGCCTCGCTGTTCAACGGTGCGCTGTTCCGCGCGTCGACGATCGAGGCGGTGGGCGTGCCGGATCTGCGGCTGTTCATCCGCGGTGACGAGACAGAGGTGCACCGCCGGCTCGTCCGTACCGGTCTGCCGTTCGGCACCTGCCTGGACGCGGTATACCTGCACCCTTGCGGCACTGAGGAATTCAAGCCGATTCTGGGCGGCCGCATGCACACCCAGTATCCCGACAACGAGACCAAGCGGTTCTACACCTACCGCAACCGTGGCTATCTGCAGGCGCAACCGGGCATGCGCAAACTTGTCGCCCAGGAGTGGCTGCGTTTCGGCTGGTACTTCCTGGTGTCGACGCGGGACCCGCACGGGTTCGCCGAGTGGATTCGGTTGCGCCGGATGGGACGACGAGAGAGGTTCACACGCCGATGACGTTCACCGATGCCGCGGCGCAGTCGAGGACGTTCACCCGTGCGTGGGCCGACCTGGTGGGTGGGTTCGGTAAGCGCGAGCTGTGGCTTCACCTCGGCTGGCAGGACATCAAGCAGCGCTACCGGCGTTCGGTGCTCGGCCCGTTCTGGATCACCATCGCCACCGGCACCACCGCGGTCGCGATGGGCGCGCTGTACTCGAAGCTGTTCAAACTCGAACTCTCCGAACACCTTCCCTACGTCACGCTCGGCCTGATCATCTGGAACCTGATCAACGCCTCGATCCTCGAAGGCGCCGAGGTGTTCATCGCCAACGAGGGCCTGATCAAACAGCTTCCCACGCCGCTGTCGGTGCACGTCTACCGTCTGGTGTGGCGACAGATGATCCTGTTCGCGCACAACATCATCATCTTCGTGATCATCGCGATCATCTATCCCAAGCACTGGACGTGGACCGACCTCGCCGTCATCCCGGCTTTGGCACTGATCGCCCTCAACTGTGTCTGGGTTTCACTGTGTTTCGGCATTCTGGCCACCCGCTACCGCGACATCAGCCCTTTGCTGAACAGCCTGGTGCAGCTTCTGTTCTTCATGACACCCATCATCTGGAACGAGTCCACGCTGCAGGCCCAGGGCGCCGGGCAGTGGGCCAAGATCGTCGAACTCAACCCCCTGCTGCACTACCTCGACATCGTGCGCGCGCCTCTGCTGGGAGCGGATCAGGAACTGCGGCACTGGCTCGTGGTGCTGGTGCTGACCGCGCTCGGCTGGCTGTGCGCCGCGCTGGCGATGCGCCAGTACCGCGCCCGCGTGCCGTACTGGGTGTGACCGTCAGCTGACGAGCGCGGCGTGGTCCGGTTCCGGGCCGAAGACGAACCGACGGCCCGTCACCGTCTGCGGGGTGATTCGCACGTAGCGCAGCTTGCGGGTGGCAACCCATGGATACAGGCCCGCGCTGTCGGCTTCGGCGATCTCGGCGGAGGTGGTGAGCAGCTTGGCTGTTCCGCGCACCACCACGCTCCAGCCTTCGGCGACGTTGTGGTCGTCCGCTTCGAACACCACGTTCTCGTTGAGCACTGCGGTCAACAGCTTGGTACCTTCCGCGGTGCGGAACAGCAGCGTCTTGTGCTGAACCACATAGTTGACCGGGAAGATCTCGGTCCAGCCGCCGACGGTCGTCACCAACCTGCCGAGCGTGAGCCCGGACAGCAGCTGCCAGCTCTGCGCCTCGGTCAACTCGGTGACCGGAGTGGATGTCGCGTCCATGCCCCCATGCTCGTCGGCCTCGGCGTCTGCTCGTAGGGTCCAACGGCTCTACTTCAGCGGCGGGGCGGCGGGGTGTGCACGGCGGCGTTGATGCGATTCCAGGCGTTGATGGTGACGGCCATCGCGATGACCTGACCCAGTTCACGGTCGGTGAACGTGTCGGCTGCGGCAGCGTAGACATCGTCGGGGACGCCGTGGGCACCGAGCACCGTGAGGGACTCGGTGAGGGCGAGTGCGGCCCGTTCGCGATCGGTGAAGACGTCACCCGCCTCCGTCCAGGCCGCCAGCACGTCGAGCTTCTGTTCGCTCACGCCGAGCTTGCGTGCGTCGCGGGTGTGCATGTCGAGGCAGAACGCACACCGATTCATCTGTGAGGCACGGATTTTGATCAGTTCGCCCAGCTCGGGTTCGACGTCCTTGGCGGCGGCGGTCGACAGCGCCATCATCGCGTCGTAGAGCTCGGGTGAGCTCTTGTAGATCTTCAGTCTCGGGCTCGTGAGTGTCTGTGTCATGACGTCGACGGTATGCCGCAGAAGCCCGCTTAGGTGGTTCAATTCGGAGGTGACTTCTTGGGCCAATTCGGGGGCGCGGGATCTCCACCTCGAGCTGCGGGAGGTGTTGATCCCGGGCGCGCGCGGAGCCAAAGACGCGGTGATCACGGCGCTGCGCGACGCGGCACGGTCCGGCCGGCTGCCACCGGGCACCCTGCTGCCGCCCTCGCGTACGTTGGCCGCTGATCTCGGGCTGGCCCGCAACACCGTCGCCGACGCCTACGCCGAGCTCGTCGCCGAAGGATGGTTCGGCTCCCGCCAGGGGGCCGGCACCTGGGTGCTCAACACCGCGCGGCTGGTGGCCCGCATCCGCCCGCGAGGACGACCGGTCACCCCGGTGCACAACCTGATGCCGGGCTCGCCGGACGTCTCGGAGTTCCCCCGCAGCCAGTGGGTCACGTGCACCCGTAGAGCTCTGACCACCGCTCCCAACGATGCGCTGCACCTGGGTGATCCCCGCGGCCGCATCGAATTACGTTCTGCTCTGGCCGAATATCTCGCCCGGGCACGCGGGGTGCGGACGTCCCCGGACTCGATCGTCGTCTGCGCGGGCGTGCGCCAGGCCGTGGAACTGCTGACCCGCGTACTGAGCGGGCCGATCGCCGTCGAGGCGTACGGACTGCACCTCTTCCGCGACGCGATCACCGCATCGGGCGGGACGACGGTGCCGATCGCGGTCGACGACCACGGCGCCGTCGTCAAGCATCTGGATCGGCTCGACGTGGCCGGGGTGCTGTTGACACCGGCGCATCACAACCCGCTCGGGATGCCTCTGCATCCATCGCGGCGCACCGCGGTGATCGAATGGGCGCGCCACACTCGCGGATTCGTTCTCGACGACGATTACGACGGGGAGTTCCGTTTCGATCGCCAACCGGTCGGCGCACTGCAGGCGCTGGACCCCGGTCGCGTCGCCTACCTCGGCTCGGTGAGCAAGAGTCTGTCGCCGGCGTTGCGGCTGGGATGGTTGGTACTGCCGGAGGAACTCGTCGATCCCGTGGTGGAAGCGGCTGGCGGACAACAGTTCTGCGTCGATGCTGTCAACCAGCTCACGCTCGCCGAGTTCATCGTCGGTGGCTACTATGACCGCCACATCCGCCGGATGCGAGCGCGATACCGGCGCCGCAGAGAGTCGCTCGTGCAAGCATTGGCGCCGTTCGACGTGCAGGTGGACGGCCTGGCGGCCGGGCTCAACCTACTGGTGACACTGCCCGACGGCACCGAAGCCGAGGTGATGCGCCGCGCCGGCGAGGCCGGGATCGCACTGACCGGGCTGTCGATCCTGCGCCACCCCGACGCCGAGATGGCCGACCACGACGGCATCGTCGTCGGGTTCGCCGCGCCGCCCGAACACGCCTTCAGCTCAGCGGTATCGGCGTTATGTGGTGTGCTCGCGGCCAGTCGGTTATAGCGTCGCATCATGCGGCGCCACATGAGTGTGTACGAGCGGGTGCTCGAACGCGTCGCCCGAACACCGCCGGGCTATTGGTACGTCACTCGGCTGGCGCCGCGGATCGATCCGCCGCTCCTGCGGCTCAGCGGAGGTCGCATCAGCAGCGTCTTTCCCGTTCCGGTGATGCTGCTGACGACCATCGGCGCCAAGACCGGGTTGCGCCGCACCTTGCCACTGCTCTATGTGGTGGACGGAGATTCTCTGATCCTGATCGCCTCCAACTACGGGCGCCCGGGCCATCCGTCGTGGTACCGCAACCTGATCGCGCACCCGCGGGTGGAGGTCCTCGCCGGCCGGCTCAGCGGCACGTACACCGCGTCGGAGATCACCGATCCCGGCGAGCGCGCCGAAGCGTGGGCGAAGGCGCTGGACGTCTACGCCGGATACGCGGATTACGAAGCGCGCGCGGGGAATCGGACTATCCCACTGATCCGGTTGCGGCGGGACACCGTCACGTCGTAGCTCGCGACGGACGGGTGGTCATTGCCGCGATGTCATCGACATCGCCTGCCTCGTCGGCGCCTCGCTCACCTCGACGCAGGAACGAGGCCGCGACACTCGAGACCACCGCAACGCCGACGCAGTAGAAGATCACATAACCCCACTGACCGCCGTTGGCGGCGAGCAGCGCGGTGCCGATCATGGGTGACAGCCCCCCGCCGAGCGTCGCACCGATCTGCTGAGTCATCGACAGCCCGGTGTAGCGGACGTTGACCGGATACAGGTTGCTGAACAGGGCGCCCTGCACCCCGTACATCGACCCGTGCCCGATGGCCAACCCCATCGTCATCGCCAGTGCCATCAGCGCGAAGTCACCTGTCTGCAGCAACAGGAAGAACGGAATGGAGAACACCGCCTGGAACAGTGCACCGGCGATGTAGACCCGCCGTCGCCCGATCCGGTCCGACAACGCGCCGAACAGCGGCAGCGTCAAGCACTCGACGGCACAGGCGATCAGCACCGCGATCAGGACGGGGCCACGTGGCTGCCCGAGTTCGGTGGTCACATAGGCGATTGCGACGACGTAATAGATGTTGAACAAGCCCGATTCCGCGATCTTGGCCAGCACCGAGGTGAACAGGGTGCCCGGGTAACGCGTCACCACCTCGCGGGCAGGCAGGCTCTGCACGGCCTTGCGTTCGCGCATCTGCACGAACTCGGGACTTTCGGTGACGCGCAAGCGGATGAACACCCCGACCCCGATGAGCACGATGCTCGCCAGGAACGGCAACCGCCATGCCCATTCCGCGTAGGCCCCGGCGGGCAGCCAGGCGTCGAGCATCGCAACGAGGCCGACCGGGATCAACACGCCTGCCGGAGTACCGATGTGCACGAAGGAGGTGAAGAAGCCCTGCCGGTCGCGCGGGCTGTGCTCGAGCGCCATCAGGACGCCGCCGCCGTACTCGCCACCCATCCCCAGGCCCTGGATGAGGCGAATGAGGACAAGCAGAATCGGGGCGGCGATCCCGATGGTCTCGTAGGAGGGCAGCAGTCCGATCGAGAAGGTGCCGAAGCCCATCAACAACATGGTCACGATGAGCACGTTCTTGCGGCCCAGCTTGTCACCGAAATGGCCGAAGAGGATGCCGCCGAGGGGTCGTGCCAGGTATCCGACGAAATAGGTGGCGAACGCGGCGAGCGTGCCGATCAGCGGAGATGCCGACGGGAAGAACACCTTGTCGAAGACAAGGGCCGCCGTCGTGGCGTAGAGCGTGAAGTCGTAGTACTCGACCGTGGTGCCCAGTGCACTCGCAGTGACCACCCTCTTCAGCGGCGCCCGTTGCGGGCTCGTCGCGTCGTGTTGCGACATCATCACCTCTTCATCCGTTGATATGTGATGCATCAGATACTAGCCACACAACGGTGACCCACACAACACCCCGTTCACCGCAACTCGGGTGGCAATGCGGCTGTGGGCATGTTCTGGTACGCCACCGGGCGGCGGAACCGCGAAATAGCCGCAGTGCCCACGGAAGTGCTGTGGACGGCCGTCGTCGCGGGATACGGACCACCGTGCTGCTGAGCGCTCGCGACGGTGACGCCGGTAGGCCATTGATTCCACAGGACCCGACCGACCCGCTCCGCGAGCAGCGGAATCAGTTCCAACGCTTGCCGATCCGGCTCTCTGCCGCCGATCACCGTGCCGGTCAACTGACCAGGCGATGCGTCGACCACGGCACGTGCCTCGTCGGGGTCGCTGTACTCGACGACGAGCGCGGCCGGCCCGAAGACCTCGTGCTCGAGAATCTCCGGGTTGGCCAGCACGTGCGCAGCGGTCGTGCAGAACAGCGGAACCTGGCCCTCGAACGGCGTGGCGGACGGGACCGCGGTCGGCTCCCCGACCAGTTCGGCCAGTTCCTCGGCTGCGGCCAAGAACCCCTGCGCTATCCGGTCGTTGAGCATCGGACCGACCGAGGCAGCCGGCACACGAGCCACGAAGTCACCGGCATCGGGAACGATCATCACGCCTGGTTTCGTGCAGAACTGCCCCGAGCCCAACGTCACGGATTGCGCGAATTCGCGGGCGATCTCGTCAGGTCTGCTGTGCCAACCGTCCTGCGTCACCACCACGGGATTGGTGGAACCCAGCTCACCGAAGAACGGAATCGGTTGTGCGCGCCGCGATGCGATGTCGAACAGGATGCGACCGACCCTGGTGGATCCGGTGAACGCACCTGCTTTGATCCGCGGATCCGCCAGGGCCGTTTTGCCATCCTCGTCGGACGAGATGGTGGCGAAGGCGCCGGCGGGTGCGATGTCGGAGAGGGCCGCGAGAACGATGCGCGCCGTCATGTCCGAGAGTTCGGGGTGACCCGGATGGGTCTTGAGGATCACGGGACAGCCTGCAGCCAGTGCGCTGGTCGTGTCGCCGCCGAACACCGAGAACGCGAACGGGAAGTTGCTCGCGGCGAAGACGACGACAGGACCCAACGGCACCGTGGTCCGCCGCAGGTCGGGCCGTGGACCCATGGGCCATTCCGGGTCTGCATCGTCGATGCGGGTGTCGCTTTCCCAGCCGTGCTCGACGGCGTCGGCCAGCAATCTGGCTTGAAAGGTGGTGCGCACCAACTCGCCTCGTAGCCGCGCCTCCGGTAGGTGGGTTTCGGTCATCGCGATCGGGATCAGTTCGCCCGCCGCCGCGTCGACCGCATCGGCAACCGTCCGCAGCCAGGTGGCACGCTGGACGGGAGTGGCACGCGCCATCGGTCTGGCGGCTTCTGCTGCCGCCGAGATCACGGCATCCACTGTGCTCGAGTTGGTCATGGGGTCAGCCTTTCGTCTCAGCCACCCCGGAACTGTCAGCTCGAGGTGGCGTTCGTCATGTCCTCGGTCGTCCACGCCTCGACTTCGTCGAGGTGCACGGCCGCGTGGTGCTGTGCGGATGCGACGTCCCTGGCGGCCATCGCGTCCAGGATCTGGAAATGGCGCATCGTCGAGCCCTCGGCGCGGTGCGGTCCCGTCGCTCCGAGCACCCGCAACCACGCGATGAACGGCTCTACCGAGCCGCGCGCCCGCATCATCCGCTCGTTACCGGTTTCGGCGACGATCTCTCGGTGCAACCGCATGTCGCTGTGAAAAAAGGGCTCGTAATTGCCTTTTCGGAGGGCTTGGAGCGCCTCCTCGGCTTCGGCGCGCAGGTCGGCGATCTGGGTCAGCGGCATGGTCGCGGCCGCGACCCCGGTGGCGACCCACTCGATCCCCTTTCGCAGCTGGCAGACCTCCCGGACATCTTTGACGCCGGGTTTGGCAACGAATGTGCCTGAGCGGGGTCTTGTTTCAACAAGCTGATCGTGGTCCAAGTGTGCGATCGCATCACGCACCGGAGTGCGGGAGACCCCGAATTCCTTGGCCACCGCCTGCGGATCGAGTCGATCGCCCGGGGTGTAGAACCCGTTGGTGATGCGGTCGCGCAGGACGCGGTACAGCTGATCGGCGATGGACTCGACCATGACGTCGCTGTGCACAGTCGCTCCATTCGCCGCAGCTGATATCTAATCGATCAGATTAGCAGCGCGCAGGGCTTTTTCGATCCGAGCGCTGTCGTCGGGTGTCGCGGGCGCGAACGGTTTCCTGGGCAGCCCGCCATTTCTGCCCTGCAACCGCAGCGCCTCTTTGAGCAGCGCCGGCAGGTTCGGTCCGTCGATGGCCCGCCATACGGTGAGCACCCGGCGATGAAGCTCCCGGGCGAGCTCATGATCGCCCTTCTGAGTTGCATCCCAGAGTTCGACCGACAGGTGCGGGGTCACGGTCGGGATGGCAGCGAGAGCACCGTGGGCACCGAGCATGAACGCGGGATAGTGCAGGTTGTCCAGCGCCGCGAGGATGACGAAGCGGTCGCTGACATCGGCGAGGAGATCGACGAGCAGGTGCATGTTGCCGCCGCTCTGTTTGATCGCGACCACCTGCGGCACGTCGGCGATCATCTTGATGGTCTCGAGCCCGACAAGCGCCCACGGCACGACGTTGTAGAGGATGATCGGAAGGTCGGCAGCTTCACCGACCAGTCGATAGTGCTCCACCGTTTCCTCGGCCGAGGGGGCGAAAACGTAGTGGACGGGGGTGACTTGCAGAGCGTCGACACCAACCTCCTTGAGCGCCAACGAATAGCGGATCGCCTGGGCAGTGGAGTTCTGGATGACCCCGCCGATCACCGGGACCGTGCCTGCGACCTCGTCGACGACGACCTCACAGATCGCCCGGCTTTCCTCGAGCGAAAGGGTCTGCCCCTCTCCGGTGCTGCCGCACGCACAGATCGCGGTGACACCTGCATCGAGCAGATAGCGGACCTCGGCGCGAAGGAGTTCGAGGTCGATGGTGTCGTCGTCGCGGAAGGGCGTCACGACGGTGGAGATCATGCCGCCCAGGGGGATGTTTTTCACTACTCGTCCTCACTGCGATGTAACTGACTGATGGCTGGTATCTGATACATTAGATGATCAGATTGACTTTGGCGAGGAGCGAATCGACGTGACGTCCGCAGCGCAGCGCGAACCCACAGGCCACTTTCACCCCGACGACGGCGATCCCGTTCCGGTCGCCCTACGCGGATTCGCGCGAGCGCACCGTGAATTCGTCGAGTTGCACGAAGACCCGACGTTCCTGACCGCTCGACACAGAGCACCCGCACGCACCGTGGGACTGGTCTCCGGGGGCGGCTCCGGACATGAGCCGCTGCACGCCGGGTTCCTCGGCCAGGGCATGCTCGACGCCGTCGCACCCGGAAAGGTCTTCGCCTCACCGCACAACCGGCAGGTGTACGAAGCCAGCCGTCACGCCGCGGGCACCGGTGGCGTCGTCCATATCGTGAAGAACTACACCGGCGACCGCATCAACTTCGGTATCGCAGCAGAACGATTGCGTTTCGATGAGATCGAAGTGCGTCGCGTGCTCGTCGACGACGACGTGGCCACCGACCTCGCCGACACAGCCACTGGCCGCCGCGGGACTGCAGGCACCGTCGTCGTCGAGAAAATTCTGGGTGCGGCAGCCGACGAGGGCGCGAACATCGCCGAACTCGAGGATCTCGGCGGCCGCGTCGTGTCGGTGACGCGCAGCATCGCCGTAGCGTCACGGGCGCAGACGGTCATGCAGACGGGCGAGCCCGCATTCGAGTTGGATTCCACCACAATTGAATACGGCGTCGGTATCCACGGCGAACGCTCGTCGGCCACGTTGTCTCGGCCCGGCACTCCTGAGCTGGTCCGGCGAATGGTCGACCACGTCGTCGGCGCACTGCCTGGCACAGGGCGGGCAGTTATGATCGTCAACGGGCTGGGAGGGGTGACGCTGCTTGAGCTGAATGTCCTCTTCGAATACGCCGCAACAGAATTGGGGACTCGCGGTACGGAAGTGGTGGGCAGTTTGGTCGGCACCTATGTGCCGGCCCTCGACATGCGGGGGTTCTCCATCACCGTTGCCCGGCTGGACGAGGACATGCTCCGGTGGTGGAGCGCCCCGGCGTATACGCCGGCATTCCCGAACACGACCGCGACGGCGTAGGAGGAGAGCTGATGACCAATGACGACGTGGAACGCCGGATCGTGACCGACTTCGCCGACGCGGTGGAGCAGGCGCACGCGACTTTGACGCGTTTCGATCAGCACAGTGGCGACGGCGACTTCGGCGACAACCTCCGCGGTGGCTTGCAAGCGGTGACCCATCGCCTCGCCCAGTCCGAGGAAGCACCGCTGAGCGTGTTGAGCTCGGTGTTTCTCGACGAAGTGGGCGGCACGTCCGGCCCGCTGCTCGGACTGCTGTTCACCGAGATCGCTCGGGCCGTGCAGGACAACCCGTCAGACGCCGAGAGCTGGGCCACTGGACTCGCCGACGGCCTGGCGGCGATCACCCGGGTGGGCGAGGCGGCTCCGGGTGACCGAACCATGATCGACTCCATCGCTCCAGCCATCGAAACACTCTCGCGGACGGGTGATTTCGGCGAGGCCGCGCGGGCTGCGGCTGATGGGGCCCGGGCAACGGCTCAGATGCGTGCCCGCATGGGCCGAGCCAGCTATCTCGGTGACAGGGCCAAGGGGGAGCCTGACCCGGGAGCGGCCGGATTCGCCCTGTTCCTGTGGGTGGTCTCCTCCGTCGTCGACGGAACGACGACGGCCGCACCATTCTCCTGACGCGACGAAGGGCGCCCCTTGTGGGGGCGCCCTTCGTGTTTTCCGAGGGGGGACTCGGAGGACTACTTGACCGTGACGTAGATGGTCTGGCTGATGGTCGAACGATTGCTGTCCCCGTTGGAGGTGCCGAACGGCTCGGCGCCGCGCTGGATGGGTCCACGCGTCACAGAGACGACCGACGCCTGATCCAGAGGGGCGCTCGACTGGCGGGTCACGACGACCCGGTTGCCCTGGGCCTCCAGCTCGCTGATGGTCTGCTCGGCGTCGCCTCCGGTCGGAGCGGCGAATGCGGGGGCGGCCAAGCCCAGGGCTCCGGCGGTCAGGGCGGCGGCTGCGGCGGTGGTGATGGTGAACGTCTTCATGGTGTTGCCCTCTTCTTCTTCGATCTCGGTGATCTGATGTCTAGAACCCCCTGCTCATCCGGAACATTTCGGCTGGCAGAAATTCGATCATAGGTGGCAGAAACACACGCCTGAGGTTTGTCGGGGGGCCTCGATATCATCGAACACATGTTCGATGGATCAGATTTGGGGAGCTTGAGCGCTGCCGATCTGATCGACGCCGCCCGGCAGTGGGCGCGCGAAGAGAACGCCGCCGCGGCCCGCAAGATGGCGGTGATGGCCGAGTTGTTCACCCGGCGCACCGGCATCGGCGCCGAGGACCGCTCCGGATGGTGGCTCGCTCCCGACGCCGCGGTCGCCGCCGAGATGGCTGCGGCGGTGGGCATCACACAGGGGCTGGCACTACACCAGATTCACCGAGCGGTAGAGCTGCGCGACCGGCTGCCCGGCGTGGCGGCGCTGTTCGCCGAGGGGCTCATCAGCGACATGCTGATCCGCAAGATCGTCTACCGCACCGGGCTGGTGACCGACGCCGCAGTGATGGCCGCGGTGGACGCGGCGATCACAGACCGCGTCGGTCGTTGGGGGCAGCTCTCGGAGAAAAAGCTCGAGCAGGCCATCGATGCGACCGTGCTGGCGCACGATCCGATCGCCGTCCGTCAGGTAGTGGAATCACTGGCAGGGCGCCGGGTCGAGTTCGGCTCCCCCTCTGACGCGCCGGGTTTCACGAGTGTCTGGGCCCTGTTGCCCGCCGCCGAAGCCACTGCACTGCAGGATCGCCTGGAGGCCATCGCACACACCGTCTGCGCGGCGGATCCCCGCACCCTGCAGAACCGGCGGGCCGACGCGCTGAGCGCCGTCGGTGCCGGGCTGGACGCGCTGGCGTGTCGGTGCGGTCTCGACGACTGCGACGCTGCCACCGGGCCGACACCGAACCGCAATACGACGATCTACGTGATCGCCGACAGCGAGACCGTGAATGAGACGGCCCCCCAGGAACCCGGGCGCAAGCACAAGCCCGCGCTTCTCTTCGGGTCCGGCGTCGTGCCGGTGGAAGCGCTGAACCTGACCCGCGCTCGCCTGCGCCAGATCGTGCATCCGGGGGACGCTCCGCCCGAAGACCACTACGCGCCGTCTCGCACCCTCGCCGAGTTCGTCCGCTGCCGCGATGTGACCTGCCGCTTCCCGGGCTGCGACGTGCCTGCCACCGAGGCCGACATCGACCACACCGTGCCCTGGCCCGTCGGCCCCACACACGCCTCGAACACCAAGGCGCTGTGTCGTTTTCATCATCTCCTGAAGACGTTCTGGTCCGGCCCCGAGGCCTGGCACGATCGCCAGTTGCCCGACGGCACCGTGATCTGGACCAGTCCGACCGGCCACTCGTACACCACGTATCCGGGCAGCCGGGATCTGTTCCCGTCGCTGTGCCGGCCGACCGGCACGCTGTGGGACGGCGATCCGCCACGGCAGTCGGCCTGCGAGGCGCGCGGCGCGATGATGCCGCGCCGCCGACACACCCGCGCGCAGAACCGAGCCCGCGCCGTCACCGCGGCCCGTCGCCTCAATCAACAGCACGGCGCCGAACCCCACGGACCTCCTCCGTTCTAAGCTGCCCGGGTGGCCGAGCCCCCGCTGTCACCGCAGCTGCCGTTGACGACGCAGATCTGGCGTTTCGTCGTGACCGGCGGACTCTCGGCAGTGGTGGACTTCGGTCTGTACGTCGCACTGCTGGCGGCGGGGTTGCACGTGAACGTCGCCAAGACGCTGAGCTTCATCGCCGGGACGACGACGGCCTACCTGATCAACAGGCGCTGGACGTTCCAGGCGCCGCCGAGCCGAGCGCGTTTCATCGCGGTGGTGGTGCTGTATGCCGTCACCTACGCCGTGCAGGTCGGCATCAACTACCTCTTCTACATGCAGTTCGAAAACCAGCCGTGGCGTGTGCCGGTCGCATTCGTCATCGCGCAAGGCACCGCGACGGTCATCAACTTCATCGTTCAGCGCGCGGTCATCTTCCGGCTGCGATGACCGAGAGCGACGTGCTCGCCCGCGGTATGCCCGCGCTGCTGAACCGGAAAGCCCGCTGGCACGCCGTCGTGCGCCGATCGGCGCCGGCGTTGGCCGCCTGGGCCACGTTGATGCTGGTGGAGCTGTACGTATTGGTCGCATCGGGTGACCGGGACATCGACATCGACAGCTCCCCCACGGTCGCCGACTGGTCGGTGTTGGTGGCGCTGGCTGCGCTGCTGCCCGTGATGGCCGCCGTGGCGTTCGCGGTCAGCCGGGTCGTCGGTGCGCAGGCGCGGGCACTGATCGCGTACGCCGCGATCGCAGTGGGTCTTGCGTCGGACACGTATCAGGCCGATGGATGGACCGCGGCCGGAACCGAGGCCGTCGACGTGGCCGTCATCCTTGCAATCCTCGCCGCGACCGGGACCGGCCTCGGCGCGATCCTGGCCTGGGCATTGCGCACGACGCTCACGCACCTTCGCTCCGCCGGCCAACTCCTCGCCCGCGCGCTGCCGGTCGTACTGCTCACGCTTCTGGTGTTCTTCAACAACACGGTGTGGTACATCGCCGCCAATCTGGAGACCGGCCGCATCTGGCTTCTGGTCAGCGGTATGGCCGCGATCGCTCTGGCCTTCACGGTCACCGAGTCGGTCCATGCGTGCCGCCCTCTACTCACCGATGTCCAGCCACCCCTTCGACGCGCGGAGAGGATCAACGTCGTCGCGGTGACCGCGCTCGCCCAGAGCATTCAGGCGCTCGTGCTCGCCCTGGTCACCGGCGTGGTTTTCTTCGCGATGGGACTGGTGGTGCTGAACAGCGCAGTGCTCGACCACCTGACCGACGGCAATCCCGCCCGCGGTCACTGGCTGGACATCGAGCTGCCCGTCGATCAAGCGCTCGCCCACATCACGATGATCCTGATCGCGATGACCTTCATGTATCTGAGCGCCCGCGCGGCCACGGATGCCAAACACCGCGCGGACTTCGTCGATCCGTTGCTCGACGACCTCCGCGCCACAGTCGCGGTGCACCGGCCGACCGGCGCGAAGCGGTACCCTCTGTGACGATGTTTCGCACCGAGCTTCCGACCACCGCCAAGCGCCTGACCGGCTGGGGCCGCACCGCTCCGACCGTGGCACAGGTGCTGACGACGCCGGATCCCGAGGTGATCGTCAAGGCCGTCACGCGCGCCGCTGAGGACCCTGACCGGGGCGTTCTCGCCCGCGGCCTCGGCCGCTCCTACGGTGACAACGCCCAGAACGGCGGCGGCCTGGTCATCGACATGAATGCGCTCAACCGCATCCATGCGATCAACACCGACGACGCACTCGTCGACGTCGATGCCGGCGTCAACCTCGACCAGCTCATGCGCGCCGCGCTCCCTCTCGGCCTGTGGGTCCCGGTGCTGCCCGGCACCCGGCAGGTCACCATCGGCGGCGCCATCGCCTGCGACATCCACGGCAAGAACCACCACAGCGCCGGCAGCTTCGGCAACCACGTGCGCTCGATGGACCTACTGACAGCCGACGGACAGGTCCGCACGCTCACCCCCGACGGCCCCGAGCGCGACCTGTTCTGGGCCACCGTCGGCGGCAACGGTCTCACGGGCATCATCCTGCGCGCCACGATCGCGATGACGCCCACCGAGACCGCCTACTTCATCGCCGACGGCGATGTCACCGCGAGCCTCGACGAGACCATTGCCTTCCACAGCGACGGGACCGAAGACAACTACACCTACTCCAGCGCGTGGTTCGATGCGATCAGCGCGCCCCCCAAGCTGGGCCGCGCGGCCATCTCCCGCGGTTCGCTGGCCACCCTCGACCAGCTGCCGACCAAGCTGCAGAAGAATCCGCTGAAATTCGATGCGCCGCAACTGCTCACGCTGCCCGACATCTTCCCCAACGGCCTGGCCAACAAGTACACCTTCATGCCGATCGGCGAGCTCTGGTACCGCAAGTCGGGCACCTATCGCGGCAAGGTCCAGAACCTGACGCAGTTCTACCACCCGCTCGACATGTTCGGGGAGTGGAACCGCGCCTACGGCTCACTGGGTTTCGGCCAGTACCAGTTCGTGGTGCCCACCGACGCGGTCGACGAGTTCAAGGCCATCCTCGTCGACATCCAGCGCTCCGGGTTTTACTCGTTCCTCAACGTGTTCAAGCTGTTCGGTCCGGGAAACGAAGCGCCACTGAGCTTTCCGATCCCGGGTTGGAACGTCTGCGTCGATTTCCCGATCAAGCCCGGTCTCAACGAGTTCCTCAACGGACTCGACAAGCGCGTGCTCGAGTTCGGCGGCCGGCTCTACACCGCGAAGGATTCCCGCACCACCGCCGAGACCTTCCACGCCATGTACCCCCGCATCGACGAGTGGATCGCGGTGCGCCGCAAGGTCGATCCGAACGGGGTTTTCGCCTCCGACATGGCTCGACGACTGGAGCTCCTCTAAATGGTGTTTGATGCCACCGGTAATCCCCAGACCATCCTGCTGCTCGGAGGCACCTCCGAGATCGGCCTGGCGATCTGTGCTCGCTACCTGCGCAACGCACATGCGCGCGTCATCCTGGCCTGCATGCCTGGCGATCCGCTGCGCGATGCTGCCGAGGCTCAGATGCGCGACGCCGGAGCCAAGGCGGTGGAGGTCATCGACTTCGACGCCGTCGACACCGACAGCCACCCCGCCGTCATCGACAAGGCTTGGGCTGGTGGTGATGTCGACGTGGCGATCGTCGCCTTCGGCCTCCTCGGCGACGCCGAGGAACTGTGGCAGAACCAGCGCAAGGCCGTGCAGATCGCCGACATCAACTACACCGCGGCCGTGTCCGTGGGCGTGCTCGTCGGCGAGAAGATGCGCGCACAGGGGTCCGGGCAGATCATCGCGATGAGCAGCGCGGCGGGTGAGCGCGTCCGACGCTCGAACTTCGTCTACGGCTCCACCAAGGCCGGCCTCGACGGCTTCTACCTCGGCTTGGGAGAAGCGTTGCGCGAGTACGGCGTTCGGGTGCTCGTCATCCGCCCCGGCCAGGTCCGCACCAGGATGAGCGCGCACGTCAAGGAAGCTCCACTGACCGTCGACAAGGAATACGTCGCCGAGCTCGCTGTCACCGCGTCGGCCAAGGGCAAGGATCTGGTGTGGGCGCCCGGCGCGTTCCGCTACGTGATGATGGTCCTGCGCCACATCCCGCGCCCGATCTTCCGCAAGCTCCCCATCTGATGCGCAGTGCGCTGGCCGTGCTCGGCCAGATGGCCGTCGCGGCCCTGATCGCGGCCGTGGTCGCTGTCGTGAGCCTGGCTGCGATCGCGCGGGTCGAATGGCCGGCTTACAACTCGTCCAACCAGCTGCACGCACTGACCACAGTCGGCCAGGTCGCCTGTCTGGTGGGGCTTCTCGCAGCGGGGCTGCTGTGGCGGCGAGGCCGCCGCACCCTGGCCCGACTCGGCGCGACGCTGTTCCTCGCAGCGTTCTCCGTGGTGACCCTCGGCATGCCGCTGGGCGCCACCAAGCTGTACCTGTTCGGTATCTCCGTCGACCAGCAGTTCCGCACCGAATACCTGACCCGCCTGACCGACTCGGCGAGCCTGCACGACATGACCTACATCGGGCTGCCGCCGTACTACCCGCCGGGCTGGTTCTGGCTCGGCGGCCGGCTGGCCGCGCTGACCGGCACGCCGGCCTGGGAGATGTTCAAACCTTGGTCGATCCTGTCGATCACGATCGCGATCGTGCTCGCCTTCGTGCTGTGGGCGGCGATGGTGCGCTTCGAGTACGCGCTCGTCGTCACGGCCGCCACCGCCGCCGCCGCGCTCGCCTACACCCCCGCCGAGCCGTACGCGGCGATCATCACCGTGCTGCTCCCGCCGATCTTCGTGCTGGCGTGGTCGGGGCTGCGCGGAAAAACTCGGCACGGCGGGTGGGCCGCCGTCGTCGCGGTCGGGGTCTTCCTCGGCGGCGCCGCGCTGTTCTACACGCTGCTGCTGGCCTATGCCGCGTTCACGCTGACGATCATGGCCGTGCTGCTGGCCATCGCCCGCCGGCACTGGGACCCCGTGGCGCGTCTCGCGGTGATCGCGGTGATCTCCGGGCTGCTCGCGCTGATCGGCTGGGGCCCCTACCTCATCGCCGCGGCCAAGGGCACCCCCGCCGACCGCGGCACCGCCCAGCACTACCTGCCCGTCGACGGTGCCCAACTGTCCTTCCCGATGCTGCAGTTCACCCTCCTCGGCGCGCTGTGCCTGCTCGGCACGCTGTGGCTGGTGATCCGGGCGCGTAGCTCGACCAGAGCGGGCGCTCTCGCGGTGGCGGTGCTCGCCGTCTACGCCTGGTCCCTGCTGTCGATGCTCACCACGCTGGTCGGTACCACGCTGCTGTCCTTCCGGCTGCAGCCGACACTGACCGTGCTGCTGACCGCCGCCGGCGCCTTCGGGTTCCTCGAGACCGCGCGCGCGCTGGCCGACCGCGTGAGCGCCCCGAACGCCCACCGCGTCATCGCGGTGGCGACGGCGGTCGGCGCGCTCGGCGCGGTCACGTTCAGCCAAGACATCCCTGACGTGCTGCGCTCCGACATCGTCGTCGCCTACACCGACACCGACGGCGCCGGCCAGCGGGCCGACCGCCGGCCCCCCGGCGCCGAGCGGTACTACCGGGAAGTCGACGCCAAGATCCAGGAGGTGACCGGCCGGCCGCGCAACGAGACGGTGGTGATGACCGCCGACTACAGCTTCCTGTCCTACTACCCCTACTACGGCTTCCAGGGCCTGACCTCGCACTACGCCAACCCGCTCGCACAGTTCACGGAGCGCGCCGGCGCCATCGAGGGGTGGTCCATGCTGACCAGCGCCGACGAGTTCGTCGCGGCGCTCGACGCGCTGCCCTGGCCCCCACCCACGGTGTTCCTCATGCGCCGCGGCGCCAACGACACCTACACGCTGCGGCTGGCCTCCGACGTCTACCCCAACCAGCCGAACGTGCGCCGCTACCACGTGGCCCTCGACGACGCGCTGTTCGACGATCCCCGGTTCGACGTGTCCACGATCGGGCCGTTCGTGCTGGCCATCCGCACGCCCTCTACGATCTAGCTCCGTGGTGGAGCAGCGGGCTACAAGTGGCAACCACCGCACCGCGCGCCTGATCGCGATCGTGGCGGGCCTGCTGGGCACCGTGCTGGCGATCGCCACCCCGCTGCTGCCGGTCGAGCAGACCACCGCCCAGCTGAACTGGCCGCAGAACGGCGTGCTCGCCAGCGTCGACGCGCCGCTGATCGGCTACGTCGCCACCGACCTCGAGATCGCGATCCCCTGCCGCGCCGCCGCCGGCCTGGACCGGCCCGGCCGCTCGGTGCTGCTGTCCACCGTGCCGAAGCAGGCCCCCAAGGCCGTTGACCGCGGGCTGCTCATCGAACGGGTGAACAACGACCTGCTGGTCATCGTCCGCAACACCCCGGTGGTCAGCGCACCGCTGGACCAGGTGCTCAGCCCCGCGTGCCGGGAACTGACGTTCACCGCCCACGCCGACAAGGTGACCGGCGAGTTCGTCGGCCTCACCCAGCCCCAGGACTCGGCCGACGCCGGAGAACCGCTGCGCGGTGAGCGCGGCGGCTACGACTTCCGCCCCCAGATCGTCGGCGTGTTCACCGACCTGTCCGGCCCCGCCCCGCCGGGGTTGCAGTTCTCCGCGACCGTCGACTCGCGCTACAGCACCTCACCGACGCTGCTCAAGCTCGTCGCGATGATCGTCGGCGTCGCGATGACGATCATCGCGCTGGGTGCGCTGCACGTCCTCGACAGCGCCGACGGCCGACGGCACAAGCGATTCCTGCCGCCGCGCTGGTGGTCCCTGTCCCCGCTGGACGGGCTGGTCACCGCGGTGATGGTGTGGTGGCATTTCGTCGGCGCCAACACCGCCGACGACGGCTACATCCTGACGATGGCGCGGGTGTCGGATAACGCCGGCTACATGGCCAACTACTACCGGTGGTTCGGCACGCCGGAGTCGCCGTTCGGCTGGTACTACGACCTCCTCGCGCTGTGGGCGCATGTGAGCACCACCAGCGTGTGGATGCGGCTGCCCACGCTGCTGATGGGGCTGGCCTGCTGGTGGGTGATCAGCCGAGAGGTGCTCCCCCGCCTCGGCGCCGCCGTCAAGCACAGCCGGGCCGCGGCATGGACGGCCGCCGGGTTGTTCCTGGCGTTCTGGCTGCCGCTGAACAACGGCCTACGGCCCGAACCGATCATCGCGCTGGGCATCCTGCTGACCTGGTGTTCGGTCGAGCGCGGGGTGGCCACCAGCCGGCTGCTACCCGTTGCCATCGCCGTGATCATCGGCGCGCTGACCTTGTTCTCCGGCCCCACCGGCATCGCCGCCGTCGGTGCGCTACTGGTCGCCATCGGGCCACTGAAAACAATTGTTGCCGCCCATGTCTCGCGGTTCGGCTACTGGGCGCTGCTGGCCCCGATCGCCGCAGCCGGCACAGTGACGATCTTCCTGATCTTCCGCGACCAGACGCTGGCCGCCGAACTGCAGGCCAGCAGCTTCAAGTCCGCCGTCGGGCCGAGCCTGGCCTGGTTCGACGAGCACATCCGCTACTCGCGGCTGTTCACCACCAGCCCGGACGGCTCGGTGGCGCGCCGATTCGCCGTGCTGACATTGCTGCTCGCGCTGGCAGTGTCGGTGGCGATGGCGTTGCGCAAGGGGCGCATTCCCGGCACCGCGCTCGGTCCGAGCAGGCGCATCGTCGGCATCACGATCATCTCGTTCCTCGCGATGATGTTCACCCCCACCAAGTGGACGCATCACTTCGGCGTCTTCGCCGGGCTGGCTGGTTCCCTGGGCGCACTGGCCGCCGTCGCGGTCTCGGCGGCGGCCATGCGTTCGCGACGCAACCGCACGGTGTTCGCCGCCGCGGTGCTGTTCCTCACCGCACTGTCGTTCGCGACGGTCAACGGCTGGTGGTACGTCTCGAATTTCGGTGTGCCGTGGTCAAATTCGTTCCCCGAATGGCACTTCGGCTTCACCACCATGCTGCTCGGGCTGTCAGTGCTGGCCCTGCTGGTGGCGGCGTGGCTGCATTTCTCCGGCCGCGACAGCCGACCCGCGCCCGAGCACGAAGGCCGTTGGCGTGCGGTGGCGCGCGCGCCGCTGGCGATCGCGACGTGGGCGCTGGTCATCTTCGAGGTCGGGTCGCTGACGCTGGCGATGACGGGCCAGTACCCGGCTTGGACCGTCGGCCGGTCCAACCTCGAGGCACTGACCGGAAAGACCTGCGGCATGGCCGAAGACGTCATGGTCGAGCAGGACCCCAATGCCGGCGTCCTCACCCCCATCGACGCCCCCGTCGGCGCGGCCTTGGGCGCCCAGCGCTCGGAAGGGTTCAGCCCCAACGGTATTCCCTCCGACGTGTCCGCCGACCCGGTTTCCGAACAGCCCGGCTCGGACAACTTCGCCGACAGCGACAGCGGCGTGGTCACCGGTAGCGAAGCCGGTACCGAAGGCGGCACCACGGCAGCGGCCGGCATCAACGGCTCGCGGGCCCGGTTGCCCTATGACCTCGACCCCGCCCGGACCCCGGTGCTGGGCAGCTGGCGCAGCGGCACCCAGGCCCCGGCGTTCCTGCGTTCGGCCTGGTACCGCCTGCCCGCCGGCTGGAACGAGGGGGACCGCTCCGATTCGCTGCTGGTGGTCTCCGCGGCGGGTCGATTCGACCCGGACGATCTCGTCGTGCAGTGGGCCCGCGACGACGGCAGCGTCGGCGGCAGCGTCGGCTTCGCCGACGTCGGGGCCGCCCCGGCGTGGCGCAACCTGCGCGCGCCGCTGTCGGCCATCCCCGCCGACGCCACCCGCGTCCGGCTCGTCGCCACCGACGACGACCTGAGCCCCAACCACTGGATCGCCGTCACCCCGCCGCGTATCCCGGCGCTGCGGACCCTGCAGGACGTCGTGGGCTCCACCGATCCCGTGCTGCTGGACTGGCTGGTGGGGCTCGCGTTCCCGTGCCAGCGCCCGTTCGGACACCGCAACGGCGTCATCGAAGTGCCCAAGTGGCGCATCCTGCCGGACCGCTTCGGTGCAGAGGCCAACTCTCCGGTGATGGACTACCTGGGCGGCGGTCCGCTCGGCATCACCGAACTGCTGTTGCGCGCCACCACCGTGCCGACCTACCTCAAGTACGACTGGTTCCGCGATTGGGGCGCGCTGCAGCAGCTCACGCCCTACTACCCGGGTGCGGATGTGGCCCGGCTCGATCTCGGTTCGGCAACGCGTAGCGGGCTGTGGAGCCCGGCGCCGCTGCGTCTGTCCTAGACCCGTCTACCATCGAGCCTCGTGCCTGCCCGCAGTTCCCGTCTCGTCGCGATCGTCGCGGGAGCTCTGGGACTCCTGGGCATTGTGTGCTGCGGTGTGGCACCGCTGCTTCCGGTGACCCAGCAGACCGCGACCATCCTGTGGCCGCAGGGTGCCGACGCCGACGGCAACGTCAGCGACATCACCGCGCCGCTGGTGTCCGGCGCCCCGAAGGCGCTCGACGTCACGATCCCCTGCACCGCGGTGGCGAGCCTGCCCGCCGACGGCGGGCTGGTGTTCTCGACGATCCCGCCCGGCGGCATCGACGCAGGGCGTAACGGCCTGTTCGTGCAGGCCAACGCCGACGTCGTCTATGTCGCCTTCCGCGACACCGTGGCCGCCGTCGCGCCGCGCCAAGACGTGGACCGGGGTGCCTGCAGCGCACTGCGGCTGTGGGCCAACGTCGGCGCGGTCGGGGCCGACTTCGTCGGCATCCCCGGCGCGACGGGCACGCTGAGCGTCGACAAGCGGCCGCAGGTGGCCGGGGTGTTCACCGACCTGCGCGTCCCGGTGCAGTCGGGCCTCAATGCGCGCATCGACGTCGACACCCGCTTCATCACCAGCCCGACAGCGCTCAAGACGCTGGTGATGGTGCTTGGCGTGATGTGCGTGGTCGGGTCGATCGTCGCGCTCGCCATGCTCGATCGGGTCGCAGGACGACGCCCGCCGCGCGCGCGCCGGCGGGTCGGGTGGGCGACCTGGGTCGCCGATCTCGGCGTCATCGGCGGCCTGCTGGTCTGGCATGTCGTCGGCGCCCAGTCCTCCGACGACGGCTACAACCTCACGATGGCGCGGGTGTCCGGGGAGGCCGGCTACACCACCAACTACTACCGCTACTTCGGGGCGTCCGAGGCGCCGTTCGACTGGTACCAGAGCGTGCTGGCCCACCTGGCCTCGATCAGCACCGCCGGCGTGTGGATGCGGCTGCCCGCCACACTCGCCGGCATCGGCACCTGGCTGATCGTCAGCCGCTGCCTGCTGCCGCGGCTCGGCCGCCGGGTCGCCGCCAACCGGGTGGCCACCTGGACCGCGGCCGCGGTGTTCCTGGCCGCGTGGCTGCCGTTCAACAACGGGCTGCGGCCCGAGCCGCTGATCGCGTTCGCTGTGGTCGCGGTGCTGATGCTGGTCGAGTGGACGCTCGGCACGCGACGCCTGTGGCCCGCCGCCGCGGCGATCGTGATCGCGATGTTCTCGGTGACGCTGGCACCCCAGGGTGTGGTTGCGCTGGCTCCGCTGCTGGTCGGTGCGCGGGGGATCACGCGCATCCTGTCCGCCCGTCGCCGCACCGACGGGTTGGCACCGACGCTGCTGCCCCTGGCGGCTGCGGTCTCGCTGGTGTCGGTGATCGTGTTCCGCGACCAGACGCTGGCCACCGTGGCCGAGTCGGTGCGCATCAAGTACGTCGTCGGGCCGACCATCCCCTGGTACCAGGAGTTCCTGCGCTACTACTTCCTGACCGTCGAGGACAGCGTCGACGGCTCGCTGACCCGCCGATTCGCGGTGCTGGTGCTGCTGCTGTGCGTGTTCGGGCTGATCGTGGTGCTGCTGCGCCGCGGCCGGGTCCCCGGCGCGGTCAGTGGGCCGGTGTGGCGGCTGACCGGGACCACGGCGATCGGGCTGCTACTGCTGACGCTGACGCCGACGAAGTGGGCGATCCAGTTCGGTGCCTTCGCCGGGGTCGCGGGCGCGCTCGGCGCGGTGACCGCGTTCGCGTTCGCCCGGGTGGGCCTGCACAGCCGCCGCAACCTCGCGCTGTACGTGACCGCGCTGCTGTTCGTGCTGGCCTGGGCGACCTCGGGCATCAACGGCTGGTTCTACGTCGGCAACTACGGCGTGCCGTGGTTCGACAAGCAGCCGGTGATCGCGCACTTCCCCGTGACCACGATCTTCCTGGTGCTCGCCATCGCGGGCGGGCTGCTCTCGGCGTGGCTGCACTTCCGCATCGACTACGCGGGCCACACCCAGGTCGCCGACACCGGCCGCAACCGCGCGCTGGCCTCCACACCGCTGCTCGTCGTCGCGACGATCATGGTCGTCCTCGAGCTCGGGTCGATGCTCAAGGCGACCGCCGGCCGCTATCCCGTCTACACCACCGGCGCCGCCAACATCTCCGCGCTGCGATCGGGTCTGGGCACGGACAGCTGCGCGATGGCCGACGACGTCCTCGTCGAAGCCGACACCAATGCCGGGATGCTGCAACCGGTCCCGGGTCAACGATGGGGCCGGTACGGCCCGCTCGGCGGTGAGAATCCCGTCGGTTTCACGCCCAACGGCATCAGCGACACCTTGGAACCGGCCGAGCCCGTCGCCGCCAATCCCGGCACCGTCAACACCGACGGACCGGTCGACAAGCCGAACATCGGCATCGGCTACGCGGCAGGCACCGGCGGCGGGTACGGGCCCGAAGGCGTCAACGGCTCCCGGGTGTTCCTGCCATTCGGGCTCGACCCCGAGCGCACGCCGGTGATGGGCAGCTACGGCGAGAACGCCGTGGCGGCGGAGGCCACCTCGGCCTGGTATCAGCTGCCGCCCCGGACCCCGGACCGGCCGCTGGTCAGCGTCGCTGCCGCCGGGGCCATCTGGTACTACAACGAGGACGGCTCCTTCAACTACGGGCAGTCACTGAAGCTGCAGTGGGGAGTGCACCGGCCCGACGGTTCGTACCAAGCCCTCAACGAGGTCCAGCCCATCGACATCTTCCAGCAGAAGGCGTGGCGCAACCTGCGTTTCCCGTTGACCACCGCGCCGCCGGAGGCCAACGTGGCCCGCATCGTCGCCGACGACCCCAACCTGTCCGAGGATCAGTGGTTCGGGTTCACCCCGCCGCGGGTCCCCGTGCTCCAGACCGCCGAGCAGTTCCTCGGGTCGGACACCCCCGTGCTGATGGACATCGCCACCGCGGCGAATTTCCCCTGCCAGCGCCCGTTCGCCGAGCATCTCGGCATCGCCGAACTGCCGCAGTACCGCATCATCCCGAACTTCAAGCAGATGGTGGTGTCGTCCAACCAGTGGCAGTCGGCCGAAGACGGCGGGCCGTTCCTGTTCATCCAGGCGCTGCTGCGCACCGCGGCGATCCCGACGTACCTGCGCAACGACTGGTACCGCGACTGGGGGTCGCTGGAGCGCTACATCCGCGTCGTGCCGCGCGACGAGGCGCCCGACGCCGTCGTCGAGGAAGGATCGACACGAGTGTTCGGCTGGAGCCGAGGCGGACCGATCAGGGCCCTCCCGTGAACGACGTGAAGGTGGCGCGCTGGGTCGCGACGATCGCCGGACTCCTGGGCTTCGTGCTCGCCGTGGCCACTCCGCTGCTGCCGGTCACCCAGACCACGGCGACGCTGAACTGGCCCCAGCAGGATCGGCTCACCAACGTCACCGCGCCGCTGATCGCGCAGGCGCCGGTCACGCTGTCGGCGTCCATCCCGTGCACCGTGCTCGCCGGCATGCCCCCCAGGGGCGGTCTGGTGCTGGGCACCGCACCGGCTCAGGGTCGCGACGCCGCGCTCAACGCCATGCTGGTCAACGTCAGCGCCTCCCGCGTCGACGTGATCGTCCGCAACGTCGTGATCGCCAGCGTCAACCGCAACCGCATCGGCGGCTGCGAGCGCCTGGACATCACGTCGTCGCACGACGGCACCTTCGCCGAGTTCGTCGGCCTGCGGCAGTCCGACGGCTCCCCGCAGCGCACCGGTTACGCCGATCCGAACCTGCGGCCGGCGATCGTCGGGGTGTTCACCGACCTGGTCGGTCCGGCACCGCCCGGCATGCAGTTCTCGGCGACGATCGACACCCGCTACACCAGCCACCCCAGCGCGCTCAAGCTGACCGCGATGCTGCTGGCGATGGTGTCGACGGTCATCGCGTTGCTGGCGCTGTGGCGGCTGGATCGCCTCGACGGGCGCCGCATGCACCGGCTGATCCCCGCGCGGTGGCGCACGTTCAGCATCGTCGACATCGTCGTCGTCGGCGGATTCCTGCTCTGGTACGTGATCGGGGCCGGCTCCTCGGACGACGGCTATCAGATGCAGATGGCCCGGACCGCCGACCACGCCGGCTACATGGCGAACTACTTCCGCTGGTTCGGCAGCCCCGAGGACCCGTTCGGCTGGTACTACAACGTGCTCGCGCTGATGACCCACGTCAGCGATGCGAGCCTGTGGATCCGGCTGCCCGACCTGATCTGCTCGCTGATCTGCTGGCTGCTGCTGTCCCGTGAGGTGCTGCCGCGGCTCGGCCCTGCGGTGTGGTCCAGTCGGGCCGCGATGTGGGCGGCCGGCCTGGTGCTGCTGGCGGCGTGGATGCCGTTCAACAACGGCCTGCGCCCGGAGGGCCAGATCGCCACCGGCGCGCTCGTCACCTACGTGCTGATCGAACGGGCCATCACCTCGGGCCGGCTCACCCCGGCCGCGCTGGCCACCCTGACGGCGGCATTCACGCTCGGCATCCAGCCCACCGGATTGATCGCGGTCGCGGCGCTGGTCGCCGGCGGCCGCCCGATCCTGCGGATCGTGATGCGGCGCCGCGCACTGGTGGGAACGTGGCCGCTGATCGCGCCGCTCCTGGCAGCCGGGACCGTGATCCTGACGGTGGTGTTCGCCGACCAGACCATCGCAACGGTGTTGGAAGCCACCAAGATCCGCACCGCGATCGGCCCGAGCCAGGAGTGGTACACCGAGAACCTGCGGTACTACTACCTGATCCTGCCGACCACCGACGGTGCCATCGAACGCCGAGTGGCGTTCCTGTTCACCGCGATGTGCCTGTTCCCGTCGCTGTTCATGATGCTGCGGCGCAAACGTGTTGCCGGCGTCGCCCGCGGACCGGCGTGGCGGCTGATGGGCGTCATCTTCGCCACGATCTTCTTCCTGATGTTCACCCCCACCAAGTGGATTCATCACTTCGGGTTGTTCGCTGCGGTCGGCGGCGCGATGGCGGCGCTGGCCACGGTCATGGTGTCGCCAGTGGTGCTGCGCTCGGCGCGCAACCGCATGGTGTTCCTGTCGTTGGTGTTCTTCGTGCTGGCGCTGTGCTTCGCCTCCACCAACGGCTGGTGGTATGTCTCCAATTTCGGTGTGCCATTCAACAATTCGGTGCCCAAGGTCGGCGGCGTGAGCGTCAGCACGATGTTCTTCGTCCTGTTCGCGGTGGCTGCGCTGTGGGCCTTCTGGCTGCACCTGTCACCGCGACGGGAACCGCGGGTGGTCCGCCTGCTGACCACCGCACCGATTCCTTTCGCGGCGGGCCTGATGGTCGTCGTGTCGGTCGCCTCGATGGCCATCGGGGTGGTGCGCCAGTACCCGACCTACTCCAACGGTTGGGCCAACGTGCGGGCCTTCGCGGGTGGTTGCGGGCTCGCCGACGACGTTCTGGTGGAACCGGATTCCAACGCCGGATTCCTGTCCCCGCTGCCCGGCGACTACGGACCGCTCGGACCGCTCGGCGGAGCGACGCCAACCGGGTTCTCCCCCAACGGAGTTCCGGAGAAGATCATCGCCGAGGCCATCCGGCTGAACAATCCGCAGCCCGGCACCGACTACGACTGGAACCGGCCGGTCAAGCTGTCCCGGCCCGGCGTGAACGGGTCGACGGTGCCGCTGCCCTACGGTCTGGATCCGGCCCGCGTGCCGGTGGCGGGGTCGTACTCCACTGCGGCACAGCAGGAAAGCCGGCTCACCTCGGCGTGGTATGCGCTGCCCACCCCCGATGACGCGCATCCGCTGGTGGTCGTCACCGCGGCCGGCACCATCGCCGGCACCAGCGTCGCCAAGGGCGAGACATCGGGTCAGACAGTGGAATTGGAGTACGCCACCAAGGGTCCCGACGGCGCACCGATACCCGCGGGACGCGTGCGCCCGTACGACATCGGCCCCACGCCGTCGTGGCGCAATCTGCGCTACCCGCGCTCGGAGATCCCTGCCGACGCTGTCGCCGTCCGTATCGTCGCCGAGGATCTGTCGCTCGGCCAGGGCGACTGGGTGGCGGTCACTCCGCCGCGGGTGCCGGAGGTGCGCTCGGTGCAGGAGTACATCGGGTCCACCCAGCCGGTGCTGATGGATTGGGCGGTCGGCCTGGTGTTCCCCTGTCAGCAGCCGATGCTGCACGCCAACGGCGTCACCGACATCCCGAAGTTCCGCATCTCCCCGGACTACTTCGCCAAACTGCAGAGCACCGATACGTGGCAGGACGGCAAGAACGGCGGTCTGCTCGGCATCACCGACCTGCTGCTGCGCGCCTCGGTGATGTCGACCTACCTGTCGCACGACTGGGGGCAGGACTGGGGCTCGCTGCGCCGGTTCGACACCATCGTCGATGCGCAGCCGGCGCAGATCGACCTCGGCGAAGCCACCCGATCCGGGCTGTGGTCGCCGGGCCCGATGCGCATCGAGCCGTGACCGACCGCGTCGGGCTCGGCAGGGCCACCCTGACCCGGGTGGTCGAGCTGCGGGTCCAGATGCGCACCGATCTGTTCGGCCAGACCCCGGCCCAGGCCTGGCCCGACAACGCCGATCTGCTCGAACCGTGGTTCTGGGACCGCACCGCCGATCAGTGGAAGATCGCGA
The DNA here is from genome assembly GCA_040752555.1 of Actinomycetota bacterium. GTDB lineage: Bacteria > Actinomycetota > Actinomycetes > Mycobacteriales > Mycobacteriaceae > Mycobacterium. The sequence goes on along the minus strand of JBFMGT010000008.1, from coordinate 22,672 downwards.
TGCAGACCTGGGTGCTGCGTGTCGACGGGCTGACCGTGCTGATCGACACCGGCGTCGGCAACGACCGGCACCGGCCGCACATGCCGCCGCTGCACCAGCTCGACACCGGCTACCTCGACGCGCTCGCCGCGGCCGGCGTGGAGCCCGAGGCCGTCGACGTCGTGGTCAACACCCATCTGCACACCGACCACGTCGGTTGGAACACGCGCCTGCTCGACGGTGACTGGGTGCCGACGTTCCCCAACGCTCGGTATCTGATGCCGGAAGCCGACTACCGTCACTTCTCCCCCGACGGCGACACCACCAACGAGGGTATGCGGATCGTCTTCGCCGACAGCGTATTACCCGTCGCCGACCAGACCGAGCTGTACGCGGGCAATCATCGGCTCAGCGAGTCGCTGTGGTTGCTGCCTGCCGCCGGACACACGCCGGGCTCCTCGGTGGTCTGGCTGGACGCCGGTGCGCCCGCGGTGTTCGTCGGCGACCTCACCCACTGCCCGATCCAGCTGGCGCGCCCGGACGATCCGTGCGCGTTCGACGAGGACCCCGCCGCCGCGGCCCGAAGCCGGCACCGCGTGCTGACCGAGGCGGCGCAGCGCGGCGCCACCGTGATCCCGGCCCACTACCCCGGCCAGGGTGGTGCTCGAATCACTTCTCACGACAACGGTTTTGCCGTGCGTGACTGGCTGCAGCTATCCGCGATCTGATCTCGCCTAGTTGTCGTTCGCGCTGGGGTCGGCGTTCTCCCGCGCGATGTCGCTCTGGCAGTCGTCCTGCGACCGATTGGTCTGCTGCACACACACCTCGACCGGAACGTCACCGGCGCCGGTCGGCTTGGCGATATCGGACGAATACAGCGACCACAGCTGCTGATCCGACCCGCTCACCTTCGCGCAGTACGCCTGTGCCTTCTGCTCGGTGATCCCGGCCGCGCCCAACGTCCCGCAATCTGCGCCCACGACGACGACGGGCACCGCGACCGTGTCGGTCTTCGTCGGCCCGTCGTGCAGCACCACGAACAGCGCGGCCCCGACCGCCAGCAGCGACAGCACCAGCGCCAGCACGGCCAGGTTCCGCCCGCGCGACCGGGCGGCCGCCCTGGCGTGGCGGGGACCGGCCACCGCAGACGCCGGCATCGTCGCCTGCGGGTCGGCGCTTACCGTCGGCGCCGCCACACCCGTTCGGTTCGCCAGCGCACGGGCGAAGTCGATGCAGCGGTCGAAACGGTCGGCCGGCGACTTGGCGAGCGCCTTCTCCAGCGCCCCGCCCAGCCCGGACAGATCCGGACGCGCCTCGGCAATCGACGGCGGCCGCGCCGACAGGTGGGAGCTGATCACGATCGCCGGGTTGGAATGCTGGAACGGCGGCGAACCCGTGAGCAACTGGTACGCCGTGGCAGCCAACGCGTACTGGTCGGCCCGGCCGTCGATGTCCTTGTCCGCCGTCAGCTGCTCGGGCGCCGAATAGGCGACCGTGCCGACCGTCATGTCCGTGCCGGTGAGCGCACTGACCTCGCCCACGCGGCGGGCGATACCGAAGTCCGCCAACAAGATTCGCTCGTCGTCGGTCTCGGGATCGGCGATCAGGATGTTGGCCGGTTTGACGTCGCGGTGCAGCAGACCGCGGGCATGTGCATAGTCCAGCGCCTCCCCCACCGCGGTGACGATGCGGACCACCAGATCGGGCGGCATGCCGCCGGGATAACGTTCGGCGAGCAGCCGCGCGGCGTCGGTGCCCTCGACATGGTCCATCGACAGCCACAGCCGGCCGTCGAAGTCCCCGCGGTCGTGCACCGCGACGATGTGCGGGTGCCACAGCGTCGCCGCGATGTCGGCCTCGCGGTTGAAGCGCTCGCGATACTCGCTGTCGGCGCACACCGTCGCCGACAGGACCTTCAGGGCGTCATTACGCGGGAGCCGCGGATGCCGCGCCAGATACACCTCGCCCATGCCTCCCGCGCCCAGCAGGCGCATGACCGTGTAGCCCGCGATCACGTCCCCGTCGGTCAGCGGCATGACAGGCCCCTACGGCGCGCAGAGGTAGGGGAAATCGGGCAGGAACTCCTGACGCGGCGCGAAGTCGGTCAACGGGGTGCGCCCGTTGGTGAGGAACCTCGACCGGTAGTCGGCGACATCGTCACGCAGCGTTCGCCCGTTGGGATACGCGGCGGGCTTGCTCGGGTTGTAGGTGAGCACGTCGGGCAGCGTGCCTTCGGCGGCGATCGCGTCGATGGCCTCGGTGCGGGTGTAGCCGCCGGTCTCGCCCATCAGCTCGATGAGATGCCCCATCCACCGACCCTGATCGCGGTTGGGTTCGTCGGCGTTGAACTCGGCGAGGTCCTCGTCGTCACGGAAGAACCCACTGATCCACGGGTGGCCCGCCCGGTCGACGTGGCGCCACTGTCCGTCGACGTTGACGCTGCACCGCGCCCAGATACGCACGTCGGGCGCGGCGCCGAGGTAGGCGGTCGGCAATTCCACCGCCATCGCGATGACCTTCGAGCCGGGGAACGCGGCGTCACTGCGGGCACCGGCGAAGAACGAGAACGACCCCGACCGCGACCGCCACAGGTGCGGCTCGTCTTCGAACGACACGTCGAGCCCGCCGAAGATCTCCGATCCGACCGCGGCCTCGACCCGCGCCTCGGCCTGCAGGGCGAGCCGGACGTCGACCTTCTGCCGCCCGTTCACAGGCTCGCTGAACACGAAGTTGAATGCGATGTCGTTGCGCAGATCGCCGTCGTTGTCGATGGCGATGCGGTACACCGCGTCGGGGTGCATCGCGTCCGCGTTCGGATTGGCAGTCAGGATCAGCGCGGTGCGCGCCGGGTCCTTGGGAGACGGGAACACGTACAGATCGCACAGGTCCAGGCGAGGATCGCCCAGCGGCGCGCCCCGACGCAGCCCGGTGAAGTCAGTCGACACGAGCTCTATCCAACCGCACGGCAGTTCTAGATGGGCGTCAGGCCGTGTTTGCGCAGCACCTTCGGGAACGGTTGCTTGTCGCGCAGCAGCTTGAGCGACTTGCGCAGCAGCAGCCGCGTCTCGTGCGGCTCGATGACGCCGTCGATGTAGCCACGCTCGGCCGCGATCCACGGCGTGGCCATGTTGAGGTTGTAGCCCTCGATGAAGTCTTTGCGGATCTGCTGGACCTCGGGCGCGGTCGGATCCGGGAAACGTTTCACCAGCAGCTGGGCCGCGCCCTCGGCGCCGATCACCGCGATCCGCGCCGTCGGCCAGGCGAAGTTCAGATCGGCCGACAGCTGCTTGGAGCCCATCACCGCGTACCCGCCGCCGTAGGCCTTGCGGATCACGATGGTGACCTTCGGCACATCCGCCTCGACGATCGCGTTGAAGAACCGGCCGCCACGCTTGATGATGCCGTTCTTCTCCTCCTCCACACCGGGCATCGCCCCCGGGGTGTCGACGACGAACACCAGCGGCAGATTGAACGAGTCGCAGAACCGGATGAAGCTGGACGCCTTGTCCGAGGCCTCGCTGTCGACGGCGCCTGACAGCACCATCGGCTGGTTGGCGATGACGCCGACCGGCCGGCCGTCGACGCGGGCGAACGCGGTGATCATCGCGCGGCCACGCTGATCGGAGATCTCGAACACATCGCCGTCGTCGAAGATCCGCAGCAGGATCTCCATCATGTCGTAGGCCTGGTTGTCCGAATCCGGCACGATGGTGTCCAGCTCGAGATCGTGCGGGGTGATCTCCGGTTCCAGACCGGGGTTGATGATCGGGGCGTCATCGAAGTGGTTGGCGGGCAGGAAGCTCAGGTAGTCCCGCACGTACTGGTACGCCGCAGCCTCGGATTCGACGACCTTGTGGATGTTGCCGCGCTGCGCCTGCACGTCGGCGCCGCCGAGTTCGTCGAACGTGACGTCCTCGCCGGTGACGTCCTTGATGACGTCGGGGCCGGTGATGAACATGTAGCCCTGGTCGCGCACCGCGACGATGAGGTCGGTCTGGATCGGCGAGTACACCGCGCCGCCGGCGCACTTGCCGAAGATCAGCGAGATCTCCGGCACCAGCCCGCGCAGCATCTCGTGCCGGCGGCCCAGCTCGGCGTACCACGCCAGCGACGTGACCGCGTCCTGGATGCGCGCACCGGCCGAATCGTTGATGCCGATGATCGGACAGCCGACCATCGCCACCCACTCCATCAGGCGGGCGACCTTGCGGCCGAACATCTCACCGACCGAGCCCTGGAACACGGTCTGGTCGTGGCTGAACACGCCGACCGGCCGGCCGTTGATGGTGCCGTGACCGGTGACCACGCCGTCGCCGTAGAGCGCGTCGGGGTCGCCGGGCGTCTTGGCCAGCGCGCCGATCTCGAGAAAGCTGCCCGGATCGAGCAACTCGTAGATGCGGTCCCGCGCGCTCGGGATGCCCTTCTTCGCCCGCTTGGCGACAGCCTTCTCGCCGCCCGGCTCCTTGGCGACCTCGAGCTTCTCGCGCAGCTCGGTGAGCAGTTCCGCCGTGGTTTTCGTGGTCACTTGCTCTCGCTCTCGATCACGGTGATCGCCTCACTCAGGTGAGCCCCGACCTTGGCAATGTACGGCTCGTCGATGACCTGGATGTGCTCGCCCCCGATCGGCACCACTTCGAGATCCTCGACGAACTCGCCCCAGCCTCCGTCGGGCTGACGGACGGCGTAGCGCGGCTCGAAGAAGATCGCGTCGTCGTGGTAGCGGTCGGCCATGTACAGCGTGACGTGACCGTCGTACGGCTGGATCTCCGCGGTCTCGAGCAGCCGGTTGTCCAGGTACGACGTGCGCTGGTGCTCGATGATGCCGCCCGGGATCTCCACCCCGGCCTGCTGCACGGCGTCGAGAACGTAGCGGACCTGCCCCTCGTCGTCGAGCGCCTCGAGTTCCTCGTAGGGGATCTCCGGGATCTCGACGTTGAAGGTGCGCTGCGCGAACAACGCGTAGCGATCCCAGCGGGCGCGGGTCTCCTCCTTGGTCTGCGGGATCTCCTCGCCCGGGCGGACCATGTCGATCAGCCCGACGAAGCGCACGTCGGCGCCTTCCCGCTTGAGCCCGATCGCGCAGGCGTAAGCCAGCGCGCCGCCCAGCGACCAACCCACCAGGATGTAGGGGCCGTCCCCCTGAATCTCGCGCAGCTTGGGCAGGTACTCGGCGGCCCGCTCCTCGACCGAGCCTTCGACCCGCTCGAACCCGTACATCGGGGTGTCCGGCGGCAACCGCTTGAGCAGCGGCTCGTAGACCACGGTCGACCCGCCGGCCGGGTGGAAGACGAACACCGGGATGCGCGTCGAGCCCTCGGGCCTGGCCCGGATCGTGCGGACGAACCCGTCCACCTCGCCGGCGTCCATCAGGTCGCGCACGACGGTGGACAGGTCCTGGATGGTGCCGGCGGCCTTCACCTGCTCGGCGGTGACCTCGCCGTCGGCGCGCTCGGACAGCCGCTCGGCCATCTTCTGCGCGGTCGCGTCGTCGATCGACGGGAGCTCGTTGAAGATGCCGCCCGGTGATTTGCCGGTGACGATCGCCCACGTCGCGAACGTGACACGTTCGGCGGCGTCGCGCGGCGGCACGTCGGCGCCCAGCGCCTCGGTCACCGCCTCCTGGGTGAGAACCTTCGCGGCCAGGCTCGCGGCGCTGGGCTTGTCGGCTGCAGCACCCGCCGTCGGCCCGGCCGGGTTGGTCGGCGGGGGCGGAATCGCCGGACCGCTCGGATCCGTTGGCGGCGGCGGAACTGTCAGATCCTGCTGGGCCTCGACGCTGTCGGTCGCGATGTGCTCGGCCGGTGCGGCGATCGGGTGACCCGCCTCGGCCAGCTTGGCTTCCAGCTCGGCGACAGTACTCGCGCCACCCATCAGCTCGGCCTGCTCGGCGGCGATCTCCTCGGCCGTCTTGCCCTTCTGTGTCTCGGCCAGCTGGTCGACCTCGTCGCGGTGTTCCACGGCGTAGGCGATCAGCTTCTCCACCGCGTACAGGTTCGCGTCGCGCACCGCGGTCAGCTGGATGGGCGGCAGGTCGAAGTCGTATTCGACGCGATTCTTGATCCGCACCGCCATCAGCGAATCCAGGCCGAGCTCGATCAGCGGCACCTCCCACGGCAGGTCCTCGGGCTCGTAACCCATGGCCGCGCCGACGATCGTGCCGAGCCGCTCGCCGATGGTCTCACCGGAGTCCGGGGACCACTTGGCGAAGCCGGCGGCCAGGCCGGCGCCCGCGGTCAGGTTGTCCTGCAGGATCGCGGCTTCCGGCTCCGGTTCGGGCTCCGGGGTTGTGACGCTGACACTTTCGGCGACGGTGCCCGCACCGACGGCCGTGGGCAGCGCGGTCTGCGCGCCGTTACGGCTGACGATCGCGTCGTAGACCAGCGTGAAGGACTCGTCGATGCGCGCGTGCACCTGCACGCTGGCCCCGCCGGGATGACGCGTCAGCGTGGTGACCAGCCGCGAACCCTCGCCGGGCACGGCGCGCTGTTCGGAGGCGACCAGCTTGGCGTCCGGAAGCACCATCGCCGCAGCGCTTTTCACCAGAGCCGCGAGGTCGGGCTCACCGCGCGGCGAGAACTCCCACACGTGCCTGCCGTCCGGGGTGGCGACGTGGCTGCCCGGCATCACCGACGAGCTGTCCCCGGTGAACCGGGCATCCAGCCAGTGCGGCTTGCGCTTGAACCGGGTCGGCGGGATGTTCGCGAAGTCCAGCGCCCCGCCCAGGCCCCGCGACTTGCGCGGGAACAGCGTGCGGAAATCCAGGTCGTGACCGTGCACGAACAGGTGCGCCATGGCCGTGGTCATCGAATCGACCTCGTCCTGCTTACGGGCCAGCGTCGGGATCAGCTGGGCGTCGTGCAGCCCCGCGTCGGCGGTGGTCAGGCCAACCTGCATGAGCGCCACCGGATTCGGCGCGAGCTCGAGGAACGTGGTGTGGCCGTTGTCGACGGCGTTGCGGATGCCGTGCGTGAAGTACACGCTGTGCCGCAAGCCCTTCTTCCAGTAGTCCACGTCGTGGATCGGCTCCGCGCCGGCGCGGATCAGGTTGCCCTCGTGCACCGTCGAGTAGTAGGCGACCTGCAGCGGATGCGGCTCGATGCCCTGCAGCTCGGCAGCCAACTCGCCGAGCAGCGGATCCATCTGCGAGGTGTGGCTGGCGCCCTTGGTCTGGAACTTGCGAGCGAACTTGCCCTCCGACTCGGCACGGGCGATGATCGCGTCCACCTCGTCGGGCGGGCCGCCGATCACCGTCTGGGTCGGCGCGGCGTACACGCACACCTCGAGGTTCTTATAGTCCGAGAACACCGTTTCGATCTCGGCCGCCGAGTACTCCACCAGCGCCATCAACCGGATGTACTCGCCGAACAGCATCGCCTCGCCCTCACCCATCAGGTGACTGCGCGAGCAGATGGTCCGGGTCGCGTCCTCCAGCGACAGGCCGCCGGCGAAGTAGGCCGCCGCGGCCTCACCGAGGGACTGGCCGATCACCGCACCGGGTTTGGCGCCGTGCGCCTTGAGCAGCTCGCCGAGCGCGACCTGGATCGCGAAGATCACCAGCTGCACCTTCTCGATCGGCAGCTCGGTGGTCTCGTCGGTGTAGTCGACGGCGTCGTCGAGGATCAGCTCGAGAACCGAGAAGCCGCGCTCGTCCTGAATGAGGCTGTCCACCTTGTTGATCCACTCGGCGAACGTCTCGTCCCGCAGGTACAGGCTCTTGCCCATCTTGCGGTGCTGCGCGCCGAACCCGGCGAGCACCCACACCGGCCCGTTGGTCACCGGCCCGTCGGCACTGAGCACCAGCGGATTGGGCTTGCCTTCGGCCAGTGCGCGCAACCCCTTGATCGCTTCGTCGTGGTCGTGGGCCAGCACGACGGCACGCGAGCGGCCGTGGTTGCGCCGCGACAGCGAGCGGCCGATCGACTCCAGCGACGAGGCGCGACCCTCTTCGCTGTCCATCCAGTCCGCCAGCTCGGCGGCGGCGGCCTTCTTGCGGGAGGTCAGGAATCCTGAAACTGCCAGTGGTACGACAGGATTCGGCGGGTTTTCGGCGTCCGCGGCAGCAAGCTGTTCGCGGGCGACCTCGAGCAGGCGCAGCGCCTCGTCGGTCAGCCCGGGCAGCTCGTAGTCGTCTTCGGCTGCCGCTGCGGGGGTGTCCAGCGCGTCGTCGTCGTCGAGAAACTCGCCGTACTCGTCCATCCGCACCCCGCCGACGTACACCGCTTTCGCGTCGTCGTTGGACGGTGTCACGATCGCCACGTCGGGTTCGGGTGCGGGCTCCACCAGGTCGCTGGCGAGCACCTCGCGCACCACCAGGTGGGCATTGGCACCGCCGAAGCCGAAGCCGGACACACCTGCGATCGCCCGCCCGCTGTAGCGCGGCCAGTCCGTCGCGGTGTCGGCGACCTTGAGGTGCTCGGCATCGAAGTCGATGTACGGGTTGGGCCCGGCGTAGTTGATCGACGGCGGGATCTTGTTGTTGCGCAACGCCAGCGCGACCTTGGCCAGGCTCGCCGCACCGGCGGCCGACTCCAGGTGTCCGACATTCGATTTCACCGCGCCCAGCAGAGCGGGCTTGTCGGCGGCGCGGCCGCGGCCGATGACTCGGCCCAGCGCATCGGCCTCGATCGGGTCACCGAGGATGGTGCCGGTGCCATGGGCTTCCACATAGTCCACCGAGCGCGGGTCGATGCCGGCGTCCTTGTACGCCTTGCGCAGCACCGCTTCCTGCGCGTCCGGATTGGGCGCCAGCATGCCGTTGGAGCGGCCGTCGTGATTGACCGCACCGCCGGCGATCACGGCCAGGATGTCGTCGCCGTCGCGGCGCGCGTCTTCCAGGCGCTTGAGCACGATCATGCCGCCGCCCTCGGAACGGGCGTAGCCGTCGGCGTCGGCGGAGAACGACTTGATCCGGCCGTCGGAGGCCAGCACGCCACCGACCTCGTCGAAACCGAGGGTGACCAGCGGGGTGATCAGGGCGTTGACCCCACCGGCGATGACGACGTCGGCGTCCCCGGCGCGCAGCGCCTTCATGCCCTCGTGCACGGCGACCAGCGCCGAGGAGCACGCCGTGTCGATGGCCATCGACGGGCCGCGGAAGTCGTAGAAGTACGACACCCGGTTGGCGATGACCGCGCTCGAGTTACCGGTGATGGCGTAGGGATGCGCGACGGTCGGGTCGGCCACCGACATGAACATGTAGTCGTTGACCGAGCTGCCGACGAACACGCCGACGTTGCCGCCCCGCAGGCTCGAGGCAGGAATCCGGGCGTGCTCCAAGGCTTCCCAGGTCAGCTCAAGCGCCATGCGCTGCTGCGGGTCGATGTTGTCGGCTTCCATCTTCGACAGCGCGAAGAACTCGGCGTCGAACCCCTTGATGTCGGACAGGTAGCCACCGCGGGTGCGCGCCTTGGCGACCCGCTCAGCGATGCGCGGCTCGGACAGGAACTCCGACCAGCGCCCCTCGGGCAGATCGGTGATCGCGTCGCGGCCCTCGAGCAGCGCATCCCACATCTCGTCGGGGGTGTTCATGTCGCCGGGAAAGCGGGTGCCCACACCGACGATCGCGATGTTGAGCCGGCCCTCGTCGCCGTCGCGCGACCAGTCTTCGGCGTCCAGGGCGGCGAGGTCCTCCTCGGGCTCGCCCTCGACGATCACCGTGGCCAGCGACTCGATCGTCGGATGCCGGAACGCCACCGTCGCGGTGAGCGTGACACCGGTCAGGTCCTCGATGTCGCTGGCCATGGCCACCGCGTCGCGCGACGACAGGCCCAGCTCGACCATCGGCGTCGACTCGCTGATGGAGTCCGGCGACTGCCCGGTGGCATTGCCGATCCAGTTGCGCAGCCATTCCCGCATCTCGTTCACGGTCATGTCGGGTACGCGCGAATTGTTCTGCGGCTCAGCCATGTTCACTACCTCACGATCGGCAGGCAGCCGATGGCCGCCTGTGCCGTTGCTGTTGGTGGACGTCAGTCCGTTTCATCGGGGAAGGCGTTGGCCACCTTGCCGCTGCGCAAGCTGCCGTCCAGATACGCCGACCGGCAGGCGCGGCGACCGATCTTGCCGCTCGATGTACGCGGGATCGCGCCCGCGGGAGTCAGCAGCACGTCGCGCACCGTCACACCGTGGCGCACCGCGATCGCCGCGCGGATGTCATCGGCGATCGGCCCCATGTCGAGCTTGTGCGCGCCGGGCGCGCGCTCGCCGACGATGACCAGCTGTTCGGACGTATCGCTCGGGTCCCGTTTCAGGCCGGAATGCGCATCGGCGAACACCTCGTCGGGCAACTGGTTGGCCGGCACCGAGAACGCGGCGACAAACCCCGTGCGCAGCGCCTTGGTGGCTTCCTGCGCGGAGTACTCCAGGTCCTGCGGGTAGTGGTTCCGGCCGTCGATGATCACCAGGTCCTTGGTGCGGCCGGTGATGTAGAGCTCACCGTCGTGGTAGGCGCCGAGGTCGCCGGTCCGCACCCAGGTCGCGTCGTCGGTGGCGCCCTGGGCGTGCGAGGCCTCGGTCCGCGACTTGAGGATGTTCTGAAAAGTCTCGCGTGTCGCTTCCTCTTTGCCCCAGTATCCGGTGCCCATGTTCTGACCGCTGATCCACACCTCGCCGATCTGACCGTCGGGCAGCTCGCTGGCGGTATCGGCGTCGACGATGACCGCCCACTCCGCGACACCGATCTTGCCGGCGCCGGCTTGGGCGACCGCCTTCGGCGAGTCCGCGCCCACCTCGACGAAGCGGTGGTTGTTGAGCTCGTCGCGGTCCACGTAGGTGATCCGGGGCTCGGCGTTCATCGGCGTGGTCGAGACGAACAGCGTGGCCTCGGCCAGACCATACGACGGCTTGATCGCCTGCGGCTTGAACCCGTACGGGCCGAACGCCTCGTTGAACCGGTTGACCGTGGCCGCCGAGATCGGCTCGCTGCCGTTGAGGATGCACTTGATGTTCGACATGTCGAGGGGCTCTTCCCCCTCCTTGGGCACACCCCGCGCCGCTGCGTGGTCGAACGCGAAGTTCGGCGCCACCGAGATGGTGCCGCCGGTGTCACCCTCGCGGCGCGCCATCTCACGAATCCAGCGGCCCGGCCGGCGGACGAACGCCGCCGGCGTCATGAACGTGATGTAGTGCCCGAGCATCGGCGACAGCAGCACGGTGATCAGGCCCATGTCGTGGAAGAACGGCAGCCACGAGACGCCTCGATCGCCCTCCTGGCCGTCCAGCGCCTCGATGACCTGGACGACGTTCGTGGCGAGGTTCAGGTGGGTGATCTGCACACCGGTGGGGATGCGGGTGGATCCAGAGGTGTACTGCAGGTAGGCGATCGTGTCGTGCTGGACGTCGATCGGCTCCCAGGTGGCGCCGACCTCGTTGGGCACGGCATCCACGGCGATGACGCGGGGGCGCTGGTTGGCGGGGCGGGTACGGAAGAACTTCCGCACGCCCTCGGCCGCCGCCGTCGTGGTCAAAATTGCCGACGGCTGGCAGTCGTCGAGGACGGCGTGCAGGCGGCCGACGTGGCCGGGCTCGTTCGGATCGAACAGCGGCACGGCGATGCGGCCCGAGTACAGCACGCCGAAGAAGGCAACCAGGTACTCCAGGTTCTGCGGGCACAGGATGGCCACGCGGTCACCGGGTTGGGTGACCTGCTGCAAGCGTGCGCCGACGGCACGGTTGCGCGCACCGAAGTCCGCCCAGTTGAGGTCTCGGTAGACCCCGTCGCGCTCGGTGGAGAAGTCCACAAAGCGATAGGCCAGCTTGTCGCCCCGCACCTTCGCCCATCGCTCGACGTGCTTGACCAGGCTCCCGTTGTCGGGGAACTTGATCAGTCCGTCCTTGATGAACGGGTTGTGGAACGCCATCTCAACTCCAATCACATGGGATGAATCCCAAACCCCGAAATCGTACCGGGGTGACGGCTCCCCGCCCCTGAGCCGCCGTCCGTGTGCTCTCAGACCGTGGTCTTAGATTTCCCTTAATGTTAGGCGACGCCCACGGGGCCGCCAAATCTCCGCGATCACGTGTCAGCCATGTTTCGGCTGCGGAGCGTTATCGATCAGCTGCCGCGTCCAGTTCAGGGTCCATTCGGTGGCCGGTTGTCCGTCGATGTTCCAGAACTGCGGGGTGGCGTACATCGCGTGCACCGGCTGGCCGGCGCCGCCGCTGAGCACCTCGAGCGTCTTGGGCAGCTGGGTGATGTTGAACGCCGACGTGGGGGCAGCACAGATCAGATCACCCCTGGCGCAGATCTCGTTGGTGCGGTCGTTGAGCGCACCGAATCCTCCGGGCCGCGGACCCGTCATCGTCAGACCCAGCGCCGAGAGCGTCGGCACCTCGTGCAGCGTGATCTCTGCCCCTTGCCCGTCGGGGTTCGGCCCGACGTCCTGCCCCACGCCGTCCTGCCGGCGGCCGTCGGCGACCAGCGTCACGCCCAGCACCAGATCCTGGTCCACCGGACCGCGGCCGTTACCGATGTCGCTGGCGATGTCCCCGGCGATCACCGCGCCCTGGGAGAACCCGATGATCACGTAGCTGGTCAGCGGGCACCGATTGTTCATGTCGGTCATCGCCTGCACGGCGGCCCGGGTGCCCTCGGCTCGGCTGTCGTTGTAGGACATCTGCTGATCGGCCGACAGCGGATTGTGGAACTGCGCGGTGTAGGGAACCGTGAAAATCTCGAGCCGGTCGCTGCCGAACTCGGCCCGGATCGGATTGGTCACACGCAGCAGCAGCGCCGCGGGGAACTGCACCGGGTTGAACGGATCCAGCGCCCGCGAGGACTCCCAGGTGCCGGGGATCGAGATCAGCTGGACGTCGGGGCAGCTGGCGTCCTGGAACTCCGGCCGCGGCTTGCCCGGTGTGGCGGGCGCACCCGAGGGCGCCCCCGTCGGCGGCAGTGCGGTGGGCGGGATGGCCGTCGACCCGCCGTCGGGCCGGCGCAGGATGACGACGACGACCGCGACGATCAGCACGACGACGAGGCCCACCGCGCCGGCGGCGAACAGCGCCAGCAAGCGGTGGCGTTTACGCCGATTGGTTCTGGCCATGGGTGTGCGGGCTCCTAGCAGAGTCGATCAGTGGCGATGCGAATGTAGTCGGCGGTCTCGTCGTGCAGCCGGCTCGCCGACGGTTGAGCAGCCCCGGAGCGCCTGGCGCCGTCAGCTTCCGGATCGCCCGCGTCATTGCGCACCAGCGGCGCGACGAAGTCCCACACCGCTTGGTCTGTTTGCTCGGCGGCGCGCGCCTGGCACACGTACGAGCCGATGCTCAGGGCCGCCAGATCGCTGGACGGCGACACACCGGCCGAGCGCAGGGCGTCGAGGTAGGCGCGTTGGCGCGGCGTGACCACCAGGGCGTTGGACGCGTCGCCGCCGGAGGGCTCGCCGGGAGGCTGCGCCCCGGCACGACCATGGGACGGCGACGGCTCGATCTCCGAGGCCGGCCTGGCGACCGACTCGTCGCCGGCCGCGCACCCGGCCAGCCAGGTCGAGGAGGCCACCAGCAAGCACCCAGCCACACCTGCTCCCGCCAGCGCGGACCGTGACCCGTGATGCACGGTGTCCAACGTACCGGGGCCCCGACCGGCGGTGACTACCTGATCGTCGTGACGAGTTCTCCGCTCATCGCGCCCAACTGCGCACTCCACGTACCCCAGTCATGCGTGCCGGAGGTCGGGAAGTCGAAGTGGCCGTTGCCGCCCCCGACTCCGCGGTAATGCTGGTAGAACGCCCGATTGCTGCCCTGGGCCTGGTCACAGTAGCCGATCATCGCCGGAACGTCGGTGCACGTGGTGGTCGACGGGCTGAAGATCCACAGCCGGGTGTTGTTGTCGGCCAACAGTTGCACGTGCACGTCGGGGTCGTGCCACTTCCACCGGCCCAGCTGTGGCAGACCCCACATGTTGCGGGTGTCCACGCCGCCGAATTGCGCGAGCCCCGCGGTGATCGCGCCGTTCATGTAGGTGTTCGACGGGGTCAGGAAGCCTGACAACGAACCGGCGAAGCGGTAGCGGTCGGGGTGGAAGGTCGCCATCGTCACCGCACCGGTGCCGCCCATCGCCGCCCCGACGATCCCGTGCCCGCCGGGGGCCAGACCCTTGTTCGCGGCCAGCCAGTTCGGCAGCTCGTCAGCAAGGAACGTCTCCCACTGCTTACTGCCGTCCTGCTCCCAATTGGTGTACATGCTCCAGGCTCCGCCGGCCGGGGCGACCACCGAGATGCCCTTGCCGGCCAGGGTGCTCATCGCGTTGCCTGCCGTCACCCAGTTGCTGACGTCGGGAGCGCCGTTGAACGCGTCGAGCAGCACCACCGCGTGGGGGCCGCCGCCCTGGAAGGCGACCGGGATGGCACGGCCCATCGCCGCCGAGGGCACCATCAGCATCTCGACGCCCTGGGCTGACGCTGTGCCCACTCCGCCGGCGAAGCCTGCCGCGACCGCCAGCAGCACAGCCATGAATGTCCGGATCAGCGCACGCATCGACCCCACCTCTCAAATCGCCCGACCGCCTCGTAGTGAACCACATCACCCCGACGGGTCGGGTGGCAAAGCGACTGACGGCGGTGACCCCTACAGGGATCACCGCCGTCAGTGACGCTCAATCGCCCTGGGCGATTAGCCGCCGACTGCCGGAGCAGCGGCGTCGACCGGCACCGCCGGAGCCGACGGCTGCGGCACCGCGCCGAGGACGCGCTGCACATCGGGCTTCATCTGCTGCAGCTGCTGGCCCCAGTAACCCCAGTCGTGAGCACCGGACGACGGGAAGTTGAAGACGCCATTGGTCCCGCCGGCCTTGAGGTACTCCTCCTGGAAGGTCCGGTTGGTGCGGATCGTCAGACCCTCGAGGAACTTGGCGGGCAGGTTGTTGCCGCCCAGCTCCGACGGCTTGCCGTTGCCGCAGTAGACCCAGATGCGGGTGTTGTTCGCGACCAGCTTGCCGATGTTGACCATGGGGTCGTTGCGCTTCCACGCGCTGTTGGGATCCTCGGTGGGGCCCCACATGTCGTTGGCCTTGTAGCCGCCGGCGTCACCCATCGAGATGTTGACCAGCGCGGGCCACCAGCCCTCGGAGAGATTCAGGAAGCCCGACAGCGAACCGGCGTACTGGAACTGATTCGGGTGGTAGATCGCCAGCGTCAGCGCCGCCGATCCCGCCATCGAGAGGCCGACGGCCGCGTTGCGGTTCGGGTTGACACCCTTGTTCGCCGCGAGGTAGGCGGGCAGCTCCTGCGTCAGGAAGGTCTCCCACTTGTACGTCTGGCAACCGGACTTGCCGCAGGCCGGCTTGTACCAGTCGCTGTAGAAGCTGGACTGGCCGCCGACCGGCATGATCGTCGCCACACCGGAGTCGAGGTACCACTCGAAGGCCTGGGTGTTGATGTCCCAACCGTTGAAGTCGTCCTGGGCGCGCAGACCGTCGAGCAGATACAGGCCGGGGGCGTTCGGCCCGCCGCTCTGGAACTGCACCTTGATGTCGCGACCCATGCCGGCCGACGGCACCATCAGGTATTCCACCGGCAGACCGGGGCGCGAGAACGCGCCCGCAGTCGCGGAGCCGCCCACGACACCGATCACGGCGGGCAGCACGGCTGCCACCAGGGCCGCGATCGTGAGCCGACGCGCGTTGGCGCGCAGCTTTACACCGAACTTCATGCTTTTTCGTGTCCCATCTTTGTGTACAGCAGCAGCCAGCCGCCGATCCCCGACCCGGCCTCGTTGCCCGTGTAGTCAACCACACCTTTGTGGCCGTCTCTTGTCGCCGCAAGACGCGCTCGCGGCCGGTCGTCTTCGTTCCCTCTCGGACTTATCCGATCAGAGAGTCCTTTACGTTACGTAAGCAGAAACTCTGTCCGCCAGCCAAATCGTCCCGCTCAGGGCCCCGTCGGGGGCAGCCCCGTATAGGGGGGATTCACCGGCGCCGGGATCGGCAGACCGCACCGCTGCAGCTCATAAAGAGGCACTCGGTCGATGCGGTAGCGGGTGTACTCGGCGGCGTGCACGACATTGGACAGGAACCGCCGGACACCCATCGGCGCGCGGATCGCGTCGAGCACCTTTTCTGTCTCCGGGCACTTCAGCGCGGCCTCGGCCTGGCGAATCCAGTCCTCGTCCAGGTATGGCGGAATCCACGGCGGCTCCTTGAGGAACGGACCCTCGGCCACCGCCCAGTCGGGAAACAGGTTCTTGTCGTGGCCGATGCGGCCGTCGGTCAGGCGCGCGGTGTGCGCGGCCAGCGGGTTCGCCAACCCGATCTGATCGATGACGCGCACGTCGAGGCCGACGTTCATACCGAGCATGCCGAGATTGGTGAAGAACACCGTGTGCGGGCCGATGTAGCCGCCTTGCGCGTCAGCCGCCGCGCGCACCTCGGGCGGCGGGGGGAGGGCGGGCACCACGTCCCAGCGGTCGTAGTTGCCCGACGGCAGCAGCAGTGCGCCGTCGGGGGTGTTCTTGATGGCCGTCAGAACCGCCCGCATGCGTGGATAGTCGAGGTAGTCCGCGGCGGTCAGCGGATGGGCGTGCCCGGTGGCCTGAGAGTAGAACCGGCGCTCGTCGACGATGCCGCTGTAGGTCACTCGGGTGGCATCGGCCCCCAGGCCGGGCGAATTGGCCGCCCACAGCGCCCATCCCGCGACGGCGAGCCACAGCACCGCGGTGGCCCCGGCGTAGAGATAGCCGGCTCCGCGCGCCATCCGCGTGCGATCGGGCAGCAGCAGCGGGATCACCGCCACCGGCGCCAGCAGACAGAACATCGGTGTCAGCAGCACCCGGCCGTGCATGAAGTCGCCGCCCTGCCGAATCCAGTACACCGCTTGCAGCAGACCGGACACCAGCATGAACGCCACCACCGCCGGCGGGCTCTGCACCGTGCGGGCCAGCCAGCCGGCCTGTCGGGCGGTGCCACGCTGCGCCCATCGGGGGCGACCGCGCAGCAGCAGCACCATCAAGCCCAGTCCGATCAGCAACACCGCGGGCGCCCACAACAGATAGGGCCGGTTGAAGTTGGCGAGGTAGATCAGGCCCTGATCCCATTTGGCGCCCGAGGCGTCCTTGGCCAGCGCGGTTCCGGGCACCAGCAACCCGTAGTACCCCATGCGGAAAATCTGATACGCCACCGGAATCAGGCCGCCGGCGGCGACGAGGATTCCGCGGTCGGCCCAGCTGTCGGTGGCGATGAGCATCATCACCAGCGCGACGCCGCCGATCAACGCGAGTTCGGGACGCACCAGCACCGAGAATCCCGCGACCGCCGCGAGGGTGATCAGGAAGCCGCGAGACGCGCCGTTTCGGCGCGGCGCTTGCGACCAGCACACCATCATCCACCACAAGAGGCCGAGATAGGCCAGCACCAAACCGTTTTCGAGTCCGGAGGTGGCGAAGTCACGCGCAGGCGGAACAGCGATGTACACCAGCGCGCCCGCCGGAAGGAAGATCGCACGCCGTCCACCCAGCCCAGGGGCGTACAACCGCGCGGTGCCGAGCATCACCAGGACCACACCCAGCACGCTGAGGACGAGAGCCAGCACCAGCGCGACATATTCGAGCCGGGCGGACCCGGCGATGAACCCGCCGAGCGTCACGAGGTAGGACCAGGCGGTCGAGGTGTTGGCCTCGACCCGCTCGCCGGCGTTGAACACCGGCCCGTTGCCCGCCAACAGGTTTCGCACCGTCCGCAGCACGATCAGGCCGTCGTCGGCGATCCACCGGCGTTGCCAGGCGCCCCAGCCGAACAGTGCGGCCACCGCGACCACGCTCACCCACAGGCTGATGCGGACCCAGGCGTGGTACGGGAAGGCGGGCCATCGGTCGGGCCGATCCGCCGCCGCGGAGGAGATGCGCTCAGCTGAAGAAGACTGCGGCACCGATGGTCCCGATCCACGCCAGCAGCAGCAGCTGCAGAACCCGGTCCTTCAGCGCGATCTCTTCGGGCTCACCGGCCAGCCCGCCGTCCACGTCGACGGCGTAGCGCAGGATCGCGATGGTGATGGGAATGATCGTGACCGCGTACCAGGATGCGTTGGCGCCGTCGCGTTCGAAGGCCCACAGGCTGTAGCAGACCACCATCGCGGTGGCCGCCACCGTCCACACGAACCTCAGGTAGGACGCGGTGTAGCTCTCCAGCGACTTGCGGATCTTGGCGCCGGTGCGCTCGGCGAGCTGCAACTCCGCGTAACGCTTTCCGGCCACCATGAACAGCGAGCCGAAGGTCATCACCAGAAGGAACCACTGGGACAGCGGGATTCCTGCGGCCGCACCGCCGGCGATCGCGCGGATCAGGTAGGCCGACGACACGATGCAGATGTCCAGCACGGCTTGGTGTTTGAGCCCGAAACAGTAGGCCAGCTGCATCGCGATGTAGACCGCGATGACCACCAGCAGGTTAGCCGAGGCGAGCAGCGAGATGCCCAGGGCCGCAACACCGAGCACCACCGCGAGGCTGTAGGCCAGCCACTCAGGGACCACCCCGGCAGCGATCGGCCGGTAGCGCTTGGTCGGGTGCTGCCGGTCCGCCTCGACGTCGCGCGCGTCGTTGACGAGGTAGATGCACGAGGCCGCCAACGAGAACGCCACGAAGGCGATCAGGATGTTGATCGCCATCTGGTCGTAGTCGTAGCGGATGCTGCCGCCGAGCGCGGCGATCGGAGCGGCGAGAACGAGGAGGTTCTTCACCCACTGCCGCGGCCGCAGCGCTTTGATGACGCCCGCGGGCAGGTTCTTGGGCGGGCCGGCCGACGATCCCGTCTCGCGGACCTGGGATGTACTCATCGAGCGCCTCCTTCGAGCACCTCGGCGGCCCGGGCGACCACCCCGGCGACGGCTGTGCCCACCGCGACCCCGGCGACCACGTCGCTCGGGTAGTGCACGCCGAGTACCAAGCGCGACAACGCCATCGGCGGCACCAGCAGGGCGGGCAGCGGCAGGCCGGTCGGGCGGGCCAACAGCACCGCTGCCGCAGCGGTCGACGTGGCGTGGGCGGACGGGAAGCTGAGCCGGCTCGGTGTGCCGACGTTAACCGCGATCGCCGGATGATGCGGGCGTGCGCGGCGGACCACCCGTTTGATGAGGACCGCGGCGGCGTGCGCGGCGAATGCCCCGACTCCGGCGCTGACGTACTGGCCTCTGCGGGACGGCACCAGCCACGCACCCAGCGCAGCCACGACCAGCCAGCCGAGGCTGTGCTCACCGAAATGCGACAGGGTTCGCGCCGCCGGCAGCACCCCCGGCCTCCCGGCCACAGCCGACTGCACGGCCACCAACACGGCATCCTCGCCGCGCGGCGTCTCAGGCATCAGAACTCTCGAGCAGCACACTCTCCCACTTCTGCGTGCTCGTCAGCATCGGCAGCGCGGAGCGGTACACCTTGCGCATCTTGTTGAACTTGCGGGCCAGCATCGCCTGCCGCTTGAGCGACTCGCGCAGCAGCGCGAACATCTTGTCCCGGTCGCGCTGGCGGTAGACCACACCACGGCCGTCGGCGGTGGTCACGGTGACCCCGTCGACGTTGCACAGCGAGAACCAGCGCGCGTCCTGGGTGGCGACGTTGACCTGCGGGCGCTGGTGGTGTTCGGGGTCGTGGGGCTTGAGCTGGTGCACCACCCCACGGGACAGGCGCAGCGAGATCGACAGTGGGTTGGTGGGGATCTCCACCTTCTTGCGCCACCGCTTGTCCGACGGGGTCGGCAGCGTGGTCGCGCTGGGCAGCACCACCGCGTCGGGGTATTCCTGACGCATCTTGCGGACGTCGGGCAGCGAGGACTCCAGGATCGAGAAGAGGCGCTCAGGACCAGCGAGGAAGTCGTCCATCGCCTTGTTCTGGATCGCGACGGTCGAATACTCAAGGCAGAGCAGGTGTTTCAGGGTCGCCTTGAGGTGGCTGCGCAGCAGCCCGCGGATGTTGCCGTCCCAGTGCAGCGCAGCGACGATCAGCCGGTTGCGCAGGTGGAAGTAGGCCTGCCAGTCGATCGCGTCGTCCTTGTCGCTCCACGCCATGTGCCAGATCGCCGCCCCGGGCAGTGTCACCGTGGGGTAGCCGTGCTCGCCGGCACGCAGGCCGTAGTCGGCGTCGTCCCACTTGATGAACAGCGGGAGCGGCTGGCCGAGCTCCTCGGCGACCTGACGCGGGATCATGCACATCCACCAGCCGTTGTAGTCGACGTCGATGCGCCGGTGCAGCAGCCGGCTGCGGTACTCGTCCTCGTCGTTGAGCGGATACTTCGCGAAGTTGTGGTCGTATTCGGTGTTGATCGCCCCGGTCCACATGAAGTTCTCGGGGTCGACCATCTCGCCCATCACGTGCAGGTGGCTCGGCTCCTGCAGATTGAGCATCTGGCCACCGACGAGGGTGGGCACCTTGGCGAAGCGGTTCATCGCCAAAGCCCGCAGGATTGAGTCCGGTTCGATGCGGATGTCGTCGTCCATGAACAGGATCTGTTCGCAGTCGGTGTTCTTCAGGGCCTCGTACATCACGCGGCTGTAGCCGCCCGACCCGCCCAGGTTGGGCTGATAGTGCACCGAGAGCCGGTTGCCCAGCGCCGCGGCGGCCTCGGCGAACCCGGGATGGTCCTTGGCCTTCTTGGTGCCCTGATCGGAGACGATGACGGCGCTGATCACCTCGTCGACCAGCGGATCGGACGTCAGCGCCGCCAGGGCGCTGACGCAGTCCGACGGCCGGTTGAATGTCGGGATGCCGACGGCGACATTCGCACGGCCCGGCGCCGGGATCGGGGCGTACCAGCCCGCGTGGTGCAGCGTCGTCGCGGCGTCGGTGGTGATGTCGAACCAGATCCAGCCGCCGTCCTCGAACGGGGTGAGGTCGATCTCGAACTCGGCCACGGCCGGCTCGTCACCGGAGCTCACGACGGGCGCCCCGCCGACGGTGATGCGGGCGCCGGTGGCCTTCGAGCGGTAGACATCGACGCGGGCGCTACCGGTGAGCTCCACCCGCAGCACCACGCTCTCCAGCACCGACCAGCGCCGCCAGTAGCTGGCCGGGAACGCGTTGAAGTACGTCGCGAACGACACCTCGGATTCGGTGCCGATCTCCAGCGTGGTCCGGGTGGGTGCGTGCGCGCGCCGGGCGTTGGTGTCCGACTCCTCGATGTAGAGCTTGCGGACATCGAGCGGCTCGCCGGGACGCGGCAGGATCACGCGGGCCAGCGGGCTGACCGCCGCAGACTGTTCCGACGCGAGCGCGCCGGACGGGATGTCGCTGGTTGTCATGTGTCTGTCTCCTCGACCAGCGGCGCACCGTCGCGCAGGTGCGGCGCCAGCGTGTTGTCGTACATGTTGAGCGCGCTGGCGATCGCCATGTGCATGTCCAGGTACTGGTAGGTGCCCAGTCGCCCACCGAAAAGCACCTTGGCCGAAGCGGTCTCGGCCTTGGCCCGGGCGCGGTAGGCCGCCAGCAGTGCGCGGTCGGTCTCGGTGTTGATCGGGTAGTACGGCTCGTCGTCGGCTTCGGCGAACCGGGAGTACTCCCGCATGATCACGGTCTTGTCGGCGGGATAGGCCCGCTCCGGATGGAAGTGCCGGAACTCGTGGATGCGGGTGAACGGCACGTCGGCGTCGTTGTAGTTCATCACCGGGGTGCCCTGGAAATCCCCGGTCGGCAGGACCTCGAGATCGAAGTCGAGCGTGCGCCAGCCCAGCCGGCCCTCGCTGTAGTCGAAGTAGCGGTCCAGCGGCCCGGTGTAGACCACCGGTGCGTCGGGGTTGGCGGCGCGCAACTGGTCGCGCACGTCGAACCAGTCGGTGTCCAGGCGCACCTCGATACGGTCGTCGGCGGCCATGTTCTCCAGCCACGCGGTGTACCCGTCGACCGGCAGACCTTCGTAGGTGTCGTTGAAGTAGCGGTTGTCGAAGGTGTAGCGCACCGGCAGCCGGTTGATCGTCGAGGCGGGCAGCTCCTTGGGATCGGTCTGCCACTGCTTGGCGGTGTAGTCCTTGACGAACGCCTCGTACAGCGGGCGGCCGATCAGCGAGATCGCCTTCTCCTCGAGGTTCTGCGCGTCGGCGGTCTCGATCTCGCCCGCCTGCTC
Organism: Actinomycetota bacterium; assembly: GCA_040752555.1. Taxonomy (GTDB): domain Bacteria; phylum Actinomycetota; class Actinomycetes; order Mycobacteriales; family Mycobacteriaceae; genus Mycobacterium. Next base: position 662 of record JBFMGT010000008.1, on the reverse strand, counting down.
GGCGATCAGGGCGCGTGCCTCGTCGGGGGTGAAGTAGCGGCCGAAGAACTGGCTGACCAGTCCCAACCCCATCGGGAACTGATAGGCCTGCCCGTTGTGCAGGGCGAACACCCGATGCTGGTAACCGGTGAAGTCGGTGAACTGCCGCACGTAGTCCCACACCCGCTGGTTGGAGGTGTGGAACAGGTGCGCGCCGTAGCGGTGCACCTCGATGCCGGTCTGCGGCTCCGGTTCGGAGTACGCGTTGCCGCCCAGGTGCGAGCGCCGATCGAGGACGAGGACCCGCTTGTCGAGCTGGGTGGCCACCCGCTCGGCGATGGTCAGGCCGAAGAACCCGGAGCCGACGACATAGAGGTCGAAGGCACCTTCGGGCAGGCGGGAATCAGAGGAGAACATCGGCAGCAAGGGTATCTGACGGCGGGTGCCCTCCCCGCGGTGGCGCAACGGCGGAGGTCGCGATTAGCTCACGATTCCATATCGTCACTCTGGTCTCACTAGTCACATCAGTACCATCGATCGCGTACCGCCTTTCCGTGATCTACCGCCTGTAGTCCATGTATTGAGGAGACTTCCGTGCCGAACCGACGTCGCCGCCGGCTCTCGACAGCCCTGAGCACAGTCGCCGCTCTGGCCGTCGCAGGTCCCGTTGCAGTTGTCGCCAC
>JBFMGT010000007.1:0-286621 GCA_040752555.1 Actinomycetota bacterium | reverse complement strand
ATCGACGACCTCGGCCTGGCCTGCCCACCCGACAACCGATCCGTGGGACCCGGCAGCTGGACCACCGGCATGAACGCCCACCACGACGTCGAATGGACCCCACCACCAGACCTCGACACCGGCCAAAACCGCATCAACACCCACCACACCCCCAAACGGCTGCTGCGCCCACCCGACGACAACGAGGAACCCGTCGCAGAAACCACCAACTCGTCAGAACCCGGCGGACCCGCACCACCCGACAACCAGGTCGCCTGAGCGCCTCTAGCTGAGGACGCGCTCGTTGCTGGGCAGCGGGGGAAGCAACGCGGGTCGCACCAGGTGTCCGCGGAGGCGGCGATTGGACGCCCGGAACAGATGAGTGAGCGCGGCGACGTTGCCGGCGACGTCGTCGCGCGCGGTCAGGTAGGTCCAGCGGTGCCGCTCAGGGAGCTCGAAGAACTGCTCGAAGAATGCGGGCACGTCGGTGGGTGGCATCCGGAGCAAGGCTTCGAGCCCGACGCGGCGGAGGTGGTGCACGATCTGTGCGCTTCGCGGCCATACCGTGTCGCGGGCAGCGGCGATCGCGTGCTCCGGCCCGCGTGGCAGGTGGGCCGCAAAAGCGGACGCCACCTGGGGCGCCAGGCGCAACGATGTGGCCAGGCTGAAACCGGTGGCGGGATGGATCAGCGGTGCGGCCGCGCCGAAGCCGAGGACACCCGACGCCCGGTGGCGCGGATGGTCGACGGTGAACGCGACCCGCTCCACCGGTGCGTCATCCGGAGGCACGATGCCGTAGCGGGCGAGGCGGGCGCAGAGTCGACGGTGCAGGGTGGGGAGCGGCAGGCCGGGCCTGCGCGCCAGCGAGGTCTCCTCGACCAGCACGCGGCCGCCGCCGAGAGGAATCACGTACAGAAACGTCGGCCACCCGTCTTCGCCGTGCTCCTGACGCCAGTCCATGAACAGGGCTTCGCCTGGCTCGATCAGCGGCGAGGCGAGATCCTCGTCGAGGAACACTCCGTACGCCGTCTGGGCGGCGCGCTGGCGACCCTTGCGTCGCAGGTTCAGTGGCCGGGCCTGGCCTCCCGCATCGATGATCACCGACGCGCGGAGTTCGGCGCCGTCGGCGAGTGCCAGCACGCCCGGCTGCGGTGAACCGATGGCGCGACCGGCATGCACGCGCACGCCGCTGAGCCCGTCGGACAGGTGGGACTGCAGGGTGGGCACGTCGAGGACGGCGTACTCCCACCCCAGCAGGCGGTCGGTCACCGCCACCACCTTGCCCGCTGCGCGCGCGGCGACGACGCCGGCCGGGAGGTCCGGCGGCAGCTCCGGCGTCCACATGCCGTAGGTCGCCGTCCACGGCCGGTCAGGGGCCACGTCGACCAGCGCCGTGGTCAAACCCAGGCGCTGACACGCCCCGGCCAACGCGACTCCCGCCGGGCCGGCCCCGACCACGCACACGTCCATTGGTCCTATCGTGCCGGTCTGAGCACCGCGCTGTCACCGGACCGGTGACTCATCGCCGAAATCCGAACGCTGTCGTGACATTGAGCGCCCTGTGCGTCTGACCCGGTGACGATGAGTTCTGCCCGGCCGAGCAGTCATCATGACGATCGCCCACTCGGAACGGAGGCGCTGTGCCCAGAACTCATCTGTCGATGTCGATGTCCGCTGACGGGTTCGTCGCCGGACTACACCAGGACCGCGACCATCCGCTCGGTATCGGGGGGGAGCGGCTGCACGCCTGGCATCTCGGGTCGGACAAGGAGCATCCGGTCAATCGGCAGGTGGTGTCCGAGATGATGGACGGAATGGGCGCGGTGATCATGGGCCGCAACATGTTTGGACCCATCCGGGGCGCCTGGGGAGATTCTGGGTGGCGCGGATGGTGGGGCGAGGAGCCGCCGTATCACTGCCCGGTGTTCGTTCTGACGCATCACGCCCGGGAACCCATCGAGATGGAGGGCGGCACCACATTCCACTTCGTCACCGACGGCATCGAGTCGGCCTACGCGCAGGCCGAAGCGGCTGCCGGCGATCAGGCCATCTCAATAGCCGGGGGTGCATCGTGCGCGCGGCAGGCGATCAGCGCCGGCCTGGTGGACGAGATCGACATTCAGCTCAACCCGGTATTCCTCGGCTCCGGTGAGAAGCTCTTCGACGGCTTCGAGGCGGGCCGACCCGACATGCGGCTCGAACGGGTGCTCGAGGCGCCGGGTGTGGCCCACCTCCGCTTCCGCGTCATCCGACCGTGAAGATCCCCAGCAGCGAGGCGGCGGGGTCGGCAACCGCCCGCCACGCCGCCACCGCGGCCCCCACCGTCATCGCGGTCACCACGATCGCCCCGATCACGAAGCCACGCAGGGTTCCTCGGCGCAACCGGTCGCCGGCGGAGGTGGTACGCAGCATCCGCCAGATGTAGCCCGCGGTACCCGCGAACGCGGCGGCTACGACGACGGTCGTCACTGCGAGCGCGGTGAGGTACGTGCGCTGGCTGTCGATCACCACGGCGAGCGCGGGACGCTCGGCGAAACCGCCGCCGGGGTCGGCCAATCCGTCGCGGATCTCAGTCATGGCCAGCCGAAGCGCACCGGGCGGCGGATCGGAGGGGAGCAGCGGAAGCAGCGCCGACAGCGGCGCCGCGGTGGCCTGGATGTTGGCCACGATCGCCACGGTTCCGCAGAGGGTCAACACTGTTGCGAGCCCGGCCGCCGTCCCCCTACCCAAGCGCTGCCGCCGTGTCGCGCCGGCAGCGAGGAACCGTGCCCACCATGCCGCGGTCAGCCCGACCATCGTGACAGTGAACAGCGCGGAGATCGCGATCTTCATTGCGTGCCAACGTCTCCAGAGGTCGACGAGGTCGACCAGACCGGGTGTCAGATCAGATGAGCCCGCGTTCCAGAAGGCGATCAGATTGTCAGCAAAAGCGAGGGCCAGCGGCACGTTGCTGCCGATCGTCGCCAGCCCGCGGCCCACCACCAGTGCAGGAGCGAAGAAGAACGCCGCGGCCAGGCTCAGCGCTACAGCGCTCAGCCATGCGATTCTCCGCACGCACACACTCCTTCCCGACCTGTGGCCGTAGCATGCCTACCATGGCTATCCGGCTCGAAAACGTCGGCATCGCAGTTGTCGACCTCGATGCCGCGATCGCCTTCTTCACCGACCTGGGGCTCAGTGTCATCGGTCGCGATGTCGTCAGCGGCGAATGGACCGATACCGCGGTGGGCCTCGACGGCAACCACGCCAGAATCGCCATGCTGCAGACACCGGACGGCCACGGTCGGATCGAACTCTTCGAGTACATCCACCCGGAGGCGATCCAGACGCCGCCGACGCGACCGAACGCCATCGGGATGCACCGCGTGGCGTTCGCGGTCGACGACCTCGATGAGGCGCTCGCCATTGCGGCCCGGCACGGCTGCCATCCCCTCCGCGGGGTGGCGACCTACCAGGACATCTACAAGCTCACGTACCTGCGGGGGCCCAGCGGCATCATCGTCATGCTCGCCGAGGAGCTCAGAGGCGGGTGATCCACGGGTGGCCGGGGTGGACCTGGGACAACCAACCACGCAAGCGCGCCCGCCTCGATCGGTCCAAATCCGGGAGGACGCGGTCGAAATCGGTGCGGTCTTTGGGGCGCAGGCGTTTGGCCTTGAACAGCAACGCCACTTCGGGGATCACGTACGGGATACCGTCGCGGGTGCGCAGGATCAGCTCGGCGTAGGGCAGTGTGATCGACCCGTCCCGTCGGCAGACCCAGCGGCCGTCTACGGCCGGTTCTCGGAAGACGTCCAGCCGGTAGGTGCCCGTGGCGGGGTCTCGCAGCCACGTCTGGAAGTGTTCGGAACGCTGCTCGGGGAATGGCCACACCTGTCCGTCGCCGAACACATCCCATGCGAAACCGGGGAGCGCTTCGGCGATGTCGCCGAACCGGCACTCGGGAACCGCGATCTCCAGGTCGGAGTGGTCACGGGTGGCGGCGTCGGTGAACAGGTGCAGAGCCCAACCGGCGGTGACACACCAGGGAGCATCCACATCGGCGAGGCGGTGTGCGACCTCCGCCGGTGTCCAGGAAGCCCAGCGCTTCTCGGCCTCGGCAGCACTCAGTGAGCGGCCGCTCACGAGATCAGCGGCACCGTGGTCGCGATGTCGACCAGCGTTTCGACCACCTCGTCCGGCGAACACACGGTGACGATCTCATGCGTCGCCGCTTGTCGAAGCAGCGGCTCGACCTCGACCATGTCGCGGGCGATCTGGCGACGCTGGACCTCACTCTTGCCGAACGGATTGTTGGTGCGCGCGAACGCGACGGCGCTCGGTGCACTCAGGAGGACGACCGCGTCGAAACGCGCGTAGAAGGCGCCCTGGTTGGCGACGGTGCCGGCGATGAACAGCGGCGCCGTGCGGGGCCTCTCCAACAGCGTGGCGATCAGCGCCTCACGCCAGAGTGGTTCGCCCGCAACGATGTCGATCCAACCTTCATCGTCGGTGTCGACGGTCGAGAAGCCACGTCGGGCGAGCGCCTCGAGTGAGGTCGTTTTCCCGACCCCCGACATCCCAGTGACCAGGACCGCCGCATGCCGTTGCACCGTTTCATTGAAGTGCCTGGCGTGGGCGAGTTCAATGGGCAAGCGGATCGAGCTGTGCGGTAGTCGCATCGTCGGCAGCAGTTGACATGCTGAGGCTTTCCCAGCGCTCGTCGTCGGCCAGGAGTGCCCGGCCGGCGGCCGTGGCGTAGCGGTAGGCGTCGGGCCCTACCAGCAAGCGCGCTGGCGGCTCGACCATGTCGAGGATGTCGACCAGCAGAGCGGCGACCTTGGCGGGGTCGCTCGCCCCGATGGCACCCGACCTGCTCATCTGCGCCGCTGCACCCACGGTCCCCGCGTACTCCTCGCGCACCGTGTCGACGCGCATCGAGGTACCCGCCCAGTCGGTGCGCATGCCGCCGGGTTCCAACACCGTCACAGCGATGCCGAACGGAGCAACCTCGCCGGCCAGGACACCGGAGAAGCCAGTGACGGCCCACTTGGCCGACTGATAGGCCGCCAGGCCGGGGCGCGTCAATCGGCCACCCACTGAGGAGATCTGGATGATGTGGCCCGATCGTTGCGCTCGCATGACCGGTAACACGGCACGAGTCAGCCGCACGACGCCGAAGAAGTTGGCGTCGATCTGCTCGGTGAAATCGCTGAAGTCGACGTCCTCGATCGCGGCGATGTTCGCATACCCGGCATTGTTGACCAGCACATCGAGGCGGCCGAATCTCTCTACGGCGGTGGCCACGGCATCGCGGACCTGCGCATCGTTGGTGACGTCCAGCGGGACAACGACGAGACGGTCCGGGTATCGCGCGGTGAGCGCGTCGAGCGCACCTGTTGCCCGGACGCCGGCCACCACCGTGTGTCCTGCCGCCAGCGCCCGCTCAACGATGTGGCGGCCGAGCCCACGGGAGGAACCCGACACCAGCAGAACTTTTTCTCGATCAGACATGTCACTCCTTTCCACAGACGTCTACAACTGTAGACTTCGGCTCGACTATTCCCTTACCGTGAGTCATGCCTTCCCCATCCCCGCGCCGCCGCGACGCCGCGGCTACCCGCGACGCGATCCTGCACTCGGCGATCCGGCACTTCGCCCGCGCGGGCTATGACGGCGCAGGAGTGCGGGACATCGCCGGCGATGCGGGAGTCACCGCGATGTTGGTCAACCGCTATTTCGGGTCGAAGGAGCAGTTGTTCGTCGAAGCAGTAGAGACAGCATTCGCGCCGCCGGTGTTCGTGGTCGAGAACACCGCAGATCTGGCCCGCCACGTCGCCGCCAGCATCGTCACGCTCACCGATCCCTCAGCAGCCCCGCCGGATCCGTTTCTCATCATGCTGCGTTCGCTGTCCAATGTGCGGGCCACCGAGATCGTCCGGGAGGCCATCGAGCGGCACGTCGGTCGACGCCTCACTCGACAACTCCGGGGCAGGGGCGCGCGCCTTCGCGGAGAGACCATCCTGTCGCTGATCTCCGGTGTTCTGCTGATGCGGCGGGTGGTCGGGACCCACGCGCTCTCAGCCGCGAATGCCTCTGAACTCGAAGAGATTCTCGCAGCCGCTCTCGGCTCGCTCAGCGCACCGTCTTGACGCACCCCAGCGTCGGATCAGAGGCGCTGATCGGATTGCCCGCGGCACGCAAGGCGGTCAGCAAATCGATCACGTCGGCGCCGAGTCGCTCGCCTGGCATGACCAGTGGAATGCCCGGCGGGTACGGCGTGATGGCCTCGGCGGCAATGCGGCCCGCGGCATCGGTCAGCGCGATAGTCTCGACGGGGGCAAAGAACGCGTCACGCGGGGTGAGCACCACCTCTGGACGCACTGTGAGGACGTCGCGGGGCAACGCGTCGCCTGCTTCCCGTCGTCGCACCCCGAAGTGTTCCGACACTTCACCGAAAGCTGCTGTGAGACGATCGAAATCGGCGTCGGTGTTGCCGATCGTGCTGATGCACAACACGTGTCCGGCTCCGGCGAGTTCGGGTTGCACGCCGTGCACGTCGTTGAGCCGGGCCAGGATCTCGCGGGCATCGGCATCGATGCCGGCCACCCCGATCAACAGCTTGGTCTCGTCGAGTTGGTGCAGCCCGGTGCGTGCACCGGCCAGGTGCTCGGGCCTGAGCACCGCCACCCCCGGAACGCGCACGAGGTTTACCGCAGCGTTTCGCGCCCGCTCCAGCGCGCGGTCGAGCAGGGCTCGGCCGTCGGTCACCATCTGTCGGCGAGCCAGGTCGATCGACGCCATGATCGCGAAATGGGGACTCGTGGTCTGGATCAGCTGCAGCGCCCGTCGCACCGACGGTTCGTCGAGCTGGGCGGTGTCGACGTGCAGCACCGCGGCCTGACTGAGCCCAGACAGCACCTTGTGGATCGACTGGACGGTGGCTGCTGCACCGGATTGCTCGGCCGGAGTGGGCAATTCGGGGTGGAAGGCGAAGTGCGGAGAGTGTGCACCGTCGACCAGTAGAGGCACGCCGTGTCGCTGGCACAGTGCGGCAAGGGCGCCGATGTCCCCGGTGGTTCCGTAGTACGTCGGGTGCAGCACCCACAGCGCTGTCGCATCGGTTCGGGTCAGCGCCTTCTCGACCACCGCGGCGTCCAGCCCGTGGGCGACGCCGAACTCGGCGTCCCAGCGCGGTTCCAGCCAGATCGGGCGGGCGCCGACCTGGACGAGACCAGCCAGCACCGATTTGTGGGCGTTGCGCGCCACCAACACGGGTTCGTCGGGCCGCAGTGCCGTCAGCGCCACCGCGATGTTGCCGCCGGTGGATCCCTGCACCATGACAAAGCTCTGCGGCACACCCCACGCATCGGCGATCAGTCGCTCGGCGGCCAGGATCGGCCCCTCCGGGCAGTGCAGTGTGTCGGTGTCCGGCAGGTTGTTCAGGTCGAGGGCGGCGACGTTGTCGCGCAGCCACGGGTCGAGTGTGCGGCCCCCTTTGTGACCGGGGGAGTAGAACGGCGCCTGATCGCGCTCGACGAACCTGCGCAGCGACTCGAACAGCGGCGCCCGGCTGTGGTCAGACCCCATAGACGCGCTGCGCGTTCGCTGTCCCGATCATGTCGACGATCCGCAGCGCGTCCGACTCGCCGCAATCACCTGACCGGATCCAATCACCGAGCACCACGCCCATCGCTCGCCGCCACAGCACCGAACCCAACACGTGCAACTCGGGCGGGCCGAAGGCATCCGACGAGTAGAGCTGCTTGGCGAACGGTGCCGTCTCCAGCGCCTCGGCGACCAGGCCGGCAGACCGCGTGCCCAGATAGTTGACCGCCAGCCCTACGTCGAAGTTCACCTGGTCGAAAGCCTGTGCCAGATAACCGGCTTGGCGATGGTAGGGATAGCAGTGCAGCAGCAGCACCGGCACCGGCGGCAGGATCCGCAGCAGCGGCAGCAGGAGCAGTGGATCGCACCGATGTAGATCGAGGTCCCGGTCACCGAATCCGACGTGCACCTGGATCGGCAGGCCGTGCGCGGCTGCCTCGTGCACACCGAACGAGATCAGGATCGGGTCGTCGACGCGCGTGGTGCCGGGGCGCGCCGCCAGTTCACGGGCATGGGCGACGATGTCGGAGTCGGTCGGCCGGTTCCAGTCGATGTCGAAACCGGTGCGGTAGGCGACGATCGTCTTGGTGCCCACGACGGCCGGGTCCCTCGCAGCGCTCGCGAGCGCCGCCCGCATCGCCTCGGGGTAGTCCTGCGCCGACGTGCCACCGTCGATGAGGTCCTCGGCCACCCGCTCGAGCCGCACGATCTCCGACGAGCGCCCGGACGCCAACTCGGCCAACCGGTGATGTGTGGTGATCTGGTCGCCTTTGAAGCCCGTATCGACGATCCAGTGCGAGACGCCCGCGGCACGCAGCATCGTTGTGGCCAGCTCGTCGGGACCGAACTCGCAGCGGCGTTTCCAGTACTCTTCGCCGTCCGCACGTGCCTGAAGTCCGAGAAGCGGTGCGCACCATCGTCGTATCGACAGCCCGAGTGGTGAGTCGAAGTTGGTCATCCACGGCGGTACAGGGTCGTTGGACCCCTCGTTGATCGAGAATTCGAACGTGGGCCGGTCGATGTCCTCGGTGAACGTGCCGTGGACGTGGTGATCGATCAGCGACACAGTGCGCAGATGGTCGGCGAGTCGGTCGGGAACCGACGCCTCGATCCCGTCGAACACGTCCTGCAGCTCACCAACCGGCATACTTCGCTACCTCCTCGGCGTCGACCTTTCCCGCGGCCGCATCGGCGATGGCCGCCCCGAGGATGTCTGCCGCCGTGAATGCCTGCGCTTCGGTGAGCACCAGCGGCGGGGTGATCTCGAGGACGTTTCCACCGACGTAGTACACGACCGCACCCAGCTCCCAGGCACGGTAGACCACCGCGGCGGCCAGCCGGGGGTCCCGGTCACCCGTGGTGGGATCGATCAGTTCGAGTCCGATCGCCAGTCCGCGGCCTCGGACGTCGCCGATGCGGTCACCACCCGCCGTGTCGGTGAGCCCGCGCAGGGCATCGGCCAGCACCGCCCCCACCGTCGCGGCGTTGTCGACGAGCCCTTCGCTCACCACCGCCTTGAGTACCGCGCGTCCCGCTGCAGTGCACACCGGGTTGCCCGCGGTGGTCAGCAGCGCGGCGGCCGGGGGATGATCCAGGATCGCGGCCGGCCCGACCGCGGCTGACAGGGGCAGCCCGCCGCCGAGCACCTTGCCGAAGGTGACAATGTCGGGCACCACGCCGTCGTGTTCGAACGCGTGCAGGGTGCCGGGCCTGCCCAGCCCCATCTTCACCTCGTCACAAATCAACGGGACGTCGTGACGCCGACACAGCTGGTGCAGCTGGGCCAAGAAACCGTCGGGTGGGACCACCAGCCCGCCGTCGGAGAGGATGGGTTCGACGATCAGGCAGGCCACCCGACCGCCGGACAGGTGCTCCTCGGCGAGCGAAAGGCACTGCGCCACATCGGCATCGATGCCTTCTGGTCCGGGCCGGAACGGGTTGGGGTACGGCAGGAACACCGCCTCCGGATCGGCGGGCACACCCGCGTCGACGTGGACACCGGACACGCCCATCGCGACACCGACACCGCCGTGATAGCTGTGCTCGAAGGCCACCACGGTGGGCCGCCCGCTGGCGTGCCGGCAGGCCCGCAGCGCAACGTCGTTGGCGTCGGACCCGGCGTGACCGAGGTAGACCCGCCGCTCGCCGTCACCGGGGACCAGCGCGAGCAGGTCCTCGGCCAACCCGACGGAATCGGGGTGGACGGCCGAGAGGCCACCCGATCCCGGTGCGGTACGGATGGCGCGGCTGACCGCGTCGGCGACCGCCGGATGGCCGTGCCCCAGCCCGGAAGCCGTCCACGTCGCCGACAGATCCAGCAGCTCACGACCGTCGGGGGTGACCAGCGTGCAACCGTGCCCGGACTGCACCTCCAAGGGAAAGAAGCGCAGCTTCTCGATGCCGGCAATGACGGCTTCGTCGCGGGCGTAGAGCGTGGTCACGCCGATCGGGTCGGGTCGGCGGTGCGTGGCGCGCTGTCGGAATTCAGGTCGAGTTCCAGCGCCAGTGATTCGCCGACGCGCTTCGCGATGCCCGACAGGGCCACCGCGATGATCAGACCGATTGCACACCAGTACAGCCCGAGCATCGGTGCCGCCGACCAGCTGTCGGCGTCTTTGACGTTGAACCAGAGCACGGTGACGATGACCACCGCGCCGAGCAGCGGCAGGACCAAACCGGCGATCTTGCCCGCGCCGTTGTGCACGCGCACGAATTTCGGCGCGCCGACGAAGTAAGCGGCGGCGATCTCGACGAGCAGATAGCACACCATCAGACACACTGAGCCTGCGACGGCGAACAGAAAGTAGGCGTCGATCGCATCGTTGCCTGTGCCCATGTCGGGCCAGCCGGTGGCCCCGCAGATCAGGTCGACGACGAGCGCGACGACGACCACCAGCCAGGTGGCGCGGCGGGGTCCGCCGGTGTCGGCGTGGATGTGCGCCAATGCTTTCGGCCCGAACCCGTCGCGGCCGAAAGCGTAGAGCATCCGGCCCGAGGTTGCTGACGTGGCAAGGTGGCAGCCGAACGCGGAGACGATCGCGGTGAAGATGATGACGAGGCTGAACCACTGGCCGATGTAGGTGCCGCCGAGATCGCCGAGGGTGTTGCCCGAGCTCTGGAACGCTTCCAAACCCGCTGCGTCAGTGCCGAATCCGACGACCTGGGCGAACATCACGACGACGAAGAGCACGCCCGTGAGGATGAGTGTGCCTGCCAGTGCGCGGGGGATGTTGCGTTTCGGGTCGTCGGTCTCCTCGCCCATGGATGCACATGCCTCGAAACCCGCCCACGACAGGAACGCGGCCACCACACCGGCGAGCACCGCCGAGCCGGAGACGTCACCACCGGAGAAGGAGAACACCGAGAAGTCGATTCCCGTGGTCGGCGCCCCGCCCTGGGCGAAGATGGCCACCACGAGCACGACCATGGCCAGGATGCCGATGCCCTCGATGGCCAGCAGGATCTTGGCCAGCAGTTGGATATCGCGGCCGGACAACAAGAACGAGATGACCGCACCGATGACGACGATCACCAGCCAGGGCACCTGGTAGGGATTCTCGGCGCCCGGCTGCAGAGCGGCGATGAACGAGTTCACGAACGCAGCGGTCAGCGCGAGCGTCCCGATGGAGAAGCCCCAGTACGCGCCCAGCATCGCGAACCCCGAGAAGAATCCGGTGCGCGGCCCGATGGTGCCGCCCACTAAGCCGTAGGCCGACCCGGCGTGGTTGAGGTGGCGCGTCAAGCGAACGAAGCTGTAGCCGACGAGAGAGACGCCGACCAGGCCGATGAGGAAGACCAGCGGGATGGACTTGCCGACGGTGCCGATCAGTCCCTGGCCGTTGCCCGACATCGCCAGTGTCGGGCCGACCAGCGCGACCGACAGCGCGAGCGCGACCCAGAACGGGAGCCGGCGGTGCGGGATCTGATCGGGTGCATCCGACGGTCCTGCGGTCACGGGTGTCTCCTTCATCTCAGCAGGTCCACGCGAGCCGGACGGCGTCGCAGATCTGTGCGGGCGGCTGGTCGCCGTAGGTCTTCTGCTCGTACCGACGCACGGCCAGCAGGGCATCGACGACATCGCTGGACAGCAGCTCGGCTGCGACCTGCGAGCTCTCCATGACGTCGAGTGCGTCGCGCTGGGCAAGGGGCAGCGGGCGGGTCTCGATGGTCGACTGTGCCGGATTCTCCGGAATCTCCTCTGGCAGGGCCAGGGTTCGCTCGATCCCGCGCAACGCGCTGCCCAGGAAGGCCGCGGCGGCGAGGTAGGGGTTCGCACTCGGATCGATGAGCTTGAGCTCGATGTTCGCGCCGTGGGGATTGCCCGGGGTGGCGGCGACGAAACGCACTGCGGCTTCCCGGTTTTCCAGCCCCCAGCAGGCGGTGGCGCCGGCCCAGTTGCCAGGCTTGAGCCGCAGCGGCGACACGACGGACCCAGCGTAGACGCCGATCAGATCCGGCAGGGTGTCGAGTACACCGGCGATGGCGTGCTGCCCGCCGGCTCGCAGACCGTGGGGACCGGTGCCGCCGGACAGCAGCGGCCCCTCGCGGTCGGACAGGGACAGGTGCAGATGCGCGCCGTTACCCGCGGCGCCATCAAATGGCACCGGCGAGAAAGAGATTCGCAGTCCGTGGCGGGCCGCGACCCGGCTGAGCACGATTCGCGCTGCGATGACGGCGTCGGCCGCAGCCACCGGGGTGTCCGGCGCCAGCGACATCTCGAGTTGATCGTGCCCGTATTCGGTGTGCAGCTGCTCGACGGACAGGCCGGCGCGTTGTGCGCTCCCGGCGAGATCGACCAGGAAGGCCGATCGGTCCAATGACGTCCTGATTCCGTAGGGCGACCACGGCTCGGTGGTCGCGGGGCCTGCATCGTCGGACAGCATCGTGCATTCCAGCTCCGCACCCATCCGCACCTGCAGGCCACGGTCGGCGGCGGCGCTTTCGGCCAGTGCGAGCCGGGTGCGGGTGCACAGCGGCGCGGGGTGCCCCTGCTGGTCGGTCAGCACGCCGGGCGCCCAGGCCACCCCGTTCTCGACAACGCGCAGATCGTTCGTGTCGATCCGGATCCGCAGATCACCGGCCACCCCGATGGTGGGCGTGAACGCGATGCCGCTGTCCACGCAGAACACACTCCAGGACGGCGACACCCCCATTCCGGAACGGGTGAACGCGTCCAGCCGCGACACCGGCACGTATTTGGCCCTGGTCACGCCCGCCAGGTCCGTCACCGATCCCGCGACGACGGCGACGCCTTCGTCGCGCAAGGTGTCGGCGCGAGTCGGCACGTCGGCATTACCCATGGGCAGTGAACTCCTCCTCGGCGGGTGACGATGACCTTCACGCTATGTCATAAATGTTTCAGAGTCTTTAACTTTGTCCGTTTATGATCGATTCATTAGATCGACGTCAGGCGAACGGGGATGCGGATGTGTCGGCTGCTGGGTGTTGCATCGGCTCAACCGACCTCGGTCGCCGACACCGTGGGTGACGCGGTGCTCACCGACTTCCTCGCGCTGACGAAGATCCACGGCGACGGCTGGGGCGTGGCATCGGTGATGGACTCCGATGACGTTCCCCGCGTCGAGGTTTCACCCGACAGCGCGATCAGCGACCCTCGCTTCGGAACCGCGGTCAAGGAGTCAGCGCGCGCGACGGTGGTGCATCTGCGCTGGGCGACCAATGGGTTGGCAGTCAATCCGGAGAACTCTCACCCGTTCGGAGCCGACGGGTTGGCGATGGCCCACAACGGATCCATCAAGCCGATGGCCGCACTCGACGGGTTGCTCGACCCGGCTCTGGTGTCCACGCTGCGTGGCACCACCGACAGCGAGCGCTACTTCGCGTTGATCAGGCAGCACCGGCGGGCGGCGCCCGATCTCGCCGAAGCTGTCCGGCGGGCGGTCGCCGACCTGCGCCTCAGCTATGCCGATGCCAGCCTCAACGCGCTGGTCCTGGGGGAGGGGCGGCTCATCGCCGTGCACGCGCACGCCCGAAGTGTGTTGTTGGACGAGGACATCGAAGAGATCAGCGCGACTGATCTGCCCGCCGAACATCTCGAGGACTACTTCTCGCTGCGAGTCGCCCGCCTCGACGATCAGACTCTGGTGATCGGCTCGACTGGCTTCGGCGATCTCGACTGGCAACCGTTGCCGCCGGAGAGCGTGGCGGAGGTGGTGCTCGACGATCTGTCGATGACGGTGCGGCCGATCATGGCAGATTGACCCGTATGGCAGAACACAGCGAGTCCGTGGCGGCGCGCACCAGTGCCGCGCTGGCCGGGCTCAGCCGTGCCGAACGCCGGGTAGGCCGAGCACTGCTGGCCGACTATCCCAGCGCCGGTCTGAGCAGCGCCGCCCGGCTCGCCGAACGGGCCGAGGTGAGCCCACCGACGGTGCTGCGCTTCGCTCAGTCGCTGGGCTACGACGGGTTCGCCGGTCTGCAGGTGGCGTTGCGCGCAGAACTCACCCAGCAGTCGAGCGGGCCGCTCACCCGGCTCGCCGACGCACCGCCAGCGGGCAGCCACCTCGAGCGTCTGCTCCATCAAGCACGAGCGCAGAACGGCCGCGCCGAGCAGACGCTGGCGCAGCTGCCTGCGGCAATGCTGGAGGCCGCGGTGGCGTTGATGGCCGATGTCACCCGGCCGCTGCATCTTCACGGCGGGCGGTTCTCCCACCTGCTTGCGGTCTATCTGGCTGCTCATCTCGAACAGTTGCGGCCGGGTGTTCGGTTGCTGTCAGACCCCAAGGGCGCCGATCTCGGCACGATGATGGATCTGAGCCGGCGAGATGTGGTCGTGCTCTTCGACTACCACCGCTATCACCGCAGCGCGGCGGAGCTCGCTGCCGATGTCCACCGTGCCGGGGCGACGCTGCTGCTCATCACCGACGACATGGCCTGCCCGGTGGCGCCGGACGCAGAAGTCGTGCTGGCCGCATCGAGCACGGTCGGCACGGTGTACCAGAGCATGTCGGCGGGCTTCCTGCTCACCGAACTGTTGATCCCGTTGGTGATGGATGCGATCGGCGAGCCGGCACGCACTCGGATGGCGCTGTGGGAGGAGCGTCGGCGCGGGGAAGTACTCGACCAGCACTAGGTATCGGCGGCGAACCAGATCGCATCTGCGCTGAACGGCGAATGTACTAGACAAGTGTTCAGCCAAAAGCCTTTCCGCGGCGCGGTCACGGTCGCGCGGCAGCTGCTCATGCGGCAGGGGCGGCCCCAGCGCGGGAACACAGTCAGCTCACAGCCTAAATAGCCGTCGCTGAAGTCCATTTGAGGATCGCAACGGTCTCGAGCCCGGTGGCGGCCAGGCAAGGCCGACTACCGATGGGCCAAGGACCTGATCGTCAGCACACACGCCGGGCAATGAGTTCGATGACCGTGCGTAACCGCTCACCGATCTCGGTGTAGGTCCTGCGACCCTGCACCATCGCCAACATCTCGGACGTCCACACATCGGTGAGGGTGTCGGCGATACGGCGATAGAGCCCGGAGCTGTCCGAGTCTCCCATCAAGTGGACGAACATGTCGCTGGTCTGCGCGCGGATCATTTCTGCTTCCGCTGATGCGACGAGGTTTGACGCCGCATACGCGTGCGCCATGGCCTCGGTGACCGCCTCTGACGCTTCCATTGCTTCGATCAAACGGCTCACCACTGTGCCCAGCCTCACGAAAGGATCGGCGATCTCGGAGAGGTTCGCACTCAAATGGTCATCGAAGCGCATGAGTTCGCGGTCGAGAGCACACGCCAGAACATGCACTTTGGACGGAAAGTAGTGGTACAGCGTCGCCAGTGACACCTTGGCGCGCATCGCGATGTCGCGCATGTGCACACTGTCGTAGCCGCCGTCCCCGGCGACTGCCACCGCGGCGTCGAGGATGCGGGACCGCCGCTCGCGCTGAGCATCGGTGGTGAGCGAATCCTCAGGCAGGGCGGGCTCGTGGAAATGTTCTCCGTCCAACATGCCGATTCGAAAGTCGTTGAAACGCAGAGGCATGCTACAACTGCGGGTTTGCCGAGGGCTTGGCCGCGGCGAGCATGCTGGCTCGGTCAACCAACTTGATTCGTGGGCGTGAGTGCTCCGCGCCGGCGGCCCGCTCAGATGTGTCGATCGCGCGCCAACCCGACCAGTCGACGTGGGCGACGCCGCGATCTGCGATCGCGGCGTCGAATTCTTCCCGGCTGCCGATCGGCTGATTGAGCAACCCGGCGTCGAAGTCGGCGAGTACAGCGGAGACCGTCTCCTCGGCACACCCGCGGTTCGTGCCGATGACCCCTTTGGGTCCGCGCTTGATCCAGCCGGTGACATACACCCCGGCCAGCGACTCACCCTCTTCGTCGACGACGCGGCCTCCTTGATTCGGCACTGTGCCCGAGGCCGGCGAGAACGGCACGTCGGCAATGGCCGCACCGCGGTAGCCGATCGATCGCAGCACCAGCGACGTCGGCATGATCTCGATGTCCTCGTCGGCAGCGACCGCTCCGACGGTGCCGACCAAAGCCACACCGCTCACATGGTCCTCGCCGACGATCTCCACTGGGCGGGTGCGGAACCGGAACACGACTCGCCGGTGTCCGTCGGTACGGGGTCTGTCGATGTACTCCCGAGCGAGTTCCAGCTTGAGAGCCGTTTCGAGGTCGTCGTCGGGTGAAGCGTCGAGGTCGTCGTCGCCTTCGACAACGATGTCGACACCGCTGAGGTGGCCGAGTGCGAGAAACTCGCCGACCGAGAACGCGGCGTCCCGGACCCCACGGCGGCCGAGGATCACCACCTCCTCGATTGCGCTGTCACGCAAAGAGTTCAACGCATCATCGGCGATATCGGTCGCTACCAGTTGATGGTTGTCGGCCAACAGCACGCGCGCGACGTCCAAGGCCACGTTGCCGTTTCCGACAATGACCGCACGGGGACCGTTGAGGTCGAAACGATGCGCTCGGTGATCGGGATGCCCGTTGTACCACGCGACGAAGTCGGACGCGGCGTGGCTGCCGGGGAGCTGCTCTCCAGCAATTCCCAGATCCCTGGTGTGTGACATGCCCACGGCATAGATGACAGCGTGGTGGTGGCGGAGGAGGTCCTCGTGGTGGACATCCCGCCCGACTTCGACATTGAAATATGCCGCGAGTCGTTTGGATGTCATCGCTCGTTCGAAAACGGAGACCACGGATTTCGTCCGCTGATGATCCGGCGCGACGCCGGCACGCACGAGCCCGAAAGGTGTCGGCAGCTTTTCGAACATGCTCACTTCGACACCGTCGATGTCGATGAGCGCATCCGCGGCGTAACACGCCGCCGGCCCGGCACCCACGATGGCGACTCGCAGCGCGCCCGGTTCGATCTTGCCGTGTTTGACGAGCGCCGGATACTTCTGCGTCTGGAGCGGATGCCGGACGAAGTACTCGGCATTGATGTCGCGGAATCTCGCTTGCGAATCCGGCAGGTCGTCTTCGTAATGAATCGCGTCAACCGGGCACGCATCCATGCATGCGCCGCAGTCGATGCACGTCTCGGGATCGATGTAGAGCATCTCCGTCGTGGAGCCGCCTTTGTCACCAGCTGGACGAATGCAGTCCACCGGACACACCGGGACACAGCTGGCGTCCTTACAGCAGTTCTGCGTGATCACGTACGCCACTGTCAGACTCCACCTTTCGCCGAGGAGGTCGTGTTCATCGGTATGGACCGTTGCCGAGGAGCAGGTACACGGCGTCCTGCAACCGGTCCACCGCGAGGTCGTAGGGCATCGAACCCATGGCCGCCTGGATCAGCGCTCCCGAGAAGGCGAGTTCGAGTGTGGTGCGCACCTCCGGCCATGCGCCGGGGCCGGCGGCCGAAGCGACCAGCCGGTGGATCTCGTGACCGATCTGGTTGCGCGCACGCTGGGCCGCAGGTCCGGTGTCGAGAAAGACTGATGCGCAGGCAGCTGCGATCGCGGGCTCCTCGGCGACGAGCAGGATGACCGACGTCAACTGCTCGGTCACCCGGGCCACCGAGCCGCTGGCGGCATCTGTAGTGATG
Source organism: Actinomycetota bacterium (assembly GCA_040752555.1). GTDB lineage: Bacteria > Actinomycetota > Actinomycetes > Mycobacteriales > Mycobacteriaceae > Mycobacterium. Next base: position 269,036 of record JBFMGT010000007.1, on the reverse strand, counting down.
TCCACCGTGCGGATCCGCCGCAAGCAGATGTCGACGATCACGTCGTTGACCGAAGGAAACATCTCGGCCGCTGTCGACGGGGGGACGCCTGCGCGCTGGGCCACAGCGTCGACCGAGAGCTTGTCCGACGTCGAGTCGCGAAGCAAGACAGTTGCGGCGTCGAGCATTCTGTCTGCCGTCGTCGCAGAAGCAGCCTTCCGCCCCCGCTGCGACAGCAGGTCGATCACTTCCGCGCAACGATCACTGGACACTTGTCCAGTTTAGAGGTCGGCAGTGGTTGAAGGCAAGTCATCTCAATTCCCCACTCTGCAACACTGAATCGAGCCGCCTCCGAAGAATCTGCTCCGTGAACGGAGAGAGGGGGCACGCGCCGACACCCTTTGAGTGGACAGCTGTCCAGACTCCACTGGGGCTGTTCTCCCCTGGCACCGCCCCCGTGACGATCGACGATCACGCGCAGACGTTGCGAAATGTCCGCCAGCGCAACGTCCAACTGACCTCGTCGTCGAATCCCCCTCCGCACTCCGGCGCAGAGGGGTCAACACCCTGTCGGCATCGTTTCCGGACATCGGCCATCGCAATGCCCTTGGGACACACCCTGCCCCGCGACAAGGGGTTGTCGTCGTCTGGCCGCAGCTCGATGAGTCGACCGTCCTCCACTGTGGCGACGACCCCGCACAACGCCTCACAGATCCGGCAGTAGGTGACGCGCTGCTCGGTGGTCATGGACGGTTCTCACCGATTGCGCCCGTTCCGGCACCGCGCTAGTTCACGATCGACTCTCGATCCGACCCAAGGTGTCCAATTCCCTGATAGCCGCGCAGCCGCGCGTCAGCATCGCCAGCACCATGTCATTGCCACGTTCGGTTGCGCTCGAGAACGCGAACCCGAGCATGGTCAGCAGCGGAATCTGCAGCATGCCGATGCGATAGTCGTCCCAGCACGCGTCGAAGTCGTAATCGACGACGCCATAGTCACCCAGCCGGCGGTGGTACGCCTCGACGAGATCACGTTCGACAGCGCCCCTTTCGGCTTCGGCGAAGCTCGTCGCGACGAAGTAGGACAGGTCCCGCGCCGGTAGACCCACCGCGAGGGTCTGCCAGTCCACCACCGTCACCCGGGTCCGGTCCGGGTCGAACAACAGATTGTCCAGCCGGTAGTCACCATGCAGCAGGGCATAGCGTTCAGTCTCGACACCAAGCCATGCCGATACCGACGCAACCGACTCGTCGATGGTCGCCCGGTCCTCAGCCGATATCCGGTCGCCGAGGCGCTCCAGCGTGGTATCGGCGGCGAACCGCGCCACATCACCCATTCCGCGGGCGATCTCGGCATTGGCACGCGGCATGGTCGTGCCGCTGAAAGCGAGCCACGCGGGATCACACCAGCGCGGGCCATGGAGGCCGGCAAGCGCCTCGACAGCCAACGTCGCCTCGGTTGCGGAGCATCCGTGGATCTGGTCGCCCTGAACCGCCGGCGCCAAGTCATCCATCAGCATCACGAAATCCGCACCGTCGTTCGCTATGTCGATGTGATAGCAGTGGGGTATCGGAACCGCCACGGTCGCGGCGACCTCGGTGTAGAACGCATGCTCAGACCGATACCCCAGCGCGACCCGCTGCCGCACCTCGGGATCCTGCGACGGCAGCTTGACCACGAAGCTCGACGGGAGCTGATCGCCTCCCTGGCTGTAGCTTGCCGCGACACGGTAGGTGGCACCGGTCTGCCCGGTTCCGACGGGGGTCACCGTCACGGTATCGACCGAAACCGTGGGGCCCACCGGGCTGAGAACGTGAGTCAACCAACGGGGCGTGACGTCGTCCGGCTGCAACGGGATCGCAGATGACTTCGTCATGCGGCTGCCGATAGGGCTGCAGAGCGATCGGCGCGCGGCCCCGGCCACACGTCATCGACAGCCGATGCTCGGGCCGGCGCCCCGGTACCGGCGAGTTCGAGCAGGCAGAGCCGGCGGCGGCACCCTTCACTGGACACATGTCCAGGTTATAACGCACTCAGCGCGGCGGGCAAGCACCCGCAATTGCCTGGACAAGGCCGGTTGTTCGAGTCCTCACGGGACTGCACCCCACACTCGCGCGCAGCAAGGCCTCATGACCGCGCGATGCATTAGACACGTGTCCAGTGAGGTACCTGGGGTGCCGCGGTGCGGGTACCCGCCCTCACCACCCGGTCGTCAGGACCCGATCCAGGCAGTCGACGAAGTAGTCCGCCGACTCCCTCGTCACGCAGAGCGGTGGCTTGATCTTCAGTACGTTCTGGTAGTCGCCCGTCGGCTGCATGATCACGCCGAGGGTGAGCAGACGATCGCAGATTGCGGCCGTCTCTTCGGTCGCCGGCTCCAATGTGCTTCTGTCGCGGACGAATTCGAGCCCCAGATAGAGACCCGAGCCGTGCACGGTACCCACGATCGGATGGGTATCAGCAAGTCCCGCCAGACGGCTCTTCAAATGCGCGCCCACGAGCCGGGCGTTCTCCTGCAAGCCTTCACGCTGGATGACGTCGAGGACGGCGATGCCGATTGCCGACGACACCGGCGATCCGCCCGTAGAGGAGAAGAAGTACCCCTGGGTCCGATAACGTTCGGCAATCGCCCGACGGGTGATGACGATCCCGATCGGCTGTCCGCTGCCCACCGATTTCGCCACAGCCACGACGTCGGGCACGACCTGTTGCTGCTGGAATCCCCAGAACCACTCGCCGAGGCGTCCGTAACCGACCTGCACCTCGTCGGCGATGGCGAGCCCGCCGTGTCGGCGCACCGCCGAATAGACCTGCTCCAGATAGCCGTCGGGCAGCGCAACCCCACCGGCATTGCCGAAATACGACTCGCAGATGAAGCCAGCTGGGGGCTTTCCCGCATCGGCGAGCTCGTCGATCACCGACGCGGCCTCGGGCGCGTAGCGGGCGGCGTCGGCGCCGCGATGCACTCCACGGTAGGCGTTCGCCGCGTCAACGGTGTGCACCCAGTCCGGCCGCGTGGCCAACGCGTTCGGGTTGTCGGCGATGGATGTGGACACCGCGTCACTGGCGAAGGTCCAGCCGTGATAGGCCTCCCGCATCGCGACGATGTCGGCGCGGCCGGTTGCGGCCATCACGATGCGGATGGCGAGATCTGTTGCCTCGGAACCAGAGTTGACGAAGAACACCGTGTCGAGTTCGTCAGGTAGCGTGGCCGCGATTCGTTCGGCGAACTCGGCGATCGCGCGGTAGTTGAAGCGCGAGTTCGTGTTCAGCAGCCGCATCTGCCGGTGGGCCGCTTCGACCACCCTCGGGTGGGCGTGTCCGACAGAGGTCACGTTGTTGACCATGTCGAGGTAGACGCGCCCGTCGGTGTCGGCGAGGTACTCGCGCCACCCGCGTTCGATGCGTGGTGGCTCGGCGTAGTAGTGCTCCTGGACCTCGGCGAGCACACGTTCCCGGCGGGTCAGCGTGTCGTCACCATCCACGATCGCGGTGGGCGGGAGCCCGATCAGCGGGGCCGGATCGCCAGCCACACTGCGCCAGCCAGCGGCATACCGGGGTTCCACGCGCGCCGGTACCGGACCGACGGCGGCCCGCGCGTACTGGATTTCGATCGGGACGCCCGCCGGTAGCGCTGCGCCGTCCGGCACGAAACCGGTCAGGCGGATGACGTCGTCCCCTGTGGAGATGACGACACCGTCGCCGGCATGATCGAGGCGCCCACCCTCGGGAATGTCGAGGACAGCACCGCGGGCCAGCCAGACCGTGAGCGTGGTGGGCATCGTCGCCGGAGCGGCCGGCGTCCGCGCCGGGGCACCGGTGAGTCGAGCCCGCCACGCCGGCAGAACTACTGCCGGGGCGCCGGTGGTCAGCGCTGTCATCGCCGCATCGGTCAGTGTCGCCACGTCGAGCCAGCGTCCCTCGTCGTTGAGGGACGACACCGTGCTGGCGTCGAGCACTCTTGCGTCGGCCACGCCGGCGATCAGCGGAGCCGCGCTCCACACCGGCCCTGGCCGGACCGGCATGTCCAAGGCCTCGCGGATGAGGGCACTCATCACGGGAAAGGGAACCGACGCCGCCAGCTCGAGGATGCGGAATTCGCGGTCCAGTGCAGCGTCGGCGTAGGCGTTCTGTGCGTCGATGCGCACCTGCTGACGGCCACTGAGCACCAATACGACGCCGCGCAGGGCCACCAACGGCCAGAGGGCCTCGATCTCGTCGTCGCTCAGCGCGCGTCCCGCATGGAAGGCGCGGATCGCTGGCAACGCATCGACCGGCGTCAGTCCATCGTGGTGCAGCAGTGACGACACGGTCACGGCGATCTCGCCGACGGCCCACGATTCGGTGACGTCGCCGAAGTCGATGATGCCGTCGGGCAGGGCGCACGGCGTGCGCGCGGCGATGACATTGTCGTCGGTCACATCAAAGTGCCCGAGCTGCAAGGGAAGTCGAGATGCGACCGGCGCGAGGTGGCGCTCGGCAGCCTCGGCCACGGAGGCAGCGAAATTCCTGATGTCTGCGTCGGGTTCGTCGGGCAGCAGGGCGGCGATGACCCGGTCGGCGTGGCGCAGATCCCATTGCAGCACTCGGGTCGACGCCGGGTGCTTGATGTCGCACAGCGCCCGGCTCACCTTCGCGGCGAGTTCACCCATGCGCGCCACCGCGGCAGGGGACAGGTATCCCGAACCCATCAGCGTTGTGCCGTCGAGAAATTCGAGGATGCGGGCATGCACCCGCCCAGCGGTGGAGTCCCACCACCCCGACATCGGACCGCGCGGTCCGACGACCACCCGCGGGATACGCACGGTGGGTTCACGGTCGGCCACGGTGTCGGCCGCCAACCCTTGCATGTCGATCTCCGCCTCGGAGAACGCCGGGTTCGTGAGCTTGAGCACGCCGACGGGGTCTCCGGTGCCGTCGTCTACCACCAGGAAGTTCTGGTCCTGCTGACTTCCCAGCTCGCGGACGCTGCCGGAGACGCCAAAATTCTCCCGGAGCAGGTGCCGCACCTCCTCGACACCGAGAGCCGGCGCGGGGAGCTCGTTGTGGGCGAAGAAGTCGAAAACCTCAGCCATGGCTGCGCTACCTCTCGTCGTCGGTCCAGGGATTCACAGCGGGGAGTGGGGGGTGGTCGCCATCGTGCCGACCACCGCACCTGCGGTGCTGCGGGCAACCGCGACGATCAGCGGCCCGTACGGAGGACGCCACTCGCTGTGCGGCACCGCGTGCTGTTCAGGGGTCAGGACGTATGTGCCGACCGCACCATCCGGCTCTTCGATCAGGGGCACCCGCGAGCCGTCGACGAAGGCGGAGACTTCCCAGCGCGACGCGCCACCGGTGACGACGCGAAACGTGAGCACGGCACGGTCGTCGGCACCCCTCTCGATGCGCACGTCCGACACCTGGATTCGGCCGCCACCGTCAGCGGGTGGTCGCGGCCCGGCGAACAACGATTCGTCGGGCAGCGGGGGAGTGCGTGGTGGAGCAGTGCGTCGCATCCGGAGGGCTTCGATGGCGCGGGCGAGTCGTAGGAGCGCCGTGTCCGAGTAGGCGGGACCGGCGATGGTCAGGCCGACGGGCATCCCGGTGTCCTCCATCGTGCCCATCGGCACGGTGACCGTCGGGATACCGAGATGGCGGGGCACCAGGTTGCCGTTGGCCACCCAGACTCCGTTGCGCCACGCCTCCTCGGCCGATGCGGTGTCGACATCAGCGTCGGCGGGGCCGACATCGGCCGCTGCAGGGAAGATGGTCGCGTCAAAGCGGTTGTCGGACAACCACTCCTCGAAGTCGACGCGACGAGTCTCCTCGAGTCCACGCAAACCTGCTTCGATCGACGGGATGCGATCCCACGGCGTCACTCCGGCGCGCGCCTGGTCGACATACTCGGCGAGGTCGTAGGCGATGTCGAACGGGAAGACCCCGTATCGATCCGGCAGGGCTCCCGTCGGCGCCGGGAAGATCAAGGATCCGTCGACCGCCGCGACGCCGCTCGGCCCCGAACCGTCCACCGACTTGAGGAAGGCGTCAAAAGCCCAGATCGACAGGTCCCACAGCTCCCGATGGAGAAACTCGGCCGGCACCAGACCCCGTTCGACCATCGTGCGCGAATCCGGGTGTAGTCCCTCGTAGTTCTCCACGACGGGGAAATCGGTTTCGACGACCTCCGCGCCCGCAGCCATCAGGTCGTCGCGCATGGTGTGCCACAACGCCATCACAGAATCGCGGGTGCGGACCGGGAAGGCGCTGTTCGGGTCACCGTTGACGTAGATCCTGGGTACTGCAAGGCGCAGTCCCTGCAGGGGCAGCGGCGGCAGTCCGGAGTAAGAGTGCGGCCGCACCTGCGAGGCGGCGGGAATGTCGACCCACTCCTGCAACCGCCAGAGGTCGCCGTCGCGGACCGGATCGTCGCCGACCACGACGTCCAGGAGGTGCAGTAGGTCTGCGACGGAGCGGGCATGGGGGACAACGACGTCCATCGTCGGAACCAGCGGCCAGTTCCCGCGGATCGAGATCACCCCCCGTGACGGGGTGTAGGCGACGAGCGCATTGTTCGACGCCGGGGCACGGCCCGACGACCAGGTCTCTTCGGCGAGGCCGAACGCGGCGAAGCTCGCCGCGGTGGCGGTCCCTGATCCGTTCGATGACCCCGAGCCGAACGCCGAGCACAAATAGTCGCCGTTGTAGGGGCTTTCGGCTCGGCCGTACAGACCGCGCTGCATGCCACCGGCGGCCATCGGGGGCATATTCGTCAATCCGAGACAAATTGCACCCGCGGAACGCAACTGGCTCACGGCGAACGCGTCGTCATCGGCGACGAGGTCGGCAAATGCGGGTGATCCAGCAGTGACCGGCAAGCCACGGACTTTGAAGCTCGCCTTGGCCGTGAACGGTATCCCATCCATCGACCCCAAAGACTGTCCGCGCGCCCGTCGCAGATCCGAGGCACGCGCCTCCTCGAACGCCGCGGGGTTGAGCACCGGTACGGCGTTGAGCAGGATCCCCGATCGATCGTAGTGGCCAATCCTGTTGAGATAGCGAGCCACCAACTCCACGCTGGTCACCGCGCCGCTTCGCAAAGCACTGCACAACTGGTCGAGATCGGCCTCGACGACGGTGAAGTCAACGGGTGTCATGTGCTGAGATCGCCGAATCGTCCGACACGCGTTAAAACATACACTGTCGGTTTATGCTTGTCTCCAAGAACGTCGTTGTCGATTCACCGAGGAGGATGTCATCGCTCGACCACCTCGCCCCATCCTCAACAGGGAGCTGATCGCCCGCACCGCACTGGCGCTCATCGATCGCCACGGCGCCGAAGGGGCGAGCATGCGGCGGGTGGCGAAGAAGCTGAACGTGAACCCCACCTCGCTCTACAACCATGTTGCTGACCGTGCGGCCATGATCGAAGACGTGCGCGCCTTGGTGTCGGCACGAATCGACTCGGCGCCGTTGCGCGAACGCCTCTGGGAGGACGGCCTGGTGGATTGGGCCCGCTCGTATCGCATCGCGTTCGCACAGCATCCTCGCGCGATCCCGCTGTTGATGACCACACGCGCGTCTGCGCCGGTGCTGCTCGCCGAGTACGAGGATTTCGTGGTGGCTGCCGAGGCTGTCGGATGGCCCACCGGGGAGGTGCTTCCGCTGTTGACCGCGTTCGAATCGTTCATCCTCGGCAGCGTCCTCGACATGTCCGGTCCGACCGTCGTGTTCGACCCCACCGGGCAGGAAGATGACTTTCCCCGTTTCACCGCTGCCTACGCGACGTTGGACCAGCACGACTCCGCAGACCCGATAGCGACCCGTGCGTTCGAACGCGGGCTCGCGATGCTCGTGGCCTCGGCGCGTCCGCCAAGGCCACGATAGTGGTGTCCCGACTGCCTCTTCTGCCTCACGTACCCGAACTGGTTGTCGCGCAGTCTGACTCGCGATGACGAGGATCGGAGGATTGCAGCAGCAACGGCAGATTCTCCTCGACGCGTCCGATTCCCCTGCCGGCGCCTTAGGCTAGGACTGTGGAGTGGGAGTTCGAGGCCGATGTGTTCCAGTGGCGTGGCCCGGCTCCGTACTTCTTCGTCGAAACACCAGCCGAGGTCGACGATTTCCTGCACGCTCAGCTGAGCGAGCTGACCTATGGCTGGGGCGTCATTCCCGCGCAGGTGCGCATCGGCGCTACGGTGGTGACGACGTCGCTGATCCCGCGAGACGACGTATACCTGGTTCCACTGAAGGTGGCGCTGCGTCGCGCCGAGGATGTCGACGACGGCGACCGGGTGCGGATCCGGCTGAGCGTGGGCTCGGGTCGCTAGACGCCCACCCGCCCGACGCCGTCGGCGGCTCAGGGGGTCGCGTCGATGATCTTGATCGCGAAGACGAGAGAATCGCCAGGCAGGATGCCAGCGGCAGGTTGGCCGTTCGGGTAGCCGTCGGCCGAGGTCATCGCCACCGCGACGGTCGATCCGACATGCTGACCGGCGATGGCCTTCTGGAAACCGGGCACCACGCTGCCGAGCGGGAAGTCCACGGGGGTGCCGCGCTGATAGCTGCTGTCGAACACCGAGCCGTCGCGACCGTTGACACCCTGGTAGCAGACAGACACGGTGGCCGCGTCGCCGACGACGGCGCCGGAGCCCGGTTGCAAGGTGCGCACCTGTGTCTCGGTGACGGTGAACGGCGGCGTCACGGTGACGAGCGGGGCCGCGGTATCGGTGGAACCGGTGACAGCAACGCTGCCCGTCGCACCGGGCAGGGTCCACTCGGGAGAGGTGTTGGGTTCCGGTGCGGCGGTCGGACACACCGATGCCTGCGCTTCGGAGGAGCCGCACGCCGTGAGCGCCAGTATCGAGCCGACACAGACGGCGAGAGCGAGGGAGGACGAGCGGCGACGGAACAGCATCGGGCCAACGCTACCGGCCCGCAGGTTTGAGCACGTGGCGGGGATGGGCAATGAGGGAGGCATGAGCGATGACAAGAGGTTGACCGTGGAGCGGACCATCGACGCATCCGCTGACACGGTTTTCGAGGTGCTGTCGAACCCACAACGGCATCCCGCCCTGGACGGATCGGGTTTCATCCGCAGTGTCGACCACGCCGATCGGATCCAGAAGGTCGGCGAGGTATTCACGATGAACATGGCCGGCGATCACATGGGTGGGGAGTACAAGACAGACAACCACGTCACCGGATACGTCAGGGACAAGCTGTTGGCGTGGCAGACGGCGCCGGCAGGCACCGAGCCCCCCGGTTGGGAGTGGTTGTGGGAGTTGGAGGCTCAGGGCCCGAACGCAACCCTGGTGCGGCACACCTACGACTGGTCGAAGGTCACCGACAAGGACCTGCTGCAGAAGGTGAAGTTCCCGTTGGTCACCGAGGATCAGCTCGGCGACACGCTGTCGCGGCTGGCTGAAGAGACGGCGTCGTGATCTGAGCGTGCGTTGCCCGGCTAGGCGGTCCCCAAGGTGACCTGGGCGATCTTCGTCGCGCCCGTGGCGTCGCGGTAGGTCACCGACACCTGGTCGCCGGGAGCCTTCGAGCGCACGGCCGCGGCGAGGGCCTCCGGACCGTCGATCACCTGATCGTTGATCTTCGTGATCACTGCACCGCTGGCCAGTCCAGCCCGCGCTGCCGGGCTGCCCTCGACCACCTCGGCGACGGCAGCTCCCGCACCGTCATCTGGGCCACCGGCGTCGTTGCCCAACTGCACTCCGAGGGAGCCGTGGGTTGCGCTACCCGAGGAGATCAACTCGTCGGCGATTCGCTTGGCCTGGTCGGACGGGATGGCGAAGCCGAGTCCGATCGAGCCGCCACCGGAGCCGGAGCCCATGCTGGCCCCGGCCGAATTGACGCCGATCAGGTTGCCGTTCATATCGACGAGGGGGCCTCCGGAGTTGCCGGGATTGATGGCAGCATCGGTTTGAAGGGCGTCGAGGACGACGGGGGAGCTGCCCTCGCCGTCGCCGGCCGCAACTGGCCGATTCAATGCGCTGACAATGCCTTTGGTCACCGTGCCCTGCAGGCCCAGCGGCGATCCGATGGCGACGACTTCCTGACCGATCTTCACGTCTTTCGATGAGCCGATGGTGATGGGCGTGAGTCCGTTGACGCCTTGAGCGCGGACGACAGCGAGGTCGCCGGTGGGGTCGGTGCCGACCACGCTGAACGGCACGCTGCGTCCGTCGGAGAACGTGACCGTTGCCGCGGGGTCACCGCCGCCGAAAGCCGCGGGTCGCGCGCCTGCCTCACCGCCCTGGGCCGCGGGCGCGACGACGTGGTTGTTGGTGAGGATGAGTCCATCGGGGCTGAGCACGATGCCCGACCCCTCCGCCACGCCTTGGCCGGTGGCAATCTGCAGTTTGACGACGCTGGGCATCACTTTCGCGGCGACCTGTTCCACCGAACCCGCCGCAGCGCTGGCGGCCGGCTTCAGCTGCTGGGCGTGTACCGCCGCAGGCGGCGTGGGCGCCGCACGGTCGTGGTCCGTCACAGCTACCGCTGCCGCCGCGCCGATGCCGCCCCCGGCGATGGCGATGGCTGCGGCCCCGGCGAGCACCAGCCCGCGCGGTGTACGCGCCTGACCGTCGCGGCGTCGCGTGCGCGGGTCAGGCTGCACGTGTGCGCCGTGGGGCCATGGTGTCGGGTTGCCCGGCAACGGGTTCGACGGGGGAGACCAGCTGTCGCGCGCCCAGTCGTGACTGGGTGCGGGAGGCGGGGGCGGGGTGGCCATCGGTGGTGTTCCCTTCGACGATGGGCAGGCATGGATCGGTTGATCCAAGGCTGGCGATCGCATCTGAGACTCGACTGAGAGCACCCTCAGCAAAGCCCGAGAAGTTTGACCTCAGCGGTAGAGGCTGGCCATCCCGTTGACGGGGCCGAGGCCGTGGCCCAGTGGGTAAGCCTCGCGAATGCACTCGGTCACCCATAGTTTGCCGAAGGCCACCGCTTCTGGAACCGAATAGCCGTGCGCCAGTGCGGCGGTGATCGCCGCGCCCAGGGTGTCGCCGGCGCCGTGGTCGTCGCGGGTGTTCACGCGTGCGGCAGCGAACTGATGGAACTCCGAACCGTCGAAGAGTAGGTCGGAGCTGACCTGCGAGGTCCTCAAGTGGCCGCCTTTGACCAAGGCCCACTGCGGCCCCAGCGCGTGCAGCGCCCGCGCAGCGTCGCGCTGGGTGTCTGCGTCGACGACGTCGATGCCGACGAGGAGCCGCACTTCGTCGAGGTTCGGCGTCACCAACGTGGCCATCGGTATCAATTCATCACGCATGGCGTCGAGCGCGCTGGGATGCAGCAGCGGCTCGCCGGCGTTGGATGCGCACACCGGATCGACGACCAGGGGGACCGTGCTCGACAGCTTCTCGGCCGACCAGGTGGCTACGATCGCGTGGATGATCGCGGTGGTGGCCAGCATCCCGGTCTTGGCGGCTTCGATCCCGATGTCGGACGCCACTGTGCTGATCTGTCCGGCGACGACGTCGACCGGGACCTCATGAAATGCCCTGACGCCCAACGAGTTCTGCACCGTCACTGCCGTCACCGCCGCGCACCCGTGAACACCCAGCATCGCAAACGTGCGCATGTCAGCCTGTAGGCCGGCGCTGCCGCCGGAGTCCGAGCCCGCGATCGTCATCACGCGGCGCGGAGCTTGCCCGGGCGCGCTCAGCGGAAGACGGTTCGTTGTGTCGGTCATGTCCTTGATTCTGCGATTCTCGTCGGGTGAAACGCTGTGCATCACACCGACCTGTGAGTGTAAACGTGTGTCGATACCAACGCGGTGAACGCGTCGGCCCGCTATCTCACGACGATCTACGACGCATTGGACTGAATGTCGGCCGGCTTGCCGAAGAGATAGCCTTGCCCCAGCTCCACCCCGAGTTGCGTCAACGTCGTCTGCTCTTCCTGTTTCTCGATGGCCTCAGCGATGGTGGTCGCGCCCATCTCGCCACACAGCCGAACGATGGCTGTCACCAGGGCTCGCTTGGCTGGGTCGGCGTCGATTCCCGAGGTGAGTGAACCGTCGATCTTGATGACGTCCGGTCGCAGCTGCAGAAGTTGGTTGAAGCTGGCGTAACCCGCCCCGGCGTCGTCGATGGCCAACCGAATTCCGCGATCTCGTAATGGTTTCAGAGCTTCCGCCAACCCGTCGGGGAACGGTTCATGCTCGGTGATCTCCAGAACCAGCGGTCGATCGACGGCGAGCAGCACCTCGCGCACATCGGGCGCCATGGCGGTCGAGGGACTGACATTGACAGCGAGGAAGCAACTATCGGGGATACCGTCGACATTCTCGAGCACTGTGTGCAGTGCTGCCAGTTCGAGTGGGATACTGCGGCCGAGGCGCCGGGCAACGTCGAACCAGTACGCAGGCGATCGCTGAGGATCGCTGCGGAAACGACACAGACCTTCGAAGCCGACGGCGGCTTTCGACTCGAGGTCGACGATGGGCTGGTACACCGCTGAGAGCAGCGCCGGCACCGCCAACAAGTTGGTCAAACGCTGATGCAGCGCGTCCTCTCTGGCGATCTCGGGACGCAGCACCGAGGCCACGAACTGGGCAGCGAGGTCCCGACCTCCGTGGCGGGGATCTCCCAGAAAATCGTCGAGCATCTCGGAGAGTTCGGTGTGCGCGCTGATCAGAACCGAGACGAAGCGGGCGGTTGCCTCCATGGCCGCGACGTCGCGGTCGGTGAACTTCCCGGCGTCGACGGCCGATAGAGAAAGTGCCCCGATTCCGGTGCCTCGGTGAAGCAGCGGGATCACGACGAGCGAGTGGATGCCAAGTTGAGCACCGATCGCGCGAACTTCTTCGCTCAACTCGAGATCGGCGAACGTGTCCGAGCTGACCTGGGGCCGCCCGGTGGCGATCGCTCGTCCTTGAAACGTGCCTTCGCGGGGGAGCGTGAGACCCAACAGGGACTCGACGAGGCCATGCGCCGACACCACCACAAAGGTGTCATCGGCGGTCAGAAGGCTCACGGCCGCGCCGTCAGCCTTGGGTGTGAGCAGGCACATCTGTTCTGCGATCCTGTGCATCAGAGCAGCCGGATCGATGGACGCGTTGATGGCAGCGACGAGGTTCTGCACGCCCCCACCTCTCCTTACGCCGACGTTATTAATTGGCTGGACCCAAGGTAACAGCGTGAATCGTCGAGCATCGCGGGTAGAGCGTCGAAACCGCGGCGAACAGCTCAGAAACCGGGCGGCACCCATACCGTCGACCGAGAGGGCAGCGGCGATCTTACCGCATCGGCGGGCTTCGACGTGATCATCGTGATGTCGCGGCGCAGGCCTGCCGGCGTTCATCGCTCGGCTCGCCCCTGCGGCGGATTGTCTTGGCCGGCACGGTTTCCGGACCGGTGCCTTCGGATTTCAGGTCTCGGCTGCTGGCTTCCCGGCTGTCGTACGTGTTCGCGATGTTCAACAGAGTTGAGGAGGCTCTCGGACTACCCCATGCGCGACGCCTGTATTTCGCTTCGCCGCAAGGCCAATCAGCGTTCCGGGGTCATCAGGGAGCACCCGCCACGCGGCCGCGAGGTCGTCGTGCTCAACTGTCGTCCCTCCACCGCAGGACCGTCTTCAGAGACGTCATGTCATATCCGTCGTCGGCAGTGAGTTCGGTCTGAAACAAGGTGACGCCCGCCTCACGGAAGGCATCTGCGCTCTCGCTGTTCTGCCACAACGTCGAGCGTTCGATGTCGGAGCCGTCGCGCCCGAACGTGTCGGCCAGCTCGTCGACCCGGTCACTGAGCTTGCGGAAGGTGTCGAGTTCGGCGAAAGCATGCCAGATGTCGGCGTGCCGCGCGACGGCGGGAAGCGAGCGCTTGGGCCCGGTGCCGCCGATGAGGATCGGCATCTTGCGTACCGGCGGCGGAATCAGTGCGGCGAGTCGGTTCTCGATGCGGATCAGGCTCTCGTCGAACAGGTCGAAGCGCGATGCGAAGGTGCCGAACTCGTAACCGTAGGTCGTGTAGTCCTTCTCGTACCAGCCCGCGCCGAGGCCGAGGATGACCCGGCCTCCGCTGATGTGATCGACGGTGCGCGCCACGTCGGCGAGCAGATCGGGATTGCGATAACCGACACCGGTGACGAGGAGCCCGATCTCGGCATGCGAGGTGATCTCGCCCCACGACGCCAGAGCGGTCCACCCCTCGAAGTTGGTGACGTCAGGCTGGAATTCCGACAGGACGGGCTTGCCGTCGACAAGGGCATCCATCGATGGGCGGTGGAAATGGTCGTAACCAAAGATCACGTCGACGCCGAGGTCGTCGGCAGCCAGCACGGCGTCGCGCCAGGTGCGGTAATCGGGCGCTCCGCCAGGTTGGATCTGAACGGCGACGCGGACGGGACGGGTCATGGGAGCTCCTGGGTCGGGGGAGGGCACTCCTGAGCCAAGGCCGCCCGGCAAAGGTTTATTCCGGCCGATGGGCATGAATTCAAGAACGAGCGCACTGGTGATGAGCTCGGCTCACCGCACCATGTCCACGGCTGCTTGGAACACCAACCGGGCGTGTAACTCGAACAGCTCGACGAAGCGCTGCGGATCGTCGTCGATTTCGTTGGCGATGAATATGCCATCAGCTCCGGCGATCAGATACGTGGTCAGCGTCTGCACCTTGTCTGCGGCCAGGCCCGGAGCGATGGCCCGGATGATGTCGGCGAACTCTTCGAATGTCGCGGTACGACCCTGCAGGAACTTCGTCTTGGCCTGCCTTTCCGCCGGCCGGTGGTCCAGTGCGAGTTTGAGTCCGAGTCGGAGGAAGTCCGGCGCTTCCTGAAGCGCCTTGGCGACCTGCCGTCCGATGTCACCTGCCCATCGGGCCGCATCGCCGTCCCTGGGCAGGCTCAGCGCCCCTGCCCAGCGTTGGAAACTGCGATCGATCACGGCCGCGATCAGGTCGTCCTTGTCAGTGAAGTGCCAGTAGATGGACGTTGGCGGCAGGCCGCTGCGTTTGCTGACGGCAGAGATCGTGGTGCCGTCGTAGCCGCGCTCCGTAGCAACCGCGGTGGCAGCGTCCAGAATGCGTTCGCGCGACCGGTCGCCGTTGGCGCGGGTGCGGCGCACCGGGCGGCGGGGTGACAACGAGTCCGAACTCGATACGGCCATGAAATGGGCTCCCGGGGATCGTTGGTGGATTATTCTTACTGTACAGAGCGCTACATCAAGAAAGGTCTGGAATCGTGAGATGAAGGATTGCCCGTTGCCCAACCGCCGGGCGTTCCTCGCGATGGCGGGAACGTCAGTGGCAGCAGCCGCGGTCGCATCGTGTGCAGGTGGCCCATCGGCCACCCCTGCCGCGAGCAAAACCGGGTTGCCGTCGTCGAGCAAACACAACATCCTGTTCGTCTTCACCGACCAGGAGCGGTACTTCGCCGAGTGGCCGGCCGGCATGTCACTGCCCGGCCGAGAGCGGTTGGTCGGCGACGGCGTCACCTTCGCCAACCACTATTGCCCGGCGGTCATGTGCACCAGTTCCAGGTCGGTGATTCTCACCGGTTTGCAGACGCCGGACACCGGCATGTTCGAAAACGTCGACATGCCCTACGTCCGGTCGATGAGTCCAGACGTTCCCACCGTGGGCCACATGCTACGAAAAGCCGGCTACTACACCGCTTACAAGGGAAAGTGGCACCTCAACAGCGCGTTCGAGACCGCGCAACCCGACCACTTGTTCACCAAGGAGATGGAGGCGTACGGCTTCTCCGACTATGTTTGGCCCGGCGACGTACTCACCCACACCCTTGGTGGGTACAACTACGACAACATGATCGGCGGAAGCGCCGTTTCGTGGTTGCGCGATCAGGGCCGTTCTCTGGCCGACGAGAAGAAGCGGTGGGCACTGTTCGTCAGTCTGGTCAATCCGCACGATGTCATGTACTTCAACACCGACGCGCCCGGCGAGCACGTGCAGGACAACGGTCGACTCCTGATGGAGGCAGCCCGCGCACCGGAGAACGCGCTCTACCAGAAAACCTGGGAGACAACGCTTCCCGAGAATCTCGAGCAACCCATGGACGAGCCGGGTCGCCCTGCAGCACACGGCGAGTACCTCAAGGCCTGGGGTTACACTCTCGGAACCATTCCGGCAGAGCAAGAGCGTTGGCGCAGGTTCACCGACTTTTATCTCAACAGCATCCGCAGCGTCGACCAACAGATCGCGCTGCTACTCGACGAACTCGACGCGCTGAAACTGACGGACAACACCATCGTGGTTTTCACCAGTGACCACGGCGAAATGGCAGGTGCCCACGGGCTACGCGGTAAGGGCCCTTTTGCCTATCAGGAGGCCATCCACTTACCGCTGCACATCGTGCACCCCGATGTGTCTGGCGGACAAACGGTTTCGTCGTTGACCGGCCATATCGACCTGGCGCCGAGTTTACTGGCGTTCGCCGGTGTGACGGCGGGTGGTCTCGGCGACACAGCGGGACGAACTCTGCCTGGGCGGGATCTCAGTGCGGCATTGAGCAATCCGGGTAGTGCCGAACAACACACGGTGCGCGACGCCGTGCTGTTCACGTACAGCGGGTTGGCCACCAACGACAGCGAGGCGATCAGAATCGTCGCCGACGCCAAGGCCGCCAACAAGGATCCCAAGCGTGCCATGGCGGAAGCGGGTTATCGTCCGGACCTGGGCAAGAGGGGCAGCCTGCGTGCCATGTTCGACGGGCGTTACAAATTCACCCGCTACTTCGCGCCCACGCAGCGCAATCTGCCCCGCGACATCGACGAGCTCTACCGGTTCAACGATGTCGAGCTGTTCGACCTGCAGACGGATCCCACTGAAATGACCAACTTGGCTGCCTCCAAAGGTGAGAATGCCGATCTGGTCATGGCGGCCAGCGGCAAGCTCGAGAGCCTCATCAAGCGTGAGATCGGGCTCGACGATGGCCGCGAGATGCCGGATTTCGACGACATCCAGTGGACGATCGACCGTCTGGACCTGTAGAGATCGGTGTCAGCTACATGGCACCGCACCACCACGTCTGCGGCAAGGGCGCCCGAGAACACCGACATACTGTTGTCGCCGCCGTGGTCGACGCTGGTTTCATGAACAAGGATACGAACACGATGGGCGGTCAGCCGACATCTTCGGACGCGGGGCTCGCGGTGTGGTTGCAGATGTGGAACACCGACGGTGACATCGCTCGTCGCATCTGCAGCGACGACTTCAGGATTCATTTCTTGAATTCCGAGCCCGATGGGTCCAATCCGGGTGACGACGTGCTGGGCGCACAGGATTTTGCCGAGTTCCTGTTTCGGTGGCGCCAGCGGCATGCGAATGTGGTGTTCACCGAGATCGCCCGGGCCGTCGACGGAGCGCACGGGCGCCTGTTGTGGAATGTGCAGACGGGGGAGTCGACGGCAGGCGGGGTCGACGTCTTCGACTTCACCGACGACGGCCTGATTCGCGAGGTCTGGTCGGTGGGCGGGACACGGCCGCACCTCACCTGACACGGAGGGCACTCGACACGATGAGGCGAGCCGAGCGGTTGTACGCGCTGGTCGATGTGCTGCGAGCATCGCGCCGGCCGCTGTCGGCCGCTCGGCTTTCCGAGCAGTTCGAGGTGTCCAAGCGCACGATCGAGCGAGACATACAGTCACTGCAGCTCGCAGGAGTCCCCATTTACGCCGACTACGGGGCGTCAGGCGGGTACTCGATTCTGCGTGAACACTCTCTGCCGCCACTGAACCTCACGGTGCCGGAGTCGCTGGCCGTGCTCGCGGGGCTCGGACTGCTGGAGACCTCGCCGTACGGCGCTGCGGCGAGGCGGGCGCGCGCCAAGATTCTCGCGGTCAGCCGCGAGGACCAACTCGCGCCCGTCGACGAGGCGTTGGCGTCGATGTTCGTCATCGATTCCTCGCCGCCGTCCGAGGCGGCGGTCTCGCTGCTTCCCGAGGCAATTGCGGCACATCGGGTTGTGCGATTGGACTACACCTCCGAGGACGGCGCACGTGATACCCATCGTGATGTAGAGGCAATGGGTCTGCTGCGCGGAGGTGACGCATGGTTGTTCGTCGGATGGTGTCGGCTGCGCGAGGGGATCCGCGGGTTCGCACTCGACCGCATCCGGCACCTGGAGATCACCGGTGAGGTGTTCACCGAACGCGATCCCGCAGTGCTTGCTGCAGATTTGTCACGGTGGCGCACCCGGCGACTCGGATGACTGCGCGGGGAAAGGTCAGTCAGCCTCGTTGGCGTCGCCGGGATGGGGAACGTTGTCGTCGTCGACATAGGCGGCCCGATCGGTATCGACGCGTCGGTGTTCCCGTGGGCCGTCGTTGGAACCCTCGTCGTCGATCGCGTCTGCAGCGTCGCTGGGCATCGTCATCGAGTGCTCCTCAGTCGTCCTGTGGAATCGTGAATCGCTCGAGGATGCCCCGCTCGCGTCGAGTCGAACCCTTGCGATCGCGACATACACCCCGGCCGTAGGACGGTTTCGATCGTCACAGCCGTGGGGTGAGGCCCAACGCGGCGAGGCCGCGAGCGGCAACGGAGCCGGAGGCAGCTGCCAGCGCCGCCCAGAGATGCGCCGGTGTGGTGCCGGCCGGTTCGGCATTGCGACCGAGCCCGGCTGCGTTTACCAGAATCGCTCGGGCGTGCGGGGTATATGGCAGATGCAGGATTCGAGGCGGCCCATCCACCTGCCATTCATCACCCATGATCCGCTCGAGCTCATAACGGATACTCGCCACCGTGCGCGCGCACTGCACGGGCTCGTCGGTGACGCACACTGGAGCGGGATTCACGGCGAGCAACCCCAGGAGCAAGTGCGCCGATGCAAGGACGTCGCTCGCGTATCGGTAGGCCTGACAGTGCGCGATGGTGATGACCCGTTCGGCCTCGCGATCGAGAGATTGCAAGGCATTCGCAACGCTCGCCGCACCGATATCGCCTGGCGGAAAAGGCGGCTCTGCAACCACGTGCACACCGTACCAATATGGTCGTATTGTTTGCTCGGAACGAGCGATCGCGGCGCGGGGCCGGACCCGTCAATGCCTGAGTTGGCCTTGACTGATGAGCGCATTCATCGCCTGTTCCCATCGGCTGAACTGCGTTGCTGTGACGAAGCTCTCCGGCAGGTGCCGATCGAGATGACGGCGAAGGATGATGACTCCCAACACCAGCACGAGGGGGTTGAGTCCCGCCCACACGGTGTCGAGTCCCTCCCGAGCGTGACCGATTTCGGCCAGGTGCGTCCAGCGTTCGACACCGGACACCGCCATTGCGTCGAACACCGCGTGGCCGACGGGCCCATCGTCGACCAGCTGGCGCGCGAGGTAATCCAGCACCGGGAGGTGGTCTTCGACCAAGACGCGAACACGCTGGCCGACCTCGGCCGGCCCCGCTGGAGCTGGGTGGGACATCGCCGCGTCGATGGTCTCCAACACGTGGGTGTCGACGGCTGCGATCAACTTCTCCTTGGACCCGAAATGGTGCTGAATCGCTCCGACGGAAACGCCCGCTACATCGGCGATCGTCTGAAACGTCGCGGTGTTGTGACGGTGGCCCGCGAACACCTCGAGGGCGGCCTGAACTATCGCTGTCCGCCGCGTGTCACCGCGCGAAGTCGCCACCCGCTCCTCCTCCCTGACTGTTCGACCGGCGCGCTGGCCACCTATGCCGCATTCGGGCTTCGCAGACGCGTGGCCGTCTCCTCAGCGCATCTAAGCATCACCGCCGGTCGCAACACCACCGTCGACATGGAGTTTGTCCGGGGGCGTGTCAGCGCCACATCTGCACGCACACCGTCCTGAAACGTTGACACCGAAGCGGTTTGATCATCACCAGGGGCACAGATCGGCGATATCTCCCTGGAAGTGCCCTGCTCACCGGGTAGGTGCGGTGGAATCTTTGCACTGCGCGATCAACCGAATGCGCCCTCAGCAGCGGTGGATGACGGCGATCGCGTGTACGGCGTCGCGAACCCCTCCGCGGTCGCGGGGCACCACATCAGGCCCAGCTCGTGTGCGCAAGGAACTGAGGGTGTGTCGGGCGTTTACACGCACCGCGGCAGGGCATGTGCCCCGCCACAACAGCAATCTGAGGAGGCTCACGTGAAAGCTCTTGTCTACGAGGGACCGCGCCAGGTCAGCGTCAAGGACGTGCCGGACGCGAAGATCGAACGGCCCACCGACGTGTTGGTGCGAATCACCGCGACCAACATCTGTGGCTCGGATCTACACATGTACGAAGGCAGGACCGACTTCGAAACCGGCCGATGTTTCGGGCACGAGAACCTCGGCGAGGTCGTCGAGGTGGGAGACGGGGTCGACAAGGTCAAGGTCGGTGAGCGAGTCGTTCTACCCTTCAACGTTTCCTGCGGGTTCTGCAAGAACTGCGAACGGGGGTTCACCAACTACTGTCTGACCACTCAACCAGATCCCCAAATGGCCGGGGCGGCTTACGGCTTCGCCGATATGGGGCCTTGGCAGGGCGGCCAGGCGGAGCTCCTCCGCGTGCCGTATGGCGACCACAACTGCCTCCGGTTGGGTGAGGACTCGGTGGACAAAGAGAACGACTACGTGATGCTGGCGGACATCTTTCCGACGGGTTACCACGCCACCGAGATGGCCGGGGTAGTGCCCGGCGACTCCGTGGTCATCTACGGGGCGGGACCGGTCGGCCTCATGGCCGCCCTGTCCGCGACGGTCAAGGGCGCGTCCAAGGTGATGGTGGTGGATCGCCATCCAGACAGGCTCCGGCTCGCCGAGGAGATCGGCGCCCTTGCCATCGACGATTCGAAGGTCGACCCGGTGGAGTTCGTGATGGACCAGACCATGGGACTGGGCGCGGACCGCGGTTGCGAGTGCGTGGGTTACCAGGCGCACGACCCACAAGGCACGGAGCATCCGAACATGACACTGAACAGCTTGGTGAAGTCGGTTCGCTTCACCGGCGGCATCGGCTCTGTCGGCGTCTATGTTCCGCAGGATCCCGGCGGCGCGGACGAATTGGCCAAGAAGGGCGAGGTGGCCTTCGACTACGGGCTGCATTGGTTCAAGGGCCAGACCCTGGGCAGTGGGCAGTGTCCGGTGAAGAAGTACAACCGACGCCTGCGCGACCTGGTCGCCGGGGACAAGGTCAAACCGTCCTGGATCGTCTCGCACAATCTCTCCCTGGACGAAGGTCCCGATGCCTACCAGCATTTCGACAGCCGGGACGACGGCTGGACCAAGGTCGTGCTGCACCCGGATGGTTCGAGCCGACAGAAAGCCGGGGCCGGGACGCGCTGAATCACTAGCTGCACCAGACAAATTCGAAAACTGCGGATGGCTTGCCCACGCGGGCACGTCGTCACGTCTCACGAAAGGGCATCGATATGGCAAACGAACTGCGCGGCACACGAGTCGCGATACTGGCGGCGGATGGCGTTGAACGGGTGGAGCTGGAACAGCCGAGACAGGCGTTGCAGGATGCTGGAGCCACGACTGACCTGCTCTCGTTGCACGACGGCGACATCCAAGCGCGCGACCACGACTTGGATTCGGCAGGCACGTTCACCGTCGACGGCCTGGTGAAGTCGGCTTCGGTCGACGACTACGACGGGTTGTTACTCCCCGGCGGGACGGTGAATCCAGACCAGCTTCGGATGGACTCCGCAGCGGTCGCCTTCGTCCGCGACTTCATGGCCGCCGACAAGCCGGTCGCCTCGATCTGCCACGGACCGTGGACGCTGATCGAGGCCGGCGTCGCTCAGGGCCGAACGCTCACCTCCTACCCCAGCATCCGCACTGATCTGCGCAACGCCGGCGCAAACGTCGTCGACGAGGAGGTGGCGCGAGATGGGAACCTGGTCACGAGCCGCTCGCCGGACGACCTTCCGGCCTTCTGCTCAGCGATCGTGGATTTGTTCAGTCAGGCACACGCAGCTGAACGCAATTCATGACCGTGGCTGGGCGCAGCATGGTCGGCGACGCACGCTGACTGACTGACCACCCGCCGACAGCACGCGTCGCCGAGTGATCCACCTACCAGTGCCATGCGTCGCTGCCGACGTTGGTCAGGGTGCGCTGCAAGACCTCGATGGTGGTGGAGTAGTCACGCTCGGAGATTCCCTGACGCCGTTCGTCGTTGAGTTGTTGCTGGACCTCGGCGGCCGCGAGAAACTGCTCAGTACCCGCCTCGGTGAGACGAACACGACCGCCCGAGCGTTCGATCCATCCTTTGTGGATGCACGTCGCGATCGCCCTCACGATGCTGTCGTCCGATTCAATGGGGCCGACGACGGAAACGATGTCGCCTTCGCCCATGCCCGCTGGGTGCATCGACAGCTGATGAAGCACCCACCAGTCTGGTTGGGTGATGCCCAGTTCTGCCAGTCGGCCCCGGGTCCGCGCTCGAATGGCTTCTCCTGCGCGTAGTGCCCAAAACCCCAGGGGTTGTAGCGCAGGGGGCTGCATGTGTCTTGCCATGCGCTCACGCTAAAACCTCAACCAATGTTCACGTCAAGATCACTCTCTCGGATGGGTTCGCTGCCGTCAACTGCGGCCGCCGGTTTAGGCGCGCCCGTAGCGGGAAGCCCGCCGGTCGACCCAGGTGGGCCCGTTCAGAGGTGCCTGCCTCATGACGAGGGGATGCGATGGCAACCGACCGCGGAGCCAAAGAAACCATCAAGAGCGTGGTCAAAGACGCCAAGGACAAAGTGGTGGAAGCCGCCGAACGGCTGCAGCAGCACAGCCCGAAGTACATTCCCGGCGCACCAGCTCCGGAGCCGGCGCCCTTCGACGAGCCCACGAATCCGCGAGAGCCGCTGCCGCCGAAGCCGGATCAGGGCGGTCCCGATCTGCGGACGGCAACCGGGCTTTCCGTCGGCGGTGGTCAGACGGCACGGGGGCAGCAAGGGGAGTACCTCACCACCGCGCAGGGCGCACGCCTCTACGACACCGACCACTCCTTGAAGGCCGGGCGACGCGGGCCGACGCTGTTGCAGGACCACCATCTGCGGGAGAAGATCACCCACTTCGACCACGAACGCATTCCCGAGCGCGCGGTCCACGCCCGAGGTGCCGCAGCACACGGTGTGTTCCAGGCCAACGGCGCCGCGGAGAAGATCACCACGGCGGCGTTCCTGAGGTCCGGCGCCGAAACCGATGTCTTCGTCCGCTTTTCGACAGTTCTCGGGTCGCGCGGGTCGGCCGACACGGTGCGCGACACCCGTGGGTTCGCGACGAAGTTCTACACCGACGAGGGCACCTTCGACCTCGTCGGCAACAACATCCCCGTGTTCTTCATCCAGGACGGCATCAAGTTCCCCGACGTCGTCCACGCCGCCAAACCGCATCCCGACCGTGAGATTCCCCAGGCCCAGAGTGCGCACGACACCTTCTGGGACTTCGTGTCTTTGCACACCGAAGCGCAGGCGCACACCATGTGGAACATGTCCGACCGGGGTATCCCGCGGTCCTACCGCATGATGGAGGGCTTCGGCGTACACACCTTCCGCCTCACCGGCCCGGATGGTTCCACGTCACTGGTGAAATTCCACTGGAAGCCGCGCCTCGGCGTGCATTCGCTGGTATGGGAAGAGGCGCAGATCGCTGCCGGTATGGATCCGGATCTGCACCGCCGCGACCTCGCCGACGCGATCGAGAAGGGCGCGTACCCGGAATGGGACCTCGGCGTCCAGGTGATGCCGGATTCACCGGAGCAGATGTTCGAGGGCATCGACCTCCTCGACCCCACGAAAATCGTGCCCGAGGAACTGGTGCCGGTGCAGGTCATCGGCACGATGCAGCTCAACCGCAATCCCACCAACTACTTCGCCGAGACCGAGCAGGTGGCGTTCCATCCGGGACATCTCGTGTCCGGCATCGACGTCACCGACGACCCGCTGCTGCAGGCGCGATTGTTCTCCTACCTGGACACCCAACTCAGCCGGCTGGGTGGGCCGAACTTCGGCCAGATCCCGATCAATCGTCCGCACGCGCCTGTCAACGACATGCTCCGCGACGGGTTCCACCAGCACGGCGTTCATCCGGGAGTGGCTCCCTACAAACCGAATTCGCTCGACGGCGGGTGCCCGTTCTTCGCCGGCGCGGATACCGCCGCGTTCATCGAGGCACCGGCGATAGTGGCCGAGTCGACGAAAGTCCGCGGGGCGCCGGCGTCCTACGATGACCACTTCAGCCAGGTGACGATGTTCTACCGCAGCCTGAGCCCGGTGGAGCAGGCCCACGTCGCCGAGGCGTACACGTTCGAACTGGGCAAGTGCTACGAGCAGGCGATCAAGGAGCGGCAGCTGGCGGTGCTGGCGAACATCGACACCGAGCTGTGCGCCACCGTTGCCGCGGGCCTTGGTCTCGAGGCACCTGCCCCCACAACGCCGCCCGCCGAGCCAATCCTGCTGAGCCCTGCTGTTTCTCAGGTGGGAGAGCGCTGGCCGGTGGAGGGCCGCAACATCGGCGTGCTGGTGGGCCCGGACTCCGACATCGGCGACGTGTCGACGGTGGTCGACGCGCTCGGCGCGGCGAAGATGGTGCCCTTGGTGATCGCGCCGCACGGCGGCACGCTCAGCCATGAGGGCAGCACCATACCGATCTCCCGGACGTATGCGACTGCGCGTTCCATCGAGTTCGACGGTGTGGTGATCACGGGTTCACCCGCCGCTGTGCAGGCCAAGATCCTCGTCGACGAAGTATTCCGTCACTTCAAGGGAATCGCCGTGCTCCCGCCGGGCAGCGATCTGTTGGTCCGTGCCGGTGTGGCCGACAGCGCCGAGGGCGTTCTCCGCGAATCGGACGCGTCAGCGCTGACAGCATCGCTGATCGAAAGCCTGGGGGAGCATCGGGTGTGGGGTCGCGACGTCAGCTGACGGCCGGACGACGCAGCGCAGCACGGCGGTCATGGCGCGAATTCCCCTGGTGCGCTCCGGATTCAACGGAGTCACGGGAACGTCATGGCCGTCGACGAGACGTCAGACGTCACGATTTCCCGAGCCTCATGAGGCCCCGACGGGGTATCACACCGCAGGTACGACGACTTCGAGACGAAAGAGGCGGGACATGGCGTCAGGAGTGGCCACAGTGTGGTTACCGGTCAAGGACATGAAGCGGGCACTGGGCTTCTACGGTGACATCCTGGGACTCGATGTGACACGGGAATCGGACGATTGGTCGGAGTTGGACGCCAATGGATTGATGGTCGGCCTGAATGCCCGTGAATCGTCCGGAGCGGACGGCAGTGGCGGTGCGCTGCTGACGTTCGAGCCCGACGGTGGCATCGAGGCAGAGGTTTCTCGACTGAAGAGCCAAGGGGTGTCGTTCGTCGGCGACATCAGTGATCACCCGTGGGGCCGCATCGCCTCCTTCAAGGACAGCGAAGGAAACGACCTCCAACTGTACGAGCCGCCGTCGACGTGATCGCGCAGGTGCGCCGGCCCGCAGCCACGGCGTGCCGCAACCGACCGACCGTCGGTATGTTACGGTTCGAGCATGCACGCCGGACGCACTCCAACAGACACGACGTCACCCGCTCTCACGGTGGGGGTGGTGGTCGGTAGCCTGCGCCGGGAGTCGGTGTGCCGAAAGCTGGCGGCCCACGCAATACGGATGGCGCCCGACTCCCTACGGTTGGAAATTCTCGAGATCGGTGACCTGCCCCTCTACGACGAGGATCTCGACGCGGGGCCAGTACCGCTGTCGTGGCAACGCTTTCGAGATCAGGTGCGATCAGTCGACGCGTTGCTGTTCGTCACTCCGGAGTACAACAGGTCGGTCCCGGCGCCGTTGAAGAATGCCGTCGATGTCGGATCGGCCCCGTACGGCGCCAACGTCTTCGCCGGCCGACCGGCGGGCATCATCAGTCTGTCGCCCGGCCGGTTGGGGGCCTTCGGCGCCAATCACCACCTGCGTCAGTCCTTGGTGTTCCTCGACGTGCCGGCCATGGCGCAACCGGAGGCCTACTTCGGCGACAGTCATGAGATGTTCGACGAGAGTGGACAGCTCGCGTCAGCGGCGGTCGAAAAGCTCCTGGGCGCCTATCTCGAGTCTTTCGAGCAGTGGACGCGGCGTCATCTTCGGGTGGCGGCCCGATGACGCCGAATGCGCCGGTCCAGCGCAGGTTGCCCGCCGCTCAGCGTCGGGCGATGCTGCTCGACGCAGCAGCGGAATTGTTCGTCGCCCATGGCGTCACCGGTACCAGCATCGACGATGTCGCAACACGCGCTGGGGTTTCCAAAGGGGCGGTCTACCACCACTTCGCTTCCAAGGACGACCTGGTCGGTGCGGTCGAACAGCGCTTCAACAGCGCGATCCGCGACAAGGCCCGAGCGGCGTGCGGCGGAGCCGGCGGTCCCGATGGTCTGCAGGATGCGCTGGCGGCGTGGACGACGGCGGTGATCAACGCTTACCTCGACGACCTCGCCCTACACGACGCTCTGTTCTACGGCTGGGCGCCAGCCAGCCGCCAAGCAGCCTCCGACAACGTGCTGATCGACGACCTGCGCCAGCTCCTGCTCGACGTCGGCGCGGCCGAAGACATCGCCACCGTCGACTTGGCCGCGGGGTTCATCGTCGCCGGCATCACGACCGCGGTCGACCGCGCGGTGCTGGCTGGCACGGCCGAACACCGCGGCCCCGTCATCGCCGTCGCGGTCGCCTGCACCGCCGGGGCCGTCGCCGCGACCCTGCCCGCTCACCCCAAGCCCGCAGATCGAAAGGCCGAGAATGCTCGTTGAGAGGAACCCCACCACCGGGCTGACAGTCGATCTGCTCGGATTCGTCATCGAGTTCCTCACCCCACTCGATGACGACCAGGATTTCGCCACCATGCGGGGTCACATCCCCGCTGGCGGTTACATTCCGCTGCATTCCCACGATGCGACCGAATCGTTCCTGTTGGAAAGCGGCAGTCTGAAGGTCCTGCGGATCGGCGTCGACGGCGACCATCAGTGGGTCACCGCCCAGCCCGGGGACTACGTGCACATCCCCAACAACGTGCCACACGCCCTGCACAACCCGGGAACGACCGAAGCCGTCCAACTCATCGGAGGCACTCCGCGGCTTGCCCGATTCCTGCGTGACGCCGCAACCCCCGCTGGTGCACCAGCGCAATGGTCATTCCTCGACGGCGCTGCTCGCATGACGGAGACGGCCGAGCGCTACGGGTACTGGCTGGCCTCTCCAGAGGAGAACCTCCGCTATGGAATCCCGGTGTGAGGGCGCCGGCACTTCACTGTCGACGATGTGGGTTCAAAACCCCTGACAGGGCAGGGCGAATCCGCCAGCCTCACGCCGAGCCGGCATTTCAATGTGGTCGCCCCAGTGGCCCTCTCCCGAGACGTAGGAGGATTGCGGCAAGCGCATTGCCTTCGCGGCCGAGTCGCGTTCGGTACCGGGCGATGATCTCCAGCTCACGCTGATAGACGATCCGGGGACCACCAGCGTCGCGCCGACTGCGCCCGACTCGACGAGACACCTCGACGCTTCGCTGAATCAGTCTCAGTATCTCCTCGTCCAGGGCGTCGATCTCGTGGCGCAGCTCCGTCGGTTCGCGCCGCGCCTGCTCGGGCTCGATCGAGTTCGCAACGGTTGCCCCGGTCTGGCTCTGGCTGCCCCCGCCCGGCAGCTGCCGGACCAATTGCTCGATCATCGCTTTCGCTCCGCGATCCAGGTGATCATGACGTCGTGGTCCTTGTCGAAACACTCCACGATGTCGAAGCCCAGCGAGGCGAAGGCGTCGACGTACTCTTCCTCGCGCCAGACGCGGACACCGGTCAGTTCGTGGTAGATCTCGAAAGTGGGTGCGAACCAGGGTAAGTCGTGCCAATGCTGACCATCCGCGCGCACGACGTCCCCGATCACGAACCGTCGCAGGTTCGGGAACCACGTCATCCACGCGCCCAGCACTTTGTCGATACCGCCGCCGTCGGTGGCCAACTGGTGCATGAGATTGAACGACGTCGCCGTCGTGACATCAGCCCGGATGCCGTCGTCGAGCCATGAGGGCAGCTCGTCACCGGGTTGGACGGAACCGGCGCGCAGCCGCACCCGCTCGGCGAAGCCGCCGCTGGCCAGCCGCTGCCGAGCGGCGGCGATCACCCCGGCTTCGATGTCGACCCCGATCAGCTGCTCGGTGAGCCCGAATTCACCGATGATCTGCAAACGTCCGCCGTCGGCGCATCCCATGTCGATCGTGCTGCCCGGGGTGGAGTCCTGGGCGATCCGCGCGGCGATCGCCTGCAGGGTCTCGGGGTGGCGCCGCGCGATGTCGCTGCAGCCGCGCGCCACAGCGTCAGGATCGGTCTGCGCGGGAACGATGTCGGCAGTGGCGGCGAGGCAGCCGACTTGCCGGAAAGTGGGTTCCCAGCCACGGGTGGCGATACGGACGAATCCGCGGTTGAACGCGACCTCGTGTCCCTCTTCGGTCAGTCGGTACCCGTCCCCGGCGGGCTGCAGCCATCCGATGCGCTGCAAAGCCCGCGCAAGCGCGCGTTGGAGACCGGTGGCTGCGAGGATGGTCGCGTCGGGGTCGAGCAGTTGTTCCCACCAGCCCAAGTCGTCAGCGGCGACGACAAGGTGCGCGGCGGTCTGGCCTTCCAGCAGGTCGGCGAGCGTGATGCGCTCGCGTGGGGCGAAGCTCGTCATTTCAGCAGTCCCTCCGTCATTGCTCAGGTGATACTGGCGATCACTTGCACTTCGATGAGCAAGCCGTCCACTGGGAGCCCGCAGACAACGGTGGTGCGGGCGGGTGGGGTCGTTCCGAAATGCTCGGCGTAATGGGCGTTCCACGCGCCGAACCACTGGCGATCGGCGAGGAAGCACTCCACGCGCAGCAGGTCCTCACGCGTAGCGCCGGCTTCACCGAGCACCATGTCGAGCCGGGCAAGCACCCAACGCGCCTGGGCGTCGAAGTCATCGAACAGCGGCGTGAGCGTGGCCGGGTCGAGCGCAGCGATCCCCGCGCTGACCACGACACCGCCCCCGACGCCGAACGGCGCGAACGCGGGGGCGCTCACCGTGTCCCGACCATCGTCGCGTCGAGGTCCGCCAGGCTCGAAGCGCCAGCCAGGATCATCAACGTCCGCAACTCGTCGGCGAGCAGCTCGATGGTCCGGCGCACCCCCGCCTCGCCGCGGGCCGCCAGGCCGTACACGGCGAGTCGGCCGAGCACGACGACGTCGGCGCCAAGAGCCAGCGCGAGGAACAGATCGCTGCCGTTACGCACCCCGCTGTCGAACGCTATCGGTACCTGCCCGGCCACCGCGGCGACCACTTCGGGCAGTGCGTCCAGGCTGGCCGGGGCCGGGTCGATCTGTCGTCCACCGTGGTTGGACACGACGATGGCGTCTGCGCCCGCTTCGAGCGCTTTGACCGCCGCTTCGGCAGTCAGCACTCCCTTGGCGATCCACGGCATCCCGCACCGATTCGTGGCCTCGGCCAGCCGGTCCCAGTCCCATGTCGGGGCGCCGTGGTTCACCAGCCGCCCGAACATCTCGGCCACATCCGGCGCCCCTTCACCGACGGTGTTCCCGGCGAAGTAGGACAGGTCCGGATCGAATCGGTTCATCCTGTTGCGTACGCGGAAACCGGCTGTGGGACAGTCCACGGTGACGCACAACGCGCGATACCCGGCCGTCTGTGCGCGTTGGGCAGCGACTTCGAAATGTTCAAAGGGATGCAGTTGCGCAATCGCGGCCGACGTTGGCGCTGCCTGTGCAACCTGTTCGTAGGAATACGTGCCCGCCTCTGGCACGATCGATGCGGTTCCACACGTGGCGTTGGCGCGCGCCACAGCCAGTTGCCCCTGCGGGTGAAACAGCGCGTCGCCGCCGAACGGTGCGGTCAGGATGGGCACTGCCAGTGGGATTCCCAAGAACGTCGTGTCGGTGCGCGGGTTGTTCACCCCGCTCATCGGTCTGGGCCGGATCACCCGTCGTTCGAAGGCGGACCGGTTGGCCCGCAACGTCGCCTCACCGCCGGCGCCGCCCTCGAGGAAATCCCTCACATCGGCGGCCAGTGTCTGCAATGCCGAATCCCGAATCTCCTCCAGCGCCGCGAAATCGACATCCTGCGGGTACATCGAGCTGATCGCCGAGGTAGTCATCGAACCTCTTCCGTGACGCGAACCGATGCGCTTGGGTCAGACGCCGCCGCGATCAAGGAGCGCTTGCGGCCGTAGGCGAGGTAGCACACGGTCCCGACGACGAGCCATACGCCGAAACGCACCCAAGTCAGGGGCTCAAGCGAGATGACCAGCAGGACGCAACCGGCCAGCGCGAGCAACGGCACTGCCGGCATCAACGGCGTCCGAAACGGACGCTGCCGATCAGGTTCCGTCGTGCGCAGCACCAACACGCCGAGGGACACAAGCGCGAACGCGAACAGCGCGCCGATGTTGACCATTTCGGCGACGATGCCGATCGGCACGAACCCGGCGATCACCGCGCCCACCGCACCCAGCAGAACAGCCAAACGAACTGGTGTGCCCCTGCGCCCCGTGGTCGCGAGGGCCGAGGGCAGCATGCGGTCGCGACACATGGCGAACACGAGCCTGGTCTGCCCGTAGACGATCATCAGTAGACCCTTGGTGAGCGCGACCACCGAGGCGGCCAGGATCAGCCCACCGATCCAGCCCATCCGCAGCCCGCTGAACACCGTGGCGATCGGCGCCTCGTTGTTCAAGGTCGAGTACGGCGCCACCCCAGTCAGCACCGCACTCACGGCGATGTAAAGCACGGTCGCGACGAGCACGGAGCCGACGATCGCGAACGGCAGGTCGCGTCGCGGGTTTCGACTTTCTTCCGCGGAGGTCGCGACGACGTCGAAGCCGAGGAACGCGAAGAACGCGATGGCCGCGCCGCTTATCACACCACTTGCGCCGAAAGGCGCGAACGGTGCCCAATTGGCGGTCTGAATATGCGGGGCGCCGACCGCCACGATGACCAGCAGCACCCCGATGGTCAACGCCACCAGGAACTTGGTCACGCGCGCGGTGAGCCGCACCTCGCCCGCCAACACCGCGACGACCGCCGCGATGACGAGGATCGCGGGCATGTTGACGATCCCGCCGTCGGCCGGTGCCGCGGTGAGTGCCGCAGGCAGCCTGACTCCGAACAGCGATTCCATTGCCGCGCCGAACATTCCGGACCAGCCGATGGCGATCGCCGAACCTGCGACGACGAATTCGAGAATGAGGTTCCACCCGACCAGGAAAGCGGGCGCCTCACCGAGCGTGGCGTAGGTGTAGGTGTAGGCGCTACCGGACACCGGCGCCATCGCCGCCAGCTCGCTGTAACAAAGCGCGACGAGCGTGCACACCACACCCGCCAGGACGAAGGACAACACGATCGCCGGACCGGCCTTGGTGGCCGCGGCGACGCCGGTGGTGACGAAGATGCCTGCACCGACGATCGTCCCGATCCCCATTGCGGTGAGATCACTTCGGCTGAGTCGGCGGTTCAGCCGGGCATGACCCTCGGCACTCGCGGCGACGGCGAGCTCGGGCGCCCTGCGGCGCCATCGGTGTGGCGGTGGCAACAAGAGCACGCTGCGGTCCTTTCACGGAGAGGCAAACATGGGAAGAAGTTCCCGTCTCGACAAAAACGAGATTGGCGGAGGCGCCCGGTCGGGTCAACTCGAACATGAGAAGTTATTCTCGTATTAACATGGCGGGGTAGTATGGCGCCGATCTGACATGGTGAATCGCATGCGGCTGCGCCGCGATACCGCTCGAACCCGGGACCGGTTGCTCGACGCCGCGGGTGAGCTGCTCGCCGAACGAGGCGTCGATTTCAGCCTGCCGGATCTCGCCCGCGCCAGCGGAGTCGCCACCGCGACCGTCTACCGGCATTTCGACGACGTCGGCGACGTTCACCGCGAGTTCTACTATCGGCTGGTCGACGAACTGGTCGCCGAACTGAACGCGGTTCCCGATCACGGCATACAACGTTTCGAGAAGCTTGGACAACGCTGGGTAGACCTGGCCATCCAGTGGGGCCGCGCCGCGACCCGCATTCGCAGTTCCGATGGATTTCTCGAGCGCGTCCGCAAGCAAGATCCTCCGACATCGGCGCTTTATGCGGCTCTTGCTCCCGTCGTCGAGGAACTCGTCGAAGAGGGCGCGATCCCCGAGCAGGACGTCGACTACGCAACCCTGCTGTGGATCACCGTCTTCGACGAGCGTGTGATCGTCGACTTGGCTGAGCTGAATTGGCCGCCCCGGCGCATCGCCCGCACGCTGTCGGCGTCACTGAACGCCGCCTGGCAGGCTCACGACTGATGGCGCAGAGACGGACTCACCGGCCGGCTGCCTGAACAGGCGACTGGCAAGAATGCCGAGGACCAAGGCTGCGGCTCCGAATAGCATTGACGCCCAACGGAAAGAGATGTCCAGCCCAAGCCGCCCGGTCGCCAGGCCCATGCCCAACGTTGTCGCCGCAGCGCCGAAGTACGCGACGGCGCTGAACGTCGACGTAGCCACCCCCTGGCGCGCAGCGTCCGACACGGTCAGCGCGGCGAAGAGCCCGCCCCGGAACGCAAGGCCCTGACCGATTCCGGTGATCACGGCGCCGAGCGCCAACACCACGGTCGAGTGCGTTGGCCCCGACAATGCCGTGAGCGCCAGCCCGATCGCCATGAACAGGGGGCCAGCCA
The DNA here is from genome assembly GCA_040752555.1 of Actinomycetota bacterium. Classification (GTDB taxonomy): domain Bacteria; phylum Actinomycetota; class Actinomycetes; order Mycobacteriales; family Mycobacteriaceae; genus Mycobacterium. The sequence goes on along the minus strand of JBFMGT010000007.1, from coordinate 236,470 downwards.
CCAAGTCGGTCCGCGGCGAGCGGCGGCCGGCCACCATCGAGCCCAGGCAGGCAGCCCCGAGGTACAGCACCACCGGGCTTGCCGCGACCACCAAACTGGTAGCGCCCAGGAGGTCGACCGCGTAAGTCGGTACGAGCGCGACCATCAGACCGGCTGTCACCCAGGCGCCCATGCCGATCGCCGACGCCACCGCGAACCGTCCCCTTTCGTCGGGGCGCACCATGGCTGTGTCGCCGCGGGCACCACGCGCGTCCGCTCGAGCCGGCTCGGCGAATTCACGAATCACCCACAACGACACCACGCACACCACGCTGACGGCCGCATGCACGAGATAGCACAGCTCTCGCGGCAGAGGCAGGAACTCGGCCAGCAACGCCGTGAGCGCCGTACCTGCCGCCGATCCGAGGAGCGCGCACAGCGCCGTGGCCGACGCAGAGCGCCCTCCGCCGTGGTGGCGCAACAGAACGGCGGCCGCCCCAGTCGAGATACCCACGGCCACGCCGGACAGCACGCGGCCGGACAGCACTCCGGCGAGTGTCACAGGCTGCCAAACGAAACAGAGGTCGGACGCGACACCCAGCAGCAGCCCCGTGACGAGGAGGGCCCGGGGCGTGCTGCGGCGAGCCACCCACCCCGCCGAACCCAGTACGACCACCAGGGCGACGAGATAGACACTGAACAACACGGTCAGTCCGAACGCATCCAACCCCAGGCTCGCTCGGTAACCGGGCAACAACGGCGTCGGCAGGTTGGGGCCGGCCATCACAACCGTGAACGCCGCGATGAGCACCACCACACGCACGCCCACGCCTCCCTCAATCAGAGAATATGTTCTCATGTTTACGGCGTAGGGGTGTCACCGTCAAGCTATCCCATGAGCATGGGTGAGCCGATCGGGGCTCAGCCACCGCACGGCCGCCAGCGTGCGCAGTGATGCCGGTCGCCAATACGGTGCACCGATAGAGATGCAGCCGGGGGAGGGGCAACCATCATTCGTCTGGATGCCACAGTGCACCCGATCTTCACTGGCGCATCGGCGCCCCACGGTCAGATCGACAGCCGATCGCGACCCACTTGGCGGGGTCACACCCGACTCGCTGATCCCGATCAGCGGGAGCGGTGTGAGGGGAATCGGCCCTGCAACAGAGTGTTTCGGTCGCACGGACGCCGACCGGATTCGTCTGCAGCGTATCGATCGATCACGGCAGGGGTGCCGCGGCGCTTATCGCCGAGCTGCGCCCCGGCGGTGCCTCCGGTGACGAACCACCGCGGCGTCATGGCTCGATCACCACCCGGCTGATCACAGTGCCATCGAGGGTGAAGCGGTAGTGCAGGTCGGCGACCCCGCCCGGGAAGTTGCCCTCCAGATGCTGCCCGACATCGACAGTCGTACCGGCCTGGCATTCGAGCACTGTCGCACCGGTGAACTCGGTGGTGTAGGTGTACTCGGCGGCCGCGGTGGCCACCCAGGTCCCGATCTCGTCATGTCCCTTATAGTCGTGGCCTTCGTCGGTCACCACGGCATCGGTGGTGAGTGTGGTCAGCGTCTGATCGACCTGACGGGCATCGAGCGCAGTCATGAACGTTCGGACGGTCTGTGGGAGTGCATCCCAGTCTGCGGTGTTGGTCATGACCCCACGATGAAGGTTGCCTTAAGGGGAAGGTCAATCCTCGTTCGACTCTCGCCGCAATGTTGACCTTGCCCCAGGGGGAAGCTTGAGGATGGCGTTGTCCCATCACGTGGGCGATGCAAGCGCAGAGGAGGACGCCATGGGCGCACAGGTCTCGATCGGAGACTTCGCAGTGATGACCAGCCTGAGCAGGAAGGCGCTACGCCACTACCACGAGATCGGCATTCTCGAACCTGCCCACATCGATCCCTATACCGGCTACCGCTTCTACGACACCAGCCAGGTTGATCACGCCCACATCATCCGACGGTTCCGATCACTTGGCATGTCCATTCCCGACATCAAGGCGCTCCTGAGCACCGAAGACGCAGGGGCCCGCACCGACATCATCACCACCCATCTCGAACAGATGGAGGCTCAGCTGCAGCAGACCCGTGACACCGTGGGTGCGCTGCGCGAATTGCTGTCCCCGGTACGCACTCCCTCCAACATCGCATCGCGCCACGAACCGGCGCTGGCCGTGTGGTCCGTCAGCGCCACGATCGACACCACTGGGATCGACGACTGGTTCATGGCGTCACTGCAGACACTGCATCGGGCCGTCACCACGGCAGCAGGAAAGCCGACCGCGGTGGTGCCGGGCGGCCTCTACGACCGCGCGCTGTTTCTCGAACAGCGCGGCAGCGCAACCATGTTCGTCGAAGCGCCACCGTCGGCGGATCCTCCCGAGGGTATCCGCGCCGAGGTCTTACCCAAGGCTGAATACGCGGTGCTCACCCACCCGGGCGGTCACGACGGCATCGACCGCAGTTACGCAGCCCTGGGCGTTTACGTCAACGAGCATCTGATCAGTGGCCAGGGCCCCATCCGCGAGCACTACCACGGCGGCACTCCCACAGATCCGGCCCGGTTCACCGCAACCGAGATCTGCTGGCCGATCTTCAGCACCGCTGCGCCGACTCAGTGAACATCGTCCTGGCGAATAAGGTAGCGACACGAGCGCCAGGCAGGCTGGAGGGCTAGCGTGCGCGGATCAACAACACCACTCCGGCCGCAGTGCTCAACGCCAACGCCATTCGGCTCACCGCCGTCGACGACAACCGGGCGCCCAGTGGCCTACTGACCGCGGCACCGAGCAGCACGGCACCGGCCAGCTCCGCGGCCCACAGCACGGCCGACGCGTCGGCTCGGCCCATTGCGTATCGCATCGCCAGCGTGACTGCCGACACGGCGAGGAACACCGCGGACAGCGTGGCACGAACGGTGGCTGCGTCGTCGGCGCGATAGACCAGGGTCACCGGTGGCCCCGGTAATGCGGCAATCCAATTCAAGGCTCCCGCAGTGAATCCCGCGATACCGGTGCTCATCGTGGTGATGGGCAATCGCAACCCGGCCAGTCCGGCGGCGCCGGCGACGATGACGGCAATCGCGATGGCGGCGCCGAGAAACCCATCGGGGACGACCACAGTGATCGCCAGGCCCGCCGCGATACCGGGCACCGCTGCACACGTGCAGACCCGGGTGAAGCGCCAGTCCAGCGCCCGCCGGTCAGCCCATGCCGAGTACCCCGTGACCGCAAGTGTCAGCCACAGCAGCGTGTCGGGTACCAGGTCGGGTGCGGCGAGCAGCAGCGGTGGTGCAGCTGTGAGCCCGAAACCTGCCCCGGTCAGCGTTTGCACCGCCGCGGCAAGGCACAGCGCAACGGCGGCGACGACGAGGTGTTCGTGCATGTCGTCACCCTGCATCGCCATCTGTCCGGCGCAAAGGTCCAGAAGGTGCCGTATCCGAGGGAGCCAGTTAGCATCGGTCGATGCCAGCGGACCCCATGCGCCCGGAGGAATTCGACAAGCTGGCGATCGACGCGACCTCGCCGGTGCCGCTGTACAGGCAAGTCCGCGCTGTGCTGGAGGATCAACTCGCCAGAGGCGTGTACGCGGCGAATCGACCGTTGCCGTCGACCCGTTATCTGTCTCAGACACTTGGGGTTTCGCGTAACACGGTGGCCTTGGCGTACCAGGAGCTGACCAGTCTCGGACTCGTGGAGAGCCAACCCCGTTCCGGGCTGTACCCGGTGGCATTGACGCGCGGCGACGGCCCGCGGCGAATCCGCGCCACGCCTCACGCCCGGGGCGTGGACTGGGCTGCACGCCTGGCTGCCCGCCCAGGCGAGTCACACCAGTTGCCGGTTACCCGTGCGCCCGCCTTCCCGGACTGGCGAGAATTCCGGTATCCGTTCATCAGTGCTCAGCCCGAGTTGAAGAGCTTTCCCGTGCGCGGCTGGCAGCGCGCCGCGGTGGAGGCGCTGCAAACACCGCATCTGGCCTACAGCGTGCGCGATGCAGGTGATCTCGATGACCCCCTGCTCGTGGATGCGTTGTGCAACGAGATCCTGCCGCCGCGCGGGGTGCACGCCGCGCCCGATGAGGTGCTGGTCACCTCGGGCGCCCAGCAAGGGCTGTCCTTGCTCGCCGACGTCCTGCTGTCTCCGAAGTCGACTGTGGCGGTGGAGAATCCGGGCTATGTCGATGCCTGGCACATATGTTCGCGAATCGGCGCTTCCGTGGTACCCGTACCCGTCGACCAACGTGGTGCCGCCATCGAACACGCCCCCGGGTTCGACGCGATCTACCTCACCCCCAGCCACCACCACCCGACGAACGTCACGCTGAGCCTGCCGCGTCGCCGCATACTTGTCGATGAGCTCGAGGAACGGGATGCGTTTGCGATCGAAGACGATTACGACAGCGAGTTCCGCTTCCGCGGACAGCCCACGCCGTCGCTGAAGTCAATGGACACCACCGGTCGCGTGGTGTACATCGGATCGTTCTCCAAGTTCCTGTCGGCCGGGCTTCGGCTCGGTTTCGTGGTCGCCCACCGGGACGTCATCGCCGCGCTGCGCGCCGAGCGCCACCACCGCTCCAAGCACCTACCCGGCCATCTGCAACGCGCCATGGGTATCTTCATCGCGTCCGGCGAGTACCACCGGACGCTGCGGGGACAACGTCGACGGTTGCGCGCCAGTTGGGAAGTTCTGACGGCATCCGTCCGCCGGCATCTGCCACTGGCAGAGGACGCCTTCCCTCCGGGCGGGGTGAGCCTGTGGTATGCCGCTCCGGACGGGATCGACTGCAAGCGTTGGGCATTGCTTGCCCGCGAACGCGGTGTGCTGGTCGCCGACGGGTCTCGCTACTTCTTCCCGGGAACCTGGCGCAACAACTACCTGCGCATCGGATTCAGCTCGCTGCCCACCGACCTGATCGAACCGGGTGTGCGGGCCCTCGCCGATGCTTTACCCCGGTGATCACACCGCGCACAGCGCATCATCGAGGATGGCCAGCGCCTGCTTGGTGTCCTGGGGGCTGACATTGCACGGCGGCACCAGGTGGAACCGGTTGTAATTGCTGAACATCAACAGGCCATTGGTGCGCGCGCGATCGGCGATGGCACGCATCGCGGGCGACGTCCCGCCATAGGGGGCCAGCGGCTGCTTGGTATCGCGATCGGTGACCAGTTCCACCGCCCAGAAGACTCCGAGACCGCGGACCTCGCCGATGATCCGATGACGTTCGGCGAGTTCGGCCAGACCGGGGCCGAGGACCTCGGTGCCGATGCGGTCGGCGTTGTCGACGATGGCCTCGTCACGCATCACGTTGATGGTGGCCACAGCGGCTGCGCAGGCCAGCGGGTGTCCCGAGTACGTCAGGCCGCCGGGGTAGGGCGTGTCCGCGAACCGGGCCACGATCGGGTCGCTGACGATCACGCCGCCGAGCGGGACGTAGCCCGAGTTCACTCCCTTGGCGAAGGTGATCAGATCTGGAGTGACCCCGAAATGGTCGAGCGCCAACCACGTTCCCGTCCTGCCGAATCCGGCCATCACCTCGTCGAGGATCATCACGATGCCGTACTCGTCGCACAGCTCGCGAACTCCCGGCAAGTATCCCGGTGGCGGCACCATGATTCCGGCCGTGCCCGGCACCGTCTCGAGGATGATCGCGGCAAACGAGTCCGGGCCCTCGAACTCGATGAGCGAACGCAGGTGCGCCAAGGCGTTGGCGGACTCCTCTTCTGCTGTGCGGGAACCGAATTGGCTACGATACAGGAACGGGCCGAAGAAATGGACCGCGCCGGAGGACCCGAAGTCGCTGGGCCAACGCCGGGGGTCGCCGGTGAGATTGATGGCCTGATGGGTGGCGCCATGGTAGCCCCGATAGGCCGACAGCGTCTTGTACCGGCCGGTGTACAGGCGGGCCATACGGATGGCGTGTTCGACGGCGTCGGCACCGCCGTTGGTGAAGAAGACCCGGTTGAACCCCGCGGGAGCGATCTCGGTGATGAGGTCCGCGGCGTGGGCACGCGCCTCGTTGGCATGCTGAGGAGCGATCGTGCACAGGGTGGCCGCCTGCTTGGCGATGGCGTCGACGACTTTCGGGTGCTGGTGACCGACGTTGGTGTAGACCAGCTGCGAGCTGAAGTCGAGTAGCCGGTTGCCGTCGCCGTCGATCACGTGGCTGCCTTCGGCACCGGTGATCACGAGGGGATCGAGCTGGTCCTGGGCCGACCACGAGTGAAAAACTCGGCTGCGGTCGAGGTCATAGATGCGGCGGGCAGCGGCGCTGGCGGGTGCTGGCAAGGCTGACTCCTCTCGGGGCTGGCTGACGACGCGTCCGATGGGACCGTCTGATGCCACCGTGTCACCGCGTTGGCCGCCGGCACAGGTGCAGAAGGCGCCGAATCGACGGTGCCAGTTGCCGTCCGTGAGGTGGGCAACGGACCCGGTTTGGTTAACGGCGGGCGGCTACGGTTACCACTGGCCTGGTCAACTACTCAAAGAGTGGACCTGTCGAAGGGGCCAGATGTGCCGGAGTCTGGTGGCCATGACATCGGACACAACTAGCCGCGGGACTGCCGTCGTCACCGGCGCCAGCAGCGGCATCGGAGCTGCGACGGCGGTGCACCTGGCAGCGGTGGGTTACGACCTGGTCCTGGCCGCCCGCCGGAACGACAGGCTGGTCGACCTCGCCGCGAAGATCACCGCCGATCACCCCGAATGCACCGTCTCCGCACACGAACTCGACGTGACCGACCCTGCGGCGGTGGAGGCCTTCTGCAGCCGCATCGAAGCCGTGGACGTTCTCGTCAACAACGCCGGCGGCGCGGTGGGCGTCGACTCCATCGCATCCTCGTCCGATGCGGACTGGCAGGCGATGTTCGATGTCAACGTCCTCGGGGTGCTGCGGATCACGCGCGGACTGCTGCCCCGGTTGCGCTCATCGGGTTCGGGCACCATCGTGACCATTGGATCGATCGCCGCCGTGGAGCCGTACGTCGGGGGTGGCGGGTACAACGCCGCCAAGCACGCAGTGCGGGCACTCACCCGCGTACTGCGACTCGAGTTGCTCGGCGAACCGGTGAGAGTGTGCGAGATCGATCCTGGGATGGTCGAGACCGAATTCTCGATCCGCCGCTTCGGCGGCGACCGTGACCGTGCGGCCGCCGTCTACGCGGGCGCCGAACCGCTGACCGCCGATGACGTCGCCGAAGCGGTCACCTGGGTCGTCACGCGACCCGCCCGAGTCAACGTCGACTCCCTGCTGTTGCTCGCGCGCGATCAGACCAGCGCACAACGTGTCCATCGGAGGAACTCATGACACAGGTAGTGGCGGGGGAAGACATCGCGTCCCAAGACGAGGCACAGTCCGCGCCCGAGCTCCGGCCACTCACCCGGCGGCTACCCGCCGTGTCACCGTCAGCGCTGCGGCACTGGGGCATCCGCATCGGGGCACTGACGATCTTCCTCGCCGGGTGGTGGGCAGTGACTGCGGCGCATATCGTCGAGCCTCTCTACCTGCCCGCCCCGGGCGAGGTGTGGCAGGCATTCGTCAGAGCCAACACCTGGCATCAGGTGGCGCCCGGGGTGCCTCGTGAAGTCCTCGGTGAGCAGAACTACTTCTTGTGGGAACACCTGATCGCGAGTCTGCAGCGAATCTTCGTCGGCGTCGGCGTGGCCGTCGTCTTCGGAATGCTGCTCGGATTCGCGATGGGTTCGTCGAAACCCGTTGCCACAATGGTCGAACCATATCTGAACTTCCTGCGCGCACTACCTCCGCTCGGGTACTTCAGTCTGTTGATCGTCTGGTTCGGCATCGGTGACACCTCGAAGGTGTGGTTGCTGTTCCTTGCCGCGTTCCCTGCGGTCACGGTGGCCACACTCTCCGGCGTACTCGGCGTCAAACGCGACTACGTGAACGCAGCGCGAGCGTTGGGCGCCAGCCGTTCTCAGGTGGTCCTGCGGGTCGTCATGCCGGCCTCGGTGCCCGACATCGTCAACGGTGTGCGCTTGGCCGTCGGCTTTGCATGGACAACGGTGGTGGCTGCAGAACTGAACAACGGCATCCCAGGAATCGGTGGTCTCGCATACGTGGCGGGGACACAACTTCGCACCCCGTTGGTGATCGCCTGCATCATCGTCATCGGCATCACGGCATTGCTGCTGGATTCGGTGATCAAGTGGATCGGACTGTTGGCCGCACCGTGGAAGGGCCGAGCATGAGAAATCCCGTGGCGCTGACGGGCGCACTGTTGGCGTGCGCATTGACGTTGACCGGCTGCATCGTGGAGTCGGGACGCGGTGAGATGAGCCGCTCCCTGATCCCCGAGGTGAACTGCCCGGTGGATCCCGACCCGTCGATCACCACCGACATCCGTATCGGATTCCAGCAGATCCCGAACGGCGACCTCATCGTCAAAGACGCGAACCTCCTGGCCAAGTGCATGCCGAACGCCAGCATCACGTGGACGCAGTTCTCGTCCGGCGCCGACGTGGTTCGCGCGTTCGGGTCGAACTCGCTGGACCTCGGTTTGATGGGCTCAGCACCCGCCGCCAAGTCCCTGTCCGCGCCGCTGAACCTCGACGTACGCGTGGTGTGGGTGCAGGACGTGATCGGGGGAGCGGAGTCACTCGCGGTCAAGGACCCGGGGATCACGAACATCGTCGGTCTGCGCGGCAAGCGGATCGGCGTGCCGTTTGGCTCGACATCACACCTGAGTCTGCAATCCGCCCTCGATCACGCCGGACTGGCGCAATCGGTGACGGTGATCAACCTGGAACCCAGCGCCATTGTCGGCGCCTGGCAAGGCAATCAGATCGACGCGGCGTGGATCTGGGAGCCGACGCTGTCCGAGCTGACCAAGGATGGCCACGTCATCATGACGGCCGAGGACACCGCCAAGGCGGGCAGCCCGACCTACGACTTGGAGGGGGCGCGGGGCGAGTTCGTGACGTCCAACCCGACGGTGATGCGGATGTGGACGATCGCCCAAAATTGGGCCGTCGGCCAGATCCGCGACGACCGGCAGGATGCCGTGGCCCGACTGGCAGGCCAACTCGGGGTCGATCCCGCCCAGGTCAGCACCCAACTCGACGGCTACCTGTATCTGGACGCCGCGGAGCAGGCCACGCCGCAGTACCTCGGCGGTGGTCTCGGCGCCGACATCCGCAACACCGCCCTGTTCCTGCAGAAGCAAAGCGGGGTCGACGCGGTGGGACCGCCGTCGGTGTATGCCGCAGCCCTCTATCCCGACGCAGCCCGAGAGGTGGCCGACAAGTGACCGAACCCGATGACCTGAGCGCACGCCTGACGTTGACCGAGGTGGGGCAGACCTACCAGTCGAACGGCGACGAGGTCGTGGCCGTCCAGCCGACCGACCTGACGATCGAGCCAGGGGAGTTCATCTCTCTGGTGGGGCCGTCCGGGTGCGGTAAGACCACGCTGTTGCAGATGCTCGCCGGGTTCCTCGAGCCGACCTCGGGCACGATCATGATCGGCAATACGCATGTGCGGGGACCGTCGCCGGATCGCGGCGTGGTGTTCCAGGCGCCGACGCTGTACCCGTGGCTGTCGGTGCTGGGCAACGTCGAGTTCGGCCTGCGGATGCGCGGGATGAACAAGGCCACCCGTCACGATAAGGCTACGGCCATGCTGAACCTGGTCGGGTTGAACGGGTTCGGTGGGCGTCGACCCTACGAACTGTCCGGCGGCATGCAGCAGCGGGCCCAGATCGCCCGAGTGCTCGTCAACGACCCACGGATCATCCTGATGGACGAGCCCTACGGGGCGTTGGACCCGTTGACCCGCGAACGTCTTCAGGTCGAACTGCTGTCGCTGTGGCGGCGCGAACGCAAAACCGTGGTGTTCGTGACCCATTCGGTGGAGGAGGCGGTGTTCCTGTCGACCAGAGTGCTCGTCATGAGCGCCAGGCCGGGCCGGGTCATCATCGACCGCAGGATCGAATTGCCCGGCGACGGGCCGGATGTCGTGCGCGACCCCGCCGTCACCGCCACACCGGAGTTCCAGCAGCTCAAGATCGCTCTCGCCGAAGCGATCTACGCCGCGCACGCATGACCACTACCGTTGGAGACTGAGCCGATGCACGCCGACGTGGGCCATGAGCCCGCACCGGCTACCGGCCGTCCAGTAGCTGCAGGATGCGTGCGCGGCGCATGTTCAGATCCCCAATCCTGGCGTCCATCTCGGCCACGGCCTGCTGTATTGCGGCGGCGACAGCCGGACACATGTCGATTGCGGTTCCATCGATGCAGGGCAGCACCTGACGGATCGTGCGTACGTTGAAACCTGCGTCGATGAGCATCCGGATCCGCCGCACATGCTCCACGGTGTCGGTGTCATAGACCCGGTAGCCGTTGGAGAGGCGTTGCGGTGCAATCAAACCCTGCGCCTCGTAGTAACGCAGCGACCGAATCGAGCTGCATGTCGCTGCCGCCACTTCGCCGATCCGCACGTGAACTCCTCCGGGTTGACCCTGACGCTGATGTCAGGGTTTAACTTCGCCGCATGTCCATCGATTCCCCTTCGCCGACGTTGACGGTTACCCGCACCGGCTCCGGTCCCGCTCTTCTTCTCGCACACGGTGCGGGCGGCGGAGTCACACCGAACTTCAGCCAAGTCATCGAGGAAATGGCCGGTGATCGGACGCTCATCGGCGTCGACTACCCGGGCTCTGGCACCAGCCCGTTGGCGACGGCGCCCTACACCGTCGACGACCTGGCTGACGCGTTAGTCGACGCCGGGCGTAACGCCGGTTTCAAGCGGTTCCCCATCTTGGGGTTGTCGCTGGGCTCGGCCGTCGCCATGACCGCGGCGCTACGTCATCCCGAGGCAGTAAGTGCCTTGATCCTGACGGTGGGTTTCGCCTACGCCGACCCGCAACTGCGATTGGCTGTCGACATCTGGCGCAGCCTGGCGAGCCACGACCTCGATGTCCTGGCGCGGTTTCTGACGATGCTGGCGACACCGTCGCTGCTGGAGGAGGGTGTCGACGTCGACGAAGTGGTGGCCGCCGTCAGCGAAAACATCCCGCTCGGCGGTCCGCAGCAGGCGGCGCTGGCTGCCGAGGTCGAACTTCGAGATCGTCTGAAGCAGATCACGATTCCCACCTTGGTCGTGGCTGCCGGCATGGATCGCATTGTGCAGCCCTCCTCGACCCGCGCTTTGGCAGCGGGCATAGCCGGCTCGGTGCTTGTGGAGTATCCGCAGGCGGGTCACATCTTCACCACGGACGAGGCAAGCGCATGGATCGCCGACATCCGGAAGTTCCTTGCCTTGCAGAACGTATGACGCACGGGTGGCGGAGCCGAGTAGCCGTGTTGTCCGCCGCGGTGTTCGTTTACCTGGCGGCCGAGATGTTTCCGATCGGCGTGGTTCCACAGATCGCCAACGGTCTGCACACGACTGTCCCGACCGCTGGGCTACTGGTCGGCGCTTATGCTGTGGTCGCCGGCGCCGCCGTCATCCCGGTCGCCATCCTGACGCGGCGTATTGACCATCGCGTGATCCTGACCGCGGCCTTGGCCTCGCTCGGAATGTCGCAGCTGCTGCTGGCGACTGCGCCAAGCATCGGGTGGGCATTCGTTGCCCGTGCCATCGGCGCGGTGCTGCATGGCTCGGTGTGGTCGCTCGCGCCGATAATGGCCAGCGCCCTCGCGCCGGCCGGCTGCGCGGGTCAGGCGACAGCTCTGGTGTTCGCGGGCGCATCAGCGGGGCTGGCCGTGGCATCGCCGCTGACTTCTCAACTTTCCTTGCTCATCGGGTGGCGAACCACCTCGATGGTGCTGGCGATTGCCGCGCTGATGTTGGCGGCTGCCACCGTGATGCTGATTCCTCGCGACCTCGGCCGTAATGCCAAGGCACCGAACGCAGGCCACTCGGACGGACGCCGCAGCATCGCGGCGGTCAGCGTGCTGACCGTCATTGTGGTGACGGCCGCCTATGCGCCGTACTCGTTCGTCACGGTGTTGGCTGCTGATGCCGGGATCCCTGTCGCCGGCGTACCGGCCTTACTCCTCGGTTACGGAGGAGCTGCGTTGATGGCGGTCCTGGCCGCTGGCCGACTACTTGATCGACGCCGGATTACGGTCATGGCGGCAACTTTGGCAAGTCTGCTCATTGCATTCACGGTATTGAGTGTGACCACGTCCCGATGGTTGTTCGTCGGGGCGGTGCTGTTGTGGGGAGCGGCCTTTGCCTGTTGGGCGCCCACGATGCAGACGATCCTGATCAAGCGTTGCGCCGACGCCACATTCGGTTCCTACCTGTACGTGCTGACATTCCAAATCGGGATTTTCTCCGGGACCTGGGCGGGATCGCGGCTCATCTCTGCGCAGGCTGCCCTGCCGCTCACGACCTTCGCGCTGATCGGTATCGGCAGCGCGTTGCCGATCGCACTGTCGGCCCGACGGCATCTGTGACGGGTTGAGCGCGACACTCAGCGACGGGGCAGTGTCGCGCCGTGTGGGACGACGAACGCCTCACCTCGGCACGTCCAAGATGACGCGGCCACGCCCGAAGAATTAGTTGCAGGGTTATCCCTGAACGACACCCATGGTCAACGACATTTGCCTCCGCGTTGCCGCGGCACTCATTAAGAGATAGGCGGGCAACATCGCTGGATGGCGCGAGTAGCGTGGGCGTATGACGTCTCTGAAGCTCACCGTCGCCGACGCTGCCACGGCCGAACTGCTGCAGCCCGACATTTTGTCGACGGTCTATCAGAAGCTCGCGGAGTTCGACTACAGACCGAGCACCGCCGTCACTGCGGACGGTGACGCCAACGTCCACCATCTGCAGCCACATGGCACCGTGTGGACGGAGCAGATCGGCAATGTCGTCGAGATCAAGCTGCGCAACGTGACTTTGGACAAGAAAGATCTTTTCACCGCCGTGCTCGCAGATCTTGAGCAGCGGAACGACGGAGTGACGGGCGAGATCGACTAAAACTTCTGTCCCTGATAGCAATTGGGTCCGTCGTGCTCAGAGCGCTCCAAGACAGGAACGACGCGCCGTGGACTCGCCTGGAGAAGCGGCGAGTTCAGCTGCGGCCGTAGACGCGGACCCACAGAACATCTAGAGCGCTGACGTAGCCCTGTCCGCCTTCCGCATCGGCGATGCTGCGCTCCAATGATGTTGCGAATACTCATGACGAGCGCGGGTCGGTGCACTTGGACTGTGCGGGGTTCCTGGTCGGTGGCCGGGCCCGCGGCAGGGGAGCGGACTTCCGGTCACTTCAGGCCAGGCCGCGCGGTGGTGATTACCACCACGGCCTCGGCTGCTCCGTCGACGGCGGCGAATCGGTGGCGTCGATCGCTCGACCAACTCAGCGTCGACCCCTCTTCGATCAGGGTTTCCTCGCCAATGGGTCCGGCCAGCACCCGTCCGTCCACCACCGTGAGGTGTTCGCGGACACCCGCGCCGTGCGAAGGCGAGACATGCTCCGCGCCGGCGGGAAACTCCAGACGGAACACCTCGACGGTGACCCGGGGCAAGTGCCGCACAGACAGCAAGACCGTCCGCATTCCGCCGTCTGCGGCCGAGCGAGCGCCGGGTGTCTCGCCGACGAGCGCGGTCAGAGGTACATCGAGGGGAGCACACAGGGCGTAGAGGGTCTCCACCGTGGGATTGCGTTTGCCCGCTTCGATTTCCGACAACGAGCCCTTACCGACCCCCGCGCGGCGCGCGAGCTCAGACAGACTCAGGCCGCGCTCGGACCGTAGCTCGCGCAGTCGGCGACCGACGTCTTCGGTATTCATCCGACCATGCTACGTTCTGTTCGCAGAACGTTCCGTTTTCAGAACGAGGGGTGGCGGGTGGACAAGGACGTCTCGAGGGCGGTGCCGGTGGGTGCCGGTGTGGTCTGCGCGCTCGTCGGGTTCACCTCGTCGTTCGCGGTGGTGCTTGCGGGACTGCGTGCAGCAGGGGCTGATCCCGAGCAGGCGGCGTCGGGCCTGCTGGCGGTGAGCTTGGCGATGGGCGCGGCGTCCATCCTGCTGTCGTGGAGGTTTCGGATGCCGATCACGAGTGCGTGGTCGACGCCGGGAGCCGCACTGCTGATCAGCACCGGCGCGGCGGCCGGCGGGTGGCCCGCTGCTGTCGGCGCTTTCACCCTCACCGCCGTGCTACTGCTCGCCACCGGACTCTGGCCGACGCTGGCTCGCGCCGTGGCCCGCATTCCACACCCCGTTGCCCAGGCAATGCTGGCGGGGGTGCTCCTGCCGCTGTGCATCGCTCCGGTCACCGCTGTGGCCAGCGATCCGGTCGTGATTGCACCGATGCTGGTGGTGTGGCTGATCGTGGCGGCGACCCGGCCCCGCTGGGCGGTACCTGCGGCATTCGGCGTCGCCCTGCTGGTGCTTGCGGTGACATTGGTGCGGGACCACACGGTGCCCGCGGGCTCGTCGTGGATCCCGCACCTGCAAGCGACCGCGCCGACCTTCACGATGGCGGCATTCACCGGCATCGCCCTGCCCTTGTACATCGTCACCATGGCCGCGCAGAACATCCCGGGTGTCGCCGTCATGGCCGGGTTCGGCTACCACGTCCCCTGGCGCCCGGCGCTGACGGTCACGGGAGTGGCTTCCCTGCTGGCGACCCCGTTCGGCGGTCACGCCGTCAACCTAGCCGCCATCAGTGCCGCGCTGGCGGCCGGACCGGACGCAGATCCGAATCCCCGGCGCCGCTGGATCGCCGGAGTCACAACCGGAACGGTGTACTGCGCACTCGGCCTGGCCTCGACGGGACTGACGGCCGCCGTGCTCGCAGCCCCGCCCGGCCTCGTGGAGGCGGTCGCTGGGGTGGCGCTGCTAGGTGCCTTCGCCGGCGCGTGCGCCGGCGCGATGGCTGACGAGTCGGCGCGGCTGCCGGCTGCGGTGACGCTGGTTGTCGCGGCCTCGGGAACGACGGTAGCCGGCATCGGCGCGGCATTCTGGGCGCTGTTGATGGGGGTCATCGTCCACCGGTTGCTCTGCAGATCAGAACAAACCCGATCAGCGGGCCTAACCCACGGCGGCGACGAGCAGTGAGCCACCTCCATGGCCAACCTCCTCGGGGACTCTCAAAGATGGTCTGAAATGCGGATCCGCAGTGTTGATGCGCCGCGCAGCCATGTGTTCGGTGCAGTGCAGGCTTGGAAGTGCAGTCCGGCGGCGCATTGATGAAGCTGTCACTGAAAAAGCCCCAAGCCGGCAATAGATGCGCAGCGCTGAAGCCCTCTGCGCTGACAGCACCAACGACCACTGCAGCATGCATGCGTCGCCCATCGTCTAGCGCGATACACCCACAGGATTGTTGATGCAGCCAAAGCGATTTGAATCATTCCCGCCAACATCACTGCAGGCGGGATGACATCCATGCCTCGCCGCAAGTGGTCCACGCCGTGCAGCGCTACCGCAGCGCAAAGAGTGCAGCGCAGATACGGAATAGGTTGTCCTTGCGGTCTCGGTTTCCTACAAACGAAACGCGGCACCACTCGATAGGCCGGCGTTTAGCGCGCGGCCTTGAGATTGCGGACTGATGGCGCGGCGAGTGCACTGAGGGCGACCACGACCCAGAGGATTGCGCCTGCCATCGCGACGCGGGTGGAGCCAAAGGCCGCAGCGATGGGCACCACGGCTACCCAGGA
The DNA here is from genome assembly GCA_040752555.1 of Actinomycetota bacterium. Lineage (GTDB taxonomy): Bacteria > Actinomycetota > Actinomycetes > Mycobacteriales > Mycobacteriaceae > Mycobacterium. The sequence continues at coordinate 220,868 of JBFMGT010000007.1, read as the reverse complement.
TGAGGGCTGGCGGCAACACCAGCATCATCGGTGGACTCTTGTAGTCCCCGTTGGCGCGCGACGGCGCAGATGAGGTCGCGGCCCTCCCGCGTATTGCATCTGCCGTCAGCTGCACAACAAGGCAGCCAGGGCAGGCGCGGCACAAGCGAGTAGCAGGGCGAACATGTAGCCGTGGGTGCGCCAGGTGCGCGCGGATGCGGGTTCGCTCAATCTCCGCACCCGTTCGAGCACTGCTGTGCCGGCCGCGGCGAGTGCACCGACGTGTAGCCGCTGGCCTGTGCTGAGCACGACCAAGCTGGTCAGCAACGCGGTGCGACCGTGAGCGCGCGCGGCGACATCGTCAGCCCACATCTCCAACAGCGGCGGTACGGAGTGCGCCGCGGCACGCATCAGCGGCAATCGCGGCAACGCCTCGGCGAGAGCGTTGAGCAGGGCGAGGATTCGATGATGGCCAGCGCGCAGATGGGCCCGTTCGTGGGCCAGTACCGCTGCGAGTCCGTCACCGTCGAGCACCTGTAGAGCGGCCGTGGTCGCGATGATGGCACTGTGGCGTCCGCTGGCTACGCAGTAGACGGCGGCTCGCTCGGAGTCGATCGCCAACAGCCCGGGGTGCTGGGTGGGTCGGCCGACGAGACGCACAGCTTCGGCGTGACTGTGGTTGCTGCGCCGGGTGGCTTGAGCGGTGAGAATGACTCGGCGAACGGTGTGTAGCGCCACCCCGATCGTCAAGGCAAGCAGGGCGACGGTCAGCACGGTCGCGCCTGTTGTGGACAGATGCACTGCGCTGGTGAGACCGAGTGTCTGCACGCAGAACGTGGGCGCGGTGTTGGTAATGAGAGCGTGAATTGCGCCCACTAGGAGGATCACCAAAGCGGCGATCCATGCCGAGATGGCGGTGCCGACCGCTGCCAGCCAGCCCATAACCGTCAGGCGTGGATGCTGTGTCGGAGCGGCGCCACTGACCACCATCGGTGCCAGCCAGCTCAGCGTCGCGGCATAGAGAATCAGAAAATTGACCGCGTTCATGCGTTATCACCGGTTCTGATGCGATCGATAACTGAACGCAGCTCGGCCGATTCGGTCTCGCCGATCTGATCGAGAAAGAAGTTGAGGATAAGCGCGCTGTCGCCACCGGATTCCAACACCGTGCGCATGAGCTTCGCGGAGTGTTCTTCCCGGCTCATGGTGGGGCGGTAGTGATAGGCCAGCCCAATTTTTTCACGAAGCAGCCAGCCTTTGCGGAACAAGTTATCCATCGTCGACATGGCGGTGGTGTAGGCGATCTGACGTGTCGAGGTCAGTTCGTCGTGAACATTGCGTACCGTCGCAGGTTGATCGCGCGACCAGAGCAGATCCATGACGACAGCTTCTAGTTCCCCGAACTGTCGCAGCTGCACTGAGGCACTGCGCTGGGGTACAAAGCCCCGCTTCCGGTCCGCCACTGCACGCAACACCTTTCTCAAGCTCTACTATCGAGCTACCTACGTACTATGATAGTAGCCTGCCGTTCTCGCGGCTAACGTTCATGGATGCGGTTGTGGTCGTCCGCAACGTTTGCAACGTCGGACATCCGGGTGCGCCGCCACAACCGAAGACTCCGCCACACCGCCAACACGAGGACAACACCCAACGCCAGCAGGGGTGCACTGAGGTTGGCCGCCAGTTCGCCCAGCCAGAGCTGCAGGTTGTATTGGGCGTCGACACCCAGCAGTCCGCCGAGATTGGCGGTGCCGTCGGTCAATAGGAACAGCATTCCGATAGCGATCATGACTGACCCCGACATCAGGGCGGTGGTGTGTGTCTGCAGCGGCCCGAGTCGAACAGGCCGGCCCCGCAACCACCCGCGTCGCGCCAGGCCGAAACGCTCCCAGGCCAGCGCCAAAACGAACAACGGTGCCGCCATACCGAGAGCGAAGACCGCCATCAGCAGTGCCCCGTAGAACGGGTCGGCGCCCATTGCCGAGGTCGTCAGCACTGCCCCCAGCAGTGGTCCTGCACAGAATCCGGCCAACCCGTACACCGCACCCAAGGCCACCACGGACAGTGTGGTCGAGATGGATATGCGTGCGAAAAGCCGTTGCACCCCAGGTACTTCGAAGCCCTTACCGACCACGGTGAGCAAGCCGAAAGTGATGATCACGGTTCCACCGATGAGAGTGACCTGCCCGCGGTACCGGGTCACCATGCTGCCCAAGGCGCCGATTCCCACACCAAGGGGGACCTGCACCAGGCACAGGCCCACCCAGAAGGCGACGGTGCGGCCGATCAGCCGGTGTACACGGTCGAAGGCATAGGCGAAAAACGATGGCAGCAGCAGGGCCGAGCACGGACTCAACAGCGACGCCAACCCCGCCAGAAACGCCCCGACGATCCCGATGTTGCTCACGACTGGGCGTTCGCGTCCTCAATGGCGCGTACGAAGTCGGCGGTGGGTTGAGCACCGAGAATCGGGGTGCCGTTGACGACGAACGCCGGGGTGCTGGGAACGCCGATGCTTGTCGCCTGTGACACATCGGAATTGATGGCGGCGTCGAAGGCGGTGCCACGCGTTCCCGCGGCGAACGCATTGAGGTCCGGCACGCCGACTTGCTTGGCGAAGCCCAGCAGAGCGTCCTCGGTGAGATCGGCGTGACCGCGTTGCGGGGCGACAGCGAAGACTGCGTTTTTGAACTCCCAGAACTTCCCTTGCTCAGCCGCGGCGCGACCGGCCCGGGCCGCCAACATCGATTGCTCGCCGAAGATCGGATAGTCGCGCCACTCCATCCGCAGCACGCCGGTGTCGACGAACCGCCGAATCAACTCCGGTTCGGTGTCGCGGCTGAACTTCGCACAAAACGGGCAGCGGTAGTCGGCGAACATGACCATTACCACCGGCGCATCCGGCTTACCGAGGGCCAACGGGTCATCGGCGAGTCGACGCTGCACACCCAAGGCGGACTTGTCCTCGGCAGTGGGCGCCTTGGTGCCGGCTGTCGGGTGGGCGACTGCGCTCGCCGACGGCTCAGCCCTCGGGACGTCGTTGTTCTCGGAACGCATTACCAGGTAAAGGATTAACGCCACCGCAATCACCAGTAGGCCACCGATGACCAACAGGTCCTTACCAGGCTTCTCGCGCGGACTCACCATCTACAACCTCCGAGTGCTACACCGGTCTACGTACCTACGTCGTAGGTACGTAGATAGGTGTAGCACACCCAAACCGACGAACGCACTCCACGACGAACCCGGTGTCGCGGTGACGACTCTGATCGGCAACAGCGCACTCAAGCCAGCGCGCTCCCGCGCTGCCAGGCATTCCACGGCACGCTCCAGTCACCGTTCTGCCAGACCGACAACGGCTCTCCACCAGTGTTGCGCACCTCCACCACATCGCCCGGCTGGGAGAACTCGAAGAACCACCGGGCATTGTCGGCATTGAGATTGAGGCAGCCATGCGACACATTGGTGTTGCCTTGTGCCCACACCGTGCTCTCGAGCTCGTGCAGATAAATGCCGCTGCTGGTGAGGCGCACTGCGTTGTTCACCGTCACCTTGTAGCCGATGTCAACCGGTAGGCCATAAGTGGACGAATCCATGACGACGGTCGCGGATTTGTCGAGCACCGTATAGATCCCGGGCTGGGTCCAGAAGGCCAGCGTGGTCGCGCCGATGGTCTGGGTACCACCTTTGCCCATGGACGTGGGCATGGTGCGCACCAACTCCCCGTTGTCGAACACCTGGATCTGCTTGGTGGCGTCGTCGGCGATCGAGACATGGGCGTCACCGATACTGAAGCTCCCCGTGGAATCTTGGGCGCCATAGGTGCCCTCGCCAAGATTCACGCCGTACAGGTTCGCGTGCACGGTGACCTTCGTGCCCGGAGCGTAGTAGCGCTCTGGGCGCCAATGCGCGGTCTGGTCATCGAGCCAGTACCAGGACCCGGTGACCGATGGGCGGGTCTCGACGAGCAGCGAACGTTCGGCGGCGGCGCGATCGCTGATTGCGCGATTGAACTTTGCGACCACAACCACTCCCACGCCGTAGATGGCGCCGTCACGCAAGGCTGCGCCCGACGTGGTACGCAAACTGACCGTCGCCTGAGACTGGGGACTCACGACGGTGAATGTCGATTTCGGTTGCGGTGCAGCAGCGTCAGCGCCGGCCGGAGTTGCCGATAACGTGTACGTCCTGCCATACCCCAGTGGCACCGCCGGCCTCCACGATCGCCGATCCGGCGCCATCGCCCCTGCGATAGGCACCCCGGCGTCGTTGATCAGCGATACGCGATCAAGTACACCGCCGTTGGCTGATACGGAGACTGCCCCGACGGGCTGCACGCCGCTGGTACCTGACGGCGGGCTGATGGACACCGCAACCGACTGCTCAGCCTTGGACGTGGAGGTTCTCGGCCCAACCGCGACCCCAGCGCCATCGCTCTCCCCGCTGTGCCGAAGCGTCACCCCCGCCGCTGCGGCGAGGACCACGGCCACCGCCGCAACGACACGTCTTGCCGACCGCAATTGCTGTACTGAGGTCATCCACCCTCCTGAAAAAGCGACACGCGCATCATCGTTCGCGTTCGGTATGCGGCGGGCCTTGCGCCCCCGTCGTCGGACATCGCAATGTTGTCCATCATACGCACCTACTACGTAGGTACGTATGTATCATGGGCGTAGCACGTGATGGCCGCGTCGATAGCCGCGGCATTCGGGCGGTTCAAGGGCTGGGGGAGGAGAGTTTTCTGTCGCGAATCGCGTTTCATCCCAGCGTCCAGTGGAAGCCGTTGCCCGGCCGCCGGCGGGTTCGTTGTCGGCTGCGGGAGCGGCCCATCTTCGGATCAACGTGGACATCGACGCCGTTGCGCCACCGGGCTGTTGATCGCCGCCGCCGGCGATCCGGTGGCCCCGCCCACGAGCAACGCAACCTACACCGGCACATGCCCGAAAATCGAATGATCCTGTCGGACAACTGCTACCGGCACGGCGTGTACCCAGTGTCTGATGCGTCGCCGAGGCTGTGGAATCGTACTTACTCAACCAACAACTGACGACACACGACCGATCGCGTCCTTCACCATAGGTCGACGGCAAAGGTTCGCCTCGCTGAAGACGACAACAGCCACGCAGCCGTGGGCAGAAGTAGTGGCAGGAATTCCTTTCAACGGGGCAGCATGCTCGTCCTGCCAGCGCCGCACATGCTGACAGGGAACCTGTGGCTAGTCTGACAGAACGCGCGGAATCTCCTGTGCCGCACGCTCACCAGCCTCGACCGCGCCGGAGATCCAACCGCTCCACGTGTTTGCGGTCTCGGTGCCAGCCCAGTGAATGACTCCAACCGGCCTGCGGATCGCCTGACCAAAGGCACTCAACAGCCCAGGTGGTGTGGCCGCCCCGATCCCGGTGATGTACGGCTCGATGGTCCAGTTGTGTATCAGCACATCGACGGGCGCGGCGGCCTTCTCCCCGAAGTACCTTCCCAGTGTTTGGGCGATGTGGTTACGCAATCGCGGAAGGTCGTCGAGCAGATCGGGTTCGTTGCCGCCGAATAGGCGCGGTCCGTGTGTGGCCAAGAATCCCAACAGGATTCCCCGAGATCCGTCCTCGGGCGAGCCGTCGAAAACGATGGGCGCGCCAGGCTCGTCGGACAGCGCGGCGCCACTGAGGTTATCTGCGCGCCAGAACGGTGTTTCGTAGAAGGCATGGAACTTGACGACCGAGTGTTGCGCCCAGGTTGCGTGCAGGGCCTGGCGAGCGGTGGGCAGGGCTGGATCGAACCGTATGTGCCGCACGTCAGCGGGGCTCATCGCTATGACCAGGTGCCGGGCAGTTACTGCATGGCCGTGGGTGCCGGTTATGCGAGCACCGTCGTCGCCGTGGTCGATTCGGTGCACGGGCCAGTCGCATCGCACTCGTGCGCCAAGGTCTCTGGCAAGTTTGAGGGCAAGTGAGCCAGCGCCGCCGCGGATGGTCATGTCCACGTCGGCACCCAAGGCGGCCACCCCACCGGAACTGGCGATGAACCACAGCGCGTAGAGAAGCGAGGTCTGTGCCGGCGCGCCGACGAGGGCAAGGGAGAACAGTGCCGTCAGGATCACCTTCACGTCTTCGTCTGTCACATTCTGGCTGAGCCATGTCTCCAGTGTCATGGCGTCCAGCGCCGTGGCGTCCGGGCTGGTCCAGGGTTCATCCACGGAAACGGCGTCGGCCATCACCTGAAGCTGCCCTATGGCAACTAGCAGTGCGTTGGCCGTCTCCTCAGGCAATGGGGGGAGCTCGCCGCGGTAGAGGCTGCGAACACCATTGCGGTACCAGACATCCTGCCGATCGGCCACACGCATCGATTCATTGGGTTTGGTTTCGATGCCGACCTCTTGTAACAGTGCCAGCAGGTGCGTCATCGTGTGGCCAAGGAATTGTCCGCCGCGGTCGATGACCAGGCCGTGCACCTCTTTCAGCTGAGTGCGACCACCCACCTGAGGGCGCGCCTCCAATACCACGACATTGTGGCCGGCCCCTGCGAGGCGGCGTGCAGCCACCAAACCCGATACACCGGCGCCGACGACTGCTACATCGAACTCGCTCATTGCATCGAAGCTAGAGAGGAAGTGCACTGACGTGATGTGGCAAGTCCGCAGAGTCTGTATGCCGTTTCTTCGAAATCCGTAAAGCGCACTCGATGCAGCGCGGACCAGGGTTGACGATATGGGTCCCGCAGCCTTCGACACACACTTGTTTCGTCATGTCATGGGGCACTACCCAACGGGTGTCGCCGTGATCACGACCATTTCGGAGGGTCAACCCGTTGGAATGGTGGCTAATTCGCTTGTCTCGGTGTCGTTGAGTCCGCCGCTGGTGTCGTTCTGCCCGGCGAAGAGCTCGGCGACGTGGGCGCAGATCCTGCGGGCCGGGCATTTCTGCGTCAATTTCCTGCATCGAGATCAGGCGGCCTTGTCCGGCCGATTCGCCACACGTGGCATCGACAGATTCAAGGGCGTGGAATGGGCGCCCGCGCCGGGCGGTGCGCCGCAGCTGCGCGGCTCGGTGGCCTGGATTGATTGTGCGGTTCACGGTCATCTTGACGCCGGTGACCACGTAATCGCATTGGGCCGCGTGCGCGACCTTGATGTGGTCAGCGGCGCCACGCCATTGGTGTTCTATCGCGGTCGTTACCGGCTGCCCTAACGATCCGAAGCTTTCCGATCCATAAGAGTCCGGAATCAAGCAGGAAGGGAATCCATGCCCAACATCAGTGAATCACCTATCACCGTCGAAGAACTTGTTTCCCGCGCGTCCGCGCTCGTCCCCCTCCTTCAGGAGCGGCATCAGAGTGTCGACGAAAAACGCTGCATTCCAGCGGAATCGGTCAACGAGTTGTCGGCAGCGGGTATGTACTCGCTGTCGGCGCCGCGAGAGTACGGCGGCTATGCGCTACCCATGGCTGATTACGTCGACGTGATGGCCGAGTTGTCCAAAGGCTGCTCATCGACGGCCTGGGTGGCGGCCATCGCGAACTCCACGTCATATCTGGTCGGCATCTGTTCGCAGCGGGCCCAGGATGAGGTATTCGCCGGGGGAGCGAACCGGCCACTGGCCAGCGTGCCGCAGGCCAAGATGTCAACCGCGCGTTTTGCTGATGGGGGCGTGCACATCGAACACGCCAGATGGTTCTTCAACTCTGGCGTCACCCTTTCGGATTGGGTGATCAATGGTGTTGTCGTCAGCGACGATGACGGAACGCCATTGGACTTGGTGATGTGCCTGATCCCGACTTCGGAACTGACATTGCACGACGATTGGTTCACCATCGGAATGCGCGGCACTCAAAGTGTCAGTACCGAGGCCAGGGACGTGTTTGTGCCCAACTATCGTGCAGTGTCCTCACTGGCGGTGCTTGGCGGCATGTACAAGCCGATCTACGGACTAGATCAACCGCTGTATCACAGCGCCGCGGTACCGGCCCTCTCGATGTTTGTGGCACCGTGTGGGATCGGCATCGCGGAGGCAGCGCTCGATCGGTTCGTCTGTAAGGCCCAGGGACGGGCGGTCACCTACACCACCATTGAAAATCAGGCCGACGATTCGCTTGTACACGGTTCTGTCGGCGAAGCGCGACTGAAGATCGACTCGGCCAGAGCCCTGCTCAAAACAACTGCCGCCAACATCGACTCGTGGGCGCGGCGCGGTGAGATGATGCCGATCCACGAGCGCATCCGGGCCCGCGCGGCCTGCTCGTACGGGCTCACGTTGTGTTGGGAGGCCGTCGACCGCTTGTATTCATTGAGCGGAGGATCAGTGATCAACGAATTCGAACCCATGCAGCGCTATTGGCGCGACATGAAGACCGCCACTATGCACGGTCTGCTAACGCCTTCGTCAGCTCTCACACTGCAGGGGCGCATCGACCTTCACCGCGAGCCGAACGCAGTGTTCGTCTGATCACCCAAGCTGTGCAGGCGCATGATAGGCGGGTGACCCGCAGCTCTGGCCGCAACATGGATGCCGCAATCGGCGAACTCGCGAGCGCGATGGAGGCCGAGTTGGATCCGCTGGTCGCGGACATTCTCGGCACCATCCGTGCCGAACTGGACACACTCGACGAGCGGCAATGGCTGCAACTCGAGGTGCCAATGCGCAGCAGCACTTACGGGTTGACCCGAGGTTCCCTGGCGGCGATGCGCCGTCGCAGGCATAGCCCAGTGGAAGTCCCTGTAGAAGCCATTGAGGAGGCGCGTGCAGCCGCCAGAGCAGGGTTGCCGCTCTCGGATCTGCTCACCATGTACCGGATCGGGCATCAAGTGTGCCTGGACCGATGCATGGAACTCGCCAACCGAACCTGCGTCGATACTCAGCTTCGTCTCGAGATGTTGCGCATCACTTCCAGATTCATCTTCGGGTACATCGACGCGGTGGTACGTGAGGTGGCCAACGCATTCGAGACCGAGCGTGACCAATACGTGCGCAGCAGCGCTCAGCGCACAATTCAGATGGTGCGTGACATCTTGAACGGGGCGTATCTGGACGCTACGGAACTGGGCTATGACCTGTTGGGGCGTCATATCGCGGTAGTCGCCGACGGACCCGATGCCGAGTCCGCCTTGCGTCGCTGGACGTCCTCGCTCAACACACGGTCACTGGTGGTAGGTGTCGACAGCGCGCGTGCCTGGGGATGGTTGGCCATGCCTGAGGTCGGCTCGTTGTCTGGAGACCTGCACCTGAATTCGGTGCGATTTGGCCTTGGAGACACGCTCACTGGGCCCGATGGTTTTCGGGGCAGCCATCGGCAGGCGGTGTTGGCCTGCGCGGTCGCAACCCGGCTGGGCGTAGAGAGGTGCCGATACGACGATGTGGCGCTGGAGGCGGCGGTGCTCGCCGATGAGGGCGCTGGCCGCCGGTTTGTAGAGCGCGAGCTTGGCGTTTTGGCAGAATCAGGGGAACGCAACGAGAGGCTGCGATCGACCATGAGCGCCTACTTGAGCGCGGGCCACAACGCAGCCAATGCTGGCGCAGCCCTGAACATCACCGACCGTACCGTCGCCTACCGGCTGAATACCTGTGAGGAGCTGCTGGGTCGGGCAATACGGGATCGTCCCACCGAACTGGCCATAGCCTTGCGATGGGGTCGGGTCCTGGGCGTGTTTGGCTGAACTAGCACCCTCATCGGGCGTCGTCCGGTAGCGCCACTGAGGGGCCCTCGGACAGGCACCACCATGCACATCACCTCTGAGCACCGCCCCGGCGATGTCGTCGAACGCCAGTTCTTCGTCTGCAGGTCCTGCTGCAGTAGGAGGACGAGCACAACGACAGAGACGCGGCGTCGAGCTTGTTCGACGCCTTGTCTCCGAGGCAGGTGGCCACACCGGTATCCCGCAACACGCAGCTGAAGGAGCGTTAACGTTCTTCTCCGGAACTCAGTTCGTGTAGCGAATGCCCGTGATCTCACGTCCTCTCAGCCGTCTGCGTCTTGAGTTTCCGGTTCATCGGAGAAATGCGGCGGAATGACGGAAGCGTTGCCAATCAACGCCGAGTGCCTTCTTTGGGGGGGCAGGAACCGAGGTTCGGCGACGTCTACGACACGACTTGCCGCACCTTTCACGGCGCAATTGATGACACATCAGGCAAGAAGGTGGTTTCACTGCGCGGACGCAGGGCGCGATTCGGCCCGTCAGCCTCGTCAAAGGTGCAGACTGGTTTCATGTCTGCAGCATTCTGGATCATCGTTGCCGTGATTGCCGTAGGCACCGTCGCGGCCGGTCTGGTTCGGATGCGTGTGTGGTTACAGAGGCCCGTTCCGCCTGAGGTCATCGAAGCCGCTCACCGCGATGACAAGGACGGGGACGGCACATAGCTATGACATCACGGGCCTCGGTTGCAGAGGAAAGAAATCGTGATTTTGGATCGGCGAGATAGGGTCTGATGTAACGGCTTTCGTCAGCTGTTGCTGGTGTCCAGGGCGCGCCCGAGGATGCCGAGACGGATTTCATCCCCTGTTGCTCGGGAAATGGGTTCGCTCTGGCCGCACCCGCGCTGGTCGAACAACACGATCTGGAACGCTGAGGGGTCAAATCCTTATGCGCCCCCTGCGGCCGCCCTCAACCCGGGCCGCCGTGGACGATCAACGCTGGCCGGCCCTTCGGGTTGAGGTGACCTCGGTGCAATTGCCGTCGCCGACGGAAGAGTTTCGAGAGGGTCAGTTGGTGCTCAAGCCCGCAAGTAGACCTCATGCCACAGACTGACGCAGCCCTGAGTGTCGAAATCGAGCAGCAGCATTGCCTCGAACCGGTCCTGCTCACCGTGCACACGGGTGATGCGCGCGGTCATCGCAAGGGCCACTCGGGACCCCTCGGCGACGGTTTCGTGCACGTCATAGTCGATCGCCTGGATGCTGGCTCGGAACCCGCCCAGGAATTCCAGGTAGGTGGCGTGGTCAGCTCGGTGGATGCGGCCGTTCGCCCAGACGGTGAATTCGGCAGCGAAGCACTCGGCGATGTCCGCCTTGGTCAGTGGTGCGTCGGCGACGAGATGGCGGCGATTCCAGTCCAACAGGCGGCGGCTCTGCTCGCGCGGGTCGAACGGCGGCATTGCGGCTCCTATCCGTCGGTGTCGGAGCTCCGTGGCTGGGGCTTCTCCATGCTGACGCACCTCCTATCTCGTGGCAACGCAATTTCTCCGTCATCGACACGGTTCCGGTCCGACGTTTCTGGCAGCTGCATTCCTGAATCCAGTGTCCATCGGCTGATCGCCGAACGAGGCCGTGCCAGCGTCACATTCAAGGAGTCACCCGGTTAATATCCTCGGCGCGAACCGTTTTGGATGTCGAGCAGCACATCCGTGATGGCGCCGCCGTCGGCTCGACAACCGTGATGCGTTCTTCGAACCGGCCTCGGATGAGATGGCAAGCCCTCATGAATTGGTTAAGGCCGTACCGACGAAGGACGATATGCGCCGCCTCGCCTCCCTCGACTCCGGAACAGGCAACAGGATGAAGCCATGGAATCCGCCGGCTACCTCGACAAGCGTCGCGTTCACACCGGCGGCGAGCATGCGGGTCGAGACATGACGGGAGTCATCGAGGAGACAGTCGTGGGTACCGACGACGATCAGCGCGGGGGGAAAGTCCGCGAATGAACCGTACAGCGGCGACAGTAGAGGCGTTTTCAGACCAACATCGCCGGCGTAGGCCAGCGCACTTCGCGAAAGCCCCTGGCGTGACAATACATCTCGGTGTTCATTCCGCACGAAGCTGTCAGAACTGGTGGTCAGGTCCGCCCAGGGGAACATGGTCACGAGGCCTTTCGGCGCGTCACCACCTCGGTCCAACACTCGTCGTACCAGCGACATGGCCAGTCCGCCCCCGGCGGACTCCCCGACAATCACCGTAGGCCGGTCTCGCGCCACCTCCGAGTAGACCGCCCACACATCGTCGAGCGCCGCCGGAAACGGGTGCTCCGGCGCAAGTCGGTAGTCGACACTCACCAGCTCGGCGCGGTGGTGCCGGGCCATCCCGGTGTGGGCACGGGCCGCCAGCGAACTGCCGGAGACGTACGCCCCGCCGTGTACGTGGAAGATCAACCCTGCGTCCGCCCGGTCGGGGCGAAACCACCGGACGGGCACGCCGGCCACCGTGGCGGTGACCTCATCGACGCCGCGCACCCGCCGCTGGAACGATTCCATCGATTGGGTGATCCTGCGTGTTCTGCCGACGTCATAAGCAACCCCGGCCCTCGATGCCGCCAGCAGCATGAGCTTCTGGAAGGCCACCAGCCGACGACTCGGTCGGTGCGAATTGAACACAGACACAGGCTTTCTCCTCCAGATCAGGGGCAACGCCATCACGCTGATTGCACCAACAACATCAGCCCCACCGCAATGAGAACCACCGCGAGCATCGCGGCGTTATGGCGCTCGAGCACAACTCTGAGCCGTAACAGCGGTTCGTTCATGCGGTCACGACAGAGGGCGTAGCTCAGTACCGGCAGTATCACCGTCGCACTGGCGAGCAGGACGAAACCGGTGGCATCACCCAACTGCGACAGGGTTGTCTGCGACGTCGTGCCGACACCGAGACCGGCAGCCGCGCAAGCGGAGAGCACTTTGGGATTCAAGGACACCAGGACCGGCGCAGCTGCCAACGCCCGCCGCGGAGTCACCGAGCCCAGGGCCCGGAGCCACACCGGCGCGCGTCCGGTGCGCCCCCGACGCCTCCAGGTGACCAGTCCGGCAAGGATCAGGAGCACCGCCAACGCCAGCGTTGTCGGTTGGACCCAAGTAGGCGGGGGACCGCCGGCATCAGGCAGTTTCGCGGAGACTGCGACGAACAGCCCAGTTGCGAGCATCAACGAGATCATCCACCCGCCGGCGAATGCCCACCCCGCAGCCAGTGGACGGGGTGTGTGCAGCATCAGGATCGCGGGGACCATCGAGGCCGGCGACACGGCGATGACCAATGCCATGGACACCAGCTCCACTCGCATGCGACACCCCGACTTTCTCCTCGCAGCAGCAGAACTAATGAAGTTTCATTATATACGCGCTATCGGAACTGCGTACGATCGGGCGATGCCCTCGGAGTCGGACCGCATTCGGCACACGGCGCGCAAACGTGGCCGGAACAGCAGCGGAGAAGCGACACGTATCAAGCTCATCACCGTGGCGGAAACGATGTTCGCCGAGCGGGGGATCGCTGCCGTCAGCCTCAACGAGATCAGACTTGCCGCGGGGCAAAGCAACGCCGCGGTGGTGAACTATCACTTCGGATCCAAAGAGGACCTGATCAAGGCGATCCTCGAAGATCGTCTCGAACGAATCGATGATGATCGGGGACGGATTCTCGACGAGGCGTTGTCAGGCGATCACCCGATCGAGCTCAGACGCCTCCTCGAAGCCTTGATTCTTCCTCAGGTGAGCAGCATTGAGCGGGGGGAGCGACATGTCGAACTGGTGGCTCAGCTGCTGTTCCAGGGATACGGCGAACCAGGCGGGCACGCGTGGATCTTGGCCGATCCCTCGTTGACCGAGCACGGGCAGCGGGTCAATCAGCTCATCTGGGAGCATCTTTCGGACCTCCCTGAAGTCGTCGCTGCGGCGCGGCTTCGCTTCGTCTACATCAGCTGCCTGAACGCCGTAGCCGACCACCAGCGGCAACGGACAACCTTAAGGGACCCGACGCCCACGCCGCTGTTTGTCTCCGACCTCATCGATTCGCTGGCAGCGATCATCCGTGCGCCGGCGTCACCCGAGACCCTTCAGGCGTTGCGATCGTGAGGAGTATTTTCACTCGGACTTGAGCGCAGCTCTGAGCAGTTCCTGACCGGGTGCGGACGCCAGATCGGATTCCACTGTCACCGAATACAATTCACCGTTCCACTCAAACGGTGGTTCATACATGTCGCACACCGGCAGCCCGCGGTCTCGACCCAAGAGCATTGACGTTCCCCCATGCTGCCAGACGTGGGGCAGCGTCAACGGGGCGACCACAGAGCCGACGACGGTGTTGTCAATCACCGCTTCCACCCGAGTCGCACCGTCGAGGCGGTGCAACCGACAGCCCGCGCTGTGACGACCTTCGGTGAGCAACCGATCGGCTTCTACCCGGATGTTGCCGCCTGGGGCCGCGATGGCGATGTGCAGCCTCGAGTCGACCACGAATGCTGCCAGCCCCCGGTCCAGTTGCCGATCGCGAACAACACACCGTTGGCACCATCCCGCGGCACCTCGATGTCAGCGGACAAACTGTTGTACAGCAAGGGCAGCGCCTCGTCGGCCACCGGCCCTCCCGATGGTCGCAACACCACGCGCTGGCCGGGCGGGAACTCTGCCCATACCATCTCCGCTGCTCGCGCCACCAATGAATCGGTCAGAGGCAGAACGTCGTAGCGATCAGCCTCGGCTGCCCAAAGGGCGGCCAACCACGACACCACATCGGGGTGATCCGCCGACACGTCGCGAGCTTCGGAGAAGTCGTCGGCTCCGAACAACGACCACCGGTCAGCACCGAAATCTCGGCTTCCGTCGAGCAGCGCTTCCTCATCCATCACGCCTTGGGCCACGTGATCAGTCGTGGCTTTCCAACCGTGGGCGATGATGGATCGGGAACCAACGACTTCGAAGTACTGCGTGGAGCGGGGCGAGGGCGCCGCCGCGTCGGTGAATGTCGGCAACAGGCTCGCCCCGTGAATCGCACCGACGGAAGCCTCAGGGTCGGGGGACTGAAGACCGCAGGCGGCCAAGACTGTTGGCATGATGTCGATGGCGTGCGCGAATTGTGAACGCACAGCGCCGCCGTCACGGACACCGCGCGGCCAGTGCACGATCAGCGGTACGCGCGTACCTCCCAGCCACGCATACCTCTTCCACAGGCGGAAAGGGGTGTTGCCGGCCCAGGCCCAGCCCCACGCATAGTGCGGATAGCCCGCTGTGCCGCCCCAATCCGGGAGGAGGTCGAGATTGTCGGCCGGCGACTCCGGCACCCGATGGGTGAAGCGATGTTCGTTGCTGGTGCCCGCAACGCCCCCTTCTGCACTGGCCCCATTGTCAGACATGACGAGAACCACCGTGTTGTCCATGGCGTCGATGTCTTCCAGGGTTCGGAGCAATCGATCGATCTGGCTGTCGGTATGACTCAGGAAGCCGGCGTACACCTCGTGCATCCGTGCGTACACCGCGCGTTCGTCTGCGGTGAGGGCAGTCCAGGCCGGGACCCAATCGGGACGCTCCGTGAGCGTTGTGCCTGCGGGCACCACACCCTCTGCGAGCTGGCGTGCGAATACGTGGTCTCGCCAAGCGTCCCAACCGATGTCGAACTGCCCTGCGTAGGCGTCGGCCCAGTCCTTGTGAACATGATGCGGTGAGTGCATCGCCCCAGTGGCAAAGTAGAGGAAGAACGGCTTACCGGGTGCTGACTGCTGCTGGCTCACTACCATCCTGATGGCCTCATCGGCGAGATCTTCGGTCAGGTGGTACCCAGTCGGGCGCACATCAGGTCCGTCGAGATACGTGTTGTCGCGTACCAATTGCGGATCCCAGTGATTGGCATCGCCGAGCAGAAAACCGTAATAGCGCTCGAACCCGAGCCCCAAGGGCCAGCGGGTGAACGGACCGGCGCTCGTTCGTTCGCCGCGCGGTGCCAAATGCCATTTCCCGACAGCCATGGTGCTCCACCCGGCATCCCGCAATACGCGCGGCAACGTCGGTACATGCGTCGGAATTTTTCCACTGTAGCCCGGATGAGCCGTCGGGATGTCAGCAAGAAAACCCATCCCCACGGAGTGGTGGCTTCGGCCGGTGAGCAAGGCAGCTCGTGTCGGTGAGCACAGACCAGTGACGTGAAAGCGGTTGTATCTCAGACCGTTACAGGCCAGTCGATCGAGGGCCGGGGTGCGGATGTCTGATCCATAGCACCCCAACTGGGCGTAGCCGAGGTCGTCCAGCACGATCATGACCACATTGGGTCCCTGTGGACGCGTGGCCGCATCGTGTGTGACCATCTCCAGCTCCTCGGCTCACGCTGATTAATGCAGATCCATTAATAGCACACGATCGCTCCGGGGCAGCTGTTCGATTGACCCACGCCGACGGCCCCACCGAGAGGCAAGCGCGTCATTCGGCCTTCGGAAATCTTCTCCCACATGCCGATCCGGCTCGGGAGAGCGCCGTGCACGTCGGCTTCTGCCGGCCTGACTTGTGCGCGGTCAGCGGCGACCGGAGCAATCGGTACCAGGACCCGCCGTTCGCCTGTGCGCAGCGCACCACGGGGCGGTCAGACCTTGAGGCCGAACAATTTCTCTGCGTTCCGGAACGCGATTTTCTCCTTGGCCTCGCGTGGTAGATCCACTGCCCGAAACCAGTCGGTTCCTTCTTTCATGTTCGCGAACGGGAAGTCAGTTGCAAACATCACTCGATCGACACCGATGTGTTTCAGCAACAGATGGAGCAGCTCGTCTTGAAAGAATGCGCTGGTTGTGAACCAGAAGTTGTCCTTAAAGTACTGCCCGACAGGCTTTGTCAGAGAACCTTGAGTCGCATCTCCCAAATCTTCGACGATCCGCTCGTAATAGAACGGAAGGCCCTCTCCCATGTGGCCGACCACCATTTGCAGGTTAGGAAATCTATCGAATGCACCGCTGATGATCAGCCGAAGGGATTGGGTTAGGACTTCTTGGTGCCAACCATATCCTGAGCCACTGAAAATGTAATCCTGATAATCATCGTTGAATCCGGGGCGCTCGATTCTGTAGTAAATGTCGAAGACTTCTTTGGGCGGGAAGCCCGGATGCAGGTATATCGGAACGTCGAGCGCCTCGGCTCTCGCCAGCACGGGATCGAAATACTGGTGGTCGAGGAACTTGCCGCCAACGAAACCATTGGTCATAGCTCCAACGAAACCGTCTTCGCGGACAGCGCGTTCCAATTCGTCCGCAGATGCCTCGGCATCCTGCAGGGGCAAGGTTGCGTAGGCCTGGTAGCGGCCCGGATAGGTGACCATCGGACCATCGGCGATCATCTTGTTGAGGCGATACGCAAAATCGTTGCCCTCCTGCCCGGCAAGATCCTGTACGCCCGGTGTATGTGCGGAGAGAATTTGAATGTTGACACCCGCGTCATCCATTGCGTCGATCCGGCCAGGCCCGAGTTCCGCAAGACCGATCTCCTTGAGGTACTCCTGGTGATCGTTGTTGATCGCGTTCAGCGCAATCAGCTCATCGGTGGTATAGGTCTCCTCCGTGGCGATGAACGGCAGGTCTTGGTCTCGGCTCGGAATGTCCCGAATCTCTGACGCTGGATCATTGGACACAGTGGCGCACGCGGACAATCCCGCACCAGCGCCTAGTGCAGCGGCGCCGTGTAGAAAGTTGCGACGTCCCATCACGAGCTCCGATGAGGGTTTTGCGCTCATCTTCATATCGGTCCACTCCAATGTTGCGTCGCTGACATTGATACGACTTTCGTCGTTGACGAAGACTTCGATCAGGTCCCTCGAAGTTGCCACCAAGCGAGGGTCTCTTGACCACAGCATGCTGCTCGAGAACTCGGGTGTCACGGGGGATGACCTCCCGAGTCAGTGCGGATAACCCCCACTTGTACGCGTGCTCGCCCGACGCCCCCCTAGTCTCGAAGCGCACGACTGCGAACAGCAAAGGCGAGCAAGCGATGAGGCAGCTCTCGGTGTCGGCGACGGTTCAAGACCCGGCCGGTCGCGACGGTTGGAAAGCGGTGAGCAAGCGTGGCAGTTTTGGGCCTCGCACGACAAATGAACACGGCGATGTCGCGCTATTCGCTTCCCGCTCGTGCAGAAGGCAACGATTGTCATCACGCGCGACGGTGTAACCCAATATGGAAAGAGCTGCCCGAGAAGGCATCGGTCTTCTCGGTGGACGCTCAACGGCTTAGTTTCTCCAAGGGCTCGTAAACCCATGTCTCGCAACAGCACAACGGGTTCACGTCCAGTAGGAGGGGCCTTCGCGAAGCGGCGGTCCCGGCACGTTCCGCGATGTCCGCCATGGTGGTGTCTTCGTAGCCGCGTTCGACGAACAGTTCGGCCGCCGCGTTGTAGAGCATCTCCCCGGCCTGGGTGATCCCCGATTGTCACGTGCCGGGCCGGCTGGACTGCACGCCCTAAACGACAAGACGGCTCCCGGCGCACACTGCCGGAGCACATCGCGGAAAGAAGAGGCGAGATCATCTGTAGCAAGAAGTAATCAGTCGCGGCCCCTCAACACAGGCATGAAGGCGCGTCACCGGAAGCGTTTGATCGATGCGAGCGGACCGTTGCCCTGTTTGACTGACGCGGAAGAGTTGGCGTTCGTCGAGGGCGTTTGGCGGTGTCTTCGGCCGACGTTCGTGCCTGACCGGCCCTCCACGGCTGCGCGATGAATGGCCTCCTGCGCTCCTCGCGCAGTGCGCCGATCGCGGCTACGACCGTCCGGTCGGGAATGGACACCAGCGCGGCGCCTCGGGCGTATGCGACGGGTGGATTCGGCAACCTTTCGGTCCCAAATCGCACTCAGGCAGTGGCGTACGATCGTCAGCGGCGCTGCCAAGTCCGACCGCCCGAGTATTGGGCGAATGCCTCGAGCGCCGCATGGCCATGTCCCACCCACACTGAGGGCGCACAGCGCATTCCGACTCAGATGTGGGGGAGCCTTCGTGGCCGAGCAACACCGGGGCGACCGCCGCAACGGCGGTCGCCATCCGAAAACACCTACGCCGCAATACATCACCGCCGGAATCGGCGGCTCGGCCATGGCCGGCATCGGTATGGTGTTGTCGTAGGCGAGCGTCCCTGCGATCAACCTCTTGAGACTGAGTCTCGGCTGCTGACGCAGACGCCGATCGACCCCTGGTGGTCGATCGGCCAGCACGGAGGTGGACGTAACGCCGGCGCCGGAACGGCTGGCGCCAAAGCGGCGGAGGTGAACACGCCAGCGGGCAAGGTGCCACGTATCTGCGCGGTGAAGCCACCGGGATGACTGGACTGTCTGTCGGCGGCGCCGGCGTGCTCAAGGGCGACGGTGCACAGGGCGGAGGCGGCGGAAACGTCTTCGGTGGTACCCGGTTGCACCTATCGCGGTCCGCTCGGCCAACTGGCTCGGAGTTCGGTCGGCACCCAAGCCGGCCACGCTAGTTGGCCGGTGAGCTGGCCGCCGTTGCTCTGCGCGACGATGCGGGGGCCCTTCGACCGGCTGTTGTCGTATGCCGTCGCGCTGTCACAGCGGTGCGCTGCGCGCCCCACCAGCGGCCACAATCGACGGTAGCGCTCCCGGATCTTGACCTCGGGGACCCGGTGGCCCCCGGCACGCACTCGGTGGGCGACACGCTCGACGGCGAGAGCCTCGGGAATCAGGACTGCGTGCAGCACCACGATGTAGCCCGCGGCGTGAGCGCGCTCGATCAGTTCGAGTTTGCTGGGATGGCTGAAGACAGTTTCGGCGATAAACGAGCGCCCGTCGGCGATCAGCGCGTTACGGGTATCAGCCGCAACCCGGGCTGCGTCATAGGAATGACCCTCGGGATCGTCGGGCCAGCGCACTTTGGCAATCTCGTCGGCGTTGACGAACACGCTGCCCGGCAGCAGGGGTGCCAATGTCAGGGCGATGAACGTCGACTTACCGGCGCCGTTGGGACCCACCACGAGGTCGAGACGCTTCACCCGTCCTCACCTTGGCTCAGGGGGTGGACTCCAGAATCGTCGACGTTCCGTCGGGCTGATACTCGACGATGCGACCGGCGTCGTCGAGGGCGACCATGGTGATACCGCGGCGGGACAGCTCGGCGCCGTAATCGGCGCGGGCGAGACGCTCCTCGATCGCGGCCGAAACTTCGGCATTGAAGACCACGCCTTCTTCGACGCTCAGATCCGCGACGTCGAGGTCACCGGCGAGCGCCATTTCGACGCGGCGCCGGGCGGCGCTGTGCTGTACCGACACGGCACGCCCGACGCGGGCCCAATGGTCGAGCTGTTGCTTCGCCGAGCGGCTCTGGCGGGCACCCTCCGCTGCAGCGGCGTCGAACAAGTCACTCGCAACCCGGGTGGGGCGATCAGTCACGTCGGTCATCGCGGATTCACCTTACGTAGCAGTCTGCTACGAGCGTAGCATCATGCTACATCGCATGGTCGAGACCGCGGTTCGTTCGGCTGACGCCGGGGACTGTCGACCGCCGCAAGCATGCTCTCGACGTGGGCGGTCCCGCACTTGACGGACGATAGCGGCTGACGGATCGAGTCGATCGCCTGCGGGCAGCGGGTGGGTGGTCGGGTGAGACCGGTGGTTCGTGTCCGTTGCGAATCGACTTGCCAGCCCCAAGCCGGGAGACGCGGTTCACATCTGGTCCCGCTTGAGCGACGCGTTCAACGGTTTGTCTCCGCGCAAAGTGGAATCAGCGATAGGGACCGCCTTCGGTCACAACTCGGCGCTGACCTCGCACGGGCGCTGTCACCTAGTTCAGGATCGCTCGGGCCGCACGCTCGGCGATCAGCATCACCGGGGCGTTGGTGTTCCCGGACGTGATCGTGGGCATCGCCGAAGCATCGACGACCCGAAGGGCGGCCACGCGGTGGACGCGACAGTCGGTGTCGAGGACCGTGGCGGCCGACCGCGGCACCCCGTGTGCGTCGAACGCGCCCATCGCGCAGGTGCCCACCGGATGAAAGATGGTGGTTCCCAGTTCACGGGCGGCCGCCTGCAGGTCGTCGTCGCTGACCAGTTGTGGACCAGGAAGTACCTCTTGCGGCCGATAGCGGGAGAGGACGGGGGAGGCCATGATCTGCCGGGTCATCCGCAGTCCACGCACGGCGACGTCGCGATCGGCGTCAGTGGACAGATAGTTGCAGGAGATCCTCGGGTGGGTCAACGGATCTGCCTCGGCCAGACGCACGCTGCCACGCGAGGTGGGTCGCAGGTTGCAGACTGAGGGAGTGATGGCGCCGTACGGGTGCAGCGGTTCGCCGAACTTCGGCAGCGACAGAGGCTGCACGTGCCACTCCAGATCGGGGCTGGCCAGCTCGGGCTCGCTCTTGGCGAACGCGCCCAGCGTCGACGGCGGCATCGTCAAAGGTCCTGACCGCATGATCAGGTACTGAATTCCCATGCCCGCCCGGGTGATCCAATTCCGGTACAGCGTGTTGACGGTGCGGGCGTTCCGGACGCGGTAGACGGTGCGAAGCTGGAGATGATCCTGCAGATTTTCGCCAACGCCAGGCAGATCGACGGCCACCGACACATCGTGCCGGGTGAGCAACTCGGCCGGACCCAGACCCGAGACCTGCATCAGGTGAGGCGATCCGATGGCTCCGGCACTGAGGATCACCTCGCGTCGGGCACGGACGTCGACGATCTGACCGTCTCTGAGCAGTCGCACACCGGTGGCGCGGTGCTGCGCGGTGGTCCAGGCGCCCTGGCGTTGATCGTCGCGGACCTGTTCGTCCACGAGCACCCGTAGCGCCTGGGTCTGGGTGTAGACGCTCAGATTGGATCGGTGGGTGACGGGGTGCAGGAAAGCATCCGCCATCGACCATCGGCGGCCACGCCGTTGGTTGACGTGGAAATACGCACTGCCCGAGTTGTCGCCGCGGTTGAACTCCTCGATTGGTTCGATACCCGATTCGGCCGCAGCGGCCTGCCAGGCGTCCAGGATCTTCCAGCGCACACGGGGCCGCTCGACCCGGATCTCGCCGCCCGCGCCGTGCCACTGGTCGGCTCCGCCGAAGTAACACTCCAGATCCTTGTAGATCTGCAGTGTTTCACCGGGATCGTCCGGGCCGCCCCACAGCCACCGCTCGTCGCCGGTGGCGTGCGCCCACAGTTCGTAATCGCTTGCCTGGCCACGCATGTGAATCATCGCGTTGATCGACGAGCAGCCGCCGATGACGCGGCCGCGCGCATAGATGATGCTGCGGCCGGCCAGACCTGGATCGGGCTCAGTGGTAAAGCACCAGTCAGTGCGGGGGTTGGCGATCGTGTACAGATATCCCACCGGGACCTTGATCCAGAACCAGTCGTCCCTGCCGCCGGCCTCGATCAGAAGAACCCGGTGATCGGGGTTGGCGCTGAGCCGATTGGCGAGTAAACAGCCCGCGCTGCCTGCCCCCACGACGACATAGTCGAATTCGGCCACAGGGTTGGTTTCCGGCACCGTTCCTCCAATGCGCTCCATTGCGTGTCCCAGTGTGCGCGATAGCGTTATTGACCTTGCCCCTAGGGGAGGCCGCACGCTGGCTTCTGTACCGAGATCATCACGGTCCCACCCGTGAAATATCCGACGGAGGCAACTGACGTGCACGAGCAGTTCGGTAAGTACGGCGCCTGGCTGAATCCCGCGCATGGCGATGCCGCCCGGATCGAGTACGCGCCTGCCCTCGAAGAGCTGGGCTATCAGACGATCTGGGTGGGAATCGGTGCAGACCCCGTAGGTGACATGGCTCTGCTCGAGCAGATGATTGCCGCGACGAAGACTGCGATCGCCGCGACGGCGATCATCAACATGTGGAACGACGACCCCCGCAACATCGCCCATCACTATCACCGGATCGTCGACCGCTACGGGCCCCGGTTGATGCTGGGCATCGGTCTCGGCCACCCCGAAAGCCGAGACACCTACGAGCGGCCGTACGCACGGATGACGAACTTCGTCGATGCGCTCCTGGACGGCGGCGTGCCGGCCGAGGCGATCGTCATCGCCGCACTGGGCAAGAGAACGCTTTCGCTCGCCGGCGAGAAGACGCTGGGGGCACACCCCTATCTCACCGCCCCCGCGCATACCCGCTACGCACGAGAAGTGTTGGGCAGCAATGTCTTCCTGGCCCCCGAGCACAAGGTCGTGCTGTGCGAGGATCCCGATCAGGCCCGGAAGATCGGCCGGTCCCTGGTGGATGACCCCTACCTCGGTCTGCGCAATTACACCGACAACCTGCTGCGGCACGGGTTCACTCAGGCCGATATCGACCGTCCTGGCAGCGACGCACTCATCGATGCCCTGGTTGCGCACGGTTCCCCGGAGGCCGTCTACGCCGAGATCGGGAAGCACTTCTCGGCGGGCGCAGACCACGTCGGCATCCAGGTGCTTGCCGAGGACCTCACCGCCTCGCCGGTAGAGGCCTTCCGGACTTTGGCCGAGCACCGACCCGCAAACTGACACCTCGGGTCACTTCGGGTGCGGTCGCTCGGTGGTGATGACCACAACTGCCTCGGCCGCTCCGTCGATGGCGGCGAACCGGTGACGTCGGCCGCTCGACCAACTCAGCGTCGATCCCTCCTCGATCAGTAATTCCTCGCCGATCGGTCCGGCCAGCACACGCCCGTCCACCACCGTGAGGTGTTCGCGGGTGCCCGCGCCGTGGGATGGCGAGACGTGCTCCGCGCCGGCGGGGAACTCCAGTCGGAACACCTCGACGGTGGCCCGGGCCAAGTGCCGAACGGACAGCAACACCGCGCGCATTCCGCCGTCTGCGGCCGAGTGGGCGCCGGGTGTCTCGCCGACCAGCGCGGTCAAAGGCACATCCAGGGGTGCGCACAGCGCATAAAGGGTCTCGACCGTCGGATTGCGCTTGCCTGCTTCGATTTCCGATAGCGAGCCCTTGCCGACCCCGGCGCGGCGCGCGAGTTCGGACAGGGTGAGTCCGCGCTCTGACCGTAGCTCGCGCAGCCGACGGCCGACGTCTCCCGAGATCATCCGACCATGCTACGTTCTGTTCACGGAACGCGTTCCGTTTACCGAACGATGGGTTGCGAGTGGATCAGAACGTCTCAAAGGCGGTGCCGGTGGGCGCCGGTGTGGTGTGAGCGCTGGTCGGGTTCACCTCATCGTTTGCAGTTGTGCTTGCGGGCTTGCGTGCAGCGGGGGCTGATCAGGAGCAGGCGGCGTCGGGTCTGATGGCAGTGAGCTTGGCGATGGGCGCGGCGTCGGTGCTGCTGTCGTGGAGGTTCCGGATGCCGATTACGTGTGCATGGTCGACGCCGGGAGCTGCGCTGCTGATCAGCACCGGCGCGACGGCCGGGGGATGGCCTGCGGCCGTCGGCGCTTTCGCCGTCACCGCCGTGCTGCTGCTCGCCACTGGACTATGGCCGACGCTGGCTCGCGCCGTGGCTCGCATTCCCCACTCCGTTGCCCAGGCGATGCTGGCGGGGGTGCTGCTGCCGCTGTGCATCGCTCCGGTCTCCGCGCTGGCCAGCGATCCGGTGGTGATTGCGCCGGTGCTGGTGGTGTGGCTGGTCGTGGCGGCGACTCGGTCCCGCTGGGCGGTACCGGCGGCGTTCGGCGTCGCCCTGCTGGTGCTGGCGGTGACGTTGGTGCGGGACCACACGGCACCGGCGGCCTCGGAGTGGACTCCGCATCTGCAGGTGACCGCGCCGAGCTTTACGGTGGCGGCACTCACCGGCATCGCTCTGCCGTTGTACATCGTCACCATGGCCGCGCAGAACATCCCGGGCGTCGCCGTCATGGCCGGATTCGGTTACCAGGTTCCTTGGCGTCCGACGCTGGCGGTCACGGGGGTCGCCTCGTTACTGGCGAGCCCGTTCGGCGGTCACGCCGTCAACCTGGCCGCCATCAGCGCCGCATTGGCCGCCGGACCGGATGCCGATCCCAATCCACGGCGTCGCTGGATAGCGGGAGTTACAACCGGAACGGCTTATTGCGCACTGGGTCTGGCCTCGACGGGATTGACGGCCGTCGTGCTCGCCGCGCCGACCGGACTCGTGCAGGCAGTCGCCGGGGTGGCACTGTTGGGTGCACTCGCCAGCGCATGCGCGGGCGCCATGTCCGACGAGTCGGCACGCCAGCCGGCTGCCGTGACGCTGGTGGTCGCGGCCTCGGGAACGACCGTAGCCGGGGTCGGTGCGGCATTCTGGGCGCTACTCATGGGTGTGATCGCCCACCGGTTGTTCAGCGAAACAGCGCGCGCCCGAAGCTAATCCACACCGTCCCGCATTGTTGACATCACCGTTGGCGGAGTGCTTGATCTGACCCGCGGCACCACCGACGCAGACCCAGCGTCGCGACCATCGATCAACGCGGTCATTTCTGCGAAGTTGGGACCGGTAGGCGCTTGAGCGGTATTCACTTGACGCCATGAAGAACATCATCATTGGCGCTATCGCGGTGGGCTGCGCCGCCGCAAGCCTCGGCCTGGCTGCACCCGCCAACGCGGACCTCGCTCCGGGCGAGTATCACCACCGCAGCATCATGGCCAACGGGATCGTCACCGAAAACCTCATGCGGGTGACGAGCTGCGGCCCCGGCTGCATATCGATCTTCAATCTCACATCGAACGCCGACCAGGGTCAGGCGCACATCCAGGGCAACCAGTATGTGCTCGACCAGTTCGTTCCCGGCGGCGCGTTCTGCCCCGACGGGCGCCCGGTCGACGTCATCACCCGCTCCACCTTCAACCTCGACGGTACGAACGGGCTCTACACCCTCAACGGGCCGAATCCGTGCGGGAACAGCGGCCCGGTGGGGGAGACGCGATTCACGCTCACTCCCGCGTGAGCGACTCGTGGAATTCCTTCTGCAGCTTGACGATGCGTCTCAGTGTCTGGTGTCTTCATGTCCTCATCCACCAATTGCCGCCGCGCCAACTCGATTGCGCCCCCAGATGCCACCCCCAGCGGGGTCGATTTGGTTCATTCGCCTTCCCGGAACGCAGTGTGATCGAAGATGAACAGGTGACACCCGAGCGAGTGGCATTCGCACTTGTTCCCACACAAGATTGCGGTCTAGCGGCTTGGGATGCCGATAGTCCGATTGTGACTACGACCTTCGACAGACGAACGCCGGGCGTGAACGTTGTTCGCGCCCTCGACCTGACGAGCAGGGTGGTGATGTGGCAACGGCGAGTCCTTGGACGCCCGTATCCGCCACGTCTCACCAGCGCCGGCACATTGTGGATCGCGAACTGCAACCCCGCAGGCGTGGTGATGACCGAGCTGGACACCGAGGGCAATCGAGTTGCTTTGATAAGGCTTGAGAGTGATCCGCTGGAAGAGTTGGGAGCCTACGTAGTACTGCCGGATGGCATCTTGGCCCTGTGGTTGCCTGCCGCCCCCGGCCGTGTCCTTCCTCAGAATCGGCGCGGTCGGCTTGCGCGGTGGTTGCCGACCGAACGAGGTCGTTCGACTCCGCGACGTCGGCATGCTCGGGTAGCTCGCCACGACAGCGACGGCACGACCCGGTGGTCGACATCTCTACCCCTGACGGAGTTGGCATCCTTCGATTCGTTGAGGCTCGCTGGCCGACACAAGGGAGAGGTTCGACCTTCGCCATGGGCCCCCACGACACTGGAGGCAGGCAGAGACCGCTTCTTGTCTCTGGTTCGCGAGTCGCCGCCACGGTCGCGTGCTACACCAGCGGCATAGCGGTGACGTTCTTCGTGTCGGTCAGGACCGGTCAATTGCTCGGTACGACTGCGCCCGGTCCGACGCACCTCAAGGCAATCGCTGGGCCTGGCGAGTTCCTGCTCGGGTATCAAGGCTACGGAGCCTTTCGCACCACCCACCACGATGCGACCGGTGCGGCAATAAACGAGTGGCCCACCCATGCTCAAATGCTGATCGACACTGACGGTGCGATAAGCGGTCCGGAATCAGAGAACATCCTGCCGTCGCGGTCACATTTCATTCGATTGCGTTCTGATGGGGCGGTAGCGCGTGGCCCTGCCCTGACCGAGTACCGCACCACCTATCCGGCTCTGGATCGCGACGGCACCGCGGTGTTCTGGCGGGATGGTGTTCTGCGCGCCGTCGACGCCGACCTGCATATGCGCGAGCTCTCGACGATCGGACGCGGCGAGCGCTTGATTACGAGCAGGCTGTTGTTGCTCAGGAACGGCCTCGTGGTTTTCACCTTGAACGGCAAGTTGATCATTCACCGGGAACCCGGGCTGGGACCGTTGAATGAGGGCGTCTGGCCGTGCGGCGAGGGCGGACTGCGAGGTAATCCCGTTGCCTTCCTTTATGATTCGTAGGGCCGCGGTCGGCAGCTATGACTTTGCCGCGCAGCGCCATCGCCGCGCCACAGTCTGGGAGCAACAAGTGGTAGCGGTCAACGGCGCGGGTGCTCAAACGCAGACTCAGTGCTGGTCCGACGACAACGGCTCCAGAACGAGGGTCGTCTGCAGCAGTGCCGTGGCCACAGCCGACCCTCCAGCTCCGGCCACCCCGTGCGGCGCATACGCAGACAAGGTGTGCCGTCGATAAACACATGCGAGCCGCTGAACTCGTCCTGCACCGGCTACGACGGCTTGCTGATCGGCCGCGCGTGGCCGCGGACGGGCGGTGCGTGATTCCCGGGCTTGATGGCACCACCTGGTAGAGCCACCTACTGTTGACGGAGGCCTCATCCCGCGGAAGTCGCGGAAGCGGCGGGCGCAAGAGTGGCGCGCGTCGTCACGATGAGCCGGTCGAGACGGTCACGGGTGGCGGCCAGCCTGCGTACTTCGGCGTCGATTCGCGCACGTTCGCGTGCCAGCCGCTCCACCATCGCCGGTGTTGCCGTGCCTGAATGAACGCAGGGCAGTAACTGCAGCACCGCATCACTGCTGACGCCGGCGGCGAACAGTTCCTTGATGAGCGTGACCCGCTCCACCGCGTCCGCATCGTAGATTCGTTGACCCCCGGCGGTGCGACTGGACAACAACAGCTGCTGTTGCTCGTAGTAACGCAATGACCGCACGCTGGCGCCGGTGATCCGGGCGAGCTCACCGATTTTCATATCGGCTCCGCAGGCGAATACGTGTGCGCTACATCACGGCAAGGAGGGCTTGAACCTGACATTGATGTCAGATTCTAACCTTGGGACATGGAGTTACGAAATGCGACCGCCCTGGTTACTGGCGCCAACCGCGGGATAGGCGCGGAGTTCGTTCGACAGTTGCTCGCCCGAGGCGCCACCAGGGTGTACGCCGCCGCGCGGCGGCCGGAAACCATCGCCGGCGGCAATGCCCGCGTCGTGCCGACGCGGTTGGACATCACCGACGAGACGATGGTGGCGGATGTAGCCGAGGTCGCGGCCGACGTCGACTTGGTGATCAACAACGCCGGCACGGTGACGTTTCAGAACTTGGTGACCGGAGACCTCGAGGCCATTCGACTCGAAATGGCCACCCATTTCTGGGGCACACTGGCGATAACTCGGGCCTTCGCCCCGGTATTGGCGCGCAATGGCGGCGGCGCACTTCTCAACGTGCTGTCGATCGGGTCCTTCCAGGTGTTCCCCGGCAACGGCGCGTACGCCGCGGCCAAAGCCGCCGAATGGCAACTGACCAACAGCACGCGGCTCGAGCTAGCAGCGCAGGGCACCCAGGTCCTTGGCTTGCACCTGTCGGCGACCGACACCGACATGCTCGCCGGCATCGACATGGCGAAGAACGATCCAGCCGACGTCGTCCGCGCTGCACTGGACGGGCTGGAGTCAGGGGCCGACGAGGTTTTGGCCGACGCCGAAACCAGGACCGCGAAAGCGCTACTGGCCCAACCGCCCGCAGCGATGTACGCCGGCGTCACCGACGCTTGATGTGAATGCCGGGTGAGAGTCAGCGTCGCCGGAACGGCTCACGGGCGTAGCGAGCATGACTACCGATACGAGTCCGCAGAGCCGGGGGGCGGTGGGCGGAAGTGTTGCAACGCTGCCGAAAACGACAGGGAGCAGTGATGGCCGGCAAGCTGCTGGGTCTGCAGTACTCGACCTGACATAATGTGGCTTATCGGTAGATCGTTGCGCCGGCGGTTATCGCCCTGGAGATATCTCGCACGACAAACTGTCCGATCCGAAACTAGTTGGGAGTAATCCGGGAAACCTGGTAGCTGTCCGATTTCTCGCCCTCCGTTCCAGAACTATCAGAGATGGCGCTAACTCTGAATCCATGACTATCTGACAGCGCCGGACAGGACGATCGACAGTCCAGAACTACCTGACAGCGGCGGACACTCCGCGCCTTCGAGGTCCAGCGTGAACCGTTGAATTCGTCACTGTGACGTTATGTAGTGATGCAGCAGCGCCTCCGGAAACGTCAGACAGAGCGCAGCGACAAGGGCACTGACGCGAGATTGCAGGCAGGTACTGGTCGACGGCGAATCCCTATCGCTTCCCCGCCCGACTGTCAACATTACGTCACAGTGACAAATTAACCTGGTCAAGCGGGACACCGCAATCTGTTGTTGCACAGACATTCCCGGTCGCTGCATCCGGCCGGTCGAGCCATAAGCTGGCCCGGAAAGCCGGCAGATTCGGTAGATCCAGCCAATCCCATTGGGTCTCTTCACCCGGCAGACGCCGCCGCTTTGGCGCTTGTCTGCGCAATCGTCCAGGAAGGCCGTCCACTGCTGGCGGCTCAGCTGAGCCGCAGCATTGGCCTTACTCCTGTTGAGCCTTTCGCGCCGCCGCCAGCGATTGCCGCAGCGCTTCAGCGAGGCGGTCGACGTCGTTTTCCGCTGTGGTCCAGTTGGAGAAGGACACGCGTATCGCCGCTCGACCGTGCCATTCGGTTCCCGCGACCCACGCCTCTCCGCTGCGTCGCACGAGTTCTGCTACAAGCCACGTGCGCTCGTCGCTGTCGTCAGCACGGATCAGGACCTGGTTGAGCACGACGTCGTTGCACACCACAAAGCCGTAGGTGCCCTGGATCATCTGGGCCAGACGGTCGGCATGGTCGCAGCAGCGTTCGATCAGTTGCCGCAGCCCCTCCCTGCCTAGCGAGGCGAGCGCTGCGTAGACGGGTAACGCCCGTGCACGCCGGGACATCTCGGGCACCAGGACACCGGGTTCGCGCTCGCTACTAGTGGGCAGATAACTGGTGTTGGCGCCCAGTGCCGAGCGGGCAGCTTGGGGATCGGCAACGATGGCCAGGCCGCAGTCGTAGGGAACGTTGAGCCACTTGTGCGCGTCGGTCGACCATGAATCGGCCAGCTCGACACCTTGAACCAGTGCCGACAGTCGCGGCGATGCGCAAGCCCATAGTCCGAACGCGCCGTCAACGTGAACCCATCCGCCGTGCTCGTGGGTTGCCGCGACGATCTCTGACATCGGATCACACGCTCCGGAGTTCACGTTGCCGACTTGTGCGCACACGATGGCGGGGTCGGAGTCAGCGGCGAGCGCGTCGGCGAGCGCGTCCGCTCTCATGGCTCCTTGTGCGTCGACTGCAACGCGCTCGACGCGGCGCGCTCCCAAACCGATCATCTGCAACGCCTGCAGTACCGAGGGATGGACCTCGTCGCCCACCAGCACGCGAACACGGGGTGCCTGCGCGAGCCCATCGGCCTCGACGTCCCAACCTCGCCGCGCTAACAGCACGTGCCGTGCGGAAAGCAACCCAACGACGTTTCCCGCCGTGGCTCCGGTCACGAAACCCACGGATGCGTCCGTGGGCAGCCCGAGAGCGTCAAGAACCCAGCGCTCGGCGGCGGCATCGATCGCAGCACCCGCCGGCGACGACATCCGGCTGTACGCCGTCTGATCCCAGGTCGATACCAGCCAGTCGGCAGCCAACGCCGCGGGTAGCGTTCCCCCGACGACGAGGCCGAAGTAGCGGGGGCCGGCGCACGCAATAGTTGCCGGGCCTAGAGTGGCGGCTAACTGCTCGACTACCGCGACCGCATTCGTGCCTTGGTCGGGCAACGGCCGGCTCAGGGCATCGACTACTTCGTCGTAGCTGGTACTGGCATCGACCGGCCGGTGTGGGAGACCCGCCAGGTATTCGGTCGCCAGTTCCATCGCCCTGGGCAGAGCCGCGTACATGTCGGTTCGAACCGAGGCAGAATTCTGATCCATTGAAACTATCCTTTTGTCCGGCACTATCGTGTCGTTCTGGATTCCGTCCGACACTCTCGGTTGGTTCTGGACAGACGGCCACGATTCCGTCCAGAACTATTTGAGAGTGCCCAGGTAAGCGCATTCTCCCCTCTCAACAAGTTCCGGATCGGACACTGTCCGATCCGCGCAGGTACTGGCCGAGAGCCATCCTCAAGAGATCCCGGCTCCTCGTTTTGCTGGCCCATGCCTCCGCCATGCGCCATGCCGCTTCGATCACATGGTGCATGATTTGTCGTCATGCGATGAGCGGCGATGACATGCAGATGCCGGTCGGCACAGGCTCGCCGGTTCGCGTCCGCGGCACCCCTCTCTTGAGCCGTTCACACTGGCAGCGAATCGTCACGGTGACGAATGGTGATGTCTCGTTGGGTTATTCACCGCGCACGCCTACTTGGCTAGCTTCCGCCAAGTACTGCCGTCTCACTCGGCTGGGAACACCATGACGCGCCCCTGTGAGTGCCAGATATAAAGGACGGTGCCAAAAATGTCGGGCTCCACACGAAAACCGTGTGGGTGTCATCCACAAATTCGTCACTGTGACGATATTCCACCGTCATAGGAAGGAACCTCTGATCGTTGGGCTCGCTGACAGTGCGGGCCCGGCCATCGAGCGCCACAGAGCGTTCATAGCTTCGTTGGCTGTCCACCCTGAACGGAACAACACCGCGAGGCCGGACAGAGCCACATCGACTGCTGCATCGAGCCTGGCTTGCGGGACTCCCGCGGCGGCGTCCACCGCGAGACCGTGCCCGATCGTGACCGCGTATCTGGCGAGCGCAGCCGAGTCCGATGCTCACGCCTCCTGAGTGGCAGCAAGCGCTTTTGCGATGGCAATTCAATCCCGCGGCGGCAACTGGCCAGCAGTCGCGATACGTCTCGAGGACGCCGTAGGTGCTGGGTCGCGACAGCAATCCACCGAGGCGTTCGTGATAAGTCCGACGGTAACCCCATGAAGCGCCGCGCACGCCCGGAAGAAATCAGCAGCGTGGTCACCTTCCTAGCCTCCGAAGGAGGCTCGTTCATGACCGGCTCGCAAATCTACACCGACGGGGGCGTCAGTCAGTTCTGAGCCGCCCCTGCATCTTTCCGCATCGGCCGACCGCTGATGAGTTCTGCGGCTAGCCGGGCGGAGGTTGCCGGATTCCATGGCTGCTGCGACGAACACCGCTCTCGCAGTTGATTGAGGGCTGCCTGCACGATAAGCGCCCTCCCCGGGGCCCACGATGGCCCCATCGTCTGACCGTGTCTCGTCGGAACCGGCGATCCAGCTATGGGTCTCGTTGTGCGACAACGACAGTGGTGGGACCGCTGGTATGATCGCCAGGCAGGCGCAGGTCGGCCACGGGTCGCAGGCCCGAATGCTGCACCAGGTCGACGAGTTGTTCTGGCTGCCATTGATAGGTCGTCCATCGCACCGGCACCCCGTTGTAGGCCTCGGTGCGTTCGACATCGTCGTCACCGACATGGGTGGCGATCATCAACTGACCGCCGGGGCGGAGCGCAGCGGCAAAAGAGTCCACAACTGCAGGCAGTACGTTGCGCGGCAGGTTGAACAACGACCACCAACCCAGGATCCCGCCCAGGGACTGCCTGGGCAGCTCGAGGTCCGTGGCCGAGCCGACAGCGAACCTGCACGTGGGATGTAGGCGTCGTGCGTGCTCGATCATGCGCGGTGAGAGGTCGATTCCTGAAACTTCGATGTCGCGCTCGGCAAGGTAAGCCGTCACCGTTCCTGGTCCGCAGCCGACGTCGAGGACAGGTCCTACCGGTGCGACGGCACCTGCGAATACATCCATGGCTGCCTTGAGCCACGGGTGGGTGCGGATGTCTCCGATACCGGTTGTCCTCACCATGTCGACATAGCTGTCGGCCACCCGGTCGTACGAGTCACGAACATCGTCGAGATCAGGAGGTCGCGGCACCGGTTGCAAACTCATTCCGACCAGACTAGCGATGGCGGCCCGCGCTCGTCCGACTTTTCCGGCGTGTCTCGAAATGGTCAGGCCGACCAACCGCAGCCCCATCTTCGCTTGCCGCGATGAGCTCGGTATTCGCCTTTCACCTCACACCGCTCCTCCCCCGGTCGCCGCTACGGCCCGCGGATGAGCCAGGGCTATCGGCGTCGGGTAGATATGAGTTTGATATGCGCTTTGCCGAGCCACACTCGATTCCGCATACCGTTCAGACAGCGACCACGGTCAGAACGGGGTGAATCAGCTTGCCTTCTATTGCTTTTCTCAACGTGCGGTTGTTCACGACATGTGTCTGGACTTCTTCCACCGTGCCGCCGTCGGGCATGAGGCGCTCGGAGCGTGGCCGATGATCTGGGCGGCGCCGCGCGCCAAGGCCGGATCGCAGGATCGACTATCCGAGGATAGTCCCTCCCTGAACGAAGACCGATGAATCTGGAACCGTGAAAGCTTCTTTGTAAGTCACTGGTGAGGACGGAAAGCATTGCGAGACAACTCGATTGACAAGCCCGCAGAATCTGAACCCGCAGCACGGCAATCCGTTGGCCCTTTCGGGGTTTCGCGGCGACATTTCATTGGATGGACCGGCGCAGCCGTCGCTGTTTCAGCCGGTGCCGCCGCCGTGGTTTCACACTTGGACAGCGGACAGGCCGGCCCAGACGGCGCTGCCGAAGTCATCCCGGTCATGTTGCGCATCAACGGCACCGAGCATGCAATCGATCTCGACCCTCGAACCACACTCGTGGATGCGCTGCGCGAGCAAATCGGGCTGACCGGGACCAAGAAGGGATGTGACCACGGTCAGTGCGGTGCCTGCACCGTCCATGTAGACGGCCGGCGTGTGCTGTCATGTCTGACCCTCGCGCCCTCCGTGCATCGACGCGAAGTCACCACAATCGAGGGTCTCGCCACCGGAGACGAGCTGCATCCGGTGCAACAAGCGTTCATCGACAACGATGCACTGCAATGTGGCTTCTGCACACCTGGCCAGATCATGTCCGCTGTCTCCGTCATCGAGAGCGGACAGAGTCGCACCGACGAACAGATCCGCGAAAACATGTCGGGCAACATCTGCCGTTGCAGCGCCTACCCTTTCATCGTCGAGGCGGTCAAGACCGCGCGTGATCGGATGGCCTGACATGCGTCCTTACGCCTATACGACCGCCGACTCGGTGATTGCGGCAACCGCACACACCGGCTCGGAGAGCGTGTTCCTCGCCGGCGGCACCACCTTGGTCGATCTGATGAAGTTGGAAGTCCTCACTCCCGCACGGGTCGTCGACATCAACGGTTTGCCGCTGACCGGCATCACCGTCGACAACAGCGGATTACGCATCGGCGCACTGGAACGCATGTCCGATGTCGCCGATCACCCGGCCCTCAGGCAGAAGTACCCGCTGATCAGCCAGGCGCTGGAACTGAGCGCGTCCCCCCAACTACGCAACATGGCCAGCATGGGCGGCAACCTGCTGCAGCGCACGCGATGCAGCTACTTTCGCGACCCGTCGATGCCGTGCAACAAGCGCGACCCGGGCACCGGCTGCCCGGCCATCCAGGGCTACAACCGCGCCCATGCGGTGTTGGGCACCAGCGACGCCTGCGTGGCCACCCACGCCAGCGATGTCGCCGTCGCGCTGGTGGCCGCTGAGGCTTCGGTCGAATTGCGGAGTTCCGACGGCGAGCGCAGTGTGGCCCTGGAGCAGTTCTACCGGAGACCCGGCACAACTCCAGAGGTGGAAAACGAGTTGAACGCCGGAGAGTTGATCACCGCCATCACCGCACCTGCGCTCCCTGCAGGTACCCGAACGGGCTACCTCAAGGTTCGTGACCGCCAATCCTACGAATTCGCGCTCACCTCGGTGGCAGCCGCAATCACACTGCGCGGCAATGTCATCACCAGGGCACGCTTGGTCGCGGGTGGTGTGGCCACGGTGCCGTGGCGGTTACCCGAAGTGGAGGACCTGCTGACGAACCGGCCCGCAACCCCGGTCACCATCGACGCTGCCGCCGCAGCAGCGGCCGCCGATGCCCGACCGCTGAGCCACAACGGGTTCAAGCCCCACCTGCTGCGCCGCGCCATCGCCCGTGCCCTCAATGACGTCTTGGAGCTCCGATGAACCCCTCGCCTCTGGGCGGCTACATCTCTCGCATCGACGGCCGCCCCAAGACAACCGGCGCGGCTCGCTACTCGGCTGACTACCACGAACCGGATCTGGTCCACGCCGTACTGGTGTCCGCCACCATTGGACTGGGCACCATCACGGCGATGGACACCGACGCGGCTAGGCGCGCACCGGGCGTTCTTGCGGTGTACACCCCTTTCGCGCCGCTGCGGCTGCAGCCCGTTGCCCAAGATGCGCTCGGCGAGAAGTACCGTCCGCTACAAGACCGCGAGGTGCGGTTTCACGGCCAAGCAATCGGTGTGGTGGTAGCCGACAGCTTCGAGCATGCCCGAGACGCCGCAGCGATGATCACCACCGACTACCAGTCCCGCACTCCACGGACATCCCTTGCCGATGCCGGGCCCGGGGTCAGCATCGCCGTGCCAGACTCGGGCAACAAGACCCTTCTGGCGCCTGGAGTAGCCTCGATCGACGACGCGCTCCGCGACAGCGAGATCACCGTCGACACCACCGTCACGCAACAGGCTCAGCACGCCGCAGCTATGGAACCCCATGCCTCCGTGGCAATCTGGCGAAAGAATCAGCTCACCCTCTACACCGGCACACAGTTTCCCGGCCGGGCTGTCGTCGGCATCACCGGTGCGCTCGGGCTGGCACCCGAGCAAGTGCGCATCATCTCCACCTATGTCGGTGGCGGGTTCGGCAGCCGGGTGCTCCCCTGGTCGGACGTCATGCTGGGCGCCGCAGCCGCCCGTGAGCTGAACCGCCCGGTCAAACTGATCCTCAATCGCAGCCAGGTGTTCAGCGTTGTCGGTCACCGTTCCGCGATACGCCAACGAGTGCGGTTGGGCGCCCACGCCGACGGTACGCTCACTGCCGTCAGTCACGAATCCGACGCCGAGGCCCCGGCTGTGGGTGGGTGGCCGTTGCGCGCTGCCGCCGAGACCACCGCGGCGCTGTACCGCACCCCGAACCTGCATGTCGATCAACGTCATGTCACCCTAGACACTGCCCCCACCTGGGCAATGCGTGCACCCAACGAGGCACCTGGCGCTTTCGCCATCGAGACGGCCATGGATGAACTAGCGGTCGTGACCGGTGTGGACCCGGTCGAGTTGCGGCTGCGCAACTACGCGACCACGCTGCCGGGCACAGATCGTCGCTGGACCAGTAAACGACTCGACGAGTGTTATCGCCTCGGGGCCAACCGATTCGGATGGTCGGGCCGGGCCGCGCCAGGGACCCGCCGCGAAGGTCAGTGGCTCGTCGGGATGGGCATGGCGACCGCGATCTACCCGGCCGCCGGTCGATCCGCAAATGCTGTCGAGGTCCGCTTTCGCGACGATGGCACGGTGCTGGCCTCCACGGGTGTCATGGACATCGGCACGGGCGCAGCGACCGCACTGGCGATCGTCGTCGCCGACGCCGTCGGCTTACCGATGGATCGTGTTGTCGCCGAGGTGGGAGACACCAATTTCCCCGCTGGCGCCGGCGCCGTCGGCTCCCGCGCCACCAGCAGCATGGCCCCCACCGCTCGGGCCGCCGCCCGCGCAGCCATCGAAAGTCTCATCGATGCCGCCTCCACCGATCCCCGCTCACCGCTGGCCGGCTCGGAGAACCCGGTGTCCTACGACTCCGGTGGGCTCCGAACACCCCACGGTTCCCTCAGTTTCGCCGAACTGCTGCGCGAGATCGGAAGGCCCGACATCGCCGCCACCCATAGCGACGAGGCCAGCCTGAACCCCTCTTTTGCCGCACACGGCTTCGGGGCCCACTTCTGCGAAGTGCGCGTCAACTCGTTCACCGGTGAAACGCGCGTCTCCAGGTTCACCACCGTCGTCGACATCGGACGAGTGATCAACGCCAAAGCCGCGCGCAGTCAGGTGGTCGGCGGCGTGATCTTCGGTATCGGACATGCGCTGCTGGAAGCCAACCCCGTCGACCCCTCCGGCCGCCCGGCGGCGAGCAATCTGGCCGATTACGTCGTTCCCGTCAACGCCGATGTGCCCTTCATCGACGCCGTCTGTCTCGACGGCGACGATCCCGACTTCAGCGATGTCGGAGCGCGCGGCGTCGGCGAACTCGGCACGGTCGGTTCGGCCGCCGCGATAGCCAACGCCGTATACAACGCCACCGGCATCCGTGTCCGCGATCTACCCATTCACCCCGAACTCCTGCTGCGGTGACAGTCTCGCGGCTACGCCGCCAAACTACGCCCGACACCAGTGGCAACCTCCGCAGCGAGCTTGTCGACTGCAACGTCGCGGGCAGTCGAGAACGCCATCATGGCGGTCCCCCGCAACAAACCGATG
This sequence comes from Actinomycetota bacterium, assembly GCA_040752555.1. GTDB lineage: Bacteria > Actinomycetota > Actinomycetes > Mycobacteriales > Mycobacteriaceae > Mycobacterium. The sequence continues at coordinate 183,684 of JBFMGT010000007.1, read as the reverse complement.
ATCGCCACGGCGGCAATCGTGGGGTCGATCTCGCGGCGGATCGACTTGTCGGCCATCCCCTCGGTGATGAGTCGCTCAAGGAGTTCGCGAAACCACGCGTCGCGCTCGGCGAACAACGGTGCCAGCGATGGCTCCGACCCGGTCGACTCGGTCCACAGCTTCAGGAAAGCCTCGGAGCGTGGCGACCGCTCGTGCATTCCCGTCAGGTACGCCTCGATGAACTGGGTCAGGCGGCCCAACCCGTCTGCTGATTCTGTCGGCACGTCGATCCGCTGGGTGTACCTGATGAGTTCCTCCAGCAATCGCCCCCTGCTACCGAAGTGATGGTTGACGATGCCGCGACTGTAACCGGCGGCTTCGCCGACGGCGGCGACCGTTACTGCGCGTGAACCGTGCGCTGCGACCAATGCGGTCGCGGCGTCGAGCACTCGCTGTCTCGTCTCGGCGCGCCGCTCGGCTTGAGTACGCCGCCCCGTGCGCTGAGCTGTCATGCGGCCATTCTCCTTCACTGGCTTGTCAGCACCCTACTGTAAGTTGCGTGTTGTATAGCAAGTTAACGGCGCGAAGGAGTTTTGCATGTCTGTCCTCGACCCATCCGACCTCGAGCGCTTCGTGGCCGCCGATCCTGATGGTCCGGTGGTGATGCTGAATCTGTTGCGGTTTGTGCCCGGCGGCGCTGCGCGATACATGGAGTACATCGAGCGTTTCGGCACCTCCGGACTCAACGAGCGGTACGGGGTTTCCATCGTCTATCTCGGCACTGGACACCCGCCGCTGGCCGCGCCGGCCGGCAGCGACTGGGACATGGTGGCGTTGGTCAGCTACCCGAGCCGGCAGAGCTTCGTCGACATGGTCAATGACCCGGACTACGAGGCCTTCGAGCACCTCCGCACCGAAGCGGTCGCCGACGCCGTCCTGCAGCCGACCCTTCCGGCCACCTAGTGGCTTCGGATGCGGGGCGAATCTTCGATCTGGCGCGTGCCCCAATCTCACCTGCGCAGGATGCAGTCGTCGGCAAACGCTCCTCTGCTGCAGGGCAGGTGACGGCCGTCCACGTGCCCGCGCAGCTGACCCACCCGGAATGGGGATCAGCCCCGGATGTTGCTCCCGACTTGGTTCCCGCGGCACCCGCTGGCGACCGACGTCCTAGTGCCACCGCCTCGCTGAGCATCACCCGACACACGCCGCCCAACCACAGACTCTCGAGATCGCACCGGCGACGACTGCTCGATCGGAAGAGCAACGGGAATCCCGAACTGGCATCGAGTGCCTGGACGCATCCGGGATACGCGCGTGAATACTGTCGAACCCAATCGGCCACGGTTCGGCGTCTCGCGCGGGGGACGTCCTCGTCGCAGCTGCATCCGACGGTGAGATCAAAGGACTCGGCCCATTGAACTCACCCGTCGCGATGTCGCAGTCTGAGGCCCGACCTACGTCACCGGCTGGCGGACGGGGGTGTCAGGATGCGTCCGAGTTCACGTGCCCGGTTCTGAGCGTCGGAGCGCAAGGTGGCAGCGAGATCTTTGAACTCGTCGAGTGCAGGGTTGACGCCAACCAAGCTGAATTCGGATACCACGGTGTTGAGGTCGAGGCTCCAGACGTCAGCGAGGATGCGTTGCATCCACGGCGTGGCGTGGTCCCAGCCGTGCCGCGGGGTGCCCTCGGCGTAGTAACCGCCGTGAACGGTGACCAAGACTGCGGGCTTGCCCGCGATGGCGGGCGGTTGAGCCGGATTGAATCGCGGATCGGTGATGATCATGTCGACCCACGACTTGAAGTGTTGGGAGACCCCGTAGTTGTAGAGCGGGACAGCGAACACGAAAGCGTCGGCGGCGAGGAGCTCGTCGGCGAGCTCCGATGCCAGGCGGACAGCCTCGCGCTGGTCGGGGGTTTGGTCAGCTTTCGGGGTGTAGCCGGCTGATGCTGCTGCGCCCCACGCGGTGGACGGAATCGGTTCGGTGCCGACGCTGCGGCGGATGACGCTGGCGTCGGGGTTGGCAGAGAGCCATTCCTGTTCCACCGCGTCGGCGAGCTCGCGGCTGTGGGAACCTTCCACGCGAATGCTGGCGTCGAGGCGGAACAGTCTCATCCCTTGATCTCCTTGATGGTGGTTCGGCCGCCGTTCTCGTCGGTCGATATGAAACGACGCTACACCGATCTATGTTGAACATTCAACATAGAAAAGGAGGTGGTGATTTGAATCTTCAATCGAGGGTATGGTGAGAAAATGGAGAACGGCCAGCAGCCCCTGGGCCAGTGGTTGACTACCGAACAGCTTCGCGACTGGGCTTCCCTGATGGGTCTGGTCGTGATGTTGCCCGCCCGGCTGGACGCACAGCTGAGCCGAGACGCGGGGCTCAACTTGTTCGAGTATCACGTGTTGGTCGAGCTCTCCGAGGCGCCAGAGCGCAGGCGGGCGATGAGCGAGTTGGCCCTGTATTCGCATGGGTCGTTGTCGCGTTTGTCCCACGCGGTGTCTCGTCTTGAAACCGCCGGATGGTTACAGCGTCATTCCCGGCGGGGGGCCGGCCGCCGCACCGAGGTCGAACTGACCGACGCCGGCATGGCGAAGCTCGAACAGAGCGCCCCCGGCCACGTCGGCGAAGCTCGTCGTCTGGTTGTCGACGTACTCTCCGATGCAGAACTAGCTGGCCTGGGTCATGCGGCTCGCCGCATCGTCGCCGCGATCGATCCCGCGACGGCCGCGGTCTTGGAGCCCAGCGGGCACTACGCAGATTCCTCCGCCCCCGCAGCCGGCCTCGAAGATCAATCGTGATGGTGATGAATTCGACGCTCCAGCAGTTCGCGCAGGTTGTCGACGACCCGAAGGAGCGCCACAAGATTGCGGTCAGAATACAAAGGCGCGCAGAAAGATTGACATCCAAGCCCCTGTGAGCGCAGCGGCTGCCTCCGTTGCGACCGGCGCTCATCGATGATCGCCGGTATCGTCGGCGATGTGAATCTGTCAGATCGCCTGGTCGCGCATCTGCGATCCCAGCCGCCGGGGCAACCGCTCGCGGTCGACTCGCTGGCCTCCGAATTGCACACCTCGGCTGATGAGGTGCTCGAGGCTGCAACCGCTTTGGAAGAACGCCGATCCGGTGACAGGTATCTGGTGACCGTCGTGGAGAAGACGGACCCCTGCGACGCCAAGAAGATCTACGTGGCCTGCACGCCAATTGCGCTCAACGACGAGCCGGAAGCTCGATAACCTCCCGGACTGGGACCCCGATGGGGTAACTGATTCACCGCGCTTGCGAGGTGCCCAGCCGGTGGAAGTCTGCCGGTAGCTGGCTGAGCACATCGTCGAACTCGCCAGGTGTGACGGCGTCGCGCAGCGTGACGAATACCGCGTCGACAGCCCGTTCGGCCACGTCAGTGTCAGTGCTGGCAGCACCGGCGGTTCGCGCAACGAACTCCTCGAAACTGAACGCCTGGGCGTTCTCCTGGGTACTGACCAAGGCCGATTGCAAAGGCGCGGGCAACTGGGCTGCAAGGTCTTTCGCCTCGCCGCCGCTGATGCGATCCGCGAGCGTGGCCAACGTGGCGCGAGTCAGTGTGGCCGCTTGTTCCTGGGGAAGGTCTGCATTCATCGCCACCCGGGTGATGAACTCGTCGTATTGCATGTCGTTTCCTTTCGATGTCAGGTGTTGCAATCTTGGGGAATTCGCGGCCGCCGCACCTCCATCCGCGGAGCCGAATTCACCTGTCGTAAACCGACCTGTCATGTGAAGCGGGACTCCAAGCCGCTGTCGCCGGCCCGTGATACCCGCCCCTGCACTGTCACGCTGCCCGTTCGGTTCTGGCGCGGAGACGCATCTTTCGACGCTAAGGTGCCCCGCATCGCCGTGACATACCGACCCGGGTGCATCGGCGTGCCGGTACGTGCGCCGACAGCGTCAGAAGATCAGTCGGAACATGGTGAACGCCCGATCCCAATGTTCGCTCGACGGATTCGACACCGTCGCGTCCAGGAGGCCAAAGGAACGGGCGAGCGCGACTGCCAGCCCGCCGAACACTTCCGGTAGCAGCTGCTCGGCGTCTTCGGCGAAAGCGATGTCTCCAGGTGGTTGCCGTACCGCCCCGCGGAGCAGCGCACGAATCTCTTCGGCTTCCTCGAGCTTGTCGAATTCACGCATTCGCTCTTGGAGGCCCTTCGTTATCGGAAGGTCCTGCGCTGCAATGACGTCTCGGCCGTTCATCTTCGCCGCATTGCGGCCGCTGATGGCAATGTCATCGATCAACTCATCGACGAAACCTTGGAAACGACGAACGTCGTTCTTGTCGATGTCGATGCTGGCTACCGTCCGAAAGAACCGCTCGAACAGCGAAATACCCGACGGATGGGTCACGCGGTACCTCCGTTCCACAGATGACGCTGGGCAGCGTGCTGGAACTCAACATTCGCACTGCCCCGGCGCCAATGAACCGGGCCACCAGGTGCAATCTGGCTGGGCCGTTTAGACCTCTCGGGCCGAGGAACACCATGGAACGCCAGGTCGGCACCAGTCGTAGCGGATGGCGAGCCTGTGAGGTCGGGCCCAGCGGTACTACCGCGACGTCAGTTGAGAAGACAACGGGACACAGCACGCGCAGTCGATCCCCTGAGCCACGTATCGCTGTCGGCCGCCGGATGATCAGGAGCGTTTGATGCCCAGATGGCGCCCCCCTTCACCCACGGCGAGTTCCAGAGCCGGTGGGCCGTTCTTCATTGACTGTTCGCCACGCGACACACCGAGGTAGACGATCTGAGTGTCAGTCCTGTGGCTGCGTCCACCGCGAGATGGACTCGGCAATGGCCGCCGAGTGGCCTCCAGCAGACCAGCTCAGTAGAAGCCCACCCGCGACGGCTCGCCCTCCACGATGTGACATCCCACTCACTTTTTCGGGTAGTCAGGTGAGATGACCGTTGTACTTGCCCTGCGCTGCGCGGACGGCTTGGTGCTGGCCGCCGATTCCCAGATCACCGAGCCCGATCGCGGGCTCACCTACCCCGCCCAGAAACTGCACGCCCTGGGCAAGCACGCCGCCTGGGCCGGGAGCGGTTCCCGCGCGGTGCTGTACGACCTGGAGCAGATGTTCGACGCCCAGCCCGAAACGATCGTCGAAGCGGGCGATGTCGGGCGGGCGCTACAAGGCCGGGTGGTGCCGGTCCTGCAGCATCACTACGAGAACTTCATCGAGGAAGTGCCCGGGCAGAAGACCAGTGGGGCGACACCGGCCACCTATGTGCTCGCCGCCGGCTACTCGGACGGCCAACCGTTCATCGTCGACATTGATCCTCACGGGCTCATCGGCCACTACGAAGACATTGGCTTCCAAGCCATCGGCAGTGGAGCGCCGATGGCTCAGCAGGCGCGAGCCCTGCTATCGAACTTCCGGATGAACGAACGCCCGGTGGCCTATGGCGTGCTGGCGGCACTGCGCGTTCTCCACGCACTCGATGAAACGTCGCCGACAGTCGGCGGCCCGATGGACATCTGCCGGATCACGCTTGACGGTGCCGAGCACCTCGCACCCGAGGATGTCGATGAGGTCGCGTCCGAGGTCCGTCGATGGCGCGAGCAGGAACGTGAAACGCTCGATCGACTCTTCGAGCGTTGACATCGCCCCCGTCCCCGAGCGTGCAGCGCTGCGTGACAATGCTTCTCGGTTCTCTTCGACGGGACTGTGACCGGACGCGGCGGTAGCATGGTCTCGGCGTGACCCTTCGACACGCCGATGAAGACGTGCCCCGCCGAAGCTTACCGGCATGTTTCAGCTGTGAGCGCTTTCCAACACGAGCGGCTAACCATTCGCAGATCATCGCCGCCTGTAATGAACGTGTCGCCGAGGACCACACACGACACTCCCGGCACGACGACCGCGAGCTCACACATCGTCAAACATAAAGACACATAGGCGTCTTGACGACGTTATCGCCGCTAACAAGATTCACACCAGGTTCTTGGCGATCAGTGACCGTGCCGTGTCGAGAATGGTCTCTTCGACCGCACGCGGTGACCAACCCAATTCCGTTTTGGCTTTGGCATTGCTGTCTGTGGTCGCCGACCGAGTCGAGACGGCGCTGCTCTCAGCGCCCGCGCGTGAGGGAACCTGCGTGTGCTGCGCAGCGCGCGTGATGCGGGCTGCCGACGACGGTCATGACGTCGTCGTTCGCGGCCGTGGGGTACTCCGCCAAAGCGGTCGTGCACTGGACAGAGGAGGACTGGACCGACCCAGACGACGACAACACCGCCTACATCCGATCCAAGGTCCTTGCCGAGCGCGCCGCGTGGAATTTCCTCGATACCGAGGGCGGTGAGCTGGAGCTGACCACGTTGGTGCCGGTCGGCGTGTTCGGTCCGACCCTCGGGACCCAACTGTCCACGTCGGTCAGGTTCATCCAGTCGATGCTGGCCGGCGCCGTCAACGGGTGGCTCCTCGGTATTTCGGCGTCGCGACCTTGGCAGTACCGACCAGAAGACTACGGATTCTCCGTGGTCCCTGACCGCTCCCCGGATGTCATCGTCGAGGCATGGCAGACGTTGTGATTCTCGGGCGAAAGATCCACCGGTGCGCAAATGGCGACGGCATGGGACTGCATCCTCAACGACGGCCGGGACGCGGCGTCGTGAACCACGAGAAGACGGAATGAGCACCACCACCCGCGTCGTGGTCATCGGCGGCGGATACGCCGGCGTCCTGGCAGCTAACCGCCTGCGCCAGCGCACCGACATCGACATCACCCTGGTGAATCCGCGGCCGCATTTCGTCGAACGGATCCGCCTGCACCAGTTGGTGGCCGGCAACGACGACGCCATCGAGGACTACTCGGCGGTGCTCGCCGACTCGGTGAAACTGGTCGTGGACAGCGCCGAACACATCGACGCCAGCGCCAGGAAACTTCACCTGGAATCCGGCAGTGTCCTCGACTACGACTACCTGATCTACGCCGTCGGCAGTACCGCACCGGTGCCGCCGTCGGTGCCAGGTGCCGCCGAGTTCGCTTACCCACTGGGGGAATGGGAAGCAGCACAACGCCTCACCGCCCGATTGGCCGACGTGCCGCTGCAGGCGCCGATCGTGGTGGTCGGCGGCGGACTGACCGGTATCGAGGCCGCCTCCGAGTTCGCTGAAGCCGGCCGCACCGTCACCCTCGTGACCGGTGTTCTTGGCCCGTCTCTGGCCAAGGGTGGCCGCAAGTCGGTGGCCAAGCGCCTGGCGAAGCTGGGCGTCACCGTGCTCGACAACGCCACCGTCACCCGCATCGACGAAGACCGAATCACGTTGCGCGACGGCGGAGTGATTCCGAGCGCGGCCACCGTGTGGACCGCCGGCTTCGGTGTCCCCCCACTAGCCGCCGACAGCGGTCTGCGCACCGACCGGCTCGGTCGGCTACTCACCGACGAGACCCTCACCAGTCTTGACGATCCCGCCATCATCGGCGCTGGCGATGCGGTCTCCCCCTCCGGGATGCCGTTACGGATGAGCTGCCAGCTCGCTATGCCGATCGCCTCCCATGCCGCCGACACCCTTCTGGCGCGCCTCGACGGCACGCAGCCCAACGACCTCAATCCGGCCTCGGTCGGTCAGTGCATCAGCCTGGGCCGCCACGCCGGCACCATTCAGATGTCGCACTTCAACGACAAGGCCCTGCCGATGCATCTCGGCGGTCGCGTCGCGGCCACCATCAAGGAGTCGGTGTGCAGAGGCACGGTGTCGTTCCTGGCCAAGGAGGCCCGAAAACCGGGCAGCTACTACTGGCCCAAAGGTGGTAAGCGGCAGAAGAATCTGAGGAAGGGGACAACCAATGTCTGATGTGATGGACAAGCTGATGGCGGCCATGACCGTCATCCAGTCGGTGAAGCCGCCGCATCTCCCGCAGGGCGCGGACGCGATGACCGCGATCATCGAATGGGGCCCCGGCGACATGGGCGCACCGCCGCACCGTCATCCCGGCGGGCCGTGCTTCGGATACGTCCTCGACGGCGAGATGCTTTTCGAGCTGGAAGGTGAGGCACCGCGGGTGATCAAAGCCGGTGAAGCGTTCTGGGAGCCCGGCGGTGACGTCATCCACTACTCCGACGGCAACAACCGCGACGACATCCCGCTGCGGTTCCTGGTGACCATGCTCTGCCAACCGGGAGTCGACATGTTCGTCCTCGTCGACGACGCAGAACTCGAACAACGCAAAGACCGCCGATTCCAGAAGGGGCAGAAATGAAAATCACCGTGGTAGGTGCGACGGGTCAGATCGGCGCGAAAGTCGTCGAATTGCTCACCGCCGCAGGCCATGACGTCAATGCGGCCGCCCGCTCCTCCGGAGTGGATGCCGTCAGCGGCGACGGCGTGGCGGCAGCCTTCCAGGGCGCCGACGCCGTTGTCGACGTCCTCAACTCCCCCACCCTGGAACCCGGCCCGGCACTGGAGTTCTTCACCGCCGCGGCCACCACCCTGCTGGCCGAGGCCAAAAAGGCCCAAATACAGCACTACGTGGTCCTGTCCATCGTCGGGGTCGACAGCATCGACGCCGACGGCTACCTGCGTGGCAAGCACCTCCAGGAAGAACTGGTGGCCAACTCCGGCGTGCCCTACACCGTCGTGCGGGCCACCCAGTTCCACGAATTCACCCAGGGCATCGCCGGGTCACTGGTGGTCGACGGTGAAGTCCATGCACCGGATGCCTTGATCCAGCCCGTCGCGGCAGCCGAGGTCGCAGGCGTCGTCGCGCGGGTCGCCACCGAAGTGCCGCGCAACGATGTTCTCGATTTCGGCGGGCCGGAGAAGATGTCGTTCGCCGACCTGGCCCGCGCCGTCTTCGCCGCAGAGGGAAAAGATCTGCCCGTCGTCGTCGACCCGCAGGCCACCTACTTCGGTGTCCCGGTACAGAAAGACAGCTTGGTGACCGGCGACGGCGCGGAGTTGGGCACTACCCGGCTCTCGGAGTGGCTGGACCGATGAACGAGCTCGCCGGGCGTACCGCACTGGTGACCGGTGGCACCGCCGGCATCGGCTTCTCGGCTGCCCACCGGCTGGTGGAAGCCGGTGCCTCCGTGATCATCACCGGCCGCAACCAGCGACGCGGACAACAAGCGCAGGAAAAACTCGGGCCGACGACGCACTTCGTCGCCGTCGACATGGCCGACTCATCCGGCGTGGAGCGGCTGTCCCGGGGTCTCGAACTCGACATCCTGGTCAACAACGCCGCTCACTTCCCGGCTGGCCTGACCGTCGACCAAGACGAGAACGGCTTCGGGCGCACCTTTGCCACCAATGTGCGCGGACTGTACTTCCTGGTGGCCGCGACGGTGCCCGCCATGATCCAACGCGGCGGCGGCGCCATCGTCAACGTGACCTCCATGGTGGCGTCCAAAGGTGTTCCCGGCGCCTCGGTGTACAGCGCGTCGAAAGCAGCGGTGGAACAGTTGACCCGGACATGGGCGGTCGAGTTCGGTCCGCACAACATCCGGGTCAACAACGTCGCCCCCGGCCCGACCGCCACCCCAGGTGTCGCGGCCGAATGGGGCGAAACCAACGAGGAACTCGGCCGCGCACTACCGCTGGGTCGGACCGCAGACCCCAGCGAGATCGCTGAGGCGATCTACTTTCTGGCCTCCCCGCGCGCCAGTTTCATCACCGGAACCACCCTGCACGTCGACGGTGGCGGCACCGCCGTCTGAAAGGAGAATCATGGACTTCGACGACGTGGTGCGTCGCCGGCACTCCTCACGAATGTTCCTGCCGGACAAGCCCGTACCGCAGGAGATGTTGCAGGAGGCGCTGACCCTGGCCATGCGGGCCCCCTCGAACTCCAATGTGCAGCCCTGGCGACTGTTTCTGGCGACGGGCGCGCGCCGCGACCGCCTCGGCGCAGCACTGGCCCGGCAGGTGCGCACCACGCCGCCCCCAACACTGGGACTGCCTGAGTCGCACAGCCACCTGCGGCGCGAGTTGGGCGCCTTGCTGTACGGCGCGATGGGCGTCGCCCGCGATGACGACGCCGGCCGCTGGACCGCGCAGCTACGCAACTGGGACTTCTTCAACGCCCCGGTAGCCGGCATTGTCTGTATGCACCGCGACCTCGGCCTGCCCGACGCCATCGGCGTGGGGATGTTCCTGCAGACGCTGCTGCTGGCATTGACCGAACGCGGCCTCGACAGCTGTGTGCAGGTCTCCACCGCCCTCTACCCCGACGTGGTGCGCCAGCAGCTCGATATCCCCGACGAGCTCGCCGTGCTGTGCGGCATCTGCATCGGCTACGCCGACCCCGCGTTCCCAGCCAACAGCATCACCACTCCACGGAACCCGACAGCCGAGAACGTCGTCTTTCTCGATGGCTGACGTCGACGGCCCGACGCCGCTGGATATCGGACAACCGGTCGCGGGCTGGCGAGATCTCCTGGACCCGGCCCGGCGCGTTGCGTCTCAGAGTGTCAAGGACGAATTGCGCACGGTGTTCCTCTTCGAGTTTCTCACCGACAAGCAGCTCGACGTGCTCGGCTCAAACGGAACGATCACCACCGTCCCAGCAGGGACAGTGTGCCGGGAAGGTGAACCGGCACAGTCGTTCTACGTGTTACTCGATGGCGGTGACGTGGTGCTGACGAAGCGCGCCGGAGGCCAAGACATCGAGCTTCACCGCACCTCCGCGCGTGGCACCTACTTCGGCGCCATCCCCGGCTGCGGCTCCACCTACGACGTCACCGTGCGGCTGACGCAGCCCTCGCGGCTGTTCGGGGTGGCGGCCGACCTCTTCGCGAGGTTCATGCAGACGGTATGGCCTGTCGCGGTGCACCTCCTCGAGAGCACCGCGATCGGCGGTCTGCGCCAGCGTCAGCTCTTGGGCCTGCAGGAGAAACAACGCGCCCTGGCCACCCTCACGGCCGGACTCACCCATCAGTTGAACAACCCCGCAGCAGCGACGGTGCGGGCGGTCGCCGACCTGCGCGACAGCTTTGCTGAGTCGCACCGCAACCTCGGTGTTCTTGCCGCGGCCGACCCACATGCGCTACCGGCCCTGCTGGCGCTGCAGACCGACATCGCTGGAAGCGCTGCGGCACTGTCACTCTCCCCGATCGAGGCCGCGGACCACGAAGACGCGATCGACGACTGGTTCGGCTCACATGGCATCGATGACAGCTGGCGCTACGCCCCCACGCTGGTAGAGGCCGGTCTTGATGTCAGCTGGCTGGATCGCGTCGCGGCGACCGTCGCATCGGAGCACCTCGAATGTGCCATCAGCTGGCTCAAACAATTCATCGACAGCGATATGCGCATCCGGGAGATCGCCGAGGCCGCCGCCCGCATCGCCGCAGTGGTCAACGGCGCGAAACCCTATTCCCAGATGGACCGCGGACCCTACCAGTGCATCGACGTCCACGAGATGCTGCGCAGCACTGTGCTGATGTTCGGCGACAGGGTCGCCGTGGTCGGCAAACCAGTGGCCCTGGTCAAGGACCTCGATCACGGGCTGCCCGAACTGCATTGTTATCCCGCTGATCTCAATCAAGTGTGGACCAATCTCATCGACAACGCCCTGTACGCGATGAATGGCCACGGCACGCTGACGGTGCGCACCAGACGGGACGGCGCGTCGATGATTCGGGTCGAGATCTGCGATGACGGACCTGGTATTCCACACGACATCATCGACCGCATCTTCACCCCGTTCTTCACCACCAAGCCCGTCGGGGAAGGCCCCGGGCTCGGGCTTGATCTGGTATGGCGCATCGTCGTCGACCGGCACCACGGCCACATCTCCGTGCGGTCGAGGCCGGGCGACACCCGGTTCATCATCTGCCTGCCCCTGGAGGCTCCCGGCCCGGCCGGCTAGCCGAACTTCCGCCTGAGCTCGCGACGCGACCGAATACCCAACTTGGTGAACACCTTCCGCAGATGCCACTCCACAGTGTGGGCACTGATGAAAAGCTGACCGGCGATCTCCTGATTGGTCAGGCCCTGGCCGGCCAGCTCGGCGATCTGCCGCTCCTGCGGGCTCAAGTCATCACCGGCGGCCGTCGGCTGCTTGCGGGTCTTCTGGCCGGCAGCCTGCAATTCACGGCGGGCCCGTTCGGCGAAAGCCATCGATCCCATCTGGACGAACTCCTGGTGGGCGATGCGCAGCGGCTCGCGTGCGGCAGTCGCGGGGCCGTTGCGGCGCAACCACTCGCCGTACAGCAGATGGCTGCGGGCGGCCTGGATCCGCAAACTGGTGTCCCCGTACCGCTTGATCGCCTCCAGATACAGCGCTTCTGCCTGCTTGCCGCTGCTGAGCAGCGCCTGGGACCGCGCCAGCGAGCCCAACGCACGTGGTGTGCCGGCCGCCTGCGTCCGGTCCCGCAGACGGTGCCAAGCCTGCTCGGCCATCGCGCGGTCCTCGCCGCGCACACCTGCCTCGACCATCTCGGCCAGCAGATCGGAATGAAACCCGAGGTCGTCGTATTCATCGGCGAGGCGGGCAGCGGCCAGGGCGTCGGCATAGCGGCCCAGCCCGACGTTAAGCACGGTGGTGGCGTAGTACGCCAGCCCGATCACCCGCCCCTCCCCGCGGGACCGCCCGGATTCCATGGCTGCCCGCACCAACCCGGTGGCCTCGGCTTCGTCACCCCGCCAGGCCGCCACGATGATCCCGTGATATTTCAGCGGGGCGTAGTCGATGGCGATGGCCAGATCGTTGGCTTCACCAACAAGGGCAGTGGCCATGCCCAATTCGCCATGCTCGACGGCGGCACCGGCCCGCGATAGCAGCGCCGACGGTAGCAGCGCCAGGGCTCCGCTGTCGGTGGCCAGTTGGACCGCGTGTGCGGCGATGTCACGCCAGCCGTCGTCCCACGTCTCATGGATCAGACAGTCGTGGACGAGGGGAAAGGCTCGCCAGAACCATCCGTGGTTGCCGTCCCGAATGGATCCCTTGAGCGCGTCCAGCGCACGGCGCATGGCGGGCATCGCCTCGACCGCACCCACGGCCAACCGCTCGGCCAGCGCATGGGTCACCAGCTCCAGAGGGGTCTGCGGCTCCAGTGTCGCCAGCGCAGCGCGCGCGGTCGCGGCGACGGTTCTCGCGAGATCGCCAGCGGTCCGCCCGACGTACATCGCGGCGCTCAGTGCTTCCAGGTACGCCTCGGTGGCCAGGGTGCCATCGAGCGAATGCAGCTGTCCTGCTACCGCTGTGAACCGTGGGACGGCAGCGACGAGCGCGTCAGCGTCACCTTCGGCACGTGCGGAGGCGAAGGCCAGCCGGGTCCGCAGCTGCGCGGACCGGGCCTGTTGCAGATCGGTCAGCGGCCCCAGGTCCGCGGTGGCCAGGAGGCGACGGGCGCTGTCGAAGGACGCGATCTCCCGGAGCGCCTCGGCCGCTGCGAGCGCCCGGCCGGTACGGACGGACGGATCGGGAGTCAACTCCACTGCCCGTGTCAGGAATGCTGCCGCAGAGGCAGTTCCGCCTCGCTGTAATGCCCGCCCGGCCGAAAGTTCCAGATCCAGTGCCACGTCTTCGTCAAGAGACTCGGCGGCCAGGGCGCGGTGCCAGGCTCGCCGGTCCGGGTCGACAGCAGGATCGGTGACCGCCGCCAGCGCCGCGTGCGCCCGCCGGCGTTGCTCCGCAGTGGCCGAGCGGTAAGCCGCCGATCGTGCCATTGGATGGTGGAACTGCACGCGGGTGTCCATCGCGATCAGCCCACGATCAGACGCGGGCGTCATTGCCGCCGGGTCGAGGTCCAGGTGCGCCAACGCACGAGACAGCAGTGCCGGGTCCCCGACCGGCTCGGCGGCAGCGACGAGCAGCAGCATCCGGGTGTCGTCAGGCAGGTCGGCGACCTGGGTGCGGTAACGCTCTTCGATGCCGGCGCTGACTGTCTCCGTGCGTGGGTACGTGATGTCCGTCGGAGTCTGCAACAACGCCAAGGGGTTTCCTCGCGCCTCGGCCACGATCCGGTCGCGGATCGCCGCGTCCAGACGACCCGGGAACGCCGACTCCAGCAACCGGCGTGCGTCACCGTCGTCGAGGCCGCTCACCGCCAGCGTGGGCAAACCCGCGGTACCTTCGATCGGGCTACGCGACGCGAACACCAACCCGACGGATTCGGCTTGCAGGCGGCGCGCGACGAAGAACAGCGTCTGCGCCGACACCTGATCCAGCCACTGCACATCATCGACCAGGCACAGCACCGGACGGTCCGCAGCGGCAGCCGCGAGCAGGCCGAGAACCGCCAACCCCACCAGGAACCGATTCGGCGCGGCACCGGTGTCGCTGAGACCGAAGGCCCGCTCCAGTGCCTGCCGCTGCGGTTGTGGCAGACCCGACCGGTGATCCAGCACCGGTGCACACAGCTGCTGTAAACCCGCGAAAGCCAACTCCATGTCGGATTCGACACCCACCGCGGTCAGTACCGTGCAGTCCGCTGCGCCTGCCCGCAAGAACCTCAGCAGCGCCGTCTTCCCGATGCCGGCCTCACCCAGGAGCACCCGCACCTCGCTGTGCCCGGACCGGACGGCGTCCACCATCTTTCGAAGTGTCTGGCATTCGCCGGCGCGTCCCGGCAACACCGCAGTGCTTCGGTCCTGGATCGCCATCACGATCGAGATACCTGCCTGTCTGGAGCGCGGATGCGGCCAGCACCCCTGGCCGCGGTACCCGAAAATCCTGTCACGTCGATCCGCCGAAAGCAGGAGTACCCCGGGACTACGGGTTTTCCGTGGTCCCGGCCGGCGCTTTGCCTGACACTGTTGTCGAAGCACATCAGAGGAGGGCACATGGTGAGCCCAGAGCTCTCGGGACGCACAGCGATGGTGACCGAGGGAACATCAGAGCTGGGGCGAGTCACTGCGCAACTGCTCCATGAGGCCGGCGCCGCGCTCATCGTCGCCGGCCGGGACATTGGCGCCGGACGAGCTGCGGTCAACGAACTCGGACCCGGCACCCGCTTCATCGCCGCAGACCTGGCAGACCTGGAGTCCGTCGATCATCTCGCCCGACAAGTCCCGGTCGACATTCTGGTCAACAATGCCGACGTGGTCGACGCTGACACGTTGGCCGGTCTCTACTTCCTCGTGAGTGCGGTGGCACCCTGCATGATTCGCCGCGGAGGCGGAGCGATCGTCAACATCGCCGCAGAGGCGGCAGGTGCCGTCCCTGCACTGACCCGCAGCTGGACCGCCGAGTTCGGGACAACCGGCATTCGGGTCAACACCGTGGTGCCGGGAAGCCGAGCCAACCCGCTGGGACGTCTTGGCACAGCGGTCGAAATCGCCGAAGCCATCATCTTCCTCGCCTCCAGTCGGGCAAGTTTCATCACCGGCGCCACCCTGCACGTCGACGGCGGAGCGAGCATCGCGTCAGCTTCACGAACCGAGGCCGGCCGTTGCTGACGCTACCCATTCACATAGGGAGCCTTGACCGGTTCAAGCATTGGTCAAAAACACCCTCGCTGCACAAGCGCTCCGCGATGCCGCCAAGATTCACGTTCGATGATCCGTGCCCGATCGACTGTCGACCGACATCTCCCTGACCGCCCACGACGCCAGCTCGGCCAGGTTGTCAGCGGCCGACCCCGCCGGCGCCGTGTACACGTTCAGGTGCAGGCCCGGGTCGCTGGGCAGATCCATGGACTCGAAGTCGAGATCGAGACGTCCCACTATCGGGTGGTTCACCCGCTTGCTTCCGTACCCGTGCAGCCGCACGTCCTGAGATGCCCACTGCCGCCGGAACAGGTCACTCGACCTCAATAGTTCGTTGACAAGGGCGACGAGCTCCTCGTCGTGCGGATTACGACCGGCTTCCATGCGCAGAATGGCCGCCGCGTTCCCTGTGACGTGGTCGTAGTCGACGAAGAAGTTCTTGGCTGCGTCTGGATCCAGGTAAACGAACCGCGCAATATTGGCAGGACGTCGGGGATCCGCCAGCACCGTTGAAAAGAGAGCTCTGGCAAGCTGATTCGTGGCAAGCACATCGTGGCGATCGTTGCGGATCAACGCCGGCGCATCGGTGATGGCGTCGAGTACCTGCTGCAGCCCGGGGCGCACCGTTGCCACAGTTCTGCGGGAGCGTCGACTGCTGTGCGCCCCAGACTGACGCGCAAGGTGGAACAGGTGGTCTCGCTCTGCGTCGGTGAGCTGTAGGGCCGAGGCCAATCCGTCAAGCACGCGCTCGGACGTGCCGGCCAACGCGCCACGCTCCATACGCACGTAGTACTCCACCGATACTCCTGCGAGTAACGCCACCTCCTCCCGGCGTAGACCCGTGACGCGGCGATTGCCCCCGTAGGCGGACAGGCCTGACTCCTCCGGCGTGATACGGGAACGACGTGACGTCAGAAAGGCTCTGATTTCGGTGCGCAAGTCAATCGCGGCAGCCATCCCCCCACCGTAACGTTGTCCGCTAACCGGAGGGAGGCACCGCCGGTACCCCTGAAACGGTATCTAGGCGGTTGTCGAGATGCCACCGTCGACGGGGATCACGGCACCCGTGAGATATGCGCCTGCGCGGGCGGCGAGAAACACCGCGACTCCGGCCATGTCGTCGGCGCGGCCGATCCGCCGCAGCGGAGCCGCTGCTGCGATCGCCTCACCCAACTGGTCAAGTGTTTCGGCCATCATCTGTGACGGGAACGGTCCCGGTGCCACGGCGTTGACGGCAACGTGTTGGGGGCCCAGTTCTCTGGCGAGGACCCTGGTGAGTTGATGCAGTGCGGCCTTGCTACTGGAGTACGAGTAATTGGGCCGATTGGGGACGTGCAGGGCGGCGATGCTGCCGATGTTGACGATCCGCGCCGGATCATCGGCGGTGCCTGCCCTGCGGAGCGCCGGAAGAAGCGCTTGGACCAGCCAGAACGGCGCCTTCAGATTGAGATCGACGACGGCATCCCAACCTTCGTCTGGGAATGTTGCCAATGGCTCGTCCCACAGCGCACCGGCGTTGTTGACGAGGATGTCGAGACGCTCCGAGTCCGCGGTGACGAGGTTCGACAATCGCCGACACTCGTCGTGGCTGGACAGGTCAGCGGGTATGGCCCATACGTCCCCGAACGTCGACAGGTGTTCTCGAGCTCGAGCGCAGGCTCCTGCGTCACGTGAGCTGATGACCACGCGGGCCCCCGCCTGGAGGAAGCCGCGCGCGATCATCAATCCGATTCCCCTGGTGCCGCCGGTGACGAGTGCACGCTTTCCACTGAGATCGAAAAGCTTTTCATGCGTGGTGAAGTCACGTGCCAAAGTGGCGCCTTTCTCGTCGGGTGGTCCTCCCAAGACGTTAGGCAGGCGCACACGCGGCAGGAAGACCATGGCGATACCGGTGCCACCAGTACCCCGGTGGCATTGGACGCCAGCTGGCTCACGCGTCGCCCACCGTCGAGGAGGTCCCGACCGGGAGGCCAACCTCGATGTCAAAGACTTCACACGTATCTGGAGCTGTTCGCGACGCGATGAGCGGCTAGTGAGTGGGAGCTTCCCTGCGCTCGGCGGCGATCGAGAGATCAGCTGCCGGACAAGGGTGCGAGGAGCGCACGGCCGCCTATCGAGGGTCACAGTTCGAGCCTTCCGGCCCGAATGACCGAACGCAGGCGACGATGACTGCAGGTCGACCGCTTCTTGGATCATCGTCGCAGTGCTCGCGCTCGGCACTATCGCTGGTGGTCTGGTGCGTTTACGCGTGTGGTTGCAGAAACCCGCCCCGCCTGAAGTGGTCGAGGCCGCGCGTGTGCGTAACGAGCTCGACGACTGACGTCCCACAGACGTCGATAGTGAGATGCCGGTTGAACCGTGTGCCAACGCACGTTCGAGGGGGGCGGTGGCACCCTTCCCATGAATTCTATGGCCAATAGACAACTGCCGTGCGCTATGCCACGATCCATTCGCGAAGTTTGTCGCCAGAACAATGGGACTGAAACGGCCGTGACATCTCTTCCAACTGAAAGCGCGTCGGCGGATAGTCTCGAACGGAGGGTCCCGTGACTCGCTCAGTGAGCGTGATTACCGGTGGCGCAGGAGGTATGGGAGTCGCCGCGGGCAAGATCCTCGGGCGAGACCACTCGATCGTCATCGCTGATGTCGATCAGAACGCTCTCGACGCGGCCGCAGCCCAACTGCACGCCAACGGCATTTCGTGCACGACGGTGGTGTGCGACGTCACGGACGTCGAATCCGTATCGCGCCTGGTCGGAGCTGCTACGTCGCTTGGGACCGTGAAATCGGTTGTTCACACCGCGGGCCTGAGCCCGAGCATGGCGGCGCACGAACGTGTCATCAGGGTCAACGCTCTCGGTACCGTGCACGTGAACGAGGCGTTCTACGAGATCGCCCGTCCGGGCTTCGCGATCGTCAACGTTGCATCCGTGGCTGCCAGCGTGCTTCCCGGCCTCTTCATTCCCACTCGGGGGTTCGAGGTCGCGTTGCGAGACGAGGACGCGTTCATGAAGAGAATGACGGCGTTCTGCAAGATCATCCCGATGGGTTACGCCCTCAGCAAGAGCTTCGTGACATGGTACTGCGCGTCTCAGGCCAAGCGCTTCGGGCAGCGGGGAGCGAGGCTTGTCTCGGTTTCTCCGGGCAGCATCGATACTGCGATGGGCCGATTGGAGGAGGATGCTGGATCGGGGGCCATGGTGACGTTCGCCGCGTTGAAACGACTCGGCCGGCCCGAAGAGGTAGCAGAACTGCTGGCATTCTGCGCCAGCGACAAAGCCAGCTACCTCACAGGAGTCGACATTCCTTGCGACGGCGGTGTTCTGGCGACGCTGAGGATCAGAGACGTGCTGACGCTGGCCCAATTCGCCTTGTTCAGGCGGCGGAGCGAAAAGGGTTCGGTCTCCTGAAGCGGTCCAACCGTTCTGATTCGCCGCGAGGTCGGCTGACGGTTGCCGTGCGAACGCATAAATTAAGCAGCCAAGATCGGGCACTCTGCGCGTGATTCAACAGGCCGGGCAGCCCGAGGGGCGGTCAACGCTGCGAGTTCGCTTGTCCGACGCGCACGGGTTCACTTTTCCACCGGATCAGCTCCGGGCCGGGCGTGGGGAACGCTGAGAGCATCAGCCAGTTGCGTACGTGCGAGTTCCGCGAAGGGCATTTCGAGACCAGTCTCGCGGGCCAAAGCCAGGGCGAAAGCGAGGTCTTTCTCGCCGAGCGTGCAGGTGTGGGTGAAGATGTCGTACAGGTCGTGGTCGGCCGGCAACGGTGTCGTGCTCTCGCGGATCATCGTGGCGCCCGGACCTCCGGTGTACGCATCGGAGTGCCGGACCACCTCACCGAGTTGCAGGAGATCCAGCCCACTCGCCTCGGCCAATTTCATCGCTTCACCAGCAGCCGCCAGCACCGTGTAAGCCAACATGTTGCGGGCCAACTTCATTCGCGTTCCGGAGCCGGGGCCGCCGGTGTGCACGATCAGCGAACCGAAGGCCGCCAGGACCGGCCGGAACCGGACGAAGGTGTCATCGTCTGCGCCCACCATGACCGCCAGTTCGCCGTGCGTTGCCGCGGTTGCGCCACCGGTGACCGGAGCATCGACGATGTGGATTCCCTCTGGCCGATATCGGTCGGCGAGTTCGGTTGCGGTGTGCGGGCTGATGGTCGAGTGAATGGCGATCACCCTGCCCTGCTTCGGATACTCGGCGAGCTCAGCGACCACCTGCCGCACTTGCCGGTCGTCACGCACCATGATGGAGATGGCGTCGGCATGCGCGAGACCGGCGACACCGTCCGC
This sequence comes from Actinomycetota bacterium, assembly GCA_040752555.1. Taxonomy (GTDB): domain Bacteria; phylum Actinomycetota; class Actinomycetes; order Mycobacteriales; family Mycobacteriaceae; genus Mycobacterium. The sequence continues at coordinate 164,009 of JBFMGT010000007.1, read as the reverse complement.
TGCTGTCGCACCGGCAGCCACCAGCTGCTCCATCGGCTCGGCACGCGTGTCGAACACTGTCAGCCCGCCCGGCCATCCAGTGAGTCGTTCGGCCATCGGCGCGCCGATATTGCCGAGACCCACGAATCCGAGGGCGATGTTCGACATCAGTTCTCCACTCTGTTGGCGTTGCACACCACGATCTTCAGCCGATCTCGTGAAGCGGGCGGCCTGCAGACTCCCGCAGGAACATCACGACGACGAGCGACAAGACGGCGGCGACAGCCAGATAGAACGCGGGAAGCATGTGATTGCCCGTCCTCGCCGTCAGCCACGTCACCACGTAGGGCGTCGTTCCCCCGAAACCCGCTGACGCGATGTTGTAGCCGACGGAGAAGCCGCTGGAACGCACGCGAGTGGCGAAGAGTTCGACGCCGGCGGTCACGACCGCCGACATGTAGATCGCGATGATCGCAGCCAACAGACAGTGTGCGATCGCCACCGCGGTGAAGGACCGCGAATTGATCATCAGGAACAGTGGATATGCGCCGATGAGAAACAGCACGCACGCTGAGATCAGCAACGGCCGCCGGCCGATTCTGTCCGACAGCGCAGCGCAAGGAAGTAGCACAACCAGGGCGACCGCGATCGCCGCGGAGATCGACGTGAATGATTGCATCCGGCTGTAGCCCAAGGGGGTGATGACGTAATTGGGCACGAATGCAAACACCGCGTAGTAGCCGACGTTGAATACGAGAAAGAGGCCGCACACGCGAAGAATGGCCGGCCACGAGGTCGTCAACGCCTCCCCCAACGGCCTTTTCGCCACCTCGTCTGCCTGGCGCAACCGAGAGAATTCCGGGCTTTCGTCGAGACGCAGCCGGATGATGAGGCCGACGATTCCGAGCGGGGCGGCCAACAGGAAGGGTATCCGCCACCCCCAGCTGGTCATGGCCTCCTGCGACATCGCTGCCTGCAGCGCCGTGACGGTCACAGAACCGGCGAGAAAGCTCAGCACCCCGGCCCACAGCATGATTGTCAGTACGAAGCCTCGCCGCTGCGCAGGCGCGAACTCGGCGAGATAGACCGCACCGCCGCCGTACTCGCCGCCGGCGGACAGACCTTGCAGACAGCGGAACACCAGGAGCAGTACAGGGGCCGCCACTCCGATGGAGGCGTACGTCGGCAACAACCCGATGGCCAGTGTCGCCCCCGACATCAGCAGGATGACGATCGCGAGAACCCGCTGTCTGCCGATGCGGTCCCCGAGTGGACCGAAGATGAGGCCGCCCAGCGGTCGCACGAAGAAGGCCGCCGCGAAGATCGCGAAGGTCTTCAGCAATCCAGCAGTGGGATCGTCGGACGGAAAGAAGTTCGTCGCGAGGACCGTGGCCAGAAAGCCATAGATCGCGAAGTCGAACCACTCCACAGCGTTCCCGACGGAGGTGCCGATGATGACACGCCGCAGGACCGCAGAATCCGGCTGGCTGGTCGACGTGGGAAGAGCCATGACTGCCCCGTTCTATCTGTGGACGGGCGGCAATGTTGACCGGTCACCTCACCGCCCCGCCGCGATCACTTGGGCGCGAAGCGCTGACCCCCGTCGAGCCGGAGGCACTGGCCGTTCAACATCGCATTGTCGACGATGGCCGACACCAGCTTCGCGTATTCCTCCGGCCGACCCATCCGCTTGGGAAATGCCGCGTCCTTCACGAGGACGCCGGCCATCTCATCGGTCACCATGCTGGTCAACCCGGTGAGGAACAGACTCGGCGCGATCGCCAACACCCGAATACCCATCGAACCGAGATCGCGCGCCATCGTCAAGCACATGCCCGCGATACCGGCTTTCGCTGCGGTGTAGGCGATCTGTCCGATCTGACCCTCGAAGGCGGCGATCGACGCGGTGTTGATGATCACTCCTCTCTCCTCGTCCTCGGGTTCGTTCTTCGCCATGTGCGCGGCGGCGAGGCGGCTCAGATTGAATGTCGCGACCAGGTTGAGATCGATGACGGACTGAAAGGATTCCAGGTCATGAGGACCCGACTTCGACAGGGTGCGCTTGATGATGCCGCCGCCGGCAGTGGTGACGATGACGTGCAGACCGCCGAGCCGAGTCACCGCTTCGTCCAGAACCCGTTCGGTACCTACGAAGTCGGTGACGTCGACGGAGTGGAACGAGCCACCGATGTTGTCGGCCACCGCGGCGCCGTCCGACCCCTCGCGATCGAGCACCGCAACCGACGCACCGTTGGCGGCCAGCAATTCCGCCGAGGCACGGCCCATGCCAGAAGCGCCGCCGACCACGACGACCTTCTTTCCTTTGATGTCCATGCGGCCCCTTCACTCCCTCTGTGAACGTGCCGGCGTCATGTACCGCAACTGGATCGACGGTGGCATCGAGAACGCCGGTGCTGCTTTACCTACCTACCATAAACAACGGTAGACGCAGGCGAAAGGGGCATCGGCGGTGTGATACTTTCGACTGACCGGACGGTCGGCTAACGGCGTGTCGTAGTGACCGCAGGACCACCAGCAGAAGGGAACTCGGCCATGAAATTCGTCGACGGATGGTCGAACATGCCAATGCTCACCAAAGACGAACTCGTCAATGAGTTCGCTGACGAGGTGCTGAACAGCAACGTCAACAAATGGTTCAAGACCTCCGGTGGTTCGCGGGGCCCGGGAACGAGTCCCGAAGACCTGGTGGCCATGATGGACGCCGCGGACGTCGAGAAGACGATCATTTCCGCGCTGCACAGCTGGTCCCATCCGGATACGCGACCGCGTGGCGTATTCCAGGCCACCGCTGGACAACCCGATCACATCTTCGACGCGTTCCTCGAGCAGATGGCCACCGCCACCGCGAACCACAAAGGCCGTCTGTACGGCAGCGCCCTCATCGACCCGATGGGTGGTCTTCGCGCCTACCGACAGCTCGACCGTGCAGTCAAAGACTATGGCTGCGTGGCGATCCGCGTGATGGCTGCAATGTTCGGTGAGCCGTACGACCATCCGCTCTACTACCCGATCTACGCAAAGTGCGCAGATCTCGGCGTACCCATCACCATGAACCTGGGCTTCCCCGGCCCGATGCGCCGCGCGAAGTTGCAGCACCCCGCGATGCTCGACGACATCCTGCTTGCGTTCCCTGAGCTGACCGTGGTGGGAACACACATCGGGCACCCGTGGCACCTGGAAACGCTTGCGCTACTGCAGAAGCACCCGAACTTCTACCTGATGACCTCGGGTTGGTCCCCCAAGTACATACCGACCGAGATCGTCCACTTCATGAACACCCGCGGAAAACGTCAGGTCATGTGGGCGTCCGATTTCCCTCTGCTGAGTGTCGAGCGAGCCGCCGAGGATGCGCTTCAGCTGCCTCTCAAAGACGATGCGATGCAGGCCTATTGCCACGACAACTGCCTCGAGGTGTTCAAGCTCGGGTAGGTCGGGCCCTACCCGAGCTCCGTCGCGCCCGCCCCGCCACGAACCGGCGCGGACGCGACCACCTCAGGACGGCTGTGCGGAACCGGTCATCGCCGGAATCGCACTGGTCATTACGGCCGAGGGGAAGGCACTCTCGATCTGATCGAAGGCTGCGTCCAAGTCCCACGGCCCCGTCGTGACGATCTCACTGACCAGCGACGGCGTGTTGTAGAGCCCGATATCCGGGCCGGATGCGTAGAGCACCTGTCCGTTGCACCAGTCGGACCGTTCACTGGCCAGGTACAGCACGACCGGGGCGACGTTGTCGGGTGAGCGGACCGCCTCGTGCGGGCGCACCTCCGCGCCCATCGAGTCCGTCATTCGGGTGTTGGCGTCCGGGCTGATCGCGTTCGACGTCACGCCGTACCTCTTCAAACCCGCGGCACACGAGTACGTCAGCCCCGCGATTCCCATCTTCGCGGCGGCATAGTTCGGCTGTCCGGGCGCACCATGCAGGCCGGAACCGGAGGTGAAGTTGATCAGGCGGTGGTGCGCGTTCTCGTCGCGCAGTGACCGCCAGTAAACGCTGGCGTGCTTGGTCGTGTTGTAGGTGCCTCGCAGGTGAACCCGGATGACCGCGTCGAACTCCTCCTCGGTCATGTTGAAGATCATCTTGTCGCGGAGGATCCCAGCGACGTTGATCAGTACGTCGAGGCGGCCGTAGGTGTCCACGGCGAGCTGGATGAGTGACCCCGCATCGTCATAGTCGGAGATGTCGCCACCGTGCGCCACCGCCGATCCCCCGGCTTCGGTGATCCGAGCGACGACTCCGGCAGCGGTGTCACTGTCCCAACCACTTCCGTCCACCGCTGCGCCGAGGTCGTTGACCACGACGCGGGCACCCTCCGATGCGGCCATCGTCGCGATACTGGCGCCGATTCCTCGTCCGGCTCCGGTGATCGCGATGACTCGGTCCTGCAGCAGTCCAGCGGTCATGAGTTGTCTCCTCGGTGTCGATAGGTGTCGGTGGTCCTCGTGGTGGCGCAGCTCTGCGAAGTGGTCATCGACAGGGCTCGATGACGATGCTGCTCCGTGGATCCACGGTGGCCTGTTGGCCCTGCCGCAGAACGACAGTCGTGTCGATGAACTCGATGATGGCTTGTCCGGTCACCCGATCGCCGGGCTTGAGCGCGCTGCCGTCGAAGACCGGCGTGCGCTGAGGCGTCGTGCCGTGTTCGTACCAGACGACGTCGCGGTGGCTGGTGGGCTCGACATCGACCGCCGCGCCGGCATCCGACGACACGAAGTCGTGCTCGGTCACGCTGGCAGTGGCCGTGACACGCAGACTGGTGATCATGAAACCCGCCGCGGGATACCCGCTGCCCGAGCCGAACAGCAGCTCGTACTCGTTCTCGAAACGCCGGATCAGCTCGTCGGTCTCGGCCTGACCGTATGTGCCCGACGGAGCGGGGATGCGTAACTCGTTGACCTGCAAGCTGTATCGCATCTCGACGAAGCGGTCGAGGGCGACGTCGGCGCCGCGTAGCGAGGCAGGCAGTGACGCCCGTACCTTGTCCTCGAGCTCTGACCAGGCCTTGTTCAACAGCGCCACGTCGAACGGCGAAGATACCACCAACGCCATGTCCTGAACGATTATCGCGTCCGCCGCCGCAACACCGAACGCCGACCATCCAGCGGCGAGGTCACCCAGCGGGACGACGGTACTCGTGATGCCGAGTTTCTGCGCGACCATCGGGCAGTGCGTGCCGCCCCCGCCACCGAATGCGTACATCACGCACGCGCGCGGATCGTAACCCTGTTGAGTGCTGGAGAGCAGGATCGCATCGGCCATCTGATCGTCCACGATGCGCATCGCCGCAGCTGCGGTCTCCACAGCGCTGAAGCCCAATGGCGCGCCAGCCTTTTCGAGGGCAGTCCGCGCCGCGGCGACGTCCAGCGACAGAGCGCCTCCCAGGAAGTGGTCCGGATTGAGGTAGCCCAGCACCACCGCGGAATCGGTGACCGTCGCCTGGGTGCCGCCCCGGCCGTAGGCCGCCGGGCCCGGGACGGCGGCGGCACTGCGCGGGCCCACACGCAGACTCCGGGTGTCCTCGTCGAAGGCGACGATCGACCCACCACCGGATCCGATGGATCGCACATCGAGCGTGGGAACGAAGTACTCGTACTGGTCGTAGCGCGTGGTGGTCCGTGTGACCGGTTCACCTCGGCGGATGACCCCCACGTCGAACGTCGTACCGCCGACGTCACCGGTGAGCACGTTGATGTCCGTGCTGGCCCCGGTCGCGGCTGCGCGCGCGAGTCGGCCCGCCCCGATCAGGCCGGCAACCGGACCTGACCCGATCGTCAACAGCGGCATCCGGCGGGCGTGAGCGATGTCGATGAGCCCACCGGCGCAGGTCATGATCGACAGGGATCCCCGATAGTCGAGGGCGGCCAGCTCCTCCTCCAGTCGGGCGAGGTACTCGCTGGTGACCGGTCCGATCATGGCGTTGATGAGGGTGGCCACCGTGCGCTGGTACTCCCCGACGCGGGGCACGACTTCTGAGCTGACCGAGATGAAGGCCTCTGGAGCCTCTTCCGCGACGAGGCGCGCCAGCGTGCGCTCATGAACGTCGGTGGCGGTCGACCAGAGCAGCGCGATGGCAAAGGCCTCGACGCCGTCGGCCACGAGGCCGCGGATCGTCTCGCGCGCCTTGTCCTCGTCCAGTGCGAGGATCGTCTTCCCATCGGCGGCGATGCGTTCGTCGATCTCGACGACCAACGACCGCGGCACCAACGGTTCGGGCTTGTAGTGTCCGGCCAAATGCGCGATCTGCTGAGGATGCGAGCCCACGAGTCGCTCACCTGCACGCATCATGAACATGGTGTCGCGATGACCAGCGGTGACGAGCAGTGCGACCTTGGCAGTGCGCTTCTCGACCAGAGCGTTCGTGCCGACGGTGCAGCCGTGCAGGATTGCGTTGGTACGGGCGAGCAGGTCGCTCCGCGACAGCCCCAGGCGGTTCGCCACTTCGCCGATGGAGCCGATGAAGCCGCGCTGGAACTCCGGCGGCGTGGACGACACCTTGCCGATCGCGACGTTGCCTTGGTCGTCGACCGCCACACAGTCGGTGAACGTGCCGCCGATATCGATGCCGACGGTGTACGAGGCGGCCATCAGAGGAACCTCATCTCGTCGAGCACCGGCTCGGACCGACGAGCGATCTCGACCGTCATCTGCACCTGACAATTCGGACAGCAGTAGCGGCGCAACACCATGTCCTCGTCGAGGAAGAAGCTGGGGTCCTCGACCCGCGGAAGCACCTCCACGCCCGTCTCGAGGATCGACAGCCCCACCTTGTAGTTGCCGCGATATCCCGACAGCACAGTGTCGCAGCGCGCACAGCACAGCACCCGCCTGTCGCCGTCGTCGCGGGCGTTGACGTACTCGTGCACCGACCGCGGCGGTTCTCCGGTCGCCGGGGCTGCCAGAGCATCGTCGGAGATCCCGAACCGCTCGGTCACGGCCGTCCACGAACGACGATCGGCGCGAATGTCCCCGCGACGCGTGGCCGTCGCGACTTCGTCGAGTTCGCCGTCGGCAACCACGACGCCATAGACGTCGATCGCGGCCTCGGCAGAGACGAAACCCCCGCGGACATCGGCGAGCACCCTGTCCGGCTCGCGCTCGAGCGGGTCGCCGTAGCCGCCACCGCCGCAGCAGACCATCATCATCACGTCGCCGTTGGCCAACGGTGTCCCGTTGGACTTCGTGCGCAGCCGATGATGTTCGGCGTGGGTCAATTCGGAGACCGACCGCGGCATGTGCTGCGACTTCCAGTGCTCTGCGACGTCGGTGCCGGTGAAGACCTGATATTGCGCGGTGGGCGACGGCAGGCCACCGAACAGGCCCATAGCCTGATTGGTCGACACCCCCTGACCACCGGCGTTGGTGATGGCCTCGACAGCTGCGGCCCGGTACGGGGTGAAGGCGACCTCGATGCCGACGCCGCCGCGCCACCGTCCCGGACCGCCGGTGTCCTCGGCCTCGGTCCGGTACATCATCAGCAGCGGGTAGTGCTGCTCGGTGTCTTCCACGTTCGGCATCTTCGACATCGGGGCGATGACCAGACCGGTCGTGTTGACACCATCCGACGATGCACGCGAACCCCCGCCGGCCCCAACTGCTTCCAGCACCGCGGTGCCGAAGAATCCGCCCTCGTCGGTCGTCCCGGCGAGGACGAGCAGTGGGTGATCCGCACCGCAGACCACCAGATCCTTCTTCAACTCGGGGTCGCAGGCCATCAGCCGCGCCAGCGAATTCTGTACCCGCACAAACGAGTGGATGATGTTCATGACTCCCCCGCTCACTGCGGCAGGGTAGTCACAGCACGTGAGGGTGCCCGGCTGCGGCTGGAAATCGACCTGTCGGTATGCGCCCCCGACGGAGAACGTGTGCTCGTGCAGAAGCGTCAGCGCCGAGAGTCCCAGGATGATGCCCATGAAGTTCACGAACGTGAAGCCGTTGGGGCCGATGCCCTGGAGATCGGTCCCCTCGTTGTCCACGATCAGCCGGTCGCCGCGCTTGGTCAGGTTGAACTGCACCCGGTGCGTGGTCCGGTCGCCGGGCATCTCTTCGTCGAAATAGAAGACGTCGCTGACCGTGCAATCCGGGATGCGCTCGAGCTTGCGCGCGAAAGCGAGCTGCGCATTGTCGAGGATGCGGCGCATCGCCGCCTTGACGACGGCGGGCCCGAATTCTTCGCACGTCTCCTTCAAACGCCGGATCGCGAACTGCGCACCGGCCAGTTGTGCACGCATGTCCAGGGCGACCATGTCCGGCAGCCGGGACTGGCGCCGGTACATCTGCTCGAGGTCGTCACGCAACACGCCGCGCTCGATGAGCTTGAACGGCCGAAACATCACCGGGTCGCTGTAGACATCGGGTGCGTTCTGCGGCCAGCCGCCGGGCACGATGCCGCCGAGGTCGTACTGGTGGGCAGCGCTCGACACCCACGCGAACAACTCCCCGTCGATGAAGAGCGGCGCGGACACACAGACATCCATCTGGTGGGAGGCGCCGATCCACGGGTCGCTGGCGAGGAAGACGTCACCCTCTTCGATCCCGGGTCGCTCGCTGAAGTGCTCCATCAGGTACTGCACCACCAACGGCGAACCCGAATTCAGGTACTGCACGAAGGGTGCGCTCATCACGGCCTCGCCGTCCTCGGTGAGGATCGACATGTTGAAGTCGAGACCCTGGAAGACCGGTGAACCCGACATACGCATCAAGGTGTCGCCATGCGCGATGTTGATGGTCCACAAGCGGTTTCGGAGCACTTCGAACGTCACTGGGTCGATCTCGGCGACCGCCTCGGTATGCAGCCCGAGCCGGGGTGAGACGCGGGTCTGCCAGTCTTCCCTGGGGCGGTAGCTGTGTACCAGCCCGTCCCACACCGGCTCGAACGCGCCGGCTGCGGTTGTCGTGTTCGCGTGCTCTGTTGTCGTCATCGATCACACTTCCGTGCTACGCGGCCGCTCCGCCGCGGATCTATTGGGCCACATGCGCGACCGCCGGCGACGGAGCCATCCGGGCCCTCGAGAGTCCCGTATGACCGCACCATCCCGACGCCCGACGGCATCCCGACCGAAGTAACAGTATCATCCGACCGGTCGGACGGGACAAGACTGCAGCTCGACGGAGGATCACGGTTGAATGCGCTCGACTTCGACCGGCACCGCGGTGACGCTGGGCTGCCCGGTCAGCACGTCGGGCTTCGGATCGGTGAGCTTGTTGACGTTCTGTCCGTGCCACCCGTGCGGCATCCACACTGTCTCCCGCGCCATCGACGCATCGACAACTACCTCGCCGGTGACCTCTCCCCTGTTCGTGAAGACCCGAATCCGGTCCCCGGTGTTGATCGCGCGCTTGCCCGCCACGTCGGGACTGAGCCGGATACAGGGAGCCGACTCATCAGGCGCCACAGCGTAATGCGAGCTGTTCACGCTCTCGAGCGTGCGTCCACTGATCAGCCGCGGGCCTGCGGCATCAGCGCGTCGGAGGAGCCCGGGCATCCGCTCGGTCAGGACTCGCGGCGCGATGCGCCACCGCCCCTCCGGCAGCGCCTTCTCGTGGAACCAGCCGTACCGAAACTCGACGTCGCGGCCATCGACGCCTGCCGCAAAGACGGCGTCAGCATCGTCACAACTGAGACGCGTGACGGCATGCATCAACTCCCTGTCGGTCAGGGTTGCAGGGTCGATACCGGGAATCCTCCCCAGGATGTCGATTCCCATCCGGGAACCGACCTCTGACAGCAGCTGCCAGACATGGCGGCGCTCACCTCCCGGTGGCACCAATGCGGTCGAGACATAGGCTCGCTCGAAACCGTGCTGAGGGAGAAAGCGCATGTCATTGCGCTCGGTCTGCCAGGTGCACGGTGCCACGTGAGTGGCGATCGAGGTCAGTTCCCACTCCAGGACATCGACCACAACCAGAACGTCGAGCGTGGCCAGTGCTGCGCGGAGCCGTTCCGCGTCGGGTGCCGCGCCTATCGGATCTGCACCCACGACGATGAGCGCGCGGATGTTGCCCGCCTCGATCTCGTCGACCATCGCCACCGACGGACGCTCGGTGAAGATCTCGCCCAGTTCCGGACGGCTGGCGGGACCAGGCCCTGTCGAGCCTCCTGCCGGAGCGTGCCCTGTCCATGCGGGGCCATTCATCGACGCGCTGCCTCCCGGCAGGAAGCGCATACCGCCTCGGCGATCGAGTGAGCCTGTCAAGATGCCCACCACCCAGATGAGCCAATAGGTGAGCAGCGCGTCGGGTGAAAAGGAGATGCCTGTGCCCGGCAGGATGGAGACTTGGCCGTGTCGCCTGATGGCCTCCAGCAGGGCGGTGAGGTCGGCGGCGTCCAGTCCTGTGTACGAGATCGCGACCGAGAGGTCGAAAGGATCGACCACGCTCCGCAGGTGCTCGATATCCTCTGCGCGACAGGCCGTCTCGATCTCTTCGGCGTCGAACCCGTCGCTGAGTAGTTCGCGTACCAGCCAGGCGAAGACGAACACATCGGACCCGGGTCGCGGAGCTAGGTGCCGGTCGGACATTTTTGCGGTCCGGGTGGTCCGCGGGTCGATGGTCCACACCTCGCCGCCGCGCTTGCGGAAATTTCTGAGGCGGTCGTTGAAATTGGTGCCCGGTGTACCGACGTAACCGCCGGACACTGCGGGATTCTGTCCGACGAACACTGTCAGTGTCGACGCCGGTTCGTCGGGAGTCCAGACGGGTACGGCCTCCGTGAAGCCCGTCACCAGCTCGGCGGCGCGCATGAGTGGGGCGACGTCGAGAGTCAGCGCACTGTACAGCGATCGCGTTCCCAACGATCTGAAGAAGACATGCATCGCGAACAACTCGTTGACGGCAAAGGTTCCCGTGCCGGAGAATTTGGCGATGCAGTCGGGACCGTACTGGTCCCTGAGTGCGACCAACTTCGCTGCGAGATCATCGAGGAACTCGGGCCATTCGGTCTCGACTCCTGCGACCCGAGGCCGGTTGAGTCGATGACGCGAGTGATGAACCGCGGGGATGCCGCGCCCCTTCGCACAGCTGTATCCATGTGACACCGGATGATTCTTGTCGGCGACGACCTTCGTGATCCGGTCGCCCTCGACTGTCGCGTACATCCCGCAGCACGACGCGCACAAGAAGCAATTGAACCGCACCTCACGACTCGAATCCTCGTCCATCACGACGGCCTCCTGCTGTGCGGCGGTTGGCAACTTCGACAAGGTGTAATCTACTGCCCTTCAAAATATCGGGTCCCAGACTAGCAACATCGCGGTAACGAAGAGCCGTAACCGCCGACCGATGCCGCTACCGCACCTCGAGATCGTCGAATTCGGGGTACCGCAACAAGCGGAAGATGGTCTCCGGCGGGTAGGGAGACATCACGGCCGACGGACTACCGCCCTGCCCCTGGTAGTAGCTGTCGGCCCGCGGATCGCTCCAGGCCTTCGTCCGCTGCCGCTCGTAGACCTGCGCCATGTACGAACGGTAGGCGTCTTCACTGACGTCGACCGACTTCTTGTCGGTGGTGATGAGACGGTCGATACACATCAGCGCGTACTGGGTGACGAGTTCCACCCAGGGACCGGGCGTGATGCCACCGATCGTGTTGGGGCCGTGCAACATGAACAGGTTCGGGAAACCGTGCACCATGCAGAACCGGTAGGCGCAGGTGCCGGTTTCCCGCCAGGTCTGCTCCAGCGTGGTCTCCCGCCCGGTGACTTTCATGGGGTAGAGGTAGTCGTTCGCTCGGAAACCCGTGGCGTAGACGATGATGTCGACGTCGTGCTGCGCTCCGTCGACGGTCTTGATGCCGGTCTCGTTCACTTCGGCGATGGCATCGGTCACCAGCGTCACGTTGTCGCGGTTGAGTGCAACCAGCACGTTGTACTCGGTGTCGACGAGCACCGGCCGATGCGACCACACCGGGTAGTCCGGCGTCATCTTGGCCCGTAGGTCGTCATCGGGCAGCTTCTCCTGCAGGAATTCGATGGCGTTGTCGCGCATCTGCTTGTTGAAGTCGCTGACGGCCTTGGGATCGCCGGAGTAGTCCGGATCACGGTCGGTGGTGATGTCCCAGCCGGCGGTCACGTCGACGCCGCGCAGGCGCGAGAAGTTCTTGTGGAACGGCAGATTGCGTTCCAGCCATTTGACCTGAGGCGGATACGGCGCACGGTATCCGGGAATGCCGAACACCCACGAGGCTTCCTTCTGGAACACCACGACGTGCTCAGCGGTCAGCGCCAGTTCGGGGACCATCTGGTACCCGGTAGAACCCGTGCCGATCACCGCGATCCGCTTACCGTCGGGCTTGACGTCCTCGGGCCAGCGCGACGAGTGCCAGGACTGTCCCTTGAAGTCGGCCATCCCCGGGATCTTCGGCAGGTTCGGCTGACACAGGAAGCCGACCGCCGTGATCACAGCGTTGGACTCGATTGTGCGCTCGCCGTCGGGGCCGGTCACGTCGATCTTCCACTTGGCGAGATCTTCATCCCAGGTCAGCGCGCGTACTTCGGTGTCGAATTCGATGTGGTCGCGGATGTCGTTGGCGTCGGCGACCCAGTCGAAGTAGGCCTGATTGTCGGCACGCGGGCAGAACGCATAGTCGAGTTCGACGTCCGTGCCGAACACGTGGGTGTAGGCGCGACTGGGCGAGTCGACGCGGGCACCCGGGTACCGATTGCGGTACCAGGTGCCGCCGACGCCGCCGTCCTTCTCGATATGGGTGTAGGGAATACCCGCCCGCTTGAGCATCACCGCGGCGTTGAGTCCGCCGTACCCGGCACCGATCACGGTCACCGAGAAGTTCTCGAGCTTTTCCGGGTCCGGCTTCTGCGACCACTGGTGTGCCCGCACCCACGGATCGAGCCCCAATTCCTCCACCAGCATGGCCATGTGGTCGGGGTCCGGATCGCTGCCGGTTGCCAGCCGAATCGAGTCCTCCAGGCGATCCAGCGGCCCGATGTCGAGGTGGCCGCCGCCGGAGTCACGGTAGGACTTGAGGAATTCGACGGCTTTCCGACGGATCAGCGCGATGTCCTCCTCGGACGCCGGGATCGCCGCCTCGGCGAACATCACCTGCGCTCGAACCGTCTTGACCTGGTTCTTGAGATCTTCGTCGCCGGTGAGTTGATAGATCAGCCCACGCAGAACCAGAGGATCGGCGAACGCGACGATGTCCTCGAGTTGCTCGTCGGTCACCTCGAGAAGTTCAGACTGTGCTTGCTGAGCAATGCTCATCGGTTGTCTCCCAACATCATTCGAGCCTGTCACTCGCGCCGTGCACCCGGAGCAGTTCGGTGGGGAACGCGGCGTTCTTACCCAGGCGCCACTCAGGCTCCCGTTTCTGCGCGAAGGACGACATGCCCTCCGCGAAGTCGGCGCCCCCGAGCGCCCAGTCGTACAACTTCTGTTCCAGCCGCGCGTGCGCGGACAGGTCGGTGGTCTCTAGACCGCGGTAGACCAGTCCCTTGGCCACAGCCGCTGCGACCGGCGAGACGTTCCGCACGATGTCGTCGGCGATCTCCCGCGCCCGCTGGAGCACGCGATCGGCCGGGTGGGCCTCACTGGCCAGGCCGAGCGCCACGGCCTCACGACCCGAGAAGATGCGGCCGGTCAGCAACAGGTCCATGGCGTTGGCCGTACCGACGAGCCGGGGCAGGATCCAGCTGGCGCCGAACTCCGGTGTCAGCCCGCGCCTGGTGAAGACGAATCCCAGTTTGGCGTCCTCGGCCACGATCCGGATGTCCAGCTTCATCGGCAACGTGATGCCGACCCCGACCGCTGCGCCGTTGATCGCCGCGATGATCGGCGTGCGCATCTCCCAGTAGGGTCGATCCGTCGCCGGTCGGAACCGCTCCCGCAGGGCGTCGTCGCTGGTCTGGTCTTCGTCGAGATCAGCACCGGCGCAGAACGCGCGACCCGCTCCGGTCAGGATGATCGCGCCGATGTCCTCCCGCACCTCGAACGCCGCAATGGCATGGGCGAGTTCGGCTTCCATGCGCCGAGTCCAGGCGTTCATCCGCTCGGGGCGGTCGAGCACCACGGTCGCTACGCGACCGTGCTCCTCGGTGCGGATCGTGTCGTATGTCATCTCGTCGGTCACTGAGTGGGCGCGTCTCCGTCGAGTCGGAAGCGGAACAGCGCATTGCCGTCACCGTCGGCGGCGATCGCCACGCGAACGAGGCTGCCGATCTTCACGGCATCGGGTTCGCAGTCGACGATGTTGGTCATCACCCGCGGCCCCTCATCGAGCTCGATGTAGGCAATGACGTACGGGACCACCTCGCCCCACCCGGGAAGGCCGCTCTTGCGTACCACCGTGTAGGAGTAGACGCGCCCGCGACCGCTGGCTTCGTGCCAGCCGATGTCGGTACTCCCGCACTTCGGACAGAACCCCCTCGGGTACCAGATCCACGCCGTGCAGCGCTCGCACTGCGGCAGCACGAAGCGGGATTCCGCCAGAGCATCCCAGAACGGGCGGGTTTCGACGGTCACTGTCGGGGCCGGAATCGGCAGGCTGGCGGTCACGACGACCTCCCCATGATCAGCGTCGCGCTCCCCATCCGAGTACCGATCGACCCGCCAGTGCCGTGAGCGAGCGCGAGCTCGCAGTTCGGAACCTGCACTTCGGGATTCGCTTCACCGCGTAGCTGCCGCACCGCCTCGATGACCTTGGTGACGCCACCCCGATTGCTCGGATGGTTGTTGCACAGGCCACCACCGTCTGTGTTGAACGGCAGTATTCCGTGGGGTGCCTGCAGCGCGCCGTCCTGCACGAACTTGCCGCCCTCGCCCTTCGGGCAGAAGCCGAGGTCTTCGATCGCCATCAGTGCGGTGATCGTGAACGAGTCGTAGATCGACGCGTAGTCGATGTCGGCCGGGGTGACGCCCGCTTCGGCGAAGGCCCGCGGACCCGATTCGACCGCCGCCGTGTAGGTGAGGTCGATGCCGCCGTTGTCGGTGTGTTTGACCGCCTCACCCTGACCGAGCACGGTGACGCAACGACTCCCCAGCTCTTTGGCCAGCGACGGGTCGACCACGACGATGGCGCCGCCGCCGTCGCTGACGACGCAGCAGTCGAGACGGTGGAGCGGATCGCTGACCATGGGCGATTCGAGCACCTGCTCGACGGTGACGGGGTCACGCAACATGGCGTTGGGGTTGTACTGCGCGTGGTGTGCCGCGGCGACCTTGACTTCGGCCAATTGCGCCGACGTGGTCCCGAACTCGTACATGTGCCGCTGTGCCGCCAGGCCGTAGGCGGGGGCGATACCGAACATGCCCCACGACTCTTCGAAGGTCGTCTCCGGTGACGGTTCCGCCGCGGCCGGCATGCTCTGGGGGGCACTACGCGGCCGCCCAGCCATCGTGATGAGCGCAACCCGGCATTTCCCCGCAGCGATCGCTGCGGCGGCATGGCCGACATGAACGATGTAGGACGAACCACCGGTCTCGGTGGAATCGACGTAAGTCGGCTTGAGCCCGAGGTATTCGGCCATCGAGATGGGACCGAAGCCCGCCGTGGAGTCGCAGAAGTACCCGTCGACGTCGGCCAGGGTCAGACCTGCGTCTGCCAACGCTCCCACCGCCACTTCGGCATGGATCTGGGCGGTCGTCCGGTCAGGGATCTTCCGCAGGGGATGCTCGAACACCCCGGCGATGCTGGCTGCGCCCCGAAGAGACATCCGCTTCACCGCCCGCTGTTCGTCAGGAACTGGACGGCGGCTGAGCCGATCGTGGTCTTCGCCCCCTCGGGGCCTTCTCCCCAGATCTGCAACTCGACCGTGGTGGCGTTGTCGCCGGGCGTCACAGACGTCACTTCGCCCTCGAGTCGGTACGCCACGCCGGGAACATCGATTCCCCGGTACGATACGTCCACGCGTTGGACGAACGCGTCCGGACCCGCCCACGACGACACGAGCTCACCGAGCCACGCCATCTTCAGATAGCCGTGCACGATCACGCCCGGCAGGCCCGATTCGACGGCAACCGTGTCGTCGTAATGGATTTCGTAGAAATCCCCGGACGCTCCGGCGAACATGACGAGTTGACGGGTCGTGGGCTCTTTGACCAGAGCGGGTAGCCGGTCGCCCACCGACAGTGTGGCCGGGTCCAGCGTGGGACCGGGCACGATGGCGGTCGGCCCGTTGGTGCCGTCCCGCTCAGCCACCGCGGTCACTTCTGGATCCCCGTACCGGTTCCGATGGCGACCAGATTGCCGTCTCCGTCGGTGTAGCGGGTCCGTCCCTGGAAGATCAGCATGCCACCGCCCTTGCCCTCCTTGGCTTGCACATCGGCGTATTCGGCCTGACCGACGATGACGTCACCGGGGCGCACGGGGCGGAACGACTCGAAGACGCTGCCGCCGTTGAGTTTCACCGTTCCGAAGTCGATCTCGGGCGCGGGCAGTGGCGGCAACAGCAGGCAGAGGAAGGTCGGTGGGGCGATGATGCCGCCCCATCTCGTCGCCCTGGCGAACTCGTCGTCGTAGTAGAGCGGGTTCCGGTCCCCGATGGACTCCGCGAAGCGCCGGATCGTCGTGCGTTCGACGGTCATCGACACCGCAGGCCCCACCATTCCGAGGTACTGTCGCGCCTGTTCGAAGGCTTCTTCGAGGGTCATGATTCGACCGACTGGTCTGTCGACATAACGGAAATTCCATCATGGCGGATGCACATGGTCAAGCTGCCTCCCGCGGCTGCTGCGATCACCGTCGGATCACTCATCGGAAGCCTTCCCTGTCGGGAGTCCACTGGCACGGCCCACTCCGGCCAGCGGCCACTGCACGTGCTGAACCGTGAAGAATTCCGCGAATCCGGCCTCTCCCCTGTCGAATCCGACACCGCTTTCGCCGACGCCACCCCAGGGCGCGTCGGGCCGGTCACCGCCGCCGCCGTTGATGGTCGCCGTTCCTGTGCGCAGGCGCCGCGCGACGCGCATCGCTTCGTCGGCCGGGCCCCAGACGTTCGCGTTGAGCCCGTACCTGCTGGCGTTGGCGAGCGCGACGGCTTCGTCGACAGAGTCGTACGCGATCACCGCCCCGACGGGACCGAACAACTCTTCCTGGCAGATCTCGGCATCATTCGACACGCCCCCGATGAGCGCAGGCGACATGAAGAATCCGGTGTCGGCTGCGACGGGCTTGCCGCCGGCGACGATCTCCGCGCCGGCGCCGACCGCGCGATCGACGTACCCCTGAACGCTGTCGACCTGGGCCCGCCGGATGAGCGGCCCCAGCACAGTCGAGGGCTCGAACGGATCGCCGACCACCACCGTGTCCATGAAGTTCGCCGCTGCGGCCACGAAGCGGTCGTAGTCGGCCCTCGGCACGAAGGTGCGCGTGGTCGCGCCGCACGCCTGCCCGCTGTTTCGGGTGAACCGCAGGATGGACGGTGCGGCTGCCGCCTCGACGTCGGCGCCCGGTAGCAGGATATTGGGCGACTTGCCGCCCAGCTCCAGCACGACCTTCTTCAGCCCGTTGGCCGCCTGACGCATGACTTGCCGACCCACCGAGACGGACCCGGTGAACGTCACGAGGTCAACGGCGGGGTGCTCGGTCAGCGCTCGCCCGACTTCCGCCTCGCCGAGGACGACGTTCACCACGCCGGGTGGCAGATCAGCTTCTTCCACGATGCGCGCGAAGGCGACCGCGGCAAGCGGCGTCCGCGGCGATGGCATCAGCACCACCGTGCAACCGGCAGCCAGCGCTCCACCCACCTTGAACGCGGTGATCAGCTGCGGCGTGTTGTAGGCGGCGATCGCAGCCACCACCCCGATCGGATCGTGGAACAGAATGCTGGTCGACAACACCGGCGAATGGTGCAGTCCGATTCCGTCCTCCCAACCTCCACGGGGTCCGCGAATCGCCGCGTCGGCGAACCATTCCCAGAAGTTGATCGGCAGGTCGGCGTGCATCGCCTCGCTGAGCATCCGCGGTGAACCGACCTCGAGCATCCCGAGTTCGACGAGATCGTCGCGATGTGCGCGCAGGCGGTCGATCAAGCGGTTGATCGCTGCCGCCCGATCGCGCGGACGCATGCGCGGCCACGGGCCCTCGTCGAACGCCCTGCGCGCCGCCGTGACGGCGTCGTCGACCTGAGTGAGCGCGGTCGACGGCACACACGCCAACACCTGCTCGGTGGTCGGATCGATCGCGTCGAGTTCCTCGTCACCTCCGATTAGCCATCGACCGTCCACATAACCGGCCGGGTCTTTGACGAGGCGCCGGACCCCGTCGGACATCCGTGTCTTGGTGGCAGACATTCAGTGCACTCCAGAGCTGCTGATCATCGGAATTACCATCCGACTAGTCGGTTGAAATCTATCACACGGTGAGGCCTGTCCTCGGTGGCGTGAGCGAGCGCGTACCCACCCGGATCAGATGACCGTGTAACCCCCGTCGACGACGATCGTCTGCCCGGTGACGTAGCTGGATCCGTTGCCTGCGAGGAAGAGCAAGGCGCCGTCCAGCTCCTCTTCACGGCCGGCGCGTCGCATGGGCACGGTCCGATCGATGAAGGCCAGCCCCTTCTCGTCGGTCATCATCGCGTCGGTCATCTCGGTGGGGAACCAACCGGGGGCAAGGGCATTGACGCGGATGTTGCTTCGGGCCCATTGAGCTGCCAGCTCTCGGGTGAGGTTGGCGACGCCGCCCTTCGACGCGCAGTACGAGGCTTGCGGAATACGGCCGATGCCAATCTGTCCCAGCATCGAGGAGACGTTGACGATGCTGCCGCCCCCCGAGTCACGCATCGGCCCGTGGGCTTCCCTGCTGCATGCGAAGACAGCCACGAGATTCGTCTTGATGACCTGCAGGAAGTGCTCGGTCGATTCCTCCTCGGCCCGCACCATCGATCCAGTTCCCGCGTTGTTGACCAGCACGTCGAGGCGCCCGAAGCGTTCGACCGTCGCCGCGACGAGTCGAGCGGGAAACGCGTCATCGCTGATGTCACCGGCCTCCACGTGGATTCGGTCCGCGCCGTATTCGGCGCGCAACTCGTGCAGTCGATCGACCCGCCGCGCGGTCACCGTGACATACGCGCCCTGCGCGGCAAGCACACGCGCGAACCGTCGGCCGAGCCCGGACGATGCACCGGTGACTATCGCCACCTTGTCGCGCAGACCTGCATCTGTTCCCTCGTCAGGGCGGACCGTAACCGGGCTGTCTTCGTTGGCGGCCATGGGAGCAGGATATCCGACCGTCCAGACGGTCGGCCAGCATGGGGCACAATATGACCGCGCGAGAGCAGCTTCACCCGGTGAGGACGGGCATCTTCGACCATCCGCGGACGCTGGATGTGTGGGCCCGGACGGCGGCGTCGTAGTCGATGTCCCAGTCAGGCCAGCGCTTGAGCACTTCTTCCATCACGACCCGCGCCTGCATGCGAGCCAGGGCCGAACCCAGGCAGAAGTGAAGCCCGTGGCCGAAACTCAAGTGCGTGGCGCCGCGATGGATGTCGAAGGTGTCGGCGTCGCGGTATCTGCGCTCGTCACGGTTGGCCGACCCGTTCAGCAGCAGCATCACCGAACCTTCGGGCACCCGCGTACCGTGACATTCGACGTCGCGGGCAACGTAGCGGGCCTGCACGGGAGAGGGCGCCTCGTAGCGGAGTACCTCCTCGATGGCACCCGGAATCAGGCTGGGGTTCGCAACGATCTCCCGGCGCTGGTCGGGATGCTCGCCCAGCAGCTGTCCGAGAAAACCGATCAAACGCGTGGTCGTCTCGTTTGCCGCGCCGGCGATGCCTGCGGCGTAAGTCAGCACCTCGTCACGGGTGAGCGGACGCCGCCCGTTGTCGTCCTCGAGTTCGGAGTTCAGCAACTGGGTCATCAGATCGTCAGAGGGATGATCGATCCGCCAATCGATGTAGTCCGAGAACAGCGCGTAGCTGTGGGTCATGAAGTCGTCGGCGACTCGCCGGAATGTTCCTTCGTCGAGGGAGAGGTGGTGGCCACCGCGGTCGCGGATCTCTTCCTGGTTCTCCTCGGGAATGCCCAGAAGGTATCCGATCGTGCGCATGGGCACGGTGGCTCCGATGTCTTGCACGAAGTCGAACCGTCCGCTGCCGACCAACGGATCGAGCGCACGTTCGCAGAAGGCGCGCGTGAGTGGTTCGATGGCCTCCATCCGTCGCGGGGTGAAGACCTTCGAGACGACGCGACGGTGATGATCATGGCTGGGCGGATCTTCGAACAGGAGGCTGCCCGGCGGAAACTCCATGTTGCACATGATGATGTCGAGCGTGGTCCCCTTTCCGGACCGGTAGACTTCCCAGTTGCTCAACTCGGGAGCGACATCGTCGTATCGGCTCAGTGCATAGAAGCCGTATTTGTCGTTCCGATACAGCGGAGCCTCGTCGCGCATCCGCTTCCAGATCGGATGGGGGTCGTCATCGATTGCGAAATCAAACGGGTCGTAGTAGATCTCGTCGTCACCGTCGTTGCCGTCACCCATGATGGCTCCTCACCCTGACAGTGGCCCCGCCGCGGAGGCGTGCGCGGGCATGGTGGTTTCCAGGATCGTCTCAACTCGTGAGCAAGCTCGCGAACGCGCGCTCGTGCTCAGCTCTCCGGCACCCACGACGCCCGCACCGGCGATATCTCTAGGTCAGGATTCCGCGACGCCGCAACGTGTCTCGGATGCCGTCACGCCAATGCACTTCGCACTTGCCGATCAACTGCTCCCGACGCGAGTTGTCGGAGATGAAGCTGTCGAAACTGATCGGACTCTCGACGTAGGACGCGGTCACACCGGTGAGTTCGGCTACGTAGTCGCAGATCTCACGATCAGACACCGCCTCGTCGCCGGCCCAGTTCACGATCGTGGCGGGCACGGTGGCAGCCTCGAGCAACAGATGCGCCTGGCGGGCGATGTCCTCGCCGGCGATGGGTGAGCACATGTTCGTCGAGCCGACCGGCACCGGAACGGGCTGGCCCTGTGACATGAGGTGGTAGTAGGCCACCGGCAGACCACCGTGGCCGGTCCAGCTGTATCCCACGTTCATCCGCGCAATGGTCGTCGGAAGGTCGAGCATCCGGCAGGCCGATCGCACCGCGCCCTCGGCGGCGAGCTTGCCGACCGCGTAGGAATCGTTGTAGCTCGCCGAACCACCGAGTTTGTCGGTCTCGGCGTAGGCGTGATTCGGGTGATCCTCGTGCTCGCGGTACATGCAGAAGCTGGAGACGAACAAGAATGCCTCGGCGTTCTGGCAATGCTTCATCAGCAGACCGGCCGACTCGGCGTTGCGATGAATGGAGTCTTCGTGTTCGACCGCCGGGTAGATCGCCGAGTGGACGACGTGGGTGAAGTCATCCGGTAACGCCGATGTGTCGCCGTCGCTCATGTCCCAGGTGCACGTGTGGACACCCATGCCCTCGAGTTCTGCTCTGCGCGTAGGGTCGCTGAATCGCGCAGCGCACCACACCTCGTTGTTCTTCGCGAAATCTTCGACGATCGGCCCCGCGATCTGTCCGGTTCCTCCGGTCACCAGGATTTTCTTACCGTCAAGCACCTTTGCTCCTCTGCTGCGTCGGCGATATGAGTCGGGCGGTTCGCTACCTGCGCGCCAAGGGCCGAACCGGCGCGTCCGCCACATGGCGGCCGACGACCATCGGGAAGTCGAGAATGGTCCGGATACCCGGGTCGGCCGCGCACACGGGCGCGATCGAATGCACGGCGTGCATCGCCGTCGCCAAGCAGGCCTGGTTGGCCTCATCGTCGCCGTGGATGTCGATCTTTGCCTCGACCATCAGTGACGGCGAACCCTCGACCATGAGCTTGAAGCCCCGCCCGTCCGGCCATTCCGGAGCGGCATCCGCCCGTAGGCGCGTGATGTGCTCTCCGGTGATCATCGGCTTGCCGTTGACGATCGCTGTCGCGGAGAACTTCATTGCGGCGACGGTTCCTGCCTTGATCGTCCCCGCGGCGATGTCGAAATCCTCCTTGGCGAGCCACGTCTGGCGGTCGTATTCGAACCTGTCGATGGTGGCGTCGATGCCGACCGCGATGAGCGTGAGCGGCGCATGGAAGAAAGCGCCCATGACCTCTGGTCGGGTCCACAGCGCCTCGTAGTCTGGCCCCATCCCGAAACCCATGTTGTTGAACAACATCTCGGCGTTGTCCCAATGGGCGTAGTTCAGAATCTCCTGGTAGCGGATGGAGTCGAGCCGGTGGATACAGGACAGCATGGACAGCGGCAGCACCTCCGAAGCCCAGCCGGGATTGAAACCGGTCCCGTGGAATGTCGAATTGCCCTTCGCGCAGGCATTTTCCAGGCGCTCGACGACCTCGGGACCCATCACCGCCGGGTAGATCAACGGGGAGACCGCCGTGGAGACCACGTTCTTCCCAGAAGCCAAGATGTCGCAGATGTCGTCGAGGGAGCCCATCGGGTTTGTTTCGCCGTCGGCCATGTACACGACGCAGTCCGCATCGAGCGCGAGGATCTCATCGCGGTCGGTGGTGGCCGCCACGCCTATCGGGTCGAGGCCACAGATTTCTCCGACGTCTTTGCCGTGCTTGTCTGCGCTGTACACCCGAGCCCCGACGACCTCGAGTTCCGGGTCCTCGATCATCGCGGTCAGCGAGAACTTGCCCACGAAACCCGTCGCCCACTGCACTACCCGAAGCATCTGATGCGCCCTCCACGATTGACCGATTGAGACTGAGACCCGACAGATGGTGCTCGGCGGAAGCTCTGGCTCGATTTGTCGGGAGACTAATTTATAGACCGTAGATTATGATCTTAGTCACAGCCGAATTCGGCTGTCAAGGAGCTCAATGCGATCGGAATGCGTTTGCCGGCAGCGCCTGTCAGCGCGCCCCTGCCTGCGCGTGCGCGTAGATGAGTCGTCGTTGCCTGTCCGCCGAGCCGAAGAGCTCGTTAGCTGTCACCCACTTCTTCAGGTAGCGATGTGACAGGTTCTCCCAGGTGAAACCGTTGCCGCCGTGCAGTTGGATCGACTGCTTGGCAGCCGACCGCAACGCCGTCCCGGCCGACGCCTTCGCGATCCGCGCGAACATGACGGCTTCGGCGATCTCGGCCTCCGAGCTGTCGGCAGTGAGAGAGTCCGCGCGGCGCGCTGCGCGGTAGACGCTTGCCCGCGCACGTTCGAAATCGACCGCAGCATCGACGACATCGTGTTTGAGGGCTTGGAACGTCACGATCGGCTGGCCGAACTGACGCCGCATCAGCCCATACTCCACCATGCGTTCGATGCACGAGCGGGCGGCGCCGACCATCTCCGCGGACAGCAGGATCGCCCCGAGCATCGACGCGTCGGTGAAGGCGCGCTCGGCCACCGGAACGAAGGTCCCCTCCGCGCCGTCGAGAAGGACGTGGCTCATCGATCGCAGCGTGTCGGCGCGCGCAACGTCGGACAGGCAGATCTGTCCGGCGGCCGCCTGGCTGTCGACGACGGCCACCCCGACGCCGTCTCCGCGGGTGGCCGGAACGACGAGGAAGGCCGACTCCGACACACCGGGCACGAAGTCGAACCGCCCAGACACCCCGCCCCCGGAAAACGATGCCGGTTCGATGCCTCTGAAGTCCCACGATGCGTCCGCGCCCGGCCACACGGTGACGAACGGACGGTCGCCGTGGGCGATCTGCGCCAGCCATTCCTCGGCCTCAGGCGCGGCGGCGAGGATCTGGGTAGCAGTGCAGGCGCCGATCAGATCGTACGGCGCCAGTCCGGCGCCGAGTTCTTCAGCGGCTACAGTGGCGAACTCGCGGGTCGCCCCGAGCCCGCCGTGGTCCTCGGCCACCAGAATTCCGTCCAGACCCAGTTCCCGGCGGATGTCGCTGTTGAGTTGCGGCAGTTCGCTTTCGGCGATGTCGGGGTAATCCCTGAGGACTTCGCTGCGCCAGCGGCGAGCCAGCATCCCGCTCGTCGATGCCCGGAATGCTCGCCGTTCGTCGCTCTCGCGATAGCCCTGCGCGATGTTCTTGGTCACCTCGTCGCCTTCTGTCGGTCGGGAGTGTGGAGCGCGAAGGTCTGGCGCGCCGTGGCGTCACCGTCGCCCAGCAGCGGCGCCGGGCGGTAACCCATTCGGTCCGAGCCTGCGATCTTCCACGGCAGCGTGATGATTTCCGCCGGTGCGACCACAGGATGTTCCACGGGCAGGAAGAAGCGGCGCGCCCGTAGCTGGGGATCGCTCACGACGTCGACGGTGAGTCGGACGACGTAGGCCGGGATGCCGGCAGCCTGCAGCGCGGGCACGACCGTGTCCGCGTCGTCGCTGACCGCCGCGGTCACGACCTCGTCGGTCTCGGCCGCCGACACCGTCCGGCCCAGCGCGCGGGAGACACGCTCGTGCGCGTCGGCAGGCAGCGAGATGGCGACCGTGCGGTTGTCGACAGTCGGAACCAGCAGATCACGGGTCGCCGCTGCGTCGTCGCGATCGAGATGACGCAACTTGATGGCTACCGTCTCGGCCATCGACAGGTCGACACGCTGATCACCGCCGGTGCCGCCGAGGTACCAGGACGCGGCGAGGGTGGCCACCCAGATCGCGGCCGCATAATCGGCCAGCGCACCGATGAGATAGACCTTCGACCCGACCGATTCGTGGATCGCCTCGGTGAGTCCGGCGTAGGCGTGCACGTTCGGCGCGTACCCGCGGAAGTCGGTGTGCGGCCCGCTGCGTCCGTAGCCGGAGATCGACGCGAACATCCCACCGTCGGCACCGCCGACGGTGATCGCACCGGTGCCGAGGCGTGCCAGCCGGCTGGCGCCGACGTTCTCGATCAGCACATCGGCCCACTCGAGCGCCAGGCGCGCGATCTCCGGGTCCTCGCCGACACCCTCGGTGATGCTCCGCTTACAGTAGTTCGCACACATGAAGTACGCCGCGCGTTCGAGACCGACCTCGCCGTCGGCGAAGGGGCCGTTGCGTCGGTAGACATCCAGTCGGCCTTGATCTTCCAGACGCGCGACCGTCGCCCCCATGGCCCCGAGGATGGCACCACTGAGCGGGCCGGCGAGCACGTTGGTGGCCTCGACGACCCGCAGGTCGCCGAAGTGGCGTCCGGCGCCGATCCGAACTTCCGAATTGGTCGGGTGTGAAGTCACCACCGCCGGCAACGGTGGCACGTCGGAATCATTCGCTGTGCAGCGCGCATTCCATTGTCGCTCGCGGAACTGCTCGGAATCGTTGACCTCGGCCGCGGTACGCACGGCGGTTGCCGGCACCCCGTTGCCCTGCAGAAGACGCTCGCATTCGACCTTGGGACGCACCGCGAGCCAGGCCTGCACCACCGCGTTGATGTCGTCGCCGTGGGCGACGCGATCGGGAAGAGTCGGATAGAGGTCGACCCACTCCGGGCGTCCGACCACCTCGGCCACGCGGGCGAACTGGTGATTGTCGATCACGATGATGTTGATGAGCCCGTCGGAGCATTCGAACACGCCGGCAG
This sequence comes from Actinomycetota bacterium, assembly GCA_040752555.1. GTDB lineage: Bacteria > Actinomycetota > Actinomycetes > Mycobacteriales > Mycobacteriaceae > Mycobacterium. Next base: position 138,614 of record JBFMGT010000007.1, on the reverse strand, counting down.
GCGCGGAGTAGCGCGCGGCTCCGCCGGCGCCGCCGCACCGATACAACAGGTGCGCGAGCTCCTGTTGCACCGTGGAAAAGGCGGTCGCCTCCTGGGCAGACACATCCTGATGAACGGCGACCCGGCCTGCCCGGCTCAGTGAAAGACCGTGCAGCGCAGACAGAACCGCCAGCAGACCGGTTGCTTGCAGGGCCTGCTCACCGGGCATCTGGTGAAACCGTCCGTCGGCGTCGGTCAGCGCCGCCAACATGCCGCCGGCTGCCGCGCACACGAGGTCCGATCCGGGCAGACCGGCGGCCGGCCCGTCCAGGCCGAAAGCCGAGACGGTGACCCATGTGCCGGGCCGGTCACCGGGTCGCCCGGCGATCCATTCCGCGACCTCCGACAGGTACGTGTCATCTGTCCCCTGGGCGACCCGGTCGCAGACGACGATGTCGGGATCACCGGATGTCGCGTCCGCGCCGGCAACGTCGGCACCGAGGCACGCGAAGGTGTCGCTCGCCGTCCGGGCGACCGTGCCGTCGCCGAGCACCACACAGCGCAGTCCTGCCAGGTAGTCCACCCGGGAGGTCATTTGCGGCCGATCCCGAGGAAGCTGGAGGCGATGATCTCGTGCTGGATCTCGTTGCTGCCACCGGCGATCGGCATCAGGAACGAGTACAGGTAATCCTCCCAATGCGTCCACGAGCCGACGTCGGGCAGGTGCGCCGTCGCCCGCAGACCCAGGAGGTCGACGCCGACTTCGGACATCTCGACGCCCAGCGCGGAACTGAAGAGCTTGAACACCGACGGCATGTGCGGCGACATGTCGGCGTGTGTCCTCGCCTCGGCCATTTCGTAGGCCATGGCCCGAGCTCCCTCGACCTTCTCGATGAGACCGCCGAGCCGAACCTCGTCTGCATCGGTCGCCAGGCTCGGCTCGGCGGCCACGAGATCGAGCAGGTCGTCCAGCATCCGACGTAGCTTCGCGGCCACCCCCGGCCCTCCGCGCTCGTGCTCGAGCAGCGCCCGGGACGCGGCCCACCCTTCGTTCTCGGCGCCCACGATGTTCTCGACGGGCACTTTCGCGTCGACGAAGAACTCCTGGCAGAAGGTCACGGCACCCGTCATCGCGATTGTCGGCGTCATGTCCACGCCCGGCGTGTTCTCCATGTCGACCAGCAGCAGGCTCAAACCGCGGCTTCCACTCGACCCTTCACCCGTCCGGCACAAGAGGATCATCCACGTCGACCGCATCGCGTGACCCGTCCAGACCTTGCTGCCGTTGACCACGTAGTGATCGCCGTCGCGCACCGCCGTGGTCCGCAACGACGTCAGGTCCGATCCTGCTTCCGGCTCCGAAAAGCCCTGACACCACATCGTTTCCACCGATGCGATACCAGGCAGGTGGCGTCGCTTCTGCTCCTCGGTACCGAAGCGCAGCAGGATGGGGGCCAACATGTCGAGACCGTTGACATTGATCAGAGGGATGCGCCGGTACGCCAACTCCTCGCGGATCAGCATTTGATCCACGTCGGTCAGCCCGCGCCCTCCCCACTCCACAGGCCAGTGTGGAATGAGCCAGCCGTCCTCGGCGAGCCGCCGGTTGAACTGGTGCAGCCAGGCGTACTCCTCGTCGCTGGCCCACTCGGCCGTCAGGTCAGCGGCCACCGCACGATCGTCCGGAAAATTCTCGTCCAGGTAGGCCTTCAGCTCGTCGAGCATGGTGCGCTGGGCTTCGCTGAGCGGAAACCCACTGGTCAGACCCCGCACTTTCGTTTCCCTTCAGTCGGCGCGTCGTCGAGCCGTCACGGTGTGCAACCGTTCGCCTCACGCGTAGATGGTCGCCCCGGCCGGTGTCAAGGTGAACCCCTCGTAGTTGTTCTCCGCCACCTTGTCGCATGTCTTGCGATAGTTCCCGACGCCGGCGAGGTAGGCCATGAACACCCTCGGTTTGCCGGGAACGTTCGCGCCCAGATACCAGGAATCCGCCTCGGTCATGAGTGTCTTGGCCGCGAACTTGCTCACCAGATTCACCCAACCGTCCTCGGCGTCCGGTGTCGCCTCGATCGTCGCCACTGATTGCGCGCGAAGGTATTCGATGCAATCGCTGATCCAGTCGACGTGCTGTTCGATGGAGACGATCGTGTTGCTCAGCACCGAAGGACTGCCCGGACCGGTGATCGTGAACATGTTGGGGAAGCCGGAGACGGCGAGTCCGAGATAGGAGCGCGCACCGTCTGCCCAGTGGTCACGCAGCGACCGGCCGCCCCGGCCGCGGATGTCCATGCGCAGAAGGGAACCTGTGAACGTGTCGAAACCGATCGCCAGGACGAGCGTGTCGATCGGGTACTCGTTACCGGCCGTGCGGATGCCATGAGGCAGCACCCGTTCCAGCGGCTCCTTGCGCAGATCGACCAGCGTCACATTCGGTCGGTTGAAGGTCTCGTAGTAATTCGTGTCCATGCACGGCCGCTTGGCGCCGAACGGATAGTTGGTCGGTGTCAGGGACGCCGCGACGTCGGGATCTTTGACGATCGTGCGGATCTTCTCGCGAACGAATTCCGCTGCAGTCTCGTTCGCCCTCTTGTCGACCATGAGATCGGTGAAGGCGCCGAGAAGCTCGTTCACTCGGCCCACCTGCCAGGCCGCTTCGTAGGTTTCGCGCCGTTTCTCCTCGTCGACCGCCAGCGCCGCCTCCGTCGCGACGTGACCGGCAGTCCCGAACGTCGTCCACCGCGACTCCTCGCGGTACTCCTGGTAGCGCGCCTTCATCTCGGCGAGTTCGTCGTCGCGGTAGGGGCGGTTCTGGGCCGGGATGGTGAACACCGGCGTCCGCTGGAACACGGTGAGATGATCAGCCTGCTCGGCGATGATCGGGATCGACTGCACCCCAGACGATCCGGTGCCGATCACGCCGACTCGCTTGCCGGCGAAATCCACGCCCTCGTGTGGCCACTCGGCCGTGTGGTAACGCTCGCCCTCGAACTCGCCGAGGCCCTCGATGTCGGGCAGCTTGGGAGCCGAAATGCATCCGACGGCGGTCACCAGGAACGGCGCGGTCCACCGGTCGCCGGTCGTGGTGGTGACACGCCAGCACGACGTCTCGTCATCCCACACGGCAGACTCCACCGCAGTGTTCAGGTGCACATCCCGACGGAGGTCGAACTTGTCGGCGACGTAGTGGATGTACCGCAGGATCTCCGGCTGCGTGGCGTAGCGCTCTGACCAGTTCCACTCCTGCTCGAGTTCCGGCGAGAACGAGTAGGAGTAGGCCAGGCTCTCCACGTCGCAGCGGCAACCCGGGTAGCGATTCAGATACCACGTGCCGCCGATCTCGTCGTTGGCATCGAGCACTGCAACGGACAGACCCATGCCGCGCAGCCGATGCAACGCGTACAGGCCGGCAAACCCCGCCCCGATGACGACGACGTCGATGTCGCGCCCCTTCTCCGAGTGCTCACCGGTGGGGGCCGCGGTGTTGGTTGACACCATGATCTCAATCTCCTCCAGCGGACTGCGCTGACGTGACCTGTCGCTCCAGTACGCCGTCGAGCGCTTCGCCTGTTCTTCGCTATTCGACCGTCTGGTCGGTCTAACATAGCATGGTAACGGCCGTCGCCGAATGCGGTGATGCAGGCCGCGATCAGCGCCTCAAAGGGACGACGAGGGAGTCGGAGATGTCAGCGCAGGAAGTGATCGACCAGCACAGCGACGGCGCGGTCGGAGTGATATCACGGGCTGCCGTGGCCTTCGAGCCCGGGGCCGAAATGCAGATTGTCACGATCGACGTCGCAGCCCCAGGTGAGCACGAGGTGATGGTGCGGTTCGAGGCCGCGGGCATCTGTCACACCGATCTGAACTTCGCCTCCGGCGCCTTCCCGCATGCCTTTCCCGTCGTCTTCGGACACGAGGGGATCGCCCGCGTGGTGTCCTGCGGCCCTGCGGTGACGAAGTTCAGTCCCGGTGATCGCGTGGTCCCCTTCGTCATCCCGCACTGCGGAACATGCGGGTACTGCCGCTCGGGGCGCACCAATTTCTGCGCGGAGTTCCAGCGGACGTTCCGCGATCCGGCAATGACGCGGTTCTCCGTCGACGGACGATCGGTCGCCGACTTCTTCGGCGTCGGCGCATTCTCCGAATACAGCGTGCTGCGCGACGATCAGGTAGCGAAAGTCAGCGATGTCCCGCCGGCGATCCCGACGTGTTGCATCGGGTGCGGAGTCACCACCGGCATCGGCTCGGTGCTGCTCACCGCCGGAGTCGGCGAGGGCGATTCGGTCGCCATCTTCGGCGCAGGCGGCGTCGGCGCCGCCGCAATCCAGGGGGCTGCGTTGGCCGGCGCCTCCCGCATCATCGCCGTCGACGTCAACCCGGCAAAAGAGGAGATCGCACGTCGGTTCGGCGCCACTGATTTCATCAACGCCAAAGAGGTCGACGCGGTTGCGACGATCCTCGAGTTGACGGGCATCGGGGCCGACCACGCGTTCGAGTGCGTCGGCAGCGTCGAACTGACCAAACAGGCCTTCGGATGCGTGAGCGTCGGCTGGGGACAGGTCGTCTCGGTCGGCATGATCCCCGAGACCGCGCCGCTGGGCATCTCGCTGAACACGCTGCGAAATCGGACGTGGCGCCGCTCGCAGATGGGAAGCGCCACGGTCGAGGACGCCGCGCGCTTCGTCGACTGGTACGTCGAGGGCAAGATCAGCCTCGACGACGTCGTCTCCCACACGATCTCGCTCGAGGAGATCAACGAGGGCATCGAATTGATTCACCGCGGAGAGTCTGCGCGCGTCGCCATCGACTTCTCCCGCGTCGACTGAGGAGAATCCGGTCGGTCATTCGCCGGTGTTCACTCCCGGGGGCCTCCGCGCTCCAGGCACAGGAGCACATAGGTCCATGCTGCAAGCCAAGGGAAAAAGGCGATCGACGGGAGACCGAAGGCGATGACCCCGTCCCATGCCAGCACGCCCGACGAGACCGTGCCTGCGAACACCGACGGCACCGACATCAGGGCGCAGGCGATGTTCAGCCACCCGAGCCACCGTGGAAACACGTGCAGTGAACGATGTTCGCGTACCAGATAGAGGCCGGTGAGCAGCACAGCCGTCACGTGCGTGTAGCCGAACCCTGCGGCCATCACCCACGCCGTGTCCACGAAACCCTGCATGACAGCGGCAGGGGTGCCCGGCCGGTAGAGCGCGACTTCGAGCAGCAGGTAGGGAAACTCGACGAGGACCGTGAAGATGGTCCCGAACGCCAGCTGAAGCAGCGCAAAACCGGAACGGTGCCCCTCGGCCAGGATGAACGACCGCGCGAGCATCGCCATCCACGGAAGGTAAAGAGCTCCCCCGACCATGGCGATCATCAGTCCCGTCTGCATCGCGTCGCGGTTGTCGGTGTAGAAACTCATTGGCGCATCGGGGGGCGGCGCTGCCGTGAGGCCCGCGATCGCGAGCCCGAGGAACATGATCACCGTCCCGATTGGCCCAGACCAGACGCAGACTCGATTCATCGAGATGAACATTGCCAAGCCTCCGTCGCGCCGTCGAGCCGTCACCGATTGACCGGTCCTCCGCCCAACCTAACTGCCGGCAACGACCAGAAGAGGGTGATTTGCCCGTCCAAACCTGCGATCCGCCATACGATTCCGGAATCTCGAGCACGGACTCATATCGCTTCTCCCTGCTGTTCGACATGCGGGCCCCGGACTTCGGCACTCCGGCACCCGAGCTCTACCAGGCCGCGATCGAGATGTCGGCGTGGGCCGATGAGTGTGGCTTCGCCGAGGTCAACTTGCTCGAGCATCACGCCTCGAGTGACGGCTATCTTCCCTCGCCACTGGTCTTGGGTGCCGGGATCGCGGCAGTCACGCGGAAACTCGAGATCCGGACCAACGTCGCGCTCCTGCCCCTGTATCACCCGCTGCGCTTCGCCGAGGATGCCGCGGTGCTCGACCTGATCTCCAACGGTCGGACGGTGTTCACAGTCGGCGCCGGCTATCGTGCCGAAGAGTACGAGCAATTCGGTCTGGACATCACAAGGCGCCCCTCTCTCATGGAGGAAGCCTTGAAGGCAGTCAAGAAAGCGTGGACCGGTGAACCGTTCGAGTTCCGGGGCACGACCGTGCGGATACTCCCCCGACCCGCTCAACGCCCTTCTCCACCGATATATCTGGGCGGATCGGTACCCGCCACGGCGATCAGGGCGGCTCGATTCGCCGAAGGCTACGAACCCCTGGGCGGTCCTGAACTCTACGAGCTCTACGTCGCCGAGTGCGAGAGGTTGGGGAAGACGGCGCCGCCCCAGGCCGACAACCGAGCGAGGTCGGTCCTGTTCTTCCACATCGCGGAGGATCCCGAAAAAGCCTGGGAGATCATCGGAAAGCACGCGATGTACGAAATGAACGACTACGGGCGCTGGGCCGCCACGAACAGCGCCTCGCCGTGCTCCGAGATCTCAGACCCCGCCCACTTGAGAGCACCCGGCCTGTACGAGGTGGTCACTCCCGATGAGGCTGTTGCGGCGATCACGCAGCGTGGCGGCGCGTTGTTCAAACCGCTCATGGGTGGAATGCCTCCCGCCCTCGGGTGGGAGTCGTTGCGCCTCTTCGCATCTGAAGTGCTGCCGCAGCTGGCCGCGTGAGCACGCCCAGCGCTGTGATCGCCATCGGCCGACCCGGGACTGGGCCCCAGCGTCGTCAGGAATCCGGTCGGACGGCGAGCTCCGCAGGCTGCCAATAGCCACCATCGACGGGAATCGTCACCCCGGTCGTATAACTGGACGCGTCGCTGACCAGATAGAGTACGGCGCCGACGATCTCGTCGGGTTCTCCGCCGCGCCGCTGGGCGATACCCGCGCTGTGCCGGGCGAACGCGTCCATGTCCCAGTGTTTGGCCACATCGGTGAAGAACGCGCCGGGCTGGACGCAGTTCACCCGCACCGCCGGCCCGTAGGCGTGCGCGAACGCCGTGGTGAGATTGTTCAGCCCCGCCTTGGCGGCACCATAGGGCATCGCGTCCCCGCGCGGCCATTGCGCCGTGACACTGCTGACATTCACGATGGTCCCGCCGCCGGAACGGCTCATGCGGTCGGCGACGAGTGCCATGAGCCGGAACGGCCCTTTGAGGTTGACGGCGATGACCTTGTCGAACAATTCCTCGGAGACCGCCGCCGCGGCCGTATAGGTGGGCGACAATCCCGCGTTGTTGACGAGGATGTCGAGGCGACCGAAAGTGTCTTCGGTTTCGGCAAGCAACGCATCGATCTGATCCCAGTCCCCTACGTGGCAGGCGACGGGCAGCGCTCGGCGTCCCGTGGCGGCGGCGATCTCGTCGGCGGTTTCGCGGCAGCTGGCGATGCGGCGGCTGGTGATCACGACGTCGGCCCCGGCACCGGCCAGCCCGAACGCAATCGCACGCCCGAGTCCGCGGCTACCGCCCGTCACGATGGCCACCCGACCGGTCAGGTCGAAGTTCGGCGACCGCGTACCCGTGGCGTGCGGATCGGTCACGAGCCCACCGACAGCTCGGGCCGAGCCGGAAGCCGGCTCGCCCAGCGCGCAAAGCGCCCGCCGTAGAAGTCCGCGGCGCCACCCAGCAGGTTCTCCGCGGCGTCGGCGTCCAGCCCGGCACTCGCTTCTCCGGGTGTGATGGCATCCCAGTGCGGGTACCGGCTGCCATACACCGTCAGCGACGCCGCCTGCGAGGTCAGGTTGATTCCGGGCAGCGCGGCTCCCTCGGTGCGCTGCACGCAGAAGCGGACATGGTCGGCGAGGTACTCGGTGGGATGTTTCTCGATCCACGGCACCTGGTAGCGGACCCCGCGCCACGGTTTGTCCATCCGCCACATGAAGGGGTACACCACGTCCGCGCCTCCGTCGAGGAAGACGACGCGCAAATCCGGGATGCGTTCGAAAACGCCGCCGCCGACGAAGCTCGCCAGGTGCACCATCGCAGCGGTCCACGGCAACAGCGAGTTGTATTCGACGTAATGGTCGCAGTATCCCGCCATCGTCGGGAACTGATTGATGCCGCAGCCACCGTCTGCCTGAATCGTGACGGCGAACCCGAGTTCCGCGGCCTTCTCCCACACCGGCAGGTAGCGCCGGCTCCCGTAAGGTTCGCGACCCTGTAGAGGCACCGCCACCGTCACGAACGCCGGGTCGTCCGCGACGCGGTCGAGTTCTGCGACTGCCGCGTCGGCGTCCTCCGGGTCGATGCGCACGGCACCGGCAACTCGGTCGCGTAGCGTCGGGTGGTCGAGCCATCGGGCGCTGAGCCACTCATTGGTGGCTCTGGCGACCGCCGGTCCGAGGTCCGGCTCGGGGATCAAGCCGCGTGTCAATGGCACGAGTACCGCACCGTCGGTACCGACCACCGTGTCCCATGCCGCCGACAGCAGGTCGGGGCTCGCGGTCGCCGGCCGCGCGTCGTCGGCGCTGATGGGCGTCCATTCGGGGATGGACGGCGGGTAGAAGTACCGTCCGATCAGAGGAATGGGTTGTCCGTCCCACCGCGCAGGCATGAACTCGCGGATGTCCTCCGCGGACTCCGGCCACGGATGGACGACGCAGTCAATCGTTGGTCGTGTCGACATTCCTTCGCTTCCTGAGCTGCCTGATGAGCACGTACACACGATCGTTTTCGATGGCGACCTTGTACGACTCCACCTTCTTGAGGGGCTTGGTGATCGACAAACCTGTCGCGATCTCGAATTCCCACTTGTGCCAGGGGCACGAGATGATCTCGCCCTCACGCACATGTTCGACGTCGTAGCCGCCCTTCGAGACGTTCGTGCCCGTCACAGGCCCCAGGCAGACCGGGGCGCCGTTGTGCGGACACCAGTTTCGCAACGCGTACACCGTGTCCCCGCGCCGGAACAATCCGATCTCGCCGTTCGGACCGTCGACAAGCGTCATCCCGCCGTCTTCGAGCTCGGCGAGCGGACCGCAGTCGACCCGCTCGACCCGCGGACCCGCAGGCGCGCTCACAGCGGGTAGACGGCGCTCGCGCTGCCGCCTCGGATGGCGTCGTGGTATTCGGTGGGGAACTGGCGCAACACCCAGCGTGGCTCGTCAGCGTCCCAATGCGGGTAGTCGGTCGAGAACAGAATATTGCGGGCCAACAGATGCTCCGCACCGGCGAACGCCTCCATCAACGGGGCGGGACCCTCCAACGGCTCTTCGATCGGCTGCGTCGTGAAGTACGCCTGCTCGGCCACGTACTCAGACGGCGGCTTGGTCACCCAGGGCACCTCCGATCGCAGCTGCTCCCAGTTGCGGTCCATCCGACGCATGAGCGCGGGCAGCCACGCAATGCCGCCTTCGACGTACACGACCTTGAGGTCCGGGTACTTCGCGAACACCCCGTTGAACACCATGCTCACCAGGTGCGTTGCGTACAGCAGCGAGTACATCGGCTGGACCTCGACGAAGTGCTGCGGGAAACCGACCGGTGTCCCCAGGGCCATGCCGGCAGGACGGGTCAGGTGCATCACCACGGGCAGGCCACGCTCCTGGGCAGCCTCGTAGATCGGCATGTAGGGCTCGTGTCCGAGCGGGCGCAGCACATTGGGGACGACGAGCACAGAGTTGAAACGATTCGAGGACTCGTGTGCGCGCTTGATCTCGGCCACCGCCGCATCGGGAGCGTCGGCGCAGACGCGGATGGCCCCGCGGTACCGGCTACCGAACTCACCGTGCAGCCAGCGCTCCTGCAGCCACCGATTGGACCCTTCCGACAGCGCGGCCTCGTGGTTGGGATTGGCGACCGGGCGCGCCACCAGCGAGAGCAGGATCGCGATGTCGACACCTATGCCCTCGAGCAACTGCTCGGCGGTCAGGTAGGGATCCGACGCGGCCGGACCCCCGGTGCTCGGGATGGCCTCCTTGCGGGTCGAGCCTCCGGGCACGTAGTAGCTGTACGCACTGCCCTCACCGCGGGTGCTGAATCCCATCGCTTCGCGGCTCCGCCACGGCTCCGGCACGTAAGCGAGGAACTCGTCGAAATCGTGCGGTGTCGGATGGACATCGCAGTCGATGGTCAGCGGCCTGCTCGGCGCGTCGTCAGGCCCTGTCGAGCCGTCGTCGTTCGTGGCGACCTTGTCGTCGTGCGTGATCACAGTCATCGTTGCAGCACCTGCCCGGGTCGTGGACGATCTTCGGAGCTCATCATACTCTGGCGGTCGATCATACCGCCCGACCATTCGGTCGGACAACATTCCCTTTAAGGCTACCGGCGAGGGTGGTGAAGTCAACCGCCGCAGCAGGTTTCCGCGGCCACGAAAGGGCCCGTTCAGCGGGGCCGGCGGTTCAGCCGCCGAGCAACTCCAGGCCGCGTTCGACCATGCGCGGAACCGACGGCGCAACTTCTTCCCAGAAGGGATCGTGTCGCTTCCCGCGCCGGTGCAGGCCGAGGTTCAACGCCCCGATGATCCCGAACTTGTAGGCAGCGTGCGCGCGGTACCAGTCGATGTCCTCGACGTCGGCACCGCTGACGCGTGCGTAGTGCTCAGCCAACTCGAGCGGTTCCGGAAGTGACGGCAGCGCAATCGGTTCCGCCCAGCAGCCGGGGTCGCTGAACAGACACAGCCACCCCAGATCGGTGAGTACCGGTCCGGCAGCTGCCAGTTCCCAGTCGAGGATCGCCGCGATTCGCTCGTCGGCCACGAGCAGATTCGACCATTGATAGTCACCGTGCACGATTCCGGTTCTCGGGGCCGCGGGGATCCTCTCCCACAGTGCCGCACGCAGTTCGGGTACGCGCTCGACGAGTTTCGGGTCACCAGCGCGCTCGACGAACCGGTCCCAGCGGGCGATATCGGTGGCCAGGTCGATCGGCGCGTCGAGCACCGACGCGGTTTGCGTCCAGTCGATGTCGTGCAGTTGCGCAAGGCGTGCGACAGCGTCCTGACCCACGGCGTGGACATCGCCCATCCCCAGGGTTCCTTCGGGCTCGTCCAGGCCGAAGGTGCGCCCGGCGAGACGCTCCACCACGGAGAAGGGCGTGCCGAACCATTGTGGGTCCGACCCCGACCACCGAACTCGGGGAACCGCGACACCGAGCGGGCGCAGGCACTCCAGCAGGCGTGCCTGCCGCACCACGTCGGCCGGGCCCGCCGCTCGCACTCCGGGTGGTGCGAGCCGAAGGATCAGCGATTCGGTGCGCGACGACTCTCCCTCCGGTGACCAGTGCAGATCGAAGCCGAGAGTCAGCCCGGCGTGGCCGCCTACTGGCCCGAGCCCGCTGACTCGTGCTGATCGGTCACCGGTGTGCGCGCGGCACAGCCGTTCGAGGGGTGCCGTGAGTTCGGCGGTGGACAACGCCAGACCTGTGGTGGCCATGTGCTGCGACGCTACCAGATCCGACCGTCCAGACGGTCGGATACGTGCGGACTGCACACTCCCGGGTCAGAACCAGACAGCAGGTCTCAGCGCGGTGACGTACTGATGCCGTCGAAGATGATGGTGGAGAACATCTCCGCGATCTCGCGAGTCGTCATCGGGCCGCGCGGGCGATACCACTGGTAAGCCCAGTTACACGCCCCGAACATCGCCCGCGCGATCATCCGGGGCGGGAGGTCGCGCAGCTCGCCGTTGGCGATTCCCCGCTCGATCTTCGCCTCGATGCCCTCGATGTAGTCACGGTTCTTCGCAACGATGGTCTTGCGCTCCCGGACCGGCAGCTCGCCGAAGTTCTCGTAGAAGACCCGATGGTGGCCGTTGTGGCTGTCGAGCAGGCTGAGCGCGTCGGCCATGTCCTCGGTCAGCGAATCGCGGATGCTGAGCGTGTCGTCGCGCCGGGCCTTCTGCTTCTCGATCAACACGTCGATGAACTGTTCGTGGATCGCGAACAGTATGTCGCTCTTGCTTCCGAAATAGTGGTAGAGCGAGGGCTTCTTCAGGCCGGCAGCGGCGGCGATCTGGTCGACGTTGGTCGACAGATACCCCTGCTTGTTGAACACCTTTGCGGCCGCCTTGGCGATGGCCAGGCGCTTCAGGTCGTAGTCACTCTTGTCGTTTTCCACAGACCCGGTCCCCGCGGGTTTTTTCCGGGACGGCATCGGCGGAGGCTAACAGGGAGGCTCGCCGGTGGTCAAGCTGACCGAATAGTCGGTCGGTCGAATTCTCAGACCGCCGGGTAATCAGATGGGCGTCCGTCGAGAATGATCGTCTTCGCCTCCAGGAAGGGTAGCAAGCCTTCCCGGCCACCCTCGCGGCCGATGCCGGATTGCTTGAATCCACCGAAGGCGATGCCGACATCCGTCCGGAAGGCGTTGTGCCCCACTGTGCCCGAACGTAGCTGCGCGGCTACCGAACGGGCCCGGTCGACGTCGTCGGTGAACACCGAGGCGTTCAGCCCGTAGATGGTGTCGTTGGCGATTCGGACGGCGTCGACTTCGTCGATCGCCGGGATCACGCTGAGCACCGGCCCGAAAATCTCTTCCCTCGCTATCGTCGAGTCGTTGTCGACGTTGCCGAACACGGTCGGTTCGACGTAGTACCCGCGTTCGAGCCCGGCCGGCCGGCCGCCGCCGGTGGCGAGAACGGCACCTTCGTCGACGCCCAGCCGGACATAGCCGAGAACCCGATCGAGTTGCGCCTGCGACGCCAGCGGACCCATCTGCGATGCCGGATCGAAGGGGTCACCGACCTTGACCGCGGAGAAGGCGGCGGACAGCGCGTCGAGCAATTCGTCGTGGCGGTGTCGCGAGACCACGACCCGAGTCAGCGACGAGCACACCTGGCCGGAGATGGCGCATTCTGCGGTCGCGAGCGCCGGGGCCACCCGGTCGAGGTCGATGTCGTCGAGCACGACCGCGGCTGATTTCCCGCCGAGTTCGAGTGTGCACCGGGCGATTCGGTCACCGCAGATGGCGGCAATCCGTCGCCCTGCCGCCAGCGACCCGGTGAACGAGATCTTGTCGACGGCGGGATTGCGGACGAGCAGTTCGGAGACCTCGCGGTCTGCTGTGATCACGTTCAGTACCCCGGGGGGGCAGTCCGATCTCGGCGGCGATCTCGGCGAGCACGTACCCCTCACCCGGCGCTTCCGGCGACAGCTTCAGAATCACGGTGCAGCCCGCCAACAGCGCCGGCGCCACCTTGCTCGACATCAGACCCAGTGGCGCGTTCCACGGCACGATGGCCCCGACGACGCCCACGGGCTCCCGTACCAGCAGCCCGAATTCGCCGCCCGCGGTGGGAGTCATCTCTTCCTCGAACGCGAAATCGTCCGCGAGCGACGCGTAGAAGTCGAAACGCCACGCCGCGCCGGCGGCGATCTGTCGGGCCACGCTGTGCAACACTCCGGCCTCGCGCGGCCACAGGGCCCCGATCTCTTCGCTGCGTTCGCGTAACGCCTGCGCGAGTGCGCGCAGATAGCCTGCTCGCTCACCGTGACTCATCCGCGGCCACGGCCCGTCGTCGAAGGCCGCGCGCGCGGCCGCCACCGCACGCTCGAGGTCGGCCTCGCGCGCTTCCGCGACTGCGAAAGCCGGTAGCTCCGTGGCGGAGTCGAGGACGGTCAGAGTCGCATCCGTGGAGGGTTTCACCCATCGCCCACCGATGAACAACTCGTCGAGGTGGGCCAGGGTGATGTCCGGTCGTTGCACCGCGGTCAAGGTCATCGCCTCCGTCTATGCGCTGTGTGATGTGAGCCGGTCGACGAGCGCGGCCAGTTCACCGATGGCGGGCCGGCCGTCCTCGGGGCGGTGTGGGGAGCCCTCGATTCGCTTGACCGCCGCGACGATCGCCTCGTTCACTTCGGCCCGGACCCCCGCATCGACGCTACGAGCGAGGACGGCGCCGTTGAGGAACTCGATTTCGGTACGCCGCGACTTGGCGACGTCCTGGGCCATCGACGGGATCACCCGAGCGAAACCCAGGTACTCCGAACGGACTTTGTCCGCTACGCGAGCGAAGCTGGCGGAATCGATGAAGCCGCGTTCGAAGTCGTTGACCTGGGCACCGTAGAGGTCACTTTCGATCAGTGTGACACCGAGTGCGCGTGCCACCTGGACGCCCTCGATGCCGAGGGCGACGATGATCTTCAGCATCGCCTCGTCGGAGACAGCCGTTCCGACGTCCGCGCCGGCGAGCGCGCACACCCCGTTGATCATTCCGTTGCGGATGATCTTGGTCCACAGTTCTCCGTAGATGTTGTCGGTGATCTCCACGTGGACCGCCGGTGCGAGTTGCGCGGCGATGGCCTTGAGGAGCTGCGACCGGTTCTCGCCCAGATCGCCGATCACCATCTTGCCGTCGGTGCGGCGCTGTTGTGCGCGCCCGGGGCCCACGAGTTGACCGTCGAACAGGCAGATGGCGCCCACGGTCCGGTCGGCGCCGAGGTGGTCGGCGATCACGTCCTCGTTCAGACCGTTCTGGGCCGAGACGACCTGTGTGTCGGCACCGATCAGTGGCTTCAAGGCTCTGACGACATCCGGGGTCTGGTAGGACTTCACGGCGAGGATCACCGTCTCGGGCGGCGACACCGTGATTTGGGTGAATTCGTCGAGGGTCAGGGCAGGCGAGCGCGCCACCAGCGTCTCCCCCGCGTAGTCGACCTCGAGGCCCGACTCACGAATTGCGGCGACGTGATCGGCCCAGGTGTCGACGAGGAGTACGTCGCCGTCACGGGCGAGCCGGCATCCCAGGGCCGCGCCGATGCCACCGATCCCGACGACCCAGATTTTCGCGTCGACGGTCATCGGCTCGTGGCGTCTGCGGGTCGTGTGTCGGCCGGTGCGGCCTGGGCGGCCGCAGTCCGCTGCTTCCACACCTCGATGCGGGACCGCAGGCGGTAGGGCAGCGCCATCGGATCGATTTTGGCGGCGATGACCGTCGACTCCTGGCGCTCTCGCGCCTCCCGCAGCGCCCTGCCGAGCTCGTCGACCGACGTCACGTTCACACCCGAGAGTCCGAAAGCCGTCGCCACCGCGGCGAAATCGGGGTTGAACAATTCACAGTCGGATTCCCGGCCACCGAAGACGTACTCCTGGTAGATCCGGTCGGCATTGAAGAAACCGTCGTCGAACACCACCACGATGAGCTTCGTGCCGTTGTGACGCAGACTGGCCAACTCACCGAGCTGGAACAGCATGCCTCCGTCACCGGAGACGACGACGACCTCGCGATCGGGCGCGGCGAGCTTGGCGCCGATGCCGGCGCACAGCGCCGATCCGGTTTCTTTGAACACGTCGGATTGCAGCATGCCTGCGCTGCCCAGCACCGGGAAGCTCTCTTCGCTCATCCAGTTGCCGGTGGCGGAGCCGTCCGTGCACACAAGCACATCGGCAGGCAGTGCCGATCGCAAGGCGCGGACCACATCACCGGGATACATGCGGCCTTCGACGTCGGCATACTCGGCCCGATCCGCCGCGATGGCGTCGACGCCCTGTGCCCGCGCGCGAGCCACCCGGTGGGGGCCCCAGCTCTCCTGCGGGCGGACGTGCGGTGCCACGGCGCCCACCAGATGGTCCAGGGCGGCGGTCAGATCGCCTGCGACGCTGACCGTCGCCGGGTAGTTGACGTCGAAGACAAGCGGGTCGTCGTTGAGGTGGACGAGTCGCTCCGGCACCGGCATCGTCCACGACACCGTCGACCATTCCGGGAACGCCGTGCCGACCGCGATGCACAGGTCCGCCTCGGCCAGCACCTCGGGCATGGCACGGAACGAGGCTGTTCCCATCGCCAGGGGGTGATCCTCGGGCAGGACGCCGCGCGCCATCTCATCGGTGACGACGGGTGCGCCGAGCACCTCGGCAAGTCGCCGCAGCGACTCCCGGGCCCCGGCGAGATGAACCCGGTCCCCCGCCCAGATGATCGGCCGGGCAGCCGATCCCACGGCCTTCACGGCCGCATCGAGATCTGCACCGGCAGGGACCCCGATTGGATCGGGGGCGTCGGGCAGATCGAATCCCTCGATGCGGGCGACCAGGAAGCTCGACGGGAACAGCAGCTGCACCGGCCCCTGGCGCGGGCTCAGCGCGACGTCGATCGCGTGGGCCAGCCCGGACCCCAGCTCCTGCGGCTCGTTCACCTCGACCACCGCTTTGACCGTCGGCGCGAAGAGGGCACCCAGGTCCGCGTCGTGGAGCACGCCGCGGCCCAACAGTTCCGCGGGGACCTGCGGCGTTGCGACGACCATCGGTATACCGTCGGCCAACGCCGACGCCGCACCGGTGAGCATGTTCGTCGCCCCTGGCCCGGGAACCGCGAGGCACACCGCCGGCCGGCCGGCGACCTTGGCATAACCGACTGCGCCGAATGCCGCGGCCTGTTCGTGCCTGATGAATATGGCCCTCGGCCCCTCGGGATTCTCGGCCATGTGACGCAGAAGCGAAAGTGTCTGCGTTCCTGGAAGATTGAACAGGAACGGGATGTTGCGAGCGGCGAGCGCCGCGGCGAAGGCGTCCCCGCCCGTCAGTGGGCTGGGCGGAGCGGATTCGACCGACCGGTCTGTCGACATGACAACATTCAAGCCGCCTCCGGGTGCGCCCGTCAACCCGCCGGAGGGCCCGGTACCGGTGCTGCAGGGGCGCCTGGGTACCGGTCCGCCGGCCGGTGCGGCCTAGTGCGCCTGCATGACGGCCGGAAGCGCCTCGGGTCCGACCAGGCCGACACGGCGCGAGAAGGCCTCCTCGATGAGGTCGAAGGCGGTGGGCAGATGCCACGAGTCGACCGTCGAAATCCGCGTGACGAGATGAGGTTGGTCGTAGAGCCCGATGTGATAACCGCCCGAGAGCAGGACCTGGCCGTTACACCAGTCGGAACGCTCGCTGGCAAGGTAGGCCACCGCGGGCGCGACGTTCTCCGGGGCGCGCCAACCCAGATCGTGATGTCCGGTTCGGTCCTCGGGGATGTCTTCGGTCATCCGGGTGCTCGCCCACGGGCTGATGGCATTGGCGGTGACGCCGTAGCGCCGCAGCGCATTCGCGCACGAGTAGGTCAGCCCGACGATGCCGTACTTGGCGGCAGCGTAGTTCGGCTGCGTCGGCGCGCCGTGCATGCCGGATGCCGACGTGAAATTGATGATGCGATTGTGGGCCGTTTGATCGCGGATTCCCCGCCACAGGACACTCGCATGCTGGCACGTGTTGAAGGTGCCCTTCAGGTGCACCCTGACCACGGCGTCCCAGTCGTCCGGGTCGAGGTTGAAGATCATCTTGTCGCGCAGGATGCCGGCCACGTTGACGAGTACGTCGAGGCGGCCGAAGGTGTCGACCGCTTGCTGGATCAACTCGCCCGCGGCGGCATGGTCCGAGACATCCGAACCGTTGGCGACCGCCGAGCCGCCCGCCGAGACGATCTCTTCGACCACCTTGCCTGCCGGGGTGCTGTCGGCCCCCTCGCCGTCGACGGCTGCTCCGAGGTCGTTGACCACCACCGAGGCGCCCTCACGGCCCGCGAGACGGGCGACACAGGCACCGATCCCACGACCGGCGCCCGTCACCACGACGACTCGCCCCTCCAGCTTCCCAGCCATGTCTGCGCTCCTCTTGTCTTGTGGCCCTTCGGCTACGCCTGACGGCGATCGACCACCGATGCCCGTTCTACCGACCGATCGGTCGGATGGTAACGCCTCGACGAACCGGGGATCAAGAAGGCCGGGACGGGTGGCCTGTCAGCCACGAGCGCACGGCCTCGCCGATGTCGGCAACGGCCTGGTCCGCGGTGGGCAGGTAATTGACCATCGTCAGGAAGCCGTGGGCCTGGTCCTCGTAGGTACGGCGCGTGACCGGCACCCCCGCCTGGGCGAGCTTGGTCGCATAAGCCTCGACCTCGTCGCGCAACGGGTCGTGGGCAGCGACGAGGAGGTACACGGGGGGAAGGCCGGACAGGTCGGCGTGAAGCGGGGACGCGGAGATGTGTTCCCGGTCCGCTGCATCGGGTGCGTAGAGGTCCCAGTACCACGCCATGTCTCGGTACCCCAGCAGCGGGTTGTCCGCTTGCTCGCGATAGGACTCGGTGTCGAGGTCGTGATCGACGACCGGGTAGGCCAGGACTTGTAGGGCGATTCGAGGGCCACCCGCGTCGCGCGCGAGGCGTGCGCAGACGGTCGCTATGTTGCCGCCGGCGCTGTCTCCACAGACGATCAACGGCCCGTCGTGATCCTGGCCGGCTATCCACTGCAGCGCCGCCCAGGCATCGTCCACGGCACACGGAAACCTGTGCTCTGGAGCGAGTCGGTACTCGACACTGACGACGGTGCTCGACGTTTCGACGGCCAGCTTCCTGGCGAAGGCATCGAATGTGTCGAGTGTGCCGACCACCCAGCCGCCCCCGTGGAAGTAGACGATCGTGGCGAGCGGATCCTGCGGACGGTATTCGCGGGCGGCGAGTTCACCCGCGGGGCCCGGAATGCCGATGTCGCGTACCGCGTCGACCGCCGGACCGGGCCCCAGCATGGCGGGCAATCCCGCGGCACGCTCCCGGCGCTGCTCGACCGTGCAGTCCGGCGGCGGCGGCACATCCGAGGCGAGAAACATCTCGATCAGTTGCTGGGTACGCGGATGCAGCGGCGTTCGGGGCACACCCCGACAGTAGTCGCCACCGACTGAACGGTCGGACGATTGTGTAACATCGGCCACGCGCTGTCGGGTCCACCGAGACGCGCTCCGCCGGTACGTGTTTGCGAGGACGCAGTGACAAGACCAGGGCACGCCCACTTCGTCAGGACGGATGCCGACCGGTACGTCCCTGCCTCCGACGAGGCGGTTCGCAGCGACTGGTCCGACGACCGCCTCCTCGGAGGTGCTGTCGTCGGGCTCGCCGCCTTCGCGGTCGAGGAATCGGTCGGGCATCCCGACTACCTCCCCGCACGGTTCACAGTCGACCTCTTCAAGACCGCCCGCAAAGTCGCCACGACGGCCCGGGTGGATCTGCTGCGCGACGGCCGTCGCGTGCGCAACGCCGTCTGCGTTCTCGAGCAAGAGGGTGCACCGGTCGCTCGGGCCATCCTGGTCCAATACCGACCCGGGGAAGCCCCGCGGGGTCACGAATGGGCGTCCGCGCCCGACCTGCCCGCGCCGGCCGGAGCCGACGACGCATTCGTGCAATTCCACAGTGAAGACGTGGGATGGAACTCCGAGATCGCCGAGCACCAGAACACCAGCCGCAAGACAGTCATCATTCGTAGCATGAACGTCGTTGCAGGAGAATCCAACTCACCCTTCGTTCGGGCGGCGACAGCGGCCGAGGCCGCCAGCATGGTCACCAACCTGGGCACCGCCGGGCTGGGCTACATCAACGGCGACCTCACCGCAGGATTCGCTCGTATGCCGCAGGGCGACTGGGTCGGCGTCCATGCCGAAAGCCACTGGACGGCCGACGGCATCGCGGTCGGGACGGCGACACTGTCGGACACCGTCGGGGCCTTTGGATCCGCGTTGGTGACAGCCGTGAGCAATGCCATGCAGCAGATCGACTACTCCAACCGGGATGCCAACCGCGGCTGAGATCAGCGCACCGTTCCGCGACCGGTCAGCAAGCCGACGTCGAGGCTCCCGAGGACGCCGGGGGATGCCTGGCACACGGTGGGGATCGCATGCAGAACCCGCATGGCGGTGATGGTGAGGCCCGCGGTGTTGTGGTCGCCGTCCGCCCCGACCATGTCGATCTGAGCGCGAATGGTCGGAGATCCCTCTACCGTGATGTTGTAGGCCTTACCGGAGGATTGCGGCCAGTCCGGCGCCGCGTCGTCGTGCATGCGATTGCAATGCCCGACGGCGATCAGGGGCTTGCCGTTGACGATGCCCTGCAGTTCGAACTTCAAGGCCGCCATCGTTCCGGCCGGGATCACCGCTCCGTTGACGTCGAGGTCGACGTCGGTGTTCCACCGCTCGTGCACCTCGACGATCTCATCGAGCTCAACCCCCAAGCCGGCGGCGATGCCGTGGATCGAGCCCCCACCCAGGCGGGTGAGCACCCCGGGCATCAACAGGGGCGGCACGTAGTCCGCCGGTTTTCCGAACCCGATCATCTCGAAAAGGATCTCGGGCTGGTCGTAACTGGCATAACTCGACACCTCGGTCACCCGAAGGAAATCGAGCCGTTCCACGGCACCTGTGAACACCAGCGGCAAGTACTCGGTGCTGAATCCGGGATCGTTCCCGGACGTGAAGCACGATGAGCCACCGGCCCGGCACGCTTCGTCGAGTCGGGCGAGCACCGCGGGCTCGGCACTGTTGCGGTGCAGCAGACTCACGACCGAGGTCGACACCACGTTCACCCCCGACGTGAGCGCCCGGCAGATGTCCTCGACGGCCTCGTGCGGCCGGCGGTCACCGGCAGCGGTGTAGCAGACGACGTCGGGAGATGACCCGAGTGCCGCCGCGACATCGTCTGTCGCGAGCACCCCCACGGGATCGATGCCGCACAGTTCACCTGCGTCGACACCGACCTTCGCGGGAGTGTTCACGATGACCCCGGCGAGCTCCAGGTCCGGATGCTCGATGACCGCCCTCAGCGCGATCCGCCCGACATTGCCTGTGCCCCAGAGCACGACGCGGTAGGTCACGACGTCAGCCCAGGTCGACCGGCCCGGCGTCGGCCCAGACGGGCTCCCGCTTCTCGGCGAACGCCTTCGGTCCCTCCTTGGCGTCCCCGCACTTCAGCACGATCCGCGCAGCAGCCTTGTTCAGATCCCAAGCCTCGTCCTCGGATGCCTCCAGCGATCGCAGCATCAGCTCACGTGACACCAGCACTGAGGTCGGCGACGCAGAGGCAAAGCTACGAGCCAACTTCAACGCCTGAGGCAGGACCTGGTCGGCTTCTACGACCTCATTGACCAGTCCCAGATCGAGCGCCCGGGCAGCTGTGATCGGCTCGCCCGACATCACCATCTGGAGCGCGACCGATCGCGGAATACGCTTGGCCAACCGGATCACCCCGCCAGCGCCGGCGTGCATCCCGACCTTGACCTCGGGCAGGGCGAACTTCGCACTCGACGCCGCGATCGCGCAGTCGGCGGCCAGCAGGATCTCCAGACCGCCACCGAACGCGGCACCGTTCACGGCGACGATGAGCGGCTTGACCAGCTTGCGCGACGTGATTCCGGCGAAACCGCCCTTCTCGGTGAAGAATCCACCCTTGGGACCGACCTTGGCGAATGCCCTCAAGTCCATTCCCGCGCAGAACGCCTTCTCCCCCGCACCGGTCAACACGACCGCCCGCACTTTCGGGTCGGCATCGAGATCGTCGAGCGCGGCCTCGATGCCGGCCGCGACGTCCGGATCGATGACGTTGCGGGCGTCCGGCCGGTTGATCGTGATCACACCGACCCAGTCCTCACGCTCGACGAGAACCTTCGGAGCCTCTGTATCGCTCATTTTCCACTTTCCGTCTCGGATGGTTCGAAATGCAGGAATGTCACATCGTCGGTGGCGTCGAAGAAAACGCCTCGCACCCGCTGCCCGATGTGGATTTCCTCGGGAGTGACGTTGTTGACCGGGCCCACCAGCTTGACGTCCGGATGAGCGTCGAGTTCCACCACGGCGACCGAGTACGGCAACTCGGAGTCGAACTTCGACCCAGTCCCGTGGTGCTGGGTCGTGAACGAGTAGATCGTTCCCGTCGGGTCGACCTCCGTCCAGGTCAGCGCGAAACTCGTGCAGTTGCTGCACATCTGACGCGGATACCACAGATAGGAGCCGCAGTCGTCACACTTCTGGACGAGCACCTGGTGGCGCTTGAGACCCTCCCAGTGCTCCTGGTCGGTTTCCGTCGGTTTGGGAAGCGGCTTGCGGTACTCCGGCTTGGCCGTCTCGACAGCTGTCTCGGTCATCCGAGGTTTCCTTCCAGAAGGACGACGGCATTGTCCCCGAAATCACCACTGCCGGTCACCAAACCGCGTTTGGCATCTTTCACCTGCGCCTCACCGGCGGTGCCCCGCAGCTGCTTGACGGCCTCGGTGATGTGGTTGATCCCCCACAGGTGCGCCTGCGACAGCAGACCGCCATGGGTGTTGACGGGCAGCGATCCACCCACCTGGGTGCTCCCGGACATGACGAAGTCAGCCGCCTCCCCTTTTCCGCACAGACCCAGCGTCTCCAACTGCCAGAGCACATTGAAGGTGAAGGCGTCGTACAGTTCGGCGAAATCGACGTCACTCGGCTTCCAGCCAGCTTGGGTGAACGCCCGCTCGGCTGCTTCGGCCATGCCGGTGTGGAGGAAGTTACGGCGCGTCGTCGGCTGGTCAGCCTGTCCGGGGTGTCCCTCCCCGACTCCGCGGATCGCCACTGCGTTGCGATCTCCGGGCTCGGCCGCGGCCACGATGTAGGCGGCACCGCCGTCGGTCTCCCGACTGCAGTCGTAGAGCCGGAACGGTGCACTGATCATCCGCGAGTTCTGGTGGTCCTCGACGCTGATCTCTTTGGCGCCGACGGCCTTTCCGTTCATCACGGCATGACGGGCCTGCGCGACGGCCACATGCGCCATCGGTTCGGTGGACTTCCAGCCGTTCTCGTACATGTAACGCTGTGCCCACAGCGCGTAGTACTGGGCGGGAACCAGCAGGCCGTGCACGCCTTCGTAGTTGCGGCGCATGCTCGGTGCCTCACCGAACATCAGCGTCGGCCCGCGGCGCCCGAGGCGCGCTCCGGACCGGCCGTTGAAGCCGTAGCTGACGAGAATTCGCTTGGCCAGGCCGTTCTCGACGGCCGTCTTCGCGTGCAGCAGTGCTGCCGCAGGGCCAGCACCACCCAGCACGATCGCGGCGTGGTACTGGAGGTTCTCGATGCCCAGGTTGGTGGCGAGATCCTCCGTGGTGGCGCCGACGACCGTCGGCACGATGATGCCGTCGATGTCGCCGGCCGACACCCCGGCGTCGGCGATCGCCGTCTTGCACGCCTCCAAGCTCAACCGCAGATCGGAAACGCCCGACTCCTTGGTGAATTCGGTTTCACCGATGCCGACGACCGCCGCCTGCACGCTGCTTGCCGACGTCGTCATGGGCGCTCCCCGATCAGCCCGGCCGGCGCCGAAGCGCCGGCCGGGACGAAGTTCGACATCACTTGCCTTCGGTGAGGTTGCGCGGGATCGGAGTGACGACCGGACCGTCGGTCTTCGAGGGCAACAGCACCGTGGCCGTTGCCTTCGAGTTCTTCTCACCGCGCTGGTTGTCTGCGTACATGTCGATGGTGATCAGGTGGTAACCATCGACGACGTCCTTGGCGGTGACGGTGCCGTGCCACGTCGTCGTGTCGCCGAGGAGGTTGGGCCGACTCACCGTCGCCGAGAGCGTGTGCAGGAAGCCGTCATCGCCCATCCAGTCGGTGAGCATCTGAACGCCCCACGAGATGCGCTGTGGGCCGATGTCGTACGCGCCACCCATGCCGACGTCCTCGCCGGTCTTGCGCTCGAGGTGGCCACGGCCGGCGGACTCGCGGGCCCCGGTCTTCTCCGAGATGTGGTAGTCCTGGTGCCGGTTGCGGTAGCGCACCGCGTCGCCGTGCGCACCACCGTAGGGGCCGGCACCCGACCAACCGGCGTACCACGCGACCATGTCGGTGGACGTCAGCGGGCCCTTCACGATCGGCCGCAGCTCGTCACCGACGTTCACGTCTTCGGCGAACAGCGTGTCCGCACCGCGCGGTCCCTCTTCGATCTGCGCCTTCTCGATCTCGAAGATCTCGTCGGCGGTGTACTGGTACTCCTCGCGGGCCTTGTACTTCTGCTTGCCTTCCTTCTTCAGCGCCTCACCGCGCGGCGTGCGCGCGCACTTGCCGAAGGCTTCGCCGACCAGGGCGCCGTCTTCACGGCGGATGTACTTGATGTGCCCGGTTTGCAGCAGCCAGCGCTTGGCGAATTCGCCGCCCTTGACGTCCTGCTTGTAGAACACCGCGGGGGCATCGAAGGCGTCGCCGCGCTTGATCACGTCGTACCACACCCAGTCGGTGCCGGCGTAGAGCCACTGCACGCCCGCCAGCCGCGGCGCCACCGTGGTGCCGTCGACCGAGTACAGGATGGTCGGCGGTGCCAGCGTGGCGCCCCACCGGGTCTTCGGCCCGTATTCCGGGTCGCGCCACAGCGGATTGCGGTCGCCGAGGCCCTCGGCGAAATGGCGGATGGCATCGATGTTGACCTCGGTCACCCAGCCCGCCATGCGGTCACGCCGCAGCTGCTTTCCGAGTAGTTCCGCCGCGTAGGCGATGGTCTCGTCGGTGATCTCGCCCCACGGCAAGTCCGTCCGCTTCTCTGTTACTTCGGTCATCCTCTGTTTCCTCTCTGTGGTTCAGACTCTTGTCGGGTGCTGATGTCGAGCGTGTTCAGACGGCTGCCGGTGACTCCGCCGGCGCGGTGTGCACCACCCCCGCCGCAGCCAGTTCCCGGATCTCGGCGTCGGAGAGTCCGTGCTCACGCAGGACTTCGGCAGTGTCGGCACCGGCAGGTGCGGGAACACGCCGTACCGGCTGCGTGAACCCGGAGAATCGCACCGGGCTGCCGATCGAGCGGACCTCCCCGACACCGGGCATGTCGTACCGGGCGATGAGCTCGTTCGCGTCGAGCTGGGGATGCTGCCAGAGCTGGTCGAACTCCAGCACCGGGCCGTACGGAATCTGGCCGGCCAGCAGTTCGGTCCATTCGGCTTCGGTCTTGCTGCGGATCACGTCCTGCACGGCAGCGATCGTGGCCACTCGGTGTTCGCATCGCGAGGAGTTGGTGGTGAAGCGCTCGTCCTGCGCGAGTTCGGGTCGGCCCGCCAGCTCGGCGAAACGTGCCCAGTGCCAGTCGCTGTAGATGCAGAGCATCACGCGACGGTCGTCGCTGGTGGTGAACGCTTCTGCGGGCACGATCTGGCCGTGAGCGGTGCCCAGCAGTGGCGGATTCTGGCCGGTGAACTGGAATTCGGTCTCGCGCATCGTGAGCAGACCGACCGCCGTCGAGAACAGCGACGCATCGACGCGCTGTCCGACACCTGTGCTGATCCGGTCGTAGAGCGCCGTGACGACGCCGAAGGCGGCGAGACGGCCCGACACCACGTCGGTGATCGCGGCGCCCACCTTCGCGGGACCGCCTTCTGCCGACCCCGTGATCCCGACGACGCCGCCGGCCGCCTGGGCGATCGGATCCATGGCCAGCCAGTCGCGCATGGGGCCCGTCTGCCCGAAGCCGGTGATCGAGGCGTAGATCAACTTCGGATTCAGTTCGCGCAGCGTGTCGTAGTCGAGGCCGTGGCGCTCCCAGGTGCCGGGCCGCGCATTCTCCAGCACCACGTCGGCGGTGCTGGCCATCTTCTGGACGAGCTCGCGACCGCGGGGATCCCGGTAGTTGATGCTGACGAACCGTTTGTTGCGCTGGCAGGCCAGGAAGAACGTGCTCCAGCCGCCGGGGAAGGTGACGCCCATCCCGCGCTGTGGCTCACCGGCGGGTGGCTCGATCTTCAGGATGTCGGCACCGAGGTCCCCGAGCACCATCGCGGCGACGGGACCCGCCGCCCAGTGGGTCAGATCGACGACCTTGATTCCTGCGAGCGGACCTGGCCGGTCGCGGTCGGGTGTGGGGGCTGAATCCGTCATACCGTCTCCTTCGCCGGGCTGGACAGGTCCTGACCGTCGAACGCGCCTGCGTCGGCCAGTTCAGAGATCTGCTCGTCGCTGAAGCCGAGTTCGTCGAGGATCTGCCGGGTGTGCTCACCGAGGTCGGGCGCGCGCATCGTCACCGCGGCAACGGCCGGATCGGCGTGAAGGGGCGAACCGAACACGGGGACGAACCCGATCAGGTGGTGGTCGAGTTCGACGATGACGTCGCGATCACGCGCATGGGGGTCGACCATCAGTTCCTCCACGCCGTACGCCGGCGCCGCGGGCACTCCCGCCTCCTGCAATTGCGCGGCCGCCTCGTCGGGCGCGCGCGTGGCCGTCCAGTCGGATATCAGTGCTTCGATGACGTCGGCGACTTCCCGACGCTCCGGCGGTTCACGCAGTGCCGCGATCTCCGCAGGCATGTACAGGAGGGAGGCCAGCGCAGCCCACTCTCCTTCGTCGCGCACCGCGATGCTCAGCCAGGCGTCGTCACCGGCACACCGATAGACATTGTGCGGGAAGTGGATTCGATGGCTGTTGCCGATGGGGTCCAGGTCGGCGTGGTCGAGTTGGCGCCCGGCGAACAGCGGGGCGAGTGCCGCCGAGTGGACCTCGATCATGGACAGGTCGATCACGGTGCCCACACCGGTCGTGCGCGCCCGGTGCAGCGCGGCGAGGACGGCGACCGCGCCGTAGGACGCCACGGTGATGTCGCCGAGATTCAGCGCGACCATTCCCAGCGGCGGTTCGCCGGCGTATCCCGTGAGCACATCGAGGCCGCCGAGCGAGGTGCTCTGCGGTGCGTACCCCGGCAGCGCCGCATCGGGGCCCTCCTGGCCTGCCATGCTGACGCGCAGCACGACCAGGTCGGGACGCAGTCGGTGCAGGTCCTCCATCGTCAGACCGAGGCGTTCCAGCGAGCCGGCGCCGATGTTCTCGACGACGATGTCCGACCGGTGAATCAGCCGGGTCACCACCCTGCGTCCAGCTTCCGACCGCAAATCCAGCTGAATGCTGCGCTTGCCGCGATTCACGGCATTGAAGTGGGGCATCAGATTCGGGGTACCGCCGGCATCACCAGCCTCCACATCGGCGATCAGCGGCAGCCCCTGTCGCGATGCGTCGAGATGGGTGCGGGACTCGACCTTGACGACGTCGGCCCCCATGTCAGCCAGGAATTGGGCCGCCATGGGACCGCTCATGACCCAGCTCTGGGCGGCAACCCGGACGTCGGCCTGCGGCTGGGCCGACGACGACCGCGGCGCGTCGTCGGCAGCGGCGGTCGTCGCGACGTGGTTGCGCAGTGCGGCTTCGGCTGAGGCGGTGCGATCTTGGAACGGCAGGCCCGGCATGTCGATCGCACGGTCGTCCACCGACACCGACCGAAGGAAGCGCCGTTCGTGGTACTGCTCGTAGTCGCGCAGCCCGTCGATCGTCTCGAGGGGCCCGAGCGGCACGCCGTGCGCCACGCTCAACTCCCGCAGCTCGGATTTGGTGTGGCCGGCCAGCCAGTCGGACACCAGCGCATCGAGTTCGTCAGCATGCACCTCGCCGTTGCGGCGGCGGTCGGCAAATCGCGGATCACGCGCCCACTCGGGGTTGCCCATCACGTCGAGGAGTCGTTTCCATTGGTGACCGGCCAGGAAGGCCAGGCAGACCCGTCCGTCCTTGCAAGGCAGCGCCGTAAAGGGATACGGGTTGGGCTTGCGGTGGCCGGCTCTGCGCGGCACCTCACCCGAGAACAGCGACAAGCTGTACAACCCAGTCATGTGGCTGGTTGCCAGCGTCTCGTATTCAGCGACGTCGATCTCCGCGTCTCGACCCCCGACCAGCGCACCGAGAGCCCCGACCAAACCCGACAGGGCAGCCTGAAAGGACGCCAGCATGAAAGGGGGCACAAGCGGGGCGCGGCCGGGTTCACCGACGTACACCGCCGGACCGCCGAACGCGCATACCGTCAGCTCGTCGCCGCGGTAGCCCGCGTAGGGGCCGGTGGTGCCGAACGGCGTCGTCAGCAGCTGCACTCCGTGGTAGTCCAATCCGCCCCTGCTCGTCAGGAACGGCTGACCTGCACCGGTCTCGGCAGAGGTGAACAAGATGTCCGCGTCGGCGACGAGCGCCGCCAACTCGACGGCTTCCGGGCTGTCGAATGTCGCAAGCGTCTTGTCCCGGTCCCACGCCAGGCTCATGGCACGCTCGTCGACGAGGGGGTGGACTCCGCTGGTGATGTCTTGCGCGAGGGGCGTCTCGACACGCACGACGTCAGCGCCCAGCGATGCGCAGATGGACGCGGCGATCCTGATCGATGGCCGGCCGGCCATCTCCACCACCCGCACGCCGGCGAGCATGCCTGGAATCGTCACCCCTGCGGCTCCTTCCCACACATCGATGCGAGCCTAGCAGACCGACTAGACGGTCGAAAACCGTCCATCTCAGCAGGCGCACCGCCAGCCCGTCATCCTCCGCCGGACACAGCGAAGCGACACGCAATGACAGGGACGAAAGTGGCTCGCGGACAACTGGTTCGGTGGCTGACGCGGCCGAGATCGTCAGTTGCTGGAGGCGTACTTCGCGAGTTCGCGTCGTGCGATCGTCACGTTGTGGACCTCGTCCGGTCCGTCCGCCAAGCGCAAGCACCGAACGAGTGCGTACATGGCAGCAAGGGGATAGTCGGCGCACAACCCGCCCGAGCCGTGCACCTGGATCGACCGGTCGATCACCTTGGCTGCGATCCGCGGCACGACCACCTTGATCGCTGCGATCTCGGTGCGCGCCTCCCGGTTGCCAACGGTGTCGATCAGCCAGGCGGTCTTGAGGGTCAACAACCGCGCCATCTCGATTTCGGATCGTGACTCGGCGATCCAATCCATGATGTTCGCGCGGGAGGCGACGGGCGCACCGAAGGTCACCCGCTCCGAGGCCCGTCGGCACATCAGTTCGAGCGCACGCTCAGCAGCGCCGAGGGCACGCATGCAGTGATGGATCCTGCCGGGACCCAGCCGCGCCTGCGCGATGGCGAACCCGGCACCTTCCTCGGCGATGATGTTCTCCGCAGGCACGCGGACGTTGTCGAAAGTCACTTCGCAGTGGCTCTCCTGGTCTTGATAACCGAAGACCGACAGGTTGCGGGTCACGGTCACGCCAGGGGTGTCGCGGGGCACGAGCACCATGCTCTGCTGCCTGTGTGTCGGCGCATCGGGGTCAGTCTTCCCCATCACGATCAGCACGCGGCACAACGGATGCATCGCGTTGGTGATCCACCACTTTCGACCGTTGAGGACGTATTCGTCGCCTTCGCGTTCGATGCGCATACGCACGTTCGTCGCGTCGGAGGATGCGACGTCGGGCTCGGTCATCGCGAACGCCGACCTGATCTCGCCGTCGAGCAACGGGCGTAGCCACTGCTCCTTCTGAGCAGAAGACCCGAACTGAGTGAGCAGTTCCATGTTGCCCGTGTCAGGCGCCGAGCAATTGCACGCCTCCGATCCGATCGCGCTGCGGCCGAGTATTTCGGCCAGTGGCGCGTATTCGGTGTAGGACAGGCCTGCACCCAGCTCGGGGTCCGGATGGAAGAGGTTCCACAGACCGCGCTTGCGCGCCTCGGCCTTCAGGCTCTCCATGATGGGTGGCTGCGCGTGCGGATCGCCGGCGTCCTCGAGTTGGCGAGCGTATACCGGCTCGGCGGGATACACGAAGTCCGTCATGAATTCGGTGAGTTCGCTTGCCACCGCGGTGCAGCGGCGGCTCGGTTCAAAGTCCATTCCGGCCCTCATGTCATGCGGCGCCCCGCGTTGTCGACTGCGCCCAGAACGGTATCAGATCGACCGACCGACTGATCGGTCGATCTGATACCGGACTACCTCAGAACCACTCGGGGCGCATATCGATCGTCGTGCGATCCAGGCTTTCGAGCAGGTCGAGCTGCGCCGCCGTGCGCGGCAATTCGTAGGTGAAGAAATAGCGCGCCGCCTGCCGCTTGCCGCGGTAGAAGTCATCGTCTCGGTCACCTGCAGCCATGTACTGCTCGAGCCACATCCAGGCAATGACCACGTGCCCCATCACTTCGAGGTACACGGCGCTGTTGGCCATCGCCCCCTCGCGGTCCGGCAAGTCCCGCAGCGCTGTCGTCACGTCGACGACCCGTTGCCACACGTCAGCCAACTGCCCGGCCAGGTCGGCAGATTCCCCGCCGCGGGCCCGCGCGTCATCGGTTGTGCCCGTCAATGCCTTGTGCAGCTCGGCCACACTCGCCCCGCCATGCTGGGAAACCTTACGGCCCAAAAGGTCCAAGCTCTGAATTCCGTGCGTGCCCTCGTGGATCGCGTTGAGGCGATTATCTCGGTAGTGCTGCTCGACATCGTATTCGCGGGTATAGCCGTAGCCGCCGTGTACCTGAATGGCGAGGTCGTTGGCTGCGAGACACCATTGCGAGGGCCAGCTCTTCGCCACGGGGGTCAGGATGTCCAGCAGGTGACCCGCGGCCTGCCGCTCGCCATCGGTTTCGCTGCCCGCCTGCGTGTCGATCAATCGGGCGCAGTACAGGGCCAGCGCCAGTCCACCTTCGGCGTACGCCTTCTGTGCCAACAGCATCCGTTTCACATCAGCGTGCTCGATGATGGGCACCTGCGGGGTCGTCGGGTCCTTGACCGTCATCGGGCGCCCCTGCTCGCGCTCTCGCGCGTACTTCACCGACTTCAGGTATCCGGTGTAGCCGAGCGCAACCGCGGAGATCCCCACACCGAGGCGCGCCTCGTTCATCATGTGGAACATGTAGACGATGCCGCGGTGCGGTTCTCCCACCAGGTAGCCGACCGCGCCTGCGGTGCCGCCGGGCTGGTAGCTGCCGTCCCCCAGGTTCAGGACCGTGTTGGTGATGCCGCGTTGGCCCATCTTGTGGTTCAGACCGGAGATCGCGATGTCGTTGCGCTCCCCGACCTGTCCGCCGGCGCCTGGAAGGAACTTCGGCACGATGAACAGCGAGATCCCTTTCGTCCCCGGAGGGCCGCCGGGAATCTTCGCCAGTACCAGGTTGACAATGTTGTCGGTCAGCTCGTGCTCGGCGCCCGAGATCCACATTTTGGTGCCGAACAATCGGTAGGTGCCGTCGGGCTGTTCCTCGGCGCGGGTGGTGACGTCGGCCAGCGACGAGCCGGCTTGCGTCTCCGAAAGCGCCATCGTCCCGCTGAACCGCCCCGAGATCATCGGCGCCAGCCAGGTGGCGCGTTGCTCGTCACTTGCGAACTGGGCCAACAGGTTCGCGTTCGCGTTGGTCAACATGAGGTAGCCGAAGGTGCTCACATTGGCCGCCGCCAGCCAGGCCCCGCAGGCCTGGGCGACCGTGTGGGGTAGTTGCAGCCCGCCGTGTTCCTCGTCCAGGCTCATGCCGATCAGCCCGGCCTCCGCCGCTGCGTGCAGCGCATCCCTGACGTCGTCGATCACCGTCACCTTGGTGCCGTCGAAGGTCGGCTCAGTGGTATCGGCCTTCTTGTTGTGCGGTGCGAAATACTGCTCGGCGAGAGCCTCGCTGAGATCGAGCACTGCGGACATGGTCTCGTGCGAGTGCTCGGCAAAGCGCGGCAGCTTCGTGAGGCTGTCGACCTGCAGCCACTCGAACAGCAGGAAATCCACGTCGCGCCGCGACAGGATGGTCGACTTCATCAGCCGATCGGGTAATGCATGGTTTTGATCTCCATGTACTCGTCGGCTCCGGCCGCACCGTGCTCGCGGCCGATGCCGGACTGCTTGTATCCGCCAAACGGCGCG
Organism: Actinomycetota bacterium; assembly: GCA_040752555.1. Lineage (GTDB taxonomy): Bacteria > Actinomycetota > Actinomycetes > Mycobacteriales > Mycobacteriaceae > Mycobacterium. Next base: position 107,348 of record JBFMGT010000007.1, on the reverse strand, counting down.
GGCCCGATGGGTCCGCCGAAGCTCTTGTCGCCGCCGTTGACGAAGATGTATCCGGCGCGCAGCGCTCCAGCCACGGCGAACGCCTTTGCCGGGTCGCCGCTCCACACCTGCGCGCCCAGGCCGTACGGGGTGTCGTTGGCGATCGCGATCGCCTCGTCCTGGCCGTCGAACGGGATCATCACGCCGACCGGACCGAAGATCTCCTCCCGGGCGATCTTCATGTCGTTGGTGACGTCGGCGAACAACGTGGGCTCCACGTAGAAGCCCTTGTCCAGGTGTGCCGGCCTACCACCGCCGGTCACCAAGGTCGCTCCCTGCTCCAGCCCGGACTTGATGTACCCCTCCACCCGATCGCGCTGGGCAGCGTTGATCAGCGGACCCATGTCCGAGGCGGGGTCGGCGGGGTCGCCGACCTTGATGGCAGCGAGCGCCCCGGCGAGCCGCTCCTTCAGCGCGTCGTAGATCGGCCGCTCCACCAGGAGTCGGGTGTAGAGGACGCAGCCCTGCCCGGCGTGCATGGTGAAACCCATGACCAGCGCCGCCAAGAACATCGGGTCGTCGATATCGGTGTCGGCGAACACGATGTTCGGCGACTTACCGCCCAGTTCGAGTAGCACCTTCTTGAGGGTTCCGGCTGATTGGCGCATGACCTGCTTGCCGACCTCGTTGGAGCCGGTGAAGGACATGACTGCGACGTCGGGATGCTCGGTGAGGGCGCGCGCTTCGTCGATTCCCCCGGTGACAACGTTCAGCACACCTGGTGGCAGCCCTGCCTCGTGGGCCGCGGCCGCGATCACCAGCGCCGAAAACGGCGTCAGCGGCGACGGTTTGAGAACCATCGTGTTGCCGGAGGCCAACGCGGGCCCGATCTTCCACATGTTGAGCAGGATCGGATAGTTGAACGGTGTGATCGCGGCGACGACACCGGCCGGTTCCTTACGGATCAGGGCCTGCCCCATACCCATCATGTTGGTCGTCGGCGGCAACGCCTCGTCGAACTTCAGCTTGGCAGCCTGATCCGCCCAGAAGTAAGCGATCCGAATGGCCTCGTCCACCTGGCTGATGGTGCCTGCGATACCGGCGCAACCGATCTCGTTCTCCATGATGTGGACCAATTCGTCGCGACGGCCGGCAACGGCGTCAGCGAAGCGGCGCAGCGCGGCCGAGCGCTCCGCGGGAACCATCGACGGCCATGCGCCCCGGCCGTCGGCGAACGCTTGAGTGGCGGCCTCGACAGCACGGTTGATGTCCTCGACCGTCGATTCGTGGACCTCGCCGATCGGTTCCTCGGTCGCCGGGTTGTAGATCGTGGTGACCTGTCCACTGCCTTCGACCCACTCACCGTTGACGTAGGCCGTTCCCGGACTCAGGGACACTGTCGTCATCTCTCGGTTCGCCTCTCGCTAGGTAGGTTCGGTCAACACGCTTGCAGGATCATGGCGCTCGTCGGCAGCGCCGGACCGGACGTGACGACCATCGTCTCGGTATCGGGGATCTGGTTCACCGACGTGCCGCGGATCTGGCGGACCGCCTCGACTATCCCGTTGAAGCCGTGGAGGTAGCCCTCGCCGATCTGCCCTCCGTTGGGGTTCACGGGGTGGGCGCCGCCAGGTGCCGTGTGCCCCTCGGCGATGAAGTCCAATCCTTCGCCGCGTCCGCAGAACCCGAGCGCCTCCAACGACATCGGGATCAGCGGGCTGAATGAGTCGTAGAGGATCGCGGCGTCGAAGTCGGCGGCGGTCATTCCGGTTTTGTCGTAGAGCCGGCGTGCAACGATGTCGAGATCCGGCAGGCCGTTGCTGTCACCGGTGTAGTAGTTCTGCATAAGCGTGGAGCGGTGAGCCATGCCGCGGGCGGCGTGCAGGATCGCAACGGGTGTCGCGGCCAGGTCACGGGCACGGGCGGCACTGGTCACCACGAACGCTGCACCACCATCGCTTTCCAGGCAGCAATCATTGACCCGCAGAACGGGTTCCGCGACCCATTTGGAGTTCTGGTGGTCCTCGGCCGTGAACGGCCGGTTGTAGAACCGGGCTGCCGGATTGGTCTGGGCCCACCGACGGGCCGCGACCACCACGTGAGCGAGGTCGGCATTGGTCTTGTCGAAGTCGTGCAGGTATCGGTGGAAGGTCGGCGCCTCCCACCAGGCCGGCGTGATGGAGCCATAGGTGAACACCTGCCGCAACATGGCCTGCGTGCTTCCGGCGTCGGAGTCGGAGATGCCTTGCCCGAACCGGCGTCCCGACCGCATGTTCTCCGCGCGGTAGACGACCACGGTCTCGGCCAGGCCGGTGCTCACGGCCAGAGCAGCGTCCTGCAGCGTCATGCACGCGCCGCCACCGCCGGCGAGCGTGATCGAAAACCAGTTGAGCGCGGGCAGTCCGAGCATCTGGGCCAGATAGAACGGGGATGTGGGGTCGGCCTCGTAGGTGACGAGACCGTCGACGTCGGTCGTGGACAACCCGGCGTCAGCGAGCGCCTCGGTCACCGCCCGGATGGCCAATGTGGCTGAGGAAACCCCTGAATCAGTGGACATCTCGGTGATCCCGATTCCGGCGATCACCACGCCGTCAACGCCGCCCATACCTACGCGGCTCTCTGATCGGGGACGAACACCGGGACCATCGCTCCGGACTTCGAGCGCGCGAATGCCACTTTCACGCGCATCCCGAAGTCGATCGCCGCGACATCTGCTTCGACATCGACGAGCCGGGAGAAAATGCGGACCCCTTCGTCGAGTTCGACAACGACGAAGACGAGACCCTCATCCAGCAATGCGGCGGCAGGACGGCGTGGGATCGCATAGGTGTGCACGAACCCCCGGCCCGACGTCGCGACCACCTCGTAATCGGTGCCGCCGCAGGCGTGACACGCTTGTGCCGGCAGGTTCCACCACGCAGCACAGTTGGTGCAGCGCTGGAAAGCCAGCTGGCCCTTGGCCGTACTGTCGAAGAAGAACTCATTCGTGTCGTCGACGTCGGGACCGATGAAAGTCAGTTCGCGGTCAATCACGGCATCGGCGTCCAGGCCGGTGGGGGTCGTCATGGACGATCACCGTCAACGGAAAGCACAAATAGACGCTATAACGAGATTTGTATACGCGTCAACGCCCTTGGGCCGAGGCGTCGGGTCGGACGTGTGTCAGAGTGCGGGAACCAGGAAGTCCCGGATGAAGTCGCGCACGATGTCCGGATCGTCGCTGTGAAAAGGGCGACCCGTTGGGAGCAACACGAATCCGGCCACACAGCGGGCGACCCAGTCGACAACCCGATCGGTCGGGCGGTCCGTGTCGATCTCCCCGTTCTTCTGCGCCAGTTCGAGTCGGGGCCTGAGCACGTCCGCCAGAAGATCGACGATCACCACCGATTCCTCGGCGTGGCGCTGGACGTAGAACGCATTCGGATTGCCGTTGGAGCGCACCGTCGAGCACCACACCGTGAGCGCGGCCGCCACGTTGCCAAGGCTTTCGGCAAGGCTGCGCCCGCCGGCCAACGCGTCGTTGAGATCCAGCCGCATCATCTCCACCGACTGCCGACGCACTGCATTGTGCACGTCATGGCTGGTCGGGAAGATTTTGTACAGCGTCGCCCGAGACATCCCCGCAAGACGCCCGACGTCCTCCATGGTGGTCTTGTCCCACCCGATCGCGACGAAGCACCTGCGGGCGGCGTCGAGGATCCGGTCCTCGCGTGATGCGTCAGCCGGTACCTGCGGCTCGCCCGATGTGAACAGTGCGAATCGCGATCCGAAGGTCGCGGAGCGGTGGCGCGTCACAGCGTCACCCGCTCGCGTTCTTCGGCTCTGGCATGCCTTTCACCACTCACGAAGTCGCAGCTTAACAGTGCTAACGAACCCTGGCCGAGCACAGCGTTGGTCCGGGCAGCGCGGCATGCCATCCGGCCCTGAAGTTTCGGCCTAGGGCGATTGGTAGTCGTGCAGTTTTATCCACGCCCCGAGATCGACGCGCATCTGGGTGCCGGTCACCGCGCGGGACTCGTCCGACAGCAGGTAGACGACCGCGTGAGCGACGTCCGACACGTCGATCCATGGATCGGGGAAGAGGTTCAGCACGGGTAGCGCAGGCAGTGCGTCCTCGAAGGTGGGCGACTCCAAGTCGGGTCGGAACGACCGGTAGATCGCGTCGTTGCGCATCATGGTCGTGTCCACCGAGGTGGGGTGGACGGCGTTCGCGCGAATTCGCCGGGGCGCCATGGCCAATGCCAGGTCGTGGGTGTAGGCGGCGAGAAGGCGCTTCGAGGCCACATACCCAAGTCCGCCCGCTCCGCCGTTGGGGTCGGCCTTCATTGCCGATGTGAACGCCGCGTAGGAGCCGGTGATGACGATCGACGCACCGTCCCGCAGATGGGAATACGTCGCGCTGACGGTGTTGAGTACGCCGCCGAGGTTGATGTCGAGAGTGTCGTGGAACGACTGCGGATCCTTGTTACCCACGGCCATCACGCCGGCCTGGGCCACCACTCCGTCGAGACCACCGCCGAAGAGCTCGGCGCCATCGCGGACGGCATCGGCGATGGCTTGCGTATCCCGAACGTCGGCTTTGACGAGGTGGTGCTTCCCACCGGCGGCGCTGATGAGATCCCGGGTCTCCTCGAGGTCGTCGTCAGTTCCCATGGGATACGGCACTGTGGCCACATCCTCGAGAGCGTCGATTCCGACGATGTTGGCGCCTTCGCCGGCCAGTCGGACGGCGTGCGCCCGCCCCTGACCGCGGGCCACCCCGGTGATGAAGACGACTTTGTCCTGTACGCGTCCCATGGGCTTCTCCTGTCGGTGGTCGATCTTGTGACGGTGAACTCGGATCAGAACACGCCGGTTCTGATCAGTTCATCGATCTCTGCTGAACTCAGACCGAGCTGGCGCGCGTAGAACTCGTGGTTGTCCTCGGCGTAGCTCGGCCCCGAGCGTCCCTTGAAACCGCCTATGTAGGAGGGAGTTTCACTGAAGGCAACCGGCAAGGTCCGCACCGGCCAGGTGCCGATCTCGGACTGCGGCAGCTCCGTGACCCATTCCAGTTCCGCCAGTTGCGGATCCCGGTCGCACCGGTCTTCGGCCGTCTGACACACGCCGGCAGGGAAATGCCGATCCTGGAGTGCCTCCATCAGGGCGTAGCCCTCCCGGTCCGCAGTCCGTGCGGCGATGATGGCGTCGAGCTCGTCCTGATGAGCCATCCGGTCGGCGAGGGTGCTGAAACGGGAGTCCGTGGCGAGTTCGGGTAGGTCCAGGACATCGATGAGCGTTGACCACTGCGTCTCGGTGTAGGACGCGAGCGCGATCCAGCGGTCGGCACCCTGCGTCGGGTAGATCCCGTGCGGCGCGGCACGTTTGTACGGTGAGCGATTGCCCGTCCGTTCGTACACCCGTCCGTTGACACTGTGATCGAGTACCGCAGTGCCCGTGAGATAGATACCGATCTCGATCTGGGACGCATCGATGTGACAGCCGAGACCAGTTCGCTGCCTGCGGTACAGCGCCGCGAGCATGGCCGTGGCCATGTTGTAGGCGCCGAACCAGTCGAGGTAGGAGTAGCCGATCCCCGCAGGAGGATACGGTGCCGGCATGCCGGACATCTCGCTGATACCGGCGAACGCCGCGGCGGTCGGGCCGTAGGTGCGCATCCCGCGATAGCAGCCGTGCTCCCCCGTACCGGACTGCTGGACATAGATGATGTTCGGGTTGATCTCGCGCAGCCGTTGGTATCCCAGGCCCATGCGCTCCATCGTGCCGGGCGAGAACCCTTCGATCACCATGTCGGCATCGGCGATCAGTTCCTCGAGGATGCGTTTGCCCTCAGGTGATTTCAGGTTGAGACTGACGCCCAGCTTGCCCGAGTTGATTTCCATGAAGGCACCCGACTTGTTCGGGCCGCGGTCCCCCGGCGGTGTCGCGATCGGGCCGGTGGCTGCGTCACGTTCGGCGCGCCCACCCTCTGGGCTGAACCCGGCGCCGAACCGCATGGTGTCCCAACGGCTGGAGTGCTCGACCTTGATCACCTCGGCGCCGTGGGCGGCCAGGAACCGGCCTGCCCCGGCGCTGGCGAGCAGCCACGACAGGTCTACAACGCGAATCCCCGCCAGCGCGAAAGGCTTTCCGGACGGTGAATGAGTCGCGGCAGGACGACGGATGAGGTGCTCCGCCGGCGACTGCTCCTGAGCGTCCACATCGGACCGCTCGAGGACCTCGCGGGTGTGTTCACCGATCTTCGGTGGCCTGTTGCCGGTCCTCCACGGCACTTCAGGGCAGTACCACCGCGCGCCGGTGTAGGTGTAGCTCTCGCCCAGCTCAGGATGATGCACGGTGTGGAACGCCTCGCGCTGGCTGAAGTGCGGGTCCGTGACGTTCTCGTGAGGCGCGCGAATCGGCGCCCACGGCATGCCGACTTGTTGTGCCTCCTGCCAGATGTCGCGATCTGAGAGGAACTGTCCGATCAAACGGTCGGTGACGTCGCCGATGTGCTGCGCGACGATGGGCTGCGCACGGTAAGCGTCGTCCAGGTACTTGGGATCGTCCAGGTCTGCCTGCATGCCGTACCGGGCGAGCATGTCCACCAGCGCCTTGAACAGGACACCACCGCCTGGCAGGTAAGTCCGGTACGGCAGCAGCCAGCGACCGTCCTTGGTCAGGGCGAGCGCGGGAACGGCAGCCTGCGGCATCGAGTGCCGACAGGTCTGGCGAAGATTCGTCAGACGCTGATACACCCAGTTGGGCACGTCGGTCTCGGTGTTCTTGCTGACCGCATCGTGGATGGACGCCGCCAGATACTGCCCCTGGCCGGTCGACTGCCGATAGATCAGTGCCGTGATGATCGCGATCGCGGTCGTCTCGCCCGCGATGTGGTAGGCCTGCCACATCTGCGGTGCGATCGGCGGCGTGTCGTAGGACCCCGACGGTTCCGGGTCGTATCCGCAGTTCATCGCGATTCCGCCCAGCGCGAGATGCACGAGGTCACTGCCCTGGTAGTCGGCCCACGGTCCGCTGTCGCCAAACGGCGAGATGCGGCAGTAGATCAGCCGGGGCACCGCGGTGCGCACCGACTCCTCACCGAGGCCGCGGGCCTCCAGATAGTCGCGCGGCCGGGTGTGGACGAAAACGTCTGCGTGCGAGAGCAACTCACGGAGCCGTGCCTGATCAGCTTCATCATCGAGATCGAGGACGACGCTGCGCTTCCCGACGTTGTAGTGCCAGAAATGCAGGCTGTTCTCGACGTCCTCCACGTCGTCCTTGAACGGGCCGTACGAGCGTGTCACCTCACCGCCCGGAGGCTCGACCTTGATCACATCAGCACCCAGGCCGGCCAGGAGCTTGCCGACGTACTCACCGGTCTCGTCGGCGAGCTCGACGACCGTGACTCCTGCCAGGAATCCTCGAGTGTCGGGGGTCGGACCCTGGCTCACCGGGCGCTCGCTCGAGGGAAGTTGAAGACCTCGCGAGCGTTGTCCTCGGCGATCTTCCTCGCCTCGTCGTCGGAGACCGACGCGAGCACCTCTTGCGCCCGCTTGCGGGAGTTCGGCCAGCTCGAGTCCGAGTGGGGATAGTCGACTTCCAGGAGTAGTCGGTCCACTCCGATGGCATCGCGGTTCTGGATGCCGAATTCATCGTCGATGAAGCAGCCGTAGAAATGTTGCCGGAACAGATCAGACGGCCGCGCCTCCTTGTCGATCTGCTGGTACCACCGGTGCCGCTCCCAGACGTAGTCCGTGCGTTCGAGGATGTAGGGGATCCAGCCGATCCCGCCCTCGGCGAGCACGATCTTCAGCTTGGGGTGGCGCTGCAGGACCCCCGAGAGCAGCAGGTCGACTGTGGTCCACATCAGGTTGGTGCCGAACAGTGTGATCGCCACGGCGAACGGAACGTCCTCGAGCTCGCGATGCTGGTCGTACTGGTCCTGATCATCGGTGGAGATGCCGGCGGCGCCAAAGCTGTAGCCCGGCATGAACGTCGAGGTGCCGAAGTGGACGCTCAACGGCATCTCGGCTTCTTCCACCGCGCTCCACAGCGGCTCCCAGTACCGCGAGTGCAGAGAGGGCATTCCGAGGGGAACAGGGCTCTCCGGAAAGCTGAGTGTCTTGGCACCTTTGGCTGCCGTGCGCTGCACTTCCGCGACGGCGAGGTCGACGTCCCACGTCGGAACGATCACCACGGGGACGTAGCGATCCGGCGCGGAGGCGCACCACTCGTCGAGTGAGAAATCGTTCCACGCCCGCACGCACTCGGCAGCCAGTTCCTTGTCCTTGGCCTTGTGGAACATCGAGCCCGAGAAGCCGGAGAAAGACGGGAAGCACAGCGCCGCGTGCACACCGTCGAGGTCCATGTCCTTGACGCGCTCGCGTGGGTCGTAACAGCCCGGGATCATGTCCTGGAATGTCATCGGCTCGAGCCCGTACTCCTCGTAAGGCCGCCCGGCCACCGCATTGAGGCCGACTTGAGCGTGCAGCTGACCCTCGAACTTCCACAGGTGATGTCCCTGCTCGTTCTCGACGATCTTCGGGCCGTCTTCGAGGTACTTGGACGCCAGTCGGTCCTGCCACACCCGCGGATGCTCGATCAGGTGGTCGTCGACGGACACGATCTGGACATCGTCTTGCAAAGGCATGGCCGGCTCCTCGTCGCCTAGACACGGGAACAATATCTGTCTACGTGATTACCACCACTTCTAAGGACTGTCAATAAGGGCCGCACCTCACGGCTCGGGGGTGGTGCGAACCTCCTCGATGTGGCCGTCCGCGTTGAAGAAGGTCGGGTCGTCGGCCGGCCGGTATTCGCGGTGACGTCGTTGCGCGTCCTCGAGGGCGGCCAGCCGCTTCTGTTGCACGTCCAAGTCCTCGCCTTGCGCCTCGTCGCACCGCCGCCGCGCGGCATTGATGTTGTCCGTCAACCGCTTTCCCGCCTCGTATTGCGTCAGCAAGTCGTAATCGTCATGAGGTGCGGCCAACTCGTCATCAACCATGGAGTCAGTCAAATCGCTGCACCGATGCGTGTCAACGCTGAGCCACTGACGTCGGCGACCATCGCGGCCAGGTCGGAAGTCGCTGCGATCCCCCGCAGTCCGGTGCGGCCCTGAGACGGGGATACTTACGGTCATGAAGCAATGGACCGCAGCGGATCTGCCCTCGTTCGCTGGGCGCACAGTGGTCATCACCGGCGCCAACAGCGGGCTGGGCGCGGAAACCGCCCGTGAGCTCTGCCGTGTCGGCGCAAAGGTCATCGTCGCCGTCCGTGACACCGCCAAGGGCGCCGTGGCCGCACAGCAGATGGTGGGCGACGTCGAGGTCCGTCACCTCGATCTGCAGGACCTGTCTTCGGTGCGGGCGTTCGCCGACGGAATCGACGCCGCCGACGTCCTGATCAACAACGCAGGGATCATGGCCGTTCCGTACTCGCAGACCGTGGACGGTTTCGAGAGTCAGATCGGTACCAACCACCTCGGCCATTTCGCCTTGACGAATCTCTTGCTGCCGAAGTTGACCGATCGCGTCGTGACCGTGTCGTCGCTGACGCACTGGCGCGGCGGCCTCGATGTCGACGACCTCAACTGGATGACGAGGAGCTACTCGCCGTACCTGGCCTACAGCGCGTCCAAGCTCGCCAACCTGCTGTTCACCGCGCGCCTGCAGCGTCTCGTCAGTGCCAGCGGTTCGGCTGTGCGCGCGCTGGCGGCCCACCCGGGATACTCGCACACCAACCTCGTGAAGACCGACGGGAATCACTACGGTGATGTTCTTGCGCGCGCCACCACGATGTTCGCCACCGATGCCGCGTTCGGCGCCCGGCAGACGCTCTACGCGGCGTCTCAGCACATTCCAGGCGATACCTTCATCGGTCCGCGCTTCGGCATGCGCGGACGCACACAACCGGTGGCGCGCAGCTCGGCGGCCAAGAACCCGACAACAGCCGACGCGCTGTGGACGGTGTCCGCCGAGCTCACGAAGACAGACTTTCCTTTGTGAAAACCCCTGCCCGTGCAGCGAATGAGACTGCGGCTGAAGCGGATCAGGTGACCGGGAGTGCGGGCGTGTAGCGCTGCCAGATGGAATCGCGGCACACCATGGGCAGGCCGTCCGGCGATTGCGCCGAACCCGGACCCGCGCACAGCGCACCGTTGTCTCGCACACCCACCAGGGGCGGGACGGGCACCCACGTCGACGTGCGAGGGTTACGGTACGTGGCGTAACAGACGAATGTGTTGCCCTGCGCGTCGAGGCCGAAGACGTACAACCGGAAAGCCGGGCAGGTGGCGCCCTGCGAAACGCCCTGGGTCAGGTGCATGACGCACTGTGCGCCGTCACACGGTGCGGCGGAGGCGGTGTTCGCCGGTTGGACAGTCAGCCCAGCCATGGCCACGAACAGCGCAGCGATGAGCACGACCAGCCCGCGAGCTCCGTACCGCCGTCGACGCGTCGGCGTCATCTGCTGCCTCCTTGGCTCGTAGACGATGATGATCCCCCTCTGAGTACGAGGGTCTGGGCGCCCCACCTCACTGTCTGGCTGCGGGAGGCTCGATGGGCGGGAGGAACTTCGGAATCTGACCGCCGTAGAGCCCTCTTGCGGTGCATGTCGAGTCACCGGTGTCCAGTGTGGCTTCACAGAGCTTGCTGCCGCGGTAGAAGATGCGGATGATGACCCACTTGAAACGTTCGGGGGGTTGCCATGTCACATGCAGTTGCGTGCCGACGTCGTACGGGTTGGGCACCACGACGTTGGAACGCCAGGGCAGAGTGACGGTCTGCGGAAGCGATCGGCCGGACATATCGGTGTAATCGACGGTCGCCACAGCGAAGTAGTTGGAGATGACTTCGTACATCACGGGCCCGGCGGCATGGGCGGTGGCAGGCGCAACGATCGCCCCAGGTACGGCTGCCATCACTGCACCCAATACGCCGCCGAGGCGAAGCAATCTACGCATACTCGTCAACTACTCCGATCAGCAACCTTCGGCCACAGCTGGGACACGCCCGGTCGACCCCCACGATCAGGGTAGGCGACGCGACCCCCTTATTGTCTATCTTGAGCAGAAAAGACGGTTCGGCGAGGGCACACTCCGCGTAACGTCGCAGACCTGAAGGCAGACCGATCCGCTCCCGCGGCCCGTTCGCTTCCAGGCGAACGACGAGACATGAGCATCATGGTCGACCACGCCCTTGGAACGTGGCGGCCTGCGAGGACGAGGATGTAACGCAGATGGATCTGACCAGCTTGGTGCGCGGGAGCCTTCGGACCGTGGAAGCCGTTGTCGGCGAGGTGATGCCAGTCGTCCTCGGGGTCGAGCGAGTTGTGGTCGGAGTGATCAAACAGCACCTCGAACAGCTCGACGACGCAGGCCCCGAGGACGATCCGGGGGGCATCGAGGTGGCGTCAGCACCGCCAGGCGAGGTCCTGCAGTCCCTTCTCGATCGCGCGATCTACAACTCCCCCGAAGACAGCCGACGCGAGCTCTACACGAAGCTGCTCGATGCGCTACTCCCCGACGAGGCGCGCATCATCGCCGCGCTGGCGGACGGAACCGTCTATCCCCTCGTGCACATCGCCGAGCCGATCGCCGGTGGCAACTCGGCCCCCGTACTCGAGAACGCATCGACAGTCGGTCGGGCAGCGGGACTCTCACTGCCGAATCGGACACCGCTCTATCTCACGAGGCTGGTGCGCCTGGGCCTGATCTCCTTCGGAGCCGAGGGGCCGGAGTCGATGAACGAGGAATACGAAATGCTCCTGACCGACGACGCAGTCACGGTCGCGCAAGCCAAGGCGCGGCGCGGACCGATCGGCGCCAAGGTCATCAGACGTACGGTGCGCATCTCGGCGCTGGGCCAGGAGTTGTGGGAAGCGTCGAAGTGACGGTCAACGTCGAATTCGGCGACATCTTCACTCATCCGCTGTGGGTCTACATCACGATCCCCCTGGGCGCAGCCGCAATCGGCTGGGCGACGAAGATCCTCGCGCTGAAGATGATGTTCTATCCACTCGAGTTCCGGGGGATCAAGCCGTTCCTCGGCTGGCAAGGGCAGATCCCCAGGATGGCGCCGAAAGTGGCGGCGACCATGGTCGACACCCTGATGTCCGACATCATCGACCCCCAGGAGATGTTCGACCAGCTCGACCCCGAGGAACTCGTCGAGGAGCTCAGGGAGCCACTCCGGGCGGCGACGGCCGAGATAGTCGACACGATGATGTCGTCACTGCAACCGCAGCTCTGGCGCAGCCTCCCCGAATCGGTCAAACAGCTCGTCATCCAGCGTGTCGAGGCGCGCATGCCTGCGGCGTCGCGAGACATGTTCGAGCAGTTCAAAGGACAGCTCGATCAGTTCCTCGACATCAAATACATGGTCGTGGGCAAGATGGTCCGCGACAAGGAGAAATTGGTCAGGATCTTCGAGGACATGGGCGGACCGTCGTTCCGCTTTTTTCGTCGGGCGGGCGTCATCTTCGGGTTCATCATCGGCCTGATCCAGGCCCTGGCCTTCGGCCTGACCGGATGGACGTGGACGTTGCCGGCCTTTGGCCTACTCACCGGCGGCATCACGGACTACGTGGCCCTGCAGATGATCTTCCGACCGCTGACTCGTCGCACCATCGTTCCCGGCTTCAAGTGGCAGGGCGTCTTTCAGGCCGATCGCGAGCAGGTCATCCGTGATTACGCGAAGTTGATGTCGACGGAGATTTTCACGCCGCAATCTTTTCTGGACTCGCTGCTGACAGGTCCGACGTCGGACCGCTTCTTCTATACGATCCAGACTGAGATCCAGCAGAGCATCGACAGACAGCTCGGCGTCGCTGCCCGCATCTTCACCGTCATCGGTGGCCGCCAATACAACGACATGAAGAAGCAGATCTCCGAGATCGTCATCGACAAGCTGCCCGAGAACATGGGGTACATCGAAAACTACTTCGATGAACGCATGAATCTCGAGGAGATCATCATCGAGAAGATGAGCCTGCTGACTCCGATGCAGTTCGAGAGCCTACTGCGGCCGATCTTCAAGAACGACGAATGGATCATCGTCGTCGTCGGCGCCGCGCTGGGCTTTCTGGTCGGATTGGGACAGGAGCACCTGATCCTCTATATCCTCGAACGCTGACCGCCGCTCACCGATCCACGGTCAGCACGGAGGCGCCGGCGAAGGCGCCCGTCGCATTGGACCACACCGCAACCTCGGCGCCGGGCACCTGGCGCTCGCCGCATTCGCCGCGCAGCTGACGCACCGACTCGATACAGAAGTTGGCTCCGTGCCGGCGACCCACGTTGCACGCGCCGCCATCGGTGTTCGTGGGGAGTGAACCGCCGAGGTCGGTGTGGCCATCTGCGATGAACTGGGGAGCCTCACCCCGGCCGCAGAATCCGAGTCCGTCGAGCCATTGCAGCGTGATGATCGAAAAGCCGTCGTAGAGCCCCGCGGTGTCCACGTCGGCGGGCGACACCGCCGATCTCGACCACAAGGTGTCACTGCAATGGCCGATGGCGTTCGAGGTGAAGTCGTCGAGCAATGCCATGTCGATGTCGGAAATGGCCGACATCGCCCAGGAATCCACCAGGACGGCCGGCTTGCGGCAGTTTCGCGCGCGCTCTGGGGTGGTGAAGATGACCGCAGACGCGGAGTCGACCGGGTAATCGCAGTCGAGCAATCGAACCGGTTTGCTCACGTACCGCGACTCGCGGTATTCCTCCATCGTCAAGGGATCGCGGAAGATCGCGTCGGGATTCCGCGCGGCGTGCCGGCGCTGGACGATCGCGTGCCGAGCGAAATCGTCCTCCGTTGCGCCGAACTGGCTCATGTAGCGCTGCATCTGCAGGCCACCGATGAATGCCGCGGGCAGACTGCCGCCGAACGGCGCGGTCCACTGCTGGTCTCCCCCGACCAGGGCTGGACCGTCGGCCGAGCCTCCCGCGGTGATCGCCGCGATCGGATGTTCTTCCGGCCGGGGTTGGCGGATCACCCGTACCGCCAGCGCCGTGTGGCACGAGTCGGACGCGATGGCCCCCATCGCCATCACCGCGGTCTCGGCGAACGAGGGTCCGTACAGGCTCGACGTGAAATACCAATTGAGAGGAAGGATTCCCAGCAGCGCGCCGATCGACATCGACACACCGCCGGTGGTCGAGATGCCGTCGACATCGCCGGGTGACAGCCCGGCGTCGTCGAGTGCGGCGGTGACAGCCTGGACGACGAGCTCATCGTCGGAAAACGGCAGCCGCCGACCGGTCTGCGAGTAACCGACACCTGCGATCGCGACGCGTCCCTGCATCCTGCCCATCAGCCCGCGACCTCGAACAGAGGCAGCGTGCATCCTGGTGCGACCTCGCGGAACGTCACGCGCATCGGGAGGTCGATGCTCAGGTCGTCCCCACTGCAGTCCACGACATTGGTGGCGAAGCGCAGCGGCACCTGCTCGACCAGGTTGACCGTCGCGAAGATGTAGGGCTGATGCGCAGCGAAGTACGGGTGATACGCCTTGCGGGGCTCGGTCCAGGTGACAAGCGTCGCCTCACCTGAAACCTGCTCGGGTGCAAGGTCGTCACTCAGGCATCCGGCGCACACCGGTTTAGGCGGATGCTGGAACCTCGCACAGGCGCGACAGCGCTGGATCAGTAGCTCGTGCTTGTCCACTCCGGACCAGAAGAACTCGGTCATCGCATCCGGTTTGGGCATCGGGGGATACAACACTGCATCGCTCATGCTCGGGCCTCTCGCACGCATCGTCGTCCTCGGCGCAGGACGAAGGACTTACTTTCCAACTTTTAGTAAATTAGTCGTGCGGATCAGGACACCCACTTCTGGGCGTCGCGTAGCACGTCCTTGAACGGCTTGTCGCTGTCATAGCTCGGCTCGCGAGGCAGTCCCAGCACACGTTCGCTGATGATGTTGCGCTGAATCTCGTTGCTACCACCGGCAATCGCAAATTGCCGACCGTAGAAGAAGTTCTCGGCCGCCTTCTCCCCCGGTGCACCGGTCGCCGGCCATGCGGCGGCCGAACGGCCCGCGAGCTGGATGCCGGCCTCGGCCCGCTCCGGCCCCCTCGTGCCGATCGACAGCTTGACCAGCGACGCACTGGCGGGGTTGCCGACACCGGACATCAGGCGCTTGGTGATCCGGCGGTTGAGAGCCTCATGAACCCAGTCCTTCGTTCGTTGCTCGGCGAGCAGCCGGCCCACCGCCTCGACGCGCGCTGCAGCCTGGCCCGCAACGGCCCGCTCCGCCAGGGCGATCAGGTCCGACGCCTGTCGGCGACGCCCCGCAGCGGTGGAGGGAGCGAGGTCGATGTGGCCCGCACCCCGCTCGAAGAGCAGAATCGAGTTGGCGACTTTCCATCCGTCGTTGACAGGGCCGATGGCCATGTCCTCACCGACGACCACATCGTCGAGGAACTCCTCGCAGAACTCCTCGCTGCCGTTGATCTGCTTGACCGGGCGGACCGTGATGCGGTCGTCGTGCAGTGGCACCCGGAACCATGTCAGGCCGCGATGCTTGGGCACGCCGGCGTCGGTCCGAGCCAGGCAGATCCCGTAGTCGGCATGCACGGCCCCCGATGACCACAGTTTGGTGCCGCGGAGCACCCAGTTGTCGCCTTCGCGGCGGGCCTGCGTGCGAATTCCGGCGAGATCGGATCCCGCCTCGGGCTCCGACAGGAGCTGAACCCAGATGTCCTCGCCGCGCAGGATGCGGGGGATCCACTCTCTCTTCTGCTCTTCGCTGGCGTTGTGCAACAGCGTCGGCACGATGACGCGCGTCGTCACGATCGATGCGACGCCGGCAGGCAGGGGGACCTCATACCCTGCAGATTCGTCCTGCCAGATCCGCTCGTGCTTGCCGGTGAGACCCTGACCGCCGTACTCGGTGGGCACCGTGATGCCGAGGTACCCGGCCTCGTAGACGCGCCGCTGCAACTCCCTGCCGGCTGCCACTTCCTCGGGGGTGAGCTCGTGCGGCTCAACGGGCGGGCTGTCCCCATCGCGTCGGGGCAGATTCGACGACAGCCAATCGCGCATCGTCGCCCGGTACTGCTCCAGGTCAGCTGTGTCGGTCATAGCGCGCACACCTCACGGATTCGGTCGTAGTGCCAGGCCCTCTCGCACCACATGCTGGTCACGGCCCTGATTCGGCGCATGTACAGATGGAGGTCGTGCTCCCAGGTGAAGCCGATACCCCCGTGGATCTGAAGTGATTGCTGCACGATCCTGGTGGCGTACTCATCGAGGTACGCCGCGGCCATGGAGACGATCTCCGCGGCGTCGTCGTTGCCGGAGTCCACGGCGAGCGCGGCCTCGACAGCGGCGGCTTTACAGCTCTCCAGATGCAGCAACTGGTCGGCCATCGCATGCTTGAGCGCCTGGAAGGAACCGATGGGGCGACCGAAGGCGATCCGGTCCTTCGAGTACTCGACGGTCATGTCGAATACGGCATCGAGTGCACCCACCGCCTCGGCGCAGGCCAACACGATGGCGGTCTGCAGCTGGTGCTCGACGGCGGCTGTCGCGCTGACGATCTCCCCGCCCAGGACCGCGCTGACCGGGAGCCTCGCGCCATCGAAGGACACTGCGGCCAGCCGCCGGGTGATATCGAAGGAAATTAGCGGTTCGATCTCGACCCCCGGGGTGCTCGCCGGTACCAGCACCTGGAGCACCAGATCCTCCGACCTGCCGGTGACCAGGATGTGGTCGGCTCCTGCGGCGTCGGGCACGAACCCTCGCGAACCTCGCAGCAGGATGTCGTCGCCGTCGACGACGATCTCGAGGCCCGCGCCGGAGTCCCACTCGCCCGCGGCGCCGAAGGGCGCCCACGTCGCCACCACCTCGCCCGCGGCGATGCCGGCCAGCAGCGTCTTCTGCTGATCCGGTGAACCGAAGTGCGAAATTGCGCTCGCGACAACGTTGGTCGACAGAAACGGACCGGGTTGGAGGTAGCGGCCGATCGAGTCGGCGATGGCCGTGAGATCCAGCAGTCCATGGCCGGTGATGCTGCCGCCCCCGTGCTCCTCCGGGATCAGCATGGAGTACCAACCGAGCTCGGCGGTTCGTCCCAGCCACTCCCGATCGAAGCCCTCGGGGCTGTATCCCTCTGAACCGAACGAATGATCGTGCAACGCACGGATTTTGGATATCGGAAGTTCAGATTGAATGAACTTCGCGGTGGTCTGGCTGAGCATCACCTGCTCTTCGGTCAAGTCCTGATCGTCCATCCCGCTCCTCGTGTCGCCTCTGCCGACCGGCGCATACTCACTCCCGCAGAGATGCTTGCTTCATGCGAGAGAGCCGCTTAAGTTTAACCTGCTTAGATAATAGCCGACCAGCAATCAGCCCCTCTCTTGGAGGCCGGACGGGCATCGTGGTGATGCACGGACGGGCGGGCAGAGAAGAAGGACCGGTATGACCGACTACAAGTACCTGCTCGTCGAGCGCCATGACGACGGGCGTGTGGTGCGCATCCTGCTGAACCGACCCGAGACCCGGAACGCGCAGAACCGAGGCTTGCTGGTCGAACTGAACGATGCTTTCTTGACGGCGGAAGCCGACGACGACGTGCGTGTCATCATCCTCGGCGCGACCGGGAAGATGTTCTCCGCAGGCCATGACGTGGTGTCGCCGGAAGCGCAGGAGGAGTACCTCCCCGGCCCCAACCAGCATCCGTCGTGGAAGGTCAACGGCGGCACCCGCAAGAGCGCCGAGGCGCTGATGCTGCAGGAGTGGCACCACTTCTTCCAGAACACGCTGCGGTGGCGCAATCTGCGGAAGATCACCATCGCCCAGGTGCACGGCAAGGTGTACTCCGCCGGCCTGATGTTGATGTGGGCGTGCGACCTCATCGTCGCGGCCGAGGACACTCAATTCGCCGATGTCGTGGGCACGCGGATGGGAATGTGCGGCATGGAGTATTTCGCACACCCCTGGGAGTTCGGCCCGCGCAAAACCAAAGAGCTTATGCTGACCGGGGATTCGATCTCCGCCGAATCGGCCTACAGCCTGGGCATGGTGTCCAAGGTCTTCCCGCAGGACAAGCTGTCTGACCTGACCCTGGACTTCGCCCGGCGCATCGCCGAAGTGCCCACGATGGCGGCCCTTCTGGTGAAAGAGTCGGTGAATCAGACCGTCGACAACATGGGCTTCCACAATGCTCTCAATGCATGCTTCACCCTCCACGAACTGAATCACGCGCACTGGGCCCAGCTGCACGACAACGGCAATCCGATGGCCACCCCGGAGGACGGTGTACCCGCGTGGAACGCGGCACCGCCGGTCGTGCCGGCTCAGCGTGACAAGGTGAGGGATTGATCATGACCGGGAACCAGGATTCGAAAGGATTGACGGTCGCCGTCACCGGCCCCACGGGGACCTTCGGTTTCGGTTTGATGCCGCTCCTGGAAGCCGACCCACGGATCGACCACATCGTCGGGATCGCTCGCAGCCCGTTCGATCCCGCCGAGCACGGGTGGTCGAAACTCACGTATCGGCAGGGGGACGTCCGCAATCAGGAGCAGCTGGCCGAGGCGCTCGCCGGTGCGGACGTCGTGGTCCATCTCGCGTTCATCATCACCGGCGAGTCTGCTGATCCCGCCGTGAACGACATCAACATCAACGGCACCTTGAACACCTTCATCGCAGCAGCCGCCGCCGGCGCCAAACGCTTCGTGTTCGCCTCGACCGCGTCGGCCATCGGCTTCGACCCGAGCACGCCCGTCGGGGTCGACGAGGACTGGACCCCCACACCCATCAAATATTTCGACTACGCACGACAGAAGGCCGATCTCGAGAGTCTGCTGGTCCAACTCGATGCGGCATATCCCGATGTCCACCTCTACATGCTCCGGACCCCAGGCGTCATGGGCCCGCACCTCATCGGGCACAAGAGCAGTGGGCGGTACTTCAAGCGGCTCCTGCGCTTCATCGAGCGCAACAGGCAGTTGCCGTTCCGGATCCCCTTCCCGGTGCCGCGGTTTGAAACCCAGACGATCCACGAGGACGACGTTGGTTCGGCCTTCTTGCAGTGCATCGTGGGAGCAGGCGAACCAGGCCTGTACCACATCGCGAGCAATGGGATCATCACCGGCGAGGAGATCGTCGAGATCATGGGATTCCGCCCCGTTCCCCTGGGTAAGGACCAAACGTTCTATCGGGCGATGAGAAAGGTGGCCAGCACGTCGCGGCTGCGCTTTGTCCCTGATTTCACCGCCGTCGCCGAGGCCTACAGCATTCCGCTGATCATGGATTCCACCAAGGCGCAGCGGAAACTCGACTGGACGCCGCGCTGGCACATCCGTGACGTCTACAAAGAAACGCTGGCCCCGACGTCGATGGACGCCCGCTGATGACTGCAGCGAGCGAAGACACCGTTCTTGTCACCGGCGCCTTCGGTCTGGTCGGCAGGGCGACGGTGAAGCAGCTCGTATCCGAGGGCCGACGCGTCGTGGCGACCGACCTCGAGACACCGGCGTACAAGAAAGCTGCGCACAAGCTGCCGGACGGCGTCGAGGTACGGTGGGCCGATCTGACCGACGATGGGCAACGCGAACGCCTGCTCCAGACTGTGGCCCCCACCGCGATCATCCACCTCGTCGGCATGATCGCACCGGCGATCTACCGGAACCCGGCCCTGGGTCGCAAGCTCAATGTGGACTTGACGCGGTCCTTGGTCGCCACGGCCGAATCCCTGCCGCATCCACCCCGTTTCGTCCACGCGTCGAGTGTGGCGGTCTTCGGGCCACGCAATCCCCACCGGTATCCCGATCTAGCGGACGTCGACACCCCGACAAAGCCGAATGACGTCTACGGCGTGACGAAGCTCGAAGCCGAACAGGTGGTCCGAGCCTCGGCGCTGGACTGGGTCATTCTCCGATTGGGGGCAGTGGTCAGTACCGACCTCAAGTCGATGCTGAGCAATCGCGACGTCATCCTGTTCGAGAGCGGGCTGCCGACCGATGGCCGGGTGCACACCGTGGACGTCCGCGACGTCGCCCGCGCCTTCGCCGCGGCGACCACCGCAGACGTCGTCGGAGACATCCTCATGATCGGTGGTGACGAAACCCACCACCTGAGGTACGCCGACGCCGGACACGACCTGATCGCGGTCGTCGGTCTGCGTGGAGCGCTACCCGACGGGCTCCCCGGCAAGCCCGACAGTGAGGTGGACTGGTTCGCCACCGACTGGATGGACACCGGCCCGTCGCAGAAGGCGCTGTCGTTCCAACATCATTCGTGGCAGGACATCCTCGACGAGGTCGGGGGCAAGATCGGTTGGAAGCGTCATCTGCTGCGCCCGTTCGCGGGTGTGGCGCGCACAGTGCTGACCCGTAGGTCGGCCTACTACGGTGCCTCCATAACGTATGCGGACCCGTGGGCGGTGGTCAGGAGCCGCATCGGCGACCCGAGCCCCGGCGTCGACTAGTCATGGGCAGCTTGGACGGT
The DNA here is from genome assembly GCA_040752555.1 of Actinomycetota bacterium. GTDB lineage: Bacteria > Actinomycetota > Actinomycetes > Mycobacteriales > Mycobacteriaceae > Mycobacterium. Next base: position 86,941 of record JBFMGT010000007.1, on the reverse strand, counting down.
CGGGTTGCGCTGATCACCGGCGCGGCGCGCGGTCAGGGTCGTTCACATGCACTCGCGATGGCTGCCGAAGGCGCTGACATCGTTGCGCTGGACGTACCGGGGCCGATGGTCGGACTGGACTATCCACTTGCCAGCGCCGACGACCTGTTCCACACCGCCCGCCTCGTCGAGGGGCTCGGCCGGCGATGCCTGCCTCTGGAAGTGGACATCCGCGATGGGGACCGAGTCGACGCCGCCGTGAAGGAGGCCGTGGCTGCGATGGGCCGTGTTGACATCGCCGTCGCCAATGCGGGCATTGTCAGCACCGGACCCCTTGTCGGCGTGAGTGATTCGATGTGGCACCAACTGGTGGACACCAACCTGACCGGCACCTTCCACACGCTGCGAGCGATTCTGCCCGTCATGAAGCAGCAGCAGTTCGGCCGGGTCGTCGCGATTTCATCGATGGGCGGTCGGATGGGCCTGCGCCACCTCGCCGCGTACAACGCCACGAAGTGGGGTGTCATCGGGCTGGCGAAGTCCGCAGCGCTTGAATTCGCCCGCGACGGCATCACGATCAACGTCGTGTGCCCCACCACCACCAAATCCCCGATGGCCCAGTTCGACGAGACCGACGAACTCCCCGACGAGTTGGTGGCGAGCATGACCAAGGCCCACCCGATACCGCAGCCCTGGTTGCAGCCAGAAGACGTGAGCCGAGCGGTTCTCTACCTCGTCAGCGATCCCGGGGTCATCTCTGGCAGCGTGTTGGAGATCAGTCTCGGCAGCAGCGCCAGACTCCACTGAGATCTATCAGCCGGCACTTTCGGCCGGACGCTCGACCGGGACTACCGTTCGACTCTCGATGAGCCAGGCGCCATCACCCCCACGCCGAAGCCGGTCGCGGAAACGACCGAGGAGCCGAATGATGCTGCGGCCCTCTGCATTACGGCACACCACCTGAAAATCCATCTCGGCCGTCGCTCGATCACCGTCGAGGTCGATGACCGGGTTGGCGCTGAGGTGGAGGGTGCGTGGCGGGTCGAAGGCATGACCCTCCTCCGTCCAATGTGGCCGCGCGTCGGGAAACGCACCGCGAAACAGCGCGCCGATGGCCTCTCTGCCCTCATGAACCTGTCCGGCAATCTGGAAAGTGGCGTCGACGTGGAACAGCGAAGCGAGCCCTGCCGCGTCGCCGTCGTCGTTGTAGCGGTTGTATCGCTCGAGGACATCTCTGATCTCGAGCCGATCGATCCATTCGCCGATCTCAGCCACGCATCGCTCCCTGGTGGTGTTGGTCGCACGGCAACCTGGGTGCCGCGCGGTCTTTTGCTCCGTCAGCCGGGGGGACACGTCCCGTAGCTGTTGCAGACGTACGACGTTCGATCGTTCCAAGCTTTGAACCAGGTGCCCGCGGGGGTCGTGTAGAACTTGAATTCGCCGTGGGAACAGAACGTGTTGCCCTCCGGCGTGACCGCGCACATCGTCTCTCCTGCACCCGGGGTGGCGTAGACGACAAAGCTTCTCGGCTCCAATGTGCGCTGCGCCTGCCCGGGCGGGAACTGAATTGCTGCCGTCCACCCGTGGTGCACGGAGCGATTGCCGTTGTACCAAGCGATATGTCGTTCCCCGGGCGGCAGGCCGGGGATGTCCCCGGTGCAACCGAAGCTGCCCCAGGTCCAGATGCCACAGTTGAGACCGCTCGCGGTGCGGAACCAAACACCAGGCTGACCGGGAATGAAGAAATCGGCCGGCTGCATCTCGGTGTACCAGATCCGAACCAGGTTTTCGTCGGGGAAGGGACCGAATTCCACGGAGTTGAGCGGATCGGCGTGAGCCGGCGGCATCGCGACGCTCACCGCGAGTCCGATGGCCGATACGAATGCGATCAGCCATCGCGATGCTGCGGCCGCGACGCCGACCCGCCGAGTCGTGTGGCTCCTGTCGTGCGCGCTGATACGCGGTGCAATGCGGTTCATTGCGGCAGCGAGTTGTTGAAGGGCGTCGTGCCGTAGCAGGCTGCATTACCCACGTCGAGAGAGTTCTCGCAGCGCAGCTTGTCGCCGAAGTAGATGCGGGTGGTCACCCAGCGGTTGGGCGCGGCTGCCCAACGCCAGTCTGCGCGCACTTCGGCGGTGTCGAACCCGACGCTGGTCGGATTGGCCACCGGCACGGTGATCCGCCACGGCAGGGGTTCATTGATTCGCGCCTGTCGTATGACGCCGTCGAAGTACTCGATGTTCGCGGCACCGATAGACGACGAGAACACCTCGTAGGTGACCATTTCCGCGGCATGAGCCGATGGCGCGACGATGACGGCGGACACGCCCGCCGTCATGGCCGTCGACAGTGCGAGAATTGACCGGGCGGCGGTGTTCACGGTCCCGCCAACACCACTGCGGTCAGCAGGTAGCCGCTGCCCTCGTTGTATTGCATGTTGGCTCCGTAGTCGGTGTACGAGCAATCGGGAATCTTGTTGTAACCGAGCAGCAGCAACGCCTTGATGCTGTCGGCAGCGTTCAGTGCTGCACCCTGAACCAGAGTGGCTTTGGACCCGCCGTAACCGAGGATCTTCAGGCCCGGCAACGGATCAGTGATCGGAACCTGATCGGCGGCATGGTCCAGGTACTCCTGAGTGGACTGGTTCACTTTCGCAGCAGCCTGTTCCGCCAGCGGGTCGAAACGCAGTGCCGGGCAGGAGGATCCTGCCCGCGCCTGGATCAGCGCGCTGGTCAGTTGCGCCGTGGGGTCGGCGTGCGCCGCGGGCGCCAGCAACACGCCGGTCACGATCGTCACTCCCACCGCGGCTAGGCCCCTCAAGGGTGACCTCGTCCGCCGATCACCCCGTACTACGGTGCCGTGTGGCCTCATCGATTCACCTCGGATCGCATGTCTGCGTCACCAACACACATGGGACCGATTGATGTCACTGCCGGCCTTCTTGAAGAACTGCACGGACGGACCCGTGAACCAGTTGGGCTGGTGAGCTTTGATTCCGTTGTTGATGTTGAACAGGTTCTGCCACAGCAGGTAGAAGCTGTGCGCCTGATAGAGCGGCAGGTAGATGTCGTTGGCGTAATCCGTCCTGATGGTGAAGGCTTGGACGCGCGGCGTCATGAACTCCAGGCTGCGATCGATGTTGCCTGTGACGATGTCGACCTGCTCCTGGATGTTGCCGAAGCTGTAGTCCCAGTCGGTGCCCGAACCGATGCGGACACCGGGGCCATTCTGTTGAATCCGGTTGAACTGCAATCTGTCGATCTGGTCTCGCAACGTCTCGAACTGAGCGTTGTACCACTGGCACAGCTCCCGCTCCGCGTTGATGTCTGCCTCAGTGACCAGATTTCGCGACTCACTGTAGGGGAAAGGAAACTTCGGCACCCAGTTCGACGGCCCGGGAACGACCACCGGCAGAGGTCTGATCAGGTCGGCGTCCGGCGGGGGATCTCCGGTGCCCGGGTCACCCCACGAGGACGCGCAGCTGCTGACCGCGAGGAGAGCGGCCATCACGGCATACAGGAGCGTGATGCCCGCTCTTCGCACCATCACGGCACCGCCACGCATCTCAACGTCCCTGCACCGCGGCGCCGATTCCGCCGACGTCGGTGATCTGCCAGTTCTGGTTCCGGTCGATGGTGACGCTGTAGGTCGCCGTCGACTGCAGGGGGTCGGGTCCTTGGGCGGTCTTCGTCATCACGCTGACGAACGCATCGACCGTGTAGGTGCTCCCGGCGCTGGACCGAACCTTGGCAGCCAACGGCTTCGCCGTCGAATCCCATTGCAACGGAACGAGAATCTGCTCCATCTGGTCGGCCGCCTCACTGAGGCGGCCGGACAGTTCCTGCGTCGTTCCCGCGACCAACTTGGACTTCCACGTGGCGATGTCCTTGAAGTTCATGGCGGCGGCATTGGTCGCGTAATCCAGGGCGATCTGCTCGGCCCGGGCATTGTCCGCCACCGCCTGACGCTGCTGCTGTAGTTCGCTCCTGGCGTCGACGTAGAGCCAGGCGAAGACTCCGATACCGGCGACCAGAGCAGCGATCACGATGGCAACGACCAAGCCGCGCACCGAGACCGACAGCTGACGGCAGCCCGTCGAGGGCGGTGAGCCCGTGTCTGCCTCTGGCTTTGCAGATTTCTCCTCGCCGGTCTCAGCCGGTTCCACGGTGTCGTTCTGTGTATCGTCGTCGCTCGTCACGGCGCTGTCCGCCTTCACTATCGCTTGTTCACTGCTCGGGGCTGATCTCACGGGACCCTCACATGAAGGGTGACTGCGCCTTCCTGCGGTACCGATTCCAGTATGTGAGCAAGGATCTGGCCGGTGTCGAAGTTCATCAGCGCACCGCCGATGCCTTTCAGGTGCGGCAGCATTGCCTGGCCGAGCACTTTGAGGTCGCCTCCGTTGTCGTCGAGCAGTTTCTGCAGTCGGTCGATGAGCCTGTTCACCTGCACATAGATGTCGGGCGCTCCCAGTGGCCGGTTGATCTCGAGCCCCGAGAACAGGACGCCCGCAGATATGCCGACGGTCCGTAACCCGGGGGCGATGTCGGCCAACAGAGGACCGAGCCAACCGGCGTTGCGGACGAGCGTCTGGTAGTTGTCGAACAACGCCTGCCCGCTGCCGTTCAGATTCGCCGCCATGTTGCGGACGAGCAACGAGGTCCGCGCGATGTTGGGCAGCACAACCGTCGGATCGGGCAGGCCGGTGTTGAGTTCATCCACCACGCGTTTGAGCGCAGCGGGATCCGCTTGGTTGAGCACTCGGCTCAGACTCACGGCCAGTTCGGAGATCGACGGCGGGTTGATGATCCGTTCGGTCGCGATACGTTGACCGTCCCGGAGCATCGGGCCGCCGTCGCCCCTGGGTGTGAAGCCGATGAACGGCTCTCCCAGCGCCGACAGACTAGCCAGCCGAACCTCGCTGTCGACCGGTATCGGGTAACGGCCGTCGACGTAGAAGTCGACCGTGGCATCGCTGGCCGTCGTGGAGATCTTCTCGATCTTCCCGACCGGGACACCACGCAGCAAGACGTTCGAACCGACCAGCAGGCCGTTGATGTCGGGCACGTTCATCGAGAGGTTGACACGGTCCGACGGCGCTCCGACGCGCACGCCCAGTCCGTAGATGTACCAGACGGCGGTAGCGATCATCAGGGCGAACGCCAGGAACGTGGCGACATTCTTCTTCACGGTGCAGCACCCAGGATCCGCAGGACATCGTTGACGTTGCCGGACAACTCCCGCCCGTCCGGGCCTGCTATGGACGTGATGTTGATAGCCGGGTTCTTGTCCTGCGGCAGGAACAGCTTGGTGAAGAGCTCGTGCCAGGCAGGCCACTCATCCTCGAATGCCCACTTCGACCTCTGCAGCGCATCGGTGGACGCCGCGAGCGAGCGCAGGAGCGGCACGATCCAGTAGCCACCGGTGTAGACGCTGCCCACCGACGGGAACAGGCGGCCGAGGTAGTTACTCACCTGGAATGCCCGGTCGAAACCCCGCATACCTCGCGGGGAGAACCAGTATTCGACAGACGAGAGGCGGTCACTGAGTACGGTGCTTGTCTCGGACACGCCGTTGAGCAAGGTGTCGACGACGTCGATGTTGTCCGAGAGGCCTTGCAGATTGGTCGACACCGTCGCCGAGATGCTCCGCAGTTGCGGGGTCTCGGGGGTGATGCGGTTGATGCCGATGATCGTGTTCTGGAGGCGCTGTATCGAACCACTCGAGACGAAATCGGCCAGGTGGGCCAACGTGTCTTCGAGCTGCGGCGGTGACGTGGTCTGGGCGAGCGCGACCGTGGCCCCGGGCTGCAGAGCCGTGGCACCCTGCTGATCGTCCGGAGACTCCAGGCTGAGGTAGATGTCACCGAGGATGGTGGCCTGCTCCAGCGCTGCGCGCACGTTCGACGGGATGGGTACGTCCCGCGCGATCCGTGCCGTCACGTTCACGAAGCGGTCGGCGACGTCGACCTTGGTGACAGTTCCGACCTCGGTACCCCCCAGCACGACCTTCGCGCGGTCCGGGAGGTTCAGCACGTTCTCGAATTGGAACACGAGGTCGTAACCGTCGCTGTAGCTCGTGCCAGGCTGAGGCAACGCGTTCACGTTGATGGCACTGCAGGACGGCACTGTCGCCACGACGACGGCGCTCATCACCACCGCTACCGCCCACCGCATCCGCTGTCTCATCGTGCCGCCTGTGTGAGGACGTATTGCAGGAGCGCCACATCCACCGCATACGGGGTGCCTTGGACGTTGGCGCAGCTGCCGGGCGCGCTGGCGTTCATGATGTTGCAGAGCGCCACTCCGTTGGGTGTCCTGATGCGATAAAGCGGCGGCCGGTAGCCCAGGGTATTGAACGGCCGGTTGGAGTTGTAGTGGTTGGCCACCGTGTTGATCCACCAGGGAATCGGGTTGAGGAGATTGGCGAGCCGGGGAGCATGCGCGGAGAGCTTGCGCAACATCACCGATGTCGAATCGAGAGTGGGCTGCAGGAGCGTCTCCCCCAGCGTGACCTCGATGTCGGCCGCTGCCTTGAAAAGGTAAGTGGTGCCGAACAATTGCGCGCCCACAGGCTTAACCACCCGAATGATGTCGGGCATGATCTTCTGCAGATCGTAGAGGATCTGCTTGATCGGGCCGCTGAGCTCGCGAACGAGGCCCGTCAGCTGGGACAGGTTGCGGATGACTTCCCCGATGGCCGCAACGGTCTGGTCGGGACTGTCGAGCACCGCGGACGTCGTGGTCAACAGCTGGTTGGCGCGGGGGCCTGTGTTGGACAACGCCTGATCGAGGCCCCGAACAGTGTCTGCCACGTTGGTCGAGCCCTCCGGGCTGATCGCCTTCAGCAGCGTCGCTGTCGAACCGATGACCTCCGACAACGTCTTCGGCGTGAAGGCGCGCTCGAGCGGGATGCACGCGCCGGGACGCAAACTCGGGCCGCCCTCCGGGTTGCCGACCAGTTCCAGAGAACGGTCGGCGAGCAGCGACGTCGACCTGATGACCGCCTTGGCGTCTTCAGTGGGCTTCCGGGACTCGTCGAGGGTGAAGTCGACCCGGACCGACGTGTTCCCCGGGGTGATCGACGTGACCTGGCCGACCTTGAAACCCATCTCGGTCACGGGGTTGCCGACGTAGAGGCCGACAGTGTCAGGCATCAGCGCGCAGTAGGCCGACTTCTGGGCGGCTTGCGACGACGCGCAGGAACCCAGGGACGCAGCGGTGACCGTGGCGATCGCTGCCGTGGCGATCACCTTGACGAGCCTGCGGTTGACGACCATCAGCACGGACTCCCTGGCACCGGAACACACAAATCCGTGGCGAGCAATTCGGGCGCGGCGTTCTGTGCGTCGAGCACTCGCTGAAACTTGTTCTGTATGAGGCGAAGTGACCGCACCACGGCTCCGTTGTGCTCGGCGTACATCCGGGCGGTCTCCAAGTAGTGCCGAACCTTCTCCATGAAGACCGCCCGATGGTCGCGATAGAAGTAGGCCAGTGGCGAGAGCTGACCGAGGACATCGGCGAACGCCGAGATGCCGTCGCCGAACTTCTTGCCGTAGATGGTCAGCACCTGGGTGACGATGGCGACCTTGCGGACAATGGTGCGCAAGCCGTCGCTGTAACCGTTCAGCTGGCTGACGTACTCGTTGGACAGGTTGAGGATGGAGGTGAGCTGGCCGCGCTGCTTCTGGATGGTCGACATCAAGCTGTTGCCTGCATCGAGGAGTGAAGACACCGCTTGGACGTTGTCGCCCGACAGCCCTTGCTGAAGCTGGTCAAGCGTCTCCCGCAACGGATTCCCGTCGAGGTTGTCGGTGATTTTCGTCGTGTCGGCCAGGATGGTGATCAGGTTGTACGGCATCGTCACGCGTTCCAGCGGGATCGGCTCTGCGCCCAGCGGCCGGTCCCCCAGTGAGACCAGGTTGACGTAGTAACCGCCCACGACGGTGAGCATCCGGACGTCGATCTGCGACTGGTCACCCACGAACGCGTCGCTCTCGACTTTCGCCCTCACGCGCACCCGGTGGTCTTCGAGAGCGAGATCGGACACCTTGCCGACGTTGACCCCGGCGATCCGGACCGCTTCACCACCCCTCAGCGATGAGGCATCGGTGGTGTAGAAGGTGATGATCCGTTGACCGGGTGGGCTGATGTAGATCCAGGCGATCACCAGGGTGACGACGGTGGAGATCACGAGTGCGGCTGCGCCCCATGCCGTGGGGTTGCGGAGCAGTTTCATCGGTTGCACAGCACGACTCGCTGCCCGTTGAGGAGGACGTCCATCTGCTCGGGAAGCTGGAACTGTCCGCGCGAGCACGGCAAGGGCGACTCCGGCTGGCTGGACGGTCCGATGTTGTCCCACATGACCGGTAGGAGCTTCATCGAATCGATGAAATTGTCGAGGCCGGCGAAGGCTCGATCGAGCCCCTGGTTGACGTTCGAAACATTGGTGTCCAAGGCAACATTCGGATTCTGGTAGATGAAGCTCGTCGACGAGTTCCCCTGCGCCGGGAAGCCGACGTTGGCCAGGATCTGCCCCAGCGGCTTGAGGAAGTCCACACTGTAGAGCTCGGTTTTACGGAACTCGTCGAGTACCGACAGCACCCCGTCGAGCGGCCGGTTGACCCACTCGAGGATCTGGATCACGTCGCGGGAATGCCCACCCATGGTCGCAGCGACCGAGGAGAGGTTCTGCATGAGGGCTGCTATCACCTGTTGGCGATCCGACACGAATCGCGTCAGCGTGTCGATGCTCTGCAGCAACGGACCCAGTCCTTCGCCGTCGCCGTTGAGGAAGGACGCGGCGTTGGAGGTGAACGTGTTGATCTGCTCGGGGCTCAGCGTCGCGAGAACCGGCTGAAGCCCATTGAACAGAGCAGTCACATCGAAGGACGGCGAGGTCATCTCCGTGGACAGGTCGGTCACCACGTCGGACGGGTTGTAGTTCTCCGGCGCGTTCACCACATCGACATAGCGGGTCCCCGTCAACGTCTGGTACTTGATCGCCAGCCGCGAGTCGGCCACGAGACCGTAGCGATCCTCCAAGGTGAGTCCTACCCGCGCGACCGTCTGTCCGCGGCGACGCTCGAGATCGATCGACTGGACCTTCCCGGCGGGGACCCCGCGGACGCGGACATCCGCGCCACTGTAGAGCCCCGACACGTCAGTGAACTCGGCTGTGTAGCTGCGGGCGGACGGCGCGACCGGCCGTGTGATCGCGTTCTGCAACAGGATGAAGAACACCACGGCAACCGCGACAGTGACCCCCAAACGCCACAGGGCACCAAAGGGTTTCATCAGGGGCCCCCCAGCGCGTTGATCGGGGCAGCGATGCCAGGAAGGTTGTCGAGGACGATCTTGACCTGGAGCGCCCGCTGCTCGGGCGTACCTCCATAGAGACGTTGGAAGCGGGTCCGCAGTTCCACCAACATGTCACCGAGGCCTTCGGGTCTGAGCAACGGTGGACCGGCATCGGTGATCGTCTGGATGCCGTTGACCAAGGGAAGCAAGTCGGAGATGTGGGACGCCTCGAGCTTTCCGATCGAGCCGAAGATCCCGTTGACGATCTGTTCGTACGTCGGCACGAAGTCCCTCTGCCACTGCTCCTCGCTCAAATCGCCCGCACCCTCCCGCATCCAGTTGTTGTCCGCGTGGGAGATGTCGTCGCCACCTTTGACCAGGGCCTCGATCATCGACGGGAAAGCCACCGCGACTCCAGCGGTGTTGGTGACGAGTCGCGAGACCGGTACCGATTGCACCTCTGCCACCGCGCCGGTGGCGATGAACACCGTCTCGATCAGCGGATTCAATCCATCCGTGTATCGGGTGATCCGGTCGATAACCCGCACGAGGTCGGGCGTGATGACGCCGTTGGAGAGTTGGCCGAACTGCGTCAGCATGGCTTGGAGGGTGAAATTGCCGGTAGGCGTTGTGTCGATCAGCTGACCGTTGCGCAGGGCCTGACCGCCGGCGCCGGGAACGATGTTGATGCCGCTGACGCCGAAGTAGTTGATCGGGCGGTAGTCGATCCGCATCGCATCCGTCAGCCCGGTGGTGGGCGCCTTCTCCAGCTCGGTGTCGACCCGGATGCTGCCGCTCGGCTCACTGGCGATCGCAGTCACCGAACCGATCTGCACGCCGTGCATCACCAGCGCGGTGCCCTCGATGATCCCCTGTGCGGTGTAGGGAACGTTGAATGACAACGAGATCCGGTCGTCCGGCTGTTTCGCGAACGGATCCCAGACGAAGTACAACACGACCGCGGCGACGACGAGCACCACGACCCCGCCGACTGTTCGCAGAGTCCGCGCCTCAGCTTCGGGAGAAACGTGTAGCAAAGTCATGCAGCCCACCTAGCCCTTGAACACGAACACTGGCTGGAGGCCCCAGAGTAGCACCGTCAATGTGAAGTCCATCACCATTAGCATCACCATGCTGGCCCGCACGGCGCGGCCGGAGGCCCGCCCCACCCCCTCGGGTCCACCCGCAGCGAAATAGCCGTAGTAACAATGGATCAGCGTTACCAATGCACAGAAAACAGACACCTTGATGACTGAGTAGAGCAGGTCGGTGGGCGTCAGGAACTGGACGAAGTAGTGATCGAACGTGCCAGCGCTCTGTCCGTAGGCTTTCACGACGACGGTGTCCATCACCACGAACGTAGCAATCAACGTCAGCGTGTAACCCGGAATCACACACGCAAGCGCACCCATCAATCGGGTTCCCACGACGAACGGAATCGGGCGCACACCCATCGACTCGAGTGCCTCGATCTCCTCACCGATCTTCATCGCGCCGATCTCGGCGGTCATGCGACAGCCTGTCTGCGCGGCGAAGGCGATACCACCTACCAATGGCGCGATCTCCCTGACGCATCCGACGCCGGAGATCAGGCCGGACAGTGCGCCGAAACCGATCTGGTTGAGAATCGACAGCGCTTCGATCGCCAACGAGGCACCCAGGGCCATACCGAGGAGCAGCAGCACGCTGATGACTCCGCCGTCGACGATCAATGATCCTCGGCCCCAAGCAAGCGCGGTCACCTGCCGCAGGGTTTCCTTGGTGTACTTACGCAGGGTGACGGGCAGCAGCCAGAAGGTCTGCGCGAGAAAAACGACGATCTGTCCCACCGTGGAGAGAAAGCTTGCGGGCGGTCCCCACAGTCGGCGGCCGACTCTGGTCGTCCAATATGCCGCCGGGACAGCAGTTCTCGGGGGAGCGACCATCACGCGACCTCGAGGGGAAAGAACATCGTCTGCAGCTGGGTCACCGCGAGATTGACGAACACGATGCAGACCACATTGAGTACCACCGAGGAGTTGACCGCGTCGGCGACCCCGCGCGGCCCCCCCTTGGCCTCCATCCCGCGCAGAGAGGCCACGATGACCACGATGGCGGCGAAGATCACGGTCTTGCCGATCGCGAAATAGACATCGACCATCTTCGCGAATGTGCCGAAGGTCAGCCAGAAACTTCCCGGCGTGACCTGCGTGAAGTTGACGGACATGATGTAGGCGGTCGCCGCCCCGGCCAGCATGATCAGGATCCCCAGGATGGGCGCGATTGCCACTAGCGCCAAGAACCGCGGTACCACGAGACGGCGCGCGGGGTCGATCCCCAGAACGCGCATCGCATCGAGTTCCTCGCGGATCTGACGAGCCCCGAAGTCCGATGCGATGGCCGATGCAGCGGCACCGCTCATCAGCAGTCCGGCCGTGATGGGTGCGCCCTGCCGAATCACGCCGATACCGCTGGCCGCACCGAGGAGAGAGGTGGCTCCGAGCTGATTGACCAGACCGGAGGTCACCACCGTCACGAGTGCACCAAACGGTATCGCCATCAACAGAGCCGGCACGGCGGTGACTTTGAACAGCGCCCATGCCTGCACCAGTGTTTCGCCGACAGGCAGCTTGAAAGTGAGAGTGTCAGTGACGATATAGCGGATCACGCTGACCAACAGTTGCAACCCACGTCCAGTGGTCGCAGCGCTGTTGGAGGGAATGCTGTAGAGCCGCTTGACCCGTCGTGTGACGACACCGAACGGCGACGTCCGCTTGCGCTCGTGCGCCGGGCCGTTGCTCGCCGGCCCGGCCGGCGGCGAGACGGTGGCAACGGTCGAATTGGCCTGCTGGACCATCGACCCTCCTCAATCCCGACCCTTCGATTCTCAAACTTCGTGAACGGATGCGTCGGGATTTGCTCGAAATTGCAGAGCTCCCCCGAGCTACGTTCCGATCGGACGCCCGGACTTGAGCATCGAGCCGGCATCCACGCGAATGTTCTGACCCGTGATCCACTTGGCGTCGTCGCTGGCCAGGAACGCCACCAGGCTGGACATGTCTTCAGGCTGGATGAACGGAATCGGCATGGCCTGCATCATCGTGAAAGCCGGGATCGCGTCTTCCTTCGTCGGATTTTCCATATCCGGCCGGAAAGCCTTGTACACCGTTTCGTGGTTGAGCAGCTGCGTGTCGCAGTTGGTGGGGTGGATGCAGTTGATCCGGATGAACTTGGGCGCGAGATGGAGAGCTGTCACCTCGGTGTACTTGGCCAGGACCTGCTTGGACCAGGCGTATGCCGCACCGCCGAAGCCCAGGGCAGGGTTGTCCACCAGGCCGGGGATCATGCCGGCCGTGGAGCCGGTGATGATGATCGAGGCGTACTCCCCGAGGTGCGGCCACGTGGCCGCCATGGTGTGGTGGACGCCGAGCAGATCGATGTCGATGCCGTCGATCCACGACTGCCCGAGGTACTCGTCGTACATCGACTGCACACCGGCGTTGGCACAGACGATGTCGAGCCGACCGAACTCGTCGACGCCGGCTTTCACGACTTCGGCGAGCTGCTCGCGATAACGCACGTCGCCCGGTCGAGCGACGATGCGGCGACCGCGACCCTCGACCTCCTTGATCGTCTGCTCCAGGTCTTCTTTCGACGCCATCGGGTAAGGGACGCTGTCGACGGGCTCGCAGATGTCGACCGCGATGATGTCAGCGCCCTCTTCCGCGAGGCGGATCGCGTGTGCGCGACCTTGACCGCGCGCGGCGCCCGTGATGAACGCGACCTTGCCTTCTAGACGCATCGAAGCTCCCTCATGTTCGCTGTCTTAACGGTTTGCCGGGTGCCACTATTTCCTACTTGCGCTAGAAAAGTCAAGACTTTCGGCGTCATCCTCAGTGACGTCGCACATCGGCATCACGGTCGTGGGACTGCCGTGCCAACCCACGCGGTTTTGTCACAATTGTTGTGCGCCTTATTTTTTCAACAGCATGCAGAAGCGGCAGTGCCCGGGTTCAGACGTCCTGCAACAATCTACTTCCACGAGCCTCGTGGGCATTGTGGTTTCGTTGAAAAAGGCTTGCCCCCGCCGAAGACGTCAAGTCAGCCGGGTCAGCGACGCATTCGCGGGCCGTTGTTTCCGTGAAACGGCAAGCGTGTCGGGTTTCGTGGTCCTCGCCGCGGCCTTTTGGCTAAGCCCACGGTGACCGCGACTGACGGACAATCGCGTGCAATACTCGACGGGGTTCAAAAATTTCCTGAAATATGACTTGTGCGCCGAAGGAGGGCAGACCACCGCATGACGCGACCGAGCCGTAAACGCAACGCTCCTTCGGGCCGAAACTCGACTAGCACCCGGCAGAACCCCTCACTGGGACGGCCGCCGGTGATAAGCCTTTCCGACATCCTGGAGACAGCCACCAAGCTGGCCGGGCAGATCGGCGTGAATCGGCTGACCATGAGCATGCTCGCCGACAGCCTGGGAGTCACAGCGGCCGCGCTGTATCACTACATCCCCGGCCGCGAAGCGCTCGTCGCTCTTGTCGTCGACGCGGCATGTGACAGGGTGAAGGAACCACCCCCTGGACCGTGGGACCTGCGTCTGCGCACGTTCGAGCGGTCCGTCCGCACTGAATTGCGACGGATACGTTTCGACCTTCCGGAGACCTTCGAGGCGGGACAACCACGGCCCGCCTACCAGCGTCTGTTCGAGACCGGGGTCAAGATCCTCGCCGAGACGGGAGCCGACCCGCAGGAAGTCATGCTGTCCTACGCCACCGTCGCCGCGTTCATGACCGGGCAGCTGTGGTTCGACAACTCGACACGCAATCCCGAAAGTGGCGAGGCCACCTACCTCACGGTGTCGGGTGCCGAGGGCGCCTTCGACAGCGATGACATGTTCGAATACGGGCTCGCGCGCGTGATCGACGGAGTGCGTAAACGCTTGGTGGCGTGAGGCCGGACGCGGAGTTCGCCGGTCATCCGAGACCGGCGAACCCTCGCATCGAGATTATGTGCAGGCGCCGTCGATCTTGAGTTGCAGAATGTCTTCTTCGGATTTGCCGATTTCCCGCAGGATCTCGTCGGTGTGCTCGGCGAACAGCGGACCCCGCGCACCCGCAGGGGGTTCCTCGTCGAATTGCACCGGATTGGCGACCAACTGGCGTGAGGCACCTTCCGCATCGACCACGTCGACCAGATATCCGTTCGCGGTCACTTGCGGATCCGAGCCGACCTCGATCTGGTTCTGCAGCGGCGCCCACTGGCCTTCCAGTGTCTGGAGTTTGTCCAGCCAGTACGCGAAGGGTTTCGACGCCACGGCCTGCGCCACCTGATCTGCGATCTCCTTGGTGTGCTCCATGATTCCCTCCGCCGTCGCGAAACGCTCGTCGTCGAGGAGATGGTCCAGACCGAGGTGCTTGCACGTGTCGGCGAAATAGCGACCCGGCTGCAGGATCGACAGTGACAGCCATCGATCGTCGGAGGTCTTCAGCAGCCCCACGAAGGGATTGGCCAGAGCGACCACGGGTGCGCTGAGCGGTGCCGGCGGAATGTTGGAGCCTGTCATCAGCGCATTGGAGACATTGAGCGCCATCGACCACAACCCAACCCCGAGCAGCGACACGTCGACCACCGACGGTTCACCCGTCGCCTGTCGACCATAGAGCGCAGCCGCTATTCCCCCGGCGATCGTCATGCCGCCGATGGTGTCGCCGTAGGCTCCCCCAGGCATCGCAATGGGGCGGGGACTGTCGGGAGGCGTTGCGCTCCAAGCGCTTCCACCTCGACACCAGAACGTCGTCCCGTCGAACCCGCCGTTCGCCGCGTCGGGCCCCCGCTGACCATGTGCGCTGCCGCGCACGTAGATGATGTTCGGATTCACCTTGCGCAGGTCTTCGACGTCGATCTTGAGCTTGCTGCGGGCATCGGGCAGAAAGTTCGTGAGGAAGACATCCGCCGTGCGTGCCAGCTCCATCAGAACCTCGTAGCCTGCGGGCGTGTTGATCGCCAGCCCGATGCTGCGCTTGCCGCGGTTCGGATGGTCCATGATCGGCGAGAAGGAGCCCTCCGCGGACGCGTAGGGGCCGATGCGCAAACCTCGCTGGGCATCGCCACTTTCGGCGTGCTCGACCTTGATCACGTCTGCGCCCCACTCCGTGAGGACTGCGCCGGCCGCGGGCGTGAACGTGAACTGAGCCACCTCCAACACCTTGATGCCCGACATGGGTCGATGGACCACGGAACCTCCTCGTTGCCGATGAACCTGCTGGATGTGGTTGTGCGCTGTACGTCTTACATGAAATGCGCTCTGTTGCAGTGGCGTTGCCAAGACATCACGCGGACTCGCTACCCGCAGGCCAGCCGAGAAGCTTGGTCTCGGTGAAGATCTCGAGTCCCTCGATACCGCACTGACGTCCGATACCCGATGTCTTGTAGCCGCCGAAAGGAGCGTCCGCGCCGTACCAGACGCCCCCGTTCACGCTCAGCGTGCCGGTACGGATCTTGCGAGCGACCTTGAGCGCTCGTTCGTGGTCGGCGGAGAAGATGCCGCCCGCCAAGCCGTAGGTGCTGTCATTGGCGATGCGGACGGCATCGTCGTCACCGTCGTGTGCGATGACGCTGAGAACGGGTCCGAAGACTTCCTCCTGCGCGATCTGCATGTCGTTGGTGACATCGGCGAACAGCGTGGGTTCGACGAAAAACCCCTTGTCCAGGTGTTGCGGCCTGCCACCGCCCATCACCACGCGGGCGCCCTGAGCGCGAGCACCGTCGAACAGACCGAGGATGCGCTCCTGCTGCCGCTTGTTGATCTGCGGGCCCTGCATGTTCTCGAAAACAGTCGGATCACCGTACTTCCAGTTCTCGAAGCTGGCCTTGGCGAGCTCGACCGCCTCGTCGTATCGATGCCGGGGCACCAGCAGCCGAGAGGCTTGAGCGCAAGCCTGCCCACCATGGATGCAGGCCATCGCCGCCGTCGCGAGCACCTGCTCGAGCGGGGCGTCGTCGAGGACGATCAGTGCCGATTTGCCGCCCAGTTCGAGGAAGACGTCCTTCACTGTGCTGGCCGACGCCTCCATGATGCGGCGCCCGGTGGCCGTCGACCCCGTGAATGCGATCATGTCGACATCTGGCGACCGGGTCAGTACTTCACCGACGAGGTGATCGCGAGAGGGCACGACATTGATGACGCCCGGCGGGATCTCGGTCTTCTCCGCGACGAGACGTCCGATACGCGTCGCGTTCCACGGAGTGTCGGGAGCGGGCTTGATCACGCAGGTGTTACCCATGGCGAGGATGGGTCCGAGTTTCGTCAGCGTCAGCTCGATCGGGAAATTCCAGGGAACGATCGCACCGATGACACCCTTGGGCTCTTTCCACACCACGCGCTCGGTGTCCATCCCCCAGCCGAGCGCATCAGCAGCTCCGAGCGAACGCTCCCATTCGAACTTGTCGATCATCTCGCGAGGCCATGACAGCGCATGCTTGAGCGGCGCGTCGAGTTGCGGGCCGTACGTCAGCGCAATCGGTGCACCGACTTCAGCGATCAGCTCTTGACGGAGCTCCTCCTGCTCGCTTTCCAATGCGGCCTGCAGCTGATCGATGCAGCGCTTACGCAACTCCTTGTCGGTGGACCAGGAGGTGTTGTCGAAAGCCGAACGAGCCGCCCGGACTGCGTCGGCCATGTCCGCCGGCGAGCCGTCGGCACATTGGCCGAGCACCTCCTCGGTGGCCGGGTTGACGTTGTCGAAGACCTTGCCGCCCTCGGACTCAACCAATTTCCCATCGATCAGCATGCGGAGCTCACCCATGCGGATCAGCCTAGCCGAATTAGTAATGGGATTTCAATAAGTCTGAAGACTGAGCGCAGATGTGCCGGGTCGACACGAATCTGCCGGTCCGTCAGACACTTTCAGGCGAGTGAACGCTCGAGGATGTGGACCCCGCACGTGGAACCGAGACCGATGACGTGCGCGAGGCCCACGGTGGCGCCTTCGATCTGTCGCGGCCCCGCTTCACCCCGCAGGTGGTGACAGATCTCCCACACGTTCGCGATCCCCGTCGCAGCGATGGGATGACCCTTGGATTCCAGACCGCCGGACACATTGACGGGTGTCTTGCCGTCCCTGGTCGGAGCGCCCGACTCGAAGAAGTCCACCGCGCCGCCCTCGGGGCAGAGCATGAGGTTGTCGTAGTGCACCAACTCCGCGGTCGCAAAACAGTCATGCAGCTCGACCAGGTCGAGGTCGTCGGGGCTCACCCCCGCCTGTTCGTATGCCGCGGTCGCGGCGTTGCGAGTCAGCGTGTTGATGTTCGGCAGAACCTGACAACCCTCTTCCCAGGGATCGGTCGTGAGAACCGACGCGGAGATCTTGACCGCCCGCTTGCGCTGTTCGTCCGACATGGCCTTCAGCCGCTCCCCAGTGACCAGCACCGCAGCCGAAGCGCCGTCACAGTTCGCCGAGCACATGGCTCGCGTGTTCGGATAGGCCATCATCGGTTCGCTCATGATCTGTTCGACCGACATCGACTTCGTGTATGCAGCAAGAGGATTGAGCGTCGAGTGCTCATGGTTCTTGGCCGAGATCCGGGCGAAGAGCTCAAAGCTCACTCCGCCGTAACGGTGGCCGTACTCCAAGCCGACCTGTGCGAACACACCCGGCATCGCCTGAGTACCGATGCGGCCGTCGAGCGGTGCCACGGCGCCGAAGCGGCCCTTCGGCTCCCAGCGGTCGTCGCTGGGAGCCTCGGCAAGCCCGAGCATGCCGGCTCCGGAGAGCTTCTCCGCTCCCAGGGCGAGCCCCATGTCGCATTCTCCGGCCTTGAGCGCCATCATGACGGTCCGCAGAGCGGTGGCACCGGTGGCGCAGGCGTTGGCGACATTGAACACCGGGACACCCGTCTGGCCCACCTGTTTCTGCACGTCTTGACCGAGTCCAGTGCCCATGCCGGAGAGGTTTCCGGCGGCGATGATCCCGATATCGGACATGGACACACCACCGTCAGCCAGCGCGCCGATCGTGGCTTCCGAGGCCAGATCGACGACATCCCGCGTGGGATGTTTGCCGAACTTGGTCATCGTGATGCCCAGGATGTAGATATCGTCGGACGCCATCAGTTCCTCATCGTCGAACAGTTTGCAGGGTAAGGGGTTCCCGGCTCAGGCGGGCTCGAAGCCGAAGCCGACGGCCTCGACGCCGTCGCTGTCCTTGCCGATCGAGTAGGTGGCGAGCCGGACCTTCATGCCGGTCGTGATGCGGTCGGGGTGCGGCTCGCAGTTGATGACGTTGCCCCGCACGCTGGTGCCCTCGCAATCGATGATGCCGGCGACGAACGGCACCGGAATTCCCGGCATCGCGAAGTTCACGATTGTGAAGGTCTTCAAGATGCCCGTCTGCGCCACCCGGGCCGTCTCGAAAGCCTGACCACCGCAGGCCGCACAAGCATTGCGGTGGTCGAAGAACTGCGCGCCGCACGCGGTGCACTTGTGCGCGACGAGGTGCGGGTCGTCACCGAGTACCAGGTAGTCGACGAGAGGGACCGGGGCCGTCATCGCCGGCTGCCCTCGTCCGTCCGGCCGCCGACGTCACGCATTCGACAGCATCCCGGTGACCGCGGAGCTCGTCAACGCTTTGCCCTCAAGGCCAGCCGCGACGAACAGATCCGCGATTTCCTTCCGGCCGGCGTCGCCGAGTCGGGCCTGTGGTGGGCGGGAGAACGGATAATCCCCCACCGGCAGTCCGAGCGTGCTCGCGGCGACCTTGACGACTTCACCCCAGTGTGTGAGATAGCCGGGACGTCCCGGGTACTCGCCGAATTTCGCCGACAGCGGCATGCCGCCGACATTGGCGCCGCGGTGGGCCCTGGCTTCGGCGAGCTTGCCCTCCCAGATCAGCTCCCAGTACATGGTGAACCACTTGTTGTCGGCGCTCTCATACAGCCAGGCGATGTTGCCGAGCTGGCCGGAACAAACGATGCCCTGCTCCAGCCACCCCGCTTCGTAGACCAACGTGTCGCACTCCCAGATGGCGACCTGCGGGGCGAGGGCGTGAAGAACAGTGGTGTTCACCACGCTGTCCATCACGCCTTCCTTGACCGCGACCACCGCCGGAATGGCATTGGCCACCTGCGCCATCTCGTCGCCGGACATGACGTAGCCCGAGGAATTGCTGTTGAACATCCCCAGGGCGATGTCCGTGCGATCGGCCACATACTGGAAGAAGCGCTGCACTCCCTCGCCGCCGTGCACCTCCATCGTCGGCGTCTGAATGAAGGCGATGTCGGCACCATGCTCTTGCGCGTGCAACGTCAGCTCCGCGACGTCTTTGGCGCACTCGGCGGTTGTGCACGCCTGGATGACCACGTCCGGGTTGATGGCGCGGGCCTCCTCGACGGCGACTTCGAGGAGGCGCTTGCGCTCGTCGAGCGTGAGCGCCCACCATTCGGCGCACCCGCTGGTCAGCCACAACATGTTGTGTCCGAGATCGCCGATGCAGTAGCGAACGAGAGTGCGGTAGGCGTCCCAGTCGATATCGTCACCGTCCCTGCCGGAGAACGGCGTGAACAGCGAGTCACCGATTCCGTGGAGACCACCGTCCTTCACCCACTGCTGCGCATCGCGTGCGGCGACCATAATCTGCCTCCTGTGGTTTCAGAGCGTTGAGAGAGGGCCGGCTGGGTCGTTGAGACTCAGACCAGGGGTGTGACCTCGGCCGGATCGAACTTGAAGACCTCGAGAGCGTTGTCGCGGAAGATCTTCCGCGCGACAGCTGGGTCGCTGATCAGTGCAGCCTGCTCGGCGACCACCTCCTTCGAGTGCGGATAGGTGCCCTCTTCGTGGGGGTAGTCACTACCGAACATCAACATCTCGGGACCGGTGAGCGCGATGTTGCCGATGCCGACTGTGTCCCGTGCGAACGTCGAGTGGATCTGACGCTTCGCGTAGTAGCTGGGCGGGTGCTCGAGATCCGGGTACACCGACGGCTGACCCTTCTTGCCCCCGTAGGACACGAATTCGTCATACCGACGAAAGGCGATGTCGGAGTTGTCCATCGTCTCGTTCGTCCACGCCATCCACCCGACGTTGAACTCGACGAGCACCACATGGATGCCCGGATGGTCGGCCAGCACACCGGACGTCGCCAGCAGCGTCGCAACCTGGGGAGCCATCGACTGGATGTACAGGTTGTTCGCGACCGTGGCACCGGGGCCGCGGAACGCCCGCATCGGATGCCCGGTGCCCTGGTGCATGGCTACGGGCAATCCCGTGCGCTCGATCGCGTCCCACATCGGGCCCCATTGGCGATGGTTCCACATGGGATTGGCCATCGCCGGGAGCATGATCGCGCCCAAGCCGATTTCAGCGATGTGTTCGACTTCCTCGACCGCCATCTCGGGAGTCCAGGTGGGCACGATGCCGGCGCATTTGAACCGTGCAGAATGACGCTGCAGCTGGTCGTAGATGTAGTCGTTGTAGATCCGACAGCTCGCCTGGCCACCCTCCGGGCTCTCGAGCATCCACACCTGCAACGCGATGGTCGGGAAGATGCACTCACCGGCAATGCCGTCCTCGCGCATCACCTCGAGCCGCTTCTCGGGTTTCAGCACCGCCAGCCGATCCTCCTCGGCCTGCATGTCCTTCTGGAAGGCGTGCTGACCGTGCATGATCAGGCCCCATCCGCCGTCGCCCTCGGAGGCCAGGCCGCTCATGGCCTGGTTCGTCAGCGATTTGGGCAGATTGGACGACCACAGGTCACGGGGTTCGTTGACGTGGGAATCCGCCGAGATGAACCCGATCTTGGTGACGTCGTCTGTCTGCGTCGCCTCGGGGTTCAGGACGTTCGTCATATCGTTGCTCCTTCGGGCGTTGAATGTGGTTGCGAGACGGGCACGATCACCAGACGCCGATTCCGGCGGCCTCGTTCTCCTTCTTCCACTCCGCCCGTGGCTTGCGCGTCACGTCGACGTCGGTGGCCCTGGCACGAAGAGCACCCACAGTCGCCTCCTCGCGAGGCGTGTACTTGAACGGGTCCCAGTCGAAGAAGCGGCACGCGTTCTCGAAGGTGATCTTGTTGATCTCCTCCGGAGTGCACCCGGCCTCCATGAACTCGCCCCAGGCCAGTTCAGGAGAGAAGGGCCACGTCGTGTCGGTGTGCGGGTAGTCGCACTCCCACGCGATGTTGTCGATACCGATCCGATCCCGACCTCGGAGCCCGGCAGGGTCGGTGATGTAGCACGCCAGGATGTGCTCTTTGAAGATGTCCGACGGCTTCTTGCCGTTGAAGTCGTTGCCGTGGTCCAACCACGACTGGTTCTCGACATGACGGTCGATACGGTCCATGTAGAACGGAATCCAGCCGATCCCGCCCTCGGACAGCGCCACTCGGAGGTCGGGGAAGTTCCGCAACGTCGGACCGAAGAGCAGGTCCTGGGCTGTGATCGCACTGATCTGGCAGGCGAGCACCATCATGTGGTCGACGGGGGCTTCCTTGGGCGTCTGGATGACGTCGAACCCCGCGCCGATGTGCAGACACAGCACCATGTTCTCTTCGCAGATCGCCTTCAGCATCGGGTCCCAGTACCCCGACAGGAAGCTCGG
Source organism: Actinomycetota bacterium (assembly GCA_040752555.1). Lineage (GTDB taxonomy): Bacteria > Actinomycetota > Actinomycetes > Mycobacteriales > Mycobacteriaceae > Mycobacterium. Next base: position 65,089 of record JBFMGT010000007.1, on the reverse strand, counting down.
GTAGCCCTTGGTGTGGGGCGTCTCGAGGAAAGACACCGCCTTGTGCCCCTTCTGGCCCATCCGGTGGATCTCGGCGGCGGCGAGATCGACGTCCCACATCGGCACGACGCCCTGCGGAATGAACCGGCCGGGGTACTCCGCGCACCACTCGTCGACGACCCAGTCGTTGTACGCCTGGAGCATGATCATCGCGAGCGGCTTGTCCGGAGCTTCTGCGAACGTGCGCGCATTGAAGCCGGCCATCGTGGGGAAGTTCAGCGACGCCAGCATGCCGTTGGCGTCCATGTCGCGCACCCGGGCGTGGACGTCGAAGCATCCCGGCCGCAGCTCGGAGAGGCTGCCCGCGTTGAAGCCCCACTCGTTCTTCGGCCAGCCGACGGTGGCACCGAGTCCGAGCAGGGTGGACGCTTTGTCGCCCTGGAACACCCACTCGTCGATACCGTGCTCATTGCGGATCAGCTTGGGCGCCTGGTCCTTCCATTTGGCCGGTACGTGGTTGTCGTACATGTCCGGCGGCTCGATGTAATGATCGTCGATGCTGACCATGATCATGTCGTTCATTTCCATGTCGCGCTCCTGTCCTCAGCGGGTGGACGTCGACGTCGCCGGCGGGCCGGACACCCGAGGTGTGCGGACGGCGCCCGTGTCAAGCACCGCGACGTGCGTTGCTCACCGGACCGGCCATCCATGGACGTCTCTCGTGTTCTTTTCTATATGAATTCATCAATTCTGTCGAGCATCGTCGTCAACACCGGATTCGTTGCGCCGACTGAGGCCGAAGGGCTCCTGTCGGAGAAGCACTCCGGGTACCGTCCAATGGTTGGAAGCGGCCGTCCTACAGCCCATGAGCACGCCCATCGGCTTCGGGTGAAGTGCAGACCGGCCGGCGGCGACCGCGATCTGCGGTTCCCTTGCACCACGGTGCCGGCACCTCACGCCGCCGCCCCCGCCGAGGGCGGAAAGGTCATCCGGGGACGGTATAGCGGACGGCGTTTTCGTTGACTTTTCTAGAGCATCATTATAATCTTCATGGGTTCGTCAGAAGCTGCATCTATGCAGGTAGTGGCGCTGACGGCAGACAAGTAGCCCGGGGAATAGTGCCGGCGAAGGTGTGGCAGTGTTCGCCACCTGGCCGCGGCCACCGACATCGAAGAGCCATCCGAGGGGAGTGCACGTGGTTGCGCCTGTTGACGAGATCTATTGGGACCCTTACGACGAAGAGATCGACAAGAACCCTCATGAGGTCTGGAGGCGGTTGCGCGACGAGGCGCCCGTCTACCGCAACGAGCAGCATGACTTCTGGGCTCTGAGCCGATTCGCCGACGTCCAGGCCGCCTCGAGCGACACCAAGACGTTCTCGTCCTCGCGGGGCACCGTCTTGGAATACATGGGTAACGATCTGGGAGCGCTCGAGGTCCTCATCTTCATGGACCCCCCGTCGCACAGCGCGCTGCGGGCCCTCATCTCGCGGGCCTTCACCCCGAAGCGCACGCTCGAGATGGGTGACAGCATTCGGGAGATCTGCCGCGACCTGCTCGACCCCTACGTGGGTAGTGGCGGCTTCGACTACGTCGTCGATTTCGCCCAGCAGCTTCCGTCGCTGGTGATATCCGCGATGCTCGGCGTGCCGAAGTCCGAACGCGAAGAGGTTCGGCTGAAGATCGACGACATCTTCCACATCGATCCGGTCGCGGGGATGATCAACGACACGTCGCTCAACGCGCGATTCTGGATGGTGGACTACATCACCAACGCTCTCGAGGAGCGCCGAAAGAACCCCAAGGACGACCTGTTCACGGCCCTCACTCAGGCTGAGTTGACCGACGAGAACGGCAACACCCGCAGGTTGACCAACAAAGAGGGCGCCGACTTCGGCGGCCTGCTCGTCAGCGCCGGCACGGAAACCGTCGCGCGGCTGCTCGGATGGGCAGCGGTGACCCTTCCGCTGTACCCCGATCAGATGCAGTTGCTGGCTCAAGACGCCACGACGCACGCCCCCGGCGCCGTCGAAGAACTGCTGCGCTGGGAGGCGCCGTCTCCAGTCCAGGGTCGGTGGACGACGCGCGACGTCGAATTCCACGGAACCGTGATCCCGGCGGAGAGCAAGGTCCTCCTGTTGACGGGTTCGGCCGGTCGCGACGAACGCCACTACCCGAATGCAAACACCTTCGACATCACGCGGGAGCTCCGGCAGCACGTGTCGTTCGGCATCGGAGCGCACTACTGTCTCGGCGCTGCGCTGGCACGCCTGGAGGGTCGCATCGCACTGGAGGAGACCGTGCGCCGCTTCCCCACGTGGCAGGTCGACATGGCCAAAGCCGTCCAGGCACACACCAGCACGGTGCGTGGCTGGAGTTCTGTGCCGATCACGGTGTGAGCATCGCGGCGGGCTTCTCCATTCGACCGTCGCCCGCTCGGACCGTCATTCCACGACAGCGAAAAGAGGTGAGCGTCGATGAAGGTGATCGTCGACTGGGAGATCTGCGAGAGCAACGCACTGTGCATGGCGGAGGCTCCCGAGGTGTTCGAGATGCAAGCGGATGATACTTTGACGCTGCTGCAGGAGGAGCCGCCAGAGTCGTTGCGCGACAAGGTGACCGCGGCCGCACATGCCTGCCCGAAGCAGGCGATCCAGATCCGCGACTGACCAAACGAAACGGGCGGGCAGTACCCAGTGGGTACAGCCCGCCCGGTTCTGTCGTCAGTCGCTCGCCGGCAGCGGCTTGGCCTCTTTCTGCACCAGCGGCGTGGATCCGACACTGAGGCTGCCTGCGCCGGCCTTGGTGACCAGCACCTCGGCGCCGGAGTCATCGACGTAGCGCTTGCCCATCAACGTCCCCTCGGCGTGGGCCTCGTCCAGCGACAGCGAAGAATCGACGTCACCGCCGACAGGGACCATCGGTGCGCCGCCGGCGCGCAGGTCGTCCAGACTCTCCGCGGCACGGACGACGATCACCTGGGTGTCGCAGACCTGGCTCTGCAAGCGTGTGCCGTTCTTGATCATGCGGGCTCCTTCGATGCGTTGTTCACCTCTGCGACGAGATCACGACGCAGAACCTTGCCGGTGGCGTTCGTCGGCAATTCCTCCCGGAACACGACCCGGTCGGGCGTGCGCGAGCCGCGAAGCATCGAGCGGACGTACGCCCGCAGCTCATCGGGGTCCGGTTGCGTCCCCGGTTGTGCGACCACGACGGCCACGATGATCTGCCCCCACTCGGGATCATCTGCGCCGACGACGGCGCAATCTCGCACCTCGGGGTGCTCGACCAACACCTCCTCGATCTCGGCTGGGGCGATGTTCTCTCCCCCCCGGATGATCGTGTCGTCCGAGCGGCCGCCGATGAACAGATAGCCCTCGGCGTCCACATACGCGACATCCTTTGTGGGAAACCAACCGTGCTCGTCGAGCACCGAACCGATGTCGGTGTACTTTCCCGAGACCTGCTCACCGCGGACGAACAGTTCCCCTGCTTCGCCGGGTCGCAGGCGGGCCCCGTCGTCGCCCCGGATCTCGACTTCGATGCCCGGCACCGGCTGGCCCACAGAACCGAGGCGACGCAGCGCGTCCTCGTCGGTGGCGTTGAGCGCGGCGCGGTGGTCATCGGGTGTCAGCACGGCGATCGTCGAGCTGGTCTCGGTCAACCCGTAGGCATTGACGAAACCCACTTCCGGCAGGAGCGAAAGCGCCTGACGGACAAGAGGAAGGGGAACTTTGGAACCCCCGTACGCCAAGGTCCGCAGCGTCGGAAGGGAAAGCTGCTGTGTCTCGAGAACGGTGACGATCCGGTCGAGCATCGTCGGCACCACGGTCGCCGATGTCACACCCTCGGCGTGGACCAGCTCAACCCAACGCTGCGCGTCGAAGTGCTCCAGGTAGACCATCTTTCGGCCGGCATAGAGGTTCGACAACGCCGCGCTGACGCCGGCGATGTGATACGGCGGAACGCAGATCAGCGCGGCGTCACCGGGCTCTGCGGCGGCGAACTCGACGGTCCCGGTGATGTAGCTGGTGAGATTCGAATGGGTGAGCTCCACGGCCTTGGGCTGGGAGGTGGTGCCGGAGGTGAACAGCACCACGCCGACGGCGTCGGGATCGGCGAACGCCGCAGGGGGCTCACCGGTAGCAGCCGACGAGAAGAATTCGGCCGACCCGATGGTTCGGTACCCGTCTCCCACCGCATCCCGGTAGTCGTCATCGACCACAACGAGCGGATCGGGCAGACGGTCGAGCAGCGCGCGCAGGCCCTCCGTCGACAGTCGATAATTCAACGGCGTCACAGGCACTGCGGCGCGCGCCGAGGCGAAGAGCAACAGCGGGAGCATGACGCCACCCGTTCCGACGTAGGCCACATGCTGGGCTCCGGTGGACTCGATGATTCCCGCTCCCCCGTCTGCAAGGGAACTCAACTCGCCGGTCGTCAGGCGGACATCCCCCGACACCACACAGGTGCGATCGGGATCGGCCGAGAGGGCCATCTCCAGCAGTAACGAGATACTCATGGCCCTACCCCTCGTCTGCGGACGTCGCCGCGTGGTCTCGATGCGAATCATCGGGCTGTGGCCGTGGTACGACGTGCACGGCCTCCAAGCGGACCGACGGTGTTCGGCGTGCGCTGGCGATCAGGGACAACAGCATGTCGGCGACATCCGCGACCTCGGACACGGCATCCGCAGTGATCCCCTGCTGCGCCCACGTCCGGTTCAATTCTTCGAGCACGTCCCGGTCCGCCCCACGGAGTATCTCTGTTCCGCTCGTGGGGCCGAGGTGGACTCGAATCACATTGACGCTGGGGTGTTCTGCCGCCCACGACCGCCAGATCTCGTCGAGCGCTGCCTTACTGGCGTTGTAGGCAGCGACGCCGGCGCGAGGGCGCCCCGCCTCCTGACTGGACGTGATGAGCGCGACCGCGTCGCTCGAGAGATGAGGTGCGGCAGCGCGCATCACCTGGGTCGCACCCACCGCATTCACGGCGAAGGTGTGCATCCACGTCGTGAAATCGGTCTCGTCGACGCGGGCGAACGGGACGACAGCACTGGTGTAGACGATCGCGTCGATCTCACCGAATTCCGCGGCCATCGCACCGAGTACATCGTCAATCGCCGCAGGATCAGCGACGTCGAGTTCGAACGCCGAGCCCGACGTCGCGTCCGCGAGGGCTTCGAGCAGATCGATCCGTCTGGCAGCCAAGGCCACCCGCGCGCCGCGCGCATGTGCTGCCTGAGCCACCGCCTTGCCGATTCCCGAGGAAGCACCGATGACGCACAACCGCACGCCGGCGAGGTCTGAACCCCAGGAAGTCACGAGACCACTCCTTCACAGCGGCTCTGGTGCGCCCCGCCTCCGGCCCGACCGGGTCGCCAGCGGGTGCATCAACGTCCACTTCACTAACAGCAGGAACTTTTACTAACTGTAATAAATAAGTCAAGTCGCCAGGGGGTTTGGCGCCGCGTCACGGTTCCGGCACCCGCCGGTAACTCGAAGCTACCGGAGCGGGGCGCGGTTCGGACCTGGTTTTGCATCGGCTGATCCGGCGATCACGTCCGCCACCCTTGCCAACCCGCCGACGTGGCCCCATCGTCGTCGCTTCTTCAGTGGTCCGCATTCGGCAGGTCAACAGGAAAAACAGCGCTACAGCGAACCTGCAGCCCGGCGTTCGCACTAAAGTTACGCGGCTTAGATATTTACATTTTCCAGCTTCGAGCCCTACCCTTGGCCTCATGCCAGTGCGATCGCAGATGCGCTTCCTCCAGATGTACGGTCCGAGCCTTGCCTCCGGTTTCGTCGACGACGCAGCGCAAGTCGTGGCGCGCAAGGTTCGCCGCAGGCCGATCCCGACAGGGGTGCAACTCACGACATTCGATCCGCTGGACCCGACAATGGCCGCAGATCCGTATCCCCACTACAAAGAGCTGCTGGCTGGCAGCCGAGTTCAGTACAACCGGACCCGGGGCATCTTCATCCTCAGCAGGTACGAAGACGTGCGCGCCGGCGCGCGCGCCGCGGATGTGCTCTCCAGCGCCGACGGCATCTCCTACAGCCGCATGCGTTCGGACTCGCTGCTCACTGTCGACCCACCGCGTCATACCGCGATGCGCAAACAAGCGCAGCCTGCTTTCACCCGCGGCGCCCTCGAATCGTGGAAGGCCATGGTGGAACAGCTCGCCGTGGAGCACACCGCGGACTTGTTCAAATCCCCCACCGTCGATGTCGTCAAGACGCTCGCCGAGCCACTGCCCACTGCGGTGATCGCGCACATTCTCGGCATCGCCGGCGATGACCTCGTCGCCTTCAAGAATTGGTCGAACGAGACAGTCCGTCTCGCCAATGCCAATTTCTCGTTGTCCGGTGCGCGTCAAGGCATCGCCGGAATGCGGGCGATCGGTCACTTCCACGCCTACTTCACCGGCAAGCTCGGCCGAGGTGAACTGCTCGACGAACACACAGTGTTGGGCCGACTGGTCGCCAACAGCCACAGCGGCAAACTGACGCCGGACGAACTGTTCTTCTTCGCGTTTCTCCTGCTGTTGGCGGGCAACGAGACCACGACCAACATGCTCGGCACTCTGTTCCTCACCCTGTCCGCCAATCCCGACCAGTTCCAACTGTTGAAGGACAACCCGGACCTCGTTCCCAGCGCAATCGAGGAGCAGCTGCGCTACTACGCTCCCATCCAGGGCCTGTATCGCACGGCCCGCACCGACTATCCGGTCGGCGACGCGGTCATCCCGGCCGGGGCACGCGTGCTCCTGCTCTGGGGGGCCGCCAACCGCGACCCGCGCCAGTTCGAGGATCCTGACGAGTTCCGTGTCGAGCGCAATCCGACCGGACATGTCTCTTTCGGTTCTGGCGTGCATCTCTGTCTCGGAGCTCAATTGGCGCGCCTCGAGGGGCATTCGGTGCTGCGGGAGATCGTCAAGAACGTAGATCGTATCGACATCCTGGGCGCACCGGGCTGGCGAACGAACCCCACGTTGCGCGGTCTGGAGAAACTCAAGGTGCATCTCACGCGACGTGAGGACGTCGCCGGCCCGGTGGATCTGGCCGACGCGCACCTGTAATCCGCGTTTCGGAGTCACCGGCTCGGTCAACCTCGTTCTACTGCTGACCCACGTCTCGACCTCTTCAGATGAGCAGCGGCCACCTCAGCATCAGTGACGATCGTGACAACGCGTGAATCCGCAGTGCCGACGAGCCAAAAGGAAGGATCGATGTGATTGACGCGGCCGTTGACGAGCCGCTGGGCGACTCGGCTCTCCAGTTGGAAATCGCCGACGTGATCGCCGAAACCGCAGACGCGCGATCGCTGGTATTCGTCGCTCCCACTGACGCTTCCATCCCATCGGAGCGGCTCCGGTACGCCCCGGGCCAGTTCCTGACGCTGCAAGTTCCGAGCGACAGAACGGGATCCGTTGCGCGGTGTTACTCGCTGTGCAGCTCGCCGTTCACCGATGACGCTCTTGTGGTCACGGTCAAGCGCACCGCCGACGGTTATGCGTCAAACTGGCTGTGCGACAACGCACGTGCTGGTATGCGGCTGAATGTTCTCGCGCCATCGGGCACCTTTGTCCCGAAGAACCTCGACGTGGACTTCCTCTTGGTGGCCGCCGGCAGTGGCATCACGCCGATGTTGGCGATCCTGAAGTCGGCTCTCAGCGAGGGCAGCGGAAAGGTGGCGCTGCTCTATGCCAATCGCGACGAGCAGTCGGTGATCTTCGCGTCAGTGTTGCGGGATCTCGCCGCGAAGTACCCGGATCGATTCACCACCGTGCACTGGTTGGAGTCGGTGCAGGGATTGCCCACCGTCGCGACGCTCTCGGCTCTTGTGGAGCCGTTCACGGCACGCGATGCGTTCATCTGCGGTCCACAACCGTTCATGGCTGCGGCGCAGGAGGCGTTGATCTCCGCCGGATCGTCGCGTGAGCGCGTGCACATCGAGGTGTTCCGTTCGTTGGAGTCCAATCCCTTTGCCCGCGTCGTGGTGGCGGACGAAGAGGGCGATGACGGTGCTACCGCGCCTGCGACAGCGCTGGTGACGCTGGATGGAACTGTTCACGAGGTGAGGTGGCCGCAGCGCGCGAAACTCCTCGACGTGCTGCTCGACAAGGGCCTCGACGTGCCTTTCTCGTGTCGCGAAGGACATTGCGGCGCTTGCGCTGTCGTCAAGACAGCAGGAGACGTCGAGATGGAGGTCAACGACACACTCGAGCAGGAGGACCTCGACGAGGGGCTGATTCTGGCCTGCCAGTCGCTTCCTCGATCCGACGCCGTCGAAGTCACCTACGACGAGTGATCAGAGAATCCGGTCGGGATAGGGGTCGTTGGTGAAGTCGATCTGAGCAGCGGGGTTGGCGACGGCCGTGACCATTCCACTGCCGAAGGGGCCCGATGCGTCGAAGAGTGTCGCGGTCCCTACACTGATACCTTCTGCCGCCCAGTGCGAATCGGCCTGGACTCCGATCCACCCATCGTCCGGAACGCGCGCGAGCGCCAAGGTGAGATCGCCGTTGATGAATCCGACACCGCGCGTTCCGAGGTTGGTCACCAGGCTGGTTCCCTCCGCCGCGATCGCCGCGTTGACCAATGGTGAGTTCCGTTGTCCGCGAACAGCCGTGGTCGAGGCATGGAGACAACGCTTGCGTCCGGTGTTCTGGTGGTCGGCGATCGATCGAGTCCAACCGATCCCGCCGCTCGCAACATAGAGCTCCTGCGGGTCTTCGACGCCAACCGGTGGAGTAAAAGTCGCGTTCGGCTGCCACTCGGCACCGCGGGGCGGCTCGGCGCGACGGTACTGGGCGAGCACCGCGCGAACGATCTGCTTGTCTCCCTGGATGATGTCGCATTCGGCGTTGCGAACACGGTTTCCGTTGCGCACCAGGCGCGTGAGCACCGTCAGCGGGGCACCTCGCGCTGCCCGGAAGAGATCGACAGTCAGGCGCGCGGGGGTGAACTCGGGATGCCCGAACTCGGCGTCGAGCACCGAGGCAACCAGTGCAACGACTGCTCTGCCGTTCAAATGGTCGTCCCCCCAGCGGCTCTGCGCGTAGTGCGTCGGGCAGAAGGTGCCATCGGCGGAGAGTTCGAAGTACGCGCCAGCGGTCATCTCCGCATCGTCGCACATCGGGGATGCGTTGCTACGCCGGGCAGTCCGACTTCGAACCGGGGGTTCCGACACGACCGCGTCTGGCTTAGATTCGAGGGATGACCGCCTACGACTTTGCGCTGCTCCTGCTGCGGATCGGCCTCGGCTTGACCATGGCTGCCCACGGCTACAACAAGTTCTTCGGCGGAGGTCGGATCCCCGGCACCGCAGGATGGTTCGAGAGCATCGGCATGAAGCCCGGCATGTTTCATGCAAGAGTGGCCGCCAGCACCGAAATGGCCGCGGGGATCGGGCTGGCGGTCGGGCTGCTCACTCCGGTCCCGGCGGCCGGGTTCGTCGCGTTGATGTTGGTCGCCGCGTGGACGGTGCATCGGCACAACGGCTTTTTCATCGTCAAGGAGGGCTGGGAGTACAACGTGATCCTGGCCCTGGCAGCCGTCGCGATTGCCGGCACCGGTGCGGGTAGAGCCAGCCTTGACTACGCACTCTTTCATGGCACATCGCTGTGGCCCTATGTGCAGGGATGGGGTGGGCTCGCGATTGCCGTCGGCCTCGGCTTGGCCGGCGGAATCGGGCAGCTCGCCATCTTCTATCGCCCGCCGGCCCGCAAAGAACCCTGACGCGGAGGCGCCGAGCCGGCCGCAGTTGCTATCACCGAGATATCAGTGTTCTTCACTCCACCACTGCGTGCGATAAAGGAGATCCCAGACATGATCGGTCACGTTCACTGACGCGACGCTGAGGTCTCCACCGTCGGAAACCGACAGGCGCGTCAGTCCCGCGTAATCGACCTGGGCGCACAACAGGTTCTGTGTCTTCATGACGCTGTGGACGACAGCATTGATCACGCCGCCGTGGGTGAATATCGCGACCGTCTCGTCCGGCCCGCCAGCCGCGACGACATCGTCGATCGCGGCCCTCACGCGTTCGACGAACGCCTTTTCGTCCACCTCGCCGGGTAGACGGCCCGCCGCCGACGCCGGATCGTCGGCGGCTTGCTCGACCGGCGTGTGATCTGGGAGTCCGAGGTCGTACTCTGCAAGCCGCGCATCCGTTTCCACGGTCATTCCGAGCTGATCGGCCACCGGAGCCGCCGTCTGCAACGCCCGCCGCTGCGGACTACTGACAATGCGCGCGAGCGAGAACTTGCTGAGGGCGTCCGGAAGACGACGAGCCTGCTCATTTCCGTCGTACGAGAGATTGGGGTCCGACCCATCCTCTGAATCGACGAGCTGCGGCTTCCCATGGCGGATCAGGAGTAGTTGCATGCTCATCACTGTAAACGCTGGTGAAAGTTATTCTGAATAGCCTAGAAAAAATCGCGGCCGCGCGCAGGATGCCGGCGCCGCGCTCAACGTCACCGGCCTGGACTTTGGCGCCGGACGAGCTGCGGTCAACGAACTCGGACCCGGCACCCGCTTCATCGCCGCAGACCCGGCAGGCCTGGAGTCCGTCGATCATCTCGCCCGAACAAGTCCCGGTCGACATTCTGGTCAACAATGCCGACGTGGTGGACGCTGACACGTTGGCCGGTCTCTACTTCGGTGGCGCCCTGCATGATTCGCCACGGAGGCGGAGCGATCGTCAACATCGCCTCCAGTCGGGCAACTTTCATCACCAGCGCCACCCTGCACGTCGACGGCGGAGCGAGCATCGCGTCAACTTTTCACGAACCCACGGTGGGCGGCCAGGCAGTCACCGCTCCTCGACGATGTCGCGGCGATAGCGCCGCGCGGCAACCGCATAGCAGCCGATCGCTACCAGCTGCATGCTCGGTACCAGGAGCAGCAGCGCACGGCCCAGCGCCTGCGGACCCAGCTCCGCGGTCAGTGAATCGCTGATCACACCCGTCAGGAACGGCCCGACCGCGCCCAGCGTGGAGTTGAAGAACAAGAAGACGGCAGACGCGGTCGCACGCTGCTCAGGGAGCACCAGACGCTGGACGGCCGCTATCGACGGCGCCAGATACGCCGTGCCGATGACATAGGCCAACGCCAGCAGCCACACGCACCACACGCGGCTGTGGACGACGAACGCCAGCACTGACGCCGGCAACAGGGCTGCGATCAGTATGACCACAATCCACAGCAACCAGCGCGGGTCGCGAGTGGCCAGCCGATCAGCGATTCGTCCCACGATGAGCAGCCCGAGGATGCCGAGCAGACCCGTGGCCAGCCCGTACTCGACACCGACCTCGCCGATCGACATACCGCGGGTGCGCATCAGGAACGCCGGTGTGAATGTGGTCAGCGAGTAGCCGGCCGCCGACACCAACGCGGTGCCCCCCACCATGGCCAGGAAGCTGGGCTTGCGCAGCAGGTCCCACCAGTTCGGAACGGCGGCACGCTCCGTCGGGGGCGTGGTGACCACCCTCTGCCGGATGCCGACCACCCACAGCACCACGGGCGCCAGCAGCACGCTGATCCCGCCCATCACCACGAACGCCATCCGCCAGCCCATACTCTCGGCGAGTAAACCGCCGCCGAGCAGACTCGCAGCACTGGCCAGCGGAACGGACATGGTGATGACGGCCAACGGCGCTGACCGCTTCTCCGGGACGAAATTACGAGCCACGTACGCATGCGCTGCCGGTGTGCTGCCCGCCTCGCCAACGGCCACGCCGACGCGGGTCAGCGCAAGCTGGAGGCCCGATTGAACCGTGCCACCCAGCATGGTCATCGATCCCCACAATGTCAGGCAGCTGGCAACGACGGCGCCGAACATGCCACGATCGGCGACACGCGCGATCACGATGCCCAGCACGGCGTACACGATGAGGAATCCGAACCCGTTGATCAGGCCGATCGCAGTGTCGGACAGTGCCAATTCTCGTTTGATCGGCTCGGCCAATACGCTCGGCAGGAATCGGTCGATGTAGTTGAGGGTGCCGACGAGGGCGAGAACTGCGACAGCGGCCCATGCGCGAGTTGCCCCGTGCGTGGCCGTATGCACGGACGCAGCGGTGTCCCGCGATGACGACATCATTCTCCTCTGTGGTCGCGCGCCGAGCCGCATCGTCGGCGTCGAACAATCATCCTCTGCGGCCGTCTCGCCGGCGTAACCACTCCGTGGGGCGTGCCCGTCTCCGAAGCCGTCTGCTCATTGCGATGTCCAATATCAGCTGTCAGCAGCGGTTCTCGAGTCGTCACCACGTAAGTCCCCTTCTCGTCGTCCCACGCCCGGAACAGCCGCCCGGTTAACGGCATATTTCGGTTGTGAGCTCTTTCTAACACGAGCGTGTTCCGCAGCTAACCATTCCGAAATCGTCGCCGCCTGTAATGAAACCTGTCGCCGAGCACCACACCCGGACCTGCGGCACGACACCGCTGGCCCTCATCCCCGAAACATGGAGAAGCACATGCCTTTTGACGACGCCATCGCCGAGAACATCAAGACCTCCCTCGCCGAGATCCCCCACCCGTCGCTGCCGAAGGGCTCCAACATCTACGGCAGTACCAAGATCTTCCCCGACTATCAGGCCGAGGACGGCGAGTCGTACTTCACGCTCGTCCACGGTATCGCTCACGAGTCGTCGGTCAGTTTCGTCGCGGTTCTGCAGGCTACCCGTGCCCTGCGGAAGGGTTTCGACTCAGCGCTGTACTTCTACGGGCCTGGCGCCATCAATTGCCTTGCCACCAGGGGTTTTCCGAAGACCGGCGATTCCGGCTTCCCGGGCGAGCAGAACATCAACGACTCGTTGGCCACCTTCATCGGTGAAGGCGGCACGGTGTTCTGCTGCCGATTCGGGTTGGCGCTGCACGGTGGCCGCGAGGAGGACTTGATCGAAGGAGTCATCCCCTGCCACCCGCTCGACGTCCAGGACGCCCTGATCTACTACGCCCGCAAGGGCGCCATCATCAACTCCACGTACATGGTCTAGCGGACCGGACACATCCGATGATCACACTCGCTTCGGTCGCGGCGAATTTCACCCGAGACCTGGAACAGAATTACGCATTGATCGCCCGGCTCGTTCAGGAAGCACACGCAAAGGGTGTCGATTTCCTGGTGCTGCCAGAAGCGGCCATCGGTGGCTACCTGTCGTCCTTGGGCAACCACGGGGACACGGTCAAGACCACGACGCGATCGCTTCCCCCCGCTATCACGCTGGACGGTCCGGAGATCGCCCGTGTACAGAACATCATCGGCGACCTGGTGATCGCGATCGGCTTCTGCGAACTCGCCGACGATGGCGAGACCCGCTACAACGCGGCTGCCGTGCTCGACGGCCATCGCATCTACGGAACGTACCGCAAGGTGCACCAACCGCTTGGCGAAGGCATGTCCTACTCCGCGGGTTCGGGATACGACGTCTTCGACACCCCAGTCGGCCGCGTGGGTCTACAAATCTGCTACGACAAGGCCTTTCCCGAGGCGGCACGAATCATGGCGCTCAAGGGGGCGCAGATCATCGCCAGCCTGTCCGCCTGGCCTGCCGCGCGGACCGCCACCGCCGAGAACCTCCAGGATGATCGCTGGACGTTCCGGTTCAATCTCTTCGACAGCGCACGGGCCCTGGACAACCAGGTGTTCTGGATTGCGTCGAATCAGAGCGGAACCTTCGGTTCCCTGCGCTACGTAGGAAACGCGAAGATCGTCGACCCGGGCGGCAACGTGCTGGCCACCACACTGCTGGACAGCGGGATGGCCGTCGCCGAGGTCGACCTGGACGCCACCTTCCGCACCGTGCGAGCCGGCATGTTCCATTTGCGCGATCGCCGGCCAGATGTCTACGGCCCCCTGACCGAGACCGATGCCGGGGCCTGTGTCAAATGGCAGGAGCTGGCACATGCCTGAGATGACCTTCGAACTCCAGTGGCCGGACGGAACCCGGCAACGGTGCTACTCCCCAAGCCTGGTGATGCACGACTACCTCCAGACGGGCACGAGTTACACGGTCGCCGAGTTCGTGCGCCGAAGCGGCACCGCGCTGGCGATAGCCAGCGAGCGAGTACGTGCCAAGTACGGTTTCGCGTGCACCTCCGCCGCTGCCACCACTGACGAGATACGTTCCAGTGCAGCGCGTTTCCCGGCGGACGCGGTCATGGTCGTCACGTCGATGCGCCCGGCGATGGGGCAAGCATGAGCAACCGCGAGTACGTTCCAGTCGCGATCATCGGCGCCGGACAAGCCGGATTGTCGGTCAGCTGGTATCTCAGTAAGGCCGGCGTCGAGCACACCGTAGTGGAAGCGCAGACCCCGGTGCACGCCTGGGCGGACACTCGCTGGGACAACTTCACCCTGGTCACCCCCAATTGGCACTGCCGCCTTCCCGGCTACGGCTACGACGGGCCGGAACCCGACGGATTCATGACGCGAGACCAGGTGGTCGAGTGGCTCGACGGCTGGCTCGAGACTTTCTCGGCCCCGGTGCGCACCCACACCCGGGTCACCCGGCTGCGCCACGACCCTGCCGGCGGCTTCGAACTGACACTGAAAACCGATGGCGGAGAACACAACGTGCATTGCGAGCAGGCCGTGGTTGCCACCGGCGGCTATCCCCTGCCCGTCACTCCCGCCTTCGCCGGCTCACTGGACCCGTCCATCACGCAGATCCACTCAGAGCAGTACCGCAATGCCGCGCAACTGCCCGACGGCGCGGTGCTGGTCGTCGGCACCGGGCAGTCCGGCGCCCAGATCGCCGAGGACCTTCACCTCGAGGGCCGGCAGGTGCATCTCGCCGTCGGTAGGGCTCCCCGCGTGGCGCGGTTCTACCGCGGCCGCGACTGCATGACCTGGTTGTCCGACATGGGCCTGTATGACAAAGCGGCACAGGAATACCCGGGCGGCAAGGCGGCGATCGAGAAAACCAACCACTACGTCACCGGGCGCGACGGCGGACGCGACATCGACCTGCGTCAGTTCGCGGCCGACGGAATGCAGCTCTACGGCACCCTCGTCGACGGTAAGGACAGCACCCTGGGCTTCGCTCCCACGCTGACCGAACATCTCGATCACGCCGATTCGGTGTACAACTCGATCTGCGCCGACATCGACGCCTACATCGAGGCGCAGAACATCGACGCTCCTCCACCACAGCGCTACGTCCCAGTCTGGACGCCGAACGCCGACCCCACGACGTTGGACCTTGCGGCCGCGGGTGTGACGAGCATCGTGTGGGCCATCGGCTACCGACCGGACTACCGATGGATCGAGGCCAGCGCGTTCGACGGCGGTGGGCGGCCGATGCAGACCCGCGGAGTCACCAATGTCGAGGGACTCAGTTTCATCGGCCTGCCGTGGATGCACACGTGGGGTTCGGGGCGCTTCCTCGGTATCGACCGTGATGCTCAGCACCTCGCCGCGACCATCATCAACACGTACGACACATCCGTCACCCGACTCGCCGTCGGGCAATGAACGTCAGCTGAGGAGAATCGTCATGACGGTCTCGACACGAGTCGATCTGGCTCTCTTGGGAGTCCGCGGTGAGCCGCCGGTGCGGCGCACCGCCGGTGCCGGCCCCAGCGACGACGGCCACCTGGTCATCGACGGCTTCAACGCCGCGATCCCGCGCAACCCTGACAGCCCGTTCGTCTTCGACGGAAACCAGGTGCTGCTCGACGGCGTCGACACCGGCCTGGACGTCCAGGTCATCGAGCGGCCCAAATTCTACGATCTGGTGACCGCCGACGGCGTGCCGTACGAGAAGCTCGCCAAGCTGCACGGGCGAAACGTGCTGGCCACGACGGTAGTTCAAACCTGCATCCGGTACGCACCCGATCAACGGTGCCGGTTCTGTTCGATCGAAGAATCGCTGCGATCCGGCGCGACCACCGCGGTCAAACGGCCATCGGAACTGGCCGAGGTCGCCAGGGCCGCAGTTCATCTCGACGGCGTGACGCAGATGGTGATGACCACCGGGACATCGGCCGGTACGGATCGCGGTGCCCGCCATCTGGCGCGGTGCGTGCGCGCGGTGAAGGACGCGGTGCCCACCTTGCCGATCCAAGTCCAGTGCGAGCCGCCTGCAGACCTGGCGGTGATCGCCGAGCTGCGCCAGGCGGGCGCCGACGCGATCGGGATCCACGTCGAATCGCTGGACGACAACGTGCGCCGCCGCTGGATGCCCGGCAAGGCCACCGTTGCACTGGAGCACTATCGGCGCGCTTGGCGAGAAGCGGTGCGAGTGTTCGGCCGCAATCAGGTGTCGACGTACCTGTTGGTCGGATTGGGCGAGGATCCCGACGAACTGGTCGCAGGTGCCAAGGAGCTCATCGAGATGGGCGTCTACCCGTTCGTGGTCCCCTTTCGACCGCATCCGGGCACGCTGGCCGTCGATGTCGATCGTCGCCGGGCGCCTGACGCCGCGCTCGTGGAGAAAGTGTCCCGGGAAGTCGCCGCGGCACTACACCTGGCCGGCATGACCGGGGCCGATCAGCGGGCCGGCTGCGCGGCGTGCGGGGCGTGCAGCGTGCTGCAGAACCTGGGCGGATGACATGTCGAACTCAGCGATGGATCTGTCCATTCTCGCGGGCAGTCGAACCCCGGCTCCCGATTTCCTCATCGGGCCTGCGCGCACCGGCGCCGATCTCAGCGAGTACCGGCGGTTGCGGCGGGCGGCTTTCGTTGTGGAGCAGGGGCTGTTCACCGGCTCGGACCTCGACGACCTCGACGACGACCCGCGTACCGCGGTGTTGGTGGCTCGCACCGCTGAGGGCAGCGTGCTCGGCGGGGTACGCGTGACTCCGGCCTGTGAACCCGACATCGGCTGGTGGACCGGCAGCCGACTGGTGGTCGATCCGGCGGCACACGCCACCGGGGTGGGCGCAGCACTGGTCCGTGCGGCGTGCGCCTTCGTCGAATCGATGGGGGCACTGCGCTTCGAGGCCACCGTCCAACGGCGCTATGAGAAGCAATTCGGACACCTCGGTTGGCGGAGCCACGGCGAGTGCACCGTGGCCGGGCGATCCCACGCTCGAATGCGGTGGCCCATCAACCGGATCGGTGATCTCGCGGACTCTTCGAAATCTTTCCTGAGCACCGCGCTTCAACCACTGCGCGCGGTGCCGGGCGGTCTCGGGCCGGCCGGCTTCGTCGGCGACGACGGCGTGCCGCTGCCCGGCAGCGACCTTGTCGCTGCGTGTGACGCGATCATCCCGTCCATGGTGGAGCGGGACCCCGAGTGGGCGGGCTGGTGCTCGGTCCTGGTCAACATCAACGACCTCGCCGCCATGGGTGCGACGCCGGTCGGGCTACTCGACGCGGTCGGGGCGCCCACACAGTCGCTGCTGACCCGGATCGTTCGCGGGATGGCGCGCGCGTCGGCGGCCTGGCGTGTGCCGGTGCTCGCCGGACACACCCAGCTCGGTGTGCCCGCCAGCCTCGCCGTGACAGCCCTGGGACGCAGCGCCCACCCGGTACCTGCCGGCGGCGCGACGGTCGGTGATCCCGTGCGGCTGACCGCGGATCTGACCGGCGGGTGGCGCCCTGGCTACCACGGCAGACAGTGGGATTCCACCAGCACGCGCAGCCCTGACGATCTCGCGCAATTGACCAACATGGTCGCAACGACGCGGCCGTGCGCCGCCAAGGACGTCAGCATGGCCGGGATTGTCGGCACCGTCGGCATGCTGGCCGAAGCCAGCGGAACCGGTGCGGAACTCGACGTCGCTGCCGTTCCCCGCCCCCGCAGTGCCGACATGGCGTCCTGGCTGACCTGCTTTCCCGGTTTCGCCATGGTCACCGCAGGCCTCGATCATCAGCGTCCCGCCCTGCCACTGGGCACGGCGAGCGCTGTGTGTGGACGTCTGACGAGCGGGGCCGGTGTCCGGTTACGCTGGCCCGACGGCGACGTGACAACAGTGATCGCAGCGGGGGTGACGGGTTTGGGACACGCATGAGAGACCGGTCAGCATGCCGTCGGTGACGGTGGCCGCGGTGGCGGCGCACTTCGGTCGTGACGTCGACCGCGGCGTCGAGAAGGTCGTCGGCATCATGGCCGCAGCTGCACGAGAAGGCGTGCAACTGTTGGTTTTTCCCGATGCCTGTCTGGGGGGCTACATCGGCGACCTGAGGGCACCCGACCCCACCGACCCACCCCCGGCCTTGGATCCGGATGGTCCGGAGATCTCGGCGGTCATCGCCGCGGCCGGACCGATGACCGTGTGCCTCGGCTACGCGGAGGCCGCACCCGGGGGCGGACGCTACAACTCGGCGATCTGTGTGTCCGGCGACGGCGTGTTGGGACGACACCGCAAGGTCCATCAGCCGGCGGGTGAGGCACTGGCGTATCTGCCGGGAGACGCCTTCACCGCCTTCGACACACCGGTCGGCCGCATCGGCATGCTGATCGACTACGACAAGACCTTCCCCGAGTCGGCTCGCACGCTGGCACTGGGGGGTGCGCAGATCATCGCCGGCCTCTCGGCGTGGCCGGCCAGTGTCACGGATCGAGCGTCACGACTTCCCGCCGACCGTCAGTCCCGGCTGTTCGACCTGTACGACTGTGCCCGCGCGGCAGAGAACCAGGTGGTGCTCGTGTCGTCCAATCAAACCGGGGTGATGGGTTCGCTGAGGTTCCTCGGGCAGGCCAAGGTGGTGGGACCGGGGGGCGAGATCCTCGCGACCACGCGGTCCAAAGGCGGTCTGGCCAAGGCAGAAATCGACGTGGAAAGCGAAATCGCCCGAGCGCGAAGAGTTCTGAACCATCTCACTGAACGCAGACTCGACGCCTACCATGTATCGACGCTGCAGGCGCCATGATGCGGATCGCGCTGCTCACCTATTCGACGAAACCCCGCGGGGGCGTGGTCCACACACTGAATCTCGCAGAGGCACTGGCCGAGCTGGACTTCGACGTCACTGTGTTCTCACTCGCCCGCGACGGCGACCGTGGGTTCTTTCGCGATGTCGCCCCCGCCGTCACGGTGCAACTGGTCGACTTCCCGGACCGGCGCGAGGAGACCGTGACCGATCGGATCGTTCGATCGATCGAGACGCTCCGACGGGAGTTCATCGCTGACGACTATGACATCGTGCATGCCCAGGATTGCATCAGCGCGAACGCCGTAGGCCCCTGTGTCCGCACCATTCATCACCTCGATGAGTTCACCACGCCGATCCTGGCCGAGTGCCACGAGAAGGCCGTGGTGGAGCCCTACGCGCGGATCTGCGTCTCGGCAGCCGTCGCGGCCGAGGTCAGGCAAAAATGGGGTCTCACACCGACCGTGATTCCGAACGGTGTACGCGCAGAACGCTTCACCGAGGCTGCGGCCCCGAGCTCTGCGGCCGGCCGGGCTCGCTGGCGTGACCAACTCGGGCGTTACGTGTTGGCGGTGGGCGGAATCGAGCCCCGCAAAGGATCACTGGATCTGGTGCGCGCCTACGCGATGTTTCGTGACCGACACCCGGACATCTCGCTCGTCATCGCCGGCGGGGAGACCCTGTTCGACTACCGCGCCTACCGAGCCGACTTCGATGCCCTCTGCGAGGAGCTCACTGTCTCCCCGGTGATTCTCGGGGCAGTGCCCGACGGCGATCTCCCCACGCTCGTCGCAGCGTGCGACGTCTTCGCTTTTCCCTCCACCAAGGAGGGTTTCGGCCTGGCCGCGATGGAAGCGCTCGCGGCGGGCAGGCCCGTGGTCACGCGGGATCTCCCGGTTCTGCGCGAGGTCTTCGGCAACACGGTGAGATATGCATCAGGGGCGTCCGGGCTCGCCGAGGCCCTGGCCGACGCGCTCGGCGACCACAGTCGTACCGACGCCGGGGTGACCTTGGCCCAGTCGATGACCTGGCAGTCCGCCGCCCGCGCGCATGCTGAGTTCTACCGGACCTGCCGCCGGCGGTGACCGCGCACCCTTGCGCGCGGTCGCCAGTCATGATCCCGATGGCGCCTGACGCTCTCGGCGCAGGTGTTCGAGGACGGGTAACTACCGGGCCCCGGTGGGACCCCGCGATCGCTGCGACGTGACCCGCGTCGACGGCGACCCTCATCGCCGGCCGACACGAGGCGTCCCTGGTGGATTCCCTCATGACGATCCCGCAGGGAAAGGCGTTGCGAGACTGGGGGATGGACAGTGGGCGGACGCGGAGCTGCCTGCGCTCGACGCCATCGCCGCGGACGCTTCGACCCAGTTGTCCCCTCAGAGTCTGGCCACTTGGTCAGGCTGGTTCGGCGATGCATTCGACCGTTCCGCGGTGTTGCCGACCCGGACCTCCAGCCAGGAGTCGTGAATCGACGGAGGACAGGTGCGGTGGTTCCCGGTCGGTCAGGCCGACGGCATGCTGGGGAGCCTCGTGTGCTTACCCACTAGCGATACGTTGTGCGCCGGCGACACCGTGTACACCAACGTCCACATGTGGCTGTGGGACTCGACCCCGTCCAGTCGGCGCGCGCGGCTCGCGAGCATCGACGCCGTGGCCGCGATGGGCGTCGGTACGACGCGATGCTGCGCCGCTACGCCGATTTCGGTAATCGCCACACCTTGATCGCTGCGACGTGTTCTCAGTACTCCTGAGGTCAGCGCGGCACCGGGCACTCGATGAGTCGAACGTCTGCATCAGCGACCGCCGACCCGTCTCTACGACGAAAGCCCGCGATCACCGGTTCGTTGGTGGCGGCGTCCACGAAGCGGTGACTGGCACCCTTGGCCGGGTCACCGTGTACATAGCCCCATTGGCCGATCGCGGCGAGGACCACGGCCAGATCCCGGCCTGCGGCGGTGAGCTCGTAGCGGCTCCTCGTTCGATCACCCGGTTCGCGATACTCCACGGTCTCGAGTACGCCCGCCGCGACGAGTTCACCCAACCGAGCGCTCAGGACGTCGGAGGCGATACCGAGTTGCTCACGGAACTCCGAATAGCGGGTCCGGCCGAGCAGCGCTTCACGCACGATCAGTACCGCCCATCGCTGGCCGATCACAGCCATTCCTCGGGCGATCGGGCAGGAATCGTCCACCCATGGGTCGGTGCGCATCATGACATCGTATGCGCCAGGGGGCGTGGCGCCGTCGGTGTTCGGCGGCTCTCGAACACGACTCTGATGTCCGAGAGCTCGATGGAGACCACAAGCTGGAGAAACCATCAGCAGAATGACTGTCGTGTCGACCACGGACGGCTGCGGCCCCGCGGACGGGGGCGTTGATCGTGTGGTTGACTGCTGGCCGTATCCGCCCGCGACTGGACGTGAGGAACCCGATGGCGAGGCCCGACGCGCACTTCTACCGCACCGCAGACGGCACGGGGCTGCCGCACGACCCGTTCAACGCCATCATCGGACCGCGGCCGATCGGCTGGATATCCACCCTCAGTAGCGACGGTGCGCGAAACCTGGCTCCTTACAGCTTCTTCAACGGATTCAACTATCACCCGCCGGTGGTCGGCTTCGCCTCGATCGGCTGGAAGGACAGCGTCGCCAACATCGAGGCGACCGGCGAATTCGTGTGGAATCTCGCATGCCGCCCCCTGGCCGAGGCGATGAACGAAACAGCGGCCAGCGCGGACCCGGACGTCGACGAGTTCGCCCTCGGCGGGCTCACGCCGGTCGATTCTGTGGAAGTCAGCGCGCCGCGGGTACTGGAGAGTCCGGTCAATTTCGAATGCTGCCTGACGCAACTGATTCAGCTCCGGGACAGGGACGGCTCGCGTATCGACACGTGGATGGTGCTCGGCCAGGTCGTCGCCGTCCACATCGACCGGCAGTTTCTTGTCGACGGCATTTACAACACCGCCGCCGCTCGCCCCATACTGCGCGCCGGCGGACCCGCGACCTACTTCGACGTCCCTGCGGAAGCGCGCTTCGAGATGATCCGCCCCACCTGAGCGGCGCTCACCCCTGGCTGCGGTTCCATTCGATCCATCCGATACCGGCGCGGCCGTCATCGGTCGTGACCGTCCCCCAGGATCTCGGGAATCGGCTCAGTCGACCGTCCGGCGAGGTCAGCAACACCGGCGCATGGCCGACCGGGATGATCGTGACGGCCTGCCCGTCGTAATCCACGACTGCGGAGACGGGGAGCTCACCGTTCCAGACCGTCTCACGCGCTTGGACTTTGGTGAGCTCGACCAGGTTCTCCCCGACGCGTTGCCGGTAGCCCACCGACAGAGCCGGAACGCCGGGGATGCGAAGGTCCACGCCGTGCAGGTGGGTTCCGTCGTCCAGATGCAGTGCACTCCACACCCAATCCATCCCCCACCAGTCCCGTGATGCCCACGAGTGGTCGCGTTGCCCGGCGACGTCGGCGAGGTGGTAGGAGTGCTCACCGAACGTGACTGTGCCCGACACGCGGCAGGGGATCTCGTAGCGAGGGGAAATCCGGTACTGATACGGAACACCGGCGCTCGTCCAGGTCAGGTCCACGGCCACGTCGATCGGCTGGCCCGCCTGGCCGCGCAGCAGGGCCGCCGGATCGTCGTGGGCCTCACCACGACCACGCAGCGAAACACCAAAGCGAACAAGCGGTTCGGTCACAGTCATGGCGAGCTCCGCACCGTCGGCCGACACCTTGGTGTGGTCTTCAGGCAGCGGGGCTTGGAAATCCACGACCGCCACGGTCGGAAGCCCCGGTCCGCACACCAAGCCGTTGACCCAGGCGTGGCCCTGGTTGGGTATGAGGCCGAGTCGAAACCAGCCACCGACGTTCTGTGCCGCGTCGGCGAAGTCGAAGTACCAGCTCTCGCTCCACAGCGGCTCGTCGGTCGGGACATGTCGTCCCTCGTCAGAAGCATTCGGCTGCAACGGCTCTGGAGTCGTCGGCGGCGGCAGCAGCGCCAGTGCGCCCGTGTCGAGCACATGCTGGCAGTGCCGGGCGATCATCGCCATGAACATCTCGTCGCCCCGCGTGGTGCGCTCCACGAGCATCGGCGACACGATCGCCATCAGGACACCGAAGAAGGTCTGCCGCCGCACACCCTCACGCACGTCGTCCAACGACACGCCCGCGGATTCGCCGAGTGCCTCATGGTAGGCGGCGAGGAGAGCATCGTAACCAGCGCGGCGCGCTTCGGTCGGTAGCGCACACCCCAGGAAGTACGCGACGTCGGTGAAGGCGGGTCCCCAGGTCACCGTCTGCCAATCCACCACGGTCAGCGGCCGATCGGCACCCGGTCGGCCGAACAGCATGTTGTCCAGTCGGTAGTCGCCGTGCACCAGACCGCGCAGACCGCCGGCGCCCTCGTCGGCCATGAATGCGTCGAACGCGGCGACGAACTGCTCGCAGACCGCGCGATGCTCGGGTGCGACCTGATCGGCGTACCGGTCGATGAACCCGGCATACAGTGCCCCGATCAACGCCTGGTCGACCGGCGAGTCCCGGTTCAGCCACGCCGCGTCCGCCAGCGCCTCGTCGCCCAGCAGCGGGCCGTGCACCAGACCGAGTTGACGCAGCGCCAGCATCGCCTGATCCGTGGTGGCCCCCCGGATCTCGTCACCGACCGTGGCGGGAGCTGCGTCGTCGAGCAGGAGATCGAACATGCCCGTCGCACTGTCGTACGCCGCGTGATGGCACGGCGCCACAGGGCCGGCCAGGTTCGGTGCGACATCGGTGTAGAAGCGAACCTCACGTTCATACAAGCCCATCGCCAGGCCGGTCTGACGGCTGCTCGGGTCGGCGGCGGCAACCTTCAGCACCACCGACGCAGGCCCCTGACCACCGTCGGCATACGCCAGGTTGACCCGGTAGCACTCGCTCATCTGACCGGTGCCGATCCGTTCGACCGAGTAGCTCGAAAGATCACGGCCCAGCGCGGCGCTGAGCCAGGCGACAGACAGGTCGGTGGGACTTTCGAGGAGCGGCGGCGATGACGACACCCGGCCAACGTATAGCAGCGAAACCATGGCAACGGGCACATCGGCGAAACCAGTTGACGGCCGTCAAACGCCGGGTGCTGGTAGAACGTCAACGTGGCGGATCGCGACGCGGCGACCCGGCGAGCGGGGAGGATCGACCATGAGGATCACGATGACCAGCGTGCTCGTCGACGACCAGGACAAGGCCCTGTCGTTCTACACCAGCGTTCTCGGTTTCCACACCAGACACGACGTCCCGATGGGCCAGCACCGGTGGATCACTGTGGTCTCCCCCGATGACCCGGGCGGCGTCGAACTCGTCCTCGAACCCGACCAGCACCCTGCCGCGCGCAGGTTCAAGCAGGCGTTGATGACCGACGGCATCCCCTACACCGCGTTCACCGTCGCAGACGTCCACGCCGAGCACGAGCGGCTGTGCGCGCTCGGCGTGCGGTTCACCCAGGACCCGGTCGAGATGGGACCGGTCACCACCGCCGTGCTCGACGACACGTGCGGCAACCTGATCCAGATCCAACACGTCATCGAAGATGTCACCGAGTGAGACGCGCGGGCCGAAAGCGGGTATAGAGCGCGTCGTGGAACCGGAGGACACATGAAGGTACTGATCACCGGCGGCACCGGGTTCGTCGGCGCGTGGACCGCCAAGGCGGCACAGGACGCCGGGCACCAGGTGCGCTTCCTGGTGCGCAACGCGGGCAGGTTGGCCACCAGCGCCGGCAAGATCGGGGTCGACATCGACGACCACGTGCTCGGCGATATCGCCGACGCTGAGAGCACAGCGGTCGCTCTGTCCGGGTGCGACGCGGTGATCCACTGTGCAGCAATGGTTTCGACCGATCCGAGCCGCGCTGACGAGATGCTGCACACCAACCTCGAAGGGGCGCGCAACGTCCTCGGCGGTGCGGTCGCTGCCGGGCTCGATCCGATCGTGCATGTCTCCAGCTTCACCGCGCTGTTCCGGCCTGGCCTGGAGGTGCTGCATGCCGACCTCCCGGTGGTCGGCGGCAGCGACGGTTACGGCCGATCGAAAGCCGCCGTCGAGGCATACGCGCGTGGGCTCGCCGATGCCGGCGCACCGGTGAACATCACCTATCCCGGCATGGTGCTCGGGCCGCCCGCGGGCGATCAGTTCGGGGAGGCTGCGGAGGGGGTCGAGGCGTCGGCCAAGATGCATGCGGTACCCGGCCGCGGCGCCGGCTGGATCGTCATCGACGTCCGCGACCTGGCCGACCTGCACGTTGCATTACTGGACGCCGGCCGTGGTCCGCGGCGCTACATGGCGGGCGGACAACGGGTTTCGGTCTCCGAGCTGGCGCAGATGATCGGCCGGGCAACCAACCGGACGCTTGCCGTGGTCCCGGTGCCCGATGTCGCCCTGCGCAGTGCGGGTCGAATCTTCGACGTGCTCGGCCCGATTCTTCCTTTCGAGACGCCGATCAACTCCGCGGCGATGCAGTACTACACGCAGATGCCGGCTTCCGACGACGGACCGAGCAGTCGGGACTTCGGCCTGCACTGGCGCGATCCGGCCGAGACGATCGCCGACACCGTGGCCGGGCTGCGTCAGGTCGGCCGGCTCTGAGACGAGTCGAGTACGCCGCCGCGCACCAGAACGGCGAGCTTGTCAGCGCCCTCAACGGCATTCGGTTAGAGGTCAGCCGAGCGCATTGACCAGCCGTAGCCGCAGGGCCGCCGCGGTCGCCGGACCCACGACGCCGTCGACCGTCAAACCTTCGGTGCGCCGCTGGAATTCCCGCACCGCGGCCTCCGTTTCTGCGCCGAACACACCGTCGACGTCGAGCTCGCCGGCATACAGTGCATAGGCCGCTTTCAAACGACGCTGAAGTTCGGCCACCTGGGGTCCGCGGGAGCCGCGCTCGAGCAGGATGTCGGCGTACCGGTCGGTTGACTGCGGCGCGCCGCGCCCGTCGGCGATGTCGCGGCGCAGGATGTTCATGTCGATGGCGCCGGGATCCCACTTGCCCTGCGCGCGGCCCGCATACTCCTTGTGACCGATGACCCGGTCGGCCGAATGGCCGAGGCGCCGGCAGATCGCCGAACAGCTTTGCACCAACGCGAAGTACTGGGCATCGGGCCAGTTGCGGCGATGCGGCGCCGACGGGCTCGTGCCACTGTTCGCGCACTCGATGCCGATCGTGTGCCGGTTCGCACCATTGACAGGCAGCCACGCGTGGGCGCCAAGCCCGGCGTGCCAGGCGACCCCGGCCGCCACCACGGTCACGGTTCCGGTGCGTGCGATGTGCAGCTGTGACAGCGGGCCGGGCAAATCGGGCCTGCCCCGCGCGATGGATTCCGCGGTCGCGGTGTCCGAACCGGTGTGGTGCACCATCACCCCGCGGATGTCGGAGAAGTCGCCGTGGCCACGCCGGCGCCAACCCGCCAACTCCGACACATCAAGGCCTTGCGCGCGCAGCACGTCCGCGAGCCACAGTGGGTCCCCGCTCCACACCCCCGGCATGACGGCACCTCCTCCTCCGCTGCGGTCGCGGTCCCATGCAACCAGAAGGTCGACGTTTAACCACCGGGGGCGCGGGTACGGCGACTCGGTGGCGACAGAACCCGAGGACATCAACAGCACGCCGGTGGTCGTGCGCGACACCTCAGCGTCCCGGCACGACGTCTGGGAAGTGATCGCCGACGGCTGGACCTACTCGCAGTGGGTGGTGGGCAACAGCCGGATGCGCGCCGTCGACCCGAATTGGCCCGCGCCGGGCGCCACAATCCATCACTCGATTGGCATCTGGCCGCTCGTGCTCAACGACAGCACCGTCGTGGAATCCTGCGAGCCCGAGCGGGAACTCGTGCTGATCGCCAACGGCAGGCCGTTTGGCAAAGCGCGGATCACCCTTCGGCTGGAGGACCTGGACGCGGGCGGCTGCCGTATCGAGATGGCCGAAGTTCCGGTCTCACCCCCGCTGAAGTGGCTGCCCAAGCAGGTGGCACTGGCGGCAGCGTTCCCCCGCAACCGGGAGACCACGTGGCGGCTCGCCGCGATGGCCGAACGCCGCACACATGATGAACGCTGAGCTGTCGCGGTCGGAGACCGCCGACGCCGTGGTTATCGGCTCCGGGCACAACGGACTCGTCGCCGCCGCGATGCTCGCCGATGCGGGTTGGGACGTCGTGGTGCTCGAGGCCCAGGACCGGCCCGGCGGCGCCGTCAAGAGTGCCGAGTTGACGCCGGGATACATCAGCGATCTGTACAGCGCGTTCTATCCGCTATCGGCCGCCTCGCCCGCGCTGCTGGACCTGGGTTTGGCGGACCACGGATTGCGCTGGAGTCATGCCCCCGCCGTCGTCGGACACGCCCGAAGCGCCGACGACGACGACGCGCCCGTGCTCTACCGCGACATCAACCGCACCGCGGAAGAATTGGAGCGCTATCACAGCGGCGACGGCGACCGCTGGATCGCCGAGTTCGAGCAATACCGGCGCATCAAGAAGCCGCTGCTGGAGACCCTGTTCGCACCGTTCCCGCCGGTACGCGGACCCATGGGTCTGCTGCGCCGACTCGGTACCGCCGGCGCACTGCGCCTGGCTCACCTGCTGCTGTTGCCCGCCGGCGAGATGGCGCGTCACCTATTCGAGGGGGAGGCCGCCCAACTGCTGCTGCTCGGCAACGCGATGCACGCCGACGTTCCGATCGACGCCCCGGCCAGCGGCGTGATGGGGTACCTGCTGCTGATGCTCGCCCAAGACGCCGGCTTCCCGGTGCCGGTCGGCGGTGCCGGTCAGTTGACTGAGGCGCTGGTCCGCCGCGCCGAGGCAGCCGGAGCGCGGGTGTACTGCAACCGCCAGGTGGACAGTATCGACGTGCGAGGTCGTCGTGCGACCGCGGTGAACCTCACCGACGGTGGGTTCGTCCGCTGCCGCCGCGCGGTGATCGCCAACACGTCTGCGCCGCAACTGTATCGACAGCTTCTGCCCCCGGACATCCTCCCCGCGGGACCGCAGCGGCAGCTGGACCGCTTCGTATGGGACACCCCGGTACTGAAGATCAACTACGCCCTCAATGCCCCGATCCCCTGGCGATCACCCAGCCTGGCCGGCGCCGGCACGGTGCACCTGGGCGCCGACCACGACGGTCTGATCCGCTGGATGGCCGACCTGAACACCTCAACGGTGCCAACGCACCCGTTCATGCTGTTCGGCCAGATGACGACGGCAGACCCCACGCGCTCCCCGGCCGGCACCGAAAGCGCTTGGGCCTACACGCATCTGCCGCGTGGCCGCAGCGACGATCGCAGCGCCGACCAGCTCGCCGAAGCCGTCGACGCGGTACTGGAACGGCACGCTCCCGGCTTCACCGACCGCGTCGTGGGTAAAGTGGTGCAGCGACCGTCGGACCTGGAACGCAGTGACGCCAACCTGCATGCCGGCGCAGTGAATGGTGGAACCTCGCAGTTGTTTCAGCAGTTGGTGTTTCGACCGATGCCCGGTCAGGGCGGCGCCACCACACCCCTGGACAACGTGTTCCTCGGCAGTGCTGGCGCGCCACCAGGCGGTGGCGTGCATGGCATCTGTGGTCGCAACGCTGCCCGCGCGGCGCTGGCCGCCGACGGGGCATTGGGCTGGCCGCGGCGAAAGCTCAACCACGCCGCCAGCGCCCTCTTGCTCGGCGACTGACCGACACCGGAGACGGATCAGGGCCGGCCGCGCTTGGGCGTCTGATAGGCCACACCGTGACGCAGCGGAGTGCCCGGCTCGGCAGCGGTCGACTGCTGGACCGGCGAGCCACCCGCCGTCGAATCGATATCGGGGGCCTTGCGCGGATCTCCCGGCGAGGGTTGCGCACCGGCATCGAGTTCTCGCAACCTCGCTTCCAGGATTTCCAGTATCGGCACGCGTGCGGCATGGCCTGCCTCGTGATTCAGCAGCGTCTGCAACGCGGTAGTGTCCAGCGCCCGGATACGGTGCCGGACGTCGCCCAGCGCCATCTGATCGAACTCGGGAAGCGGTAGGTCTGTCATGGGCTGCTTCTCCTATTCGACCACCGGGAACAGCGAGTCGCCGTCCTCGGGAACGCCATCGATCTGGCCTTCGTGTTCGCCCGGCTCAGCAGACGCGGCATCGCTGCCGAGCAGCGGCTGATCCCCCGCGGCAGCGTCCACCGCATCGCGGGTGTCGATGTCGCGCTCGTCGACGTCGGGCACCTCTTCGGCAAGGCGCTGGTCGAGGCTTTCCCCTTGGCGTTGCTCCTCGGCCGACATACCGAATTTGTCTACGCCGCTCCAGCCCTCAGGTGGATCCACCACCTCGTCGCCGTCGTCGTTGTGCACGTCGTCGGAATCGGTGCCTTCCATCGGGCTGAGCAGATCATCGCTGCCGCCCAGATCGTTGGCTGTGGTCCCCGTGGCGTCGTCAGTGCTCACCGCTGTTCTCCTCTCACCTTCGTGTTCACCCAGCGATAGCCGTCAAGAGCCGTATCGAAACCGGTTCAGCCTCAGCGGGATTCTGTCCACCTCGCCAGAGGTCGACGACCGGGGCGGGGCGCCGCTCCCTGCTCGGCGACGCCCCGCAGAACCTGGGCGCGCTACGTCTTGTCGGGATCGATCGCGTCCTTGAGCTTGCCCATCACACCCTTTTCGGTACCGAACGCAGGAGTGCGCGGTTCGCCCATCGCCCCGTCATAGGTGCAGTAGAGTTTCGGGTCCGGCGGTGGGCCGGACTGCAGGTCACCGAGCGGTTGCGGATCGGCGAGGAACTTGCCGGTGTGCCTGCCGTCAGGCAGCGGACCGTGCGCCCACCGACCCTTGTCGGCATCGGCACCATCGGAGAGGTGCCACAAGGTGCTGGCGTGCTCCTCGAACTCTTCGTCGAAAAGGTCGTTCGGTGCCACCACACCCTCCAAACCGTCGGCCTGCAACTCTTCGATCGCGGCCAGCCACATGTTCT
Organism: Actinomycetota bacterium; assembly: GCA_040752555.1. GTDB lineage: Bacteria > Actinomycetota > Actinomycetes > Mycobacteriales > Mycobacteriaceae > Mycobacterium. The sequence continues at coordinate 35,323 of JBFMGT010000007.1, read as the reverse complement.
GGTGATACGTGTCGCGCGCCAGATTGAACTTCAGCATGGCCTTCACACCCGGATCGTCGGTCATGTGCCACAGCCGTGCGGTCTGCACCCGGCCCTGCGCCTCGGCGGCGACATTGGCGTAGAAGTCCGCCAGCAGATTGCCTGACGCCACAATGAACTTCCCGTTCCACGGGGAGCCTTGACTGTCCGACAGCGTCGGTGCGCCACCGGACATGATCGCCTGCTGAGGATCCATCCCACCCATCACAGCCGCGACCACCGGATCGCCGAGGGCGTTCTGGGTGGCGTCGGTGGCCGGAGCGCCTTCGAGCAGACGAGCACACATCGTCGCGATCATCTCGACGTGCCCCATCTCTTCGGTGGCCACGTCCATGATCAGATCCTTGTACTTGCCCTTCATGCGACAGTTCCAGCCCTGCATGAGGTACTGCATGGTCACGGTCATCTCGCCGAACGCGCCGCCGAGCAACTCTTGCAGCTTGCGGGCATAGACCGGATCGGGCTTTTCCGGCTTGACGTCGAATTGCATGTAATCGGTATGTCGGAACATTGAGGCGACTCCTCATCGAAGGTCTGGACAGGACAGCCAGCCGGCGGCGGACGGCGCTGCGTCGGCGGTACGGGCGAGATACCCGCGCTGACGGGGCTAAACCGAATTCCCGCAGTCGATGCCACACGTTCGATCTGCACGCTGTCCGGTAGCGCGAACGGGCTGACCGACGTCACCCGCGACGCCTTCGCTACCGTCACCGTATGCATCCGTTCCGCGAGGCTGTCGAGGCACGCGACGCCGCCGCCATCGAGGCGCTGCTCGCCGACGACGTCGTCTTCACCAGTCCCGTCGCCTTCAAGCCCTACACCGGTAAGCCGATCACCGCGGCGATCCTGCGCGCGGTGATGCGAGTGTTCGTCGACTTCCGTTACGTCAGAGAGATCGGCGACGCAGCCAGCCCCGACCATGCGCTGGTGTTCGAGGCGACCGTCGACGGCAAGAAGATCACCGGCTGCGACTTCCTCCACGTCGACGAAAACGGCCTCATCGACGACCTGATGGTGATGGTGCGCCCTCTCTCGGGAGCCACCGCACTCGCCGAGGCGATGGGCGCGCAGTTCGACCGCATCCAACGAGAAGCCCTCGACGCCGCAGCCCGGCCCGAGTGACACCGCCCTCCGACAACCACGTGCACACCCGGTGGTCGTGGGACACGGCGGGTTCGTCGACGATGGAAGCCGCGTGCCGCCGCGCGGTTGAGCTGGGCATCCCGGCGGTGGCTTTCACCGAGCACGTCGATTTCACCGAGTGGGGAGTCGACGACACTGCCTCCGAGTTGACGGTGGGTGATCGGCCCGGGGTGGCGCCGCTGGACGTCGAGGGTTATCTCGCCGATGTCGCCCGCTGCCGCGCGTTGTTCCCGGCTTTGCGGATTCTGTCGGGAATCGAAGCGGGAGAACCACATTGGTTCTCCGGCAGTGTCGCCGCGGTACTCGCCGCGGGGACGTTCGATCGAGTACTCGGCAGCTTGCACGGGATTCCCGTCGCGGGTCGACTCGAAGCGATCAACGTGGCGCTGTTCGCCCGGCACGACCCGGACGAGCTGATGCACCGCTACTTCGCAGACATGGTGACCCTGATCGAGCGCTCCGACGTGTTCAGCGTGCTCGCCCACTGCGACTATCCCCGCCGCTATTGGCCTGCCGACCGGGTCGGCACTTACCGCGAACGCGACTTCGAGGAGCACTACCGAACGGTGTTTCGGACGCTCGCCGGCACTGGGCGAGCACTGGAGATCAACACCAAGTCGCCGCTGGCCTCGGTCGATCTCGTGCGGTGGTGGTGGCAGGAGGGCGGCGAAGCGGTGTCGTTCGGCAGCGACGCGCATCGACCCGCGCACGTCGGGCGCCACTTCGACCTCGCCGTCGACATCGTCGAGGGCGCCGGCTTCCGGCCGGGCCGCGACCCCTTCGATTTCTGGCGACGTTGACGTCTGCGCGCGCCGCGCTCAGGAACGGATGAACTCCAGCAGGTCGGCGTTGATGACGTCGGCATGGGTGGTCGGCATCCCGTGGGGATACCCCGGGTAGGTCTTCAAGGTTCCGTTGGGCAGCAGCTCGGCCGACAGCGGCCCTGCGTCGGCGTACGGCACCACCTGATCGTCATCGCCGTGCATGACCAGCACCGGCACCGTGATCCGCCGTAGATCCTCGGTGAAGTCGGTCTGAGAGAAGGCGACCACGCCGTCGTAGTGGGCTTTGGCGCCGCCCATCATGCCCTGCCGCCACCAGTTGGCGATCACTGCCTCGATGGGCTCGACGCCCTCGCGGTTGAACCCGTAGAACGGCCCCTCGGGTACGGCCCGGTAGAAGGCGGACCGATTGGTCGCCACCTGGGTCTGGAAATCGTCGAACACCGATTTCGGCAGCCCGCCGGGGTTGGCGTCGGTCTGGACCATCAGCGGCGGGACCGCGGCGATCAGCGCCGCCTTCGCCGCCCGCTGCTCGCCGTGGCGGGCGAGGAAACGCACGACTTCCCCACCGCCGGTGGAGTGCCCGACATGCACGGCATCGTGGAGGTCGAGATGCTGTACGACCGCGGCGAGATCGTCGGCATAGTGGTCCATGTCGTGACCGTCGCCGACCTGCGTCGAGCGACCGTGCCCGCGCCGATCGTGCGCGATCACCCGGTAGCCGTGGCCCAGGAAGAACATCATCTGGGCGTCCCAGTCGTCGGCCGACAGCGGCCAGCCATGGCTGAACACGATCGGCTGCCCCGACCCCCAGTCCTTGTAGTAGATGTCGACTCCGTCGGCGGTGGTGATGATCGGCATTGCGGTCCATTTCGTCGGCGGTCGGTGATGCCCCCGTATTAAACCCGTTCTTCGGTCGGATTGTGATGAGTGGAGTACCGCTCAATTCCTATGACGACCGCCGGTGGTTCCTATACATGCAGCGCATCCGGCGCTGTCAGACTCGACGAGCGAGGCGCCGGAGGTACCTTCTCTGACATGTCCACGCACCCTTTGACGATCATGTTCTGGCCGGAGTCGGCGCACGGGCCGACCAATCAGTGCATCGGGTTGGCGTCGATCTTGCGGGCACGCGGCCACACGATCGTCTTCGCCGCCGAGAGTTCCTGGGCAGGAAAGCTCGCACCGTTCGGGTTCATCGAAGAACTCGTCGATTTGGCCGAACCGGCGGACGACGACGGCGAAGAAGATGCCGGCGCCTTCTGGACCCAGTTCATCGCCGAGACAGCGCCGGAGTTCCGCAAACCGACGATCGACCAGTTGGCGTCCTTCATCCAGCCGACCTATCAGGCGCTGATCGACGGTGCCCGGTACTGCGAGCCCCGATTGCGCCAGATCATCGCCGAGCAACGGCCCGATGTCATCGTCGAAGACAACGTCGTGCTGTTCCCGGCGCTGGTCACCGCCGGGGTGCCGTTCGTGCGCATCGTCTCCTGCAGCCCGCTGGAGATCCCCGGCCCGGACATCCCACCACCGTTCTCGGGATTGCCGAGCGGCGAACCCGACCAATGGCTCTCCTACCGTGCGGAGTTCGAACGCGCCCTGCGCCCGATGTGGCGCGATTTCGACGCGTGGGTGCAAGCCCAGGGCGCACCGCCACTACCCGACCTCGAGTTCATGCCCCGCGACAACGCCGCCAACCTGTACGTCTACCCCGCCGAGGCCGACTACGTGGACCGGCGTCCCCTCGACGCCACCTGGACCCGAATGGACTCCAGCGTCCGCGAAACCGACGACGACTACGTCCTGCCCGCCGAGATGGCCGAGCGGCCCGCAGGCAGCGCGCTGATCTACCTGTCGCTGGGGTCGCTGGGCGGCGCCGACGTCGAGCTCATGCAACGACTGGTGGATGTGCTCGGCACCACCCGGCATCGATTCATCGTCAGCAAAGGCCCACAGGCCGAACGAATCACGTTGGCAGGCAACATGGTCGGCGCACAGATGCTGCCGCAGACCAAGATCATTCCCCTGGTCGACCTGGTCATCTCGCACGGCGGCAACAACACGGTGACCGAGACGTTGCACTTCGGCAAGCCGCTGGTCGTGCTGCCCCTGTTCTGGGACCAGTACGAGAATGCGCAACGCATCGATGAACTCCGCCTCGGCGTGCGTCTGGACACCTACCGGTTCGCCGACGACGAGCTCATCGATGCGGTCGAGCGCCTCCTCGCCGACACGACGCTGCGCGAACATCTCACCACCCTCGGCTCGGCGATCCGGGAGCGCGATGGACTGCGTGTCGGTGCGGACGTCATCGAACGGCTCGGCACCACCCGCCAGTGACCGCGCCGCCTGCCCTGCTCGACTGGCTGGAGCTGTCAGAGGTGCACCGCTTGGCCATCGTGGCCGGCGGGCTCGGCAGGTCAGCCCTACCGATGATCCGTCGCGACGGCTGGCAGCCTGCCCGCCCCGGCGACGGCGCTTCCGCGGCTTTGTCGAGACTGCTTGCAGCACAATCCGGCTCGTACCAAATCGGCGGCTTCCGCGTGCAGTCGTGGGCGGCTCGCGCGGTCGACGGTGAACGCGGGATGAACGTCGACCAGACCAATGAGTCGGTGATCGTCGGCGACTGCGCAGTGGTCAAGTGGGCAGTGCACCTGCAGGAAGGCCCACATCCGGCTCCGCGGCGCATCGCCGTCCTGCGCGACGCCGGCTTCACCGGAATCCCGAAACCGTGGGGGGCGATCACGTGGCGGCCACCCGACGGCGAGGAGACCCTGGCGGCCTATGTCGACGAGTACCTGCCCGGCGCGGTCGACGGGTGGACCTGGGCTGTGGAGATGATGACCGCAGCGGCCCTGACCGCCGACCCTACAGAGAGCGTGCGTACATCGCATGCGCTCGGCGTGCTGATCGCCGACCTGCACTCCGCGCTGGCCTCCACGACGTCCACCGCCACCACCGCGGACACCCAGCGATGGCACGCTGCCGCCACCGCCACCCTCGAAACCGCGTGTGCAGTCGGTGATTCAGTGAGCTCGGCGGTGCTGTCGGCTCGACGTGCCGAGGTGTCCGCGGAGCTGGCGGCCCTGCCGACTCTGACGGGAACAGCGGTGCTCGAGGGACATGGCGACCTGCATGTCGGACAAGTGCTGCGCAGTGGCGACAGACTGTTCGTCACGGACTTCGACGGCAATCCGGTGCTGACCGCAGCCGAACGAATGCTTCCCATTCCCGCAGCCGTCGACGTCGCCGGGATGGTGCAGTCGCTGGCTCACGTCGCTATCGTGGCCAGCCGCTACACCGAAGCGCCCCCTGCCGCGCTCCAGGCTGCGGAAACGGCGACGCGGCAGGCCTTCCTCGACGCCTATGTGACACGGCTGCGCGCTGCGGGCCACGGACGCCTCTTCGACCCGCGCCCGCTTCGTGCGCTGCGCCTGATCCAGGTGATGCGCGAGATGATCTATGCGGCCAACCACCTTTCGCGGTGGATGTACGTCCCCGATGCCGCCCTACCCGCCCTGCTCGACGACGAGGAACGACCGTGAACGCCGATGCTTTCCTCACCGATCTGACGCGAAAGCCCGAAACGCTGGCGCGGCTGGCCCTCATGCTCGCTGACGCGAACCCCTGGGCGAGCGTGGTGCCCGCCGACACCGCGCATGTCGTGCTGCTCGGTATGGGTTCCTCCGCTTACGCTGCTGGGGTGGCCGCCGCCCGGTTGCGGGCCCGCGGCGTCATGGCCAGCGCAGAACTCGCGTCCTCAACTCTCCTGCCCGCCTGGGGGCCGCAGACGTTGGTGGTGGCGATCTCGGCCAGCGGCGGGTCAGAGGAGACGCTGGACGCGCTGACCCGCCTGCCCGACGGCGCGACCACCGTCGCGCTGACGAACACTCTCGGCACTCCGCTCGTCGAACGCTGCGCTGCCGTGGTCACGCTGGATGCCGGCGTCGAGCACGGCGGCGTCGCCTGCCGCAGCTATCAGCACACCCTCGCCTTGCTGCTCGCGCTCGAATGCCATCTGCTGGGCACCGATACCTCAGCTCTAGCGGCATCGATCGACGGTGCGGCCGCTGCGAGCACACACCTGCTGGACACTGAATCTGATTGGCTCCCAGAGATTTCTGAATTACTGCTCGGCCCGGCAGGTACCCACCTCGCGGCTCCCGCACACCGCTTGTGCTCAGCGCAGCAGGGCGCCCTGATGGTGCGCGAAGGGCCGCGCCGGCCCGCCGTGGCGTGTGAGACCGGTGACTGGAGCCACGTCGACGTCTACCTGACCAAGACGACCGATTACCGGCTGCTGGTGTTCTCCGGCTCGCCCTGGGAACCGCAACTGGCCGAGTGGACCATCGCGCGGGGTAGCACGGTGGTCGTGGTGGGCGGCATCGGCGGCGAGGTGCGCGGTGCGCGATACGTTCTCCGCTATCCGGGCGACACGGACGACGACGTCGCCCTGCTCACCGAAGTCCTGGTGCCGGAGCTGATCGCGGCGCGGCAATGGCAGCGGGTCAGCCGGAAGAACGCTCACTGAGCAGCGCCGCGGCCTCGACCTGGTAGGCATGCTCGGCCCACTGCTGGGGCGTGGTGCCGAAGCGGCCGTCGACAGCCGCCGGGTCGGCGCCGGCGGCGAGCAGCCGCTCGATCAGCGGCACGTCGCCATTCCAGGCCGCGTGATGCAGCGGGGTGGCTCCAGACTCGTCGCGCGCATTCGGGTCGGTGGGAAACGTCGGCGTCCGCACGGCCACCCCCGACACATCGATGCCGTGGCCGGCCAGCATCGAAAGTCGGTCGGTGAACCCGTGCGCGGCCGCCCACTGCACCTGGCGATGCCACATCTGCTCGCGCGTCTCCATGGCCGGACCCAGGCGGCGTTCCCAGGGGCTCGGACCGGCGGCGGCCAGGCCATGGTGGAACAGCAGCTCGAGGTGGGAGTTGTCGGGACCGAACATCCTGTTGTAGAGCGCCTGATGGTCGGCCGGATGGGCGCCGCGGCTCAGGAGCAGCGCCGCGAGATCGGCAGCGTAGCGGTGGCGCGGCTGCCGTCGCGGCCCCTGCTCCCCCTCACCGAACACACCGGTGAGCGCGGTGAAGGGGGTCGCCATCCCGCGCCACAGGTAACCGGCGTTCGGATCGGCCCCTGCGTCCAGCAAAAGCGTTGCCGCCGTGAGGATCTCCTCGCACGTTCGGTCCTCGGTGGCGCGTGAGTAGCACAGGTACAGCAGAGGCGTCCAGCCGAAGGGCCCCCCGGTCGACGACGCCGATGCGGTACCGGCGTCGAGGTGGTGGCGGAGCGCCTCGGCGTCTGCTGCCGCCGAAGCGGCCCACACCTGGTCGTTCACCAGCCCGGGTGTGGCAGAAAGCATGTCGGCGGCCTCGGCCCATCGCGGTGGTGCGTCGACGTCGGTGTAGTGCAGTACCGCCAATGCGCAGAACCGGTCAGCCGTGGCCAGAGCGGTGTCGTCGATACCGCTGGGATCGACGCTGAGCGCGCGCGCCTCCTCGAGGTAGTGGACCAGGGCCGGCCAACTGGGGAACCCGTACCGGCGGGCCAGCGCCAACTGCGCGTCGTGGAGGCGCGAGCGCGCCAAGGCTGCGCCAGGGTCTGGATGATGGGAGCGGATCAACGCCTCGGCGTCGGCGTCTCCGGAACGCATGCGCCGCTGGAGGGCACGGGCGTCGGCGCGTAGCCGGGACAACGACGGATTGTCGGGTAGGGCGCTGGCCATGGCAGCCTCCTCTCACAGGCCCGGTGTCCGCGCGATCGGGCAGAGAGAAGAAGCAGGTGGTGCCGGTCGGCTGTTTCGCAGGGAGGCTGAGCCTCTTCGAGCGGACGTCGGGCGATCCTGCGCGCCCGGCGACAGCATACTCGCCGACCCACCGGAGGAACCCGGTCCGCACAACATAGGTTAGCCTCACTTATGTGTCGCACTCCTACGCCTCCATCGTCGACACTCGGGCTCTGAGCAGTCGGCTGCAGCGCATCGTGCTGCGCGTCGACGATCCCGACGCGCTCGAGGTCAGACCCGCCGCAGACTCCGCCGTCGGGGTCTACTTCGCTCCGGGCGACCACCCGGACGGCGAAGGGCGTAACTACTCGGTCCGCTACCAGGACGGTGCGCTGCTCACCCTTGACATCGCGCTGCACAGGCAGGGCCCCGGGTCGTCCTGGGCGAGCACCGCGGCGGTCGGGCACCGGGTGGTTCTCGATCACGCCAGAGCGTGGTATCGGCCGCCTTCTGGCATTCGATGGCAGTTGCTCGTCACCGATCTGTCCGGGCTGCCCGCCGCGGCGCGCATCATCGAGGAACTGCCGGAAGGGATCGCGGCAACTGTCGTCGCCGAGGTGCCCGCGGCCGAGGACCTGGACTACCTGCCCCGCCACGACGACGTTGCGGTGCACGCGATCCTGGGCTCCGGCAACGGCATGCGGTCCAGCAAGCTGGCCGACACGGTGCGCGCCCATGCGATGCCGACGGGGCGCGGATACTGCTGGTTCGCCGGAGAGGCCGCCGAATCCCGCGCGGTGCGCAAGTATCTGCGCTCGCTGGGGTGGCATCGCGACGACTACGACATCACGGGATATTGGCGGAGGGATTCCGAGGCCTGGGACGCCCGGTTCGCCGAGAAAGGCGACGAAGCGCTCACCGTCTACGAGCGCGCGCTGTCGGAGGGCAAGGACGAGAAGGTGGCCTTCGAGGAATTCGACGAGGTCTGCGAACGGATCGGGCTCTAGCCCGTGGTCGTCGACACCCCCGCGTGCCCCGCGCCCGCGCCGGTCCCCGGCCGGGTCTCGGTCCGCAGGAACGCGGTCGGTCTCGTCGCCGCCGCCGCGCTGCTCGCGATGCTGTGCGTGGTGAGTCTGGCCATCGGCACCCAGCACGTGTCGCTGACGACGGTGTGGCAGGCACTCACCACCGTCGACCACACGTCCGCGGGCCAGGAGTGGATCGTGCGCGATCTGCGGATCCCGCGCACGGTGCTGGCCCTGCTCGTCGGTGTCGCGCTCGGACTGTCGGGCACTCTGATCCAGGGGGTCGGGCGTAATCCGCTGGCCGACACGGAGGTGCTCGGAATCAACGCCGGTGCAGCACTTTTCATCGTCACGGCGATCGCCCTGCTCGGCCTGCAGGGGATCTGGACCTACATCTGGTTCGGCTTCGCCGGCGCCCTGTTCGCGATGGCGCTCGTCTACCTGATCGGCATGACGGGCCGGGTGATCGCGACCCCGGTGCGTGTGCTGCTGGCCGGTGTCGCAATCGGTGCGGTCATGGACGGCCTCGGGTTCGCGGTTCGGCTGCGCTATCCGCGGGCGTTCGACAACATGCGGTTCTGGGACGCCGGCGCGCTGGACGGGCGCCCACTCGAGGTCGCCCTGACCATCAGTCCGTTCATCGGTGCCGGCGCGGTGCTCTGCGTGGTCGTCGCTCGCTCGCTCAACGTCACCGCGATCGGTGACGACCTCGCGACGAGCCTGGGCGGCAACGTCGTTCGCACCCGGGTGCTCAGTTTGGCGGCGGTGACACTTCTGGCGGGGGCGGCCACCGCCGGGGCGGGACCCATCGGCTTCGTGGGGCTGATGGTCCCGCACGCTGTCCGTCGCTTCACCGGTCCGGATTGGCGATGGATCCTCGCCTATGCCGTCGTCGTCGCGCCCGCGGTGCTGCTGGGCGCCGACATCATCGGCCGGGTGGTGATCGCACCGTCGGAGCTACCCGCCGGCATCGTGACGGCCTTCGTCGGAGCACCCGTGCTGATCTGGTTGATCCGCAAAAAGGGAGCCGACCGGACATGACGACGACGTACACCACGACGACAACGCGCCCCACGCGCCGGCGCCATCACGTACTGCGCGTCCGGGGCGTTTCTGCGCGCGCGTCTCGACGAGCTGTGATCGCGGTGGCAGTCCTGCTGGCGAGCGTCGCGCTGACCGCGGTGGTGGCCGTGGGGCTCGGCAAGTACCACGTCGCGCCGATGGACGTGCTGTCCGTGCTGGCCGGCACCAACACCTCGTTCGACCGAGTGGTCATCCTCGAGTGGCGGCTGCCGCGGATGCTGATGGCGTTACTGGTCGGCGCCGCGCTCGGGCTGTCGGGCGCCATCTTCCAGGCGGTCACCGGCAACCCGCTGGGCAGTCCGGAGATCGTGGGCGTGAACTTCGGCGCCTATACCGGTGCGCTGGCAGTGCTCGCCACTGTCGGCGGCGGCTACTACACGGTCGCCCTCGGCGCGCTGATCGGCGGACTCGTGACCGCGGTCGTGGTGTACGCGTTGTCTTTTCAGCGCGGGGTGGCCGGCTACCGCCTGATCGTCGTGGGCATCGCGGTGGGTGCCGTGCTGAACTCGGCGAATCAGTGGATCGTGATCAAACTCGATCACCACACCGCGGTCACCGCAGCCGTCTGGCAGCAGGGCACGCTCAGCGGTCTGACCTGGTCCCAGGTGGCTCCGATGACTGTCTGCGTGGCCCTGCTGGTCATGGCTCTCATCCTGCTGGGGCCGCAGCTGCCGGTGCTACAACTCGGCGACGACGCCGCAGGCGCACTCGGGCTGCACCCCGATCGTGCCCGAGCGGCCTACCTGGTCGTCGGCGTCGGACTGGTTGCCGTGGCATGCGCGGCTGCCGGACCGATCACGTTCGTCGCGCTGGCGGCACCGCAGCTGGCCCGGCGATTGACCGCCAGCCCCGGGGTGGCGCTTCTTCCCGCCGCGGCGATGGGAGCCGCGCTGCTCCTGCTCAGCGATCTTCTGGCCCAGCAGCTGTTCCGCGACAACGAATTACCCGTCGGCGTCGTCACCGTCTCGCTGGGCGGCTGCTACCTCATCTACCTGCTCGTCACCCAGGCCCGAAAGCGATGACCCCGACGATGACCACGACTGACAGCCGGCTGCGTACCGAGAACCTGTCCTTGGGCTACTCCGACACCGCGATCGTCACCGACCTCACCGTCGCGGTACCCGACGGACGCATCACCGTGATCGTCGGGCCGAATGCCTGTGGAAAGTCCACGCTGCTGCGCGGATTGGCCCGGCTGCTGCGTCCGACTGCGGGGCGCGTCGTGCTCGACGGCGCCGACATCTCCAGCCTGCACACCAAGGAGGTCGCCCGCCGGGTGGGCCTGCTGCCCCAGACCTCGGTCGCACCGGAGGGCATCACGGTCGCCGACCTGGTCGCTCGCGGCCGTTTTCCACACCAGAAACTGTTGCGCCAGTGGTCTTCCGACGACGAAGACGCCGTCACCGAGGCGATGACGCTGACCGGGGTGAGTGAGCTGGCCGATCGGCTCGTCGACGAGTTGTCCGGCGGGCAACGACAGCGGGTCTGGGTCGCGATGGTGCTCGCGCAGCAGACTCCCCTGCTGCTGCTCGACGAACCGACGACCTACCTCGACATCGCCCATCAGGTCGAGTTGCTCGACCTCTTCGCAATGCTCAACCGGTCGCACGGCCACACAGTGGTGGCCGTGCTGCACGACCTCAACCACGCCAGCCGATACGCCGACGAGATCGTGGTCATGAAGGACGGGAGGATCGTGGGTCAGGGGGAACCACGAACGGTGGTGACAGCGGAGTTGATCGCCGACGTCTACGGCCTGCCCTGCCAGATCATCGACGACCCGCAGACGGGCACACCGCTGATCGTGCCGCGCGCCTCGCCCTACCTCACGGCTCGGAGGTGAGGTATCCCCCGCCCCGGCCGAAGAAGTCCAGCGCAGCGTGGTTGACACCGTCATCGGTGCGCACGACGTCGACGACCAGACCCTTGGCCTGCCCCCGGTGAGCATCGGCACCGGCGACGACGACCATGCCGCCGTCCTCCTCGATGAACACCCGGCCCGGCGTGCCGCCGTACACGCACCGCGACACGTGCGACGAGATCACCCGCAGCCGCTCACCGCGAAAGTAGGTGTAGGCGTTGGGATACGGGTCCGACAGCGCCCTGACGAGGCGTTCGATGTCGGCGGCGGGCCACCGCCAGTCGATCAGACTGTCCTGCTCGGATCGTTTGTGGAAGAACGTGCGGTCGCCGAGATCCTGCGGCACGGGATTCAGCGTCTGATGTTCCAGTCCGTCGAGCGCGACCTCGAGTACTTCGGGCACCAGGTCGAGCGTGTCGTACACCAGACTGGTGCCGGTGCTGGTCGGCGTGATCTCCACCGCCCGCTGCACAAGCACCGCCCCGGTGTCCAACTCGTCGTCCATCAGGTGTGCGGTGAGACCGGTATGGGTGGCACCGCTGATCAGCGACCAGATCACCGGCGAGAACCCGGTGAATCTGGGCAGCAGCGAGTCATGGAGGTTCACCGTCCCCCATCGGGGGATGCCGAACAGCTCACGCGGCAGCTTGGTTCGCCAGTTGTTGGCCACCATCACGTCCGGCGCCACCTTGCGCACCCGGTCGATCAAGTCGGCGTCCGGGCGTTTCGCCAGGTAGACCTCGATCCCCTCACTGCGGGCCAGGTCCTCCACCGAGTCCGCCCAAATCGACTCGTAGGCATGCTCACTGCTCGGATGTGTCACCACCAGCGCGACCTCGTGGCGCGATTTGAGCAGCGCCTGCAGGGTCCGATGGCCCCATGTCTGGTACCCGAACATGACCACGCGCACGACGACCTCCCGAGTTCTGGCTAGCTCACTGTGGTTAGCCTAACCTTTGATAGCATGCCTGACGGTCGGTCCGCGCACCCGGTTGCGGTGCGTCACCGAGTCCAGACGGGATCCGAGGAGAGAGAGAACGCGTTGTCCACCAATCCTTTTGACGATCCGAACGGCCGGTTCCTGGTCTTGATCAACGACGAAGAACAGTATTCGCTGTGGCCGACGTTCGCCGAGGTACCCGCGGGGTGGCGCACGGTGTTCGGCGGGCCTGACGGCACCGATCGTGACAGCGCACTGAAGTACGTGGAGGAGAACTGGACCGACATGCGGCCGAAATCGCTGCGGGAGCAGATGGACCGCTCCCAGCCCGCGCAGGCGTGAACGCGCGGTCCACAGACCCCGACACGCACTGGTCGGGTCCGGCGGTGCTGCGCCGGGCGGTGACACGGCAGCGCACGCGGTTGGCCGGGGGTTCGGCCCTCATCGCCGCTCATCAGCTCTGTGAAGTCGCGGTCCCGATTCTGATCGGTGTGATCGTCGACCGTGCAGTGGCCACCGGCTCTGTCGCGGCGATCATCGGTTGGATCGCAGTGCTGGCAGGCCTGTTCGTGGTGCTGACGTCGGTCTATCGGGTCGGCGCCCGCATGTTGATGGCCGCCATCGCGGCCGAGGGCCACCTGCTGCGCGTCGAGCTGTGCCAGCGAATCCTCGATCCGCGCGGCATCGTCACGACATATCAGGCAGGAGAACTGCTTTCGATCTCCTCCACCGACGCCGAGGAAGCCGCCTACCTCCTCGACTACGTGCCCCGGATGGTCGGCGCGGCCGTCGCGACCGTGGCCTGCGGTGCGGTGCTGCTGCACATCGACGCACCGCTGGGCGTGATGGTGCTGGTGGGTGTGCCGGTGGTGATGCTGGGCCTGCAGCTCACCGCACCGATCATCGCGCGGCGGGTCGAGGAGCAGCAGTCACAGATCGGCCGGGCCACCGCGCTGGCCACCGATCTGATCAGCGGTCAGCGTCCCTTGCAGGGCATCGGTGCACAGCGCAACGCCGCGCACCGGTACCGGGCGGCGAGCCGGCGCTCGCTGATCGCGACACTGCGGGCCTCCCGGATGGAGAGCGCACACGCCGGGGCGGCCGCGGCGGCAGGGGCTCTCAGCGCGATGGCCGTCGCGGTCGCGGCCGCATATTTCGCTCTCGCCGGCGACCTCAGTCTCGGCCAGCTGATCACGGTGATCGGCCTGGCCCAGTTCCTCGCCGAGCCCTTCACCGTGTTGGCGACGCTGCCGAGCTCCGTCGCCGAAGCGCGGGCGTCAGCCAACCGGGTCGCCGCCGTCCTCGCCGCGCCCACCCGTCGGTCTGCCGGACCGACGTCGAACGCCCCTGCGGTGCCCGGCGCCCCCGCGCTGGAGCTGATCGACGACACCGGACGGCTGACGATGCGCGTGCACGCCGGCGAGATGGTGGCCGTCCTGGCCGCTGACCCGCGCGATGCGACGACGCTGATGGATCTGCTGGCCGACCACCACGACAGCGCGCAGGTGACCGTGCGCGTCGGTGGCCGGGCACTGCGCGATATCGCCTACGGGCAACGGCACCAAGCCCTCCTCGTCGAGACGCACCGCACCGACCTGTTCACCGGCACGCTGGAGTCCAACCTCGCGATGTCGGGCGCCGACGCCGCCACGATCGCCGGCGCGTTGACCGCGTCTTGTGCGCACGACGTGGTGATCCAGCACGCCGACGGGCTGGCGCACCGGGTGATCGAGCGGGGCGCGAGCCTGTCCGGTGGACAACGCCAGCGTTGGACGCTGGCCCGTGCGCTGGCCGCCGACCCCGACGTGCTGGTGTTGCACGACCCCACGACGGCCGTCGACGCCGTCACCGAACAGGAGATCGCCGACGGTGTCCGCACGCTGCGGGCCGCACAGCAGCGAACCACGGTCGTGTTCACCAGTAGCCCTGCCCTCCTCGCTGCGGCCGACCGCGTGATCGTCGTCGACGACGGGCAGGTGCGGGGTGAGGGCACCCACGACGATCTCGTCGACTCGCATCGGGGCTACCGGGAGATGGTGCACCGGTGACCATCAGCACCTCGACGACGCCACCGGTGCTGCCCGTTGCCTCGATGAGGCGAACGTGGGGATGGTTGGTCAGCGAGGCCCGCAGGCGCCGGGCCGCGAGTACGGCGGCGCTCGTGGTCGGCCTGGCCGCGGCGGCGGCGTCGACCGTCCCGATCTACCTGTTGGGATCGCTGGTCGACCGCATCGACGACGGACGCTCGGCGGGTCTGGTCGGCCTGGCTGTGGTGATCGGGGTCAGCGCCGTGCTCGGCGGACTGGGTACGGGGTTGTCGACGTATCTCATTGCCCGCCTGGGCGAGTCCGCGGTGGCCGATCTACGCGAGGAGGTGCTCGGCCACGCGCTGGACCTGCCCGCGACCACGATCGAGGACAGCGGCCGCGGCGACCTGTTGTCACGGGTCGGAGCCGACGTCGCCGCGGTCGCCAAGGCCGTCTCGCAGGTGTTGCCGGACATGGTCAACGCGTTCTTCCTCGGTGTCGTCACCGTGGTCGGAATGGCGGGTATCGATTGGCGGCTGGGGGTGGCCGGGGCGCTGTGCATCCCGGCCTATGTCGCCGGACTGTGGTGGTATCTGCCGAGATCGGCGCCTCTGTACGCGCGGCAGCGCGTCGCGCTGGCCGAACGTGCGCAGGCCACGGTCGAGTCGATCCAGGGCGCGCGCACCATCGACGCCTACGAGGTACATGCAGAGCATCTGCGCGGCATACAGACCGCTTCGGCGCGTGCCCGCGATCTCGAGATCTCGGTGTTCAGTTTGTTCACGCGTTTCGTCGGCCGCGTGAATCGAGCCGAATTCATCGGTCTGAGCGCCACCTTGGTCGTCGGCTTCCTCCTGGTCCGCAACGGCACCGTGACGGTCGGTCAGACCACCGCCGCGGCACTGATGTTCCACCGCCTGTTCAACCCGATCGGGATGATGATGTACAACTTCGACGAGATTCAAGCGGGTGCCGCGTGCCTCGCTCGTCTCGTCGGGGTGGTCGACCTGCGCCCCACGGCCATGACTCCACCACCACACACGGGCGCCGAGCCCGCCTCGGCGGACGTCGAGGTGCGCGATGTGTCCTTCCGATACGGCACGGGTCCGCAGGTCCTGCACGATGTTTCGCTGTCGATTCCGGCCGGCACCCGGTGCGCGCTCGTGGGCACCACCGGCGCGGGGAAATCCACCTTGGCCGCGGTCGTCGCGGGACTGCTCGTGCCCAACCGGGGTCAGACCATGATCGGTGGCGTGTGCGTCGCCGACATTCCCGACGATCAGTTGCGCAGGTGGGTGGCCACGGTCACCCAGGAGGTGCACGTGTTCTCCGGCACCGTTCTCGACGACCTACGCCTGGCGGCCCCCGAGGCCGATCGAGACCAGGTGCTCGATGCGCTGAACCGAGTCGGCGCGCGGGACTGGGTGCAGGGTCTCGCCGCGGGACCGGACCCCGATGGTCTGGACACCGCGGTCGGTGAACACGGCACCGCGCTGACCGCCGCACAAGCTCAGCACCTCGCACTGGCTAGGCTCGTGCTCGCCGATCCGCGTGTCGTCGTGCTCGACGAGGCCACCGCCGAAGCGGGAAGCGCCAGCGCGAGCGAGCTGGATGCGGCGGCGCTGGCCGCCACCGAGGGGCGCACGACCCTCGTTGTCGCGCACCGTCTCTCGCAGGCCGCGACCGCCGACCAGATCCTGGTGATGGACGGCGGCCGCATCGTGGAGCGCGGCACCCATAGCGAGTTGCTCGATCACGACGGCCGATACGCCCGGCTCTGGCGCGCCTGGCGCGCACACAGCTGATCCACCCGCCACATCAACGAGAAGAGGTATGCCCTCGTGACCGCCGAGTCGCTGGACGTCGTCGACCTGCTGGTTCAGTGGAACAACCACTCGACCCCGGATCGCCGCGCGACGGTGCCTGCCTTGTTCGCCGCCCAGTGTGCGCTGACGCCGGACGCGGAAGCGGTCGTCGACGGGGTACACCGGCTGACCTATCGGGAGCTCGCAGAGCGCACCGCACAGCTGGCGCACACGCTGATCACCCGCGGGTTGAGCGCTGAAGAGGTTGTCGCCGTGGGACTTCCGCGATCAGCCGAGATGGTGATCTGCGTGCTGGCAGCGATGACAGCAGGCACCGCGTTCGTCCCCGTCGACCCGGCCTGGCCGCTGCACCGCCGCCGCCAGGTGCTCGCCGATGCCGGTGCCCGCTGTGCGGTCATCGCACCCACCGACAGCAGCGCCTGGGACCTCGACACGATCGCGGTGGACCTCGGCGACTGGCGCCTGGACGCCGAGCCCGCGGCGCTGCCCGACGTGACGGTGCTGCCCGGTGCGCTCGCTTACGTGATCTTCACCTCGGGGTCGACAGGCACACCCAAGGGCGCGATGATCCGCCATGAGGCCATCGCCGAGCGCCTGCTCTGGCAACGCGACGATGTCTTGGGTTTCGGGGTCGAGGACGCCGCCCTGTTCAAAGCCCCTCTGTCCTTCGATATTTCGATCAACGAGATCCTGCTTCCCTTGATCAGCGGTGGCCGCGTGGTGATCGCCGCGCCGGATGCCGAAAAGGATCCCGACTACCTGCTGACGCTGATCGCCGCGGAGCGGGTCACGTTCGTCTACCTGGTGTCCTCGATGCTCGACACGCTGCTGGAGATCGACCGTCTCAACAGCGCGGGCAGCACCGACCCAGCACCCGGCGCATTGGCCTCGTTGCGCCATGTGTGGTGTGGCGGTGAGGTTCTCACGCCCGACCTGTTCGCGCGGTTCCGCCGGCAGCTCGACACCACGCTGTACCACGGGTACGGTCCTGCCGAGGCGACAATCGGTGTCTCGCATGTGATCTACCGCGACACGGCTGAACGAATCGCCACGTCGATCGGGCGGCCCAACCCCCACACCCAGCTCTACGTCCTCGACGACGCCCTGCAGCCGGTTCCGCCCGGTGTCGGTGGGGAGCTCTACGCGGCAGGCTTCCTGTTGGGCCGCGGATATGTCAACGCCGCGGCGCTGACCGCATGCCGATTCATAGCGAACCCGTTCGACGCCACCGGCGCGCGCATGTATCGGACCGGGGATCTGGCGCGGTGGACCGCCGACGGCACACTGGAGTTCCTCGGCCGCGCCGACAACCAGGTCAAGATCCGGGGCCGTCGCATCGAACTCGAGGAGATCGAGGCCCACCTCGCCGATCATCCTGCGGTGCGGCGGGCGGTCGTGACAGTGCACCGGCAGGGCACCGCCGACCGGCTGGTCGGATACCTGCTCGCCGCAGCGGGGTTCGTCAACGACGCCGCGCTGCACGCCGACGTGGCCCGGTGGTGTCTGTCGCGACTCCCCGACTACATGGTGCCCACCGACTTCGTTGCCCTGGATGCCATCCCGCTGACGCAAAACGGCAAGACCGATCGCGCGGCGCTGCCGGCACCGCCGCCGGCGGTTACCGACATACAACGGCGTGCGCCCCGGACAGCACGTGAGGAAGTGCTGTGCCGGGCGTTCGCCGAGGCGCTCGACCTCGACGAGATCGGTGTCGACGACGACTTCTTCGGGCTCGGCGGTGACAGCATCGTCGCGATCCGGGTGGTCGGCCGGGTACGGGCACAGGGATTCTCCCTGCGGCCGCGCGACATGTTCACCCGCCGCACCGTCGCCGCGCTGGCACCTCTTCTCGTGGAGTCCGCACCGGTGCCCGCCGATGTCGACCCGATCGATACCGACGGGCCCGTGCCCGCGACGCCGATCCTGCACTGGCTCGACGAAGTCGAGGCGACCGGCGGTTCGACGTTGCACGGCTTCTACCAAGGCATGTCGTTGATCACCCCGGCCGGTCTCGACGCGCCACAGGTCCGCCGACTCGTCGACGCGGTGGTGGCCCGTCATCCCGTGTTGTGGGCCGCCACGCCGCGGGGGGCCGCCAACCTGGGCATCCCCGCCACCGCACCGCGTGCCCCGCTCCTCACCGGGACTCTCGCCGAGGGTGTTCCGGCGATGCGCGACCGCCTGGTCGGCCTGCTCGATCCCGCCGCCGGTGTCATGGTGGCCGCGGGTTGGCTGACCGGCGACACCGCCGCCGGCCGACTCGTCGTCGTCGCCCACCACGTCGTCGTCGACGGAATCTCGCTGCGCATTCTTGCCGAGGACTTCGCCGCCGCATACCGCCAGCTCGGCGCGGGCGCCGACTTGCGCCTCCCGCCGACCCGCACCCCGTTCCGATCATGGGCGACTCACCTGAACGCCGCCGCTGCGGCGGGCGTCTTCGATGCCGACCGCGAGCACTGGCGCGACAGTGTGACGAGCGACGAGACACCCTGGGCGCCGGTTCCTCTTGACCCGCAACGGGATACCGTGGCCACCGAGGCCACGCTGACGGTGACCCTGTCCTCGACTGCCACCGAGGCGTTGTTGTCGTCGGTGCCCGAACGCATCCACGGTCATGTCAACGACGCACTGGTGGCCGCGCTGTATCTGGCACTGCGCGCGTGGCTGTGCGAACGCGGCGTCGCGGACACCGACACCGTGACCCTCGAGATGGAGGGCCACGGCCGGGAAACCGGACACATCAACCACCTCGGTGACATCGATGGCGACATCGACCTCTCCGACACCGTCGGCTGGTTCACCACGCTGTACCCGGTGCGGCTGCTCGCGGGCGATACCGACTGGCGCGCCGCACTCGCCGGCGGCCCGGCGCTCGGCGCGGTGGTGCGCTCGGTCAAGGATCAGCTGCGCGCCGTTCCAGCGCACGGCCTCAGTTACGGAGTGCTGCGGTACCTGCGTGGCGCCGACGAACTGGCCGCGGCACCGCAGGTGTTGTTCAACTACCTCGGCCGCTTCGACGCGACGCACCGGCCGTGGACGTTCGACGAGCACGGGGTGCTCGAAGGGCGCGACCCCGCCATGCCGCTGCCCCGCCTCCTCGAGATCAACGCCGAGGCAGCCGATACCGGCGCCGGACCGGTGCTGCGCGCCACCTTCAGCTGGCCACGCCGCCTGCTCGACACCGCCGAGGTGCAGGCCCTGGCCCGGCACTGGACCTCACTGCTGGAGCGGATCGCGCTCAGCGACGAGGTGCGCGGCCACAGTGCGTCGGACTTCGGCCGGGTCGTACTGCATGACGCCGACGTCGCCGAACTCGAGCAGCGGTATCCCGGCCTGCTCGACGTGCTGCCGTTGACACCGGCGCAGCAAGGCATCTACTTCCATTCGACCTACAGTCGGCACGCCGACCCGTACCTCGTGCAGCAGATCGTCGACATCCACGGGCCTTTGGACGTCGAGCGTTTCCAACAAGCCACCGACGTCGTCACCGCGCGACACCCTGCGTTGTCGGCAGCCTTCGCGACCCTGGCCGACGGCACACCCGTCGCCGTGCACGCGCCCGCCCCCGCGCCCGACTTCAGCGTCGTCGACGCCACCGGCAGCGACGCCACCGAGGGGGACGCCGTGGTCGAGCGCTGCGCGGCCGCCGACCGGCGCCGCGGCTTCGACCTGACCCGCCCTCCGCTGACCCGGTACACGCTCGTCCAGCGGGGCGACGGACGCACCACGATGGTGCAGACGGTGCACCACATCGTGGCGGACGGCTGGTCGGTGCCGCTCGTACTCGAGGATCTGCTGACGGCCTATCGCGGTGCTGAATTCGACGGACCGGCAGCTGTTTTCCGTGACTTCGTGGACTGGCTGGCGGCCCGCGACGCCGCCGCCGATCGTGCCGCATGGGCGCCGGTGCTGACCGGGATCGACGCGCCGACCAGAATCGCCGCGGCAGACGGCGCCGTGCGTGACGAGGCGGCGGGTTTCGGTCGGCGCACACGGCAGCTGACCGATCATCGCGCGATCGCTGCGGCCGCCGCTGCCACCGGCGTGACCGTCAGCACGCTGCTGCACACGGCGTGGGCGCTGACCGTCGGGCGGCTGACGGGACGCACCGACGTCACCTTCGGCTCGGTGGTGTCCGGGCGCGGTGGCGAGGTTCCCGGCATCGAGCGGATGGTCGGGCTGCTCGTCAACACCGTGCCCGTGCGCGTTCCGTGGACTCCCGACGAGTCGTTCGACGCCGTCGCCATCCGACTGGGCCGCACTGAGGCCGCGCTGCTCGACCATCACCATCTGCCCTTGTCGGAGGCGCACCGCATCGCCGGTGTCGATGAACTGTTCGACAGTCTCTTCGTGATCGAAAATCTGGGTGCGACAACCCATTCCGGCGGCGGGCTGCACCTCGGCGACATGACGGTCGTGGAGGCACCGCACTACGCGTTGACCGTGATGGTCACCGTCCGTGAGACGCTGTCGATGACGATCACCAATGCGCGCACCCAGGTCTCGGACGCCTTCGCCGACACCGTGGCCGCCGCGTTCGCCGAGGCGCTCTCGGCGGTCGTCACCGACCCCCGCCTGACGTGCGCTCGCGTCCCGCTTGCCGGCGCCGCAGAACCGTCCCGGGAACGTCCCGAGGGCACTCTCACCGAGCTCCTCGAGACCGCCGCCCGCACCCACCGCGCCGAGGTCGCGCTGCTGACCGGCGGCGCTGCCGTGACGTTCGGCGCGTTGCGGGACCGCGCGGCCGCCATCGCAGCCCACCTGATCGAGGCCGGCGTACGGCGCGGCGACGTGGTGGCCCTGGCGATGTCACGGTCGGCCGATCTCGTGGCGGGGCTGTGGGCGGTCACGCTCACCGGCGCGGCCTACCTGCCCGTCGATCTCGGCTATCCGGCGGCGCGGGTGGCGTTCATGCTCGGCCACGCGCGGCCCCGGGCTGCTCTGGTCGACGCCGCCGGTCGTGCCGTGATCGGGTCGGCACTGCCCGAGCGCACCGCGATCGTCGACTCCGGAACCGTCAGGGAAAAGACCAGCGACGTCCCGCCGGTGCCGGTCGCCCCGCTGGATGCCGTCTCTGTGCTGTACACGTCGGGCTCGACCGGTGAGCCCAAAGCTGTGCTCGGCACCCATGGAGCGCTGGCGAACCGGCTGCGGTGGGCGATGGCGGCCTGGCCGGCAGACCGTCGGCTGGCCAAGAGCTCGCTGTCGTTCGTCGACGGCACCACCGAGCTCCTCGCGGGACTGGCGGCGGGCGCCTGCACCGTGCTCGCCGATGACGATGCCGCCCGCGACGGGCGCCGGCTGGCGGGCCTGATCGCCGAGCACGACGTGCACCAGATGCTCGCCGTCCCTTCCCTTGCCGCCGCCCTGGCCGACGAACACGCCCACGAGGTCGCCCGTGTGCGGCGCTGGATCGTCAGCGGTGAGCCGCTGACGCCGGAGCACCTCGCCGCGCTGCACGGCAGCGGTGCGACAGTGGTGAACTCCTACGGCTCCTCCGAGGTGACCGGTGACGTGCTGGCCGGCGAACAACGCGACCGGTCCGTCACCCTCGGAGCCCCGGTGCCCGGTGCGCAGATCCGTATCCTCGATCGGCACCTGGGTGACCTGCCTGCCGGCGTACTCGGCGAGATCTACGTCTACGGAACACAACTGGCCCGCGGATACCTGGACAACCCGGCGCAGACGGCGGCTCGGTTCGTCGCGGCACCGGGCGGTGAACGGATGTACCGCACTGGCGACCTCGGGGCTCGGCAATCCGACGGCACCGTGGTGTTCGCAGGCCGGACAGATGACCAGCTCACGATCAACGGCCATCGCGTCGAGCCCGCCGAGGTCGAGACCGCCCTCCTGCGGCAGCCGGGCGTGGTGGACGCGGCCGTCGTGGGCGCGGGCACGGTGCTGGCTGCCGTGGTCGTGTCTTCGACTGCCACGGGACCCGACGAGCTGCGGGCGGCGTTGCGCACCGAGCTGCCGGCGTACCTGGTGCCGGCGACGATCACCGCTGTGCCGACGATCCCGGTGCTGCCCAACGGAAAGCGGGACACCGCCGCGATCCGCGCGCTGGTACGACAACTCGCTCCGGCCGGCTGTGCGGCGCCTGCCGACGACCGGCAGGCGATGATCGTCGAGACGGTCGCCGACGTCCTCGGGGTGGCCGAGATCGGCGCGGACACCGACTTCTTCGCCGCCGGCGGCGACAGCATCGCCGCGATTCGGTTGACGAGCAGGCTCGCACGCCAGGGACTCTCGGTCACCGCGGAGGACGTGTTCCGCGGACGGACCGCCATCGGGATCGCGGCTCTGGCGACCGACGAGGCGGCTGTCTCAGATTCGGTGCCCCCGTTCGGGACGGTCAAGCTGTCGCCGGCGACCCTGCAACGGCTCACCGACACCGAGGCGCTCGACGACATCTGGGGGCTGTCGCCGCTGCAGCTGGGCGTCTACTACCAGTGCACTCTCGACGACGGCACGTCGGCCACCTCCACAGCCACCTACGTCGCGCAGAACGTGTTCACGTTCGACCGGCGCATCGACATCGCCGCGATGCAGGCAGCATTCACCGCTCTGCTGGCCCGCCACCCCCAACTGCGTGCCGGGTTCCGCACCGTGGCGCATGTCGAACACGACCCCGCGCCCGACGCCACCGCGGTGATCCAGGCGGTCCTGCGCGATCCACTCTCCACCATCACGGTCGTCGACCTCGCCGACCGGTGCGCTGACGACGCAACCGCCACGCTGCAGTCCATCGTCGATGCCGACAGGACCAAACCGTTCGATCTCGGCACGCCGCCGCTGCTGCGCCTCACGGTGATCCGGCTTCCCGGTGGCGAAGACCGGATGCTGCTGACCTACCATTTCCTGCTGTTCGACGGCTGGTCTCGCGAATTGGTGCTGCGGGAACTGTTCGCGCTCTACGACTCCCGCGGTGTGCGTGGTGACCTCACCCCCCACCCCGGCGTGGTCACCGACTACCTGCGCTGGCTCGAACGCACCGGCGACGCCGAGGCGCTCGCTGCCTGGACCGACCTGCTCGCGGGACTCGACGGCCCCACGTCGGCGTCCGGGAGCGGTCTCGCGGACGAGTCCGCCGGCACCGAACCGGGACGCATCGTCGTCACCGTCGACGAGCAGATCACCACGCGCCTGAGTGAAACGGCGGCCGCGCTGGGCGTCACGCTCAACGCCGTCGTCACCACGGCGGTCGCCGCCGTCAGCGGGTACTACGCCGGCACCACCGACGCCGTCGTCGGCACGACCGTGGCGGGGCGGCCGGGCGAGCTGGCCGGTATCGACGAGACGATCGGGTTGTTCCTCAACACGGTGCCCGTCCGGGTCGACCTGGCGCCCGCGCACACCCTGGCCGACGTGGTCCGCGCGGTCGCCGAACAGCGGCTGACGATGATGCGGCACGACCATGTCGGGTTGGGCCAGATTCAACGTGCGGCCGGGAACTCCGGTGCGGCGCTGTTCGATTCCCTGGTAGTGCTGCAGAACTTCCTCGGTGAGGACACGTTCGCCGACCTGGACGCCGCGCACGGCATCACCGGAGTCGACTACCACGACACCACCCACTTCCCGCTGACCTGGGTGCTGACGCCGGGGCGGGAACTGACCGTGAAGCTCGAACACCGCATCGTCAGCGACGAGCGCGCCATCGAGATGGTGGATCGCCTGCTGGCGGTCCTGCAGACGCTGGCCGGCTCACCCGGCGCAGCGCTGGGCACGGTGCCGTTGCCGCCTGCACCGCGCCGCGCGACGGCGGCCCGGCATGTCGAGCCGGTCACCGTCGCCGAGCTCCTGTCCCGGCAGGCCCGACAGCGCCCCGACGACGTCGCGCTGGTCTTCGGCAGCGCCCACGTGACCTACCGCGATCTCGATCAGAGGGTCAGCCGGCTGGCGCGCTATCTGGCCGCTCACGGCGCTGCCCCCGAGACGTTCGTCGCGCTGGCACTGCCCCGCTCCATCGACATGGTGGTCGCACTGTTCGCTGTGCTGCGCGCCGGTGCGGCCTATCTGCCGCTCGAACTCGACCTGCCGCTGGCCCGCCTGCGCACCATCGTCGCCGATGCCGAGCCGGCCCTGTTGCTCACCACGTCCGCCCACCCCGAGCTGGCCGAGTGCGGCCGCGAACACGGCGCCGAGGTGATCGTCGTCGACGACGCGGCGACGCGCACGACGATCATGGCGACGCCGAGTCACCCGATGACGGCGGACGAACTGGGCGATTTCGCTGCCGGCGCAACACGTTTACAGCATCCGGCGTACCTGATCTACACCTCGGGCTCGACCGGAACACCCAAGGGTGTGCTCACCGGCTACGCCGGTTTGACCAACATGTACTTCAACCACCGCGAGGCGATCTTCGATCCGACGGTACGTCGTGTCGGCCAGACCCGGCTCGACGTCGCCCACACCGTCTCGTTCTCCTTCGACATGTCCTGGGAAGAGCTGTTCTGGCTCGTCGACGGTCACCGCGTACACATCTGCGACGAGGATCTGCGCCGCGATGCGCCGGCGTTGGTCCAGTACTGCCGCGAGCACGCCATCGACGTCGTCAACGTCACCCCCACCTACGCACATCACCTGTTCGACGCCGGACTGCTCGACACCCGTGTCCCCGCGCTGGTGCTGTTGGGCGGCGAGGCAGTCAGCGAGCATGTGTGGTCGGTCCTGCGCGACCGCCCGGCGACCGCGGGCTACAACCTCTACGGTCCGACCGAGTACACCATCAACACCCTCGGTGGGGGTACTGACGAAAGCGACACTCCCACGGTCGGCCGACCGATCTGGAACACCCAGGCCTACGTGTTGGACCAGGCGCTGCGTCCCGTACCCGTCGGAACCGTCGGTGAGCTCTACATCGCCGGAGTCGGTTTGGCCCGTGGCTATCATCGGCGCTCGGCGCTCACCGCCGCGTCGATGGTCGCCGATCCCTTCATCCCGGGGGGACGGATGTACCGAACCGGTGACCTGATGCGATACCGCGGGGATGGCGGGCTCCTCGACTACCTCGGCCGCGCCGACGACCAGGTGAAGATCCGCGGCTACCGCATCGAGCTGGGCGAGATCGAGTCCGTGCTGGCCGCGCTGCCGGAGGTGACCCGCTGCGCCGTCGTGGTGCACACCCGCGCGGGCGATCTACCGGTGAAATCCCTTGCCGCCTACGTGATTCCATCGAACGGGCCGACCGATCAGGTCGAGCTCGCCGGGCGACTCCATGGCCGGCTTTCTTCGGCGCTGCCGGCCTACATGGTGCCCACCCGATACGGCGTGGTCGACACGCTGCCACTGACTGTGAACGGCAAGTTGGACGTGTCGGCGCTGCCCGAGCCTGTCGCTCCGACCCTGACTGCGGCCCGGGCGCCTCGCGGCGATCGCGAGACGCTCCTGCTCGACATCGTTTCCGGCGTGCTGGGTCTGGACACCGTCGGTCCGGACGACGACTTCTTCACCCTGGGCGGCGACAGCATCTCCTCGATCGCCCTGTGCGGGCGGGCGCGGGCGGCGGGGCTGCACATCACCCCGCGCGACGTGTTCCGGCGCCGCACGGTGGCAGCGCTCGCCTCGGTCGCCGAAACGGCGGCAAACCCCGTCACGGCCGTCGAGGTCAGCGCTACCGGCGACGTCGCCCACACCCCGATGCTCGCCGAGACCGTCGCTGCGCAGACACCGCTGACGAACTTCTATCAGGCGATGGTGCTGGCGACTCCGGCCGCCCTCACCGAAGCGCAGCTGAGCGACATGCTCTCTGCACTGCTCGACGCGCACGCCATGCTGCGCGCCCGACTGCGGGTGGAGCCGAGCGGCTGGCTGTTG
This sequence comes from Actinomycetota bacterium, assembly GCA_040752555.1. Taxonomy (GTDB): domain Bacteria; phylum Actinomycetota; class Actinomycetes; order Mycobacteriales; family Mycobacteriaceae; genus Mycobacterium. Next base: position 9,049 of record JBFMGT010000007.1, on the reverse strand, counting down.
ACCGTCCCCGAACACGGTCCCGATGTCAGCTCGATTCTCACCCGGGCCACCGCCGAACTGGACAGCACCAACATCGCCGCCGCGACCACCGACGCGGCCGCACGGCTGTCGCCGGCCGACGGTGAGATGGTGCACGCGGTCTGGCACCAGACACCGGCCGCGGCCGGCCAACTCCTGCTGGTCATCCACCATCTCGTCATCGACGGGGTGTCCTGGCGGATCCTCGCCGACGATCTGCGTCAGGCCTGGTCGGACATCCAGTCCGGTCGGCCGGTGCGCATCGAGGCCGAACCGACCTCGTTCCGCGCCTGGTCCGAGACGCTGGCCGCTGCGCCTGGTTTCGCCGCTCAGACGTCCTACTGGGCTGACGTGTTGGCCACCCCTGACCCCAACCTGGGCGCACGGCCACTCGACCCCACTGTCGACCTGGCCGGTACCGTTGCTACACAAGCGTTTTCGCTGTCGACGCAGACCAGTGCGGCGGTACTGTCACGCGTTCCCGCCGCGTTCCACGGCGGGGTCGACGACGTCCTGCTCGCGACTCTGGCGCTGGCGTTGAATCAGTGGCGACACAGGCGCGATCGTGCGGTGGGCTCCGCCGCGGTGATCAACGTCGAAGGACATGGCCGCGAAGCCGAGACCGTCGGCCTACCGCTGGATCTGTCGCGCACCGTCGGCTGGTTCACCTCCATCTACCCGGTGCGCCTCGACACCGGTGACGTTCCCTGGGAGGTCGTGCTCGCCGCGGATGACCGACTGGCTGCCGCGGTGAAGGCCGTGAAGGAGCAGCTACGGGAAACCCCGGATCGTGGCATCGGCTACGGCGTCCTGCGGTACCTAAGCGCAGATCCGAAGCTGTCGGCACCGGCCCCGCAGATCCTGTTCAACTACCTCGGCCGCTTCGCCGGCGGCACCGGCCGCGATTGGGATGCGGTGCCGGCCATCGGCGCTCTGCGCGAGGGGGTGGATCCGCTCAATCCCGCAGTGGCACTGGAGATCACCGTGCTCGCCGAGGACTCCAGCGATGGTCCGACGCTCGATGTCACGCTGGCCTGTCCGCAGCGGCTGCTCGACCCCGCTGCGGTCGAGGAGCTGGCCGAACTCTGGCGTGCCGCGCTGGACGCGGTGGCCCGCTGCGCGGCACTTAAAGGCCGCACCCCCTCGGATTTCCCGCTGGTGCCGCTCAGCCAGGCCGACGTCGACGATCTCGAGCGGACCGGAGCCGTGCAGGATGTGCTCCCGCTGCTCCCGCTACAGCACGGGATGTACTTCCACGCCGTGTTCGGCGGAAGTGTCGACACCTACCGCGTGCAGCAGATCGCCTCGCTGTCAGGCCCGCTCGACCCTGCCGCGCTGTCGCAGGCCGTGCGCAGCGTGGTCGACAGGCACCAGGCCCTGCGGGCCAGCTTCACCGAACTGCGAGACGGTCGCCTGGCCCAGGTCATCTGGGCGGGAGTCGACGTCGAAATCCGCTGGGAACACGGCGATGTGGACGCCATCGCCCGGCGGGAACTGGCCCGTCCGTTCGAGCTGGCGCAGGCGCCGCTGGTGCGCTACACCGTGGTCTCCCTCGGCGACAACGATCACCGGTTGATCCAGACGATGCACCACGTCATCGCCGACGGGTGGTCCTACCCCGTCATCTTCGGCGACATCGTGGCCGCCCACAACGCCGCCGTGGGACAACGGGCTGACCTCGAGCCGGTGACGGTGACCCTGCGCGACCATGTCGAGTCGGTGCTCGCACGCGACCACGACGCGGCCGTTGCGGTATGGACCCAGGCGTTGCGCGACGCGACACCGACGCATCTGCTGGGCGATCGCGGCGCAGCCGCGGCCGGCGAACATCGCAGCAGCGTGCGGCGACTGTCCGCGGAACTCACCGCGGCGCTGACCCGGCTCAGCCGGCAACGGGGTCTGACGATGTCGTCCCTCGTGCACGGCGCCTGGGGCCTTCTGCTGGGTCACCTCCTCGACCGCCGGGGGGTCGTGTTCGGTTCCACCGTCTCAGGCCGCGACGGCGACCTGGCCGGCGTCGAAACGGTGGTCGGGTTGCTGATCAACACGATTCCGGTCGCGATGTCGTGGCAGCACGACACTTCGGTCGGTGCAGCGGTGGCCGACCTGCAGGACCGGCAGAGCCGCGTGCTGGACGCCCACCACCTCGGACTGACCGAACTCGCGCGGATCGCGGGCGCCAGGGAACTGTTCGACACCCTCGTCGTCGTCGAGAACTTCCCCGCCACGCCGTCGGCTCAACGGCCCGACACGCTGGCGTTCGAAGGATTCACCGGCACCGACGCACCGCACTACCCCGTGTCCGTCGTCGCCTACCTCGGTGAACAGCTGACCGTCGAGATCTCCTACGATGCCACGGTCATCGGCCGCGATCGGGCCGACCGATACGCCGAACAGCTCGAACTGATCCTCGCCACGCTCGCCGCCGATGCCGACACTCCGGTCGATGCCCTCGACCTGCGCACCGCGGCCGAACGCACCACCGGAGCCGCGGTCCCCCTGGACTCACCCGGACAGACTCTGGCGCAGAGGTTCTCGGAAGTGGCGAACAGGTGCCGCGACGCCGTGGCTGTCACTTACGAGGACCGGTCACTGACCTACGCCGAGCTCGATGCGCGGGCCAGCGCTGTCGCCGCCACTCTGCGGGGTCTGGGTGTGCGCCCCGAATCGCGGGTGGCGGTCGCGCTCCCCCGTTCGCTAGATCTCGTCGTGGCCTTGGTCGGGGTCGTCAAGGCCGGTGGCGCGTACGTACCGCTCGATCCGGACTCCCCGCAGGCGCGCCTGCGTCACATCCTGACCGATGCGTCGCCGGTGTGCGTCCTGGTCGACCAGCACGACCGGCTACCCGACACCGGCGTTCGCAGAGTGACACTGCCCGACGCCGAGCAGACGTCGTCCCCGCACGACGGCGATCGCGAACCCGCGCTGGTCGACCACGCCGCATACGTCATCTACACCTCGGGATCGACCGGCGTCCCCAAGGGGGTTACGGTCAGCCACCGCAATGTCGCCGCGCTGTTCGCCGGCGCGGCCGAGTTGTTCGATTTCACCGCCGACGACGTGTGGACGATGTTCCACTCGGCGGCATTCGACTTCTCGGTCTGGGAGCTGTGGGGCGCCTTGCTGCACGGCGCTCGGTTGATCCTCGTTGGCGGCGCCGACGCGCGTGATCCCGAACGATTCCTGCGCTTGCTGTCCGCAGAGCGTGTCACCGTGCTGAACCAGACGCCGTCGGCGTTCTATCCGCTCGTCGATGCGGAGCGCCGGCTCCGTCCCGAATTGGCGCTGCGGTATGTGGTTTTCGGCGGCGAAGCCCTTGATCCGTCGCGCCTGCGCGGATGGCTCGACCAGGACAGCGGGCGGGCTCGGCCACAGCTGGTGAACATGTACGGCATCACCGAGACCTGCGTGCATGTCTCCCACCGTCGCCTGACACCGCGCGACGCCACCGGGCGCGGCGTCATCGGAGGTGCGCTCGCCGGCCTGACGGTGCACCTGCTCGACGATCGGCTGCGGCCGGTCCCCGCAGGTGTCGTGGGCGAGATCTATGTCTCGGGCGACCAAGTTGCCCGCGGGTATGTCGGTAAGCCGGGGCTGACCGCCGGCCGATTCGTCGCAGATCCGTTCGGCACGAGCGGCGGCCGACTCTATCGCAGCGGTGACACCGCGCTGCTGACCGACGACGGGGACCTGGTCTACGTCGGCCGCTCCGACCACCAGGTGAAGATCCGCGGCTACCGCATCGAACTGGGTGAGGTGGAGGCGGCGTTGGCCGCTCTGCCGCACGTGCGCAACGCCGCTGCCGCGGTGCACACCGACGACTCCGGACGTACCACCCTGGTCGGCTATCTGGTCACTTCGCGACCCGTCGCCACTACCGAGCTCAAACAGCAACTGTCACAACGGCTCCCGAACTACATGGTGCCGGCGACCTTTGTCACACTGGAGGAACTACCCTTGACGGTTAACGGGAAACTGGACCGGACCGCGCTGCCCGCGCCGCAGTTCACCACCGAGCTCGCCGACAGAAGCCCTGGTCGGGCGGGCGCCCGGATCGCCGAATTGTGCAGCGAGATCCTGCGTGTGCCGGTCGGGGTGGACGACGACTTCTTCACGATGGGCGGCGACAGCATCGTGGCCATCCAACTGGTCAACCTCGCACGTCGCGCCGGGTTGCGGATCACTCCGCAGCAGGTGTTCACCGCCCGCACACCCGCCGCGCTCGCCGACCTCGCCGCCGCGGACACCCCCGCTGCGGGCGCGGCCGATCCCGGCAGCACAGCGGGCGAAGTCCCGCTCACCCCGATCGTGTTGCGACAGGCCGAACTCGGGGGCACCATCCGCCGCTTCAATCAGAGCGAAGTGCTCCGTACCCCGCCCGGGGTGGCGCTGGAGGCGCTGCAGTCCGCGCTGGGGGCGCTCGTCGTCCGCCACGACGCGCTGCGGTTGCGTCTTCTGCGCCCGGTGCCCACGCTGTGGTCGCTCGAGACCACAGCCCAGGCCGCTGCGTCACTGATCCGCATCGACGCATCGGCTCTGTCGGACGACGAACTGGCCGATGCGGTCGCCGCCGAGTCGGATGCGGCCGCCGACCGCCTGAATCCCGAAGCGCAGCAGATGCTGCAGGCGGTGTGGTTCGACCGCGGACCGGACGAGCAGGGCCGGCTGATCCTGGTCGTACATCACCTGGCGGTCGACGCGGTGTCCTGGCACATCCTCATCGACGATCTCGTCGAGGCGTGCCGTCACCCCGAGCGCGGCGCCGACGCGCTGGACCCGGTGCCGACCTCGTACCGGACGTATGCACGGGCCGTCAACGAGGACGCGCAGCGCGCCTCCCGGCTCGCCGAGTTCGAGCACTGGTCGACCGCACTGGCCCCGGGCGGCGAACTCGACGCCGATGCGGTCACCGTCGGGCTGACCGTCGGCGCCACCCGCGACCACGAGGTGACCCTCGACGTGTCCGACACGGTTCCGCTGCTCACCACCGTGCCCGCGCTGGCCAACGCCGACATCACCGAAACCCTGTTGAGTGCGCTGGCGGTCGCGGTGCAGCGATGGCGGCGCGCATCCGGCCGGGCATCCGACGGCCCTCTCGTCGTCGACCTCGAGCGGCACGGCCGTGACCAGTGGGGCGAGGACCTCGACCTGTCCCGCACCGTCGGCTGGTTCACCGCGATCGCGCCGGTTCGGTTGCCCTGCGCTGACACAGATCTGGTGACTACGCTGCGTGAGGTCAAGGAGGCGGTGCGGGCTGCCCCCGACGGCGGCGTCGGATTCGGACAGTTGCGCTACTGCAATCCCCGCACTGCCGCCGCGCTCGGCCGACTGCCCGCGCCGCAATTGCTGTTCAACTACCTCGGACGGTGGTCGAGCGCACAGGACACCGACTGGCAGCCCGCGCCGGAACCCCTGCGCACCGACCCCGATCCCGACCTCGGGACGCCGTATCTGCTGGAGGTCAACGCCCACTGCGACGACACGGCCGCGGGGCCGCGGCTGCGCGCGGTCTTCACCCACGCCGACGGCGAGTTCTCCGACCGCGACACCACCGACATCGCCGCGCACTGGCTCAGCGTGCTGAGGGAACTCGGCCAACTGAGCACCGACACCTCCACGGCATCGACGACGTTGACGCCGTCGGATCTGCGGCTGATCACCCTCGATCAAGAGCACGTCGACGCGGTGTTGACCGCGGTGCCCCTGCCGGTGGAGAAGATCTGGCCGCTGTCACCGCTGCAGCAGGGCGTGTACTTCCAGGCCCGCTACTCGCCCGCCGCAGTGTACATCGTGCAGAACGTCTTCGACATGGCCGAGCCGATCGACGTCGCCGCACTGCACGATGCCTATGCGCTGGTGATGGCGCGCAATCCGGTTCTGCGATCGGCGTTCTGGGCCGACGGGGTGCCCGAGCCTGTCGCCGCGATCGCCGCGGACCCGCCGGTGCGCGTCGAGGTCGTCGACGTGACCGACGCCGCGGATCTTGCCGCGGAACTCGATCGCATCACGCGCGCGGACCGTCAACGCACCTTCGATCTGTCGGTACCGCCCCTGGCGCGGTTCACCGTGGTACGCACGAACCAGGGTGACCGACTGGTCTTCAGCTACCACTTCCTGCTGCTGGACGGGTGGTCCCGCGAGCAGCTGCTCAGGGAACTGTTCGCCGCGTATTCGGCCGCACGAGAAGGTGAACCGGCGCGGCTGCCCGCACCCACCGCCGACTTCACCGACTACCTGGCCTGGCTCGCCGAGCGCGACACCAACTCCTCGGCGCGGCGGTGGGCCGAGGCGCTCGACGGGCTTGCGGGACCGTCACTGGTGGTACCTGCAGCGGTGGGCACCGAGCCGACGTTGGCGCTTCGGCTGGAGTTCCTGCTCTCCCCCGACCAGACCGCTGCCCTGCGAGCCCGTGCCCGCGAGTGCGGGGTGACCCTCAACGCGGTGATCAGCACCGCCCTGGCCTTGGTGATCGGCTACGAGACAGGGAATTCCGATGTCGTCTTCGGGTCGACCGTGGCCGGCCGCCCGACCGAGATCGACGGGATCGCCGACGTCATCGGATTGTTCCTGAACACGGTGCCCACCCGCGTGCGCCTGGCGCCCGAGAGCCGGCTGGACGACACGGTGCGTGCCGTGCAGTCCGACCGCCTGGCGATGATGGATCACGAATACCTCGGCTTGGGCGATATCCAGCGCGCGTTGACCGGTTCGGCCGGCTTCGCCTCGGGTACACCGCTTTTCGACAGCCTGTACGTGCTGCAGAACTTCCTCGGCGACGACACCTTCACCGACCTGGAAACCGAGCACGGCATTGTCGGGCACGATTCGGTCGACGCCTCACACTATCCGCTGACCTGGGTCGCTTCGCCAGGTCGCCGGCTGTGGGTCAAGCTCGAGTACCGCCCCGACGTCGTCGACCGCGACCACGCCCAGCGGCTGCTCGACCGATTGCACCAGGTGCTGGAACACCTGGCGCTGGCCCGGGGCGCGGACCTGCTGGGAAGCGTGCCCCTGGTCCTCGGCGGCGAGCAAGAGCAGCTCAGAGCGGCAGACACGGCGACGCAGCGGCCTCTGCCGTCGATACCGGTCACCGGTCTGCTGGCCCAGCGCGCGCAGCAGTCACCGGAGCTGACCGCACTGGTCTGCGGGAAGCACCGCATCGACTTTCGGACCCTACAGACGGCCGTCGACCGACTGGCCTGGGTACTGCGCGAGCACGGCATGGGCGGAGACACCGGCGGCAGCAATGTTGTTGGACTCGCGATTCCGCGATCCATCGACGCGGTGGTCGCCTTGTTCGCCGTGCTGCGGGCCGGCGCGGCATACCTTCCGCTGGAACTGGACTATCCCGACGATCGGTTGCGGGTGATGCTCGACGACGCCCGACCCGCCTGTGTGCTCACCACCGGTGCGGTCACCGAGCGTATCAGCGCCCTCGTGGCACCGGACTGCCCCCTGCTGGTCCTCGACGATCCTGTTTTCGCGGCCGAATCGGCTGAAATGCCTGCGGATTGGGACGGCTACGCGCCGTCACTGGATGCTCTGGCCTACCTGATCTACACGTCGGGCTCCACCGGCAGACCCAAGGGTGTGGCCACTGCGCACCGCGGTCTGGTGAACATGCACCTCAACCATCGGGAGGCGATCTTCGGACCCGCGACCGCAAGAGCTCGCGGCCGCCGGATGCGGGTCGCGCACACGGTGTCGTTCTCCTTCGACATGTCGTGGGAGGAACTCCTGTGGCTCATCGAGGGCCACGAGGTCCACATCTGTGACGAGGAGCTGCGCCGCGACGCCGATGCTCTGGTGAGGTACTGCCAGCACCAGGAGATCGACCTGGTCAACGTGACGCCGACCTACGCCGGCCTGCTGTTCGAGCAGGGCCTCCTGGATCCGCCGCATCCGCCGGTCCTGGTGTTGCTGGGCGGCGAGGCGGTCTCGTCTGCGGTGTGGAATCGGTTGCGCGACAGCGACACAACCTCTGGTTACAACCTGTACGGACCGACGGAATACACGATCAACACCCTGGGTGCAGGAACCGACGACAGCCCGACACCCACTATCGGGGCGCCGATCTGGAACACCCGGGTGTACGTCCTCGACGGCTGGCTGCGTCCAGTGCCCGACGAGGTGGCCGGCGAGCTCTACATCTCCGGAGCGGGGTTGGCCCACGGCTACCGCGGGCGAGCGGAGCTCACCGCGCAGCGATTCGTCGCCAACCCGTTCCGGTCCGGAGACCGCATGTACCGCACCGGCGACGTCGTTCGCCGTCGACCCGACGGCAACATCGATTACCTCGGCCGATCCGACGATCAGGTCAAGATCCGCGGGTACCGGGTGGAACTCGGTGAGATCGAAGCCGCACTGCACGATCACCCCGCCGTTGCGCAGGCGGCTGTCATCGCCACGCCCGATGCGGCCGGCACGCATCGGTTGCTCGCCTACGTCGTCGCCGCCGACGGCACCGCGCACGACGCTGTCGGCACGGATGTGCCTGCGCAGCTGCGCGACCATCTCAACGCTGTGCTGCCGCAACACATGGTGCCGGCGGCCATCGGCGTGCTCGAGACCCTGCCGTTGACCGACAACGGCAAGCTCGACGTGCGCGCGCTTCCCGACATCGCCCCCGACGCCGACTCCGGGCGCGCACCCGAGACCGGCACCGAGCACACCCTGTGTGAGGTGTTCGCCGACGTCCTGGGCTTCCCGGTCACCGGAGTCGACGCCGATTTCTTTGCCCTGGGTGGGCATTCGTTGTCGAGTATCCGGTTGATCGGCCGGGTGCGGTCGGTGTTCGGTGTGGAGTTGTCGCTGCGGGACGTGTTCGATCACCCGACCGTGGCGGGATTGGCCGTGCTCGTCGACGACGCGACGGCACCGACAGTCGCGCGTCCGGCCCTGGCTGCCGGTGCGCGTCCTCATCCGGTGCCTGTCTCCGCGGCGCAGGAGCGGATGCTGATCGTCGACCAACTTCCCGAAACCGGTGTCGCCTACAACTATCCGCTGGTGTTCACCGTCGGTGTGGGGTTCG